>CAVXWI010000023.1:0-153247 GCA_963765345.1 uncultured Actinomycetota bacterium
GCGCCGCCGACCTGCGAGCGCGAGTCGGGTGTGAACGGGCCGGACGCGGACGCCCCCGACTCGATCACCGCCCGGTACCCGGGCGTCGCCGAGACGATCGTCAGCGTCCTCGCCGGCACCGGCGCGTCGGCGGCGAGGATGATCCCGACCCCCGGCTTACCGAGCGTCTTGTCGTAGTAATCCTCGGTTGCCCAGTAGGTCGAGAGCTTGCCGTCGGTGGCGGAGGGGACAAGCTGCGGGTTCTCGATGTGGTTGTTGCCGAACGGGTCGTAGGAGCGCACCGCGCGCAGGCGGATCGGCGCCCCCGGTGCGCCGCCGCCAGCCGAGCCGCCGCCGCCCGGGCCGCCGCCGCCCGCACCGCCGCCGCCCGTCCGCAGCGCCAGGATCACCGCCACCGCGGCGGCGAGGAGCGCAAGGATGACGGCGCCGAGCGCGTACCACGCCCAGCGACCGCGCCGCGCCCGCGGCCGCTCGCTCGGGGCAGGTGGCCGGAGCACCGCCGTCGCGGCGCCCTCGCTGCCCTCCGCGGGCTCGGCCAGGCAGGCTGTCAGTTCCTCGGCGAAGGCGGACATCGTCGCGAAGCGGTCGGCGGGGTCCTTGGCGAGCGCCTTCGCGACCGCGGCCTCGAGCCGCGGCGAGAGCTCCGGCCGCTTGCTCCGCAGCGTCGGCGGCGGCACGTTGATGTGTTGCATCGCGACGGCGACGAAGTTCTCGCCCGTGAAGGGCATCTCGCCGGTCAGCAGCTCGTAGAGAACGATCCCGAGCGAGTAGACGTCGGAGCGCTCGCCGACCTGCCTGCCCTGGGCCTGCTCGGGCGAGATGTAGTCGCAGGTGCCGAGGACGGTGCCCGTCTGCGTCTCGCTGCCCTGGGCGGCGAGCGGACGGGCGATCCCGAAGTCGGTGACCTTCACCTCGCCGCGGCCGTTCAGGAGGACGTTCTGCGGCTTGACGTCGCGGTGGACGAAGCCCTGCTCGTGCGCGAAGTCGAGGCCGTGGGCGACCGCGATCGCGAGCTCGATCGCTCGGGCCGGGGGCAGCGGGCCCTCGCGGGCGGCGAGCTGCTTCAGGTTCTCGCCGGCGATGTACTCGAAGACGATGTACGGCCGGCCCTCGTGCTGGCCGCGGTCGATCACGGCGACGATGTTCGGATGGGCAAGCCCTGCGACGAGCTTCGCCTCGCGCCCGAAGCGCGCGACGACGTCGGAGTCGGTTCCGAGCCGTTCGTGCAGGACCTTGACGGCGACGGCTCGCTCGAGGACCCGGTCGTGCGCGCGGAACACGCTCGACATGCCGCCGGCGCCGACGAGCTCTTCGAGCTCGTAGCGGTCCGCGACCACGTCGCCCGCCATCAATGTGGTTCGATCTCCCTCCGCGGCCGTCAGCCGACGACGGCCGCGAGCGCCTCTTCCCAGGCCCCGAGCGCCTCCTCGAGCTCCGCGTCGGTGATCACGAGCGGCACGAGGACGCGGATGCAGTTCCCGTAGACGCCGCAGGTGATGAGCAGCAGCCCCCGCTGGAGCGCCGCCTCGGTCACGCGCTGGGCGATCTCCTTCGCCGGCTTCTTCGTCGCCGGGTCGGCGACGAGCTCGATCGCCAGCATCGAGCCGAGTCCCCGCACCTCGCCGATCTCCGGCCAGCGCTCCTGCCAGGCGTTGAGCCGCGCCCGCATCGTCTCCCCGAGCGCGGCCGAGCGCTCGAGGAGGCCCTCCTCGTCGATCACGTCGAGCACGGCCAGAGCCGCCGCCTGGGCGACCGGGTTGCCGACGAACGTGCCCCCGACCCCACCGGCAGCCGGGGCGTCCATGATCTCCGCCCGGCCGATGACGCCCGAGAGCGGCAGGCCGTTCGCGATCGACTTCGCGACGCAGATCAGATCCGGCTCGATGCCCGAGTGCTCGATCCCGAAGAAGCGGCCCGTCCGCCCGAACCCGGACTGCACCTCGTCGGCGACGAGCACGATCCCGTGCCGGTCGCAGATCCGGCGTACGCCGGCGACGAACTCGGGCGGCGCGACGATGAAGCCGCCCTCGCCCTGGACCGGCTCGAGCACGATCGCGGCGACCGACTCGGCGGCAACCCCGGTCGTCAGGATGCGTTCGAGCGCGGCAAGCGCGGCCTCGACCTCGACGCCGCGGTAGGGGTGCGGGAAGGGCACCCGGTAGACCTCGGGGGCAAACGGCCCGAGGCCGGCCTTGTAGGGGTGGACCTTCGAGGTGAGCGAGAGGGAGAGCAGGGTGCGGCCGTGGAAGGCGCCGTCGAACGCGATCACCGCGGGGCGCCCGGTGTAGGCGCGCGCGAACTTGACGGCGTTCTCGACCGCCTCGGTGCCGGCGTTGAAGAACGCCGCCTTGACCGGCCCGGAGATCGGCACCCGCTCGGCGAGGCGCTCGGCCAGCGCGACGTAGGTCTCGTAGGGGACGACCGTGAAGTCGGTGTGGCTGAAGCGGTCGAGCTGCTCGTGGGCGGCCGCGACGACGTCGGGGTGGCTGTGGCCGACGTTCAGGCTCCCGACGCCGCCGGCGAAGTCGATGAACGTGTTGCCGTCGACGTCGGTGAGCGTCGCGCCGTGTCCGGAGGCGGCGACGATCGGGAAGGTGATCGCGAGCGGACGGGCGACGGCCCGCTCGATCCGCTCGCCGATCTCGCGCGAGCGCGGCCCGGGAATCTCGGTCACAAGCTGGATCGCCCGCGTCGTCGCCATGGGGCCAGCCTAGCGAACCGGCCCCGAAACCCGGCCCGCCGGCGGCGGTGCCGGCGGCGTCTCTCGGCAAGAAAAAGCCGGGCCGCCCTGGGGCGGCCCGGCTCAGGTACCAAGCGTGGATTTCGTAGGGGCGCTTCCGACCGGATCTTCCCGGCGGCGCGCTTCAGGCGATATCCCCCACGCTGGCTAGGCGATTCCCCGTCAGGTCTCGGGGACACGCCCCTACGAGCTGGTACCTCCACTGCCCGTACTGGAAATCTCCATCTACCGGACCACCTCCTTTCCGCGGTTACTCCGATAGTAACTCGCCGGTCAAGAGCGTGGTCACTTCGAGGCCGTTATCGAGCGGCACGGTGACGCTGACCGCGGCCGGATCGGCCTGGCGGGCGGCGGAGTAGGCGACGAGCGCGGCGTGGGAGAGGACGTTGTCGGCGACGACGACCGCCCCGGCGCCGAGGCGGGACCGTGCCAGCCCGAAGAGCGCCTCGTAGTCGTCCTTCCAGGCGTCGAGGAAGACGACGTCGTAGGGGCCGTCGAGCCGCACGAGGGACTCGAAGGCGTCACCGGCGATCACCTCGACCCAGTCTGCGAGCCCGGCGTCGGCGATGTTGCGGGCCGAGGCCGAGAGCTTGACCGGGTTTGCCTCGAGCGAGGTGACGTGGCCGCCGTGAGGGCGGACGGCGGCCCCGAGCCAGATCGTCGAGTAGCCGCGGGAGCCGCCGATCTCGAGCACCTGGCAGCCCGGCCGGCCGGCGCAGAGGGAGTAGAGGAGCGCGCCGCTCGACGGCTCGATCTGGAGCGAGCGCTCCTCGACCGGGAGGTCGGCGCTCGCCTCGCCGGCCGTCTCCTCCTCGAGCCGGCGCAGGACGGCACGGACGCGGTCGTCGAGCATCAGCCCAAGCGCTCCCGCTCGACGGCGTCACGGACGAAGCAGCAGCTGAGATGGTCGTTCACGACACCGCATGCTTGCATGGCGGCGTACACCGTCGTCGGCCCAACGAAGCGGAAGCCCGCCCGGCGCAGGTGACGGGCGAGCGCGGCCGACTCGGCGGTCTGCGCCGGCCAGTCCTCGTGGCGACGCGGCGGCCGGTGCGCCGCGGGCGCGTGGGCCCAGAAGAGCTCGGCCAGCGGCTCGCCCGCCGCGCGCAGCGCGATCGTGGCCTGCGCGTTGGCGATCGCGGCCTCGATCTTGCCGCGGTGGCGGACGATGCCGGCGTCCGCGAGCAGCCGCTCGACGTCGCTCTCGCCGAAGCGCGCGACCCGGCTCGGGTCGAAGCCTGCGAACGCGCGGCGGAACGCCGGCCGCTTGCGGAGGATCGTCAACCACGAGAGACCCGACTGGAACCCCTCGAGGCAGAGGCGCTCGTAGATCCCCTGCTCGTCGCGGACCGGCCGGCCCCATTCCTCGTCGTGATAGCGGAGGTACTCGGCGTCGGTCGTCTGCCAGCAGCGGACCGGCTCGGCCACCTCAGCCGTCGATCTCGACGATGACGACGCCTTCCTCGACGCGGACCGGGAAGGTGCGGACCGGCAGGTAGGCGGGCAGCGAGAGGGCGCGGCCGCTCGCGAGGTCAAAGCTGGCGCCGTGACGCGGGCAGGCGACGGTGCACGTCTCCGCGTCCCAGCTGCCGAGACAGATGGGACCGTCGTCGTGGGAGCAGCGATCCTCGATCGCGTGCAGCTCGCCGTCGCAGTTGTAGACACCGACGCGGAACGGCTCGTGCTCGACCAGCTTCATCGACCCCGGCGGCAGCTCCGCGACCGGGGCGACGTGCAGGTCAGCCAATGTCGAGGCCCTGCCATTCGTCGGGGAGCGCCGTCCCCTTCGAGCGGTTGAGCGCCACCTTGACCACCCCGAGCCCGAGGATCGCGCACTTCATCCGGACCGGGCTCAGCGGGATGCCGACCTCGTCGAGGATCTCCTCCTTCGGGAGGGCGGCGACCTCGGCGGCGGTACGTCCCTTGACGAGGTCGGTGAGCATCGAGGTCGCCGCCTGCGAGATGGCGCAACCGCGCCCCTCGAAGCCGATCGCCTCGATCGTCTCGCCGTCGGCGCCGAATCTGATCGAGACCGTGACCTCGTCGCCGCAGAGGGGGTTCTGGCCCTCCGCCTGCGCGTCGCTCGGCTCGAGCAGCCCGTAGTTGCGCGGGTGCTTGTAGTGGTCGAGGATGACCTCACGGTAGAGGTCCTCGAACTCGCTCACCGGCCGGACTCCGCTCCCGCGATCACGCCATCAGCTCCCGCGCCCTCTGCACGCCGGCGACGAGGCGGTCGATCTCCTCGGGCAGCGTGTAGAGGTAGAAGCTCGCGCGGTTCGTCGCGGTCACCCCGAGCTTGCGCATCAGCGGCTGGCAGCAGTGGTGGCCTGCGCGGATCGCGATCCCGTCGAGGTCGAGGATCTGGGCCATGTCGTGCGGGTGGACGCCCTCGACGTTGAACATGACGATGCCGGCGCGACGCTCGGGCGGCGGCCCGTAGAGCGTGATGCCGGGGACCTCTGCGAGCGCCTCGAGCGCGTAGGCCGCGAGCGCGTGCTCGTGCGCCTCGATCGCCTCCAGCCCGACCGCCTCGAGATAGTCGATCGCCGCACCGAGGCCGACCGCCTCGGCGACCGGCGAGGTACCTGCCTCGAACTTCGCGGGCAACTCACCCCAGGTCGTCGTCTCGTCGCCGACGTTCCGGATCATGTGCCCGCCGAGCAGGAACGGCTCCATCTCGAGCAGGAGCTCGCTGCGGCCCCAGAGGAACCCGATCCCGCTCGGGCCGCACATCTTGTGACCCGAGACGCTGACGAAGTCGGCGCCGAGCGCCTGGACGTCGAGCCGGACATGGGGCGCAGCCTGCGCGGCGTCGCAGGTGAGGATGGCGCCGCGCTCATGGGCGAAGGCGGCGAGCCGCCGCGTGTCGCCGATCGTCCCGAGGGAGTTCGAGACGATGTTCGCCGCGACCACCCGGACGTTCTCGAGGTCGGCGACCTCGTCGAGGAGCGGATCGCCGGCGTCGTCGATCGGGATGATCCGGAACTCGGCGCCGGTGCGGTTGGCGACGTACTGCCAGGGGACGAAGTTCGAGTGGTGCTCGAGCTGGGTCGCGAGCACGACGTCGCCCGGCCCGAGTCGGGCGAGCCCGTAGGCGTAGGCGACGAGGTTGAGGCCCTCGGTGGCGTTGCGGAGGAAGATGATCTCGCGCTCGCTCGGGGCGTTGACGAAGGCCCGCACCTTCTCGCGGGCGCCCTCGAGCCCGGCGGTCGCCCGCTCTCCGAGCGTGTAGACGCCGCGATGGACGTTCGAGTACGACGTCTCGTAGAAGGTGGTCATCGCCTCGAGCACCTGGCGCGGCTTCTGCGAGGTGGCGGCCGAGTTCAGGTACGCGAGCGGCCTGCCGTTGATCTCCTGCTCGAAGATCGGGAAGTCGGCACGAAGCCGCGCCGCATCAAGGGTCGCCCCCAACGAAACCGCCATGGAACCTACTGTACCGAGGCGGCCCCGAGACCCGGCCGCGCCGGCCCCGACTATCGTGCCCGATCGTGCCTGCGCCGAACGACCCGACGATCGGCCGCGACCGCTTGCCGGCCGCCCCAGGGGGCGCGTCGCCCGGGCCGGCCTCTACCCTGGCAGCGCAGCCGGCCCCGGGAGGACAGCGTGTCTGAGTTCGTCTACTCGATGTATCGGGCCGACAAGTTCTACGGGCCGGACCGGCAGGTGCTCGCGAACATCTCGCTCTCGTTCTTCCACGGCGCGAAGATCGGGGTGCTCGGGCCGAACGGTGCCGGCAAGTCGACGCTGCTGCGGATCATGGCGGGGCGTGAGGAGCCCTCGAACGGCGAGGCGCAGCTCGCCCCGGGGCGACCGTCGGGCTGCTCGAGCAGGAGCCGGAGCTCGACCCGGGCAAGGACGTGCGCGGCAACGTCGAGGACGGCGTCCGCGAGCTCCGCGACCTGCTCGACCGTTTCAACGCGGTCTCGTCCGCCTTCGCCGAGCCGGACGCCGACTACGACATCCTCCTCGCCGAGCAGGCGAAGGTGCAGGACGAGATCGACCGCCGGGACGCCTGGTCGCTCGAGGCGACGCTCGACCGGGCGATGGACGCGCTGCGGCTCCCCGACGGCGACCGTGACGTCACCTCGCTCTCGGGCGGCGAGCGCCGCCGTGTCGCGCTCTGTCGCGTGCTTCTGCAGGCGCCCGACCTGCTCCTCCTCGACGAGCCGACCAACCATCTCGACGCCGAATCCGTCTACTGGCTCGAGCGCTTTCTCGGCGACTACAAGGGGGCCGTCATCGCCGTGACGCACGACCGCTACTTCCTCGACAACGTCGCCGGCTGGATTCTCGAGCTCGACCGCGGCCGCGGCCTCCCGTTCCAGGGCAACTACTCCTCCTGGCTGGAGCAGAAGCAGGCCCGGCTCGCCGCCGAGGAGAAGCAGGAGTCGGCGCGCCGGCGCACGCTCGCCCGCGAGCTCGAATGGGTGCGCCTGAGCCCGCGGGCCCGTCACGCGAAATCGAAGGCCCGCCTCGGCGCCTACGAGAAGCTGCTCGCCGAGGAGGAGCGGGTGAAGCTCGACCGGGTCGAGATCCACATCCCGCCCGGGCCCGCGGCTCGGCGACTCCGTGCTCGAGGCCGCGGGGGTGGCGAAGGGGTACGGCGACCGGCTCCTGTTCGAGAACCTGACCTTCTCGCTGCCGCCGGCGGGCATCGTCGGCGTCGTCGGTCCGAACGGGGCCGGCAAGACGACGCTCTTCCGCCTGATCGCCGGCGAGGAGCAGCCCGACGCGGGCACGCTCCGCCTCGGCGAGACGGTCGAGCTCGCCTACGTCGACCAGTCGCGCGGCGGGCTCGATCCGAAGAACACGGTCTGGAAGGAGATCAGCGGCGGCCACGACCTGATCGAGCTCGGCAAGCGCGAGGTCAACTCGCGCCAGTACGTGAGCTGGTTCAACTTCCGCGGCGGCGATCAGCAGAAGCCGGTCGGCCAGCTCTCGGGCGGCGAGCGCAACCGCGTCCACCTCGCGAAGCTGCTCCGAAGCGGCGGCAACGTGCTCCTCCTCGACGAGCCGACGAACGACCTCGACGTCGACACGCTGCGGGCGCTCGAGGAGGCGCTGCTCGACTTCGCCGGCTGCGCCGTCGTCATCACGCACGACCGCTGGTTCCTCGACCGCGTCGCCACCCACATCCTCGCCTTCGAGGGCGACTCGCAGGTGACGTGGTTCGAGGGCGGCTGGGGCGAGTACGTCGACTGGGTCACCGAGAACCGGGGCGCCGACGCGCTCGAGCCCCACCGCATCAAGTACAAGCCGCTCGTTCGCTCGTGACGCATCGCCTCGCGAGGAACGCGCTCGTCGGGCTCGCCTATCTCGCCGTCGCCTTCGCGTACTTCGGCGAGCGGATCGTCGCGCATCCCGGGCGCCTGCTGATCGGCTACGGCCGCGACCCGGAGATCTTCGTCTGGTCGTTCGCCTGGTGGCTGCACGCGCTCGAGACCTGGCA
This sequence comes from uncultured Actinomycetota bacterium, assembly GCA_963765345.1. Classification (GTDB taxonomy): domain Bacteria; phylum Actinomycetota; class Thermoleophilia; order Gaiellales; family Gaiellaceae; genus PALSA-600. The sequence continues at coordinate 8,190 of CAVXWI010000023.1, forward strand.
GAACCCGTTCTACAGCCACGCGATCTACGCCCCGGTCGGCGTCAACCTGGCCTGGGCGACGACCGTGCCGGGGCTCGCGCTCCTCTTCACTCCCGTCACCGCCCTGTTCGGCCCCGACGTCTCCTACAACGTCGCGGCCATCCTCGTCCCGGCGGCGTCGGCGTTCACCGCCTACCTGCTCTGCCGCCACGTGACCCGCTCGACCTTCGCCTCTCTCGTCGGCGGCTACCTGTTCGGCTTCTCGAGCTACATGCTCGGGCAGGAGCAGGGCCACCTCCACATGACCTCGGTGTTCCTCGTGCCGCTGATCGCGCTCGCGACGATCCGCTACCTGCAGGGCGAGCTCGACGGCCGGGGCATCGGCTGGCGCCTCGGCGTCCTCTTCGGCCTCCAGTTCTGGCTCTCGACCGAGATCGTCGTCACGGCGGCGCTCGCGCTCGTGGTCGCGCTCGCGCTCGCCTACCCGCTCCTCCCGGCGACGCGGGCGCGGATCCGCCGCCTCTGGCGGCCGCTCCTCGGGGGCGCCGGCCTCGCCGCCGTCATCGCCGCCCCGCTCCTCTACTACCTCGTCACGGGCTTCCAGTCGCGGTCGATCAACACGCCGTCGGCCTTCGACGGCGACCTGCTCAACTTCGCGCTGCCGACGCAGTTCATCTGGGCAGGCGGCAGGACGTTCCTCGCCAGCTCGGAGCACTTCCGCGGAAACGCCACCGAGGCCGGTGCCTACCTCGGCATCCCGACGCTCGTGATCATCGTCCTCTACGCGCTCGGCGCCCGCCGCTCGGCGATCGTCCGCTACCTCCTCGCCGCGCTCGCGGCCGCCGTCATCCTGACGCTCGGCACCGGGCTCGTGATCAAGGGGCAGCTCGAGTTCTGGCTCCCGTGGCACGCGGTCGCGCGGCTGCCGGTCCTGGACAACGTCCTGCCGGCACGGCTCGCGCTCTACGTGTCGCTCGTCGGCGCCCTGATCGTCGCGCTCTGGGCCGGCTCACGGCGGGGCGTCCTCCGCTGGGTGCTCCCGCTGCTGGCGGTCGCCGCTCTCGTCCCTGACCTCTCGCGGGCCTACTACGTCTTGCACCCCGAGCGCTGGCCGTTTTTCACCGATGGTGTCTACAAGAGCTGCATCGCGAAGAACGAGAACGTCGCGATCTTCCCATTCGGCTTTCGCGACGACTCGACGCTCTGGCAGGCCGAGACGGGGTTCTGGTTCCGGATGCCGGATGGCTACCTCCTGCCGACGCCGCCGGCCGCCGACATCGACAACGACCCGCTCGTGCAGATGGAGACCTACACCTACTACAACCCGACGCCCGCGCAGATCATCGGCTTCGTGCACCGCAAGAAGGTCGACCGGATCGTCTCGGTGGTCATCTACCAGCCCCCGACCGGTGAGCAGATGCACGCGTTCGGCGCGCTCCAGGAGACGGGCGGCGTCTACGTCTCGCCCGCGTGCGGCTACCCGTCGATGCAGACGGGCATCCACCCGACGCCGCCCCACCCGCTGAAGCACTGAGGCACCGACGGCGCCCGCCGGCCGCGAGGATCGGGCCCGCCGGTCAGGCCTGAGGGATCCGGGCCTCGAGGGCGGCGCCGAGCGCCTCGCGGACCGGCTCGAGCTCGATCCGGTCGAGGATGTCCTGGAAGAAGCCGCGCACGATCAGGCGCTCGGCCTCGGCGCGGGAGAGCCCGCGGGCCATCAGGTAGAAGAGCTCGTCGCGGTTGACGCGGCCGAGCGTCGCCCCGTGGGTGCAGCGGACGTCGTTGGCCAGGATCTCGAGGCCGGGGATCGAGTCGGCGTGCGCCTCCGGCGAGAGGAGCAGGTTGCGGTTCTCCTGGTAGGCGTTCGTCTTCTGCGCCTCCTGCTCGACGCGGATCATCCCGCGCCAGACGGCGTGCGCCGCTCTCGCGTAGCGCGCCCTTGAAGGCGAAGTCGGACTCGGTCGAGGGCGCCATGTGCTCCTGGAAGGTGTCGTAGTCGAGGTGCTGGTGCCGTCGGCGAAGTAGGCGCCCGTCACGCGCGAGGTCGCGCCGGGGCCGCTGAGGTCGTTCTGGATCCGGATCTTGCCGCTCTTGGAGCCGAAGCCGCCGGCGACCCAGTCGAGCTCGGCGTCGCGCTCGACGCGCGCGTGGTGGGTCGCGAAGTGCCAGGTCTCGCGGGAGAGGTTCTGGATCGAGACGTACTCGAGCTTCGCCCCTGCCCGACGAAGAGCTCGGCGACCGCGTTCGAGTAGGCGCGGAGCTCGGGGCTCGCCGAGGCGTACTCCTCGATCAGCGCGAAGCGCGACCGCTCCTCGGCGACGACCAGCAGCCGCCAGAAGAGCGTCCCGTTCTCGGGCGCTGCTTGGCGATCCGGACGTAGAGCGGCTGCTCGAGCACGACCCCGCTCGGGACGTGGACGAGCAGCCCGTGGCGCCAGAGCGCGGCGTTGTGGGCGGCGAACTTCTCGTTCCAGCCGACGAGCGAGTGCAGCCGCGGGTCGTCCTCGGCGAGCGGCTCGAAGCGGACGCCCGTCCGGGGCGCGCGTCGATCTCGATCCCGCGTCTCCGACCTGACGAGCGCCGTCCCGCGCGACGTCGAGTCGAGGAGCGTGCGGCCCCGACGCAGCCGAGCCCTGCGCGGCCGCGTCGAACGCGTCCGGGTCGAAGCCGCGCGAGATCGGTGAAGCGCCAGGCCTCCTCGCGTCGTCGGTCGGAACCGGCAGCTCGGCGTAGCGCGCGGCGGCGTCGGCCCTGACATGCGAGCGGCGCAGGCTAGCCAACCGAGCCTTCCATCTGGAGCTCGATCAGGCGGTTCATCTCGATCGCGTACTCGAGCGGCAGCTCCTTGGTGATCGGCTCGACGAAGCCGGAGACGACCATCGCGCTCGCCTGCGCCTCGGAGAGGCCGCGCGACATCAGGTAGAAGAGCTGCTCCTCGCCGATCTTCGAGACGGTCGCCTCGTGGCCGATGTCGACCTCGTCCTCGTCGATCTGGATGTAGGGGTAGGTGTCGGAGCGCGAGTCCTCGTCGAGGATCAGCGCGTCGCAGACGACCTTCGACCTCGCGTTCTTCGCGCCCTTCGCGACCTGGAGCAGGCCGCGGTAGCCGGCCCGGCCGCCGTTCTTCGAGATCGACTTCGACGTGATCACCGAGGTCGTGTTCGGGCGCGACGTGGACGCACTTGCCGCCCGCGTCCTGGTGCTGGCCGGCGCCGGCGAACGCGATCGAGAGCACCTCGCCGTGGGCACGCTCGCCCCATCAGCCAGATCGCGGGGTACTTCATCGTCAGCTTCGAGCCGAGGTTGCCGTCGACCCACTCCATCGTCGCGTCCTCGTAGGCGACCGCCCGCTTGGTGACGAGGTTGTAGACGTTGTTCGACCAGTTCTGGATCGTCGTGTACCGGCAGCGCCCGCCCTTGTGGACGACGATCTCGACGACCGCCGAGTGCAGCGAGTCGCTCGAGTAGATCGGCGCCGTGCAGCCCTCGACGTAGTGCACGTAGGCGCCCTCGTCGACGATGATCAGCGTGCGCTCGAACTGGCCCATGTTCTCGGCGTTGATCCGGAAGTAGGCCTGGAGCGGCAGCTCGATCTTGCACGCCCTGCGGCACGTAGATGAACGAGCCGCCCGACCAGACGGCGCTGTTCAGCGCCGCGAACTTGTTGTCGTTCTGCGGGATGATCGTCCCGAAGTACTGCTTGACGAGCTCCTCGTGCTCGCGCAGGCCCGAGTCCATGTCGAGGAAGAGCACGCCCTGGTCGCTCGAGCTTCTCCTGCAGCTTGTGGTAGACGACCTCGGACTCGTACTGGGCGCCGACACCGGCGAGGTACTTCTTCTCCGCCTCGGGGATGCCCAGCTTGTCCCAGGTGTCCTTGATGTCTGCCGGCAGATCCTCCCACGACTCGGCCTGCTTCTCGGTCGGCTGGATGTAGTAGTAGATGTTCTCGAAGTCGATGCCGGAGACGTCGCCGCCCCAGCTCGGCAGCGGCCGCGCGAGGAAGTAGTCGAGCGAGCTGTGGCGGAACTTCCGCATCCAGTCGGGCTCGTACTTGTGCTCGGCGATCATCTCGACGAGCTCGTGCGACAGGCCGCGCCCCGACTTGAAGAAGTAGTCCGCCGGCGTCGTCGGACGCGTGGAAGCCGTACTTCGTCGGCGTAGTCGGAGCCGATCCCGCTGGACGATCTCGTTCTCGTCTTCGATCTGTGTCATCAGGCGTCCTCCCTGCTTCCGTTCCGACCGGGTCCGCCGCCGTTCTCGGCGTCCCACTCCTCGTACCCGAACTCCTCCAGCTTATCCGCGAGCTCAGGGCCGCCGGACTGGACGATCCTCCCGTCGACGAAGACGTGGACGTGGTCCGGCTCGATGTAGTTGAGGATCCGCTTGTAGTGGGTGATCACGAGCGCGCCCATGGCCGGGCCGACGAGCTCGCGGACACCGCCCGCGACGACCTTCAGCGCGTCGATGTCGAGACCGGAGTCGGTCTCGTCGAGGACCGCCATCCGCGGCTTCAGCATCGCCATCTGCAGGATCTCGACACGCTTCTTCTCGCCGCCCGAGAAACCGTCGTTCAGGTAGCGCGAGGCGAGCTCGCGCGAGACCTTCAGCCGGTCCATCTGCGCGAAGAGCTCCTCGCGGAACTCCTTGACGGGCATCGGGTCGTCGACTGCCCGCCTTCGCCTTGCGGATCGCGTTGATCGCGGTGCGCAGGAACTCGGTGACCCGGACGCCGGGGATCGCCTGCGGGTACTGGAAGGCGAGGAAGAGTCCCCGCTGGGCGCGCTCGTCGGCGCCGGCCTCGGTGATATCGACGCCGTCGAGGAGGATCCGGCCCTCGGTGATCTTGTAGGCCGGATGGCCGGCGATCGCGTACGAGAGCGTCGACTTGCCCGAGCCGTTCGGCCCCATGACCGCGTGCACCTCGTTCAGGTCGACGGTCAGGTCGACGCCCTTGACGATCTCGGTGCCGTCCTCGAGCGCGACGTGCAGGTTCTCCAGCTCCAGCAGTGCCAAGGTTCTCCTTCGAGGTCAATGCTCCGGCCGCGTCCCCTCCGTCCGCAGGCCGCCTCGCGCCAGACGCACGAGTACGCTCCCATCCTAGCTCCCGTTGACGTGCCGTTGCCTCAGGCGGACCTGACAAACCGGCGCTGCGGGAGCCCAAAGGGAGTCTGGTACGATCATTGGCAATGGGATCGTCACTCTTCTCACCTACGCATCTCGTCATTCTCCTGGCGGTGGCGCTGCTGCTCTTCGGCGCCAAGCGGCTTCCTGAGATCGGACGCTCGCTCGGCGTCGGCATGCGCGAGTTCAAGGACTCGGTCACCGGTGTCCAGGAGGCGACCAGGCTCGACACACCCTCGGAGCTTCCGCCTCCGGCAGCGACGACCGTGGCCCCGGCGGCCGAAGCACCCGCGCCGGCTCCTGTGGTCGCCGAGCCGGTGGTCGTCGCGCCCGTGGTCGCAGAGCCTCCCGTGGTCGCAGAGCCCGAGCGCGAGACCGAGCAGATCTCCTAGCGCGCGATGCCGAAGGTGCCGCGGCTCAGGCTTCCGCGTCGCCTGGACCACGGCGAGGAAGCGTCGCTCGTCGAGCATCTCGATGAACTGCGCTCGCGGCTGTTCATCTGCATCGGGGCGCTCGTCGTCGGCGCGGTCGTCGGCTTCGTCATCCACGCCCGGCTGATCAACTGGCTCGAGCTGACGCTCCCGCCGAAGTACCGCGGCAAGCTGACCGTGCTCTCCCCGTTCGAGGCGTTCACGACGACGATCTGGATCTCGATCTACTTCGGGGTCGTGCTCGCCCTGCCGGTGCTGCTCTGGCAGGCCTGGTCGTTCTTCATCCCCGCCGTCGACGCCGCCCACGCGCGGCTGATGAAGTGGTTCACCCTCTTCGGCACCCTGCTCGCCCTCGTCGGGCATCGCCTTCGGCTACTTCGTCGTCCTGCCGGCGGCGCTCCACTTCCTGACCGGCTTCGACAGCACCCAGCTCCACTACATCCCGCAGGCGAAGCCGTTCCTCAGCTTCTGCGTCAACATGCTGCTCGCGATGGCGCGTCGTGTTCGAGATGCCGATCTTCATCGTCTGGCTGACCCGGCTCGGGATCCTGACGACGACCAAGCTGCGCAAGAACCGGCGGATGGGCTACTTCATCTGCACCGTCGTCGGGCTCTGCCTGCCGGGCGTCGACTTCGTCTCCACCTTCTTCGAGGTGGCGCCGCTCTGGATCCTCTTCGAGGGCTCGATCTGGCTCGCGGTGCTGCTCGAGCGCCGCCAGACGCGGGTCAAGACCGCGGCCCTCGAGACGTGAGGCAGGCCGGTCTCCGCCGACTGGGTGCTCCCGGTCGACGGCCCGCCGCTCGAGCAGGCGTTCGTCTCCTGGGAGGACGGGACGGATCGTCGAGGTCGGCCACGGCCGGGCCGAGCGCCACTTCGAGCGGGCCCTGATCCTGCCGGGCCTCGTCAACGCCCACTCGCATCTCGAGTACGCGGTCTACGCCGGCTTCGGGGACGGGCTGCCCTTCGGCGGCTGGCTCGCGACCCACGTCGCCCGCAAGCGCTCGCTCTCGGCCGGCGAGACGGCTCGCGATCGCCCGGCTGCGGCGTCGCCGAGTCGCTCGCCGCCGGGATCACGACGACCGCCGACTACAGCTTCTCGGGCGCGGCCGCCGCCGCGGCCGCCGAGCTCGGGCTGCGGGCGATCGTCTACCTCGAGGTCTTCGGCGCCGACCCCGCCGCGGCCGAGCGCCGGTTCGACGGCGCTCCGCTCGCAGGTCGAGGAGACCGAGCTCGTCCGGATCGGGATCTCGCCCCACGCGCCGTACACCTGCTCGCTCGAGGTCTACCGCTTCTGCCTCTCGCTCGGGATCCCGGTCGGCACGCACCTCGCCGAGAGCGACGGTGAGAACGAGTGGCTCCTGAGCACGGCTCGGGCCCGCTCGCCGCCGCCGCCGAGGTGCTCGTCGCCGCCGACCGGCAAGCGCGGCGGTCGCGACGCTCGCGGAGCTGCTCGGCCCGGAGCTCCTCTGCGCCCACTGCGTCGCGCGTCGACGAGGAGGAGATCGGCCTCCTCGCGGCCGCCGACGTCCCGGTCGCCCACTGCCCGCGCTCGAACGCGCTGCTCGGCTGCGGGATCGCCCCGCTCGTCGCGCTCCGGGCCGCCGGGCGTGCGCGTCGGCCTCGGCACCGACTCGCCCGCCTCGACGCCCTCGCTCGACCCCTGGGACGAGCTGCGAGCCGCGCTTGCCGGCGCACGGGCCCGCGAGCGGCGACCGGACGCGCTCCTGCGCCGCGGATGCCCTGCGCCTCGCTACGCTGGATGCGGCGCGAGGCGCTCGGGCTCGACCGAGACCTCGGGAGCCTCACGCCTGGCAAACGCGCCGACCTGACCGTCGTCTCGGTTGCAGGAAGCCCATACGATCCCGTGGAAGATCCGTCGTCAGCCGCCGTCTTCGGAAGCTCGCCCGCCAGCGTGATCGAGACGGTCGTCGACGGGCAGACCCGATACCGCCAAGGAGAGACCGCGTGGCACGAGGTACGCAGCACCGCAAGCGCCGCCCGCAGGCAAATGCTTCGCGTAGCGGCTGCAGCCGGCCGCGAACCGGCCGCCGAAGCGGCCCGCCTACGAGGACCAGCTCTTCTTCGGCCGGCTGCGCAACCACGCGAAGATGTCTCTTCGTCCTGATGGCCGGCGGTCTTCATGATCAGCTTCGTCTTCCTCGGGGTCGGCTCCGGCTCGACCGGGATCAGCCAGGTGCTGCAGAACTTCTTCACCGGCAGCTCGTCGAGCGGCTCGTCGCTCTCCTCGCTGCAGAAGCAGACCGTCGAGCATCCCAAGGACGCGGCCGCCTGGCTCGCCTACGCGAACAAGCTCGCAGGCAGACAACCAGCTCGACGAGGCGGCGACGGCGCTCACGACCTACCGACGCTGAAGCCCAAGGACGCAGAACGCAGCTGCGCGCGCTCGCGGCGATCTACTATCAGCCGCGCCTCCGACTGGGACACGCTCTACTCGGACCAGAGGCAACTACGCCCAGGCGCTGACGCCGACCGCGGCGCTCCGTGCGCGAAGCCGACCTCGAAGCTCGGCACGGCGCTCGACGGCGATCACGAACCCGCTCGCGACCGCCGTCTCGACCCAGTCGGACACCAGCGTCAGCAACGCCTACGAGCAGTTCGTCATCCGACCTGACCCAGCGGCTCGACACCTACAAGAAGCTCGCGAAGCTGCTCGCCCGACGACGCGAGCACCCAGCTCATCCTCGCCCAGGCGGCGACCAGGACGCCGGCGACACGGCGACGGAGAACGCGGCCTACAAGGCGTTTCTCGAAGCTCGCGCCGAGCGACTCGCAGGCCCCGGCCGCCCGCCAGGCGCTGAAGACGCTCGCGGCGCAGGCGAAGGCGAGCACGACCACCGACGAGCGGCTGAACGGCGCGAGGTCAGCCGTTGTCGGAGACGGCCGCGAAACAGCGTGGCCCTAGACTGCGGCTGCTGCCCGCCGGGCGGTCGTCCGACTCGGGCCGGAATCGAAACCCTTCGTGCGGATCACGAGTCGTCACCTGCTCCTCGCTGTCGTCGTGGCCGTCGCGGCCGGCTGCGGTGCAGTCGGGCACGTCACCGGCGGCAACCCGTACGTCGGCAAGCAGCTCTTCATGCAGAAGTGCGGGGCCTGCCACACGCTCGCGAACGCCGGCACGTCCGGGACGATCGGCCCGAACCTCGACGACGCCTTCGGCCCCGACAAGCAGCAGGGCTTCCACCTCTCGACGATCACCGACGTCGTCCGCGGCCAGATCGCCTACCCGGACACGAATCCCGGCGCACCGGCTGACCCCGGGCATGACGCCCAACCTCCTCCATGGCCACGCCGCGAAGGACGTGGCCGTCTACGTCGCGCTCTGCGCCGGCGTGCCGAAGTGCGTCGTCAAGAACGAGAACATCCCCACCGAGCAGCACCGGCACGGGCGGCGTAGGACCAGTGTCAGGCCGGGTCGACGGCGCGGCCTCGAGATCGACGACGACGTGCGTCACGGGGAGGTCGAAGCGCTCGCGGGCGCCGTCGACGACGTCCCGCTCGAGCCAGTTCGAGCGGCCCTCCGGGTGGGTCGAGATGACGAGCTCGTCGGGCGCGAAGGTGCGGAGCGCGTCCTCGATCGCCTGCAGCGGATCGCCGTCGCCGACCTCGCCGCGCGCGTCGAGTCCCGGCGGCCCGCATCGCCGCGAGCGAGGCCTCGAGCCGCTCGGCCGCGGCAGCGCGGGCGCCGTCCTCGTCGGAGACCCAGTGCTTCAGCGGCGTGTTCAGCGCCGGCGTGACGACGAGCACCTCGCGTCTTCGCGACCGCGGCCTGCCGCTTCAGCTCGGCGAGGAGCTCGGTCCCGCCGACCGTCTCGTTGGCGACCACGAGCACCCGCCGCTCGCCGGCGGGGCGCGGCGCCGGCTGCCTGCTTGACCGCTCTTCTCGGGCGTCCCGCGGCGACATGAACCACCAGGTGACGATCGCACCGGTCTCGAGCAGGAACACCGCGAGACCGGCCCAGCGTGTTGATCACGGAGGCGATCACGATCAGCCCGAAGTAGCCGATCGTCAGCCAGAGGAACCGGAAAGCGGCTTCCTCGCTCCGGAACGGATTCCGCATTGCCTGCGGAAAAGTCTTACAGAATCTGCCGGCCCGGCGTCACAGGATGTAGACCGTGACGTAGACCACGATCCACATCACGTCGACGAAGTGCCAGTAGATCCCGCCCACCTCGAGCCCGTGGTGGTGCTCGGGACTGAAGTGGCCTCGGAAGCGATCGGATCGTCATCGCGAGCAGGATCGTCAGCCCGATGAAGACGTGGCAGGCGTGCAGGCCCGGTCAGCCCGAAGAACGTCGCCGCGAAGGCCGTGTCGCTCGTGTTGAAGCCGATCCGGTGGTACTCGATCACCTGGGTCAGCAGGAAGGTCGTGCCGAGGAGAAGCGTCAGCACCATCCCGGCGCAGAGCCCGGCGCGGTTGCCCTTCTTGGCCGACGCGCGTCGCCCAGTGCATCGTGAAGCTCGAGGTGACGAGGATGCAGGTGTTGACGAGCGCGAGGAACCAGGGCCGGTCGTACTGGATGTGCGTCCCCGGGATGTAGGGCGGCCACGGGCCGCGGCTGCGACTGCGCCGTTGACGACGCGGACGAAGAAGTAGACGGTGAAGAACGAGCCGAAGAGCATGATCTCCGACCCGATGAAGAGGAAGATCCCGACGATCAGCGGGTTGATCCGCGAGCTGTAGTGGATCGGCGGCGGATGCTCGTTCGCGTTGCCGCCGTGGTGCGGCGGGGCTGTGCCGATGCGGCTCGGCGTGGGCGCTCACTCGGCCTCTTCCGAGACGACGTGCTCGACCGGCAGGCCCGTCTCGTTGCGGAGCCGCTCGACGAGGTCGCGGCGCAGCCAGCCGGAGCGCTCGCTCGGGAAGGTCGAGACGATGATCTCGTCGACGCGCTCGTCGTTGGTCGCCTCCATCGCGGCGGTGAACGGATCGGGATGGACGACCTGGCCGTGGGCGTCGATCCCCTCGGAGCGCAGCTCCGAGAGCGCGCGGCGCAGGCGCCGGGCGGCCTCGGGATGGGCGAGGTCGTCGGTCTGCGGCGCCACGATCAGGAAGCTCGCCGGCCCCTGCGCCGCGCGCGCGCGGACCCGGTCGAGCAGCGCCTTGGAGACGACCGTCTCGTTCGCGACGACGAGCACGTTCGTCTCGCGTCCGCGCCGGGTCGTCGTCGGCGACGATGTGCCGGACCGGGATGCCCGCCGGCCGCGCGCGTGATCTCGCTGACGACGTCGCGGCGCAGCCAGCCCGAGCGCTGGGCCGAGTGGGTCGAGACGATGATCTCGTCCGGCGGCGGCTCGAGCTGCGCGAGCGCGTCCTTCGCCGCCTGCACCGGGCTCGTGTCGACGACGAAGCCCTGCGCCGGGACGCCGGAGCCGCGCAGGAGCGCCGAGCGTCTTGTCGAGCCGGCGGCCGGCCGAGGCGCGGCGCGTGTCCTGGTAGACGACGTAGCCGTGGCGCGGCTCGCTCACCGGCGCGATCACCGTCACGTGGACGTCGTCGCCGCGCCGCCCGCTCGCGAAGCGCGTCGAGCAGCGCAGGCGAAGCCGCGGTTTCGTTCGCGATCACGAGCACGTGGACCAAGCGCTAGTGGCCGGCGCGGCACCGGTTCGGGGGCGGGGGCGCGCTGAGGATCGCGTGGCGGGCGCCCGGGACGCCGTACTCGTACGGGCCCGCCGACGACCTGCGGGATCTCGTCGAAGTTGAAGATCGGCGGCGGCGAGGTCGACCTGCCACTCGAGCGTCATCGACGCGCCACGGGTTCGCCGCCGGCCGGCTCGCCGTAGCGTCCACGAGTAGATCATGTTGTAGAGGAAGACGAGCGTCGAGGCGCCGAGCCCGAACGAGGCGATCGAGATGAACAGGTTGAAGTCGGCGAAGCGGCCGGCGTAGTCGGCGACGCGGCGCGGCATCCCCTGCAGGCCGATGTAGTGCATCGGGAAGAAGGTCAGGTTGAAGCCGATGAACGTCAGCCAGAAGTGGAGCTTCCCGAGCCGCTCGTCGTACATCCGGCCGGTCATCTTCGGGAACCAGTAGTAGATGCCCGCGAAGACCGTGAAGATCGAGCCGCCGAAGAGCACGTAGTGGATGTGGGCGACGATGAAGTAGGTCTGGTTCGCGATGGATGTCGATCGGCACCGAGCCGAGGTAGATGCCCGAGAGCCCGCCGATCGTGAACATCGCGATGAAACCGACGGCCCAGAGCATGGGCGTCGTGAAGTGGATCTTCCCGTTCCACAACGTCGCGAGCCAGGAGAAGATCTTGATCCCGGTCGGCACCGCGATCAGGAGCGTCGTCACCATCATCGGCACGCGCAGCCAGGGCGCCATCCCGGCCACGAACATGTGGTGCGCCCAGACCGAGAAGCCGAGGATCAGGATCGCGAGCAGCGACAACGCCATCAGCCGGTAGCCGAAGATCGGTTTTCGGCTCATCACCGAGATCGACCTCGCGAGATGATCCCGAACCCGGGCAGCATCATGATGTAGACCGCCGGGTGGGAGTAGAACCAGAAGATGTGCTGGTACCCGAGCACGTAGCCGCCGTTCGCCGTCTCGAAGAAGTTCGTGTGCAGCACGCGGTCGAAGAGGACGAAGAACTGCGAGCCGGCGATGAACGGCGTCGCGAGCACGACCAGCGTCGAGGTCGTGAAGTTCGCCCAGACAAGCAGCGGCATCCGCCAGAACGTCATGCCCGGCGCCCGCATCGTGATGATCGTCACGAGGAAGTTGAGCGCGGTCACGATCGAGCTCGCGCCCGGCCCACTGGACGCCCATGTTGAAGAAGATCTGCCCGAGCGGCTGGTGCGAGCAGAGCGGCGCGTAGCACGTCCAGCCCGACGACGGCCCGCCGCCCGGCGTGACCATCCCGACGAGCATGACGACGCCGCCGATCGGCAGCAGCCAGAACGAGAGCGCGTTCAGCCGCGGGAAGGCCATGTCGGCCGACGCCGATCATCAGCGGGATCACGAAGTTGCCGAGCCCGGCAAACACCGGCACGACGACCGCGAAGATCATCAGCGCCGCGTGCTCCGAGATCAGGACGTTGAAGGTCTGCGGGTTGAAGTACTGCGTCGCCCGGCCGCGCCAGCTCGGCGCGGAAGAGCATCGCCAGGAAGCCGCCGATGACGAAGAAGATCATCGTCGTCACCAGGTACTGGACGCCGATCACCTTGTGGTCGGTGTTGGGGCGGAAGTAGTCCTGCCACTTGCGCGCGCCGTGACCCGAGTGGTCCTCGGGCCGGGTCGGCTTGCCCGAGAAGTAGTAGGCCCAGTAGTCGAAGGCGCCGATCCCGATCAGGAAGCCCGATCGGGAAGCGTGACCGTCGCGACGGTCACGAGCGGCACGCTGTACCAGATCGGGTGCCAGTGCGCCAGCCCAGCGGATCAGGCAGACGAGCCCGAGGCCGGCGAAGCCGACGAGCGGCGTCGTCCAAGCAGCGCGCCACCAGCCCGGGCCGCGTGAAGCGGTGAATCCCCGTCGGCGGCAGGCGGCGGCGCGTGATGGGCGTCGAGTCCTGTCCCAGCCGATGTGATGTGCGATCTCGTGTCATCGTCTCGCTTCCGATCAGTTCGTGTTGCGCGCGAGATACTGCACGAGCGTGTTGATCTGCGTCGCCGACATGGTTGTGCCGAACGTCTGGGGCATCACGTTCGGGCTGGTAGCCGGGGGTGATGTAGGCGTTCGGGTCGATGATCGACTGCTTGATGTAGGCGAGGAGCGACTGCTTTGCCGTCGCCGCGGCCTGCGTCAGGTTGTCGAGCGAGGGGCCGATCGTGCCCTTTGCCGCCGGGATCGGCGTGAACGTATGGCACGCGACGCAGCCGGTCGGTCGTGAAGATCGTCGCGCCGGCGCTGACCCCGGCGCCGCCGGCCGGGGCGGGTGGCGGCTTCGGCGTGGCCGCGTACCAGGTCGTGTAGTCCGCCGGCTTCATCACGATCGGCCCAGCTGCGCATCAGCGAGTGGCCGAGGCCGCAGAGCTCGACGCAGATGACCGGGTAGCGGCCGAGCCGGTCGGGCGTGATCACGAGCGGGTTCCACTCGCCCGGGACCGCGTCCTGCTTCTGGGCGAACTGTGGCACCCAGAAGGAATGGATGACGTCCTTCGAGGTGATCTCGAGCTTGACGTGCCGGTCGAGCGGCAGCCGCAGGGCGGTGTAGGTCTTGCCGTTCGGGTACTCGAACGTCCAGGCGAACTGCTGTCCGTAGACCTTGACGACGAGCGGGTTCGTGCCGGCGTTGCCGTTCTTCGAGAGCACGATCGCGCTGACGACCGAGATCGAGGTGACGAGGATCGCCGGAATGATCGTCCAGATGATCTCGACCGTCGTGTTGCCGTGGATCGGCGGCCCGTCGGACATGTCGCCCGGCTTCGCCCGGAAGTTGATCACGGCGTAGACGAGAATCGCCGCCACGACCGAGAAGATGACCAGCGAAATGACGGTCGCAAACCAGTACACGAAGTCGATCCGGCCGGCTTCGCGCGAGGCGGGCTCGGGGAGCCACGGGCACGAACAGCGCCACCGCCGTTGCGATTGCCCCGGCCAGGAGACCGATCACGACGAGCTGGAAGATGGAGCCCCGACGCACCGCTGGGAACCCTACTCGAATGTCACAAACACCAAAGGCCGAACCGTCTACTCCTGCCCTTTGGTTGTCTCAATCGTCACGTAGTCGAGGACTCGCGGCCTCCTCTCGTCTCATCTCCGCTGCAAAACCCGCAGATGGAGCGGGCGCTGTCCGGAGCGGCAGCGAAGATCCCGGCCTTGGAGGTCCCGCCCGTTGGCAGATCTGCAAGCCCGAGCGAACGTGTCGCCGAGGAGGCGCTCGCCGGGGCGCTCCGGCGACTCTGCCGCGGCGGGAGCTGGCAGGGGATCGCGCGTGAGCTCGCCTGGCGCGCCGTCACCGGCGGCCAACGGGACGCGCGGAGGGTCGAGCCGCTGGCGGTGAGCGCCGAGGCGATGCTCGCCCCGCGGATCGATCAGGCGCTCTGGACGGTCGAGCAGTGTGCGATCCGCAGTCGTGCCGAGTACCTCGAGGAGCGGCCGGGAGACACGGCCGGCGCCCTCGTCGCCGCGCAACTCGACGCGCACGAGGAGGCCGAGCGGCTCGTCGCCGACGCCTACGACGAGGTCCTCGACGCCCTGCTCGGCTTCAGCCGGCGCGCCGCCTGAGCGGCGCCTTCCCGGTCGGCGTGAGGGCCTTGGACGACCTGACCTCCGTGGTGGCTGGCGTCTCCCGAACCTCCTTCCGGTCACGTACGGATCCCGGCGACCATGCCGAGCCTCACCAGTGTCGTCTGGGCTCGCATCGGTCGACGCATGCAGCCCCGACCGGGAACCCCACACGACTGCCGCCCGCGGTATGCCGAGCGGCGTGCACCGCGGCTGCTGCCGTAGTTTCCCGCAGCGTCGACTGCGTCCTTCTGCGGAGGCAGGCCTGCGCTCTGGCACGCGACAGTTTCGGTCAGTGAATCTGCCCATCCACGCCGGCACTGTCGTCTGCCCCAAACACGGCGCCTCGACCGAGGTCGAGGACTGCCCGGGCTGTCAGGCCTACCACGGACTGAGCAGGGCGAACGCGTCACTCATCTGCCTGCCCGCCGACGGTGGCGAAGAGGGCGACTCCCGGCCGCCCGGCGAGCGACCGCAGCCCCCCGAGCGAGCCTCGGGCTAGCACGCCAGGTGGTCGCGCCGACGCGAGATCGGCGCCCGCTTTGCGTCGTGCGCTTTGCGTCGTGCGCGATCTCACTGCCGTGCCGCCGAGCGAGCGGGAGGGACCGACGCGGGCGACGGAGCCCCGCGGCTCGGAGTCACCGAGTAGCCGAGCTCGCCGGCCGAGAACGCGCCCGCTTTGCGGAGCGAGCCGACCCCTTCCCGCATCGGTCGCGTGAGTCGGCGACGGGACAGAGGAGAGCGACGCGCAGCTGCGCGGTTTACCCGTCACGTTCGGCCCGACGCTCGCACGCCTCGCGTCGGCTCGTAGGCGGCGGCCGAGCTCGCCGCTACCGACCAGGCGGCGAGACGACCCGGCCGGCTCGAGGAGCCAGCGGCGGCCGCAAGCGTCGAGCACCGGGGCCATTGCTTTACGGATCGGAGGGTGTTTAGATCCTCCGACCGTTTCGCTCGTCGGACTCGAGGCAGGCCGGCGGGGGTCAACTCGACGCCGGAGGACAGCATGACTGACGCAGCGGCTCCAGGCCCTATCCACCTGACCGAGGACGAGAGGGTCCTCCACCGACTCGGATACGCGCAAGAGCTCTTCCGCGCGATGAGTGCGTTTCGCAACTTCGCGATCAGCTTCACGATCATCTCGATCCTCGCCGGGTGCCTGACCTCCTACTGCCTCGCGTTCCAGTGGGGTGGGCCGGTCGCCGTCACGTGGGGCTGGGTGATCGTCGGCGGCTTCACCATCTTCGTCGCGCTCTCGATGGCCGAGATCGCCTCGACCTATCCGACCGCGGGCGGGCTCTACTACTGGTCATCCAAGCTCGGCGGCCCCGCGTGGGGCTGGTTCACGGGGTGGTTCAACCTGATCGGGCTGATCGGGATCATCGGCGCCGTCGGGTACGGCCTCGCGATCTACGCGACGGCGTTCTTCAACCTCCTCTGGCAGTACCCGAACAACATCCACCACATCTTCTACCTCTTCATCCTCTTCATGCTGGCGGCGACGCTCGATCAACATCCTCGACGTCCGGATCACGTCGCTGATCAACGGCATCTCGGCGTATTGGCACGTGATCGGCGTCCTGATCATCGTCGGCGCCTGCATCTTCATGCCGGACCACCACCAGTCGGTCGAGCTACGTCTTCACCCAGACGATCAACAACTCCGGCTTCGGCGGCCACACCTGGGGCGTCTGGCCCTTCTTCATGGTCTTCCTGATCGGCTCGATCGGGATGGCGCAGTACACGCTGACCGGCTACGACGCCTCGGCGCACATGTCCGAGGAGACCCACCAGGCCTCGCGCGGCGCAGCGGTCGGGATGCTCTGGTCGGTGATCGTCTCCGTGATCGCCGGTTTCATCCTGCTGGTCGCGATCACCTTTGCGATCCCGAGCCAGACCGGCGTGCAGGCACAGTTCACCTACATCACCACCTACATCTGGCAGACGTCGATGGGGACGCACTGGGCCGAGTTCCTGCTCTTCATCGTCGTCTGCGCGCAGTTCTACTGCCTGACCGCCTGCATCACGTCGGGCTCGCGCATGCTCTTTGCCTTCTCGCGCGACCGGGCCGTGCCGGGCCACCAGTGGTGGCGCTGGGTCTCGCGCCACCGCGTCCCGATCTGGGCCGCCGTCGGAGCCGGCTTCGTCGCGTTCCTGCTGCTCCTGCCGACGTGGTGGAACAACCTCGCGGGCTACTACGTCGGCACGTCGGTCGGAACAACCGGTCTCTACATCGCCTTCATCCTGCCGGTGATCCTGCGTCTACGTGCTGGCTCGAGCTTCGAGCGTGGGGCGTGGAGCCTCGGCAGGCACTACAAGTGGATCAACGTGATCGCGATCATCTGGGTCGTCTTCATCTCGGTCATCTTCATGCTCCCGACCTCGCCCGCTGGCATCCCCTGGCACTCGGGCTTCACCTGGAACGCCGTCAACTACGCGCCGCTCACCATTCTCGGCGCCTTCGTGCTCTTCGGCGGCTGGTGGGTGCTCTCGGCCAAGCACTGGTTCAAGGGGCCGGTCCGCATGGGCACCGACGCCGAGCTCGAGCAGCTCGAGGGGAGACAGGAGGACGCGTTCGTGCTGCCGGCGGACACCGAGTTCGGCAGCGCCTGAGCTCGCGGCGGGCGAGAGGCGTCCAGCGGGCGCCTCTCGCCCCGCCTAGACTCGGCGGCGATTCCAACCTGGAGAGAATGTGCTGACGCTCGACGAGCTCAGAGGCGGGGTCGAGACCGGATCGATCGACACGGTCGTCTGCGCCTTCACCGATATGCAGGGGCGACTGCTCGGCAAGCGCGAGCAGGCCCACTACTTCCTCGCCGAGACCGTCGGACACGGGCTCGAGGGCTGCAACTACCTCCTCGCTCTCGACATGGAGATGGACCCCCAGCCCGGCTACGCGATGGCGAGCTGGGAGCGCGGGTATGGCGACTTTCACCTGCGGCCGGACCTGGCGACCCTGCGCCGCGTGCCGTGGCTCGAGGGAACGGCGCTCGTCCTCTGCGACGTCGCCTGGGAGGACGGGACGCCGGTCGTCGCCTCACCGCGTCAGGTCCTCGCCGGGCAGGTCGAGCGGGCACGGGCGGCGGGGTTCGAGCCGATGGTCGGCTCGGAGCTCGAGTTCTACTTGCTGAAGGAGACCTACGCCGAGGCGTGGGCCAAGCACTACCGCGACCTGACCCCGTCGGTTCCCTACATCCTCGACTACCACATCCTCGCGACGACCTACGACGAGGGGGTGCTGCGGCAGATCCGGAACGGCATGCAGTCCGCCGGGATCGCCGTCGAGAGCTCGAAGGGCGAGGCCTGGCCCGGCCAGCACGAGATCAACTTCCGCTTCGCCGAGGCGCTCCGCATGGCCGACAACCACGTCATCTACAAGAACGGCGCCAAGGAGATCGCACACGCGAACGACTGCTCGATCACCTTCATGGCCAAGCCCGACCACACCTGGATCGGCAGCTCCTGCCACGTCCACATGAGCCTCTGGCGCGAGGAGGAGAACGCCTTCGCCGGCGAGAGCGAGGTGTTCAGCCGGTTCCTCGCCGGCTGGATCGCGTGCGCGGAGGAGCTCGCGCTCTTCCTGGCGCCGAACGTCAACTCCTACAAGCGCTACGCGGCGGGCAGCTGGGCGCCGACGACGCTCGCGTGGGGTCGCGACAACCGGACGTGCGGCTTCCGGATCGTCGGCCACGGCGCCTCGCAACGCGTCGAAACACGGATTCCCGGCGGCGACGTCAACCCGTACCTCGCCTTCGCCGCGCTGATCGCCGCCGGGCTGTACGGGATCGAGCAGGGCCTCGACCTGCCGCCGCCGCTCGAGGGGAACGCCTACACCTCGGACGCGGCCCGGTTCCCCTCGACGCTCCGCGACGCGATCGCCGCCCTCGAGCGGGGCAGCATGGCGCGCGGCGCACTCGGCGACCGAGGTCGTCGACCACTACCTCAACTACGCGCGGAGCGAGCAGCGGCTCTTCGACGAGGTCGTCACCTGCTGGGAGCGCGAACGGCTCTTCGAGCGCGGCTAGCGCGGGTTGATGCCCGCGCCAGCCGCATGGTGTTGAATCCTCGCGTGGGACTGACGGTGCTCAATCCGGCGACGGGGAGGCCGATCGCCGAGCTCGAGGAGGACGGCAGCGAGGAGACCGACGCCGCCGTCGCGCGGGCCAGGGCCGCCTACCCGGCCTGGCGGGCAGTCGCACCGAGCGACCGGGCTCGGCTCCTGCGCCGGCTCGCGACGCTCGTCGAGGAGAACGCCGAGGAACTCGCGCGGATCGAGTCGGAGAACGTCGGCAAGCCGATCTCCGGGGCGCGCGGCGAGGTCGGGATGGTCGCGCAGGTACTTCCACTTCTATGCCGGTGCGGTCGACAAGCACTACGGCGAGACGATCCCGGTCGCGGGCGGGATCGATGTGACCTTCCGCGAGCCGCTCGGCGTCGTCGGCCTGATCGTCCCCTGGAACTTCCCGCTCAACATCACGAGCTGGAAGCTCGGGCCCGCACTGGCCTGCGGCAACACCGTCGTGCTGAAGCCGGCGGCGTTGACCCCGCTGTCGGCGCTCCGCCTCGCCGAGCTCGTGCTCGAGGCGGGGATCCCCGAGGGCGTCGTCAACGTGCTCGTCGGGCCCGGCTCGGTGGTCGGCAGCCGGCTCGTCGAGCACCCGGACGTCGCGAAGATCGGCTTCACCGGCTCGACCGAGGTCGGCAGCCAGATCATGCGGAACGCCGCCGGCACGATCAAACGCGTCACGCTCGAGCTCGGCGGCAAGTCGGCGAACGTCGTCTTCGCCGACGCCGACCTCGAGCGTGCCGCGGCGGCCGCGCCCTACGCCGTCTTCGACAACGCCGGCCAGGACTGCTGCGCCCGCTCGCGCATCCTCGTCGAGCGCGGCGCCTACGACCGCTTCCTCGACCTGCTGCTCGACGCGACCCGGCGGGTCAAGGTCGGCGATCCGAGCCTCGAGGAGACCGAGATGGGCCCGCTGATCTCGGCGGAGCACCGCGCGACGGTGGCGTCCTTCGTCGAGGGCGTCCCGACGCTCTTCCGCGGCGAGGTGCCCGACCGGGACCGGCTTCTGGTTCCCGTGCACGATCGTCGAGGCCTCCAACGACGACCGGATCGCCCGCGAGGAGGTCTTCGGCCCGGTCGCGGCCGTGATCCCGTTCGACGACGAGGCCGACGCGATCCGGATCGCCAACGACACCCCGTTCGGGCTGTCGGGGTCGATCTGGACGCGCGACGGCGCGCGCGCGCATCCGGGTCGCCCGCGCGCTCGAGACCGGCGTCCTCTCGGTCAACTCGAACAGCTCGGTGCGCCCGTCGACGCCGTTCGGCGGGTTCAAGCAGTCAGGCTTCGGCCGCGAGCTCGGCATGCAGGCGCTCGAGGGCTACTCGGAGATCAAGAACGTCTTCTTCTCGACGGAGGGCTGAATGGGACGTCTGGACGGAAAGGTCTGCGTGATCACCGGCGCCGGCGGCGGGATGGGCCGTGAGGCCGCGATCCTCTTCACGCGAGGAGGGAGCGAGGGTCTGTGTCGCCGATCTCGACGTGGCTGCGGCTGCCGAGACGGTCAGGTTGTGCGGCGGCTCGGCGGCGGATGCGGCGTTCGCGATGGCGGTCGACGTCGCGGACGAGGGTCAGGTCGCCGCGATGATGGCCGCGGCGGCCGAGCGCTTCGGCGGGATCGACGTGCTCTACAACAACGCCGGCATCTCGCCGGACGACGACGCGTCGATCCTCGACCACGACCGTCGAGGCCTGGCAGCGCGTCCAGGACGTGAACACCAAGGGCGTCTTCCTCTGCTGCAAGCACGGCATCCCGTACCTGCAGGACCGCGGCGGCGGCTCGGTGATCAACGTCGCATCGTTCGTCGCGATCCTCGGCGCGGCGACCTCGCAGATCTCCTACACCGCGTCGAAGGGCGCGGTGCTCTCGATGAGCCGCGAGCTCGCCGTGCAGTTCGCGCGCGAGGGCATCCGCGTCAACGCGCTCTGCCCCGGGCCGGTCGAGACACCGCTGCTGCTGAACATCTTCGGCGACGACCCGGCCGCGCTCGAGCGGCGCCGCATCCACTGGCCGACCGGCCGGCTCGGCAAGCCGCGCGAGATCGTCAACGGCGCGCTCTTCCTGGCGAGCGACGAGTCGTCGTACGTCACCGGCTCGACGTTCCTCGTCGACGGTGGGCTCACGGCCGCCTACGTCACTCCCGCCTGAGCGTGAGAGACCGTGCGCGCGTGGTCGTGATCGGCGGCGGCGTCGGCGGCTGTTCGATCCTCTACTGGCTGACCCGCCTCGGCTGGGACGACGTCGTGCTCGTCGAGCGGGCAGAGCTGACGAGCGGCTCGACGTTCCACTCCGCCGGGCTCGTCGGCCAGCTGCGCGGGTCGCTGAGCCTGACGAAGATGATGATGAACTCGGTCGACCTCTACCGAACGCTCGGCGAGGAGGTGGGGCTCGCGACGGGCTGGCGCGAGGTCGGCTCGTTGCGTCTCGCCTCGACACCGGAGCGGCTGGAGGAGCTCTCCCGCCAGTCGGGCTGGGCGAAGACCTTCGGGCTGCCGCTCGAGCTGATCTCGGCGGACGAGGCGCAGCGGCTCTTCCCGCCGATGACGACCGACGGCGTCCTCGGGGCCGCGTTCCTACCGACCGACGGCTACATCGACCCGTCACAGCTCACGTTCGCGCTCGCCGAGGGCGCGCGGCGCGGCGGCGCCGAGATCTACCAGCACACGCGTGTCACCGCGATCCCGGTCGAGCGCGGCCGCGTCACCGGAGTCGTCACCGACAAGGGCGCGATCGAGGCCGACGTCGTCGTCAACGCGGGCGGGATGTTCGCGAAGGAGATCGGCGCGCTCGCCGGGGTGAACGTCCCGATCGTCCCGATGGCGCACGAGTACCTGATCACCAAGCCGGCGGGGCTCCCGACGGAGATGCCGACGATGCGTGACCCCTCGCTCCTCGTCTACTTCCGGCCCGAGTCGGGCGGCCTCGTCATGGGCGGCTACGAGCGCCGGCCGGCGCCGTGGTCGCTCGAGGGGATCCCGGCCGATTTCAACGGCAAGCTGCTCGCCGAGGACTGGCCGCGCTTCGAGGAGCTGATGGAGAACGCACTCGTGCGCGTCCCCTCGCTCGGCGAGCAGGAGGTGATCAAGCTGATCAACGGGCCCGAGGCGTTCACTCCCGACGGAGAGTTCATCCTCGGGCCGACCGACGTCCGCGGCTTCTGGACCGCGGCCGGGTTCTGCGCGCACGGGCTCGCCGGAGCGGGCGGGCTCGGGCAGCTCGTCGCCGAGTGGATCGTCGAGGGCACCCCGTCGCTCGATGCCTGGCACATGGACTCGCGCCGGTTCGGGCGCGCCTACCGCTCGCCGGCCTACACGCTCGCCCGCACGCTCGAGGTCTACGAGACCTACTACGACGTCAAGTACCCCGGCCACGAGCGTCAGGCGGGGCGACCGCTGCGGCTGTCGCCGACCTACTCTCGGCTCGTCGAGCTCGGCGCCGCCTTCGGGGAGAAGTCGGGCTGGGAGCGGGCGAACTGGTTCGAGCCGAACGCCGCGCGCGGCGATGAATCGCTGCGACCGCGTGGCTGGGCGGGGCGACTCTGGTCGCCCGCGATCGGCGCCGAGCACCTCGCCTGCCGCGAGACCGCGGCGCTCTTCGACGAGAGCTCGTTCGCCAAGATCGAGATCTCCGGCGAGGGCGCGGCCGACCTCGTCGAACGTCTCTGCGCGAATACGGTCGCCCGCGACGTCGGCGCGATCACCTATACCTCGATGCTGAACGGGCGCGGCGGCATCGAGTGCGACTTCACGGTCACCCGGCTCGCCGAGGAGCGCTTCTGGATCGTCACCGGCACGGCCTTCGGCCAGCACGACCTCGCCTGGATCCGTGAGCACGTCGGCCCGGGCGTGACGGTCGAGGACGTCACCTCGGCGTACGCCTGCCTCGGGCTCTACGGGCCGAAGGCACGGCAGATTCTCCAGCCGCTGACGACGACACCGCTCGGGTTCCCCTACATGCGGGCCCGCGAGCTCGCGGTTGGGCCCGTGCCGTGCCTAGCATTGCGGGTGACCTACGTCGGCGAGCTCGGCTGGGAGCTCTACTGTCCGTCCGAGTTCGGGCTCGCCCTCTGGGAGGCGATCTGGGAGCCCGGCCGCGACCTCGGCCTCGTCGCCGGCGGCTACCGCGCGATCGACTCGCTCCGCCTCGAGAAGGGCTACCGCGTCTGGGGCTCGGACATCACGCCCGACGACACCCCGTTCGAGGCGGGCCTGGGCTTCGCCGTCAAGCTCGACAAGGGCGAGTTCATCGGCCGTGAGGCGCTGCTCGGCAAGCAGGAGCCGCTGCGCCGGCTCGAGCTGCCTCGTCCTCGCCGACCCGCGCGCGGTCGCACTCGGCTCCGAGCCGGTTCGCATCGAGGGCGCCACCGTCGGCCGCGTCACCAGCGGCGGCTACGGCTACTCGATCGAGCGCTCGATCGCCTACGCCTACCTGCCCGCGGAGCGTGCCCGGCCGGGGCAACCGGTCGAGGTCGAGATCTTCGGCGACTGGGTCGCGGGCGAGGTCACGGCCGAGCCGCTCCTCGACCCCGCCGGGGAGCGCATCCGCGCATGATCGACGACGATCGTCGAGCGGATCTGGCCCGGCGGCGTCGAGGCCGTCGAGCCGCTCGGCGGCGGGATCACCAACCGTAACTTCACGGTGCGCGTAGGAGGTGAGCGGTTCGTGCTTCGAATCGGCGGCAACGACACCGAGCTGCTCGGGATCGACCGCAACGCCGAGCACGCGGCCTCGCTCGTCGCGGCCGCCCTCGGAGTCGGGCCGGAGGTCGTCCGCTTCCTCGAGCCGGAGGGCTACCTCGTCACCCGGTTTCTCGAGGGCGAGGTCGGGCAGGTCGACGGCGCCGGAGGCGGCCGCCCTGCTGCGGCGGTTTCACGGCGGGCCGCCGATCCCCGGCCGGTTCGACGCGTTTCGCGTCGTCGAGGCCTACGCCGCGACGGCCGGCGGGGCGGGCGTTTCGCTGCCGCCCGGGTTCACCGCGGCGAAGGCGGTCGCCGACCGGATCGAGGTGCGTCGCGGGGCCTACACGCCCAGGCCGTGCCACAACGACCTCCTCGCCGCGAACTTCATCCGCGGCGAGCGGCTCTGGATCGTCGACTGGGAGTACGCCGGGATGGGCGACCCGGCCTTCGACCTGGCGAACTTCGCCGTCAACAACGGTCTCGACGAGCTCGGCGACCGCACGCTCCTCGACGCCTACGGCGGCGGCGACGCGCGGATCCATCTCCTCATGCGTTACATGTCGGACTTCCGCGAGGCGATGTGGGGCGTCGTCCAGCAGGCGATCTCGAACCTCGACTTCGACTTTGCGGGGTATGCGTCCGAACACTTCGACCGCCTCGAACGGACCGCCGCGGAGCCGCGCTTCGACGACGCGCTCTCCTGAGCGCGTCGGCTCGCTCAGATGGCGGGCGAGGTGGCCCGCGGCGAGCGCGCGCGGTCGGACGCCGCCGCTGCACGCGCAGCGAGCGATCGCTGCGGTCGGGTCATCCAGCGGGACCCTCTCGCTCAATTTGAACGGATTTGCACGGCTGCGCGCCGCTTTGTCCGTGAACCTTTCAGGTGACCGCTGCTCGCTCGGGACCCTTCGCGAGTTCGTACAGGATGATGATCGCCAGCGCGAAGATGCAGAGAGACCAGAACGGGTAGGCGGGGATCGACATCAGGGCGCTGATCGACGTGAGAGCGGCCGCGAGTATTCCGATCCAGCGGCCGAACTCGCCGCCGGCGAAGAGCGAGAAGGCCGCGAAGAGCTCGAGCACCCCGAGGATGAGGGTGATCCAGCCCCAGGTATGAAGACTGCTGATCACGTAGTGCTGGTTCGCGACGAAGAAATGCGAGTTGGCGACAGCGGCTATCCCCCAGATCACGTTCAGGCAGCCTGCGACCAGAAGCAAGACGCCCGCGAACAACCACCAGCCACTGAGTCTCGACTCGAAGGTGCTCATCGTGCCCTCCTTGATCGTTGATTACGAGGATCCTGGAGTTCGGACGTGCGTTCGTTCCGGCGGACATTAGCGCGAGATCAGCCGTCACAAGGGGCTCGGGCCAAACACACTTTCGCGGCGGCGGTCGACCTGCAACCAGGCCTGACCGTTCGCTCTCTGAGAGCCGAGCAGGCAGAGCCGGTACCCGACCGGGGCCTACCCGAGGTTCCGGCCGGTTCATGGCCGGGATCCGGCTTGATCGGCGCCCCGGCGCCGCGTCAGGCTTTCACACGTGCAAACGAAAGCGCGCGGCGCGAGACCGCGGCGGAGGCGACGAGCCCCACGAGCGCGGCGGCGGCTGCGGTGCAGCAGAGCAGGAGCCCGGAGGAAAGACCGAAGTTGATCGCTTCCCGGCGGTGTACGCCGAGGGCGAGCAGCACGGCCGCGGTTGCGCCAACGCTTGCGATCGCGCCGCCGGAGGTGACGGGAATCAGCGAGGCAGCAGCGGCAAGGCAGCTGACGACAAGCGCCATCGTGGGCGAGAAACCGGCTCCGAGAGCGGCCAGCAGCAGCATGCTTCCCGTGGCACGCGTCGTCCAGCAACCGAGCAGGAAGAGCCAGGCGAGGATCGCGTCTCGCGCCGTCCCCTCGGGACGGTCGACGACGCGTCGAGCCAGCTCTCGCGAGGCGCGGACGGCGGGCAATGAGCGGCAGTCGTGCCAGATGCCGGCCGCCCACGAGGATGCCGCAGGCCCCGATCCCGAAGAGAACGACGAGGATCAGCGGCACCCGGAAGCCCGAGGAGGTGGTTGCCGTCGCGGAGATCGAGAGCGGCAGGAAGGCGACGGCATCGACGAGTCCGAGCGAGATGATCGAGAAAGCGATCGCCTCGAGCCCCAGCTTCACGCCCGGCATCCGCCGCAGCGTGGCGATCTTCACCACATAGTCCAACCGGAAAGGCAGGATCACGCCGCTGGCCGCGGCGGCGCCGCAGGCCGTCAGGCAGCGTCCCCGGCCGGGGCGGCTGACGACGGGGAAGAGCTTCTGCCAGCCGAGTGCCCGCAGGATGTAGCTCGAGAAGTAGAGCGCGACCGCAGCGGCCACGAGGCTCACCTTTGCTCGCTCGAGCGGCCAGCTCGTGTGTGTGAGCCGACGCGCGAGCAGCACGGTCACGGCGAGCGTCAAGATTGCGAAGAGTGCTGCCGCGACGAGATGCCGCCGGCTCCTCCCGCCGCCGGCTTGCGCGGACGCGGCCGGCGGTAACGGGGTGAGCGGGTCGATCTTCACCCCCGTCTATCGGCCGCGTGCTGCTTCGACCTGAGCACCCGTCTCAGGGGAAGGGACGACCAGCTTCCGAGCTTCTGCGCAACCAAGGTCGTCCTTCCTGACGCGATTGGCTTCACCGCCGAGTCTCCTCCACCCGCATTCCCGGGCGAGGACTTCCACGGCTTTAACTCGCGGCCGCAAACCAATCGTCACCCCGTGGGGCGCGTCTGATCACCAAGAAGTGTAACCGCCAGGCGGCCCGAGTGGAGCGCGCGCGTTTGCCGGGTTGCGGCCCTCTCCCGAGAGCGACAGGCCCACCCGACGCGAACCGAGCCGACCCGAGCCTGGAGCCACAACCGCCGCTGGTCAGGCACGACCTGGCTCGGCGAGCGCCACTCGGTGACATCGGGGCGTCGTCGCGTCACTCGAGCGAGCAAAAGACGCCGAGAGGGTTCTAGTGAAGTTTCGGCTTCGGCTGCCGTCGCAGCGACAGCGACAAGGCGGCGACGGCGCAGATGCCGACGATCAGTGCTGCCGTAGGGGGCGCTTGCACCGGCCCAGTCGACGACATTCTTCGCGAGGTCGAAGCTGAGCCGTGAGCGGCTGGGATGCCAGACCGTGCGCGCGACCTCGCCCCAGACCGTATCGCGGTAATGGTTGCCCTGGAAGCCCGACTGTGCCCAGGTCACGGTGAGTACGAGGCTCGCGGCGATCGAGACCACGGCGAGGACGACGGTCAGGAGACGCCAGCGCGCGAAGGCGGGGGCGAGGCCGACCATGAGAAACGGGAGGGCCGGGATCAGGTAGCGCGGCCCCGCCGAGGTGCCGCCGTAGGGATCGCCGTAGCCGCACTCGCCGACGATGAACGCCGCGGCGACCGCGGCACAGAGAAGCGCTTCCGCACGGAGGCCGCGCCGGTAGAGCAGCCAGAGCCCAGCCGCAGCCGCGACCACGATCGGAGTCACAACGAGCAAGCCGCGGTCGCCGACAAACAGAAGTCTGATCGAGGTGAGGTTCGGCGCCTGAATGCCGAGGATGCCGGCCGCCGGATTGACGCCCGGAAACGAAAAGAGATCGTAGTGCTGCGGTATCCGCCACGGACGGCCGAAGGCGACCCAGCTGTAGACCGCACTCAACGCTACCGGCGGCAATGCGCCCGCGAGATAGCGGCCGAGCTGCCGCCGGCCGGCAACGCAACGTACACCCCGACGAGCACCAGGATCGCCGCGGCCTCGTACTCCACCGCGTAGGCAATACCTGCCGCCACGCCGGCGAGCGCCGGGCGCCGGCCCCACGCAAGCACGAACGCGCCGAACCCGAGGGCCGCCGTCGGGACGTGATCGAAGCCGGTCGCGGCGAACGGCGCGACGAACGTTCCCAAGCCCAAAACCACGAGCACGAACCCGCCGCTGCCCGGATTGAGGCCCTCGGCAACCCTTCCGAGCAGGAAGGCGCAGACAAGAACGCCACCCCGCTCGTGAGCACGCGCACGAGCCAAAGCCTGAGGTCGCCCGCGGACGTCCAGGCCGTCGAGCTCGGGAGCCCAACCGCCTCAACCGCCGGCAGCGCGAGCACCGACATGCCGGGCGCCTTGTTCGAATAGATGTAGCCGCCATAGAAGGCGATATCGGTGGCTCCGCCGGCACACGGCTCGATATCAAGCCTGCCGGCGGCCAGTGCGCGCGAGAGGCAAAAATGCGAGGCGTCCTGGGTGTTGACGATGTCAACCGGCGTCAAGACCGCGAGCGCAACCAACAAGAGCAGCACGAACTCATGCCGGGGCTTGGCCCAGGCGAGCGGGGAACGCGTCACCGCCCGACCTTACTGGTGGCGGCCGTCGGGGATCGCGCGAGCCGGAGGGCGCCCAGGCGGATCGCAGAGGTGGCTGGCGCCGCTCGACCGACGGTCGAACCCATCCCCGTTTGGGCGTGCGGCCGAGGCTGCGCGGTCGTCAGCGCCGCCCGATCGCGCTGCTCACTCCGCCGTGCGGACAGTGAGATAGCCGAGCATGCCGGCCAGCTCCTGGCCGGGAAGCGTGCTGACGTAGTGGTAGGTCCCGGGCTCCCTGAACCCCACTGTCAGCCTCGCGGTTCCGCCCGGAGGGATCGCTCGCGTTCGGATCCCTCTGATCTCGAAGTCGTGGGCGATGCGGCCTTCATTCCGGACGAGGAACGTCACGGCGCCGGCATGGACGTCGTTCGTCGAGAGCGTGAAGGCGAACTCGAGTGGCCGGCCCGCATCGACCCGCACGGTCTGGTCGACCGTCCGCCCCTGATGCGTCGCGCGTACGGCGTTGCGGTGTTCGGCGCGAGCAGGGCCACACAGATCGCTGCGAGGACACCGACTGCGCGTCGGGCGACGGCGGAGGGGTACGCCGGCCCGCGAGCGAATAGGCGCCTCCGCTCTGCCGGGGGGAGACGAGCGTCGACGATCCGACGCTCGACGGGTGTTCCGGCGCCGTGCGCCTCACCGCCGGGAGACTGCGCAAACGCGCTCATCGTGCCGGCAGGGCGAGATCGGTGCTGACCGACCGCTCCGGCAGGGTCGACTCCGCTGCGCGCACTGGCGGCTTGCGGAGCGCCTGGAGTAAGACGAATGCGAGCGCGACGACCGCGAGATCACGGGCGAGCACGAGGCCGGACTCGAGCACACGCAGGTGGTCCGCGTAGGGCCGGTACCGGTCCGGGTACCAAAGCTGGGTGAGCACGAGTGCCATCGCGGTCAGAAGTGAAGCCAGGAGTCCCGGCAGGCCCGCAACGAGTGGCACCAACGGGATCAGCCAGATCAGGTACTGGGGCGAGAAGACCTTGCCGAAGGCGACGAACACGGCCACGGAAGCCGCGACCGCTATCAAGAGGCGCCCGGTTGAGGCGGTGCCACGGGCAAAGAGCCAGTAGACACAGCAAAGAAACGCGGCCTGGCAGGCCGTCGTCAAGCCGCCGACCCAGGTGGCAGCCGTCCCCTCGATGTTGCGCGAGCCGTGATCCTGATGCAGCACGAGCCGTAGCCCCGCGAGGTGGTGGATCGCGACGAGGAGCGCTGCCCCGAGGCTCTCGACCTGGAGCGGCCGCCCGAGCTGGACGGTGAAGCTGTCGACGAGCCCCGTCGGCGCGAAGACGAGAAATGGTGCCAGCACCGCCGCGATGACCCCGAGCGCGACTGCGGCGCAAACGCCGGCCTCTCGCCGGCCTTTTCTCCGCGCCACCCAGACGAGGGCGACCGGGAGGCACGCGAGCGGGTACACCTTCGTCACAGCCGCGAACGCGAGGAGCGCCACGCCGAGGCGATCGCGACCCGCGAGCAGGCTGACCACGGCGGCGGCCGTCAGCATCGCCGGCAGGAGGTCGAAGCGCGAGAGCATGACCGAGCCGAGCAGGAGGGGCGAGATGGCCACCAAAACGACCGCGAGCACGACGTGTCGGCGTCCGGCCCGCTGGAGCCGGAGCGCGAAGACGACGAGACACGTCATCACGATTCCGCAGGCGGCCATCCATCTCTCGAAGGCGTGGGCGTAGGCTCCGAAGTGACCCGGCGCCACCGTCAGCTCCGGGGCGAGGAATGCGAGCAGGGCGCCCGGCGGATACTCGATCCTGAAGTTCAGGTACGGGACGTCTCCCGCCCGCGTCGCATCGCCGTAGGCCTCGTAGAGCGGCGTGTCGACCAGCTGGTGGCGCCCCCAGAAGGCGTGATGGAGCAGCACGAACGAGAGCGTGAACCCGAGCGACGCGGCGATCGCCAGCACGATCAGGGACCGGCCTTCGAGCACTCCCGCGGGCCGGGATGAGGTGGCCTCGTCGCGACGGATACCGGCCCACCACCCGCGGAGAACGTCCACGCCCAGTCGCCGCGCTGAGTCGCCGTTGGCCACGCCCGCGTATTCTGCGCGGCCCGGCGGATCGTCGCTCGCCCTCGGCAGAGGTTCGGTTCGTCGAGGGCCCCGGACAGCGAACGCGGCGGGCACGGTAGCGGTCGGTTAGCGTCCAGGAGTGACCCGCCGGTGGCTGATCCCGCTCGCCTGCGGCGTCACGGCGCTCACGACGGCGGGGACCGGCGTGATCGTCTCACTGAAGACCGAGGGGTGGAATACGACCGGCCTCGTGCGGCTCTGGGACGCGTTCCCGCTCGCGCGTCTTGCTCGATCGGCTCAGCCGTCGTTTCTCCTGCGAACGAACGCGGGGCACTACGACGGAGCCTTCTTCTACGCGATCGCCCGCGATCCCCTCGCGACCGGCCAGGCGCACCGGCTCCTGCCGGAGGCCCCGTACTACTGGGGGCACCCCGCCTACGGGTGGCTCGCCTGGCTGGCGAGCGGCGGCGGTCAGCCGGGAGCGGTGCCCGATGCGCTACTCGCCGTCGGACTCGTGTGCATCTTCCTCGCGGGCGTCGCGGGGAGCGTGCTCGCAGAGGCGCTCGGCTGGTCTCTTTGGGGCGGCCTCGTTGTCGCGCTGAACCCCGGGCTGATCTTCGCGGTCTACTCCGACACGAGCGAATCATTGGGCGCCCTCCTGCTGCTCTCGGCGCTCGCCACCTACGTGTGTGGCCACCGACGCTGGTCGCTCGTGCTGCTGGCGGCGCTCTGTCTCGACAAGGAGCCTCTCGTGCTCGTCCCGCTCGCGATCGCCGCCTGGGAGTTCTGGCGCTTTCGCAGGGTGAGCTCGACGGCGCTCGCCGTCGTCCCCGCCGGGTTGTGGTGGTGTTACGTGCGCCTGCAGCTCGGGGCGTTCCCGTTCGGGGAGGGGAGCGAGCGCCTGACGGCTCCCGGTCTCGGCTGGGAGCGGGGGCTTATCGCCGCCGCCTGGCAGTCGTGGAGCAACACGGATCAGAATGCGGCGCAGCTCGGCGAGGCCGGGATCGCGCTGATCATCGCCGTCGCAGCGGCGATCATCGTCGGCTCCGTGTCGGCACTCCGTCTGCGGAACGCCGTCGCGCCGGCGTTCCTCGCCCTCGCCCTGCTCTACGCCTGCATCACCCCGAACGGGATTCAGTATCCGAAGGACTTGATCCGGGAGACGGCGCTGGTGGTGCTCCTGCTCCCGTTCGTCCTGTTTGCCTCGGCGCAGCCGGCGGCGGAAGTGTTCGCGCGTAGACATCCGCGAGTTCATCGGCCTTTTCGGCGACGACCAGAAAGCTGAAGGCAAAGAGCCGGGGCCAGAGGCGGGCGAGCAGGCCCGAGCTGCTGTCGGTTGCACGCAGGAACGGGCCCTCGCCGATCATGTCGCGGATCGGTGGCCCGTAGCCGTGCACCTCCTTGACGATGAAGCCGCCGTTGACGAGCAACTGCTTGAACGACGAGATCGTGAACAGGCGGGTATGGGTGAGGTCGAGGATGCCGCGTTTCCCGTAGTTGAACTGCCCGAGGACGAGGCTCAACCGCATGACGTGGAAGGCGATGTTCCCGGTGCTCGCGTAGAGACGCCCGTGCGGCTTCAGGATCTCGGCGATCTTCCGAACCCCATCCTCCGGCGACCGCAGATGCTCGAGGACGTCGAGGGCGAGCACGCAGTCATAGCGGCGAGGCCCGAGGGCACCGACGATGTCGCCGTCGAGGTCGAGCGCGATCGCCTCGGCCAGGCCCGCGTCCGCCGGCGCGATCACGTCGGCCGAGGTGACGTGGTCAACCCGACGTGCGAGCTCGGCGCTGAGCACGCCGCGGCTCGCGCCAAGGTCCGCGACGCTCCAGTGCGCCGGCCACGGACGCGCGAGGATCTCGTAGTGCAGGGAGTTCTCGGCCTGCTTGACCCGGTAGCCGCTCTCGTCAAAGGCGCCGAAGTCGAACTTGGGCTCGTAGAAGATGCCTGCACTACCGAGGCGCGCCTTGGCGACCGATTTGAGGCAGTTCGCGGCGTAGCGAAATCCGTTCACCCGTGAGATCTCGTCGCCGTAGAAGGTCGGTACGGGGATCTCCTTCACGACGCGCCCGGTCGAGAGGAGCTGGATCAGGACCTCGGTGTCGAAGTGGAACTCGTCCGAGTTGAGCTCGAAAGGGATCGAACGCAGGGCGTCGACCTTGTAGGCGCGGTAGCCGGAATGGAACTCCGAGAGGTTGCTGCCGAGCACCCGGTTCTGGATCTTGGTCAGAACCTGGTTTCCGAGCCACTTGTACAGCGGCATCCCGCCCCGGAGAGCATCCCCACGATGAATCATCCGCGAAGCGATCAGCGCGTCGGGCCGATCGACGGCGAGGGCGTTCACAATCTGCGGCAGGTACTCGGGCGCGTACTGGCCGTCCCCGTGCAGCAGGACGACGTAGTCGACGCTCTGCTCGATCGCGTGGAGGTAGCCGAGCTTCTGGTTGCCGCCGTAGCCGCGGTTGTCAGGAGTCCGGAGGATGACGAGGTTCCGAAACCCCATCTGTTCAGCTGCGCGTTGCGCCGCCTCGACCGTCGCGTCACGCGAGGAGTCGTCGATGATCAGGATCTCGGCGAAGAGATCGCGAAGCCGGGCGGGAATACGGTCGAGGACGCTCGCGATGAAGAGCTCCGCCTCGAAGGCAACGATGAAGATCGACACCCTCAGCGTTGTGAGAACCTCCGCCGCTCTGGCGACGGCATCGTCGTCGACCGCGAACTCGGGGCGGGCAAACTCGTCCGGCTGGCTTCGGTCAGTCATGGTTCGCTGCCGTGGCCCGCGGCGTCAGCGCCTGGACGACCGGGCCTGATGCGGGCCATCTCGTTGGTGCTGCCGGGGTGATCTCGGACACCTCGTTCGCCGGGCTCGCTTCCGGCTACCGCCGGACAGCTCGCAGCATCCCGACGTCAGTCATGAGCTCTCGCCGAAGGCCTGGCGGCGGATCGACTCGTGCGCGTCCTTGGCAAGCGGTCGAAGGTCGCTGAGTACTGCCGGATCTCGTCTCCTCCGACATGGGAGGCAGTCTTCCACGAGAACGCACCCCCGACAAGAGCTCAGGCTCCGAACAGGAGCCGCCGCCGACGCTCGGGGCCGAAGGAACGAAGCGCTGCGCGGGTCGCAAGCGCACCGGACGACCGAGGCTCATGCGACGATTTCCGCGCTGTGTCGGGCAGACCGATTGTTCCCCTTCCAGCTTGACGACGAGCAGCTCGACCAAGCGATCGCCGAGATGCTCGAACCGACGAGCGGGCCTGGTTTCGACGACCACGCCGGGGTGGCCGCAGGGGCCGGGTGCTGAGCTGACGCCTGTCGGCTCTCTTCGACGGTCGATCGAGGAGAAGCCGTGACCTCCGGCGGGGCACCGCCGGTACCTCAGCCGGCCGAGGACGAGCTCGTCGAGGCGGAGCTGGCGCATGCGCAGTCGAAGCGGCGTAGAGGTCGGGCGAGGATCATCGGGATCGTCGTCGCGGTGGCCGTCATCGGCGTCGTGTTCGTCGTCGTCTTGCCAAGGATCGCCAGCTACCGCGACGTCTGGGCCGTCGTCAAGACTCTCACCTGGGAGTGGGTCGTGGCGCTTCTCGCCGTTACCGTCATCAATCTCCTCAGCAACGCGCCTCCCTGGATGGCCGCCCTCCCGGGGCTTGGCTTCCTGCCCGCGTTGAGGCTGACACTGGCCGCGTCGGCCCTTTCTCTCGTGGCGCCCGGAGGTACTGCGGTCGGGATGGCGACTCAGTTCGGGATGCTCAAGAGCTGGGGTCTCGAAGGGCGTCCGGTCGGGCTCGCGGTCGTGCTGACGAACATCTGGAGCCAGCTCGCGAAGTACGGGTTCCCTGTTGTCGCTCTCGCCGCGCTTGCCGCAGACGGGGGTACGAACAAGACGCTCGAGCTCGTCGCGCTGATCGGCTTGATCATCTTCATCGCGATCGTTGCAGGCTTCGCTGCCGGGCTTTCGAGCAAGCGGTCGGCACGGACCGTTGGTGATGCGGCTGCCAGCGCAGCGAGCTGGCTGAAGCGGCTGATCCGCAAGCGTCCGGTCAGCTGGAGCGGAGCAGAGTTCGTTCGCTTCCGCTCCGGGGCGATCGACCTGCTCCGCCGCCGCTGGCACGTGCTCACGATCGCCACGATCGCAAGCCAGCTCGCCGTCTTCGTCGTCCTCGTGGTGACGCTCCGCGCCGTTGGAGTGACGCGGCTCCAGGTCGACATCGTCGAGGCGTTCGCTGCCTGGTCGTTGATCCGTGCGCTCGGCTCGATCCCGATCACGCCGGGAGGCTTCGGGATCGAGGAGCTCGCCCTCACCGGAGCCCTTGTCGGCTTCGGGGCGGACAACGCCGCGGCAGTTGCCGCGACACTCATCTACCGTTTCCTCACGGTCGTGCCCGTCCTGGCGCTCGGCCTGCTCGCCGCCGGAACCTACAAGCTTGGCAAGCCGAGACCGGAGCCGGCCAGCTAAGCCGAGTTGCACCTCTACGACCGCTGGGAAGCTTCGTCGTTCGCGGCATCGGTGCTGCGGGCGACGGTACGTCGTATCGGCCTGACGACGGCCGGCCGCTTCCGCGGTGACTCCCGCAAGCGCGGCCGCTTGCCTCGGTGCCTGGAGGCCGGTCGTGCTGATCACGCCGCCTGACTGTGTGATTCCGACGCCGCACTCTCGGGGGGCTGCGGGTGCGTTGATCGCCGAGCCGGAGCGGCATGAGCGCTCCGTACGGTGACGGAGCTACGGTGCGCAGGATGACGGTTGCTGGGGTCTCTGCTGGCGGGACGCCTGCGAGGAGTCGCGTTCGGACGATCGTGGTCTGGGTGGTCGTGCTGGTTGTGGTTGGCGCGTTGGCGAACCTGCTTGGCTGGGATGTTCGCGGTTGGGTCGAGCAGGTTTGGGACACGATGACGACGATCTCGCGTGCGAGCCTGGTCGCGGCGGTCGGGGTGAAGACGCTCGGGACGACGGCGACGGCGTTTGCCTGGTATTCGATCCTCCGTTACGGCTATCCGGGTGAGGTTCGGTGGCTGCACGTCCTCGCTGCCTACGCGGCGTCGGTGGCGTTGAACGGGATCCTGCCGGCGAACCTGGGGACGCTCGTGTTTCTGATCATGATGACGCAGCTGATCGCGTCGGCGAGTTTCGCCGGGGTTCTGGGCGCCTACGGCGTCGAGAAGATCTTCTTCTGCCTGATCGGCGTGGTCCCGTACCTCTACCTCTTCCTGAGCGTCGGTGGCTCGTTCGACCTCAGGTTCGGGTTCGTTTCGAAGCACACGTTGGCGTTCGTGATCATGCTCGCCGGTGGGGCGTGGCTGCTCTACCTCGTCGGCCGCCAGCTCTGGCCGCGGGTCGCGAGCTGGTGGGAGCAGGCCAAGGACGGCGGCAAGATCCTCGGGCGGCCGCGCAGCTACCTGCTGCTCGTCGCGCTCCCCTCGCTGGTTGCCTGGTGCGCCGGGCTCGCCGTGAACGCGATCTTTCTGCACGCCTACGACATCCCGGTCAGCTTCGACACGCTGATGCGGATCATGGCCGGAAACTCGATCGCGAACGTCACCTCGGTCACCCCAGGCGGCGCGGGCGTCAACCAGGCATTCAACGTTGCCTCGCTCAACGGCATCACGAGCCCAGCCAACGCGACCGCCTACTCGGTCGCCCAGCAACTCGTCATGACCGCCTGGAACATCGTCTACGGCGTCATCCTCATGACCTGGGCCTTCGGCTGGTCAGGAGGAAAACTCCTCCTCACCGAGTCCTACACAGACGCCAAACACAAAGCCGCCGAACAAAAAGCCGCACGCGAGACCCGCAAAGCCGCCGCGGCTACTCAACCGCAGGCATCCTGACCCGACCCTTCGCCCAGCGGTGGCCTCTCGGAGCGAGATTGGCGCTGAGAGACCACGGTCGGTCCTGACGATATGACTGACGGAACCATGCGGGTTTGCGTCACATGCCGATCCTTCGAATGCCGCGCAGGCATCGATGCTTGCGTTCACGAAAAGCGCGGCCCTCTGGCGAGCGCCGTCGCCTCAGCGGCGCCTGCGTCGCCCCTGCCATGCGTGCGTCGGTTCTCCTCGAGGAGTCCAAGAACCGCGTCGTCAGCGAGCGGTGGAATCGACGCGTAATGCATGCTGACCGGGAAGAAATGCTCGAGCGGATGCGGACAGACGACGTCGTCGACTTCTCCTTGCAACTCTCTGACGCTCGATGCTGCAGCCAGCGGCGCGGCGAAGACGATCCGCGCTGATCCTGCCGCCTGCGCCCAACGCACGGCCGCCATCATCGCCGCGGCGGGTGCGAGCCCGTCGTCGACGATGAGTACAGGGCGCCGAGCCAGGTCAAGCGCCGGATGCGCGGAATGCAAGAAGGCGTCGAGCCGTGCCGCCTCCTTCCTCGCCTCCTCGACGACCGCCACCAGCTCCTCCTCGGTCAGCCCGCCGCTGAGGTGCAAGAAGACATTCCCGCCGGCGGTAACCGCGCCGAGGAGGCCTCCCGGCTGCGACGGGTCGCAGATCTCGCGCACGACGACCACGTCGAGCGGCGCAGCCAGCACCCGAGCGACCTCGGCCGCGGTCTCGACTCCGCCCGGCGCGAGTCCGACCACGACGGCGCGAGGCACTCGTTCGCCTTCGAGTTTCGCCGCGAGCGCCCTCCCTCCACTCGCTCTGTCGGCGACAAGCGGCCCGAAGCCGCTCAGATCGCGACTTGGCTGCCGGTGCGGGCGGCCGAGGGTTGCGTGGGCTAGACGGCCCTCCGCTGGTGCGGCAAGCAACGGTCCTTGACTCAACATCGTCATCTTCGCTCTCCAGAAACTCGACTTCAGTCTCCGACAGCCTGCCTGCTGCGGGAGCGCGCCGCCTCCGGAGACGCACCGACTCCGCGGCGGAGATCTACGTAACGAGCAGAAGACACGAGCCACGAAGACCCGACAGGAGACACGGAGGTTTCCAGCCGGCCCTCCAGTGATCGCCGACGGCGGCCTCCGGTCGACCGGCCGGGCCGTACCGACAACGGTCACACGATCTGTCGATCTGGTGAACAAGCGGCAAACCCGCGGTTATCGTGCGACACATGTCGTCAAGGTGGCCGGGTCGAATCGATGAGGCTCAGTCTGCGCGCGCCGACGGCGCCCGGGTCTGGACTGCGATCGATTCGTTGCTGGCCGACGCCCGGGTCGACGGCATTCGCCACCACGGTCTCGGCCTGCTCGAGGTCCAGCGCGCAACCCGGCTCGGGCTGCCCGTGGATCCTCTGTTTCGCACGCAGGCTCGGGCCGCCGGTCTTGTCGATCTGGCGGCGCCGGTGCTCGTCAAGCGTCTTCGTGAGGGCTGCGAGGGACCGCTGCTCCTGTTCAAGGGCCCGGAGGTGGCGCGGCTCTACCCACCGCAA
Source organism: uncultured Actinomycetota bacterium (assembly GCA_963765345.1). Taxonomy (GTDB): domain Bacteria; phylum Actinomycetota; class Thermoleophilia; order Gaiellales; family Gaiellaceae; genus PALSA-600. Next base: position 45,379 of record CAVXWI010000023.1, read on the forward strand.
GGCCGCCGCTACGACGACCTGGACATCCTGACGCCGCGAGCGGAAGCCGTCCAGGCTGAGCTGCTCTGCGCGGGCTTCGCGATCGACGAGGACGGCCTCGTCGGTCCGCGCCACCTGGAACCGCTGCGGTGGCAGCAGCTTCCGCTCAGCGTCGAGATCCATCGTCAGATCAAGTGGCCGGCGTCTCCTCGGCCGCCGGCCGTCGACGAGATTCTGGCGGCGGCGATCCCGTCCTCGCTGGGCGTCGATGGCATCCTCGCTCCCTGCGCCGTCCATCACTCGCTGATCCTGGCTGCCCATGCCTGGGAGCACAGCCCGTTGCGGACCCTGCGTGACCTGCTCGATGTCGCCGTCGTCTCCTCGGAGGCCGACCTCGCCGAGATCGAAGCGACAGCGGAGAGTTGGAAGATGGGCCGGATCTGGCGGACAACGCTGGCCGCGATCGACGGGCTGTTCTACGGCGGGCCACAGCACTTTCCCCTACGTTCGTGGGCGAGACACCTGACGGAGGTTCGCGACCGGACGGTGCTCGAGGCTCATCTCGAACGGTGGCTCTCGCCCTACTCTGCGCTGCCGCTTCGCGGTGCAGTCGTCGATACGGTGCGGGTTCTCCGAGGCGAGGTGTCGCCGTCTGCCGGCGAGAGCTGGGCGACAAGGTCACCCGCTCGGCCAACGCCCTTCGACACTGGTCGATGGCGACCTGGCAACACGACGCAACGCTCGGCGAGCCCGGAAGCGGCGAGAGCCGGCGACGCGAGCGTTCGTGAGCCCGCCTGACGTCGTCCTAGGACAGGAGCTCGTCGATCGTCGCCGCGATCCCGGACGGACGCCGACCGACGTTGAGCCTGAAGCCGGGAACCGCGTCGGCAACTTCCGTCAGCGCAGCGAAGGTCTCGGCAAGCCGGCCGTGCGCAGCCGAGAGCGCATGACGCAGAAGCTCGGCGACACACGCACCTCGAGACAGCGGCTGCAGCGAGCTGCTGTCGGCGTCCACCCGGGCCGGGAAGGCGATCGCCGCGATCCTCGCTGATGCGATCACGCCCGGAAAGCTGCCTCCGCCAAGCCGGAGCGACCGTTCCTCGGGCCCGACGTCCTCGTAGCGCTCGCTTTTCGACGCCAGGTCCGGGGTCTTGGCGAGGCCGTCGGCGCTCAGCTTGACAACCGCGTGGACGGCATGCCCCGTCACGACGCCGCCCTCCAGATCGATCGCGATCGCGTCGTCGCCCAGGAAGTCGTACCCGGCAGCGAGGCACGCGGCGCACACAGTCGACTTGCCCGCTCCGCTCATGCCGGGAAGCACGACGCCGATCCCATTCCTCGCGACCATCGCTGCATGCAGGGTCTCCGTCCCGAAGCCAGCGAGTGCGGCGATCAGGAGGTCCTGCCACGGACGGAGTCGCATCCAGGGCGGGAGTCTCGCCGTCGAGACCCAGCCGATCGCGTGAGAGGACGTGCGATCGAGCAGGATGTCGAAGGCCGGACCCGCGTAGCGAAACACGGTCCCACCCGGAAGCAGGCCGAGCGCCGCGCCGTCGACGCCCCCGCGGAGCTCGATCCCGTCCGGCCAAGGCGCCGCCGGAATCCGTACGGGTACCTCGTCGCTGTCCCAGAGGTCGAAGGCGAGCTCACGTGGGCCGGGGCTCCCAGGCAGAAAGGTCTGGACGAGGTCACTCCATTGCGCCGAGCCGAGGCACCGGACACGGAGCCTGCGGCCGCCGACGAGGAACGTCGCCGTCGAAAGCGGAACGCCGGCCTCGAGCGCCTCGTCGAAGCCGCGGACGTGCTGAAGGCGCTCAAATCGAGCAGACATCGTGGGAGGATAGGTGTTGGTGCCTCTTGCCCTCCTCTACCACGCAGTCCTTGCCGGCGTCCCCGCGGCCGACCGGACCCTGATCGTCGAGCCTGCCGAGCTCGACTGGCAGCTGAGCGAGCTACGACGTCGCGGATTCCGCTCACTCGACCTCGACGGGTACCACGCCGCACTCGAGGCGGGAGACGATGATCCGTTCGCCGTCCTCCTCACCTTCGACGACGCCTACGCGCATCTCTTCCCACGGGTCTCGGCGCTGCTCGAGAAACACGCCTTCACAGCGGCGGTCTTTGTGCCAACGGCGCACATCGGTGGGCGCAACGACTGGGACGGAGCGGAGGTCCCGCTTCACGGCCATCCGATCGCAACGGTCGAAGCCCTTCGCGGTGCCGCCGAAGGGGCGTGGGAGCTGGCAGCCCATGGGCTCGCGCACGTCGACCTGAGGACACTGAGCCCGAAGGAGCGACGGCGCCAGCTCACCGCTGCTCGCGAGCAGGTCTCCGAGCTCAGTGGGTCCGACACGGTCGATCTCGCCTATCCCTACGGCGCCTCCGACGAGGCGGTGCGTGGGGACGCGCGACGAGCGGGCTACCGGATGGCGTTCTCGGCCCACGCGGCAGGAAGCAATGACCGGTTTGCCCTGGCGCGTGTCCCCGATTCGTGGCCAGGACGACCGCAGGGCGTTCAAGGTCAGGATCGAGCCCGGTTTCCGGCGCGTCTTCGACCAGGTGCGGACATGACCGCGTTGACCGCTTGCATCGTTCCGTGCTTCAACGGCGAGCGCTTCCTCGGCGCGGCGATCGACTCGGTGCTCGCCCAGGACCACCGTCCGATCGAGATCGTCGTCGTCGACGACGGCTCGACCGACCACAGCCTCGCCGTCGCAGAGGCATACGGCGACCCCGTCCGCTTGATCCGGGCCGAGCACGGTGGAATCGCAGCGGCTCGCAACACGGGCATCCTCGCATCGCACGGCGAGTATCTGGGCTTCTTGGATGCCGACGACCTCTACCTGCCCGGCAAAATCTCGGCGCAGGTCGCGGTGCTCGAAGCTCGACCCCGGGATCGACTACTGCCTCTGCATCGCCGAGAACTTCTGGGAGGCGGGGCTCGAGGCCGAGCGCGACCGTTACATCGAGCTTGGCAAGGTGAGAGCCACTCACCATCCCGGAGCGATGCTTGCCCGACGGTCGGCCTTCGACCGGATCGGCCTCCTTGACACTCGCCGCCAGGTGGGCGACGACATCGACTGGTTCCTGCGCGCAGCCGACGCCGGACTCGAGCTCAGATCCTCCCCGACGTCTACTACGCCCGCCGCATGCATGCCGCCAGTCACTCCCACGGGCTCGTGAACCTCGATCCGTACCTCGATCTCGCCAAGGAACGAATCGAAGCGCGACGCAAGGCCGCCCGGGAGGCCGACTTGGACCCGCCTGAGGTCTAGGGCCCTCGGCTCTTGCGCTCCGCGGGGAGTCGGGGATACTTGGAGAAAGGGTCGAGGGCGGCCAAGCGGCGCCGGAGACCCTTGCAGGCGCACAACACCTGTCTTCTCCTCGACCCGATCGCCGTGCCCCCGACCGATGCCGGAGCGTCCCTCATAACCTGATGCGTGTCCTCTACTTCGTCGAGCGCTTTTGGCCATTCATCGGCGGGGTGGAGGTGATGACCGCGCGGGTCCTGCCGCCGCTGGCCCGACGCGGAATCGAGATCACGATCGTGACCTCGCAAGACGACCTCGAGCTTCCCGAGCGCGACCGGATCGACGGGGTGGAGGTGCGCCGCCTGCCGTTCGGCGACGCGGTGCGGACGTCGAACCTCGACGCGGTCATCGAGATGCGCCAGAGGATCGGCGCCTTGCCGAGGCGGGAGGTTCAACCCGATCTTGTGCACATGGTCTTCACAGGGCCCGGCATCTATTTCCCGGTCACGACCGCCCACATTTCCCCCGCACCGACGCTGCTGTCGTTCCACGGCTCCTGGCCGCTTGCAGACCTGGAGCGGCACAGCCTCCTGCGGCAGGCCATCGGCATCTCCGCGTGGCTGACCGCCTGCTCGGACTCGGCGCTCGCCGATCTCCGCGCGCTCGGTCAGGGGATCGAGAATCGGTCGTCGACGATTCTGAACGGGCTCGACCCGTCCTTCGAGCCCAGCGAGCTTCGCTTCGACCCGCCCGTGCTCTTCTGCGCGGCTCGGCTCGTTCCCGAGAAGGGGCTCGACATCGCCATCGCCGCGTTGGCCCTCGTTCGAGAGCAGTTCCCGACGGCACGCCTCCGCCTCGCGGGTGAAGGCCCGCTCCGGCCTGAGCTCGAACGTCAGGCCGCCGTGCTCGGTGTCGCCGACTCGACCGAGTTTCTGGGGGCCCGGTCGCCCGACGAAATCGCGACGCTCGTCGACTCGGCAACCGTCGTGCTCGTTCCCTCTCGCCTCGAAGGTTTCGGACTGATCGCGCTCGAAGGCATGCTCGGCCTGCGTCCGGTCGTCGCGGCACGTACCGGCGGCCTGCCTGAGGTGCTGGGAAGAGCGGAGGGATGCTCGTCGAACCCGACGACCCGGTCGAGCTCGCAAACGCCGTCAAGACGTTGCTCGGCGACCGCCAGCGCGCCCTGGATCTTGCCACGACCGGACGGCAGCGTGCCCTCGTAAAGTTCACACTTCGCCGCTGCGTCGATGAATATGAGGTGCTGTACCGACGACTAGCCGAGGGAGCCCATGTCAACTGATCAGTCCCGCTACGCGTTTGCCGCCGACCGTGCGGCGGCGAAGGTGATCGACGGCGACGCAATCGTCATTGACACCATCACCGGCCGCTACTACAGCCTCGAAGGGACCGGTGAGGCGGCGTGGGCGCTCCTCGTCTCCTCCCTGAGCCTGAACGAGGTTGCCGACGCGCTCCGCGAGCGCTACGACACCGGCCCCGCCGATGTCCTCGCGGACGTCCGGCGCCTCGCCGACGAGCTCGTCTCGGAGCATCTCCTCGTCGAGGCGCCCGACGGTGCGCCGACGGTTGCTGCCCCCGCGTTCGAGGGCACCCGAGGGGCCTACGCGCCGCCAACGCTCACCGTCTTCCGCGATATGGAGGAGCTCCTCGCCTTCGATCCACCGCTTCCAGGGGCGAACACGACAGCTTGGACGGCGGAGCCGCGGGAGCCATAGGAGGCTGGCTCTCCGCGCGCGAGCGGCCCGGCCCGCTCCCGGAGACCCAGGTTCATTTCCTCCGGTCCTGCCTCGCCCCAGGGCCCGAACGCGCCGCGGCATTCGCGGCGTGGAGCACGGCCGTCGGTGACCCGTTGAACGGGTTGCGCGACGCGGCGAGCGCCGACCGCCACCTGCTGGCGTTGCTCTACGACGCTCTCATGACCGCTGGAGTCGACGCGCCTACCGAGTTTCTCTCTGTGCTCCGGGCCTCCACCGTCCACGAAGAGATCCGCTGGGACGCAGTTGCGGCGGCCGGAGCCGAGGTGCTCGGGGTCCTCGAGGAGGCCCGGATCGAACTCGTCGTCGTCGGCGGCACGGCGCTCGCTTTCGGCTCCTACCGCTCTCCGGCGCTTCGCCACTGTCACAACATCGATCTTCTCGTCGCTCCACCGCTGCTCGAACGCTCGCGAGAGGCACTCGGCCGCGACTTCGACTGCCAGCAGGAGGACGAGCGACTCCTGGTCCGCCATCCGTCGGGAACACGGCTCGCGCTTGGCGCCCGCCTCCATCGCGCCTCGTTCGGCCCGGCGCCAAACAGCTTCGGCCGGCCGACCCGAGCCATCGAGGTCGGCGGCCGATCCGCGCGAACGCTTGAGCCTGCCGATCAGCTCGCCCAGGTGTGCACCAACACGGCGTCGGTTCTCGTCCCGGGCCTGCGCTGGGTCGCAGACGCGGCGCTCCTCGTCCAGGACCCCGGGCTCGACTGGGATCGACTCGTCGACCACGCGCAGCTCGCTCGGTGCGCAGTGCCACTGCTCCGCACTCTGGCCGCACTTCGCTCGGTGAGGGAGTTCGAAATCTCACCCGCCGCCGACCGCGAGCTGCGACGGGCCGCCGTCCGCGAACGGGCCGGCAGACTCGTGCGCGGCGGGCTACGTCGGGCCCGTCGCGTCTACCAGAGTCCAGTCCCTGGTTCGCCGGGCTGAGCTGGGTCCGCGGGAGATCACCGACGGGACTCGCTCGCTCGACGAGCTCCGGGGCTCGCGCGAGCAGCGTCTCCAGATAGGTCGAGCGGCGCAGTGCAGTCAGCGCGCGAGGAGAACGGCCTACGTCTTCGCGCTTGCGACGACGCGGAGCAGCGCGTGCTCGTCCTCGAAGTCGTGCCCGAGCTCGTCGCGACCGGCCGCCGGCTGGGGAGTCGGGCGGTCGGCGCTGCCGCGATCTGCGACTTCGCCGAGGTCGCCGCAGGCGACGCGGCCACGCCCGCAATCGAGGCGGTTCGGACTAGCTGCGCCAGGAGCGGCAAACCGGATTCTGGTTCTTGTACAGCCGTGCGCGCATGGGCCGTGAAGGATTCGAACCTTCGACCTTGGGATTAAGAGTCCCCTGCTCTACCAACTGAGCTAACGGCCCGCAGGGGGCCGTAGTGTAGCGGGCGATGCGCGTGCTGACGGTCGTCGGGAACCGGCCGCAGTTCATCAAGTCGGCGCCGCTCTCGGCCGCGCTCCGCGAGGCCGGCGATCGAGGAGGTCGTGCTGCACACCGGGCAGCACTACGACCGCGAGCTCTCGGAGGTCTTCTTCGAGGAGCTCGGGCTCGCCGAGCCGCGGTACCGGCTCGGCCTGCGGAACTGCCGACCCCGCGGCGATGGTGCCCGGGATCCGGGCGGCGGTCGACGGCCGAGCGACCCGACTGGGTACTCGTCTTCGGCGACACGAACTCGACGCTCGCCGGCGCCGAGGCGGCCGGCGCGACGCCGATCGCCCACGTCGAGGCGGGGCTACGGAGCTTCGACCTCTCGATGCCCGAGGAGCGGAACCGGATCGAGGTCGACCGGCCTCGCGGACGCTGCTGCTTCTGCCCCGACGAGCGCTCGGCGGCGCAGCTCCGGCTCGAGGGAGCCCGTGGCCGGGCGCGTCGTCGTCGGCGACGTGATGGCCGACGCCCACCGGCTCTTCGCGCCGATCGCGCGCGCGCCGGTCGCGACGTGCTCGGACGGCTCGGGGTCGAGGCCGGCAGCTACCTGCTCGTCACGGTCCACCGCGAGGCGAACGTCCGGCCGGAGCGGCTCGCGCGCATCGTCGCCGGGCTCGACCGCCTCGAGCGAGCCGATCGTCTTCCCGGCCCATCCGCGCACGCGGGCGGCGCTCGCGCGGGCTCGGGCCGCTCGACATTCGAGCCGATCGACCCCGCTCGGCTACCTCGACTTCGCCGCCCTCGTCGCGCAGGCGCCGCGTCGATCGTCACCGACTCGGGCGGCGTCCAGAAGGAGGCGTACTGGCAGCGGCGTTCCGTGCGTCACGATGCGCCCGAGCACCGAGTGGGTCGACACGGTCGAGGCCGGCGCGAACGTCCTCGTCGACGACGACCCGGACGGCGATCGCGCGCGCCGTCGCGCACGGCGCGCTTCCCGCGAGGCGCACCGCAGCTCTACGGCGACGGCCAGGCGAGCGGCCGGATCGCGGCCGCTCTGTACGCTACCTCGCCGTGAGCCGAGACCTGGGACGTCGCGATCATCGGCGCCGGCTACGTCGGGCTGCCGCTCGCCCAGACCTTCGCCGACGCGGGGCAACGCGTGCTCATCGTCGACGTCGTGCCCGAGCTCGTCCAGGCGATCAACGTCGGCGAGAGCCACATCGAGGACGTCCCCTCCGAGCGCGCTCGCGCGCCCACGTCGAGGCGGGCAGGATCACCGCGACGCTCGACTACGAGGAGCTGAAGCGGGCCGCGCGCGATCCTGATCGCGCTGCCGACGCCGCTGACGACCGCAGCGCGAGCCCGACCTGAGCTACGTCGAGGCGGCGACCCGCGCGCATCGCCGCGGTGCTGCAGCCGGGCCAGCTCGTCGTGCTCGAGTCGACGACCTACCCGGGCACGACGCGCGAGGTCGTGCAGCCGATCCTCGAGCAGGGAAGCGGCCTCAAGGCCGGCAACGACTTCCACCTCGCGATGTCGCCCGAGCGCGTCGATCCCGGGCGCACCGACTGGACGACCAAGACGACCCCGAAGGTCGTCGGCGGCCTCACCCCGGCCTGCACGAAGGCGGCGGCGGCCGTCTACCGGACGCGCGGTCGACACGGTGCATCGAGGTCTCGGCGCCCGAGTCGGCCGAGCTGACCAAGCTGCTCGAGAACATCTACCGCTCGGTCAACATCGCGCTCGTCAACGAGCTCGCCCAGCTCTGCGACCGCATGGAGATCGACGTCTGGGAGGTCGTCGAGGCCGCCGCGACCAAGCCGTTCGGGTTCCAGTCGTTCCAGCCGGGCCCGGGCCTCGGCGGCCATTGCATCCCGATCGACCCCTACTACCTCTCCTGGAAGGCGCGCGAGTACGACTTCTCGGCCCGCTTCATCGAGCTCGCGGGCGAGGTCAACAACAACATGCCGTACTTCTGCCGCTCGGTGATCTCGCAGGCGCTGAACCACGGGCTGCAGCAGCTCGGTCTCGGGCTCGAAGATCCTGATCCTCGGAGTCGCCTACAAGGCCGACATCGGCGACGTGCGCGAGACGCCCGCCGAGAAGCTGATCCAGCTGCTGCGCACCGCCGGCGCCGAGGTCGCCTACCACGACCCCCACGTCGCCGAGTTCGACGGGATGACCTCGGCGCCGCTCGAGCCCGAGGAGTACGACTGCGTCGCGATCGTGACCGCCCACTCCGTCGATCGACTACGGCGACGTCGTCGCGCGCGCGAAGATCGTCGTCGACTTCCGCAACGCGACCAAGGGCCACGAGGACAAGCGGAAGGTGTGGAAGCTTTGAGCACGCCGGCGACCCGGTCAGAGTCGCGCAGGTCGGGCTCGGCGCCTGGGGCGCGAACCTCGTCCGCAACATCGACGTCCTCGCCGACCTCGTCTGGATCTGCGACGCCGCGGAGGCGCGCCGCGAGCAGTTCGCACGCCGCTTCCCGAACGCGCTCGCGACCGGCGTCCTTCGACGAGCTGCTCGCCGACCCCGAGGTCGAGGCCGTCGTGATCGCGACGCCCGTCCCGACCCACTACGCGCTCGCCAAGCAGGCGCTCGAAGCCGGCAAGCACGTCTTCGTCGAGAAGCCGCCGGCGATGCGGGCCGCCGAGATGGAGGAGCTCGTCGCGCTCGCCGCGCGCGCGCGGCCGCACGCTGATGCCCGGCCACCTGCTCCTCTACCACCCGGGCGTGCGCAAGCTGAAGGAGCTCGTCGACGACGGGCGACGCTCGGCGAGGTGCTCTGCATCTACGGCAACCGCCAGAACCTCGGCACGATCCGCAAGGACGAGAACGCGCTCTGGTCGCTCGGCGTGCACGACCTCTCGGTGATCCTCCACCTGATCGACGAGGAGCCGTCCGAGGTGTGGGCCCACGGGAACGCCTTCCTGAACCCCGGCGTCGAGGACGTCGTCTTCTGCTTCCTGCGCTTCCCGAGCGGGAAGATCGCCCACCTCCACCTCTCCTGGCTCGACCCGCACAAGATGCGCAAGCTGACCGTCGTCGGCCGCGACAAGATGGCCGTGTTCGACGACATGGAGCTCGAGCGCAAGGTGACGATCTACGAGAAGGCGCCCGAGCAGCCGGCGCAGACCTTCGGTGAGTGGCAGACGCGCACCGGCGACATCCTCAGCCCGAAGATCCCGACGCGACGAGCCGCTGCGGCTCGAGCTCCAGCACTTCCTCGGCTCGTGCGCGAGGGTGGCACGGCGCGGAGGCCCGCGACGGGCTCGCGGTCGTGCGCGTGCTCGAACGGCTCCAGCACTCGCTCGAGTCGGAACGGACGTGAGCGCCGAGATCCACCCGACAGCGATCGTCTACCCGGGCACCGTTCTCGGCGAGGGCGTCAGGGTGCTCGAGGGCGCGGTCGTCGGCAAGCAGCCGACGCTGTCTGCCCGCTCGACGGCCAGCCGCGAGCCGCTTCCACCCGTCGAGATCGGCGCGGACACGGTCGTCTCGACGCGGCGCGATCGTCTTCGCCGGCGCGAAGATCGGCGCACGGGTCATCCTCGGCGAGCCAGTCGTGCGTGCGCGAGCGGGTGACGATCGGCGACGACGTCGTCGTCGGCCGCGGCTCGCTCGTCGAGAACGACACGACGATCGGCGCGATGACGAAGATCCAGGCGCGGCGCCTACATCACCGCGTACTCGACGCTCGAGGAGCACGTCTTCATCGCGCCCTGCGTGGTCACCTCGAACGACAACTTCATGGGCCGCACCGAGCGCGCGGCGCGGCCTGATCGAGGGGCCGACGATCCGCCGCGGTGCGCGCGATCGGCGCGGGCGCCGTGCTCTGCCCGGCGGTCGAGATCGGCGAGGAGGCGTTCGTCGGGGCAGGCGCGGTCGTGACGAAGGACGTGGCGCCGCGAACGCTCGTCGTCGGAAACCCCGCGCGGGTCCTCCGCGAGGTCCCCGACGAAGAGCTTCTGCCCTAGGCGGGTGCGGCCGCCGTGCGGTCGACCGCGATCGCGAGCTGGTAGCCGTCGACGGCGCGGCATGCCGGCGCCGGCCTGCACCTCGAGGTAGTAGGTGCCGCTGACCGGGACTCGATAGGCCAGCCGCTCCTGGCCGCCGACGGTCGCTCCCCGCGGCCGACTGCTCGGAGAGCTCGGTCCGCGCCGGCCCGGTCACGTGCATCGTCCCCGGCTGCCAGAGGGTGAGCCAGTTGGGAACGCGCCCGAGGTTCATGCGTGCGAAGACGGTCTCGCCCTTCGTCAGCGTGATCGCGTAGACGTCGATCGGGTCGTCCCAGTAGTCGAGGGTCGCGTGGATCGTCTGCGGAAGCGGCCGAGCGGGTAGGCCGCTGCTCCCGGCGTCGTCGTTCGGCTCGTAGGCATCGGGCGCCGGCAGGTTGCGCTCGTTCCCGAGCAGATCGAGCGCTGCCGCGATGTCGAGATCACCCCAGCCGGTGAGCGAGTCGCGCCCGGCCGGGCACTCGGCGCAGCCAGTCGAGGCGTCCGCGTCGGTCGCCGAGCGCTCGAGGATCCACTCGACCTGCGCCGGCGTCAGCGACGGGTCGACGCCGAGCAGGAGCGCGGCGGCCGCGGCGACCTGCGGGGCCGCGAACGACGTGCCGATCCCGTCCCGGAACTCGCTCGGGCCGCAGTCGGAGTACGCCATGCCGGCGCAGCCCGGGATCGCGTCGTCGACGAGATTGCGCGGGATCGTCGAGAAGATCGGGCCGCCCGGGGCGGCGAGATCGAGGTACTGGGCATCGCGGTTGGAGTACGCGGGGACGGAGCCGTCCTCGCTGATCGCGCGCGACGCCGAGGACGTGCGGCAGCGCCGCCGGGTAGTCGGCGAAGGGCCACGGCGTCTTCGGCGCCTGCGTGCTGTTCCCGACGGCCGCGACGACGAGGACGCCTTTCGAGTAGGCGTACTCGAGCGCCGCCTCCTCGGCGGCCGAGTAGGAGTTGAGCTCGGGGTCGCTGGGATCGCGGATGCCGCCGATCGACAGGTTGATCACGCGGGCGCCCTCGTTTGCCGCCCAGCGGATCGCCTTGATCTCGCCACTGGTCGAGACGTCGCAGTCGTCGTCGACGACCTTGGCGATCAGCAGCTTCGCGTTGAAGGCGATGCCGGCGATGCCGACGCCGTTCGACGGGTTCGCGGCGATCTCGCCCGCGACGAACGTCCCGTGTCCGCAGGTGTCGACGCGCCACGAGCTCTTCACGTAGGAGACCCCGCCGGCGATCCGCCCGATGAACTCGGGGTGGCCCGCGTCGATCCCGGAGTCGATCACGGCGACCTTCACCGGCGCGAGCTCGGGCTCGGTCGGCCAATGCGTCCAGGCGTTGTCCTCGCCCAGGTACCACTGCTGCGCGGCGTCAGGCTCGGTGTTCGTGAACGCGAGCGCGCCTGCGGGGACGAGCAGCCCGGCGAGGGCAGCGAAGACGAGATGCTTTTTCACGGGCGCACGCACACGGTATGTGACGGCGTGCCGCGCCCGGGCTCGGCTCAGGGCGCGCCCACCTCGACCTTGATCAGCGCGCCCCGGACGCTGCCCGTCGCGAGCCGGTAGAGGGTGGTGACCTTCGGGGTGACGGCGACCGAGAACGACCCGGCCGAGTCCGGCACGACCGGCGCCACCGTCCGCCAGGGACCACCCCTCGCCTCCGCTTCGAGCGCCACCCCGCCGAGCCCCTCGACCGTTCCGGTCAGGGTGACGGCCGTGCCGGCCGCGACGGGTGCGCGCTGGGGCGTCAGCGCGAGGATGCCGACCTGGAACCAGGTCGAGCGCAGGCCGAGATCGCTCTGCACCTGCAGCGCCCGTCAAGGTGACCTGGCCGGCTGCCCCGACCGCGGTCACCGAGGGCACGTGGCCGGAGCCCGGCTGGCACCTCGAGGTTGAGGAGGGGCCCGCCGAGGCCGAGCTCCTTGCCGGCGTCGGCGGCGCTGAAGAGCAGCGGGCCCCAGTCGTGGTCCGGTGAGAGCGTGTCGTAGGGGTCGGGGACCGAGACGAGGTAGGGGACCGGCGTGCCGGTCCCGTCGGCGGCCGAGGTCGTCTCGCCGCCCGAGCTCGACGAGAAGAAGGTCGTCGCCACCTTGCCGTCGTAGAGGACGATCTCGCCGACGGTTGCCGCGACCGCCTGGACGATCGCCGGCGTCTCGGCGGCGATGCCGCCGTAGACCTGGCTGCGCCAGTCGTCGTAGAGGTCGAACGGGCTCGTCGGTGGCGGCGGCCGCGATCTGGGCCAGCGCGTAGGAGCGGGCGGCGATCGCCTGAGCCTCGAGGGCGGCGGCCGGCCACGTCGCCGGCATCTCCTCGCCCACCACCCCGTCGAGGTAGGACTCGAGCGGGACGACGTTGACGAGGTCGAGCTTCCCCGCCGTCGAGTCGATCACGAGCGAGCCGCGGTAGGCCAGCGACGCGGCCTCGACCGGGTCGTCGCCCGGCCTGAAGGTGAGAGGCGAGACGAGCCTCCGCCCGTGCAGCCGGAGCGAGGCCCGCACGACCAGCGGACCCGGCCGGGAGCTGCAGCTTCGTGCCGGCGGCGTCGATCACCTGCCAGGGCGCAGCCGAGCCGAGGGTCACCTTCGAGACGCCCTCGGCAAGCAGGACGCGGACGCGCCGCGACGGGTCGTGCCCGAGCGTCGTTCCCGGGTAGTAGTGACCGAGGATCTGGGCGTCGCTCCAGCCGTGCAGCGCGTACCCGTAGGCGCCCCACTGACCCATGCCCATGCCGTGGCCGTAGCCGTGGCCGCTGACGACGAACGTCGTCGCGGCGGCGTTCGTCGTCACGCGTGCCCGTGGTCGTCGTCACGGCGTCCGTGGTCGTCGGCGCGGTCGTCGTCGGCGCCGTCGTCTCGGTGGTCGAACTCGCCGCCGGACGCGGCGGGCGCGCCGGGTGCGGTCGCTGCGCTCGTGCCCGCCGGGACCGGCGCGACGGCGGCGTCACCGAGCAGGCCGGCCGAGGCTCCGCCGACGAGGGCGAGCGCCGCGAAACCGACCGCTGCGAACGCTCGCCGGACCACCCGCGCACGGTAGCAGCGGCCTTCGGACACGGCCGACAACGGTTGTGACGATCGCTACGAGGGGCGCCGGTCGTGCTACGAGGTGTTCTCGCCGCTCGCCAGGCGTCCGCCGTACTGCTCCTGGTAGTAGGCGCGGTACTCGCCCGACTTGATCGGCTCCCACCAGCCGCGGTTCTCCCGGTACCACTCGACCGTCGCCTCGAGGCCCCCGCCGGTGAAGGAGTGCTCCGGCGCCCAGCCGAGCGCGCGGACCTTCGCGGCGTCGACGGCGTAGCGCCGGTCGTGCCCGGGACGGTCCTCGACGTGCCGGACGAGGTCGGGCGAGGCGCCGGTCAGGTCGAGGATCCGCCGCACGACCTCCATGTTCTCGCACTCCTGCCCGCCGACGTTGTAGACCTCGCCGGCCGGGGCCGCGTGGAGGACGAGCTCGATCGCCGAGCAGTAGTCCTCGGCGTGCAGCCAGTCGCGCCGCTGCTTCCCGTCGCCGTAGACCGGCAGCTGCTCGCCGTCGAGGGCGTTCGTGATGAAGAGCGGCAGGAACTTCTCCGGGTACTGGCGCGGGCCGTAGTTGTTCGCGCCGCGGGTGATGCACGCGTCGACACCGTAGGTGCGGAGGTAGGCGAGCACCTGCAGGTCGCCGCCGGTCTTCGAGGCGGAGTACGGGCTCGAGGGGCGGAGCGGCGCATCCTCCGGTGCACGGCAGCGCCCCGGGCGGAACGTCGCCGTAGACCTCGTCGGTCGAGACCTGGACGAGGCGGATCTCCGCCTGGCGGATGTGGTCGAGCAGCACCTGGGTGCCGAGAACGTCCGTGACGATGAACTCCGCCGGGCCGAGGATCGAGCGGTCGACGTGCGACTCGGCCGCGAAGTTGACGATCGCCTCGCAGCCGCGGGCGGCCGCGACGACCGCGTCGGGGTCGGCGATGTCGCCGTGGTGGAACTCGTGCTCGACGCCGGCGAGGTTCTCCGGGTTGCCGGCGTAGGTGAGCTTGTCGAGCACGACGACCTCGTCGCCGGCCGCGCGAGGCGCCGGACGAAGTGCGAGCCGATGAAGCCGGCGCCGCCGGTGACGAGGACGCGCATCGCTCGAACGCTAGACGAGCAGGGAGACGCCGCCGCGGCGGAGACGGCGGGAGACAGCGCAAGGTTCGGCCACCGCCGCCGCGGTTCTTGGCGGCCTGCTCAGAGGAGGCGGGCGAGGCATTCCCGGAGGCCGTCGCGCCAGTGCGGCAGCTCGGGCGCTCCCCGCTCGGAGCGCAGCACCGAGTACGCGGGCCGCGGCGCCCTCGCGCCGAACTCCGCGGTCGAGATCCGCCGCACGCGGCAGTCGAGCCCCGCCTCTGCGAAGATCGCCTCGGCGAACTCGGCCCAGGTGCACTCGCCCGGCCGCCGCGAGGTGGTAGACGCCGAACGGCCGCCCGGCGATCTCCTGCGCGGCCGCCGCGAGGTGGCCGGTGTAGGTCGGGCAGCCGCGCTGGTCGTCGACGACGGCGACCTCGTCGCGCTCGGCGCCGAGGCGCAGCATCGTCCGGACGAAGTTGTGGCCGACCGGCCCGAAGAGCCACGAGGAGCGCACGATCCAGGCCCGCTCGCCGGCCGCCGCCTCGCCGTGGAGCTTCGAGCGGCCGTAGGCGCCGAGCGGATGGGGCGCGTCGGACTCGAGGTAGGGCTCGCGCTTGGCGCCGTCGAAGACGTAGTCGCTCGAGAAGTAGACGAGCGGCGCGCCGAGCGCGGCGACGTTCTGCGTCCCGCCGACGTTCGTCGCCGCCGCACCCTGCGGGTCGTCCTCGGCGCCGTCGACGTCGGTCCAGGCGGCGGCGTGCAGGACGAGCTCGAGCCCTGGCCAATCCGCCTCGGGCGGCGGCGAGCAGACGTCCCAGCGCTCCCGGGTCAGGGCGACCGCCTCCGGGTAGCTGCTCGGCGAGCGCCTGCCCGAGCTGGCCGCCCGCGCCGGTGATCAGGACGCCGCGGCCGCGTCCCGCTCCGAGAGAAGCGGCGATCTCGTGCTCCAGAGGTCGACGACTCGAGGGTCGTCCCAGGGGATCCCGTGCTCGTCGGGGTCGTCGGCGTCGTACTCCTCGGTGACGAGGTAGCAGAAGAGCGCAGTCGGTCAGCGCCTCGTAGCCGTGGGCACGGCGCCCGGGCACGTAGATCGCGACCGGGTTCTCGTCGCCGATGTCCTCGCAGAAGGCGGCTCGCCGCTCTCGAGGTCGAGCACGACGACGCGGACCATTCCCTGCAGGCAGACGAAGAGGTCGTCCTGGCCGCGCTCGTGGTAGTGGAGGCCGCGGATCACGCCCTGCTTCGACCAGGAGAGGTTCGCCTGCCGGAACGGCTTCGGCAGCGTCGCTCGCCCGCGCGAGCTCGGCGAACCAGCCGCGGTCGTCCTCGTGGCGCGTCAGCGGGAACCGCTCGATCACCCGTCGCCGGCCTTGTTCACGCCCGTCTCCTCGATCAGGCTGCCGACGGCGGCGAGGTCGCCCCAGTGCTTGCCGCCGTCGTGCCACCAGCCGTCGACCCGGCACACTCGAGCTCGCCCCGCGCGGCGTAGGCGCGGTTCACGTCGGTGATCTCGAGCTCGCCCCGGCTCGACGGGGCGAGCGAGTCGATGATCTCGAAGACGTCGGGCGGGTAGCAGTAGAGCCCGACGACCGCGTCGCGCGAGGGCGGCTCGGGGTAGCGGAGGTCGACGACACCGGCCTTCTCGACGATGTCCGCGACCGCACCGTCCTCGTCGTAGGCGACGACGCCGAAGCTGACCGGGTCGTCGACCTCGTTGACGAAGACGAGCGCGCCGTCCTCCCAGGAGGCGATCGCCTCCGTCTGGGCCTTCTCGAAGATGTTGTCGCCGAGGCAGACGACGAGCTTGTCGCCGCGCGGCGAAGTCGCGCGCCATCCCGACGACCTGGGCGATCCCGCCGGGCTCGACCTGCACCTTGTAGGTGAGATCGAGGTCGAAGAGCGGCTCGTCGGTCGAGCGGGCCCGGACGCGCCCGTCGCCGAGCAGGTCGATGAAGTCGCCCGCGTGCTGCTTGCCGGTCACGAGCAGCACCTCGCGGACCCCGAGCCGCTGCAGGAGCTGGAGCGGGTAGTAGACCATCGGCCAGCGGCCGACCGGCAGCAGGTGCTTGTTCGTGACGCGCGTCAGCTCCTCGAGACGCGTCGCCTCGCCGCCGGCGCAGATCAGACCCTTCATGACGGCGATCGCCATACCCCGGCGCGATGCTACAGCGGCGCGACGGCGGGCTTCCCGTGGCTCGTCGAGCGGCGAGGGCCGAACGCGCACGAGCCGCGCGAACGGAGCGCGGCAGCCACCAGTTCCAGCGGCCGAGGATCGCCATCAGGCTCGGGACGAGCAGGCAGCGCACGATCGTCGCGTCGACGAAGATCGCGACGGCGAGGCCGAGCCCGAACTCCTGCAGGCCGACGATGCTGCCCGGCGACGAAGCCGGAGAACGCGGCGCACATGATGATCGCCGCCGCGGTGATGATCCGGCCCGTCCGCTCGAGCCCGTGGGCGACGGCGGTCGCGTTGTCGCAGGCCGTCGTCCCAGGCCTCGCGCATCCGCGTGACGAGGAAGACCTCGTAGTCCATCGAGAGCCCGAAGAGCATCGCGAAGAGGAAGATCGGGATCCAGCCCTCGACCTGGCCGAACTGGTAGAGCCCGAAGAGGCTCTGCCCGACGCCGTAGCGGAAGAAGACGACGAGCATGCCGTAGCTCGCGCCGCGACCGAGAGCAGGTTGAGGAGCACCGCCTTCAGCGGCAGGAGGAGCGAGCGGAACGCCCGCATGAGCAGGAAGTAGGTGAGGACGAGCACCGCCGCGATCAGCGGGACGAAGTAGGTGTAGGCCTGGTGGAGGAAGTCGACGCCCTGCCCGGGCCCGCCGCCGACGAGCACGGCCGTCGTCGCCGGGAAACCGGCGGCCGGGATCAGCGTGCCCGCGCAGCCGCCGGACGAACGCCTGCGCCTGCGGGAAGCCGTAGTCGTGGCGGCCGGCGACGAGGACTGCTCGTAGCGGCGCGTCGGGTCGACGAAGTCGGCCCGTTCCGGCCCGTGTAGACCTTCGCCACCTCGGGGTCGTGATCGAGCTCGCCGAGCGAGCCGGCGCGAGCGCCGCCTGCGTCGGCGCGGCGAGCACCGAGCCGGCACTGCTGACGACGAAGGATCTGGGCCGGCGACGACCGCCCCGGGCCCGACCGCCGCCGTGCAGCAGGTCGAAGCCCCGGACCGACTGCGACGTGCGCGGGATCCCGTAGCGTCGAGCCGGGCGTGACCTGGAGGCGGAGCGCCGGCAGGGCCATCGCGATCAGCACCGCCGACCCGCCGGCGAGGTAGAGGCGGGGCCGGGCCATGATCGAGCGCGCGAGCCGCGGCCAGAACGCGGTCGCGCGGCGCTGCCCGCCTGCCGGGCAGCAACCGGTGCCGCGCGGTGCCGCGCCGGCCGTAGTAGGAGAGGAGCGACGGGTTGCAGCGTCACGGCGCGCGAGGATCGAGACGATCGGGATCAGGAAGCCGGCGACGCCGAGCATCCGGATGAACGGGAGCGGCATCGCCACGAGCAGCGCGAGGCCGAGCGCGACCGCGATCCCGGAGAAGACGACCGCGCGGCCGGCGGTCTGCATCGTCCGCGCGACCGCGTCGTCGACGTCCAGCCCGGCGGCGAGCTCCTCGCGGAAGCGGTAGACGATCAGCAGCGAGTAGTCGACCGCGATCCCGAGGCCGATCAGCTCCACGAGGTTCGTGGCGTAGGTCGGCGTCGCCCAGATGCTCGCGACCCCGTAGACGATCCCGAGCGTGCCCGTGATCGTGCAGGCGGCGAAGATCAGCGGGATCGTCACCGCCCACGAGAACCCGAAGACGGCGAGCAGGACGAGCAGCGCGATCGGGAGCGCGATCTCCAGCTCGCCGTGCCTCAGGTCGCGGTTGAAGACCGGGTCGAGGTCGTGCTGGATCGCCGCCGCGCCGGTGACGTAGACGTGCTCGACCCCGGGTGGGTGACCGAGCGCGGCGAGGACGCGGTCGGTGTAGTTCTTCGCCTGCGCGAGGCTGAGCGTCGAGTCGACGTCGCCGTAGACGACCGTGTTGCCGCCGGGCGTCCTCGCGAGGTTGAACCCGTTCGGCCGCCCGCCGGGGAGCACGCAGCGTCGCGCGGCCGACCGCGGCGGCGAGCGACCGCCTGCAGCCCCGCCGGCGCGGCTGCCCTTGCGCGAGCTCGAAGACGAGGGTGAACGACCCGTCCGAGCGCTCGCCGAAGTGCGCCTGGAGGTCGTCGCGTACCTGCTCGGAGGCCGTGCCCGGAACCGAGAAGCTGTTCGAGAGGATCGCCGAGAGCCGCGAACTCGCGAAGCCGCCGGCGACGAACACGACGGCCCAGAACGACGACGACGAGCGCGGCGGTGGCGCAGCACGAAACGCGTCCACGCAAGCCACGGCCTCAGACGCTACCCGAGCGGATAGCGTTCGGGGCGTGACGCGGCGCGACAAGCTGACCCCGGCGAGCATCCACGCCGAGATCGAGGAGCTCTTCGCCGAGCTCTGGCAGGTGCCGCGCTTCGCCGGCCTCCGGCGCGGGTTCCGCCCGAACGTCGACAGCTACCGCACCGACGATCCAGCCCGAGCTGACCGTCGTCGTCGAGCTGCCCGGGGTCGATCCTCGCAGCCTGACGATCGCCGTCAGCGAGCGCACGCTCGTCGTCGCCGGCGAGCGCTCGCGCGAGCGCGCCGACGGTCGCGTCTACCAGCAGATGGAGATCGAGTACGGGCCGTTCCAGCGCCAGGTGCGGCTCGGCGAGGACGTCGACCCGCGAGTCGGCCAGCGCCCGCTACGAGCACGGGATCCTGACGATCTTGCTGCCGATCGCGGCGAAGCCGGTGCTCGGCGCGCCGCTACACGATCGTCGTGGAGCGCGCCGTGACCGATCTCGACTTCGAGATGCCGGCGGATTTCGAGGCCGAGATCGAGCTGCCGGCGACGCTGCCGGTCCTCGCGCTCAAGGACACGGTCGTCTTCCCGCAGTCGATGATGCCGCTCGCGATCGGGCAGGAGCGCTCGATCAGGCTGATCGACGACGTCGTCGCCGGCGACCGGCTGCTCGCGCTCGTCACCGCCCGCGACGCCTCGATCGAGGCGCCGGGCTTCGACGACATCTACACGGTCGGAACGATCGCGGTCGTCCACAAGATGCTGAAGATCCCCGACGGGACGCTCCGGATCCTCGTCGGCGGCCTCCACCGCGTCCAGCCTCGTCCAGCCGGTCTCGACCGAGCCCTACCTGGTCGGCGAGTTCGAGGCGCTCCCCGACATCGAACGCCGACACCCCGGAGGTCGAGGCCCTCACGCGCAACGTCCAGGGGCTGTTCGCGAAGATCATCGGCCTCGCCCCCTACCTGCCGGCCGAGCTGCAGCTCGCCGCCACGAACGTCGACGACGCCGAGCGCGCTCGCCCACCTCGTCGCCTCGACGCTGCGGACGATCCCGACCGAGGAGCGCCAGGAGCTGCTCGAGGAGCCCGACGTCGAGAAGCGGCTGCGGCGCGTCTCGGCGATCCTCTCGCGCGAGGCCGACGTGCTCGAGCTCGGCTCGAAGATCCAGTCGCAGGTGCAGTCGGAGATGGAGAAGGGCCAGCGCGAGTACTTCCTGCGCCAGCAGCTGAAGGCGATCCAGCAGGAGCTCGGCGAGGGCGATCCGGAGCAGGCCGAGGTGAACGAGCTGCGCGAGCGGCTCGCCGAGCTCGAAGCTCCCCGACGAGGTGCGCAAGGCGCCGACCGCGAGCTCGGCCGGCTCGAGCGGCTGCCGACCGCGGCCGCCGAGTACGGCGTCATCCGCACCTACCTCGAGTGGATCCAGACCCTGCCCTGGGACGTCTCGACCGAGGACAACCTCGACCTCGACAACGCCCGCGCGGTGCTCGACCGCGACCACTTCGACCTCGAGAAGGTGAAGGAGCGGATCGTCGAGCACCTCGCCGTCGCGAAGCTGCGCAACGAGATCTCGGGCCAGATCCTCTGCTTCGTCGGCCCGCCCGGCGTCGGCAAGACCTCGCTCGGCCAGTCGATCGCGAGGGCGCTCGGCCGCAAGTTCGTGCGCATGTCGGTCGGCGGCGTCCGCGACGAGGCCGAGATCCGCGGCCACCGCCGCACCTACATCGGCGCCATGCCCGGCACGATCATCCGCTCGCTCCGCGACGCCGAGTCGCGCAACCCGGTGCTCCTGATCGACGAGATCGACAAGATGGGCTCGGACTTCCGCGGCGACCCGTCGAGCGCGATGCTCGAGGTGCTCGACCCCGAGCAGAACAAGACGCTTCCGCGACCACTACCTCGACCTGCCGTTCGACCTCTCGAAGGTGCTGTTCATCTGCACCGCGAACACGCTCGACACGATCCCCGGCCCGCTCCTCGACCGGATGGACACGATCCAGCTCTCGGGCTACACCGAGGCCGAGAAGCTCGCGATCGCCAAGCGCTACCTGCTGCCGAAGCAGCTCGCCGCGGCCGGCCTGAAGCGCTCGCAGCTCGTCGCTCTCCGACACGGTGCTGCGGACGATCATCCGCGAGTACACGCGCGAGGCCGGCGTCCGGAGCCTCGAGCGGCGGCTCGCCGACGTCTGCCGCAAGGCGGCGACGCAGGTCGCGAAGGGAAAGACGCAGAAGACGCGCGTCGACGACAAGCGCCTGCGCGAGTGGCTCGGGCCGCGCCGATTCTCAGCGGCGAGGTGCGGCGGCGGACCTCCCAGGCCGGGGTCGCGACCGGGCTCGCCTACACCCCGGCCGGCGGCGACGTGCTCTTCATCGAGGCGACCGCCTACGCGGGGAAGGGCAACCTGACCGTCACCGGCCAGCTCGGCGACGTGATGAAGGAGTCGGCGCAGGCGGCGCTCTCCTGGGTCCGCTCCCACACCGACCAGGCTCGGCGTCTCCGAGGCCTGGTTCGAGGAGCACGACGTCCACATCCACGTCCCGGCCGGCGCCGTGCCGAAGGACGGCCCCTCGGCCGGCGTCACGATCGCGACGGCGCTCGCCTCGCTGCGTGCGCGACGAGCGGGTCGCCGACGACGTCGGCATGACCGGCGAGATCACGCTCACCGGGCAGGTGCTGCCGATCGGCGGCATCCGCGAGAAGTCGCTCGCCGCGCAGCGCGCCGGGCTGAAGCGGGTGATCCTGCCGCGCGAGAACGAGAGCGACCTCGAGGAGCTGCCGCCGGAGACGCGCGCAGCAGCTCGAGTTCATCCCGGCCGACACGATCGAGGACGTGTTCGCCGCCGCCTTCGACGGCGCGCGGGCAGCCCGCCCGCGGCGCGGGCTCGGCGCGGTCGGCAAGCAGGCGGCCGGCTCGGGCGGCGGTTGAGCGCCCGGGCGGGCTCAGCCGAGCGCGAAGCTCGAGAAGAGCTGCGCGCACTCGGAGGCGGAGGCCGACGTCGGCCGGCGGCAGAGCAGCTCGAACTCGCTCTTGCCGTCCAGCAGGAAGACGATCTCCTGGGTCTTGCCGCCGCCGTACTCGATCCGGTAGGAGCGCGCCTTACGTCCGATCAGTTCGGTCGTCGAGCGCGCCGCCAGGTGGCCCGAGAGCTCGCTGGCAAGCCGCGCTGCGTCGCCGTCGAGCTCGCGCGAGGCGGCGGCGAAGAGGGCGGGTGTGTAGGACTTCTCGAGCGTGAAGGAGAGGACCTCGAGCCGGTTCACCGGCCCGTCGGCCGCCGCGACGTCGTTGGCCGTTCTCGTCACCGTCCACCCCGTCGGCGCCTCGAAACGGAACCCGTGGCCGTTGACCGTCTCGACCTTGCTCGACGGAGACCCCCCGCAGCCTGCAAGGATGAGGGCCGCAACAAGACCGAGGGCCGGCAACGGCCCTGCCCGGAGCAGACGCCTTCGGGAACGCGAGGGAAAGGAGCCTGAGCTCATGCCGAAGACGACGACCAAGAAGTCGCTCACAGGCGCGGCCGACCAGATGAAGCCGTATGTCGATCGCGCGATGAACGACGAGAAGCTCCGCCGGGAGGTCATGCGCGCGTTCGCGACCGCCCGCGAGCTGTACGGCGAGCTGATCAGCGACCGCGACCGGCCGATCACGATCGCGAGCCGGGTCGCCACCGACGACGACGTCCGCGACAAGCTTCGCGAGGCGATCGACGACCTCCGCAGCGCGAGCGACCGCCTCCAGGGCAAACGGGAGCGCTCCTCGGCGCGGGCCTCGACGCTGCTCGTCGCCGGCATCGCGCTCGGGATCCTCTTCAACCCGGTGACCGGCGCGGAGACGCGGCGGTTCATCAGGGACCTGATCTCGTCGGGCGGCAGCAGTGAGGAGTCGGCCACGGGTACCTCGAACGGCCGCGGCTAGCCAGTCGCCGCCGGGCGAAGAGCGCGCCGGAGCGAGGCGGGGTCGAGCCCGTCCGCAGTTGAGATGTCGGCCGTCCCGATCGGGACGGCTCCGGGTTCGGGCGCCTTGATCGTGCCCGGGACGGCCGGCGCCCAGCCGGTCGCGACCGGGAACGAAACGTCGACGAGGTGCCGCCAGCCGGCCAGGTAGGGGCCGGGATCGACGGCGCCGTCGTCGCCGAGGAAGAGCATCGAGACGGGGTGGATCTCGAAGTGGAGGTGGGTCGGCTCGCCGTTGGCGTTCCCGGTGTCGCCCATGAATCCGATCACCTGGCCGGCCTGGACGTGGGCTCCGTTCGAGGTCAGCGTCGAGA
This sequence comes from uncultured Actinomycetota bacterium, assembly GCA_963765345.1. GTDB lineage: Bacteria > Actinomycetota > Thermoleophilia > Gaiellales > Gaiellaceae > PALSA-600. The sequence continues at coordinate 68,451 of CAVXWI010000023.1, forward strand.
ACGCCGAGAGGTGGGCGTAGTAGAACTGGTTCCCCTGGCGGTCGCGGAGCCAGAGCCGGTTGCCGGCGGCCACGTTCCAGCCGACCGAGAAGAGCGTGCCGCCGGCGACGGCGAGGACGCGGCTGGCCGAGCTGGCCGAAGAGGTCGACACCGTGCTGGAAGGAGCCGCCGCCGTTCGAGTTCCCGTAGCCGTCCGCGTAGTCGCTCGGGCCATACACCGGGTAGACGTAGGTGGCCGCGCCGAGCGGCGGCTCGATCACCTGCGGGACACCGACGAGCGGCGTCGTCGTCGGGGGCAGGAGCTGTGGCCGGTCGCCGACGACCGGCTCGATCCCGACGGCGCCGCTCACGGGCAGCGCCGTCCGGACGAAGGCCTCGCTGTAGCCGACCTCGATCTGGCTCCCGGCGGGCAGGCCGCCGTGGGCGGCGGTGAGACGGACGTCGAGCGCGATCGAGACGCCCTCGTACCCCTTGGCGCCGAGGAGCGTCGAGCGGGTCGCGGTGTGCCGGGCGATCGTCAGCGTGCCCCAGTCGCCGAGGCTCGACTGCCCGTAGGCGTGCGCGCGTCCGAGCGCCTGCAGGTGGACGACGCCCGTGCCCGGAAACGCTCCGCCGGGTCGGCCGTTGCTCGTCGCCGCCGAGACGCTCGCCGAGGCGGAGTCGGCGGTGATCTCGCCGTCGAAGAGCGAGACGTTCGCGGCACCGCTCGCGGCGGTGGCCGTCGCCGCCGTCGCGGCCTGCGCGTGCGCCTGTGCCCGGATCGCGCCGGTGACGACGACCGAGCCGTCGGCCGGGTAGGCGAAGGTGGCGGCGCCGGCCGCGGTGGCTCCCGCGGCGCCGGTGGCGGGGCGCGAGCCGACGACCTGGCCGTCCGCGAGCACGATCCTGACCGCGAGCGCCCTCGCCGAGGCGACCGGCCCTCCGGCCGGAGCCGTCGCGGCTGCTGCGCCGCCGACGGCCGCCACCGCGGCGAGCACGAGAGCCGACGAGACGCGAAGCCACACGACTCCGCCATTATTGCCACCGCCCCGGCGCCCGGCCGCTCGAGCGGCCGCGGCGTTGCCGGCTGCCGCCGCCGCAGCCCCGCTCGCGCTCAGAGCTTGTGCGCGCGGACGGCCGTTCCGTACGCGCAGATCTCCGTCCAGGTCCCGCCCATCTCGGAGGTGTCGAAGCGCATCGCGACGACGGCGTTCGCGCCCTTCGCCTCGGCCTCCTCGACCATGCGGCCGATCACGTCGTTGCGGCTGTCGACGAGCGCCTTCGTCATCCCCTTCAGCTCGCCGCCGACGAGCGACTTGAACCCCGCCCCCATCTGCGAGCCGAGGTTGCGCGAGCGGACCGTCAGCCCGAACACCTCGCCGTAGACCTCGTCGATCGCGTAGCCGGGAACGTCGTTCGTGGTCGTGATCAGCACAGCTGCAAGTACCTCCTCGATCGACGACACGCTGGTGACCCGCCCAGCCTCGTACCTCCGGCCAGCGGCGAGACCTCCCCGGACGGCAGGAACAGCACGGGCGTCATGCCGACGCGCGCGGCGCCGCGCGAGCTCGTCGTTGGCGCCGTCGCCGACGAAGAGGCAGTCCTCGGGGCGCACGTCGAGAGCCGCGGCGGTCCGCAGGTAGATCTCCGGGTCGGGCTTCATCAGCCCGCAGCACCGACGAGAACGTCTCGGCGTCGAAGAGCCCGGCGAGCTCGCTCGCGGGCCAGGCGGCGGGAACCTCCTCCGAGCAGACGGTGATCACGGCGGTCTTGACGCGCCGGCGCCGCAGCTCGGTCAGGGCGGTCGACGGCGCCGGCACGCGGACGGAGCACCTGCCGCCCGAAGGCGAGCCGCGCCTGGACGTGCGTCTCGACGTGCTCGGCGGGATCCCGATCGTCCGGTAGGCAGCCGCGAGCGGGCCGGTCTGCGAGGCGCGGTAGGCCTCGTGCCAGCGCCGCCCGAACTCGTCCTCGCCGACCGGGACGAGCGCGGCGATCCCGTCGCGCAGCACGCGCCGCCTCGGCGGCCGGCCAGTCGACGAGCGTGTCCCAGAGGTCGAAGATCACCGCGCGCACTCGCGCAGCACCTCCCACGCGATCCGGACGTCGTCCTCGGTCGTCCAGGCGTTGCCGATCGCGAGCCGGATCACGCTCTCGCCGCGGAGCCGCGTCGTCGCGACGAAGATCCGGCCCGGTCGCGGTCGCCCGCCGGGCGATCTCGTCGTTGTCGGCACTCGACGTGGCGGAAGCAGACCGTCGAGAAGTGCCGCGGCGCCACGACCTCCCAGCCCGGCTCGGCGCGCACCCAGCTCTCGAACAGCGCCGCGAGCCGGACGTGCTCGCGGATCAGCGCCTGCAGGCCCTCGCGGCCGTAGCAGCGAAGCACCGTCCAGAGCTTCAGCGCCCGGAAGCGGCGGCCGAGCGCGGGGCCGTAGTCGCGCAGGTCGATCGCGCCGTCGGTCGAGGCGAGGTAGTCGCCGTGCGCCGCGAAGGCCGCCTGCAGCGCCTCCGGCCGCCGCGTCCAGAGCGTCGAGCAGTCCATCGGCGTGAAGAGCCACTTGTGCGGGTTGACGACGATCGAGTCGGCGTGCTCGACGCCCGTCGAGGCACCAGCGAAACTCCGGGCAGACCGCGGCCGCGCCGGCGTAGGCCGCGTCGACGTGGAGCCAGACACCGGCCTCCCGGCAGCGCGCGGCCGAGCTCCGGCAGCGGGTCGACCGACGGTCGTCGAGGTGGTGCCGACGGTGGCGACGACGGCGGTGGCGTCCTCGAGCGGGAAGTCGGGCAGCATCCGGAACTCGTCGTCGACCGGGACCGTCCGCAGCTCGAGGCCGAGGATCCGGGCCGCCTTCTCGACCGAGAAGTGCGCCTGCTCGGAGGCGTAGACGGCGCCGCCGGGGCGCAGCGCCCGGGCGGCGGCGAGCGCGGCGAGCGTCGAGGTCGAGGCGGTGTCCTCGATGTGGCCGTGCAGGCCAGCCGGCAGGCCGAGGAGCTGCGCGAGCCAGTCGAGCGCCAGCTGCTCGAGCTCGGTCGCCGCCGGCGAGGTGAGCCACGCCATCGCGTTGACGTTCAGCGCCGCGGTGAGCAGCTCGGCGAGGATTCCCGGCTCGGAGCCGGTGTTCGCGAAGTAGGCGAAGAAGCGCGGGTGGTTCCAGAGCGTGAGCCCGGGGACGATCACCTCGTCGAGGTCGCGGAGCACGTCGCGAACGGCTCGGGCGCGCTCGGGCGGCGAGGCCGGCAGCCGGGCGCGGATCTCGCCGGGGGTGACGTCGGCGACGACCGGCCGCTCGCCGACCGTCTCGAGGTAGGTCGCGACCCAGTCGGAGGCGGCGGCGAGGTCGTCGCGGAAGCTCAACGCGGTCGTCGCTTCCGCAGGCGCTCGATCTGCTTCCAGGTGCGGGTGTTGACGACGTCCTCCTTGCCGAGCCAGGCGCGCCGCGCCTGGCCGATGCCGAGCTCGACGTAGTCGAGCGCCGCGGTCTGGTGGCCGTCGGAGTCGATCACGAGCTTCAGGCCCGCCTCGCGGGCCGCGCGGGCGTGGACGTCGCTGAGGTCGAGCCGGTCGGGCTGGGAGTTGATCTCGAGGAACGTCCCGGTCTCGAGCGCCTTCTCGATCACGCGCTCGAGGTCGAGCGCGGCGGGCTCGCGCCGGCCGATCTTCCGGCCGGTCAGGTGGCCGATGCAGTCGACGTACGGGTTCTCCATCGCCGCGAGGACGCGCCCGGTCGGGTCGTGGTCGAAGCTCGCGTGGACCGAGGCGACGACCCAGTCGAGCGCCGCGAGCTGCGTCGTCGGGGACGTCGAGGCTCGCCGTCGGCGCGGATGTTGACCTCGATCCCCTTCAGGAGCCGGATCGGCGACGCGTTCGTTCAGCCGGTCGATCGCCTCGGCCTGCTGCTCGAGCCGGCCGTCGCGCAGCCGGTGCGAGTGGTCGCAGATCGCGTAGTAGTCGTAGCCGCGCGTGATCGCCTCGGCGACCATCGCCTCGAGCGAGTCCTTGCCGTCCGACCAGTCGTGTGGGTGTGGAGGTCGCCGCGCAGGTCGGCGAGCTCGACGAGGTCGGGCAGCGCGCCCGTCCGCGCCGCCTCGAGCTCGCCGCCGTTCTCGCGCAGCTCGGGCGGGATCCAGTCGTAGCCGAGGAACGCGTAGACCTCCTCCTCGGTCGCGAACGCGTGCACCTCGCCGGTCTCGACCTCGGTGATCCCGTACTCCGAGACCGAGAACCCGCGCCGGACCGCCGCCTCGCGCAGCGCAACGTTGTGCTCCTTCGAGCCGGTGAAGTGCTGCAGCAGGTTGCCGTAGGACTCGGGCGGCACGACGCGGAGGTCGAAGCGAAGCCCGTCCTGCCCGATCACCGTCGCCTTCGTCCCGCCCCGCGCGGCGACCTCGACGACCCACGGCAGCTCGCAGAAGGCGGCGAGCAGCGTCTCGGCGTCGTTCGCGGTCGCGATCAGGTCGAGGTCGCGGACCGTCTCGCGGAAGCGGCGCGCCGAGCCCGCGATCGAGACCTCGGACGGCGGCCGGGTTGCTCGGCGAGCGTCAGCTCGAGCGCGCGCAGCCGCGGCAGCACGGAGCCGAGCAGCGCCCGCTTCGCCGCCGTCCGCGGCCTGCGGCTTGGCGAGCGCCGCGAGGATCTTCTCCTCCGACTTCGGGCCGAGGCCCTGCGAGGCCGCGCAGGCGCTGCGGCCTTCGGCCGCCTCCGCCAGCTCTGCGAGCGTCGTGATCCCGAGCTCCTGCCAGATCCGGCGCGCCGTCTTCGGGCCGAGCCCGGGCAGGTGCATGAAGCTCGCGACCTCCTCGGGCACCTCGGCCTTGCGCTTGGTGAGCGCATGGATCTCTCCGTCCTCGACGACCTCGACGATCTTCTGCTCGATCGTCTTGCCGATTCCCTGCAGCTCCTTGGCCCGGCCGTCGAGCGCGAGCTGCGCGACCGAGCTGCCCGTCTCGAGGATCCGGCTGGCTGCACGCCGGTAGGCGGCGATCCGGAAGCCGTCGGCGCCCTCCACCTCCATTAGGTCTGCGAGAAGCTGAAACTGGGCCGCGAGCTCGCTGTTGCGCGGAAGCGCGCTCGTCTCTGTTGAGCTGCTTGGGCACATTGCCGATCATACGCACGAGGCTTTTCGCCACACTTCGCCGGCTCGTCCGTGCGCGCGACCGTCTGCCTTCCCACCTACAACGAGCTCGAGAACCTCGAGCCGATGGTGCGCGCGCTCGCCGGCGTCCTCCGCGAGGGCGACCGGGTCCTCGTCGTCGACGACGCCTCGCCCGACGGCACGGGCGAGCTCGCCGACCGGCTCGCCGCCGAGCTGCCCTTCGTCTCCGTCCTCCACCGGGCCGAGCAAGGAGGGGCTCGGGCCCGCCTACATCGCGGGATTCCGGCGGGCGCTCGCCGAAGGCGCCGAGCTCGTGCTCGAGATGGACTGCGACTTCTCGCACGACCCGGCCGCCGTCCCGAGCCTGATCGCCGCCGCCGAGAACGGCGCCGACCTCGTGCTCGGCTCCCGCTACGTCGCCGGCGGCTCGATCCCGAACTGGGGAGCCGTCCGGCGCTTCGTCTCGCTCGGCGGGAACCTCTACGCGCAGATCATGCTCGGCAGCCGGCTCCGCGACCTGACCGGCGGCTTCAAGTGCTTCCGCGCGCGGGTGCTCGAGACGATCGACCTCGACGCGATCGGGGCGAAGGGCTACGCCTTCCAGATCGAGACGACCTACCGAGTCGTCCGGGCCGGCTTCCGGTCGTCGAGGTGCCGATCTCGTTCTCCGACCGCGAGCACGGCCACTCGAAGATGAGCAGGGCGATCGTCGCCGAGGCGATCTGGCAGGTGCCGCTGCTGCGGCTGCGCGCGCTGCGCGGCCGGCTGTAGCCTGGATGCGAGATGCGCGACGGTCACCGACGAGAGCTTCGAGCAGGACGTGCTCGCGGCCGCACGCCCGGTCGCCGTCGACTTCTGGGCGCCCTGGTGCGGGCCCTGCCACGCGGTCACGCAGGCGCTCGAGGAGCTCGCCGGCGAGACCGACGGGATCGAGTTCGTCAAGCTCGACATCGACGCGAACCCCGTCGACGGCGGCGCGCTACGACGTGCTCTCGATCCCGACGGTGATCCTCTTCGCCGACGGTCAGGCCGCGCGAGAGCGTGATCGGCGCCCGCAGGACGAGCCACTTCCGCAAGGTGTTCGGGAAGTTCCTCGTCACCCCGCCCGCGGCCTAGTTTCGGCGCGGCAGGCGCCCTCGCGGCGCGTGGCCGATGCGCGCGGCCCGGAGCTCCTCGACGCGTGCCTCGATCAGGATCTTCGAGTGCAGTCGGCTCGTACAGCATCCCAGTCATTTATCCCTCCAACCCGTGTTTCTTGACATCGAGATATTAGACCTGAACACTCTTGACGTCAAGAGTAATATGATGAGGGAGATGAGCACCCGGACTCCGAGCCCCGAGGCCCTCGGCCAGGATCACGTCGACCGCCGGCTGGGAGAGCTCAACGGGACGCTCCCCGACCTCGACCTCGATGTCGAGGGGATCGTCGAGCGCATTCAGGGGTTGGAGCGCCGCTTCCGCCTGGCGATGGAGGAGACGCTCGCCGACCATGGCCTCTCCTACGGCGAATGGAAGCTCCTCTGCTCGCTGCGCCACGCGCCCGCGCACACCTCGACACCCGGTGAGCTCTCGGCGAGCGCTCGAGCTGTCGAGCGGCGCGATGACCAATCGCATCGACCAGCTCGAGCGGGCCGGCTTCGTCCGCCGCCAGCCCGACCCCGCCGACCGGAGAGGTGTCCGCGTCGAGCTGACCGGGAGCGGGGATGGCATCTGGGTCGAATCGACCAACGCGCAGGCGATCAAGGAGGCGCTGGTCGCAAGCGCGCTGACAAAGAGCGAGCAGCACCAGCTGAACGCACTCCTGCGCAAGCTGATGCTCGCGTTCGAGCGCACCGAGAGCTGACCACGGCCCGCCCCGCCGCTCAGGGACGGAAATGCTCGAACCCGGGCAGGAGGCGGGGCTCGCCGTGCCAGCGGAGCTCCACCCCGTCGCCCGCGACGATCCGGCCGATCTCGACGAACCCGCCGGGATCGGCGACAGCCGCGAGCAGCTCGTAGTCCTCACCGAAGCCGAGATCCGAGACGGTCGCGCCCGGCGCGAGCGGGACGCGGTCGAGCTCGATCACGCAGCGCACGCCCGAGCGGCGTGCCAGGTGGGCGGCGTCGACGGCGAGCCCGTCCGAGATATCGAGCAGCGCGTGCGCGCCCGCCGCGAGCCGTCTGCCCTCCTCGAGCCGGAGCGGCGGCCGCACGTACCCGCCGGCGCGGAAGGCCGCGCCGCTCGCACCGAGCGGGCCGCTGACGACGACGAGGTCTCCGGGCCTCGCCCCCGCTCGACCCGGCACCCGCTCCGCGTGCCCGATCGCGGTGACGCTGAGGACGACCGCCGCGGAGGCAGTCGTGTCCCCGCCGACGACCGGCACGCCGGACTCGGCGAGGCCCGCATAGAGCTCGTACACGTCGTCTGCCTCCGTCTCGGCCGGGAGCGCGACGCTGACGAGCAGGGCCTCCGGCTCGGCGCCCGAGGCGGCGAGGTCGCTCAGGTTGACCGCCGCCGCCCGGAAGCCGAGCTCGCGCCACGGCAGCCAGTCGAGCCGGAAATGGACGCCCTCGACGAGCGCGTCCTGCGTCACCACCGTTCCACCGCGGAGCTCGGCGGCGTCGTTCTCGACCCCGGTGATCAGCCCGCGCCGCTCGAGCTCGGCGAGGAGCCCGAGCTCACCGAGCTCGGAGAGCCTCATCGACCGCTCTCGCGAGCGCCGGGTCGAACGCGGCCCGGATCACGGCCACCCCGGCGGCACCGGCCCCGATGCACGCCGCCGCGTTCGCGGCGTCGATCCCGCCCACGGCGACGACCGGCACGGTCACCGCGGCGCAGATCCGGGCGAGCTCTGCGAGCCCGAGCGGTGGGGCGGCATCGGGTTTCGACGGTGTCTCCCAGATCGGGCCGACGCCGAGGTAATCCGCATCGGCGTCGATCGCCTCCGCGAAGCTCGTTGCCGAGCGGCCGAGCAGGAGCCCCCGGCTCCGCGCCCAGGCGGCGCCGTCGTCGGACTGGCCGAGGTGGACGCCGTCGGCGCCGAGCTCGAGCGCCGCCTCGACGTCGTCGTTGACGACGAAGGTCGTCCCGAGCCCGCGGAAGCCCTCGCCGCGCGCGACGACCTCGGCCGTCGGTCCCTTCACCCGCAGCTGGACGACCGTTGCGCCGGCCTCGGCCGCCCGCCGGGCGGCCGCGAGGTCCTCGACGATCGCGTGCACCTTCACGAGACGCGCGCCCGTGTGTCGAGGTCGGCCGGATCGAGTGCGGCCAGCGCGTCGTAGAGATTGACGTGGAAGGACCCTGGGCCCTTCGCGCCCCGGGCGGCGTCCTCGCCGGCGACGCCGAAGGCGACGAGCGCCTCGACCGCGGCGGCAAACGAGGACTCGGCGACGGCGAGGAAGCAGCCGGTGATCGCGCTCGACATGCAGCCCGTGCCGGTGATCGAGGCGAGGAGCGGATCGCCGTTGGCGACCGCGGCCGAGCGGTCACCGTCGGAGACGTGGTCGACCGGCCCGGTCACGGCCGCGACGACCCCGAAGGTGCGCGCCGCCTCGCGCGCCAGCTCGGCGGCGTCGGCCGCGTCGCCGACCGACTCGACCCCCCGCACCTCGGCGGCGACACCGACGAGCGTCGCGACCTCGCCCGCGTTCCCGCGCAGCACGGCGATCTCGATCTCGTCGAGGATCCGGCGGGAGGTGTCGGTGCGGTACGCGGTCGCGCCTGCGCCGACGGGGTCGAGGACGACCGGCACGGCGGCGGCGTTCGCCGCCCGGCCCGCGGCAAGCATCGCCTCGACCCAGCTGCGTGAGAGCGTCCCGATGTTGAGGACGAGCGCGCTCGCGAGCCCGACCATCTCCTCGACCTCCTCGGGCGCGTGCGCCATCACCGGCAGGGCTCCGAGCGCGAGGGTCGCGTTCGCGGTCTCGTTCATGACCACGTAGTTGGTGATCTGGTGGACGAGTGGCCGGTCGGCGCGGAGGCGCGCCAGCGACGCGCCCGCACTCACCGGGGGCACCGCGGGCAGGGCACCGCAGCGGCGCCGTCGTCGTGGTCTGGCTCGCAGCTCATGGCAGTCCTTTCAGGTTGAGGACATCGACGGGGCCATCGCCGGCACCGATCTCGGCGAGGCCGTGCCGGACCGCGGCGGCCGCGGCGGCCGCGGCGCCGCGGGCCGCCGACTCGAGCGGCTCGCCCCGGGCGAGCAGCGCCGCCAGGGTGGCCGAGTGGGTACAGCCGGCGCCGTGGGTCGCGGCGACGGAGTGGCGGGGAACCTCGATCTCGAGATGCCGGCGGCCGTCGAAGAGGTGGTCGACCGCACGCTCGCCGTGGCCCCCCGTGACGATCACCGCGGCAGCACCGAGCTCGTGCAGCCGCTCGGCCAGCGCGGCCCGGTCACCGGCGATGCCCGCAAGCGCCTCGGCCTCCGGCAGGTTCGGCGTCACCACCGTCGCGAGCGGAAAGAGCCGTCCGACGAGAGCGTCGACCGCGTCGTCTTCGAGCAGCTTCGCCCCGGAGCTCGCGACCATCACCGGGTCGACCACGAGCGGCAGTCGGTGCCGCTCGAGCCAGCCGGCGACCGTCTCGATCAGCAGGCGCGAGAAGAGCATGCCCGTCTTCGCGGCGTCGACGCCGACATCCGAGAAGACGGCGTCGAGCTGGGCGAGGACGAACGCCGGCGGGAGCGGCTCGATCGCCGTGACGCCGACCGTGTTCTGCGCCGTCAGGGCGACGAGGGCCGAGGTGCCGAAGACACCCGCAGCCGCAAACGCTTTCAGGTCGGCCTGGACGCCGGCGCCGCCGCCGCTGTCGGAGGTCGCAATCGTCAGGGCCCGCGAAACTCGCACGCAACTCCCTTCGCCGGCATGACCCGGATCAGGTTCGACGGGTGTGATCTCAGCCCCTTCGGGGCACCCCGGTCGAGCGAGGCTAGCATCGCCGGCGTGGCGGGCACCGCCCTCGTTGTCCCGGAAGCGCTCCTCGGCGGCGAGGAGCTCGCCCACCGCCAGGATGAGCCGCCGCGTGCCGCCCGCACCGCCCCGCTACCGCCCGAGCTCGACGCGCGCGTCGCGGCGGCGATCGGCGTCGACGAGCTCTACGTCCACCAGCGGCAGGCCTGGGACGCCGCGGCGCGCGGGGAGCACCTGCTCGTCGCGACCGGCACCGCCTCCGGGAAGACGCTCGCCTTCAACCTGCCGGTGCTGGACGACCTCGTCCGGACGCCGCGCCACCGGGTGCTCTACCTCTATCCGACCAAGGCGCTCGCCCAGGACCAGTTCCGCTCGCTGAGCGCGCTGGCGGTTCCGCGGCTGCGGCCGGCGATCTACGACGGCGACACCCCGGCCGAGCGCCGCTGGCAGATCCGCAAGTGGTCGAACGCCGTCCTGACGAACCCCGACATGGTCCACGTCGGGCTGCTGCCGAACCACGAGCGCTGGGGCGACCTGCTCGCCAACCTGCGCTTCGTCGTCGTCGACGAGGCGCACGTCTACCGCGGCGTCTTCGGCTCCCACGTCGCGAACGTGCTGCGGCGACTCCGGCGGCTCGCTCGCATCTACGGCTCCGACCCGCAGTTCCTCCTGGCCACGGCGACGATCGCCAACCCTGCCGAGCTCGGACGTGAGCTGCTCGGGACGACCGTAACGGTGATCGGCGACGACGGAGCCCCGCGCGCGGGGCGCACGGTCGTCCTCTGGAACCCGCCGCTCCTCGATCCGGAGCGCGGCCAGCGGGGCTCGGCGCTCGCCGAGGCGGCGCGGCTGCAGGCCGGGTTCGTCGAGCGCGGGCTGCGGACGCTCACCTTCGCCAAGAGCCGCAAGGCGGCGGAGCTCGTCCACCGTTTCACGGCCGAGCGGCTCGGGGACGACACGCGGCTCTCGCCCTACCGCGCCGGCTACACCGCCGAGCAGCGACGGGAGATCGAGCGACGGCTCGCGGCAGGCGACCTGCTCGGTGTCTCCTCGACCGACGCGCTCGAGCTCGGGATCGATATCGGCCTGCTCGACGCGGTCATCACGGTCGGCTTCCCCGGCACCGTCGCCTCGCTACGCCAGCAATGGGGCCGCGCCGGCAGGCGAGGTCACGGCCTCGCCGTGCTCGTCGCGAGCGAAGACGCCCTCGACCAGTACTTCATGCGCGAGCCCGACAAGCTGCTCGGCCGCCGCGTCGAGGCTGCGATCCTCGATCAGGCGAACCCGCGCGTCCTCGCCGGCCACGTCCGCGCCGCGGCCTACGAGGCGCCGCTCGACGAGAGCGACGTCGAGCTCCTCGGCGCGGCGGCGCTGGCGGCGGCGGCGGCCGATCCGGAGCTACGCCAGACCCCGCGCGGAATCGTCTTCGCGGGGACGACGACCCCGGCGGCGCGGCTCCCGCTGCGCGCGGCCGACGCCGACTCCTTCACCGTCGTCGACTCCTCGACCGGAGCCGTGCTCGGCTTCGTCGAGCGCTCACGGGCGTACTCGACGGTGCATCGCGGACGCCGTCTACCTTCACCGCGGCGAGTCGTTCCTGGTCACGGAGCTCGACGAGCACAGCCTGCACGCGGTCGTCGAGCCGTTTCGCGGCGCCTGGTACACCCAGCCCAAGCGCACGACCGAGACGACGATCCTCGACGAGCTCCGGAGCGAGCGCCGGCTCGGGCTCGACCTCTGCTTCGGTGCCGTCGAGGTGACCGACCAGGTCGTCGGCTACGAGCGCAAGACACTCGCCACCCAGGAACGAATCGAGCTCGTGCCGCTCGAGTGCCCGCCCGCGACCTTCAGCACCGAGGCTGTCTGGTTCTGCCCGGGCCCCGACCAGCTCGGCGGTCTCGTCGAGCTGCCGCAGCTCCTCGGCACCCTGCATGCGGCCGAGCACGCGTTGATCGCGATGTTGCCGCTGTGGGCGATGTGCGACCGCTGGGACATCGGCGGCCTCTCGACCAACCTCCATGCCGGGACCGGCCGCCCGACGGTGTTCGTCTACGACGGTCACCCGGGCGGCGTCGGCATCAGCGAGCGCGGCTTCGACCAGTTCGAGGGCTGGGTCGCCGACACCGCCCGGATGGTCGCCTCCTGCCCGTGCAGCGACGGCTGCCCGAGCTGCGTCCAGAGCCCCAAGTGCGGCAACCTGAACGAGCTCCTCGACAAGCGCGGAGCCCGCGCGCTGCTCGGGCTCCTCACCCGCGAGCGCTAACCGCGGCCGGCCGCTCGCCGCGGGCGGTGCGCGTTAGCGGCGGCGGGCGAACCGTTCGGCCTCGCGGCGTGAGCGACATCCCTGCATGTCGACGATCTTGCCGTCGCGGAGGGTGAGCACCTGGTAGCGCACCTGCGCGCGGCCGTCTGCTCCCGGCCACTCGCTCGACCCGATGATCTTGTCGTCGCCGATCTGGGTGAACTCGGGCCGAACCCGAAGTCGGTTCTCGCCACGCTGCCTGATCCGGCGCCTCATCACCTCGCGCGCCTCGTCGGGCCCGTGACACGCCGGCGTCTGCTTCCACCAGAGGTGACCGGACGAGACCCCGCGCCATTCCGAATCGGGCGCCAGCAGCGCTGCGAACGGCTCCGGGTCGCCCTGGTTGAGCGCGTCGGCCGCGGCCTGCAGCTTCTCGACCATGGTCATCTCGGCTCGCGCCGTCCGGGCGGCGCAGGGGCACGATGCACGCCCCGACGGGCGTCAGAGTGAGCTGGCAGCCCGTCGGCCACGATCGCCCGAGGGTAGCAGCGGCCAGCGCGCCCTAGCGAAGCTCGCGCAGCGCCTTCGAGAGCGACTGCCGGGTCTTCAGCACCCCCTCGAACAGGTCGCCGTGCCTCTGCACGCGGTCGAGCACGGCGCCCATCGTGAACGCGGCCGGGTCGAGCTTCGTGGTCACCTCCTGCCAGCGAAGCGGGGTGGAGACCGGCGCGCCCGGGTGCGGGCGCACCGAGTAGACCGAGGCGATCGTCTTCCCGAGCCCGTTCTGGTTGGCGTCGATCAGCACCCCCTTCCGCTTCGACTTGGCCCAGGCGGTGGTCGCCAGCTGCGGGTATCCGGCCGCGATCACGCCGGCGACCTGCTCGGCGAACCTCCGCGTGTCGTCATAGGTCGAGCGTCGGCTCGAGCGGGACGAGCACGTGGAAGCCCTTGCCTCCCGAGGTCTTGGGGAAGGAGGCCAGGCCGACCCCGTCGAGCAGGGCCTTCAGGATCAGCGCCACCTCGACGGTCTGGGCATAGGGCACCTCCGGCGTCGGATCGAGATCGAAGAGGACGAAGTCCGGCCGCTCGGGCTTGTCGACCCGCGAGTACCACGGGTTCATGTCGATGCAGCCCATGTTGACCATCCAGAGGAGCGCGAGCTCGTCGTTCACGAGCGGAACGTCGAGCTCGCGCGTCGTTCCCGCCCTGCGTCGAGACGACCGTCCGAAACGTCGCGATCCACGACGGCATGTGGGACGGCGCGTCCTTCTGGAAGAACGCCTTGCCGAAGGCCCCGTCGGGGTAGCGGCGCATCGTGAACGGCCGGCCGGCGAGGTGCGGGACGAGCACCGGCGCGACCGCGCGGTAGTAGTCGGCGAGGTCGCCCTTCGTGATCCCCTCCTCGGGCCAGAAGACCTTGTCGAGGTTGGTCAGGCGGAGCTCGCGCGACCCCCGGACGACGGTCGCCGTATCCGGGCGCTCATGGCGCACGGCCGCGACCGGCTTGTCGTCCCGCAGACCCTTGTAGGAGGGCTGGCGCACGTGCCCCTCGTGCGTCCATTCGCTGAACTCGACCTCGACGACGAGGCGCGGCTCGACCCAGGTGACGTCGCCCCGGCGGACGCGCGGCATCTTCGGCGCCTCGTGGAACGGCGGCTCGGGGCGCTCGAGCGGCCGCAGGAGGCCGAGGAGCCGCGCGATCTCCTGCTCGTCGAAGCCGGTGCCGACGTTGCCCGCGTAGCGAAGCTCGCCGCCCTCGTTGACCGCGAGGACGAGGGAGCCGAAGCTGCCCGAGCGGCTGCCGGCGCCGCGGGTGTAGCCGGCGACGACGAACTCCTGGCGGCCGTGGGTCTTGACCTTGATCCAGTCGCGCGACCTGGCCCCCTCGGCGTACCGCGAGCCGACGCGCTTGGCGAGGACGCCCTCGAGCCGCTCCCGCTCGACCGACTCGAGGAGCGCCTGCCCGTCGGCGAAGACGGCCGAGAGCGAGAGCTCCGCGCCCTCGCTGACGATCTGGCCGAGCAGCTCGCGCCGCTCCGCGAGCGTCCGCTCGACGACCGGCGTCCCCCGCACCTCGAGACAGTCGAAGGCGTAGAAGACGAGCCGGCCATCTCCCCGCTGCATCGCCGAGAAGCTCGGGCGGCCCCGCTCGTCGAGGGCGCAGACCTCGCCGTCCAGCACGGCGTCGCCGGCGACCCCGGCGGCGACCGCGGTCGCCACCGCTGCGAAGCGGGCCGTCAGATCCTTGTTCGTGCGGGAGCGGAGCTCGCAGGCGCCGCCGCGGACGTAGGCGAGCGCGCGGTACCCGTCGAACTTCAGCTCGTAGCTCCAGCCGCTGCCGTCGGGGAGGTCGCTCCCGAGCGTCGCCAGCATCGGCTCGTAGGTGCGCGCCGGTGTGCGCCCGTTCGGCGGCCGCGCAGCCGGGTCGGCGCTCCGGATCAGGAGCCAGTTCTGCTCCTTCCCGTCGAGGTGGGCGGGCACGAGCGTCCAGACGCCCTGCAGCCGCTCGCCCGCGAGGCGCACCTTCAGGCCGCCGTCACGCTTCTCCTCGAGCAGCTCGTAGGTGCCCGTGTCCCAGATCTCGACCCGTCCCGCCCCGTAGGAGCCGGCCGGGATCTCGCCGGCGAAGGTCGCGTACTCGAGCGGGTGGTCCTCGACGTGGACGGCGAGCGCCTTGGCCCCCGGCTCGAGCGGGACGCCCTTCGGCACCGCCCAGGAGGCGAGCACGCCGTCCCGCTCGAGCCGGAAGTCGTAGTGGAGGCTCCGGGCGGCGTGCTTCTGGACGACGAAGAGCGGATCGGCGCCGCGGCCGCGGCCCTTGCCGCCGAACGGCTCGGGCGTCGCCGCCGGGTCGCGCTTCTTCCGGTAGGCGTCGAGCCGTGGCATAGCCCTATTCTGCGCGTTCACACAATCTCAAAACATGGTTGAAAACTCTGTGGATGGTGTGGAGAAAGTGCTGCTGAGGGGCGCAGACGCCCGAGTCTAGGCGAAGACGCCCATGGCGCGGAACTTCGCGCGGCGCGCCCGTCGCAGCTCGTCGGACGGCGTCTCGTCGATCTCCTCGAGGGCCAGCAACAGCGCCTGCTTCAGGGTCGCGGCCGCTCCCTCGGGATCCTCGTGGGCGCCCCCACGCGGCTCCGCGACGATCCCGTCGATGACCCCGAGCTCGAAGCAGTGGAACGCGTCGGGCTTGAAGGCCGCGGCCGCCTTCTTCTTCTCCTCCGGATCGCGCCAGAGGATCATCGCGCAGCCCTCGGGCGTGATCACCGAGTAGATCGCGTTCTCCTGCATCAGGACGCGGTCGGAGACGGCGAGTGCGAGCGCGCCGCCCGAGCCCCCTTCCCCGATCACGCAGGCGACGGTCGGCACGGCGAGCGACAGCATCGCCGCCTGCGAGCGGGCGATCGCGCCTCCCTGGCCGTGCTGCTCGGCGGCGACGCCCGGATAGGCGCCCGGCGTGTCGATCAGCGAGACGATCGGGAAGCGGAAGCGGTCGGCGAGCTCCATGACCCGAACGGCCTTCGCGTAGCCCTCCGGATGCGGCATCCCGTACTGGCGGGCGAGCCGCTCTTTCAGGTCGCGGCCCTTCTGGTGTCCGATCAGGACGATGGTGCGCCCGTCGAGGCGGCCGAGACCCGCGACGATCGCGCCGTCGTCGGCCCGGCCGCGGTCGCCGTGGAGCTCGACCCAGTCGTCGAGGATCCGCTCGACGTAGTCGAGGGTGTAGGGCCGGTCCGGATGGCGGGCACGCTCGACGAAGGCCCAGATCTCGTCCTCGCTCGCGTTGACGTGCCTGATCGAGTCGAGCTGCTCGCGCAGCCGCCGCTCCTCGCCCGAGACGCCGGTGCGATGGAGAAGCGGCAAGCTCTTCAACCGGCCGAGCCGCTCGCGCAGCCGGCGCTCGGCCTCACCGGCCAAAGAGCCGGAGGAGCCGCGCGAGGTACTCGCGCTGCTCGGATCGGGGGACGATGGCGTCGATCTGGCCGTAGCGCAGATGCTGCTCGGCCCGCCCGAAGTCGTCCGAGAGCTTCTCCTTGACGATCTCCTGAACGACCCGGGGGCCGGTGAAGGCGAGCAGCGCACCCGGCTCGGCGACGATCACGTCGCCGAGGGTCGCGAAGCTCGCCATCGCGCCGCCCGTCGTCGGGTTCGTGAGCAGGCAGAAGAGCGGCAGGCGCTCCTCGTGCAGCTCGTCGATCGCGGCGATCGTCTTCGGAAGCTGCATCAGCGAGAGGATCCCCTCCTGCATCCGCGCGCCGCCCGAGCTCGTCACGAGCAGGAGCGGGCTCGCCGCCGCGATCGCCGCGTCGCAGGCGCGGACGAACTTCTCGCCGACGGCGCCGCCCATCGAGCCGCCCATGAAGGCGAAATCCATCACGGCGAGCTCGAGCGGCTGGTCGTCGAGCGTCGCCGCGCCGACGACCATCGCGTCGGTCAGGCCGGTGTTGAGCTCGGCCTCGGCGAGCCGCTCCCGGTAGGGGCGCAGGTCGAAGAACGCGAGCGGGTCGGCCGAGCGGACCTCCGCGGCCTCCTCGACGAACGAGCCGGGATCGGCGAGCCACGCGATCCGGGCGCGGGCCGACATGCGGAAGTGATGACCGCACTGCGCGCAGACCGAGAGCGCTGCGGCGAGCTCGTCGTCGCGGTAGTGCGAGCCGCAGTCCGGGCAGGTATTCGGGTGGGTGCTCCCGGCCGACGCGCTCTCCACCTGCTCGACCTTGACGTCGATCCTGGCTTCGCTCATCGGGAATGTGATGTTAGACCGGGACGGGCGGTGTCCGGTTGCACTGAGGTTGCTTCCAGGGCGCCTATCCCGCCGGGAGCAGGTCGTCGAGCACCTGGCCGAGCTCGTACATGTCGGTCAGCTCGATCGTCGGGGCCGTGTAGGGGTGTTCGCCGAGGCGGTTGATCCAGACGTTCGGAATGCGCAGCCTGGCCGCCGGGGTGATGTCGTGGTAGCTGCTCGCGCCGATGTGGACGTGGCGGCGCTTGTCGGCGAGCGTGCGCGCGTAGAACTCGAACCAGTGCAGGAACGCCGGCTTGTAGGAGTGGATCTCCGAGGCGACGACCGTCTCGTCGAAGGGGACGCCGATCCGCTCCTTCGAGGCGTTGATCAGGTCGAGGTCGGAGTTCGAGAGGATGGCCGTCTTCCAGCCCCGCTCGCGGATCTCGGTCAGCGCGTTGACGGTCTCGGGGAACGGCTCCCAGGTCGGCAGCGAGTCGGCGAGGCCCGCTTCCTCACCCTCGGGAGCGCCGAGCCGGCGCATGGCCTCGGTCATCACCTCGCGGTAGCTGAGGTTGCCGTCGTGCTCGAGCTCCCGCTCGAGCTCGTGATAGCGGAGGAGCAGCGCCTCGATCTCCGGGTCGGGCTCCGCTTCGGCCTCGCCGTCCCCACCCTCGTCCTCCTCGTCGCCGTCGTCCCGGTCCTCGTCCGGATCCCCGGGCTCGGAGGCCCGGGACGCCTCGCCGGGCTCGCCGGCGGCCTCCGGCTCTCGCTCTCCGCCGGTGTCTGTGCCGAACAGCCGCACGAGCTCCGCCCGGATGCCGCCGTTCCAGTCGATCAACGTGCCGTAACAGTCGAAGGTCGCCCACCTATCCATCGGAACGGCCGATCCTAGAGGTCGGGCTCGCCGCGGCGGAGGACGATCGTCGCGTTGTGGCCGCCGAAGCCGAAGGAGTTGGAGACGGCGACGCTCAGGCCCGGCAGCGGCCGGGACTCGTTCGGCACGTAGTCGAGGTCGCAGTCCGGGTCGGGCTGCTCGAGGTTGATCGTCGGCGGCGCAATCTGGTCCCGCAGCGCGAGGATCGTGAAGATCGCCTCGATCGCGCCGGCGGCGCCGAAGCAGTGGCCCGTCGCGCCCTTCGTCGAGGAGATCGGCGTCGCGTAGGCGTTCTCCTCGCCGAGCGCGACCTTGATCACCTTGGTCTCGGCGCTGTCGCCGAGCGGGGTCGAGGTGGCGTGCGCGTTGACGTAGCCGACCTCGGACGGGTCGATGCCCGCGCTGGCGATCGCCGCGATCATCGCCCGCGCGGGGCTCTGGCCGGTCGGGTCCGGCTCGGTCATGTGGGCCGCGTCGGCGGACATCCCGTAGCCGATCAGCTCGGCGTAGATCTGCGCGCCGCGCGCCTTCGCCCGCCCGAGCTCCTCGAGCACGACCGCGCCGGCCGCCTCGCCCATGACGAGGCCGTCGCGCCCGGCGTCGAAGGGCCGCGAGGCTCCCGCAGGGTCGTCGTTTCGGCGGGAGAGGGCGCGCATCGCGTCGAAGCCGGCGATCCCGACCCGCGTGATCGGCGCCTCGCTGCCGCCGGCGATCATCGCGTCGACCCGGCCGAGGCGGATCTCGTCGTAGGCGTCCCCGATCGCCATGTTCGAGGCGGCACAGGCGGTGCACTGGCTCATCAGCGGACCCTTGGTGCCGAGCTCGATCGAGACCCAGCCGGCCCCCATGTTCGGGATGATGCAGGGGATCGAGAACGGGCTGATCCGGTCGGGGCCGCGGTGAAGCAGGACGTCGTAGCAGTCCTGGAACGAGCGCAGGCCGCCGATCCCGGTGGCGACCGAGGTGCCGATTCGCAGCGGGTCGGCCGGGATGTCGAGCCTCGAGTCGGCCTCCGCCTGGCGGGCGGCGGCGAGGATCATCTGGGCGAAGCGGTCCATCCGCCGGGCCGACTTGTGGTCGGTCCAGTCGGTCGGCTCGAAGTCCTTCAGCTCGCAGGCGAAGTGCACCGGGTAGCCCTCATGGTCGAACTGCGTGATCGGCCCCGCGCCGGACTCGCCGGCGATCAGCCGCCGCCAGCTCGTCTCGGCGTCGTTGCCGAGCGACGAGACCATCCCGATCCCGGTGACGACGACGCGCCTCATCACGGTGCCCTTCTCGCTCATCTACATCCCCAGTCCGCCGTCGACGAGCAGCACCTCGCCGGTGATGAACGACGCCTCGTCCGAGCAGAGGAACCGTACCGCCCCGGCCACGTCCTCGGGATCGCCGAGCCGGCCGAGCGGCGTGTTCGCGAGCATGAGCGCGCGGCCGTCCTCGGGGATCGCGTCGGTGAGCCGCGTCTTGACGTAACCGGGCGCGACGACGTTCGCGCGCACGCCGCGGGAGCCGAGCTCGCGGGCGAGCGACTTCGTGAAACCGATGATCCCCGCCTTGGCGGCGGCGTAGTTCGTCTGGCCGAAGTTCCCGTGCAGGCCGACGATCGAGCTGACGTTGACGATGGCGCCGGCGCGCTTCTTCATCATCGCCCGCGTCACCGCGCGGCAGGTGTAGAAGACCGAGCTGAGGTCGGTCTCGATCACCTCGCGCCAGTCCTCGTCGGACATGCGGGCCAGGAGGCCGTCGCGGGTGAGGCCGGCGTTGTTGACGAGGATGTCGAGGTCGCCGGCGTCGTCGACGAGCTGCCGGGCATCCGCCGCCGACGAGACGTCGGCCTGGACCGCCCGCCCGCCGATCGCGGTCGCGAGTGCGCCGGCCTCGTCGGCGCCGGCGCGGTAGCCGACGACCACGTCGGCGCCGGCGCGCGCCAGCTCGGCGGCGATCGCAGCGCCGATCCCGCGCGAGCCGCCGGTGACGAGCGCCGTTCGCCCCTCGAGGGAGCAGAACTCAGCCAAACTCGTGCGCGATCGCGTTCAGCGACTTCAGGTCGTTGACCGGGATCGCCTTCACGGAGCTGTCGATCCTCTTCAGTAAACCGCGAGAGCACGTTGCCGGGGCCGACCTCGACGAAGGTCGTGACGCCGTGCCCGATCAGCTCGCGGGCCGACTGCGTGAACCGCACCGGCGCGGTCAGCTGCTCGACGAGAAGCGTCCGCAGCCGCTGCGGCCCCTCGAGCTTGGCGGTCACGGTCGAGACGAAGTGCGCGGTCGGCGCCTTGAAGTCGATCCGCTCGATCGCCGGGCGCAGCCGCTCGGCGGCGAGCTCGACGAGCGGCGAGTGGAAGGCACCCGAGACCCGCAGCCGCACGGCGCGGCGCGCCCCCTCGAGCTGGGCCTCGGTGCAGCACTCGTCGACCGCGGCCGTCTCGCCGGAGATGACGAGCTGTCCGGGGCAGTTGTAGTTCGCCGGCCACACGTTGTGGATCTTCTTGCAAAGCGCCTCGACCACCTCGTCGGCGAGGCCGAGGATCGCGGCCATCGAGCCCGGCCGCGCGTGGGCGGCCGCGGCCATCGCGAGCCCGCGCTCACGAACCAGCTTGATCGCCTCGCGCACCTCGATCGAGTGCGCCGCGCCGAGAGCGGAGAACTCGCCGACCGAGTGGCCGACGACGTAGTCGGGGACGATCCCGCGCGCGCGCAGCGCGGCGTTGATCGCGAGGCTCGTCGTCACGAGCGCCGGCTGCTGCAGGTCCGTCCGGGTCAGCTGCTCGGCCGTGCCCTCGAAGCAGAGCTGCCGCAGGTCGAGGCCGGAGGCCTCGCTCCCTTCCTCGTACACCGCCATCGCCTCGGGGGTCGCCTCGGCGATCTCCCGCCCCATGCCGAGCTCGAACGAGCCCTGCCCGGGGAACATGAACGCCAGCTTGCTCATCTGCCCGCTCCATTCGTCGAATGTGTCCAGCGCATCAGCGCCGAGCCCCACGTGAGCCCGGCCCCCATCCCGGTCATCAGGACGAGGCTTCCGGGCCGCAAGAGTCCGCTCGCGACGGCGTCGGCCAGCGCGAGCGGGATCGAGCCCGACGAGGTGTTTCCATATCGATCGACGTTGACTACCACTTTCTCCCTCGGGAAGCCTAGTTTGTTGACAGCGTGGTCGATGATGCGGACGTTCGCCTGGTGCGGAACGTACACGTCGACGTCCGCGACCGTGAGCTCGCAGGCGGCGAGCACGGCCTCCGCCGAGCTCACGAGCACGCGGGTCGCGAACTTGAACACCTCGCGCCCGTTCATCGTCAGATGCCGCCCGTTGGCTGAGTCGAAGATGCGCGAGCCGCTCCCCGGGTAGAGGAGCTGCGGGCCGCCCGAGCCGTCGGCGCCGAGCTCGAAGCCGAGGAAGCCGCCCTCGTCGACGTGCTCGAGCACGACCGCGCCGGCACCGTCGCCGAAGAGCACGAGCGTCGAGCGGTCCGTCCAGTCGAGGATCCGCGAGATCACGTCGCCGCCGATCACGAGCGCCCGCTCGGCGAGGCCTGCCGCGACCGCCGCATGTGCCTGGGCGAGCGCGTACATGAAGCCGGTGCAGCCCGCCGAGAGGTCGTAGGCGGCCGCCGGGCTCCCGAGCTGGTCGGCGACGAGCGCCGCCGTCGCCGGGAACGCCATGTCCGGGGTGATCGTCGCGACGATGATCAGGTCGATCGCCGTGGCGTCGAGACCCGCCTCGGCGAGCGCCGCGCGGGCGGCCGGCAGCGCCAGGTCCGACATCGCCTCGTGCTCGGCGGCGATGCGGCGCTCGCGGATTCCGGTACGGGTGCGGATCCACTCGTCGGAGGTGTCGACAACCTTGGCGATGTCGTCGTTCGTCAGCACCCGCTCGGGCACGTAGCAGCCGAGGCCGGTGATCGAGACCGGCCGGCCGATCGCGCGGCCGATCACTCCGCGCTCACCGCGAAGGTCAGCGTTCCCCGGACGGCCAGCTCGCCGCCGACCTCGGCCCGGACCTTGCCCTCGCCCGACGGGGCCCCGCACCGCCTCGACCTCGCAGAGCAGCTCGAGCGTCTCGCCGGGACGGACGATCCGCTTGAAGCGAACGTCGTCGATGCCGGCGAAGAGGACGAGCCGGCCGCTGTTTTCGGGTTGCGAGAGCACGGCGACCGCGCCGCACTGGGCGAGCGCCTCGACCATCTTGACGCCGGGCATGATCGGGTTGCCGGGGAAGTGGCCGGCGCAGTCCTCGTCCGTCACGGTCCTCCGCGCGGCGACGCGCTCACCCGGGACGAGCTCGTGCACCTCGTCGAGCAGGAGGAACGGCGGCCGGTGCGGGAGGATCTCCTCGATCTCGGCCCTGCCGAGGACGACGGTCATGCCGAGAGCCGCTCGCGCAGCGAGGCCCGGCCGCGATGCGCGTAGCACTTCGCCGTCCCGACCGGCAGACCGGTCACCGCCGAGATCTCGGCGAAGCCGACGTCGAAGGCGTCCTTCAGCGCGACGACCGTCGCCTGGGCGGGGGGCAGCTCGGCGAGGCGGCGGCCGAGCTCGCGGCGGGTCTCCGACGAGGCGAGCGCGGCGGCAGGATCGCCGTCGGGCGCGGCCCGCTCGTCGGCGACGAGCGGCTCGGTCCTGCGCAGCGCGCGGGCCTGCGCGAAGTCCTTGCACGTGTTGACGACGAGCCGGTGCAGCCAGGTCGAGAACTGCGCCTCGCCGCGGAACTGGCGGATGCGGACGACCAGCTTGGCGAGCGACTCCTGCGCGGCATCGCGCGCGTCCTCCGGATCTCGCAGCAGGTGGAGGGCGATCCGCTCGACGCGTGGTGCATGCCGCTCGCAGAGCGCCGCGAGGGCTTCGCGGTCGCCGGCCTTGGCCCGCGTCACGAGAATCGGGTCGGAGAGCCGCTCGTAGCGAAGCGGGGCAACGGGGCGGGCATCGGTGCGGATTGGACGGCCCGGCGAGAAGCGCGGTTGCACGGCCCGCCTACTCTAGTGGCGATGGCGCTCGCGCCCGAACTCGTCGTGCCCCGGCTTCGCGGCAGCTTCGGCCGCCCGTACCTCTACGCGGCCGAGACGCCGTCGACCCAGACGATGCCGCCCGCCGACGCGCCGCACGGCACGGTCGCCCTCGCCGAGCACCAGACGGCCGGCCGGGGCCGGCTCGGCCGGATCTGGGTCGACGAGCCCGGCGCGGGGCTCGCGCTCTCGGTCGTCCTCCGCCCGCCGCCGCCGGTCGCCCGCTGGCCCGAGCTGACGCTCGTCGCCGCCGACGCCGTCGCCGCCGCGATCGGCGAGGGCGCGACGATCAAGGAGCCAAACGACGTCCTGGTCGACGGGCGCAAGGTCGCGGGGATCCTCGCCGAGGCGGGCGAGCACGTCGTGCTCGGGATCGGCGTCAACGTCGGCCGGGCGCCCTGGCCCGGCGCCGGGTTCGTCGACCGCGACCGCCTCGAGCTGCTCGTCGCGATCCTCGCGCGGCCTCGAGCGGGGCTACGAGCGCTGGGCCGCCTCGGCCGGCCCCGCGCTGGCGGCGGGCGCCACCTCCCCCGGGCGGCCGGGCGGGCCCTGACGGCTCCCGGCGCGGCATACACTGGGACACGGCGGTGAAGACCTTCGTCCTGCTCACGGCCCTGCTCGGCGCGACCGCGGCTGCACCGGGCCTCGCCGCGGCGCCGGTCGCGAAGCCTCGCGTGCTCGCGATCACCTTCAACCAGGAGGTCGACCCGGTCACCGCCGCCTGGCTGAACGGGAGGCTCGACCGCGCCCACGCCGACCACGATGCGGCCGCGGTGATCCTGCTCGACACGCCCGGGCGGTGACGAGGACTCGATGCGCACGATCGTGCAGAAGGAGCTGCAGCTCAGCCAGCGAGGGCACTCCC
The DNA here is from genome assembly GCA_963765345.1 of uncultured Actinomycetota bacterium. Lineage (GTDB taxonomy): Bacteria > Actinomycetota > Thermoleophilia > Gaiellales > Gaiellaceae > PALSA-600. The sequence goes on from CAVXWI010000023.1 coordinate 92,111, forward strand.
GTGATCGTCTACGTCTCTCCGGGCGGCGCGCGGGCGCGTCGGCCGGGGTCTGGATCTCCGAGGCCGCCGACGTGCTCGCGATGGCGCCCGAGACGAACATCGGCTCCTCGACCCCGATCTCCTCGACCGGCGAGAACATCGGCAGCGACCTCCGCCGCAAGGTGATCAACGACGCGGCCGCGTCGCTCCGCGGGCTCGCGCGAAGCCACGACCGCAATGCCGCCTGGGCCAACCTGGCCGTGAAGCGGGCCTCGAACCTGACCGACGCCGAGGCGCTCCGGCTGAACGTGATCGACCTGATCTCGCCCAGCCTGCCGGCGCTCCTCGACACGATCAACGGCCGCGTCACGGTGCCGGCCCACCTGACGCTCCACACGGCGGACGCGACGATCGAGTCGACCAAGCCCGGCTTCCTGACGCGCTTCCTCTCGACGCTGCTCAACCCGAACATCGTCTCGCTGCTCTTCCTCGGCGGCCTCGTCGGCCTCGGCTTCGAGATCTTCCATCCCGGGGCGATCCTCCCGGGCGCCCTCGGCGCGGTCTCGCTGCTGCTCGCGCTGTTCGGCCTCTACGTGCTGCCGCTCTCCTGGACCGGGATCGGCCTCGTCGTCCTCGGCATCGCGCTCCTCCTCCTCGACGCGCACTACCCGACACACGGCGCCCTGACCCTGTCCGGTCTGGTCGCGCTCGGATTCGGGCTCGCGACGATGTTCCAGGCGACGAACGGCGCGCCGCAGACCTCGGTGCCGCTCGTCGTCATCGTCACGCTCGTGCTCGGCGGGCTCTGGGCGTTCGCGATCGCGAAGGCGATCGCGGTCCGGCGCACCCCGGTCACCGTCGGACCGCAGGAGATCGTCGGCCTGCAGGGCGTCGTCCGCGAGGGCGGGCTCGTCTACGTGCACGGCGAGCTCTGGCGCGCGCGGGCCCCCGAACCGCTGCGGACGGGCCAGCGAGTGGTCGTCGACAGCTTCGAGGGCCTGACGCTGCGAGTGCATCCCGTGTAGGTGCCGCCATAGGCATCCTGCCCGAGCCGCTGATAGGATCGACGGCGTGACCGTCGTCCTGATCGCCGCCGGCGTCGTCCTCCTCGTCGTCGTCCTCTTCCTCGTCGGCGCGCTGAAGGTCGCCCGCGAATACGAGCGGGGAATCGTCTTCCGGCTCGGCCGGCTCCTGCCCGAGCCGAAGGGCCCGGGCCTCTTCATCCTGATCCCGATCGTCGACCGGATGGTCAGGGTCGACCTGCGCACGATCACCCTGCAGATCCCGCCGCAGGAGGTGATCACGAAGGACAACGTGCCGGTGCGCGTCAACGCCGTCGCCTACTTCCGGATCGTCGACCCGAAGGCGGCGATCGTCCAGATCGAGAACTACATGGTCGCGACGTCGCAGATCGCCCAGACGACGCTGCGCTCGGTGCTCGGTCAGCACTCCCTCGACGAGCTCCTCTCCGAACGCGAGAAGATCAACGCGATCCTCCAGGGGATCATCGACGAGCAGACCGCGCCCTGGGGGGTCAAGGTGACGATCGTCGAGGTCAAGGACGTCGAGATCCCGCAGGGCATGCAGCGCGCGATGGCCCGGCAGGCCGAGGCCGAGCGCGAGCGGCGCGCCAAGGTGATCGCCTCCGAGGGCGAGTACCAGGCCTCCGAGCGGCTGAAGGACGCCGCGGTCGTGATCGAGGCCGCATCCGATCGCCCTCCAGCTCCGCTACCTGCAGACGCTGCTCGAGCTCGGCTCGTCGGCGTCGACGACGATCGTCTTCCCGGCGCCGATCGACGTCATCTCGACGTTCTTGCCGAAGGTGCTCGGCAACAGCGCCCCACCGGCCGAGCCGGCCGGCTGGCAGCGACAGGCCCGCGGCGCGGAACCTGCGCGCGGCCTCGATCGCGTCGCCGAGGTTCAATCCCTTGTCGCGCCCCTGCTTGATCAGGAGCACGGTCTCGATCGCCGCGAGGTCGTAGATGCGCTGCTTCTTGCCGCCCGTCGGGATCTGCGCCTTGTTCGTCCAGTAATCGAGCTGCATCTTCGAGATGCCGGCGAGGCGGCAGACCTGGCCGAGATACAGCCCGATCCGGTCGAGCCGGGCGGCGATGTCGACCGGGTCGAGCTCGACCCGGTCGAGGTGACCGGAGGACATCGAGCGATCCTGGCTGCCGCCGATCCGGATTGCAACCGCGAACTGGCGTACTGCGGAGCGGTCGCTACTCGACCGAGGGCTCGTCGTCGGCCGTGGCGTTCTCGTCGCTCTCCTCCTCGACCGGCTCGATCGCCTCGGCGGCCGGCAAGCACGGGCGGCTCGTCGCCGAGCTCGTCGTCCGCGGCGGCGTCGACGACCGGCGCGAGCGCGGAGACCTTCTCGCCCTCGCGGAGCCGCATCACGATCACGCCCTGGGTCGAGCGGCCGAGCCGCTTCACGTCCTCGACCGCCATCTTGATCACCGTGCCGCCGGTCGAGATCAGCATCACCTGGTAGCCGTCGCGAACGACGAGCGCGCCCGCGAGCTGCCCGCGCGCCTCGGTCAGCTTGACGGTCTGCACGCCCATGCCGCCGCGACCTTTGCGCGGGTACTCGGAGACGCGCGTGCGCTTGCCGTAGCCGTTCCTCGTCACGACGAGCAGGTCGGAGTCGTCGTTGGCGATCTCCGCCGCGATCACCTCGTCGTCGCCGCGGAGCGCCATGCCGCGGACGCCTTCGGTGGCGCGGCCCATCGCGCGGGTCGTCGGCTTCGGGGAAGCGGATCGCCTGTCCCTTGCGCGAGACGAGCAGGACGTCGTCGCGCGGCCGAGCAGAGCCGGACGCCGACGAGCTCGTCGCCCTCGCGCATCTTGATCGCGATGATCCCGTCCGCCTTCAGCGGCGTGTTGTACTCGGCGAGCTTGCGTCTTCTTGACGACGCCGTTCTTGGTCGCGCAGAGCAGGAACTCCGACTCCTCGAAATTGCGGGTCTTGATCACGGCGCGAACCTGCTCGTCCTGGCGGAACGGCAGCAGGTTGACGATCGCGCGGCCCTTCGACTGGCGCGAGCCGAGCGGCAGCTCGTGCACCTTCAGCCGGTAGACCTTCCCGACGGAGGTGAAGAAGAGGATGTAGTCGTGCGTCGAGGCGACGAACAGATGCTCGATGTAGTCCTCGTCCTTCAGGTCCATGCCCATGACGCCGATGCCGCCGCGCCGCTGCTCCTTGTAGGCGCTCGTCGGCAGCCGCTTGATGTAGCCCGAGCGCGTGATCGCGATCGCCATCTCCTCCTCGGCGATCAGATCCTCGAGCTCGAGCTCGCCCTCCGCGGCGACGATCTCGGTTCGCCGCTCGTCGCGGCGGCCGTAGGTCGTCTTGATCTCGAGCAGCTCCTCGCGGATGACGCCGTCGATCCTGCGCCTCGTCGGAGAGGATCGCGCGCAGCTCGCCGATCCGCTCCATCAGGTCGTCGTACTCGCTCTGCAATGCGCTTGCGCTCGAGCCCGGTCAGCGCGCGCAGCCGCATCTCGAGGATCGCGTTCGCCTGGAGCTCGGTGAGGCCGAACGACTCCATCAGCCCCTCGCGCGCGGCCTCGGTGCTCGTCGGAGGCCCGGATCAGCGCGATCACCGCGTCGATGTTGTCGAGCGCGATGAGGTAGCCCTCGAGGATGTGGGCGCGGCGGACCGCGTTTCGCAGCTCGAACTTCAGCCGGCGCGTGACGACCTCGCGCTGGTGGTCGAGGTAGTGCCGGACCAGCTCGAGCATCGAGAGCGTGCGCGGCACGCCGTCGACGAGCGCGACGGCGTTGTAGCCGAACGTCGTCTGGAGCGGCGTGTGCTTGTAGAGCTTGTTCAGCGCCACCTGCGGCACGGCGTCGCGCTTCAGCTCGATGTAGATCCGCATCCCGTCCTTGCCGGACAGGTCCTTGACGGCGTCGCGGTGGTTCGCGATCTCGGTCAGCGTGGTGTCGCGCGAGCTCGGCGATCTTCTTGATCACGCCGTCGTCGCCGCCCTTCTTGACGCCGTAGGGAAGCTCGCTGACGATCACCGCCGTCTTGCCGCCGCGCAGCTCCTCGATGTGCGCGCGGCCGCGCATGATGATGCGGCCGCGGCCGGAGCGGTAGGACTCGCGGATTCCCTCCCGGCCGAGGATGATCGCCGCCGGTCGGGAAGTCCGGGCCCTTGATGTGCTGCGAGAGCCGCTCGACGTCGATCGCCGGGTCGTCGATCATCGCGATCACCGCGTCGATCGTCTCGGCGAGGTTGTGCGGCGGCATGTTCGTCGCCATCCCGACCGCGATCCCCGTCGTGCCGTTGACGAGCAGGTTCGGGAAGCGGGACGGCAGCACCTGGGGCTCCCGCTGCGAGCCGTCGTAGTTCGGGACGAAATCGATCGTGTCCTGCGTCGATGTCGCGCAGCAGCTCCGCGGCGATCGCGGCGAGCCGGCACTCGGTGTAGCGCTCGGCGGCGGCCGGAGTAGCCGTCGACGTTGCCGAAGTTGCCCTGCGGATCGACGAGCGGGTAGCGCAGCGAGAAGGGCTGCGCCATGCGCACGAGCGTGTCGTAGATCGCCAGGGTCGCCGTGCGGGTGGTACTTCCCCATCACGTCGCCGACGACGCGCGCGCACTTGATCGCGGTCGCGGTTCGGCTGCAGTCCGAGCTCGTTCATCGCCCAGAGGACGCGGCGGTGCACCGGCTTCAGCCCGTCGCGCACGTCCGGGAGCGCGCGCGAGACGATCACGCTCATCGAGTAGTCGAGGAAGCTCGTGCGCATCTCCTGCTCGAGCTCGCGCGGCTCGATGCGGCCGATGCCGAACGGGTCGTGGCTAGACATCGAGCCTGCGCGTACTTCGCGTTCTGCTCGATGAACTCGCGCCGCGGCTCGACCTCGTCGCCCATCAGCATCGAGAAGACGCTGTCGGCGAGGATCGCGTCCTCGACGCCGACCTGGACGAGCACGCGGTTCTCGGGGTTCATCGTCGTCTCCCAGAGCTGCTCGGGGTTCATCTCGCCGAGCCCCTTGAAGCGGCTGACCTTGATCCCCTCCTTCGCCAGGTCGAGGATCGCCGCGCGCAGCGCCTCGAAGCCGGTCGCCGCCGCGCTCTTCTTGCCGAGCGTCGACCGTGAACGGCGGCGTGCCCGCCGATCTCGACGAGCCGGGCGTAGGTACGGCGGAGCCCGACGTAGACCGGCGAGGCGAGCAGCGCGACGGGCAGCTCGATGTGGGTGGCGGCGTTCGTCTCCTTCTCGGTCACCCGGATCCGGAGCGATTCGGGCGTCTGCGACTGACGAACTCGAGCTCGTACACCTCGTCGCCGAGACCCGCGAGCGGCGGCGGCGACGGCGGCGGCGTCCGGCGTCTCGACCTCGACCAGACGCTGCATGACGACGAAGTCCGCGACGGGCGCGCCGAAGTCGGCGCGCAGCCGCGCAAGCCAGCCGTCGAACTCGTGCAGGGCGCGCGACGAGCCGCTGGTAGCGCGGCTCCGTCACCCGGTACGACTGCCCGACGCCGGTCGGTGACCTCGATCTCGTGCGCCCGGTCGCGGATGAGGATCTCCTCGAAGTGCGACTCCTTCTCGACGTAGCGCTCGTTCTTGCCGCTCGCGAGCTTGTAGAGCGGCGGCACGGCGATGTAGACGTGGCCCGCCCTCGACGAGCTCCTGCATCTGCCGGTAGAAGAACGTCAGCAGCAGCGTGCGGATGTGCGAGCCGTCGACGTCGGCGTCGGTCATGACGATGACGCGGTTGTAGCGGAGCTTCTCGATGTCGAACTCGGCGCCGATGCCGGTGCCGACCGCGGTCACGATCGACTGGATCTCCGTGTTCGAGAGCACCTTGTCGATCCGGTTCTTCTCCGAGTTGATCACCTTGCCGCGGAGCGGCAGGATCGCCTGGAAGTTCTTGTCGCGCGCGTCGACCGCCGAGCCGCCGGCCGAGTTGCCCTCGACGAGGAAGAGCTCGCAGCGGTCGGGATCGGATGACTGGCAGTCGGCGAGCTTGCCCGGCAGACCCCCGCCGGAGAAGGCGCCCTTGCGCTGGATGTCGCGCGCCTTGCGGGCCGCCTGGCGGGCGCGGGCGGCGTCGAGCGCCTTCTTGGCGATGCGCTTCCGCTCGGCGGAGTGCTCCTCGAACCACTCGCCGAGCTTCTGGTTCACGGTCTTCTCGACGAAGCCGCGGACCCAGGCGTTGCCGAGCTTGCCCTTGGTCTGGCCCTCGAACTGCGGATCGCGCATCTTGACGGAGATGACGGCCGCGAGCCCCTCGCGCGTGTCCTCGCCCTCGAGCGCGTCGTCCTTCTCCTTCAGCAGGCCGTCGGCCTGCGCGGCACGGTTGATCGTGCGCGTGAGCGCGGCGCCGAAACCCGACACGTGCGAGCCGCCGTGGTGGGTGTTGACGTTGTTTGCGAACGAGAAGACCGACTCGACGTACTTCGCGTTCCACTGCATCGCAATCTCGACCGATCCGCGGCCCTCCTCGTCCACGGCGTCGAAGTAGATGATCGAGCTGTGGATCGGATCCTTCTCTGCATTTACGTGCGCTATCAGATCGCGGATGCCGCCGTCGAACTGCAGCTCCTCGCTCCACTCGTCCTGGCGGTCGTCGTTCAGCAGGATCCGCAGGCCCGGGCTGAGAAATGCCGTCTCGCGCAGGCGCTGGCGGAGTGTCTCGCGTGACCACTCGATCTCCTCGAAGATCTCCGCGTCGGGGAGGAACGTGATCGTCGTGCCGGTGTCCCCCTTCTCGGCGAAGCCCGCCGGCTTCATCTCGCCCGTCGGGATGCCGCGCGCGAACTCCTGGCGGTAGACCTTCCCGTCGCGGCGAACCTCGGCGACGAGCCATTCCGAGAGGGCGTTGACGACCGAGATGCCGACGCCGTGCAACCCCGCCGAGTAGTTGTAGCCCTCGCCGCCGAACTTGCCGCCGGCGTGGAGCGTCGTCAGGACCACGGTCAGCGCCGGGAGGTCGCTGTCCTCCATCGGATCGACGGGGATCCCGCGGCCCTCGTCGCGGACCGTGACGGAATTGTCGGGATGGAGGGTGACCTCGACGCGCTCGTTGAACCCGGCCATCGCCTCGTCGACCGCGTTGTCGACCACCTCGTAGATCGAGGTGGTGGAGGCCCGTCGTGTCGGTCGAGGCGATGTACATCCCCGGCCGAAGCCGGACCGCTTCGAGCCCCTCGAGGACGGTGATGTCCTTGGCGGAGTAATCGGCGTTAGCGGCGGATTCTGACATGAGTTCTTAGCGAGAAAAAGGCCTGCAAAATACGGGCTTTGCCAGGCCTATTTAGTGTATCAAACCAGGCGGTCTGAGCGCCGGGCAGCGAGGCTCAGGCTGACCGCCTCCTCGACGCGCTCGCGCAGGGCGGGGTCGGCGATCTCGGCGGCGATCTCGGCGGCGGCGAGCCGCTGTTCGGGGGAGGGTACAGGGCCTGCGAGCTTGACCGGCGAGGCCTCGGCCTCCGGCCAGCGGTCCGGGGACGAAACGGAGCTCGTCGACGCCGAGCCGCCCCGCGATCTCGGCGGCCCGCTGGGTCAAGCTCGAACGCCCACACCGAGTCGCTCGTGTTCACCTGCACCGTCCCGTCGCGGGCGACCCGCGCCGGCCACGCGTTCCTGGCGATCGCCGCGCCCGACCGCGGCGGGCCAGCGCTCCGCGAGGTCGGCGAGGTCGGCGTTGCCGCCGAAGCCGGGCAAGCTGGCGGCGAAAGGTGTCAGCGAGCGGTTCCAGGGCTCACCTCCACGACCTGGCTCGGCTCGCCCGGAAAGCGCCGAGCGATGCGTCGTCGTGATCACCGTCTGGTCGAGGGTCGTCACCGCGGCGGCGAGCACCGCCGCGGCGGCGGGCGTCGAGCTCGGAGAGGACGTCGTCGAGGAGCAGCAGCGGCGACGAGGGAAGGAGCTGCGCCTCGGCGAGGAGCAGGGCGAGCAGGGCGAGCCGCTGCTCGCCCTGCGAGCCGAAGCTCCGCAGGTCGCGCCCGGCGGCGCTGATCTCGAGCGTCGTCGAGATGCGGGCCGAGCCCGGTCGTGCCGCGCGCGACGTCGACCCCGAGCCGGGCGGTCGAGCGCGGCGGTGCTCGGCGGGTCACCGCGGTAGGCGAGCGCCGCCACCGGCGAGGCCGAGCTCCGCGAGCTGGGCGCCGTAAGGCCGGCTCGAGCGCGGCGACGGCGCGACGCCGAGCCTCGACGAGCCGCGCGCCGGCCGCGGCGACGCGCTCGGTCCAGGGAGCGACGGCCTCCCGCGGGGCCAGTCCGAGCTGGACGCGCCTGAGCGCCGCGTTGCGCTGGGCGAGCGAGGCGGCGTACTCCTGCGGGACGCCGCCCTCGCGCCGGCCAGAGCCGGGCGAGCACGCGGTCGAGGTAGGCGCGCCGGACCGACGGGCCGCCCTTGACGACGGCAAGGCGGTCGGGTGTGAAGACGAGCGTCGGGAACGCTCGCCGGAGCAGCTCGGCCGAGGCGAGGCGCGAGCCGTCGAGCTCGGCCGACTTGCCGCCCGCCTCGAGCAGCTTCACCCGCACCTCGTGGTCGACGCCGCCCTCGGCGACGCGAAGCGAGACGGCCGCGGCCGTCTCGCCGAACCGGATCAGCCGCCCGTCGCTGCGCGTCCGCGGCGAGAACCCCTGGGTGGCGACGTGCACCGCCTCGAGCAGGTTCGTCTTCCCGGCGCCGTTCTCGCCGGTCACGACGACCACTCCCGGGGCGAGCGCGAGATCGAGAGCCGCGTACGAGCGGAAGTTCGCGGAGACTGACGTGGCCGACGATCAGGCTGCGGCGGCTCAGCCCGCGAGGCGGATCGGCATGATCAGGTAGGTGTAGTCCTGGGTCTCGCCCTGCGAGAACCGCCGGGCGAAGCGGGCTGATCAGCTTCACCCGGACCGTCGACGAGTCGATCGACTCGAGCCCGTCCGGAGGAACTCCGCGTTGAAGCCGATCTCGAGCGGCATCCGCGCGCGTACGGCGCCGGCAGCGACTCCCGCGCCTCGCCGACATCCTGCGTCCGGGCCGAGACCGTCAGCTCGCCCTCGGCGAAGCGGAGGCGGAGGGGCGAGTTCCGCTGTGCGAGCAGGCCGACGCGCCGGACGACGTCGAGCAGCTCCTCGCGTGGCAGCTCGAGCTCGTGCTCGAACTGCTCGGGGAGGAGCTGGCGGTAGTTCGGGAACTGCCCGTCGATGCGGCGCGTCGTCAGCCAGGCGCCATCGGCGCCGAAGACGACGTGGTTCTCCTGCACCGCCGAGCTCGACCGTCTCGGCCGACGCCGGCGATCCGGGAGAGCTCCTGGAGCGCCCGCGCCGGGATGATCGCCTCGAGCTCGGGCAGCGAGCTCGCGCGGACGGCGTCTCCTTGACCGCCAGGCGGTAGGAGTCGGTTGCCGCCATCACGAGCTTCTCGGGCTCGAAGCTGACGAAGATCCCCGTCAGGACCGGGCGGCTCTCGTCCCGTGAGGCCGATCGGCTGACGCGTGCGATCGTCTCGAGGAGCGCCTCGCGGTCGACATCATGCAGCGAGGCGCCCTCGAGCTCGGGCAGATGCGGGAAGTCCTCGGCCGAGTAGGTGTGGATGCGGTAGCTCGCCGAACCGCTCGTGATCAGCACGCACCGACTCCTCGGCCAGGTGCTCGAGCGAGACCTCGGCCTCGGGGAGCGCCCGGGCGATGTCGAGCAGCAGGCGGCCGGGGACGACGACGATCCCCTCGCCGGCGACGTCCGCCTCGACGGTGGCGCGCAGCGAGAGCTCCATGTCGGTCGCGGCGAGCGCGAGCACCTTCGGAGCTCGCGGTCAGCTGGATGCCGCCGAGAACGAGAACGGAGGCGCGCGTCGAGAGACCGCGGGCGACGAGTCGCGACGCTCTCGGCAAAGCGGTCGCGCTGAACGGAGACCTTCAACAGGGCGAAGCGTCACGGTTTCTGAGTCAATCATGAACTTAAAGAAGTTCGTAGTAGTGATAGGGGCTGTGGATAACGGGAAAAGTGCCCGGCTGCCCGTGTCGCGCGCGCATTCTGGCTGTGGGAGCGGACGGGGGAGATACTGGCCTCTGTTCGACAGGCTCACGGCTTCAGCGTCCCTGCTTGACTCGTGCTGTGAGTTCCTGGACGAGGTTATAAACAGACCTGTCCTCACGGATCAGGCGCGAGATCTTCGAGGTCGCGTGGATGACGGTCGTGTGGTCGCGACCGCCGAAATGCCTTGCCGATCTTCGGGAGCGAGGAGTCGGTCAGCTCGCGCGAGAGGTACATCGCGACCTGTCGGGGGTAGACGATGTTCTGCGAGCGGCGCTCACTCGTCAGCTCGACGAGGGTGACCCCGAAGCGGTCGCAGACGAGCTCCTGGATCCGCTCGATCGAGACGACGTGCCGGCTCGCCCTGCGGGAAGACGTCGCGCAGGACGTCCTGGGCGAGCTCGACGTCCATGCCGCGGCCGGTCAGCGACGCGAACGCGACGACGCGGGTCAGCGCGCCCTCGAGCTCGCGGATGTTCGTCGTCACGCGGCTTGCGATGTAGGTCAGTACCTCGGGGTCGCCGACGTCGATCGCGTCGTACTTGACCTTGCGGCGCAGGATCGCGATGCGCGTCTCGAGGTCGGGCGGCTGGATATCGGTGATCAGCCCCCACTCGAAGCGCGAGCGCAGACGATCCTCGAGCGTCTGGATGTCGCGGGGCGGGCGGTCCGAGCTCATCACGATCTGCCGGCCGGCCTCGTGGAGCGAGTTGAAGGTGTGGAAGAACTCCTCCTGGATCCGCTCCTTGTGCTCGAAGAACTGGACGTCGTCGATCAGCAGGACGTCGTAGGCGCGGTAGCGCTGCTTGAAGCCCTCGATGCGCTTGTCGCGCAGCGAGTTGATGAAGTCGTTCATGAACGTCTCGGAGGTCACGTAGCGGACGCCGAGCGACGAGGAGTGACGCGCGACGTAGTTCGCGATCGCGTGGAGCAGGTGCGTCTTGCCGAGACCGGTGTGCCCGTAGATGAAGAGTGGGTTGTAGGCCTGGGCGGGCGCCTCGGCGATCGCGAGGGCCGCGGCGTGGGCGAAGCGGTTCGACGACCCGATCACGAACGAGTCGAACGTGTACTTCGGGTTGATCGCTGGCCCCGTCGGCCCGCGGGAGCACCGGCGGTAGCGCCGCGCGACCGGCGGGCGCTGTCGGGCGGCGGCTGGACGACGAACTGGAGCCGCCGGTCGCCGCCGGTCGCGTCCTTGACGACCGCGCGGATCAGGTCGGCGAACCGGCTCTCGATCCACTCTCGCGTGAAGTCGTTCGGCACGGCAAGGACGAAGCGTCTCGTCGTCGAGCCTGACCGCTCCGACCTCGGCGAACCAGTTGCCGTAGGTCTTCTCGTTGAGGGAGCCCCGCAAGCGGGCCGCGACGTCGCCCCAGAGGCTCTCGGCAGTCAGGTCGCTTCCGTGCTCCACGCCTCTCAGCGCTCTCCTTCGGCTCGGTGTCGGGCGGCGGCGAGGATAGCACCGTCGCGAGACGCAGGTTTCAATGAGGATTTCGCCGGCCTGCCGCAGCCCAGATCCAGCCGATTTGCAGGGACTATCCCCTCTCCACAGCGCTCTCCACAGCTGTGGAAAGCGAATTGGCCAGCGCGAGATCGCCCGCACTTTCCACGACTTTCAGCCGCGCGCTGCCCTGTGGACAACCGTCACCCTCAGGCTCGACGACTATACTGGCCGTTCGGCTAGGCCCTGGCGGCCTCGTCCGGCGACGCCGGAGACCACGCAGATGAAGCGCACCTATCAGCCAAACGTCCGCCGGCGGAAGCGGAAGCACGGCTTTCGCGCGCGGATGTCGACCCGGGCCGGCCGCGCCATTCTGAAGCGCCGCCGCGCGAAGGGCCGCAAGCGCCTTTCGGCGTAGATGGTGCCGACTTAGCGCGCGTGCAGCGCAAGAACCGCCTCTCGCGCTCCCGCGACTTCGACACCGTCTACCGGCATGGCCGGTCGGTCTCGACGCGATTTCTGACCTTGTACTGGTTCGCGCGGGCGGAGGAGCCGGGCGAGCCGCGGCTCGGGCTCGCGGTGCCGAAGGCGGCCGGCTCGAGCGTCGTCCGCAACCGGATCAAGCGGCAGCTGCGCGAGATCTGGCGGGCAAAGCTCGACGGCGATGCCTCGCCGTGCGAGAACGACTACGTGCTCGTCGTCCGGCCGGGCCTGCCCGAGGCGGCCGAGGCTCGCGGCTACGTGTGGCTCGCCGAGCGGGTGGACGAGGTGCTCGGAAAGGCGGCGGCATGACGCTGACGGGCTCCGCGCGGCGCCGGCCTGGCTCGGCGGTCGGACTCGTCTACGCCTACCGCTGGACGCTCGGGCGCGCTCGTACCCGTCGGTACCTGCAAGTACCACCCGAGCTGCTCGGAGTACGCGCTCGACGCCCTGCGCAAGCACGGGCTCGTCAAGGGCTCGGCGCTCGCGTGCTGGCGCGCTCCTGCGCTGTAACCCGTGGTCGCACGGCGGGGTCGACTACCCGTGAGTCGCGCCTGCTCGTCTTCAGCATCCTCGCCCCGCTCGAGAACGCGGTCACCTGGGTGCTCGACCGCTTCCACTACAACCTCGGGCTTCACCTGGGCCTGGGCGATCGTCGCGCACGACGATCGTCGTCCGGATCCTCGCTCGTGCCGCTGACGGTGCGGCAGATCCACTCGATGCAGTCCCTGCAGAAGCACGCGCCGGAGATGAAGGAGATCCAGCGCAAGTACAAGGGCGACAAGCAGAAGCAGCAGGAGGAGCTGATGCGGTTCTACAAGGAGAACCACATCAACCCGGCGGCCTCGTGCCTGCCGTTCGTCGCCCAGCTGCCGGTGTTCATCTCGCTCTACCTCGTCCTGAAGCACTTCTCCAAGCACATCCCGCCGGGCTCGGACCTCTCCTGGCTGCACTTCGTGCCCGACATCACCGCGAAGGCCGACTCCAACTGGTCGGGCTTCGTGCTGCTTGCCGTCTACGCGGCCAGCCAGATCTCCTCGACCTACTTCATGTCGCAGCAGATGGACAAGACCCAGCGGACGATCATGATGGTGCTGCCGCTCGTCTTCATCACGGTGATCGCGCACTTCAAGGTCGGGCTCGTCATCTACTGGGTGACGACCAACCTCTGGACGGTCGGCCAGGGCCTCGTCACCCGCCGGCTCGTGCCGCGGACGGCGGTCGGCCCCGTCGTTACCACGACGATCGTCACGCGCGCCCGCAGCCGACGAACGGGGGCGCGACGAACGGCGCGCAAGGCCAGGAGGCGCCCGCGCCGAAGCCGAAGCCGTCCGTGCCGGCCCAGCCCCGCCGGGTGAAGCGGAACAAGGGCCACGGCCGCCGGTGAGCGGCGAGCGGACCGTCGAGGCGACCGGCGAGACGGTCGGCGAGGCGAAGTGGCGGGCCCTGCGCGAGCTCGAGCTGCTCGTGCCGGCGCTCGACAAGGCTGCGGTTCGCTTCCAGGTCCTCTCCGAGGGCGAGCGGGGGCTGCTCGGCGTCGGGTACACGCCCGCGCGGGTGGTCGCGACCGCGGATGCCACCGAGGCCGGCTGAGCGCCCTCGAGGACGAGCGCCCCGACGAGAGCGATCAGGGCCGGCGCCTCAGGGCGCTGCTCGACCCAGGTCGCGGCCGCGCTCGGCGTCCGCTGCCGCGTCGAGGTCGACCGAGACGCCGACGACGCTCATCGGCGACCTGTATCGGCGACGACCTCGGGCTCCTGATCGGCCGCCACGGCCAGACGATCGACGCGCTCCAGGTCCTCGCGGCGGCGATCGTCGGCGGCGGCGAGGAACGGAAAGAGGTCGTCGTCGACGCTGCGGGGTACCGCGAGCGCCGCCGCCGGACGCTCGAGGCGATCGCCGCCCGCAGCGCCGAGCAGGTGCTGCGGACACAGGCTGCGGGTCGAGCTCGAGCCGATGAGCGCCGCCGAGCGCAAGATCGTGCACACCGCGCTCGAGCAGCACGCAGGGTGTGACGACGACGAGCGAAGGCGACGAGCCGAGCCGCTACGTCGTCGTCGAGCCCGCCCCTGAGGAGTGGCGGCGCTCGAGGACTGGCTCCTCGCCGTCGTCGAGACGCCGGGGCTGACCTCGCTCGACCTCGCCGGCGCCCGCCGGGTGCTGCTCGCGGAGGCCCTCAGCGCGCTGCCCGTTCTCGCGGCGAGCGAGGGGCCGATCGTCGATGTCGGCTCGGGAAACGGCTCGCCCGGGGATCCCGCTCGCTGTCGCGCTGCCCGAGCGAGAGGTCGTGCTGCTCGAGGCGGAGCGGCGCCGGTGCGACTTCCTGGCCGCCTGGGCGCCGGACAACGCGCGGGTTGTCCGCGGCCGGGCCGAGGAGCAGGCGACCGACTGGGCGGGTGTCGGCGCTCGCGAAGGCACTCGCCCCGCCGCCGGTCGCGGCCGAGTGGTGCCTGCCGCTCGTCCGGGCCGGTGGCCTGGCCGTGCTCTGGGTGGGAGAGTCTGCCGAGCTCGGGCGGGTCGCCGCCGTCGCCGGCCTCCTCGCCGCCGAGCTCGTCGCCTGGCCCGGCCGGGCTCGCAGTCCTGCGGAAGACCGGGCCCACGCCGCCCGGCTTCCCGCGCCGCACCGGCGTGGCGCGCCGACGTCCGCTCGCCTGAGTCACCGTCCGTGGCTCGCCTCTAGCCTGGCGGCTAATGACGGGCAAGGTCTATGCGTTCGCGAACCAGAAGGGCGGGGTCGGCAAGACGACGACCGCCGTGAACCTGGCCGCCTGCCTCGCCGAGGCGGGCGAGCGGGCACTCGTGATCGACCTCGACCCGCAGGCGAACGCGACCTCGGGGCTCGGGCATGAGGGCGAACGGGACCTCGAGCTACGACCTGCTCGACGGCGTCTCGGCCGAGCAGCTCGCGAAGCCGACCGCGTTTCCGAACCTCTTCCTGCATCCCCTCGAAGCCGGAGCTCGCGGGCGCCGCGGTCGAGCTCGCGCAGCGTCCCGACGGCGAGGGCTACCTGGCCGAGTCGCTCGCAGACGTCGGCGGCTTCGACTTCGTGCTCCTCGACTGCCCGCCCTCGCTCGGACCGCTGACGGTCAACGCGCTCGCCGCCGCCGACCGTGTCATCGTGCCCGTCCAGGCCGAGTACTACGCGCTCGAAGGACTCGCCCAGCTGATGCAGTCGATCAACCTCGTCAAGGCCCGGCTGAACGCCAGGCTCGCCCTCGGCGGCGTCCTGATCACGATGAGCGACGGCCGGACGAACCTGGCTGCCGAGGTGGAGCGCGAGGTCCGCCGCCACTTCGGCAACCTCGTCTTCGAGACGGTCGTTCCGCGCTCGGTGCGGATCGCCGAGGCGCCGAGCCACGGCCTGCCGATCACCCACTACGACCGGCGCTCGCCCGGCGCCGAGGCCTACTGGAAGGTGGCGATGGAGCTTGTCGAACGCAGCTAGCGAGAGTCCGCGCCGCGGTCTCGGGCGCGGCTTCGAGGTTCTGATCGGCGGCGCGGCGGTCGAGCTCGCGCACGTCCCCGTCGACCAGATCCACGCCAACCCGCGCCAGCCGCGACGGCGGTTCGACCAGGAGGCGACGGCCGGTCTCGCCGAGTCGATCCGGCACGAAGGCGTCATCCAGCCGGTCGTCCTCCGGCCCCGGCTCGAAGGCGGCTACGAGCTGATCGCCGGCGAGCGCCGCTGGCGCGCGGCGCGCGAGGCCGGCGTGCCGACGGTGCCGGCGGTGATCCGCGAGGCCGGCGACCGCGACACGCTGCTCCTGGGCCTGGTCGAGAACGTGGCGCGGGAAAACCTCTCGCCGGTCGAGGAGGCCCGCGCCTACGCGGTGCTGATCGACGAGTTCGAGCTGTCGCTCGGCGAGGTCGGCGAGCGGGTCGGCCGCTCGAAGCCTGCGATCTCGAACAAGCTCCGGCTGCTCGATCTCTCCGACGATGTCCTCGCGATGGTCGAGCGCGGCGAGCTCTCCGAGGGGCATGCACGCGCAGTCCTCGCCGTGCCCGACCAGGCCGAGCGCCGTCACTTTGCCCGCCGGATCGTCGCGCAGGGGATGTCCGTTCGTGCCGCCGAGCGCGCGGCTCGCTGGTCGGGCGCACGCACGAAGCCGCGCACGAAGACGCCTGTCGACCCGGCGCTGGCAGCCCGTGTCAAGGCCGGGCTCGAGCAGCTGACAGGGCTCGAGGTCCGGGTCGCGGTCGGCAAGGATCGAGCTCAGCTACGGCGACGAGCACGAGCTGGAGGCGCTCGTCGAGGCGCTCGAGCGTCGCTAAGGGGTCGCGCCGAGAAAACCACGGCCCGACGGGCGCCGTATAGCATCGCGATGTCGCATTCGGCGGCACGAGAACCTTCAGGCCGCATGCAAACCCGCGCCGCGCTCCTCGTCACCGCCTGCTCGTTTTTCGTCGTGCTCGCGAGTGCGGCCGCCTTGGGCGCGGGGCAGAGGGCAGCCGACTACCCCTCGCTCTACGTCACCTTCAACGCGAACGACACCGTCACCGTCGCGCTCGCGAACGGGTCGCCCGTGGGGACGCCGAGCGGTGCTCCGACGACGATCTCGCCCGGGACCTACAACGTCCTCATCGCCGACCCGACGTTCGTCTCCGACATCCAGTGGGATCTCGCCGGACCCGGCGTCAGCCTCGTCTCGACGTGCTCCTACGGCGAGGAGCCCTCGGAGTCGTGGGTCGAGACGTTCGCCGCGAACGCGACCTACACCTGGCGCGACGACAACCGGCCCTCGACGGTGTACACGTTCGCGACCTCGGCGACGCCGGTGGGCTCGGCCAACAGCGGGCAGGCGCCCCTGACCTCGACGACGCCGATCGCGAGCGGGTCGAACGGCAAGTCGTCCTCGACCGACATCGTCGGCTCGCAGACCGTGCAGTCCAGGGGCACCGTCGTCGGTACCGTCAGCGCCGCCGGGACGATCACGCTGACGTTCGGCGGCAAGCCCGTCGGGACGCTGAAGGCGGGCAGGTACACCTTCTCGGTCACCGACGAGTCGAAGAAGTCCGGTTTCACGGTGCAGGAGGCAGGCCGGCCGGCAACGACCGTGACCACCTCGCCGTTCACCGGCAGGAGGAAACAGGCGATCGTCCTCGGCGCGGGGCAGTGGTTCGTCTACCCGTCCTTCGTCGGCAAGAAGACGTACTTCATCGTCATCTCGTGATGCCGGGCCCGGAGGTTGCCGCCGCGCTCGGCCCGGAGTTCTCGCGGCGTCAGCTCGTCAAGGGCGGCGGCGCGCTCGTCGTGACGCTCGGCCTGGCAGGAGCACGGCTTCGGCGGCTCGGCGGCAGCCGCCGCTGACCCGTTCTCCTCCGCGGGCCCGGCCGACCCGATGCAGGCCGACTCCTACCTCGCGCTGCTCGCCGACAACACAGCGGTCGTCAAGAGCGGCCGGGTCGAGCTCGGGCAGGGATCGACGACGGGCCTGCTCCTGCTCGTCGCCGAGGAGCTCGACCTGGACGTCGGTCAGCTCGTCTTCGCCCGCCAGGACACGGACGTCACCCCGGACACGGGCGGCACGTTCGGGTCGAGCTCGATTGCCGAGGCGGGCCAACGACTCCGCGCAGCCTGCGCGGCGGCGCGGCTCGTGCTGCTCGGTCTCGCCTCGGGCGAGCTCGGTGTGCCGGTGGCGAACCTGACCGTCTCGGGCGGCGTCGTCTCGGGCGGCGGCGCGAGCGTCAGCTACGGCGAGCTGCTCGGGGGCCGGCTGATCGCGGCGCCACTACCCGCTCAGATCCTCGACCCGGGCCAGCCGCCCGCGAAGCCCATCTCGCGCACTACCGACTCGCCGGCATCTCGCAGATGCCGCGCGCTGGACATTCCCGCCAAGGTCGACGGCACCTACGTCTACATCCACTCGGTACGCGTTCCCGGGATGCTCCACGGGCGGATCATCCGTCCATTCGGTCAGGGTGCCTACGGCGACGGCACCCTGACCGGGATCGTCTCGGTGGACGAGAGCTCGATCGCCGGCATCGGCGACGCGCGCGTTGTCCGACGAGGCGACTTCCTCGGGGTGGTCGCCTCGCACGGAGTATGACGCGATCCAGGCCGCCGCTCGCCTGAAGGTCGTCTACGCGGACCCGCCGACGATCTCCGGCAGCGGCAACCTCTTCGCGGAGATGCGCGCGCTCGATGCCGCCGGGCTTGCTCCCGCCCGCTTTCAGTTCCTTGCCGGTGACGTGGACGGGGCGATTGCGGGGGCGGCCGCGCGACCGTTACGCAGAGCTATGCCTACCACTACCAAGGCCACATGCCGATCGGCCCGAGCTGTGCGGTCGCCGACGTCACGCCGAGCGGGGCGATCGTGCTCGGCAACATGCAGGACGCCTACGCGATGCGAAACAACCTCGCGCTGCTACTCGGGCTGCCGGTGTCGCAGGTCCGGGTCGCAGTACTGGGAGGGCGCGAGCTCGTTCGGCAACAGCCCGGCGCGGTTCGACACGGGCGAGGCTGCCGCGGTGATGTCGCAGCTCGCCGGGGCTCCCGTCCGGCTCCAGTTCATGCGCTGGGACGAGCACGGATGGGACAACTACGGCCCCGCGGTGCTTTCCGACATGCGCGGCGGCATTGACAGCACAGGCAACATCGTCGGCCTTGACTACACGGCCTTCGGCATCCCGTCGCTCTCGATGCTCTCCGATGCCACCACACAAAACGTCGGGTTTCCGCTCGCGCCGCCGGGGCTCGGCTCGGCCGACGCGATCAACTCGGGCAGCCAGTACGCGATCGCAAACCGACGGGTGACGGCGAAGTCGTTGCAGCTCTGGGACACCTTCTTCAAGACGTCCGCGCTGCGGGCGCCCCACTGCCCGCAGACCTGCTTCGCCTCCGAGCAGCTCGTCGACGAGCTCGCGCACGCGGCCGGGCTGGATCCCTACGCGTTCAGGCTGCAGAACATCCAGACCGCGCAGGTCAACGACGGCTTCGGTCAGTGGGCCGACGTCCTGACCGCCGTTGCCGAGCTCGCCGGCTGGCAGCCGCGCGCCGCCGCCGCGGCGCCACGCCCGGACGCCGCCGTCGTGTCGGGCCGCGGAATCGCGATCGGCGGCTTCGCCAGTTCCCAGGCGGGCGTCGTCGCCGAGATCGACGTTGACCGCCGGACGGGGAAGATCACCGCCCGCCATCTCTACGCGGCGCTCGTCTCCGGCTTCTCGCTCTACCTGCCCGGAATCGAGAACCAGATGGAGGGCAACCTGATCATGGGTGCGAGCCGGGCACTGCTCGAGGAGGTTGCCTTCAACCGGCAGCGCGTCACCAGCCTCGACTGGGTCACCTACCCGATCATGCGCTTCGCCGACGCCCCGACGGTCTCGACCGTGATCGTGCAGCGCACCGATCTGGCCTCGACGGGCGCGGGTGAACCGCCAACCGTCCCGGTGGCCGCGGCGATCGCGAACGCCTTCTTCGATGCGACCGGAGTCCGGATCAGGACGGCGCCGATGTCCCCGGGCAGGGTGCGGGCCGTCCTCGCTGCCGCGACGTCGTCCGCCCTG
The DNA here is from genome assembly GCA_963765345.1 of uncultured Actinomycetota bacterium. Lineage (GTDB taxonomy): Bacteria > Actinomycetota > Thermoleophilia > Gaiellales > Gaiellaceae > PALSA-600. The sequence goes on from CAVXWI010000023.1 coordinate 111,497, forward strand.
CCCGGCCCTGTTGCCTAAACAGCACACGCGACCGGCGTAGCCGTCATTCGCGCGAGCCAGTGCCGTTTGCCTGTGGCTCGGCCGGTCGGAGATCCACACGACGATCCCGTCTCCGCTCGCGGTCGCCGGGAGATGGGCGATCCTGGATTCGAACCAGGGACCTCCGCCTTATCAGAGCGGCGCTCTAACCAACTGAGCTAATCGCCCGCGCGGCGCCAGTGTAGCGGCGGTGTCAGGCCGCGAACGCGGGGTAAGCTAGAAGCGATGGTCGAGATGTCGATCTACGGGGTCTCGTTCGACCTCGTCGGCAAGCAGCCGATCGTCCTTCTGAAGACGGCCGAAGGGAACAGGTATCTGCCGATCTGGATCGGCCATCCGGAGGCGGCGGCGATTCTGATGAAGCTGCAGGGGGCGACCGCTCCGCGACCGCTCACCCACGACCTGCTCGTGAACATCCTCAACGAGCTCGACGTCGAGATCGTGCGGGTGACCGTGACCGAGCTCCGCGAGAACACGTTCCATGCCTCGATCACGGTCATCTCGAACGGCTCGGAAATCGAGATCGACTCGCGCTCCTCCGACGCGATCGCCGTCGCCGTCCGCGCCCAGGCCCCGATCTTCGCCGCCGACGACGTGATCGAGGAGTCGGCGATCGAGTTCGAAGGCGACGACGTCAACGAGGAGGACATCGTCGACGAGTTCAAGAAGTTTCTCGACCGCGTCTCGGCCGAGGACTTCGCCGAGGCAGAGGCAGAGGCCCAGGCGGAGGCCGAGGCAGAGGCAGAAGCCGAGGCGGAGGTCGACGAGGAAGAAGACTGAGGCTCGGCGGCCGGGCGCGTCGGCTCAGCGCCAGCGGACTCAGCGCCAGCGCATCAGTGCCAGAAGACCGCGGCGAGCGCGAAGCTGTTGAACGCGCGAGTGCACGAGCATGCCCGGATAGACGCTGTCGACGCGTGAGCGCAGCCAGGCGAGGGCGGCGCCGAAGATCGCCAGCTCGGGGAGCGCCTGGAAGAGTCCGTGGCTCACCGCGAAGAGCACGCCGATCGCGACGATCGCGACCGTCGTCCCGAACCGGGCGTCGATCAGCGTGAAGCCGAGGCCGCGGTAGGTGATCTCCTCGACGACCGGTGCGACGCCCGCCACGACGAGCCAGTTGGCCGCGTAGGCGCCAGCGTGGGCAGGCAGCCAGTGGGGCGGGATGGTGCCCTGCTCCCGCCCGGCATGCAGGAACGGATCGATTGCCAGGTTGACGAGCAGGATGCCGATGAACACCAGTGCGGCCAGCCCAAGCGCCCGGAGCCAGCGGCGGGGCTGCCGCAGGGCGAGCGGCTCGCGCTTCCAGTCGGCGATCCAGAGCACGAAGAGCAGCATCAGCCCGTAGACGATCACCGCGAGGACGGCGGTCGAGTAGTGGTAGAGGGTGTTCTCGGTCTGCGCCTTGCTCGCATGGATCGCGTAGGTGCCGAGGTAGTTCAGCGACGAGATCGTCGCGACGAGTGCGCCGAAGGCGGCGAGCTTCTGGGTCGAGCGGAGAGAGGGGCCCCTAAGATTCGGCGCGGGCGCCGTGGTCGACTGCATGCTCACTCTCTGCGAGGCTAACAGCGCGCCCGACCCGGCGAGGCGGCGATGACCCGCGAGCTGGCCGTCCGGATTGGGATCGCGGCCGCTGCGATCCTGGTCTCGTTCCTGATCGCGAAGATCGTCGACCGGCGGCTCGCCAAGCGCCACCTCGCCCCCGGAACGGTCACGCGCTACCGCATCCTCCGCCAGTCGATCCTCTGGGCGATCGTCTGCGTCGGCGTCCTTTCGGCGCTGCTCGTGATCCCGCAGGTGCGCGGCCTGGCGGCCGGCATCCTCGCCTCGTCGGCGGTGATCGGCCTCATTCTCGGCATCTCGGCGCAGCGGACGATCGGGAACTTCATCGCCGGTCTCCTGATCGCCTTCACCCAGCCGATCCGGCTCGGCGACGAGATCGAGTTTGCGGGCGCCCGCGGCGTCGTCGAGGAGATCGGGCTGGTCTACACCTGGGTGCGGACCCCCGACAGCGACCGCTTGCTGATCCCGAACGAGAAGCTCGTCTCGGAGACGGTGCGCAACTCGACGATCCGCAACGAGCACCCGGTGGCGCAGGTGACGGTGCGTGTCCCGCTCGGGGTCGATCTGCGCGGCACGGTCGCCGCGCTCGAGCAGCAGGCCGACGCGGTTGTCGTCAGCCAGCTCGGCGAGCAGGCGATCTCGCTCGCCGTCCGGCGCTACGTCTCGCTCGGGCAGTCGATCGAGCAGGCGCAGAGCGACCTGCGCCTCGACGTCGCCGACCGGCTTCGCGCGGCAGGGATTACCGGCGCCGCGGAGTAGAATCGGGCATGGCCCGCAGGGGCGAGCTCGAACCCTTCCTCGCGCTCCACTCCGCCCGCCGCCGCAAGCGGATCCAGCGCCAACGTCGCCGTCGGCGGACGGGAGCGGTGGTCGTGGCTACCGCGGTCGGGATCGTCGTCTTGCTGCTGCTCGCGCGGTTTCGGCGCCGGCGTCGCCTTCTCGGACTCCTGCAGCCTCTCGAGCCTGAAGCCGGTCGACATCGGCGCCAACACATTCGTCTACGCCGCCGACGGGTCATTGCTCGGGTCGATTCCCGCCGACCACAACCGCCAGCCGGTCAGCCTCCGACGCATGAGCGCCTGGCTGCCGAAGGCGACGGTCGCCGTCGAGGACCGGCGCTTCTACCAGCACGGCGGGATCGATTACGAGGGCATCCTGCGGGCGCTCTGGGCAGACGTCAGCGCCGGGAAGGTCGTCGAGGGTGGCTCGACGATCACCCAGCAGCTCGTCCGCAACATGTACACCGGCCGCGAGCAGACCTTCGAGCGGAAGCTGAAGGAGGCCTGTCTCGCGATCAAGCTCGCCGACAGGTGGTCGAAGGCCAAGATCCTCCAGACCTACCTCAACACCGTCTACTACGGCAATCACGCCTACGGCGTCGAGGCGGCCGCCGAGACCTACTTCTCGCGGCCCGCGCGAACCCTCGACCTGGCCCAGTCGGCCCTGATCGCAGGGCTGCCGCAGGCGCCGTCGCTCTACGACCCGCTGCACGACCCGAGCGCGGCCCTCGCACGTCGCCAGGAGGTCCTGCAGGCGATGCTCGCAAACGGCGAGATCACCGCGCAGCAGTACGCCCACGCCGTCAGGCAGCCGCTCCGACTGAAGCCGGGCCAGATCTACGAGCGCATCAAGCAGCCGTACTTCTTCTCGTACGTGATCGACGAGCTCGAGAGCGTCTACGGGGCGAACACGGTCCGCGAGGGCGGCCTCCGCGTCTACACGACGATCGAGCCCAGGCTGCAGAAGGAGGCGAATCAGGCGGTCCGCGAGACGCTGAACGAGCCCAACGACCCGGCCGCCGCGGTCGTCTCGGTCGTTCCCGGTACCGGCGCGATCACCGCGATGACCGCCGTCATCCCCGGGAACCGGAGCAACCAGTTCAACCTGGCCGCCCAGTCGGCACGTCAGGCCGGCTCGACGTTCAAGACGTTCGTCCTCGCGGCGGCGATCGAGGAGGGCATGGACCCCGACACGACCTACTACACCTCGGCGCCGTTCACCTGCACGACCGGGCCCTGGTGCGCGGGCGACTACGAGGCCGGCAAGCCCTGGACCGTCCACACCTACAGCGACACGTATGCCGGCACGATCTCGGTGACCGACGCGACCCTCCAGTCCGACAACACCGTCTACGCGCAGCTGACCCTCGACGTCGGCCCGGACAACGTCTACAAGCTGGCTCAGCGCCTGGGCGTCGACCTCGACGGCCAGAAGCCGGTCGCCTCGATCGGCCTCGGCTCGCTCTCGGTCTCGCCGCTCGACATGGCCGCCGCCTACGCCACGTTCGCCGACGGCGGCATCTATGCCAGGCCGACGGCGATCCGCAAGGTGATCCTCCCCGGCGGCAAGGTCGACACGACCGCCAGCTGGGGCAAGCCGCACACGACGCGCGTCCTCTCGCCGGGCGTCGCGTGGAAGGTCACCCAGGTCCTGGCGGAGAACGCGCTCTACGGCACGGGCGCGGGCTCGGGCGACGGCATCCATCCGAACGCCGGCAAGACCGGAACGACCGAGAACCACGCCGACGCATGGTTCGACGGCTACACGCGCGACCTCTCGACGGTCGTCTGGATGGGGTATCCGAGCGGAGAGATCCCGATGCTCGACGTCCACGGCGAGGCGGTGGCCGGGGCGACCTTCCCGGTGCCGATCTGGCATCTCTACATGGCGGCGGCCGAGAAGGGCCGGCCGGCGCTCCCGTTCCAGACGCCGGCCGCCTACCCGGTCTACCGGCCCTTCAAGCAGAGCTACTGGGGCTATCTCGACATCCCGCAGCCGGCGGTCACGACGACGACGACCACGACCACGAAGCCCGCGCCCGGCTCGACGACGGTGATCACCCAGCCGACGCCAGGACCGGCTGCGCTTCAGCAGAGCCAGCGACCACGCTGACGGCTCGGCGCGCGCCGTCTATCGTGCAGCAGGGATGGGCGAGATGGTGACGATCGCCGAGGCGCTCGAGCTCGTGCTCGCGCGGGCGGTGCCACTCGAGGCGGAGGAGGTCTCCCTCGACGCCGCGGCGGGCCGCGTGCTCGCGGCGCCTGCCTCTGCCGCGGTCGATCTGCCCTCCTTTCCCGCGTCGGCGATGGACGGGTTCGCCCTGCGGGCGGCGGATACGCCGGGGACGCTGCCGGTCGTCGCCCGGATCGCCGCCGGTCGCCCGGTCGAGCGGGAGCTCGCCGCGGGCGAGGCGATGGCAATCGCGACGGGCGGGGTCGTTCCCGACGGAGCAGACGCGGTCGTCCCGATCGAGGATGTCCTCGAGCGAGACGCCGCCGTCGTCGTCGGGAGCCCGGTTCGCCGCCGGCGCGAACGTCCGCGTCAGGGGCGGCGACCTCGCCGCCGGCGAACCCGTCATCGCCGCCGGTGTTCGGCTCGGAGCCGTTCACCTCGGGGCGCTCGCCGCCGCCGGGGTGACGACGGTGCGGTGCCACCGCCGTCCCGCGGTCGTGGTCGCCGTAACGGGGACCGAGCTGCGCCGGCCGGGCGAGCGGCTCGCGCGCGGCGAGATCTACGACGCGAACGGGCTCATCCTCGCGACCCAGATCGCCAGCACCGGCGCGACCGTCGAGCGGCTCGGGCCCGTCGCCGACGACGTCGGCGCGACGAGGGTCGCGATCGAGCGCGGACTCGAGGCCGACGTGCTCGTCACGAGCGGCGGCGTCTCCGTCGGTGTCTACGACCTCGTGCGCTCGACCGAGGCGGAGCTCGGCGTCGAGGAGGTCTTCTGGCGGGTGGCCGTGCGCCCCGGGAAGCCGGTCGCCTTCGGCGTTCGCGGCCGTACCCTCGTCTTCGGCCTGCCCGGAAACCCGGTCTCGTCGCTCGTCGGCTTCGAGCTGTTCGTCCGACCGGCGCTGCTCGCCCTGCAAGGTCTGGCCCGGCCCGAGCCGGCGTTCCGCCCGGGTCGACTCGGTCTGCCCGTGAAGCTGATCGCGCGCGACTCGCTCCTGCGCGCCCGGATTCGGGTCGAGGACGGCCACGTCATCTGTGACCCGCTCGTCGGACAGGAGTCGCACATGATCGCGGCCGCCGCCACGGCCGACGCGCTCGTGCTCGTGCCGCGCGGGGACGGCGAGCTCGACGCCGGTGCCGCCGTCTCGTACCTCAGCCTGTAGCCGCAGGCGGCGCCGCGGGCCCGACCCGGCGCCGATTGCGGATCGCGAGCGCGATCGAGCGCACGAGCTCGCGGAAGGGGCCGCGCGGGCCCCGCTCGCTCGCGTCCGGGTACGGGGCATACCGGCCGGCGGCCGCGGCCGCGAGCTGGCAGCCGGCGGCAGCGCCCGCGAGCACGATCGCGACGCCGACGGGACCGACGTAGCCGACACCGACGAGCTCGAGCAGGTACCACGGGCGCATCGAGGCCGAGTCCGTAGCGGTAGCCGAGCGAGACGAGCAGGAGAGCGGGCCCGATCAGGCCGAGCGCGAAGAGGCCGAGCCGGACCGGAGCGCGCGCGATCCGGAGCTGCGGGAGCCAGAGCCAGATGTGCAGCGTCGGCAGGATGAAGAGGAGCGCGAACGGGTTGTCGGCCGTCACGAGCAACGCCACGACGAGCAGCGCGACGAGACCGACCGTGTAGCCGGCGACCTCCTCCTCGGCCGTGATCGGGCGGCGGACGGCCAGCCGCTGCCGCTCGAATGCCCAGCCGAGGACCAGGACGACGACGAGCCCGGCGAGCTGCCCAGACCGGCCAGGTGCCGGCGACCCGCGTCGCCGGGTTCGTCGGCGTCGCCGGGCCCGCCGGCCAGGCCCCGAGCAGGCAAAAACACGTGAAAACGACGCCGGCGAAGAGCCAGAACCAGAGACGGCTGCGCAGCGACCGGGCCGCCGGCGCGATCGGGACGCGGTTGCGGCGGCAGAGGGCGTAGAGATCGACGACGGCGACCGCGAACGGCACGAGCAGCGCGACCAGGAGGAGCTCGATCGCCCAGCCGCGCACGACCCGGCCGCCGAACCAGACGTAGCTGCTCGGGCTCGGGGCGAAGGCGAGACCGAGGTCGAGCGATCCGAGCAGCTGCTGGGCTGCGGTGCCGAGCTGTCCGAGCCGGGCGCGATCGAGGTTTCTCGGGACGTCGCCGAAGGGCTGGCGTGGGCGGTCGCCCCCGGTCGTGAGCGTGATCGCCGGGATGTTGGCGGCGACGAACGGCCCCTGTTCGTAGAGCGTGAACGGGAAGGCGAGATCGATCAGCTGTCCGAGGAAGCCGACGTGGTTCGGCCCGCGGCCCGTCTGCTCGGCGACGCGGGCGACGGCGGTGGCGACGAGCGTCGCGTTCGGCGAACGGGGCGCGTCGCCGGCGATCTCGATGGTCGGCCGTGCCGGGCCGGCGATGGCGTCGAGGTTGACGACCGCGACGATGTGCTTTCGATACGGCGAGTGCGCGACGAAGTAGGCGGCGCCGAGTCCACCGTAGGCGCCGCCGTCGGTCGAGAGGAAGACGATCGTGCGTGCCGACGAGACCGGCGCCGAGGGTGCCTGGGCGTAGGCGCGAGCGAGCTCGATCAGCGCCGCGGTGCCGCTCGCGTTGTCGTCGGCGCCGGGCCCGCTGCCGAGGTCGTCGCGGTGAGCCATGACGACGATCACCTGGGAGGACGACTGTCCGGGCGCGACCGCGACGACGTTCTCGAGCCGCACCTTGCCGAGGCCCGAGACGCGCTGCACCCACGAGGTCGTGCTCGTCCTCAGCCCGTACATCTGGGTCGGCAGCTGGTCGAGGAACCAGCTCGCGGCGCCGATCGCCCCGGCGCTCCCGGGCGCCCGGTCCGGGTAGGTGTTCGCGAGGTTGGTCGCGAGCGCGTCGGCCGCGGTCGTATCGAACGAGCCGGGCAGCGCCGGTCGCGCGAGCGGCGCCGGCGTCGTCACGGTGAACGCCAGCAGCAGCAACGGGATGATGGCGAGCAGGAACGAGGCGCGGTAGAGCCCGCCGTTGATCGGACGGGAGAGCGAACCGCGGCGTGGCCGCCGGCGCCGCCGGGCGGTGAGCGTTGGCGCGGCCATCGGGGGCTATAGTAGGAACCACGGACCGGCACGAGATCGGGTAGGCGTCGAAGAGCAGCGAAGAATGAGCGATTCCTCCACCATCCTTCTCGTCGATGACGATGAGGCCGTCCGTAAGGTGCTGAGCTTTCCGCTCGAGCGGGACGGCTACAACGTCATCCAGGCCGCCGACGGCGAGGAGGCGCTCGAGGCCTTCGAGGACGGCGCGATCGACCTCGTCGTGCTCGACATCATGCTCCCGAAGCTCGACGGCCTCGAGGTCTGCCGCCAGCTGCGAGCGCGCAGCAGCGTGCCGATCATCATGCTCACCGCCCGCGACGACGAGCTCGACAAGGTGCTCGGGCTGGAGCTGGGAGCAGACGACTACGTCACCAAGCCGTTCTCGATCCGCGAGTTCCGCTCGCGCACCCGCGCGCTTCTGCGCCGGGCTCGGGCGCCGCGCCACGAGCCCGAAGGCCTCGCGAATCAGTCGATCACCGTCGACGGCCTCGTGATCGACCTGCCGCGGCGCTCGGTCGAGGTGGAGGGCCGCCGCGTCCAGCTCACCTACGTCGAGTTCGAGCTGCTCGCCCGTCTCGCCGCCCATCCCGGCCGCGTCTACAGCCGGCGCATGCTGCTCGAGGCACTGTGGGGGAGCGCCGACTTCCGCGATCCGCGCACGATCGACGTCCACGTGCGGCACCTGCGCGAGAAGCTCGAACCCGACTCGCGCAACCCGGAGTACATCCTCACCGTGCGCAGCGTCGGGTACCGATTCCGCGACCGGTGAACCCGCTCCGCACTGTCGGCGGGCAACTTGCGCTTGCGCTTCTCGTCGTCGTCGGCGGCGCCCTCGTCATCGTCTACCTGATCGTCGTGCCGTCGTACGAGAGCTCGCTCGTCAACAGCAAGCTGAAGGACCTGCGCCATACCCTGGCGCTGATCGAGGCCGCGCCCCGGGTCGCCCCCGGCGAGGTCTTCCCGAGCGACAGCTGGCTCGAGGACGAGGCGCTGCCGGTCGCCGGCGGCGACCGGGTGGCGATCTTCAGCGCCCCGCCGCTCGTCGAGCCGGTCGCCGACTCGAACGGCGGCACCTCGCTCGACATCGAGCACGACCCGATGCCGCGCCGGGCCGCGAAGACGATCGGCGTCGTCAGCGGCCAGGTCGAACGCGACGGCTCGGAGTACGCCGAGGCCGCGCTGGCCGTTCGTGGCCCCGTCCCGGCCGAGCTCTTCGTGGCGACGCCGATCCACAGCGCGCTCGAGTCGGTCGAGGTCGTCCAGGGGCGGGTGATCCTCGCCTCCAGCCTCGCGACGGCGTTCGCGATCGTCCTCGGGTACCTGCTCGCCCGGCTCTTCGCCCGGCGCATCCGGCGGCTCGAGCTGGCGGCCGAGCGGATCGCCGACGGGCGCTTCGACGAGCCGGTGGTCGATACGGCCTCCGACGAGCTCGGTCAGCTGGCACGCGCGTTCGAACGCATGCGGCTCCGGCTCGCCTCGCTCGACCGCGCCCGCGGCGAGTTCATCGCCAACGCCTCGCACGAGCTGCGGACTCCGCTTTTCTCGCTCGCGGGCTTCCTCGAGCTGCTCGGGGCCGACGAGGAGATCGACGCCGAGACGCGCGAGGAGTTCATCGTCTCGATGCGCGCCCAGGTCGCGCGGCTGACGAAGCTCGCGACCGACCTGCTCGACCTCTCGCGGATGGATGCCGGCCGGCTCGCGGTCGCCGACGAGAGCTTCGACCTGGCCGTCGTCGGCGACGTGCTCGCGACCGAGTTCGGCCCCCGGATCGCCGCGCGGGAGCAGCTGCTCGAGCTCGAGACCGGCGGCCCCGCCTACGCGCGCGCGGACGAGGAGCGGGTGCTGCAGATCGGGCGGATCCTGCTCGACAACGCGATCGTGCACACGCCGCCCGGTACGGCCATCCGGGTGAGCAGCGCCGCCGAGGGGGGCCGGGCGTCACTGACCGTCTCGGACGACGGGCCGGGAATCCCCGACGATGCGCGCCAGGCCGTGTTCGAGCGCTTCTACCGTCTCGGGGGCACGGTCGCGTCGGGGAGCGGGCTCGGCCTCGCGATCGCCCGCGAGCTCGCCGAGCTGATGGATGGTCACATCGAGCTCGAGTCCGACCCGGGCTGGACGCGCTTCACGCTCGTCCTCCCGTCCGAGGCCGGCCGGGCGGCGGCGACGCTGGTACCTGCGCGAAAGGGATGAAATCTTCGGCCGAACCTGCTTTCATCCTAGGTGCGTGCGCCCGCCGCTCGTAGTCGCTCTCTGTCTTCTTGCCGCCCTCGCCGGCGCCGGCGGGGCGCTCTTCGCGGCCGAGAACGGCCACTGGAACCAGTCGTCGCCCCAGACCGTGCTCGTCCGCGAGCCGCTGGTGCGCGCCGCGCTCCCCTCGACCGTCGTCGTCTCGAAGCCGGTGCTCGCCCGCGGCTTCAAGCCGGAGCGGATCTACGCCGAGCGCGCCTCCGGGGTGGTGACGGTCTTCTCGTACTTCGGCGCCAAACCCGGTGGCACGACGCTCGAGGAGGGGTCGGGGTTCGTCGTCGACCGCACTGGCGTCATCATGACCGCGGCACACGTGATCGTCTCGACCTCGACCACCTCGTCGGTGCAGACCCCGGCGCGCGCCGTCTACGTCCAGTTCAGCGACGGTGACCGGGTGCCGGCGCAGATCGTCGGTTGGGACCCCTACGACGACGTCGGCGTCCTCCGTGTATCGCCCTCGGCCCACGCGCTCGTGCCGGTGCCGCTCGGCGTCTCGGCCGACGTCGCGGTCGGCCAGCCGGTCGCGGCGATCGGCTCGCCGTTCGGAGCCGAGACGTCGCTCTCGGTCGGTGTCGTCTCGGGGACCGACCGCACGATCCCCTCGCTGACCTCGGCGTTCGAGCTCTTCGACGCGATCCAGACGGACGCCCCGATCAACCAGGGAAACTCGGGCGGCCCGCTCCTCGACGCCCAGGGGCGGGTGATCGGGATCAACGCCCAGATCCGCTCGAGCCTCGAATCGGGCTTCGAGGGTGTCAGCTTCGCGGTGCCGATCGACTCGGCGAAGCGCTCGCTCGTGCAGCTCCTGGCCACGGGGCACGTCTCCTACGCCTACCTCGGCCTCGTCACCGAGGACCTGACGCCCGCGATCGCGAAGGCCTTCGGCTACCCGGTCACGCAGGGCGCGCTCGTCGACGCGGTCGCCCCCGGCGGCCCGGCCGCGCGGGCCGGTCTGCGGCCCGGCCATCGCACCGTGCTCTGGCAGAACCAGCGGCTGACGCTCGGCGGCGACGCGATCATCGCCATCGACGGCACGAAGGTGATGAGCTCGAACGACGTCGCGCGCCTCGTCGCCGAACGGATGGTCCCGGGCGAGCCTGCCTGGTTCACCGTCGTGCGGAACGGACGCACCCAGGTCGTCCCGGTCACGCTCGGCTCACGCTCGCAGTAGCGACGTAGACTCCCGACGTGAGCCAGAAGCTCTCGCACGTCGATGAGTCCTCCGGCGCGGTCCGTATGGTCGACGTCGGCCACAAGCCGCCGCTGCGGCGCCAGGCGACCGCCCGCGGGGCCGTGCTGATGGCGCCGGCGACCGCGCGGCGCCTGCGCGACCTGCCGAAGGGCGACGCGCTCCCGACGGCGAAGCTCGCCGGGATCATGGCCGCGAAGGCGACGAGCACGCTGATCCCGCTCTGCCACCCGCTGCCGCTCGACCACGTCGAGGTCGAGCTCGCGGTCGGCGAGGGCCGCGTCGAGATCACCGCCTCGGCCAAGACGACCGCGCCGACCGGCGTCGAGATGGAGGCGCTGACGGCGGTCGCGGTCGCCGGTCTGACCGTCTACGACATGGCGAAGGCGATCGACAAGGGGATGACGATCACCGAGATCACGCTCGTCGAGAAGACCAAGCAGGAGCCGTGAAGGCGGCGGTGCTCACGGTCTCCGACCGCGTCTCCCGCGGTGAGGCCGACGACACGAGCGGCGACACGCTCGAACAGCTCCTGCTCGCCGACGGCTTCGAGGTCGTCCGCCGGCTCGTCCCGGACGAGCGCGGCGAGATCGCCCGCGCGATCGTCGACCTGAGCGAGGAGCAGTGATCTCGTGCTCTCGACCGGCGGCACGGGTCTCGCCGCGCGTGACGTGACGCCCGAGGCGACGCTCTCGGTGCTCGAGCGCGAGGCGCCGGGGATCGCCGAGGCGATCCGCGCCGACGCGTTGACGCGCACGCCGCACGGGCTGCTCTCGCGCGCGGTCGCGGGCACGGTCGGCAACACGCTCGTCGTCAACCTCGCGGGCTCGCCGGGGGCCTGCCGCGACGGCTACGCCGTGCTCCGGCCGGCGCTCACCCACGCGCTGAATCTGCTCGCCGACCAGCGCGCGGCCACGGACCACGTCCACACCTGACCGCTCAATGACGCGCGCCCGGCTCTTCGCCCGCCTGATCAAGGTCGAGCACACGATCTTCGCGCTGCCGTTCGCCTACGTCGGCGCCTTCCTGGCCGTCGACGGCGTCCCGCCGGCGCACGACCTGCTCTGGATCACGGTCGCGATGGCCGGGGCCCGTTCGCTCGCGATGGCGCTCAACCGGCTGATCGACATGGGGATCGACGCGGCGAACCCGCGCACCGCAGGGCGCGAGCTGCCCTCGGGAGCGCTGACGGTCACCGCCGTCGTCGTCTTCTCGCTCGCCTCGCTCGCGGTGTTCCTGATCGCCGTCTGGCAGCTCAACCCCGTCGTCCGCTGGCTCTGGCCGATCCCGGTCGCCGCGTTCGTCATCTACCCGTACCTGAAGCGATTCACGTGGCTCTGCCACTTCTGGCTCGGCGCCGTCGACGGTCTCGCGCCGATCGGGGGCTGGGTCGCGATCACCGGCACGATCCCCTGGCAGGCGTGGGCGCTCGGCGGCGCCGTCGCCACCTGGGTGGCCGGCTTCGACCTCTTCTACTCGCTCTTCGACGTCGAGGTCGACCGCGCGCAGGGGCTCCACTCCGTCGCCGTGCGCTTCGGCGAGCGCGGCGCCTTTCTCGGCGCCCGCCTGCTCCATCTGGCGACCGTGCTGCTCCTGATCGCCGTCGGCCTCGGACTCCCGGTCGACGGGTGGTACTGGGCGGGCGTCGCCGCGGTGGCCGGCCTGCTCGCCTACGAGCACTCGCTCGTCCGTCCGAACGACCTGCGCCGTCTCGACGCGGCCTTCTTCACGATGAACGGCGTCATCAGCATCGCCTTCTTCGCGTTCGTCCTCGCCGGCGTCGTCTGAGGTCGCCGAGGCGCAAGCCGCCCCGCACCACGCCCCGGTACCGTGTCGCGCCGTGGTCTCGGTGAGCAGGCTGACGAAGCGTTTCGGCGACAAGCGCGTCCTCGACAAGGTCGACGTCAGTCTCGACCTCGGGGGCTTCCTGCTCGTGACGGGCCCGAACGGCTCGGGGAAGACGACGCTCCTGCGCGTCCTCGCCGGCCTCGACGCGCCGACGCGCGGGCGAGGTCTCGCTGCCGGACCGCGGCCTGATCGGCTACCTCGGGCACGAGCCGCTCGTCTATCGCGAGCTGACGCCGCTCGAGAACCTCCACCTCTTCGGGCGGCTGTACCGGCTGCCCGAGCGGGCCGAGCGGATCGGGATGCTGCTCGAGCGCTTCGGGCTCTGGGAGGTCCGCGACGAGCGCGTCTCGACGTTTTCCCGTGGAATGCGCCAGCGGCTCGGGCTCTGCCGCGTGCTCCTGCACGAGCCCCGGCTCGTTCTGCTCGACGAGCCGTTCAACGCGCTCGACGAGGCCGGCTCGGCGCTGCTCGACGAGACGCTCGACGAGCTCGCCCCCGAGAGCGCGGTCGTCGTCGCCACCCACGACCCCGGCCGGGTCGAGCGGCTCGCGACGCAGAGGCTCGCGTTCGGATGAGCTACTTCGCCGACGTCGCCGCGCTCACCCGCAAGGACCTGCTGATCGAGCTGCGCGCGAAGGAGACCGTGCCGGCGATGCTCCTCTTCGTCCTCTCGGCGCTCGTGATCTTCCACTTCGCCGTCCCGACCGGTGCGAGCCCGAAGGTCGCGATCGGCCTCCTCTGGACCGCGATCGTCTTCACCGCTCTGCTCGGTCTCACCCGCGCCTTCGTGCCCGAGCGGGAGCAGGGCCTCTTCGACGCGCTGATCCTCGCTCCCTGCGACCGGAGCGCGATCTGGCTCGCGAAGTCGATCTCGGTCTTCTGCTTCCTCGGCCTCGCCGAGCTCGTCGCCCTGCCCGCGTTCGGCCTCTTCTTCCACGCGGTGGGCTGGCGAACGGTCGCGGCCGTCGTCCTCGCCGACATCGGCATCTGCGCCGTCGGCACGCTGACCGGCGCGATGGCGGTCGCCGGCCGTGCCCGCGAGCTGATCCTGCCGCTCCTCTTCCTGCCGCTCTCGATCCCGATCGTCGTCGGGCGGGGTCGGGGCGAGCGTCGTCACCCACACGCGGTACCTCGCCTTCCTCGCGCTCTACGACGCCGTCTTCGTCCTGCTCTCCTGGAGCGCCTTCGAGTACGTCGTCGCGGAGACATGAACCCAGAGCACCTCACCCGTCTACGATTTCCTCGATGAGCAAGGCTCCGCGGATCTCGCTGCCGGTGCTGGCGGCGATCACGACCGGGCTCTTCGCGCTCGCGATCGCGCTCATCTTCTTCTACGCGCCGATCGACGCCAATCAGGGCCTCTCGCAGAAGATCTTCTACTTCCACGTCCCGATCGCGCTCACCGCGTACACCTGCTTCGGCTGGGGAGCCTGGAAGGCGCTCCGCCATCTCTGGAAGCAGGACGCCGACGCCGACCTCGAGAGCTACGTCGCGATCCACCAGGGCGTCATCTTCGGCTCGCTGACGCTGCTGACGGGCTCGATCTGGGCCCGGATCTCGTGGGGGGTCTGGTGGGTCTGGGGCGACGACCAGCTCGTCCTCTTCCTGGTCCTGTTCCTCTTCTACTGCGCCTACTTCATGCTCCGCTTCTCGGTCGAGCCCGGGCTCGCGCGCGCGAACATGTGCGCCGTCTACGCCCTCTTCGGCGTCGTGCTGATCCCGATCTCGTTCCTCGCGATCCGGCTCTCGCGCAGCATCATCCATCCGGTGGTCTTCACGCTCCACGGGCCGCAGATGACCCACTCGCAGTTCCTCACCTTCTGCGTCTGCTGGCTCGCGATGGTCTTCCTGTTCGCGACGCTCTACCAGATCGAGCTCGCCGGGAAGCGGCTCGACCTGCAGCTGCGCGAGCTCCGGGAGCTGCTCGCGTGACCCCGTCCGAGAAGTACACCGCCGCCGCCTACCTCGTCGTCTTCGTGGCGATGCTCGCCTACGTCCTGATCATCGCCTCGAAGCTCCAGCGACTGCAGCGTCAGGTCGGCGAGCTCGTCGAGAAGCTGCGCGAGCGGGACTCGGAGCGTGGCTGAGCTTCTCTTCTGGCCCGCGATCCTCGGCTACGGCGAGGCCGCGATCGCCTACAGCTCGCCCCGCTACACCCGCCTCGCCACCTGGGGGGTGCGGGTCGGCTGGCTGGCGCAGACCGCGCTCCTGGCCGTGCAGGCGGCCGGCGTCGACGGCTTCCCCTGGTCGACCTGGGCGGGGTCGCTCAACCTGTTCGTCTGGCTCGTCGTCGGCGCCTACCTGATCTGGGGCTGCCAGCAGCGCTACCGGCTGCTCGGGCTCACCGTCATGCCGCTCGCGGCGCTGCTCTTCGTCGCCGCCCGGGTCGGCGGCGGCACCGCCGCCGGCGAGCGTTCGCACTACTCGAACCTGTTTCTGACCATCCACGTCGGCTTCGTCCTCGCGGCGTTCGCCGGCTTCACGCTCGCGGCCGCGCTCGCGACGCTCTACCTGGTCGAGGAGCGAGCGGCTGAAGCGCCACGCCCCCGACATCCTCCGCCTGCGGCTGCCCTCGCTCGTCGTCCTCGAGCGGCTGACCGTGCGCACGATCGCGATCTCGTTGCCGCTCCTCACCGTCGGGCTGATCGCCGGCTTCGTCCGGCTTCGCGAGAGCGGCAAGCCGTTCGACTCGACCATGGCGGCGGCCTGCGTCACGTGGCTCGTCTACGCGGGCCTCGTCGCCCAGCGGGCGAGCGGCCGCCGCGCCGCCTACCTGGCGCTGGCGGGGTTCGCGCTCGTCATCCTCGCCCGGGTCGTCCTCGCCGGGAGCCACTTTTGACGCTCTCGCTCGTCGGCATCTCGCACCACGTCGCCCCGGTCGAGCTGCGCGAGCGGGTCGCGCTCCCGCTCGAGCGTGCCGCGTCGCTCGCCCGTGCGCTCGGCGACGCCGTCTGTCTCTCGACCTGCAACCGCACCGAGGTCTACCTCGCCGGGGACGACGGCACTCGCGCCCTCTCCTCGCTCGAGGAGCTGGCCGGCGAGCCGCTGCGCTCGGTCGCCTACCGGATGCACGACGACGCCGCGGCGCTCCACCTCTTCCGGGTTTCGGCCGGTCTCGACTCGTTGATCCCCGGCGAGAGCGAGATCCTCGGTCAGGTGCGGGCGGCCTTCGACGCCGCCTCGCCGGGGCCGCTCCTCGATCGCGTCTTCCGCCAGGCGCTCCAGCTCGGCAAGCGCGTCCGGACGGAGACGGCGATCGGCGAGAGCCCGGCCTCGGTGCCGGCCGCGGCGGCAGCGCTCGCGGCTCAGGTCTTCGGTGATCTCTCGGGCCGGAAGGTGCTGCTCGTCGGCGCCGGGCGGATCGGCGAGCTCGCCGCCGGCAACCTGGCGGCCCGCGGTGCCTCGATCGCCTTCGTCGCCAACCGCAGCGCCGAGGGGGCCGCGGAGCTCGCCGCCCGCTTCGGGGCCGCGCCGCTGGCCCTCGACGAGGTGGCCGGCAGGCTTGGCGAGGTCGACGTCGTTCTCACCTCGACCGCAGCCCCGGGCGTCGTGATCGAGCCGAAAGACGTCCCGGCGCGGCGGCGGCACCCGCTCTTCTTCATCGACATCGCCGTGCCGCGTGACGTCGACCCGGCCGTGCACAAGCTGGACGGCTGCTTCCTCTACGACATCGACGACCTCGAGGCTGTTGTCAGCGAGACGATCGCGGGCCGCCGCGCCGAGGCCGAGGTCGCCGAGCGACTCGTCGTCGAGGAGGCCGAGCGGTTCCGCGAGTGGCGGGCCTCGCTCGAGGTCGTGCCGGCGATCTCGTCGCTGCGGGTCTACGCCGAGGGGATCCGCTCCGCCGAGCTCGCGAAGCTCTCCTCGCTGCCCGAGGGGGAGCGTCGGCGACTCGAGGCCGTCACCGCGCAGATCCTCAACAAGCTCCTGCACGAGCCGACCGTCCGGATGAAGCAGGCGGCCGCCGACGGCGACGGCGAGGCCTACGCCGAGGCGATCCGCTACCTGTTCGGGCTCGACGGGCAGGGTTGAGGCCGCGGTGCTCGTCCGCATCGGGTCTCGCGGCTCGCGGCTCGCGCTGACCCAGGCCGAGCTCGCGTCGGCGGTGGTTCGCGGCGCCGGCCACGAGGTGGCGATCGTGCCGATCACGACGGCCGGTGACCGCGACCGCAAGAGCCCGTTCGGGCAGATCGGCGAGCGCGGCGTCTTCGTCAAGGAGATCGAGGAGGCGCTGCTCGCCGACCGGATCGACGTCGCCGTCCACTCGGCGAAGGACATGACCTCGACCGATACCGCCGGGCTCGTGGTCGGCGCGTACCTGGAGCGCGACGACCCACGCGATGCGCTCGTCGGCGCCGCCGCGCTCGAGCCGGGAATGCGGATCGGGACCGCGTCCGTCCGCCGGCGGGCCCAGCTGCTCGCGCTCGAGCCGACGATCTCCGTCGAGCCGCTGCGCGGAAACATCGACACCCGTCTGCGCAAGGGACAGGAGCGCGGTCTCGACGCGCTCGTCCTCGCCGCCTGCGGGCTCGACCGGCTCGGCCTCGGCCGACCGGATCGGGCTGCGGCTGCCGCTCGCGACGATGCTGCCCGAGGCGGCCCAGGGCGCGCTCGCACTCCAGGTCCGCGTCGGCGGCGAGGAGCTCGTCGCCGCCGGCGACTCGGCCGAGACGCGACGCCGCGTCGAGGCCGAGCGCGCCTGCGTCGCCGTGATCGGCGCCGGCTGCCTCGCCCCCGTCGCCGCCCACCACGACGGCCGTCTGCTGACCGCGCTGATCGCCGCCGAGGACGGGAGCTGGCTCGAGCGTGCGAGCGGCGACGATCCGGCCGCCGTCGCGGCGGCGCTCCTCGCCGCGTCCAGGAGGCGTGCGGCGTGAAGGTGATCGTCACCCGGCCGCGCGCGCAGGCCCAGCCGCTCGTCGGGCGGCTCGAGGAGCTCGGGCTCGACGTGGTCGAGTGCCCGCTGATCGAGATCGTCCGTACCTCGGACGACCCGATCGACTGCGCCGGCTACGAGTGGGCGATCGTGACGAGCCCGAACGGTGCCGACGAGGTCGCCCGGCGGGCCCGCAATCTGCCGAAGGTCGCCGCCGTCGGCCCCGGGACCGCCGAGACGCTGCGGCGGCACGGGATCGAGCCGTCGTTCGTGGCGACCGTCTCGACGGCCGAGATGATGGTCGAGGAGTTCCCCCGGCCCGAGGGCAGGGTGATCTTCCTCGCCGCCGAGAACTCGCGCCGCGGCCCGATCGACGCCCTCGGGGCCGACTTCGTCCCGCTCTACGCGACGGTGCTGCTCGAGCCCGAGCCGCCGGCGGGTGACGTGGTCGTGCTGGCCTCCGGCTCCGCGGCCCGCGCCTACGCCTGGATCGGCGGCTCGGCGCCGGCGGTCTCGATCGGCCCGGAGACGACGAAGGTCGCGGGCTCGGTCGGCCTGGAGGTCGCGGTCGAGGCGAAGACGCACGACCTCGACGGGCTGGTCGCGGCCGTCGCGGAGTACGCCCAGCGGCGCTAGATGTTCGAGTACATCACGTTCCTGACCGACTTCGGGCTCCAGGACGACTTCGTCGGCGTCTGCCGCGGCGTCATGAAGGGGATCGCCCGCGACGCGCAGCTTCTCGACATCACGCATGGGATCGCGCCGCAGGCGGTGCTGCAGGGCGCGCTCGTGCTGGCCCGCTCGGTCCCCTACCTGCCGCCGGCCGTCCACCTCGCCGTGGTCGACCCGGGGGTCGGGAGCGACCGGCGTGGCGTCGCGATCACGACCGGCGAGGGCCGTGTCTTTGTCGGACCTGACAACGGTCTCCTCCTCCTGGCGGCCGACAGTGCGGGGATCGAGGCGGCACGTAGCCTGACCAATCCCCGCTACCACCTCGAGCGGGTTTCGCGGACCTTCCACGCCCGCGACATCTTCGCGCCGGTCGCCGCCCACCTGGCCGCCGGAGCCCACTTCGACGATCTCGGCGACGAGGTCGATCTGGCGAGCCTCGTCCGGCTCGACCTGACACCGGCGCTCGTGATCGCGGGAGAGCTCGTCGCGACCGTGGTCGATGTTGACCGGTTTGGCAACCTCGAGCTCAACGTCTCCGGGACGGAGATCGAGGCGCTCGGCCTCGCCGCCGGCGACCGGGTCGAGCTCAGACTCGCGCTCACGCCCTACTACGCCGTCCTGGCCGAGACCTACGCGGACGCGAGTCGCGGCGAGCTGATCCTCTACGAGGGCTCCTACGGCAAGTACGGGATCGCGATCAACGGCGGCAGCGCCGCCGCCCTGACCGAGAGCGGCGCCGGCGACGAGGTGCTGATCCGGCCGGTGCTCTGAGCGCCGCCGCGGCCGGGCGAAAATGGCGAGGGCCGGACTTGAACCGGCGACACCACGGTTTTCAGCCGTGTGCTCTACCAGCTGAGCTACCTCGCCGCGAGACGGCCAGTCTAGCCGCGCCCGAGTCTGCCGTCCCCGCCTCGGGCCACCCGGCCCGGCGAGGTTAGCCTTCGCGGCAGCATGAACACGCGGATACGGCCGGTCGCGCTGATCGGTGCCGGGCTCGATCTCGGCGCCGGGCGCCGTGGCGTCGACATGGGCCCGTCGGCGATCCGCTACGCCGGCCTGCAGGAACGGATCGCAGGGCTCGGACGGGCCTGCGTCGACTGGGGCGACGTCGAGGCAGGCGTGCCGGAGGCGACAGAGGTGGGCGATCCGCAGGCGCGGTACCTCGGCGCGATCATGCGCTCCTGCGCGCGCGTCGCGAGGCTCGTCGGCGAGGCCTGCGAGGCCGGGCACGTGCCGCTCGTGCTCGGGGGCGACCACTCGATCGCGATGGGGACGCTCGGCGGCATGGCCGGGGTCCACGGCGCCGGCGGCGTCCTCTGGCTCGACGCCCACGGTGACCTCAACCGGCCCGGCACCTCGCCGAGCGGCAACGTCCACGGGATGCCGCTCGCGGCCGCGCTCGGGGCGGCGGGCGCCGGGTTTGCCACCGACGCCTGGCCGCAGCGCTCGGTCGAGCGCGCCGCGCTCGTCGGCATTCGCTCGCTCGACCAGGGCGAGCGGGAGCTGATCGGCGAGCTCGGCGTCCGGGTCTTCACGATGAGCGATGTCGACCGGCACGGGATCGAGCGCGTGATGCGCGAGGCGCTCGCCTCGCTGCAGGGCTCGGCGTTCCTGCACGTCAGCGTCGACCTCGACGCGGTCGACCCGATGTTCGCCCCCGGGGTGGGCACACCGGTCCGCGGCGGCCTCTCCTACCGGGAGGCGCACCTGGCGCTCGAGCTCGTCGCCGAGTCCGACCTGCTCGACTCGCTCGAGCTCGTCGAGGTGAACCCGATCCTCGACGAGGCCAACGAGACCGCCGCGCTCGCGGTCGAGCTCGCGGCGAGCGCGCTAGGCGCCAGGATCCTCTGACTCCTCGCCGGCCCCGGAGGGCGTGTAGTAGACGCGGCCCTTGAGCTCGTCGGGGAGGCAGTCGACCGCGAAGCCCGCCGGGTCGTCGTGCGGGTTGAGGTAGCCCTTGCCGCGGCCGAGCTTGGCGGCGGCCGGATAGGACGCCGAGCGGAGCGCCGCGGGTGGCTCGAGCAGGCCGCGCTCGCGGACGTCGGCGGTCGCCGCCGCGAGCGCACGGTAGGAGGCGTTCGACTTCGGTGCCCGCGCCAGGTAGACGGCGGCCTGGGCGAGGTTCAGCCGCGCCTCCGGCAGCCCGACGTGCTCGACCGCCTGCGCCGCGGCGACGGCGACGAGGAGGGCCCGCGGGTCGGCGTTGCCGATGTCCTCCGAGGCGAGGATGACCATCCGGCGGGCGATGAACCGGGCGTCCTCGCCGCCTTCGAGCATGACCGCCAGGTAGTAGACGGACGCCTGTACGTCGCCGGCGCGCGTCGACTTGATCCAGGCGGAGATCGTGTCGTAGTGGACCTCGCCGTCCCGGTCGTAGCGGAGCGGTCGCTTGCGGGCCGCATCCTCGATGTGCGCTCGCGAGACGGGCCCGGGCGCCGCCGTCTGGGCGGCCAGCTCGAGAATGCCGAGGGCGCTGCGCGCGTCGCCGCCGGCGCGCGCGGCGATCAGCTCCTCGAGCGCCGGGGCGAGCTCGACGCCGAGCTCGACGGCTCCCCGGCGGACGATCTCGCCGAGCTGGGCGGGCGCGAGCGCCTCGAGCTCGTAGACCTGCAGGCGCGAGAGCAGCGCGGCGTTGAGCTCGAAGTACGGATTCTCGGTCGTCGCGCCGATCAGCGTGATGACGCCGTCCTCGACACCCGGCAGCAGCGCGTCCTGCTGTGCCTTGTTGAAGCGGTGAATCTCGTCGAGGAAAAGGATCGTGCGCCGCCCCGTCGCCCCGAGCCGCTCGCGGGCCCGGGCGAGCACCTCGCGCACGGCGGCCACGGTCGCCGAGACCGCCGAGAGCTCCTCGAACTCCGCGCCGGTCACCCCGGCGACGATCCGCGCGAGGGTGGTCTTGCCGGTGCCGGGCGGGCCGAAGAGGACGAGCGAGGGGACCCGGTCCGCCTCGACCGCGAGGCGAAGCGCCCGCCCCGGGCCGATCACGTGCTCCTGCCCGACGAACGCGTCGAGCCGGGCGGGCCGGAGGCGCGTGCGCGAGCGGCGCCACCGCCGGCAGCCGGCGCTCGGCGGCCTCGTCGAAGAGACTTCCCACGCGGTCAGTATGCTCCCGGTGCGGCGTGGTCACGGATCTCTGGAGCGAAGGGATGTACGAGCGGCTGGAGGCGGTGCTCGAACCAGTTCACGACGAGCTCGTCGAGCGGCTCGGGCCGCGCCCGGGTGAGGCCTGGCTCGACGTCGGCTCGGGCGCGGGCTCGGTGGCGCTCCGCGCGGCCCGTGCAGGCGCCCAGGTCTCGGCGATCGACAGCTCCGCGCCGCTCGCAGAGCAGGCGCACGAGGATGCCGTCTCGGCCGGCCTCGAGGTCCGCTTCGAGGTCGGCAACGTCGAGTACCTCCCCTACGAGGACGCCGAGTTCGACGTGGTCGCGTCCGCCTTCGGCTTCATCAGCGCCTCGGACCATGCGAACGTCGCCGGCGAGCTGGCGCGTGTCGCCCGTCCCGGCGCGCCGGCTCGGGTTCACGGCCTGGAAGCCGAACCCGAAGCTCGGCGAGCTCTACCGCCGCTTCACCGAGGAGCCGCTCGAAGGACGCGAGGCGACCGAATGGGGCCGGGAGGACCACGTCGAGGACATGCTCGGCGAAGACTTCGAGCTCGAGTTCGTCGACGGCACCCTCTGGATCGACGCCGACTCCGGCGAGGAGCTCTGGGACCTGTTCTCCAGCTCCTCGCCGCCCGTGATCGCGCTGATGGACAAGCTGGAACCGGCGCGCGGCGAGGCGTTCCATCAGGCGCTCGTCGAGTTCTACGAGAGCTACCGCGAGGGCGGCCGGATCCGCGCGCCCCGGCGCTACCTGCTGACGCTCGGGCAGCGGCGCTGAGTCGAGGCTCGGGCCGTGCTCGAGCTGTACGACGCTGACGGCGCCCTTGCGGAGCTCGAGCACTACCTGGCACCGTTCTGGCGGCGCGAGGGGGTGGTGGCCGACCTCTACCTCGGCTACGGCCTCTCGACATCGCTGCGCCGCTCGGCGGCGCCGGCGCCACCCGAGCCGTGCCCGCTGCCCCTCCTCGCCTGCCGGGTTCGCCGAGCCTCCCGGCCGGCACGCGTCTCGACCGCGGGCTACGAGCTCGGCGAGTGGGAGCGGAGCTGGGATGACGAGGGCTACGCAGCGGCGATCGAGGAGGTGCGCGCCGCGATCGCGCGCGGCGAGGTCTACCAGGCAAACCTCGTCCAGCACCTCGCCGCCCCGTTCGTGGGCGACCCCTGGGCGCTCGCGCTCGGGCTGCGCCACCTCCGCCCGCTGCAGCCCCGCCCGCTCGTTGGCAGCGGCTGGGCGGTCGTGTCCGCCTCGCCCGAGCTCCTGCTCGCCCGGCGCGGCTCCCGGCTCGTGACGGCGCCGATCAAGGGCACCCGGCCGGCAGGCGTCGAGGTCGACGGGGAGAAGGACGGCGCCGAGCACGTCATGATCGTCGACCTCGTCCGCAACGACCTCGCCCGCGTCTGCCGCCCCGGCTCGGTTGCCTGGCCGGAGCTGATGGCGCCGCGCGAGCTCGCCGGCGTCAGCCACCTCGTCTCACGCGTCGAGGGGACGCTTCGGCCCGGTGCCGGCCTCGCCGAGATCCTGGCGGCGGTCTTCCCGGGCGGCTCGGTCACGGGCGCGCCGAAGATCGCGGCGGTCGACGTGATCGCCTCGCTCGAGCCGGTCGGGCGCGGCGCCTCGATGGGCGCGCTCGGCACGATCTCGCCCGACGGCGACTTCGACCTGGCGCTGACGATCCGGACGTTCGCCGTTGCCGAGGGCCGGGCGCACCTCTGGGTCGGCGGCGGCATCGTCTGGGACTCGGACGCCGAGGCCGAGATCGAGGAGTCCTGGGTCAAGGCGCGACCGCTGCTCGCCGCCGTCGGCGGACTCGTGGCGGCATGACCGCGCTGCTCGCCGCCGCGGTCGCACGGCCGCGGCCTCGTCGACCCGGCCGAACCGGTCTTCTACCCGGACGACGAGGCGCTGCTGCGCGGGGCGGCGGCGTTCGAGACCGTGCGGATCCGCGGCGGCCGCGCCGTTCTGCTCACGCCTCATCTCGACCGCCTCGAGCGCTCCGCGCTCGCGCTCAGGCTGCTGCCGCCGACAGGGGCGGCGGCGCTCGCGCTCGCAGGCGGTCGAGGCCGCAGGCGCCGACGAGGGGGTGCTGCGGCTGTTCCGGACGGCGCGGACGCTGCTCGCCACCGTCGGGCCGCTGCCCGCGGGGCTCGCCGAGCTGCGGGCACGCGGGCTCGCCGTCGTCACCGTCCGCTCCCATGACGCCGGGCTCCTGACCGGAGTCAAGGCGACGAGCTACGCGACCGCGCTCGCCGCGATCGCGCAGGCCGAGCAGCGCGGCGCCGACGACGCCATCTACCTCGGCGACGGCGAGACGGTGCTCGAGGGGACGATGTCGAACATCTGGTGGCGTCAGGAGGATGTCCTCGTCACCCCGTCGCTCGACGACGGGCGTTCTGCCCGGCGTCACCCGGGGCGCGGTCGCCGCGATCGCCCGCCGGGCGGGCTACCGCCTCCGTGAGGGAGCGTTCACGGCTGCCGGCGCTGCTCAACGCGGACGAGGCGTTCACGAGCTCCGCGGTGCGCGAGATCATGCCGGTGGTCGCGGTCGACGGCCGCGAGCTTCGCCGCGGCGAGGTTGCCGGCCGGCTCCAGGCTCTGCTCGAGCAGGTACGCGACGAGTACCCTTCTGGCGATGGCCAAGAAGCGTGACGAGGCAAGCGAGCAGCCCGCCGAGAAGGTCAGGCTCGGCGGGATGGCGCTCGGCAACGGCGTGCTCGTGCACGGCCCGACCTCCTGGGCGTGCGCGGTTCGGACCGACGACGGCCGGCTGAAGGTCGTCGCCGAACGCAAGCGGCTGATCGGCTCACGGGTCACGCAGCCGCTTCTGCGCGGCCCGGCGCGGCTCGCGGAGTCCTTCGCCGTCCTGCCGCGCCTGAAGCGTGCCCTGCCCGAGGCGCGGCTGCCGTTCGAGGGCGGCACCATGGTCGCCTCGACCGCCGGGGCGGCGGTCGCGCTGCACGGGATCCGCCGCAGCCGGCTCTCGACGACCAGCCAGGAGCTGGTCGCGGGCCTGCTCGCGATCGCTCCGGCGCTGCTCGCGCTCCGCGGCGGCTCGCTCGCCGGCTACCACGGCGCCGAGCACATCGCGATCGGCAGCTACGAGCACGACGCGCCCGACCGGCAAGGAGCACGAGCGCTGCGGCGGTCACCTCGTCGGGCCGCTGCTCGCGACGACCGCGCTCGGCAACCTGCTCGCCGCGCGCGCGCCCGACCGACGTCCGGCCGGCGGCACGCCTCGCCGCGTCGCTGGGCGCCGTCGCCGCTTCGACCGAGATCTTCGGCTGGATGCAGCGGAACCCCGAGCGACGGCTCGCCCGCGCCCTCGCGCGGCCGGGCCACGAGTTGCAGCACCGGCTCTCGACAGCCGAGCCGAGCCCGGAGCAGCTCGAAGTCGCCGAGGCGGCGCTCGCCGCCTGCCTCGAGCTCGAAGCGCTCCGAGCCCCTCCCGCTTTAGCGGAGACCGTCCGCTGCCGATGAGGCAGCAATGGGACTCCTGGCGAGCCTCTCGTCGACCATGCACAGCATTCGCGCTGACCTGGCTCCCGGTCATGTTCTTCCTGCTCATGTGCGTCGTCGTCTTGCTGCTCTTCCGCACGATGAAGCTGGTGCCGCGGGTCAAGCCGACCGAGATCACCCCCGGCTCGTCGTCGTCGGTCACCTGGGAGGAGGTGGCCGGGCTCGACGAGGCCAAGGAGGAGCTCCAGGAGGTCGTCGACTTCCTCCGCGACCCGAAGCGGTTCGCGCGTCTCGGCGCCCAGGTGCCGAAGGGGATCCTGCTCCACGGACCGCCCGGGACCGGCAAGACCCTGGCGGCGAAGGCGGTCGCGAACGAGTCGGGTGCGCGCTTCTACGCCCAGAGCGCCTCGGCCTTCGTCGAGATGTTCGCCGGGCTCGGCGCTGCCCGCATCCGCAAGCTCTTCGACGAGGCGCGCAAGAACGCGCCCGGCGATCGTCTTCATCGACGAGCTCGACGCGGTCGGCCGGGCGCGCAGCGGCCACTCGTTCAACCGCGAGCAGGACCAGACGCTGAACCAGCTCCTCGTCGAGCTCGACGGCTTCGGTTCCCGCGACCAGGTCGTCGTCATGGGCGCCTCGAACCGGCTCCAGGACCTCGACCCGGCGCTGCTGCGCCCCGGCCGCTTCGACCGCCAGATCCTCGTCCAGCCGCCCGATCTGAAGGGGCGCAAGGACATCCTCGCCGTCCACACCCGCGGCAAGCCGCTCGCGCTCGACGTCGATCTCGAGCTCGTCGCGCGCCGAACGGCCGGGCTGACCGGCGCCGACCTCGCCAACATCTGCAACGAGGCGGCGATCTCGGCCGGCCGGCAGGGACGCGCTGCAGCTCGAGGGCTCCGACTTCGAGCACGCGCTCGACCGCGTCATCGCCGGGCTGCAGCAGCGGCGCGTGATCACGCCCAAGGAGAAGCGGATCCTCGCCTACCACGAGGGGGGCCACGCCCTGATGGCGCACCTGATGAGCGCCGTCTCGCCCGTGCAGAAGGCGACGATCATCGCCCGCGGCAACGCGCTCGGCTACACGCTCAACCTCCCCGAGGAGGAGCGCTACCTGCACACGAAGGAGGAGCTGGTCGACTGGATGGTCGTGACGCTGGCAGGCCGCGCCGCCGAGCAGGTCGTCTTCGGCCGCGTCACAAACGGCGCGGCCAACGACCTGGAGAAGGTGACCGAGCTCGCCCGCGCGATGGTCTTCGAGTACGGCATGGGCGAGGGCGCCGCCGCGCGCACGATGCGCGCCGACAACTACGCGCTCTCGGAGGAGAGCAAGCGGATGCGCGACCACGAGCAGTCACGGCTCACCGAGCAGGCCTACACCGAGGCGCTACGGCTGATCGCAAAACACCGCCGCCTGCTCGACCGCGTCGCGGCCGAGCTGCTCGAGAAGGAGACGCTCAACCGCGAGGAGCTGCTCGCGCTCTTCGGTGACGTCGCGCGCGAGTCGAGCGCCTCGGACGCGGTCGGCGTGCCGCAGGCGGTCGCCGCCGAGGCCGACAGCGATCAGCCGCCGGTCAGCTTGGCGTAGTCGACCGGGCTCGGCGGGGCGG
Source organism: uncultured Actinomycetota bacterium (assembly GCA_963765345.1). Lineage (GTDB taxonomy): Bacteria > Actinomycetota > Thermoleophilia > Gaiellales > Gaiellaceae > PALSA-600. The sequence goes on from CAVXWI010000023.1 coordinate 138,083, forward strand.
TCAGCGTCACCGGCTTGTCCCAGTCGCTGAAGGAGATCAGGCCCGTCTTGCCCGTCTCGGGCCGCAGCTGCAGCGGGTAGGCCGGCCCGGTCGTCGCGACGTAGAGGGTGCCGCCGCCCGTCGTGTCGGTGATCGCGAGTGCCGGCTGGCCGCCGATCGTCGTCGTCTCGCCCTTGGCGAGCGGTCCCGTGCGAGGCGAGGATGTGGCCGGTCAGCGTGACGATGTCGGTCAGCTGCCCGAAGCTCGCGAAGCCCGGCCGGCTCGCGGAGACGACGAACCACCTGTTGGCGAGCAGCGGCGCCGCGGCGCCGGCGTACTGGCGCAGGAAGGCCTCGCCGCCCTTGAAGTAGAGCTTCTGCCCGATCCGGACGATCTGGATCGTCAGGCCGTTGTCGGAGATACGTGCCCGCGCCTCCCTTGCCCGCGACGAGCTGCAGGTCGAGGGCGAGGCTCGTCCCGCTCGAGCTGCCGGCGCCGACGACGTGGACGCTCGTCGCCGTCGCGACCGCCGCCTTGACCTCGGCGATGATCTGCGCCGGCGTCTCCTTGCTGATGCCGTTGTCGCGCGGGCCGCTCGAGCCGCCGCAGCCGGCGAGGAGCAGGCCGAGGAGCAGGGCGGCCGCGGCGAGCCAGCGCGCGGGCACGAACCGCATCGCGCCGATGCTCGCACGTTCGCGCGCGATTCTCAACCGCACCGGTAGGATCGGGCTCTCGTGCGCGCGTCCGGCATCCACCATCTCGGGGTCGCGGTCGCCGACCTCGACGAGGCCGTCGACGTCTACCGGCGCCTGTTCGGCGCCGAGCTCGAGCTGCGCGAGACGATCGACGAGCAGGGGGTCGAGACGGCGCTCCTGCGGGTCGGCGAGGGCCGGATCGAGCTGCTCGCCTCGCTCGCGGCCGAGACGCCCGGTCGGCCGCTTCCTCGAGCGGCGCGGGCCCGGCATGCACCACGTCGCCTTCGAGGTCGACGACGTCGGCCGCGAGCTCGACCGGCTGGCGGCAGCGGGCGCCGAGCTGATCGACACGAAGCCCCGGCGGGGCCTGCTCGGGATGGAGATCGCCTTCGTCCACCCGCACGCCACCGGCGGCGTGCTCGCGGAGCTGGTCGCGCATGGCTGAGAGCGAGCGGATCCGGGTCGAGATCGCGTTTCGAAGCGGCCAGTCGCTGACGGTGAACGTCGCGCCGGAGGTCGTCGACGAGCTGGAGGCGGCGCTCGCCAAGGGCTCGCCCGAGGCGGTCAGCTTCGACGCCGAGGACGGCCGTTACACCGCGGTCGTGCGCATGATCGCGTTCGTGAAGCGTCACGCCCGCGAGAGCCGCGTCGGCTTCGGCGCGTCGCTCTAGACCGCCGGGGAGGTGCAGCAGCGACCGTGGCGCTCGAGACCGGGATCGTCGGGCTGCCAGGCGCCGGCAAGACGACGCTCTTCACCGCGCTGACGCGTGCCGGCGGAGGCGAGTACGGCAAGACGCACGTCGGCATCGCCGAGATCGCCGACCCGAGGCTCGCCGCGCTCGCCGCCGTCGTCTCGGCCAAGCAAGGTGACCCCGGCGACGATCCGCGTCTCGGACGTCCCCGGGACCGGGCCGGCCCTGCTCGGGAACCTCCGCCAGGTCGACGCCCTGCTCGCCGTCCTCGACGGCTTCTCGGCGGGCGCCGACCCGGCGGCCGCCCTCGAGAACCTGAAGCTGGAGCTGCTCGTCGCCGACCGCGACCACGTCGCCGGACGGCTCGAGCGGGTCGGCAAGCAGGCGAAGTCGGGGGACCCGAAGCTCCGCGCGGAGGTCGAGCGGCTGCGCGAGGTCCTCGCCGAGGTCGAGGCCGGGACGTCGCTCGCCGACCTGGCGGGGGAGCTGCCCGGCGAGCTCGAGCCGCTCGACGACCAAGCCGTTGCTCGCGCGTCGAGAACGGCCCGGCCGGGATCGACCTCGCGCTCGAGGCCGAGCTCGCCGAGCTGCCCGAGGCGGAGGCGGCCGCCTTTCGCGACGGCCCCTCGGCGCTCGAGGAGATCGTCCGCCGGCTCGGCGAGGCGCTCGACCTGGTCACGTTCTTCACCGCCGGCGAGAAGGAGACGCGCGCCTGGACGCTGCGCCGCGGCCAGACGGCGCTCGACGCGGCGGCGGCGATCCACTCCGACATCGCGCGCGGCTTCATCCGCTGCGAGGTCGTCGACTGGCAGGACCTCGTCGACGCCGGCTCGCACGCCGAGGTCGCGCGCCGCGGCCTCCAGCGCCTCGAGGGCAAGACCTACGTCGTCGCCGACGGCGACGTCCTCAACATCCGCTTCAACGTCTAGTGCGGCCGCTCACGACGTCGCGCCTGAAACACCGAGGCAACCGCGCCGCCGGATAGCTTCGATGGTGTGGACGAGGCCACGGTCGCGCGCGTGTTGGCCGAACAGCGGCGGTACTACCGCGAGCGGGCGCCCGAGTACGACGACTGGTGGTTCCGCCGCGATGCCTACGCGCTCGACCCCGAGAGCGAAGCCCGCTGGTTCGCCGACGTACGAGAGCTCGAGGCCGCGCTCGAAGCGTTCGGGCCGCGGGGCGACGTCCTCGAGCTCGCCGCCGGCACCGGGGTGTGGACCCGGCAGCTCCTTCGCTTTGCGGATCGTGTAACCGCCCTCGACGCAGTTGCCGAGGTGCTCGAGCTGAACCGGGCGCGGACGGACGGTGCGGCCGAGTACGTCCTCGCCGACGTGTTTGACTGGCAGCCGCCGCGCGAGTTCGACATCTGCTTCTTCAGTTTCTGGCACGCGCACGTGCCGAGCCAGCACTTCGACGCGTTCTGGCAACTCGTCGGTCGGGCGTTGAAGCCGGAGGGCCGCGTGTTCCTCGTCGACAACGCCCGGCTCGGCCTCGCTCGCTACAGGGTGAGCTCGGCCGGCGAGGTCGCCCGGCGTCGCCTCTCGGATGGTCGTGAGTTCGACATCGTCGAGCGCTTGTGGAAGCCGGCGGATCTCGAGCGCGAGGTCGCGGCTGTCGGGTGGTCCCTCACCGTGTGCACGACGGCGAACGGCTACTTCATCGCCGCTTCGGGCGCGAAGGCCCGCTGATCGTCTCTGAGGCTGCGGCTGGGGTCATCACGGCACCTCGGCGAGGGGCTCAGGCGTCTGCGAGCCCGTGACGGGTTTCAGGTGCAAGGTTGTGAGAGGCCGCACTAGGCCGCGATCAGGACGACACCTGTGAGCGTCAGCGCGACGCCGACCGCCTGCAGGCGCGCGATCCGCTCGTGCAGGACGACGGAGGCGAGCAGCACCGTCACGATCGGGTAGAGCGACGCGAGCACCGAGGTGAGGCTGACGAGGCCGCCCCGGCCCGCGGACGCGGCGAAGAGGAAGTTGCCGAGCGTGTCGCCGAGCCCGACCCCGATCACCACGGCGATCTTCCAGCCGGTCAGCCCGAGCGCCGGCCGCCGGACCGCGACCGCGGCGAGGACGACCGCCGAGGAGGTGATGCGGAAGATCAGCGACGCCCAGAGCGGGTCGGCCGCACCGGCTGCATGCATCGGCGGGAAGTAGAAGCCGAAGCCGACCGCCGCGAGCAGCGCCAGGCCGACCCCGGCGGCCAGCTTGCGCCGCCCGCCCGCCTGGTGCTCCTGCGAGGCGAGCACGACCCCGAGGAGCGCGCACGCCATCCCGGCGTACTGCACGGGAGCGGGCCGGTCGCCGGTCAGGATCCCGAACAGGACCGGCACGATCGCCGAGGCGCCGGCGATCGGCGCCACGACGGCCATCGCTCCGATCGCCATGCCGCGGTAGTAGGCGTAGAGGCCGAGCGTTCCCGAGAGAGCCGCCGGCACCGCGAAGAGGACGGCCGAGCCGTCGGGCGGCTGGCCGCGGGCGGCAACGACGATCGCGATCGCGGTCATCCCGGCGAGCTGCGCCCACAGCATCACCCGCAGCGCGCCGAGGGTGCGAGCCTGCCAGGGGCCGACGAAGTCCGCGACCCCCCACGCGAGGCTCGCGCCGAGCGCGAGGGCGAGGCCGTTCACCCGGCGGGGCGGGTGGCGGCGCTCGCGTCGAGCTGGTTCGCGTGGTAGAGGACGGCCGCCTCGGCCGTACGGGCGGAACGGCCGTCGTGGTGCACGGCGACGCAGTGGAGCAGCTCCGCGAGCTGCGACCGGGTCAGGCCCTCCGCCCGCTCCTCGATCTCGAGCACGCCGAGGTGGACGTGTCCGAGCAGGCGGCCCTCCTCGGTCGGGGCGAACGTCGGGCCGGGCGAGAGCTCGACCGTCCGGCCGACGTCGTGGACGATCGCGGCCGCGATCAGGAGCTCGGAGCGAAGCCGCGGATGGAGCTGCACCGTCTCGCGGCAGAGCGTGGCGACCGAGACCGTGTGCTCGAGCAGCCCGCCCGCGTAGGAGTGGTGATCGTCGGGGGTCGCCGGGAAGGCGGCGAGGTCGTGGCGTTCGAGCACCTGCCGCACCGTCGCCGCGAGGCCCGGATGGGAGATCTCCGCGACGAGGAACTCGAGGAAGCCGCGCAGCTCGTCGCTGTCGCGCCGCAGCTTCGGCGTCAGGCTCGCCGGGTCGACGTCGGCGGCCTCGAGCGTCCTCACGTCGAGCTGGAGCCGGTCGCGAAACTTCTCGACCCGCCCGAGCACGTGGACGGCGTCGCCCTCGGCGAAGCGGCCGTCGAGCAGCTCGACGTCGTTCCAGACGCGCGCGTCGATCTGCCCGCTCGGGTCGACGAGCTCGAGCGCGAGGTACGCCGCGCCGCCCTTCGTCCGCAACCGGCGCTTCGCCTTGACGGCGAACACCCCCTCGACGACCCGGTCGGCAACGAGGTCGGAGATCACGGGCCGAGTCTAGTGATCGCTTCGGTAGCCTCAGCGCGTGACCACGATCTCGCCGTTTCGAGCGCTCCGCTACGACGAGAGCGTGGCCGGGCCGCTGGCCGAGCTCGTCGCGCCGCCCTACGACGTGATCAGCGAGGAGGACCTCGAGACGCTCGCGCTCGCGAGCCCGTACAACATCGTCCACCTGACCCTGCCCCTCTCGTCGGCGGCGGCCGGGAGCAGGCTCGCCGAGTGGCGCTCGGCCGGTGTTCTGCGCGAGGACGAGCCGGCGCTCTGGTGGCTCGTGCAGGACTACACCGGCACCGACGGGGCAGCCCACACGCGCGCCGGGATCGCCGGCTCGATCGAGGCGACGCCCTACGCCGAGGGCAGGGTGCTCCCGCACGAGGCGACCCGTGAGGAGGTCAAGGCGACCCGCCTCGACATCCTCCGGGCCACCCGGACGCAGCTCGAGCCGATCTTCCTGCTCTACGACGCCGAGGTGCCGGTCACCGCGCCGAGCGGCGAGCCGGAGATCGAGGTACGAGAGGGTGGCGTCCGCACCCGCCTCTGGCGCCTGCCGCCCGAGCCGGTCGAGATCGACGCTCCGTTCGTGATCGCCGACGGCCATCACCGCTACGAGACCGCGGTCGCCTTTCGAGCCGAGGAGCCCTCGGCGCGGAACACGTTCGCCGTCCTCGTCTCGGCGCGCGATCCTGGCCTGCAGATCTTCCCGACCCACCGCGTCGCGCGGAGCGCCGCCGCGCCGCCGTTCGGCTTCATGACCTCGACCTGGGACACGGGTTCGCTCGCCATGTACACCGAGGGGAACTTCCACCGGATCGAGACCGACGACGACCTCGACGCCCGCGAGGTCGAGACCTACGAGCTCGCTGGGGTCGAATACACGCCGAGCGCGCAGGAGGCGGTCGGGGCCGTCGACGCCGAGCTCGCGCGGTATGCGTTCCTCGTGCGGCCACCGACCGTCGACCAGGTCTTCGCCTTCGCCGGCCGCGGCGAGACGATGCCGCCGAAGTCGACCTACTTCTTTCCCAAGCTCACCTCCGGCCTGCTCCTCCACCCGGTTTGAGCCCGTGGCTCGAGCTGTGCCGGGCGGCCGTCGACGACGTCGAGGCCGTCCTCGCCTCGATGCCGACGCGCGAGGAGCGCGAGCGGCCCGTCGGGCACGGGAAGGGCGGCGACATCACGATCGCGCTCGACGAGGCGGCCGAACGGGCCGTACTCCCGTACTTCGACCGGCCGGACGTCCGCATCGTCTCCGAGGAGATCGGGATCAGGGGCGAGGGTGCGCTGACGGTCGTCGTCGACCCGATCGACGGCTCGCAGAACGCCGAGCGGGCAATCCCGTACTTCGCCCTCTGCGTCGCCGTCGCCGAGGGGGAGACGATGGACGACGTCGTCTTCGGCTTCGTGCACGACTTCGGCTCGAACGAGGAGTGGACGGCGACCCGCGGCGGCGGTGCCTTCCTCAACGGCACGCCGCTGACCGGCAGGCCGAAGGACGAGATCGAGTTCCTCTCGATCGAGGCGACGCGCGCGGCGCTCGTGCACGAGAAGCTCGCCACGCTCGCGCCGCTGACCGACCGGGTGCGGGTGATGGGGGCGCAGGCGATCACGTTCTGCCACCTCGCCGCGGGCCGCACCGACGCGGTCGTCTGTCTGAAGCCCTCGCGGAGCGTCGATTTCGCCGCCTCGCAGCTGCTCGTCCGCGAGCGCGGCTTCTCGATCATCGCGATCGACGGGCCGCCGCTGGGCGAGATCCCGCTCGACCTCGAGGCGCGCTCGCGCATCTGTGCCGCGGGGAGCGGGGAGCTGGCAGAGCGGCTCGCGGCCGCGGTACGCTCTTAGCGATGGAACCGTCGATCGACGGGGTGCTGGCGGCGCTCGCGAACGTCATCGACCCCGAGCTGCGCAAGCCGGTCACCGAGCTCGACATGGTCCGCGACGTCGTCGTCACGGGCGGCGAGGTGTGCGTGACGATCGCGCTGACCGTCGCCGGCTGCCCGCTTCGCAACTCCTTCCAGGAGCAGGTCGCCCGCGAGGTCGGCGCCGTCGCCGGCGTCTCCGCGGTACGGCTCGAGTTCGACGTGATGAGCCCGGACGAGCGCGCCGCGCTGACGACGAAGCTCCGCGGCGGCCGCCCGGCGAACGACAAGGAGATCCAGCTCGAGCCGACGACGCGCGTCGTCGCGGTCGCCTCGGGCAAGGGCGGCGTCGGCAAGTCGACGCTGACGGTCAACCTCGCGGCGGCGTTCGCCCGGCTCGGGCGGCGCGTCGGCGTGCTCGACGCCGACATCTACGGCCACTCGATCCCGCACATGCTCGGGATCACCCAGAAGCCGGTGCTCGTCGACCGGCTGATGATCCCGCCGGTCGCGCACGACCTGAAGCTGATGTCGATCGGCTTCTTCGTCGACGACAACCAGCCGCTCATGTGGCGCGGGCCGATGCTGCACCGGGCGCTCGAGCAGTTCCTGCAGGACGTCCACTGGGGCGAGCTCGACCTCCTGCTCGTCGACATGCCGCCCGGCACCGGCGACGTCTCGATCTCGCTCGGGCAGATGCTGCCCCGGGCCGAGGCGATCGTCGTCACGACGCCGCAGGCGCTCGCCCAGGAGGTCGCGAGCCGGGCCGCGCAGATGGCGCGCCGAACGGGCATGCAGCTGCTCGGCGTCGTCGAGAACATGACCTCCGAGGTCTTCGGCACCGGCGGGGGCGAGCGGCTCGCGACCGAGCTCGGGGTGAGGCTCCTCGCCGCCGTGCCGCTCGACGCGCGGCTCCGGGCCGCCGCCGACGCGGGCGTGCCGCTCGTCGTCTCCGATCCCGACTGCGACGCGGCCCAGGCGATCGCCGCGCTCGCCGGCCTGATCGACGCGAGCCGCGGCGCCGGCTTCACGCGGACGCTGCCGCTCGTCTCCTAGCCGGCTGCCGTGGCTCCCGGCCCGCCGTCGAGCCCGGGCAGGGACGTCGAGGCGGACGAGACGGCGGCGCGGCTTCTCGAGCTCGGCTTCTCCGCGGCCGACGCGGCCACGCTCGCCGACCATTTCCTGGCCGCCGAGCGGTCGGGCCGGACGGGCCACGGGCTGACGCGGGTCGCCTGGCTCGCGAGCTGGCCGGAGCTGGCGACGGCCGCCCGCCCCCGGCGGGTCGTCGCCGACGGCGGCTACGAGCGCTGGGACGGCGAACGGCGCGCTCGGCTACCTCGTCTTGCACGCGATCGTCGAGTCGCAGCTGGCCGAGCCGCCGCTCACGGCGAGGGTCGTCGTCGCTGGGCGGACGTTCCCGACCGGGATGCTCGGCTACTGGGTGCGGCGGCTCGCCGAGGGTGGGCTGGTCGCCGCGCTGACCGCCACCTCGCCCCGCCGCCTCGGCCACCCCGCCGGCGGCCCGAAGCTGACCGGGACGAACCCGCTCGCGATCGCGGTTCCCTCCTCGCGGGGCGGGCCGATCGTCACGGACGTCTCGATGGGGAACCTCACCTACGGCGACGTGCTCGCCGGCCGGGCGAACGAGGAGGAGCTCGCACCCTTCGGCGGCGCGCAGGCCCACAAGGCCTTCGCGCTCGCCGTCGGCCTGCAGCTTCTCGTCGACGCGCTGACGCCGGAGGACGGGTACGGCGCCGTCCTGCTCGTCGCCCGGCCGGAGAGCGACCCCGTGCCGGCCTTCCGGTCGCTCGCCGCGGGCGTGCGCCTTCCCGGCGATCGCTGAGCCGCCGGCGCGGGCGCGGCGGTCAGGTCGGAAAGCCCGGCTCGCCGCGGATCGGATCGAAGTCCGGGTCGGCCGTCGCCCGCGCCAGATACGACGGATCGGCACGGACGGCCTCCTGCAGGTGCGTCGAGCGCCTCCTGCCGCCGTCCGGCGAGCGACTCGGCGCAGGCGAGGTTGTAGAGCACCGCCGGGTGGCCGGGGTGCTGCTCGAGCCCCGTCGCGATCAGGGCCGCCGCCTCGTCGAAGCGCCCCGCTCGCAACGCCGGCAGGGCGGCGAAGCACGGCTCCCACGCCGAGACCGCGAAGGCCTCGCCGGGGCTGCCGCCGATCGCCAGCACGAGCGTCCCTGCCTCCTCGGCGACCGCCAGGCGTCGCAACGCCGGGTCGGAGATGAAGACGAGGCTGCCGGCGGGCGCGACCAGCGTCTCGCCGCCGATCGTGAAGGTGGCGCTGCCCGAGATGACGACGTAGAGCTCCTCGTGGCCGCCGGCGCCGCCGCCGGCCTCGTCGTGCTCCTCGACGACGGTCTGGCCGGCGGCCTCGACCGTGTAGGCGTTGATGCCGAAGGCGCGGATGCCGAGCGGGCGGCGGATCGGGTGCCAGACGAGCCCCGCGAAGAGCGGGATCGACTCGAGCTCGTCGAACCGCGTCGACCTCCAGCCCGTCATCGCCGGCGCAGCTCGGCGAGCACGACCGGGTCGATTCGCGCGACCCCGTCGACCCGCTCCTCGAGGTTCTCCTGCCCGGCCCAGGCGGCGAAGGCCGTCTCGAGCTCGCCGGTGAAGCCGAGCCGGGCGAGCCGCTCCTCGAGCTCGGCGGCGAGCGGGCCGTCGAGCAGGACCCAGTCGGCGTGCGGCGTCTTCCCGAACAGCGCCTGGTGGATCGTCGAGAGGCGGGCGAGCTCCCCGACCGGCGTCGGGGTGGTCGTCGACGCGCAGGTCGACGACGACGTCGGAGAGACCTGCGTAGCCGCCGCCGGCCTAGACGACGAGCAGGGCCGCGGACTGCTGCCCGCGCCGATCGCCGCCGGCCGCCTGACCGGCCGCCAGGCAGGCGAGCAGCCGCTCGGCGAGCGGCCTGCCCGCCGAGCCCGCGAACGTGGCGGCGATCGCCGCCACGGTCTCCTCGGAGACGAGGATGTTGCCCTGCGCCGCGAAGCAGGGGCCCGCGCTGCCGCCGGCCCAGTCCATGCACGCGCCGCCCGTGTAGGTGGCGCTGCCGCCGGCCGCGTCGACAACGCCGAGCTGGCGGTGCTCGCGGTCGTCGTCGGCCGCCGTCAGCCGCTCGACCACCTCGGCTGCGGGCAGCCCCTCGGCAAGCAGCGCGAGCCCGTCGGGGCCGTAGCGCGGGTTCGCGTAGGCCTGCGTCGCGATCGCGCCGACGTCCGGCTTCGCCCACGGCACGACCGAGCCGACCGCGAGGAACTTCGACTGCGTCGCGACGCCCCACTGCGCCGTCTCGAGGTCGCAGGCGGCGATCGAGTAGGTCGCGACGATTGCCCCCATCGCTCAGGCGAGCAGCAGGGTGCCGCCCGGCTCGAGCCGGTGGACCGTCGCGTTCGGGGCCTCGGCGGCGAGCTCGTCGGGCGTCCCGTGCAGCAGCGGGAAGGTGCCGAAGTGGCAGGGGACGCAGTCCGGGTTCCCGAGCAGCTCGAGCGCGAGCGCCGCCTCGCGCGGGCCCATCGTGAAGTGGTCGCCGATCGGCAGCACCGCGTACGTCGGGCGCGTAGAAGCGGCGGATCAGCGCCATGTCGCCGAACGACGCACGTGTCGCCCGCGAAGTAGACCGCCTGGCCGTTCTCGAGCCGGACGACGATCCCGCACGGCTCGCCCAGGTACTCGCCCTCGTCGGAGCTCGAGCGAGTGGAAGGCGTTCACGAGCGTGAAGCGGACGCCGTCGATCTCCTGGGTGCCGCCCTTGTTGGTCCCGGGCAGCTGGCCGATGTTCGCGCCCTTGCCGCCGAGCCAGCCCTTCAGCTCGACGATCGCGACGATCTCGGCCTCCGGGAACGCCTGCGAGAGCGCGACCGTGTCGCCGACGTGGTCGCCGTGGCCGTGGGTGAGCGCGATCACGTCGACCCGCTCCGGGCTGTCTCGCCCCGGGCGGGGCCTTCGGGTTGCCGGTCAGGAACGGGTCGACGTAGATCCGCTTGCCGGCGTCGCTCTCGAGCAGGAACGCCGCGTGCCCGAGCCAGGTCAGTGATGCCATGCGAACGCTCCTTTCGTCGTCGACGGCGCGGAGCAGAGAAGGATCGTCCGCACCAGTCGCGAAGCTATCCGCCGTGGGACGCCGCGTTCTGCCTGCGCTCTTCGTCCTGCTCGCGGCGGTCGCCGACTCGCAGGGCGCACACGGCCTCGCTCGCGATGCGCTCTTCGCGGCCCTGCCGTTCGCGGCGGTCGCCGCGCTCGTCAGCTTCGGCGGCTACCTCGACTCCGCCAGCCCGCTCGCCGGGGTCCAGGCGCTCTGCTCCGGCGCGATCGTCGCCTTCCTCGTCCTCTCCTGTGCCGCGCGGAACGCTGCCGTCCACGGCGTGCCGCCGCTCGCGGTCTCGTCGCTGCTCGCGGTCGTCGCGCTCTTCGCGCTCAAGGGCGTGCTCGCGCTGGCGCCGTACTGGCGGCGGCTGGCCGATCTGACTCCGGCGAAGCCGTAGCTCCCTCAGAGCGGCAGCGCGGCCGCGGCTGCCCGCGCGACGTCGATCAGCGGCTCGACGGCGAAGAACGAGCCGACCGTGACCGCAAGGCCGACGCCGACGCCGGCCGCGAGGACGCGCTCGCGCGGCGGCGAGCCGCCGGCCGGGGCGAGCTGGAGCTCGGCGCTGTCGCGCAGGAACATCGCGCGGACGACGGCGAGGTAGTAGGCGGCCGAGACGACCGTGACGACGACGCCGACCACGATCAGCCACCACCAGCCGTGCTCGTAGGCCGCGGCGAAGACGTAGAACTTGCCGAGAAGCCGCCGGTGAGCGGGAAGCCGAGGAAGCCGAGCATGAAGACCCACATCGAGACGCCGAAGAACGGCCGCTCCCAGCCGAAGCCGGCGAGGTTGTCGAGCGTCACCGGCGCGCCGAGCTCGCGCTCGCGCGCGGCGACGACGGCGAAGGCCCCGAGCGACATCGCGCAGTAGGGGATCAGGTAGTAGACGAGCGCCCGCGCGCCGAGCGCGTTCGCGGCCGCGACCGGGATCAGCATGAAGCCGGCGTGCGAGACCGACGAGTAGGCGAGCAGGCGCTTGACGTTCCGCTGCGCGAGCGCGGCGATGTTGCCGATCGGCGAGCGAGGCGATCGCGATCGCCGCGATCGCCCACGTCCACAGGCGCTCCTCGCCGGGAAACGCCGTGACGAGGACGCGGTAGGTGACGACGAGCGCCGCGACCTTCGTCGCGCACGCCATGAACGCCGTCACCGGCGTCGGCGCGCCCTGGTAGGCGTCCGGCGTCCACATGTGGAACGGCGCCGCCGACGCCTTGAACGCGAGCCCGGCGAGCATCATCGCGAGGCCGAGCACGAGCAGCGAGTCGTGCGTGTGGCCGGCGGCGGCGATCTTGTCGAACGAGAGCTCGCCGGTCGCGCCGTAGACGAGCGCCGAGCCGAAGAGCAGCGTCGCCGAGCCGACCGCGCCGATCACGAGGTACTTCAGCCCCGCCTCGAGCGAGCCGACGAGGTCGATGTCGATCGCGCAGAGCACGTAGAGGGCGATCGAGAACCACTCGAGCCCGAGGAAGAGCGTCATCAGGTTCGCGGCCTGCGACGAAGAAGACCATCCCGGCGCCCGCCGCGGCGAGCAGGGCGTAGTACTCGGCGATGTTCTCCTCGCGCATCCGCTCGCCGTAAGGAGATCAGCACGGCGACGACGCCGCAGCCGGCGATGATCAGCTGCGCGGTCGCCGCCCAGCGGTCGCGGAAGATCGAGTCGGCGACGATCGCGGCGCCGTGCGGGCTCTCGTCGTCGACGAGGATCGCGAAGACGAACGCGGCGACGAAGCCGGCGCCGCAGACGGTCGCGGCCGCGAGCCGGCGCGACGGCTTCGGCGCAGAAGACGGCGACCATCAGCAGGACGCCCACCGCGGCGAGCAGCGAGAGCGACGGCGAGAGCGCGAACCAGTCGACGTGCGGCTTGCTGGATCACTTCCGCTCCGAGCCGGCGGCGCCCGTCTGCGTCGCGCCGAGGGAGAGGCTGGCATAGCCGCCGTGACCGAACGCGTGCCCGCTGATCGCGGCCGGCCACGCCGAGAGGACGAGCAGGATCGCGACGAGCGGCACGACGATGGCGAGCTCGCCGCTGCGCAGGTCGAGCGCCGCGTCGCTGACCGCCGGGCCGACCTCGCGGTGGAGCACGGCGGAGATCAGCCGCAGCATGTACATCGCCGCGAGCACGATCGCGACGGCGCCGACGACCGCCCAGCCCCAGCCCTGCTGGAAGACGCCGGCCAGGATCAGGAACTCGCCGGCGAAGTTCGACGAGAGCGGCACGGCGAGCGCCATCACGCCGACCGTCATGCAGGACGGTCGCGAGCGCGGGCCGGCCGCGGGCCATCCCGCCGAGCCGCGCGAGCTCGCCGGTCGGCGTCCGCCGCTCGACCATCCCGGCGAGCAGGAAGAGCGACATCGAGATGAGCCCGTGGTTGACCATCTGCAGCACCGCGCCGTCGAAGCCGAGGCCGTTGGCGGCGAAGAGGCCGAAGCGCGATCAGGCCCATCTGGGCGAGCGAGGAGTAGGCGACGACGCCGCGGATGTCGGGCGCCCGGAACGCGAGCAGCGAGCCGTAGACGAGCCCGATCGCGGCAGAGCACGAGGATCGGGACCCGGAAGTCGTGCGTCGGCCCGGGGAACTTGACGATCGCGATGCGCAGGAAGCCGTAGGCGGCGACCTTCGAGACGACGCCGGAGAGCAGCCCGGCGACCTCGGGCGGCGACTCGCGGTAGGCGTCCGGCAGCCAGCCGTGGAACGGCCAGAGCGGCGCCTTGATCGCGAAGGCGATCGCGAAGCCGAGGAAGAGCCAGTCGTTCGCGCTCGGCCCCATCTGCGTCAGGTCGAACGTCCCCTGCTGCAGGCCGTAGACGATGATCGCGGCGAGCATCAGCAGCGAGCCGGCGACGGTGTAGACGACGAACTTGATCGTCGCGCCGCAGCCGGCCCGGCCCGCCCCAGACGCCGATCAGCACGTAGAGCGGGATCAGCATCGCCTCGAAGAAGGCGTAGAAGAGCAGCAGGTCCTGCGCCGAGAAGACGCCGACGACCGAGCCGGTGAGGAAGAGCAGCAGCCCGAAGTAGGCGCGCGGGCGCGTCGCGCCCGACCCACCAGGCATACGACGCCGCCGCCGCGCCGCAGATCGCGGTCAGCCCGACGAGCCAGAGCGAGAAGCCGAACTGGCCGACGTGGTAGCTCGACGCCGAGGTCGCGGAACCACGAGTGCTGCTGGCCGAGCTGGAGCGCCGGGCTGGCGAAGTCGAACCGCTCGACGGCGAGGATCCAGACGCCGACCTCGAGCAGCGAGACGAGCGTCGCGAGCGAGGCGACCGTCGGGCCGCGGCAGCGGCACGAGCCAGACGACGAGCGCGCCGGCGATCGGCAGGACGATCAGGATCGTGGTCAGCCAGCTCGTCATCGGGTCGCGAGGAAGACGACGGCGAGGACGGCGACGCCGCTCGCGAGCGCGAGCGCGTAGGACGCGGACGAGGCCGTTCTGGGCGCGAGCGAGCTCGCCGGCGCCGAAGCGGAACCCGTCGCGTGACCTCGCCGATCGAGCCGGCGATGACCGGCTGCTCGAAGAAGCGGCGCGAGGCCGCGGGAGACGGCGTCGGCGGGGCGGTAGAAGACCGCGTCGTAGAGCTCGTCCCAGTAGAACTTCTTCTCGAAGAGCGGTGACCGCGGCCGGGACGCGCAGCGTCTTGCGCGACGTAGGCCAGGTAGGCGACCCAGATGCCGGCGATGCCGAGCAGCGACCGCGCGACCGAGCGCGATCGCCTCCTGCGGTTCCGGTCGGCGTGGTCGAGCGGCGGGGCGACCGGGTCGAGCCAGGTCGTCAGCGGGTGCCAGAAGGGCGTCAACTGGAGGAAGCCGCCGATGGCCGAGAGGACGGCGAGGACCGCGACCGTCCAGACCATCGAGAAGGGCCCCTCGCGCCCGCCCTCGGGCAGGTGCAGGTGCTCGGTCGCGAACGACGAGCGCTCGCCGCCGAAGACGATGAAGTAGAGCCGGAAGGTGTAGAGCCCGGTCAGGAACGCGCCGGCGAGGCAGGCGGCGAAGAGGCAGTAGCCGAAGGCGCCGCGGGTCAGCGTCGCGGCGATGATCGAGTCCTTGGAGAAGAAGCCGGCGAAGGGCGGGATGCCGACGAGCGCGAGCGCGCCGATCAGGAACGCGATGCGGGTGCGTGGCAGTGCCCGCCCGAGCCCGCCCATCCGGCGGATGTCCTGCTCGCCGCCGAGCGCGTGGATGACGATGCCGGCGGCGAGGAAGAGCAGCGCCTTGAAGAAGGCGTGCGTCAGCAGGTGGAACATCGCGGCCGAGTAGGCCCCGATGCCCGCGCCGACGAACATGTAGCCGATCTGGGACATCGTCGAGTAGGCGATCACGCGCTTGATGTCGACCTGGACGAGCGCGATCAGCCCGGCCATGAGGAGGGTCGCGGCGCCGAGCCCCGCCGCGAGGTCCTCCA
>CAVXWI010000024.1:0-158381 GCA_963765345.1 uncultured Actinomycetota bacterium
CCATGACGCTCGCGCAAGCGGCCGCCGCGTCTCGACGGTTACCCGGTGGGCGGCCTGGGCTGGTCTCGAGCCGTTCCTCGGAGGCTGCTCGCTGGTCCACGGGCACCTGCTTGCGCGCCTGGCTGCGGGCGAGCGGCGCGACGATCGCCCCGAGCAGGCCGTTTCCCCGGAGGTCGAGCTCGATCGTCACCTGAGTTGCCCTCGCCGACAGGCTCGACCGTCACGGTGCCGACGGGTCGCACCGGGCCGTTAGCCCTCTGAACCCACCTCGCGGGGCGGGTCGTGCTCGGTGATCTCGTAGGTGACGGCTGCGTCCGGCCCGGCACGCGCCTGACGTCGGTCGCCCGCGTCCCCACCCCCGTCGGGCCATCCATCTGCCGTTTGCTGCTCACGATCTGCGACTGCCATTCGCCGTGGCGCTCGAGGTCGTCCAGATAGGCGAACACATCCTCGGGACTGCGCGCGATCTCGACGCTATTGACGATCGTCGCCACGCGCCGATCGTGCGCCTCGCCGCCGCGGAAGTCAACCCTGACCACCTCGGGCGCGAGTGCCTCGGGCTGCGCCAGCGTGCAGAAAGTACGCCTGAGGAGCAGGCCCGTCTCGTCGCGGCGCCTATTGCTTTGCGTTGGACAGGTCTATGTCGACTGATGGGAGGTCGTGCACCTGCTGTTTGGTGAGGTCGACCTCCACGCCCATGTCCAGCTTCGTGACCGTGTCAATCGGGATCGCGAGGTGTTTACGACCTAGGAGGTGCCCTTGTCGGAGGAGGATATGTGTCACATGCTGGTCATTCGGGTCGACGATCAGCCCTTCGACCTGCCCGATCTCGCCATCGCTCGCTCGTACGCTGTCGCCCTGATGGATGTTACTTCCCCGAAGGGAACGGTTTCGTCGGTGACGACGTCGGGACGTCCCATGATCGGAGTGACCGTCACCCCTCCCCCATGGAGGGTGTAGTAGCCAAAACTGCTGTTCTCGGTGAGTTGGTGCTTTTCTTCGGCAGCGGCGAGTTTGTCGAAGTCGTCGACCGAGCACCCGAGACGCACCCCTCTGGCTCCTCCGGCTGCTTCCACGAGTCCGACCGGCACGAGGCGATCCAGGATGCGCTTGTGCTTCGGGCGCACGACGAGGTGCGTCGCCGTCCGAGCAGCCGGATCGATGATGACGCGCTGTACCTCGCCACAGACCGTGCCGTCGTTGCATCTCACCTCGGCACCGATCACGAACTCCGCAGCATCGGCCATTGCACGCCCCTTCTCTCCAGACACAGCTACGCGTCATCAGTGTGACATCTCGCGCCCCTGTCGGCGATTTCGTCTCGGGGGGGAATGAGGGCTGCCTGCACCAGCGTTCCGGAATACACCCGAACCACCCGGCACAATCCGGCTGATGCCGAGATTCGCGTGCCCGTGCTGCGGTTACCTAACTCTCGACCAGGAGGGCCTCTTCAACGTCTGTCACGTGTGCGGGTGGGAGGACGACCCCGACGCCCGCCGCGATGCGAAGGCGCGAAACGCCAACGGCGTCAGACTCATTACGGCCCAGGCGAACTTCGTTCGATTCGGGGCTTACCGCCAAGAGGCGATTCACAGGGTGCGTCCACCGCTCCCAATCGAGTTCCCACCGGATGCAGCGTGGCCCGAGGCGAGAGAGCGCTGATCTGCGCCAGCGTGCGGCTATGACCCCTAAGCGCGGTGCCGCCTAAGGTCCGGGCACCACCTCGGCGTCCACGCCGTCGGCCTTAGGAGATTGACGGCTGCGCGAGGGTCGGCGATCTCCCAGACCAGGTAGGCGACATCGGGAGCTGACGAGCTGAACCATCGCTCGTGGGGCGGATCGCCCTCCCGGAACATTGGGTCGAGATTGCGAGAAACGTAAATCTCACTCTCGGGCCAGCCGCTGTAGTAGGGGTCGCCCCGGGTAGGAGCTTTCTTGAGGGCGCAGCGTGACGCCGAGGGCTGCGGACACTCTGGCGGACACAGCCTCGATGGAATCGTTGCTCCTGATTCCTACGAGATCCGCCACGCTCTGAGTATGTCGGGCACGAGCGCTCTCGGCTGCGCCAGTGTTCGTCGCTGACGCCTGACGAAGTATCTTTCGTGACGTGCGACGGGGCTCACGGTTCCGTGTCTCCGGAGCGTGTCTCGTTGTCGTCTCGCTCGGGTTTCTCGTGAGCGGTGTGTCGGGCTTCGCGGCAACTGCGGTCACCCCGGCCGGAACCTTCGCCGGGTGCCCGCGCGGCCCGCTGCCCCTAACCGGAACGCTCGCGAGCTATGCGCCGGGGGCTCGAACCAGAGTGCTGAGGTTCGTGCGTGCGCATGCGAGCCGTCTGAAGCTAAAGGTCGATGGCGCCCGGGCCAACCGTGTGCTGCGGGTGAGCGCCTGGTTGCCAAGCGTATGGATCAAGACTGAGTGCGGGCTGATGGTCTGGGAGCGGTCGCTCGCGGTCGGAGTGTTCTTCCCGGCGATGGACCCAGCCCACAACCCGGTCGGCCGCTGTGCGGACTGTGCTTCGATCACGTACCTGCTCGCCAAGCTCCCGCGCGGTTGGGTCGTCTGGGGCGACTACTAGCGCATGGACTCTGGACTGCGCCAGTCTTCGCGACTGACGCCTGAGCGTCCAATGCTCAGGGCTAACGCGTGTCCTTGTCACGTGAGTGCACCTTGGAAGGTGGACGTGGGCGTCATGCAGACGGTAATTTGGCCCGATGTCATGCCGTCCGAGTAGCTGGTGCAGCTGATCTGGAGAAGCTCCCCTGCCTGAGCGGCCCTCTGAAGAAGGTTGTAGAGCGAAGTGGCAATCTGTTGGTCCCGGCAACCGAGCCGGTGAGGACTCGGGGGAGTGCGCACGTGATGTCGCCGATCGTGATACCGGTGGGGTCGAGTGAGGTAATCGAGCCTGTCGCGCTCGCCGACGTGGCGCCGCCCGGTGTTCCACTAGCGAGGATGAACGACCATTTCAGCGAGCCGAAGGAGCCTCCCGTGTCGCTTGCCGCGGGAGCCTGCGTCGGGTGCCACGGAGTCGATGATCGGGGCGCTCCGAACGATCGTCAGCGAGTGGGCGGGGCCGCTCGTAATCGACTGCAGCTCGATCGAGTGCAGGGCGCGTCCGAGACAGCTGATGGCGACGTTCTCTCCGACAGCGAAATCCCCTGCCAGGGCCGCGACTTTTCCGGACAACGAGCACGTGGTTTTTGCGACCGTAATTGTCGACAGGTCGAGTCCCGTGATTTGACCGCTAGCCGTCTGGAGAGGAGCACTGCTCGTCGCTGGCCGACTGGCCCCGGACGCGGAACCAGAGGCCACCACGGCAGCCGCTACGAGCGACACGAGCGCTAACCAGCGCATCCGAGGATCATCGCACGCAGCCTTCACATCGGCAAGGATCGCGACGCCAAGGCGCAAGAACAGTCGCCTGCGCGAGCGATGCGCGAATGCCTACCTGAATGTGGTCGAGACTTTGGGCCGTCGAGGCGCGCTGAAGCGTCAGGCGACGTGCGCAGCTGTCCCGTAGCCGGAGCTTCGTCGAAAACGCGAGGTCTTCCTCCTGACCGACGCGAACATCTCAAGGTCGACGCGCACCAACCTGCGACGTGAACTGATGTGCGCGGCCACGCATGGGTCTACCGTCGGAGTTGCGCGGCCCGACTAATCAGGAGCAGCCATGAGTATCCGCACACACATCGCCAACGTCCGCGCCCAGAAGCGGCAGCACATCTCTAACGTCCCCACACAGAAGCGGCAGCACCTCACCGCCTGGCATCGCCGCGCCCGGCGCACGCTTCACCTCGGCTGAGCGCGTCGTCGTCTGACCCGCCCTGGTCGGTCGAGCGTGAGACCCGTCGGCTGCGCGAGTGTTCGCGACTGCACCCTGAGGGTGTTCGCGAATCACGCCTGAAACGATCTGAAAGACAGCTCTTAGCAGTCGGGGTGCCGCGCGTTGCTTGCTCGGGACGCTGTCCATGTCGCAACGACTTGACCGGCTGCATCCCGAGCGACGATTGACGTCTCGAAGGCGGCGCATGGTCGCTCGACCGCAAAGAAGTCAATAGTGCTGGCAAGACCTCGTGGCGGGTGGATGGTTGACGTTGTGATGACGCTGCCATTCGAGAGCGTGACCTTGACCGTGCGCGCGGTCGAGAAGACCGCTCCGATGTCGTACGAAACGCGCTGGTAGCCGGACATGAAGGCCACACCATACGAACCGCCCGCACGGATCGGCGAACGGCGAACGAGGCCACAGGAGCCGCCACCGGCTTTTTGCGCGGGCAGCGTCAAGAACAAACAGACGTGGCCGTCAGCCGTATCGCTCGCACTGAACGTCCAAGCGATCCTTGCCCAATGACCGCTCTTCACGACAACCATCTTTCCGCCGGGCATGATGCTCTGCGCCGTGCCAGAGACCGCGGCGACGCCTGATGCGGTCGCGAAGAGCGCCAGGACGGAAACCCCTGTCAACGCCAGCCGAGATACTCGCACGTCACGCATTCTCGCGAGCGAGACGTTGTCCTGGTGTAAAGCCGCAGGGCTGGGCCAGCGTGCGGAAAGACACCCTGAAGGAGCCCGCCGTCAGGTGTCGCGATCGAGCTTCAAGCGCTCGACGGATGCGGTCTTGCGTCCCTGTCGTGCCTGACGAAAAAACGTCTGCTTTGCGACGAAGTGGCGCAGGGGGATGTCCAAGATCGAGCGAGAGCAGATACTGATACGTGTTGCCCGGTCCGAACTGGCGCCGAATGTACGACGACTCCGACAGTTCGCCCGCGTCATCCAGCAGGCGAGCTAACCCGTCGCGTCCGACCAGGGCACGCGAAGTCTGCTCGGAGGTGTATCCCCGGCGACGAACTCCCGGATCGTCTCGATCTGTTCGTTATCAGCCACACCCGAAGCGTAGTTCCAAGTGAGGCATCGCTCGACTGCCCGAGTGTCCAGCAATGCACCCTGAGCCATGAGCTGTTCTAGGCGCGGGAGTAAATCGCGACGCAGGGCTTCTTCTGGCTCGCGATGACCTCTCGGCTCGCCCAGATCCAGCTTCGCGGGCCAGCCGTCGGCCAAGCGGTCTAAGAGCTGTGATGATCTCGGCGGCCGCAGCTTGGTCGCGGTCGCCTCGAAGATCGCTCTGCGGCGGGTCGAGCACGATCGCGAGTGCCGTCGTGACGGTGGACGATCCATCGCGTCGGGTCATTCGGCTACCTGTGAGCCAAACCTCCGCGATGCGTGCGATTTTCGGCGCAAGCTCGCCTAGAAGCGTGCGACCGCTGCCTGATCCGGACGTTCTGGCGGATCAACCCAGCGGTTCGTAGTCACACGATCTCGCTGGTCGACCCAGACGGGGCTGTCGATAACAGCAACCCCGGCCACCTCATAGATAACCCCGGCCTTGATGAGGGCTGAGATCGAGTCGATGATACTGAACCCGTCGGCACGAAGTTCGCGGACGACTTCGTCCACCGAGTTGCCGTTGCCAAATAGCTCCTGCGTACGCGTGAGCGCGTCCACGTCGATCAGCGTAACGGCGTGAGGAGAGTCGGTTGCGCCAGTGTTCGCCACAGACGCCTGAGCGCGGCCCGGACCGATCCGACAACTAGACTTCGCGGTGCCCTAGATGGAGATCGTCTGGTACACGGCGATGTCGATGGACGGTCGCATCGCCTCCGCCGACGACAGCCTTGCTTTCCTCGACACGGCCCCCGGGTCCGCGGACGACTTCGATGCGTTCATCGCCGGTGTCGACGCCGTGCTCATCGGGGCCGCAACGCTCCGGTGGCTCGTCGCCGAGGGCGCCGGATGGCCGCATGATGATCTGCCTACGTGGCTCGTCTCCCATGTCGAAGCACTTGCGGAGTCGGTTCGGCCGACGCGAGCACCGCTCGTCCGGGTTTCCGGAGATCTGGCACCCGTACTCGCGGGGATGGAGGCGAATGGGTGCCGTCGGGTCTGGCTCGCCGGTGGGGGGTCGGTCGCCGGGCAGGTGCTCGCGCTCGACCGACTCGACGAGGTTGTCGCGACGATCGCACCTACGGCGCTCGGCTCTGGGCCTGCGCTGTTTGATGCTGCGGCGCTTCCGCAGCGCACCTTCGACCTTGTCGAGTGTCGCCCAATCGGACCGGCTGCCCGTCTCCGATGGGTCCGGCGCACGCCGTCGTAGTCGAAGGTCTCAACTCGGGCGGTACGTCGCTCGGCTGCGCCAATGTTTCGCTATGCACTCAGAAGAGTGGCCAAGCGAATTCGATCATTTCGTCGCGTTCGCTCTCGGGCAACTCTGTCTCATCGAATCCGACACGGGCAAGCAGGGGGAGTAACCAGGTCGGGTGGAGGGCTTCTCTCGGGGTGCGGAATCGTTGTGCTGTCGCACCCTCGCCAATGTGGGTCTGGGTGAGTGCGTCGAGAGCCGCTAACGCTGCTTCTTCGTCGGTTGATCCCTCGATGGCGCGCACGGAGCCCCGTCGTTGACCTGCTGCTGCAGCTGAGACGCTCCCGTCGTCCAGCTCGGCCACGAACCAAGCCGCGAGTTCGTCATCGGGGATCGGGCCGGGGTCCGCATCAGGCTGATCCCACGCTACGCGCGTGAGGTTCGCCAGCGCTTCGTCATCGCTACGGGTCGCGGGACGGGCATGAATCATCATCTCGAACCGTACTCGGGCGTCAGCACCGCCGGATGGGCGAGTGTGATTACGCCTGACTGCAAAGGAACACCGAGCCGGTAGCGTTTTCGTCCGCTGTCTCCACTGACCGCGCGCCCTGGGTCTTGCGACCTTCCGCGCCCAACCTCTGGAGACGACATCAACCTACTCACGCCCCGTGCTCGGTGAGGCCGCGAACCTACGCGAAGCCCCCGGGCCCGCGCAAGAACTCTGCGAGGCTCATGGCCGCTCTTTGCGCGAACTTCGCCCGCCCACCCAGCGAACCTCAGCCGGCGGCGTCCCCAGCGCGCGATCGTCCGCGCGATCGAACAGCATCGCCGCATGGCCCTCGCGCGGCTCACCCACCGCGGCATTCTTCGCCAAGCTAGGCTGAAATCCACTCCGGAGGGGTGGCAGAGCGGTCGAATGCGGCGGTCTCGAAAACCGTTATCCGTGCAAGCGGATCGGAGGTTCAAATCCTCTCCCCTCCGTCTCTCGTAGAGCCGAAACCCGCTGGCCATGCGGGTTTCGGCTTTGTCGCCGGCACGTCAGACGAGCCGGCGTATTTCCTCAAAGATCCTCCCGAGACCTCACGAATCGCAACCGACCGATGCGCGAATGGTGCGCACGACGTCACCCAGTGTCGCTGCCGCCATGCCCCCGCTCCGACCGCACGAGCGGCCAGCCGACTTCTCGCATCAATCGCGCGCCGCGTAGGTGGTAGAGCGCCGTGGGGAGGAGGCCGAGTAGAAACCAGGCGGCCGCTCCCCGCAGGTGTTCGAGCCTGGATTTCGGCTCCGATTGACTGGCGCAAGAGAGCGCGTATCTCTACGATTTGTTTGACAAGAGCGTGTCGTCGAGCTGACGATGACCCGGCCGGGCGGCACGGCAGCAGCAACTTTTCTGCGGCGGAGAACGTTTTTTGTGCGTGTGATGGTTCGTGCGCACGCGGTTCAATCAATCCGACACCGCTTCGCACCATGATGGAATGCGGGACTATGAGTCCAAGTGAAGGGCGTCCTCGCTCTTTGCCGGCTCGTTAGGGGGTTAGCGTGTCAACGTACATTCAGGACGTCAGCCCGAACGCAGCTCGCACCGTCATCGCGTCTCCACCGGACCAGTCGACGAGCGGGCGGATGCTGGCGATTGCCTGTTCCGAGGATGGGCAGACCGTGATCGCCGGCGGGTATTCGAATATCTGGATCTCCGACGACTGGGGCGGGAGCTGGACTCAGGCGACCTGGCCACAGCCTGCGGTCGGCCAGTTCGATGTTCCGGGCTCCATCGGCGGCTGGTGTGTGCTCGACCTCGCACTCTTCGAGGGCTGGCGCGTCGACAGGAATCCTCGCGTGCTCGCCGATCTTTCAGGCAGCGGCCAGGCTGATGTCGTCGGCTTCGGCGATAGCGGCGTGTGGACGATGCTGTCGCGCAGCGACGGCAGCTTCCAACCGCCCCAGTTCGTCGTGGCCGACTTCGGCTACCAGGCCGGCGGCTGGCGCGTCGAGAGGCATCCGCGCTTCCTGGCCGACCTGACCGGCAACGGCTGCGCCGACATCGTCGGCTTCGGCGACGCCGGCGTCTACACCGCGCTCTCCAACGGCGACGGCAGCTTCCAGCCGCCCCAGTTCGTCGTGGCCGACTTCGGCTACCAGGCCGGCGGCTGGCGCGTCGACAGGCATCCGCGCTTCCTGGCCGACCTGACCGGCAACGGCTGCGCCGACATCGTCGGCTTCGGCGACGCCGGCGTCTACACCGCGCTCTCCAACGGCGACGGCAGCTTCCAACCGCCCCAGTTCGTCGTGGCCGACTTCGGCTACCAGGCCGGCGGCTGGCGCGTCGAGAGGCATCCGCGCTTCCTGGCCGACCTGACCGGCAACGGCTGCGCCGACATCGTCGGCTTCGGCGACGCCGGCGTCTACACCGCGCTCTCCAACGGCGACGGCAGCTTCCAACCGCCCCAGTTCGTCGTGGCCGACTTCGGCTACCAGGCCGGCGGCTGGCGCGTCGACAGGCATCCGCGCTTCCTGGCCGACCTGACCGGCAACGGCTGCGCCGACATCGTCGGCTTCGGCGACGCCGGCGTCTACACCGCGCTCTCCAACGGCGACGGCAGCTTCCAACCGCCCCAGTTCGTCGTGGCCGACTTCGGCTACCAGGCCGGCGGCTGGCGCGTCGACAGGCATCCGCGCTTCCTGGCCGACCTGACCGGCAACGGCTGCGCCGACATCGTCGGCTTCGGCGACGCCGGCGTCTACACCGCGCTCTCCAACGGCGACGGCAGCTTCCAGCCGCCCCAGTTCGTCGTGGCCGACTTCGGCTACCAGGCCGGCGGCTGGCGCGTCGACAGGCATCCGCGCTTCCTGGCCGACCTGACCGGCAACGGCTGCGCCGACATCGTCGGCTTCGGCGACGCCGGCGTCTACACCGCGCTCTCCAACGGCGACGGCAGCTTCCAGCCGCCCCAGTTCGTCGTGGCCGTACTTCGGCTACCTCGCCACCGTACTCGCCCTGACGCGCTTTGATCGTGAGTCCTTCGACGCGGGGATTTGGCGGTCGAGCGACGCCGGCCGAAACTGGATGCGCGTCTACGAGTACGTGCGGGATACAAGCCAGCAACCCCCGCCGCCGAGTGCCGGGCAGCTCGTGCGGGCGCCCGAGAGCGATCACCTGATTTACGGGGCGTGCGGAAACACGTTGGTAGCGAGCGAGGATGGCGGACTGACGTTCGCGAACGTGAATGTGCAGCCAGCGACGTCGTCCGACAGCTTCTTCCATGTCGCCGTGGGCCCGACCGGCGAGGGCGGGTCGCCTGAAGCGGTCTACGTGCTCAGCAGCAGCGCGATGTTCGTCTCGCTCGACGGCGGGCACAACTGGCTGCGCGACCAGACCCCCGTCCCAGCCCACGGCGGCGCGGCAGTAAGCACCTTCGTCTCCACCGCCCCGAGTTCGCTCATCGTCTCGCCGCGGTCGGCCCTGGAGGTGTTCCTCGTCGTCAACGATCAATCAGACTCGAACAGCCACGACCTCCTCCACGGCGACTTCAGCCAGTTCGCGGCCACCCAGGCCGGAGTGTGGACACAGGTCGTGACGCCGCCACCGCCGAACCCGTTCCCGAACAAGCCGTTCGAGGACAGCGGCTGCGTCTTTCTCGCGACCACCAAGCCCGGCCGCGGCGACCTCCTGTTCCTCAACCCGTTGCGGACCAACCCGTATGTTGGCCCGCTCGATCCCGCCTCACCATCGGAGTGGCATCAGCTGGATCAGGGGTTCGGTGTCCATGTCGACCTGCACGGAATCCTTCTCTCACCCGATTTCGAAGCCGGAATCGAAGACGGCTCCTACGTCCACCGCTCAGGCACGGTCTGGCTGCTCAGCGACGGCGGCGTCTACAAGAGCACTGACGGGGGATCTCACTTCAGCCACGCCTCGAATGACCTCTCCACCCTGGCGGCCGTGAACGTCGCCGGCGTCGCCGTTCCCGGATCAGGCCCTGCCCTCTCGTTCAACACCGGCGACAACGACGGCTTCTACTCGCTAGACGGCGGCACCAACTGGGCGTCGCAGGACTATGGCGGGGGCGACAACGACTGCTCCTACGCCGACCCCCTGCGATCCCAGTCGATGCTCGTGTACACGCCGCGCTGGGGAACGAAGCTCGCCGTGTACGAGACGTCGATCGGCTCACTGCCCAACGCGGCATCCGGCACTGGCGAGCGGCATGCCGTCCCCGGGCCACCCCCCGGCAGCAAGCTGAACGCAACGAGCGGCTTCGGCGAGCGCGGTTCCCGCCCGCTGATCCTCAATCTGCCCGGGGACGACGTCACCGATGGCGACTACGTGTTCATCCTCTCGTCACCGTCTCCGAGCGGCGGAACGCGCGCCCGAGTCGTGCGCACCCGCCAACTCCGCCAGATCAGCGATCAGACCGACTGGTTGACGACGACCAGCGATCCTACCGCGCTCGTCTTTCAGGAAGGACCTGACCTGCCCGACCCGACGCTCGGGCTATTGCAGGCCTCCGGCGGCCATGACGCCCCGGTTTTCTATGCGGGCGGCAATACCCGGAACGAGCTCTGGAAGTGGACCGCAGGCATGGCGGGCTGGGCGATGATCGTTCCAGGGGCCGGGTCGACTGCCGCAATTCGGTTCTTCGTGAACCCCTATGACCCTGACCTCGTCTACATCCTCGATTCCGGCAATGTCAACCGCTCGGACGACGGCGGCAAGACCTGGGGAGTCGACACCAGCCTCGAGAAGCAGTTGACGGCCAACCTCAACATTCCGATCAACCGCTCAAGCCAAAGCGACCTGGGCGACAACGTCGAGGTCGTTCTGACAGACATGCAGTTCGATCCGTTTCATCCGACCATCCGTTTCGCGATCGGGGAAGCAGGCGCCTTCTACACCAACGACGGTGCAGATTGGAATCGGCTGATCGATACCGGCGCGGTTCCCGGCCGCCCGATGAACTGCTACTACGACTGGATCTCGAATTCCCCGACGCGGGCCCTCTACGTCTCACTTGCCGGGCGCGGACTCCTCAAACTGAGCCCGCTTCCGAACGACTCCCTCACCATCGTCCCGGATGTGGTCGGCACACCTATGAACGCCGCCCGAGCCGAGATGCACGCCATCGAACTGGTGGCAGCGTTCACGGGGTCGACCCAGCCCAACGCATGGGTCTTCAGTCAATCTCCGGCCGCCGGGGAGATCGTAGCCCCGCACAGCACCGTCACGATGTACCTCCGCGCCGGCCCGATCCCGTAAACCAAGACAAACATCGTGTTCTCAACATGGACAAGCAATTCATGAACTGCGACGATCGGACTGGTTCGGCCGCTTCCTCCGGATACCGCTGAGGTCGCCCGACCGCGCGTCGACTACGGACTCACCAAACTCGAGCGACGTCGCCCACTCACCAACAAGGTCATCCTCGAAAAACTGCGGTTCAGTAGGTCTCCGTGAGCACCTTTGCGAGTGCCTCCAGAACCTTTGGGGACGGGGTCGCTGTGTTGACCACCGTCAGCGACACGTACGCGGTGTAATCCTTCCATGAAATGTGAATCGCCGCGGTCTTCTCCGCCTCCGCCTCGTAGGCGGGACCGCCCAAATGCTCCACCGCGGTGACCGGCCCGCCGGGAAGACCCTGATTGAGATTCTGAACGGCAAGCTTAAGCGCCCCACTATCGCTGAAGCGCGCGATCGTTACCCCGAGCGACTCCTCTATCTTCGTGCCGCCCTGTCCTTTCACTTCGGCAGTACCCGGGGTGGCCATCCACGTCCCGGTGTACTCAACGGATCCGAAACCCGGAAGAGGTGGGGTCTCGGTACAGGTGGACCCGACCCCTGGGATTGCACGCACGACCTTCGACGGAACGGTCTTGCAGACGTTGATCGGCGCGGCGGGTTTGTGCCCGGTAACAAGCGAACCTGCCACTAGCACAGGCGCCATCGACCTCGCAAATAGACCGACATCGGAAAGTGACGACTTCAAGTGGATCAGTGCCCCTAATGACTCCGAAGACCTCGCGCATGGTGCATCTCGAGATTATCTGTGGATGCCCCAGAAGTCCAGAACTGACAGCGGCAGATGGGTGCAATGGTCAGACAACCGGCCCGGTCACCACGTCCAATCGCAGGCGCGCTCTGTGCATGTCCTCACGTCGCATGGTCCGGGGCCGCCTCCGGCGTTCACGCCAGACGCCGACGTCGTGCCAGTCTGAGGCAGCAGTCGATCTCTTCAGGAGCGGAGGCAGCGCTCGAGGGTCAGGTCGTGATGGCTGCCGACAAGGCCGAGTGCGCGCAGGTCGTCGCCGTCCGTCAAGGCCTCCATGCTGGCAGCAATGGTCAAAGGTGACGAGGAACCGGTCGGGTTGGGTGGTGGCTCTCCCGACCCGGATCGTATGCGGGCAGCGGTCCGGGAGGCCCGAGATGATGCGGCCCCGTTCGCGCTCGTGGCAACCGTGCTCCTCGTGCTCTTGGGGCTCGTCAGCCTGGATGCGCATTGGCGGCTGCTCGGGTACTCGCTGTGGTGGATGTGGTTGATCATCGCGCTGCCCTACCTATGCCTTGCGGGAACATTGCTCTTCGGACTGGGGCGGCTCGTTCGCCACGACCGTCGGCGAGAGATCGTGATCGCCCTCCTCGGATTCGTCTGGGCTTTCAACATCGTCGGCGTCGCCGTGCTCGTTGTCTCGTTGGTCGCTCATTCTGGCGTGCATGTGACGGGCCGACAGTTGCTGGTTAGCGGCGGCGTCGTCTGGTTCACCAACGCCGTCGCTTTCGGTCTTGCCTTCTGGGAGCTCGACTGCGGCGGGCCGGTCGCGCGGTCGTTTCTCAGCGGGCCGCGCAAGCCTGACTTCCAATTTCCGCAAGACGAAAACCCACTGCTTGCGCGAGCGGGGTGGGCGCCGAGACTGTGGGACTATTTCTATGTTTCTCTGACCAACTCGATCGCGTTCAGCCCGACCGACGCGATGCCGCTCACGCGTCCTGCCAAGGCGTTGATGGCGGCGGAATCGATGCTGGCCGCGGTCACGCTCCTTCTCGTTGCGGCACGCGCCGTGAACATCCTCGTCTAGACGAAGCCGGTGGGCTCGACAGCCAGAGGACCGACCTCGTCCCAGCCGACCAGCAGCGACGCCATTGTGAGGCACCGCCTCCCGGGGGCTCGCGATCTCGCGGGCCTGTTAGCGCCCGGTACGTGGTAGAGGGTCGACGCGACCCGGCTCAACAGCCCAAGTATCTCGTTGCTCGACGCACTGGCCCGCTGCGTCGAAGCGCAGCAGTGATACGCCGGCGAGGGTCACATCGAGGCCGTCCTCGCGCACATAGGCCCTCCACTCGACCGCGGCCCGGTCACCATCGACGACCGGCCGGCCGAACCAAGGCTCGGCCCACTCCTCCTCGGCGAACTGCCGCCGCACGTAGTCGGCCGCCGACTCGGGCGGACGAAATGGATGCGCCACGAAGTGAGCGCCTTCGGCGTACAGCGCGACAACAGGCTCGGGATCAAGCTGTGACCAACCTCGATCCCACTCTGCGACCCAGCGCTCGGCGGCTGCCGCCATGTTCATCTCGCCGATGATAGCCCCCTCTCCGCCACGGTCACCATCGCCGGATGCGCAGATCTCGAAACCCATGAATCTGTCGTGAGGCGGATCGAGGTCAAGTCCCTCCTCTACAGCCTTCGTCTCCCTCCGCGCTCCTGTTGCCGCCTACCCTCGGCGAGCCTCTTCGAGCTTCGTACGGGCCGCCTCGACCCCGTCCGCTGCTGCCTGATGCTCGGAGCGCAGGCCTTCCGATGTCCGCGCCGCCCGTTCGTAGATCGCACCCGCAACTCGTTGTTCCTGCTCGGCCTGGCGAAGCGACTTGGCGAGAGCCGCCTCGCGAGCGCGAGCGGTCTTCAGCAGGTCACGCGCGACCCGTACCGCGTTGCGTTTCGCCTCCAGCGCTCGTCGCTTCTCCTCGCGAGGGTTCAGGCTGTTTTCTGCGCGAGGCAGCCGAGCGTGGGCGGGCCGTCCCTGAGGTTTGCCGGTGCTGGCTGGCAACCCAGCCGAACGCTTCAAAGCCCGTGAGGGCAAGCTCCCGAGTGAGGCGACCCCGGGCCAGATCGAGCCGGGTGTCGTCCAGGGATGCCGCGGCGCGAAGCGTCGAGGTCACGCGCTCAAGCGTCGCCGCTGAAGCCCGTTGGCCAAGAATCGCCTCCGCCGCCCGCACGAGCCGTTTCAGGGCCGCCTGCTCGGCCTTCCGAGCCTGTGCGAACGCGTTCTGATCGCCGCCGCCGCTCGCGAGCGAGCGCTGCGCGACTCCGACCCGGTGTGCGGCATCCAAGAGCTGATCAACGTCCTTCCGTTGCATCCGGGCGAGCTGGTTGACCGTCCACGCCGGGAGCGATGGCTTCCGCAGCTCCCGCACCCGCGTGGCCTCGGCCTGGCGGCCGTCGCTCCTGAGCGCTCGCGCCAACCGTGTTCGCTCACCGACGAACTCCGCAAGATCGATGCCGTAGAGGCGATCCAGTTCGTCGTCGAGACCCGCGGGCACTGTTCCCCAGTATCCCAGTCGCCATCGTCGGACGTCGGATGACCGCCGGGCTGGGAGCTCGATCGTCGGGCAGTGCTACTCGTCGGTCGAGCTTCATCGGTGAGCCAGGTGGGAGCTCGATGTCGTTCTCATCGACTCGGTCCGGCCGACCCTCAACGAGCTGTCGTCGCGCGTTTCGACCAGGAATGAGCGCGGTGGCCGCCGGCTGGCTAGACGTCAAGGACGAGGCTGATCGAGACGTTCGAGCAGCTCCGTGACCGTTCGCTCAAGACGCGCGAGGCGCTCTTCGAGATTGGACCGGTCGAGAACGACCCCGGATGCAGCTGTCGAGTCAACCTCGACCGGCCCCTCGGAGCTCGGGGTTGCGCCGTCGAGAAGGTGATTCCAGCGCTCCTCCCGCTCGCCGGGTCGCCTCGGCAACCGCTCCACCAACCCTCGCGTGGCGAGCTCGCCGAGAGCGAATTGGACCTCGTCTCGCAGAGCGAAAGGAGAACAGGCGCTCGCTCCTCGTCCGAAGCTCGCCAGCGGTTTGCGGTCCGCGAAGCATCAACACCGCCAGCAGCGCAAGCTGAGGCTGCGTGAGCTGGAGCGCCTCGTCGAGCAGGTGCCGGAACTTCGCCGAGCGGCTGCTTGGGCCGCTGGTCAGTCGAGTCCAGCCCTTACGGCCGAGTCTGTCGAGCGCGGCACGGATCGTCGCCTGGTCGTACTCGACGACAGGCTCCCGGTTGGTCGCCTGGTTTGCGGCCAGCCGCAACGAGTTGAGCGAGAGCGGATACTGATCCGGCGTGACCCGCTGTTTCTCGATCAAGCAGCCGAGCACTCGGATCTCCACCGCATCGGCATCCATCGCCCAAGATCCTAGAGTTGCGGCTCCCGGCCGCAGCGGGACTGATGCTCCATGGCCACCCAGCGTCGCGCTCTGCCCCGGCGCCGACCTTGCTACGCAAGCGACCGATGCCGGTCGGATAGCCGACTGAGCGAGGCTCGACGTCGCGGACGGCAAAGTCGCGAGCGGCCAGACACCGCTGGTCTTAGCGCGCCTGATCGGAAACGA
Organism: uncultured Actinomycetota bacterium; assembly: GCA_963765345.1. GTDB lineage: Bacteria > Actinomycetota > Thermoleophilia > Gaiellales > Gaiellaceae > PALSA-600. Next base: position 15,721 of record CAVXWI010000024.1, read on the forward strand.
CGACGTCGCGCAGTTCTTCGACGACCGGTAGCTCGGCTGGCGACAGGAGTCCGGTCGCGCCAGCATTGGTGACGCGATGACGCCCGACGACGTATCGTTTCGATCGTGCGACCACGTCCCTGGCTGCGTCTTTTCGGCGCGTGTCTCGTCGCCGCCACGCTCGGGAGCTTTGTCCGGGGCGCTCCGATATCTGCGGCGTCTGTAGCCACTCCGGCCGGGACATTCGCAGGGTGTCCGCAGGAGGTTCAGCCTCTCGTCGGATCGGTCGCGACGTACGCGGCGATTGCGCGGGCCACGGTGCTCAGCTTCGTGCATTCCCACGCGACTCGCCTGAACCTCAAGGCCGCAGGGGCGCAGGCCAACAGGGTGCTTCGGGTGAGCACGTGGTTGCCTAGTCGATGGATCGAGACCGAGTGCGGTCTGAGGGTGTGGCAACGGTCGCTCGCGGTTGGCGTGTTCTTCCCGGCAATGAACCCGGCCCACAACCCGGTAGGACCGTGCGGAAGCTGCGCGTCGGTCACGTACTTGCTCGCGAGAGTTCCACGCCGATGGGTCGTCTGGGGCAACTATTAGAGAAACCGCCCTCGGGCTGTGCGAGAGTCCTCCAAGCTGACACCGTTTCTTATTTAGAGGAGGAGACACCGAGTCGGTGGCGCTTCCAGCCCCGCTCACACGTGGCTGCATTAGCCTGGGCCTTCGACCACGCCGTGGCTGCAGCGACGGGAACGATCAGAGCTGCACGAGCTCAGCACCCATCGACACAGCTTCATGAGGGTGGCTGAGGGCCGCGTCTAGTCATCAGGAAAGGCTCAGCCTGCAACGTGCTCACGCTCTGCCGCGACCCGCTCGGGACTCCACTTGCTCCAGCCGTGGAACCGCGAGACGTCGCCGGCATCCCAGGCTTCGCGGAGACCGGGGGCGTTCAGGTCCCAGTCCGGGCGGATCTCCCGCAGCACGGCCCGCAGGTCCTGGCGGAGCTCATCGACCGACGGCCGGCCCCAGTACCAGTAGCCGTTGTAAATGCTGTGAACGACCAATCCCGGCTTGAGCACAAGCGTGTGCGGGATCATCGGGTTGTGCTCCGGGTCGGTGTACTCCTGGATCCCGAGGTCGCGCTGAACCGTACGCTCAGGGTCCGAGAGGAACGGCCACTGGGCACCGACCGATGCCCGGAACTCCTGACTCGTATGGTGATCGTCGGTCGAGATCGTGACGATCTGCGTGTAGGCGACGGCGATCTGCGGATAGAACGACGCGAGCTGGAGATGCTGCTGGTGCTCTTTCGGGCAGAAATGGCCGCGCGCGAGCGTGAGGATCAGGGGGTCGTCGCCCTGCAACTCGGCAAGCCGGCGCATCGAGTTCGTGTGATCGGGCAACTCGTAGTCAGGAAAAGCACCGCCCGGCACGATGTCAGAACGCATCGTTCGACTCCCTCCTGTTTCCCATCAACATAACTGCTGCGCGAACGGTTCTGGCTGCCGGCTCTCAACTCGATCTGCCCCAGAGCCGGGCGGGCAAAGCGCGGGGTAAGTCCGTAGCGACGGCCGCGGAACCCGTAGTGACGCTGCCGCCTACCTTGACCAGGGTTGCTCGTTGATGGGTGCGGATCGCGCCGCGCACCTTCCCCCAGCAGGGTGATTTGCGGGGGCTCAACACGGACGAAGCTGAGTTGCATGTGGCCACAGGCCCGTATCCCGCTCTTCGACTGGGTGGAGCGCTGGCAAAGGCGCAGAAAGATTCGCGAACTAGAGCAGTGCCTTCGATATCTGCTGCCAGAACGATAGGCTGCCCGGCCGGCGCCGAGAGTGAGGGTTCTCGTGTGCGCGAGCGTGCCGGGTGACATCCGACCGTTCGGTGCCGACGCTTGCCCCCGATAGGGCTCTCTCGTGAATCGAGACATCAGTTTCTACGGGGTGATCAGTTCGTCGGAACCGCGGTACATCCGCGTCCGAGTCGCTGGAGCTGCTAGCGGACAAGGAGCGCCTGTCGTTGGCCAGCTTGTTGACGTCGGCATCTCACCGGACACCTCGATTGTCTGGGCCGTCGCAAACGGGGTTGCAGAGCCTGACTACAAGCGTCCATTCAAGGTAGGTCGTACCGTAGGGGTTCGCGGGACGGCGTCCAAGGGCGAGATCACCGCCCGCGCGCTCACCGTGCAGGTCCTGGCCGCCTAACGCCTCGCCTGTCCGACCGAACCCGATCCGATCGCGCCGATCGCCCCGCGGTTTGTCAGACGACGACCGGCAGGCTCACGGACCCGCCGAGCTGCTGCTGGAACTGCTTGTAGGTCATGATCTCGTCACGGCTAGGCGGTGTGATCGCCTTTATCGGCGCATCGAAGCCGCTCATGACCTCGGAGATCTTGATCGAGAGCGCGACGCCATTTGGAAGCGAAAACGTGAATGCCTCCTCGACGCCGCGAAGGTAGCCGTCGTCGCCCACGTCAAAACGGACGGCGAGCGGCTTCTCGAACAGCGAGCGCAGCGAGCCGACCCGGGCCAGCAAGCCTTGCAGCGCCGGATTGGCGCCGACGGCGTGCGCGAGAACCATTTGCGCGCGGTAGCGCTCGACCGGGACACCGGCGTCGACGCCGCGCCCCACCGGAACGATGTCCGAGAGGTCGTCGAAGCTGGCCGCTCCGCTGAGCGGGCCGACTTCGGGCGCAACCCGGACGCTGACCCACGGCTTCAGCTCGGGATCACGGCGCCTGAGCGTCTGATACCCCGGTACGTGCATGTACACGTAGTGGCCGAACCCGACCTCCTGAAACGAGCCCAGCGACGGCTCGAGCTTCGACATGTTCACTTGCATCGCGGCGTCGTGCCGCCGCGGGAATTGAATTCCGTGCGCGCTGTAGCTGAGCGAGTGGCCGCCGATCCCGAGCGTAAACGTCATGTTGAGTCGCATGCTCGAGGCGTTGGCCATCATCGCCGACGCAGCCGCGTACGGGTTCGGCGGAGCCGCCTCGGCGGCCGGGCCAGCGGCGACCAAGAGCGATATCACCCCAACCAGGAGCAGCGACCGGACCATCGTCTCATCGTTCGCATCGACCGAGACGTTTGTCAAGTACGCGTCCTTCGGGGGCCACACTGCGGTCGTTGCGCTGTACGGAGATTCGAAGTCGCGGTCCCGGGCGGGCCGGGGTAGCTGCCGGGGCGCATCCCCGCGTCAGGCAGCTTGGCGGCTGGAACGTGCCCTTCCCCAAACGACGGGGATGGCTGGGAGGCTCGGCGCCATCAGCGTCTGTCCCGCTCCCCGGTTTCGTTCTTGACGCGAACGACCCGAGCCACGCCGAGATCGAGACTTCTGAGCACGATCGTCCGGTTCCGGGACGTCGGGTTCCGGGCGTCAGGCGATGACGAGCTCGTCGAAGAGTTTCGCCAGCTCGGCGGCCGGGTCGCCGCAGATGCCGGCGTGCACTTCGGACGGCTGGATGATCGTGCTCGATGGTGCGACGAGCCAGTGGAAGCGGGCAGTCAGGTCGAGCTCCGCGATCGGGCCTGCCGACGGATCGCCGGCCGCGATCCGCTCGACAGCGTGGAGGTGGTCGCGTACCGGGGCGAGGTCGAGGCCAGGCCAGAGCGTCGTCGCGCGCTCCTCGTCGAGGCCGACGTGGACACCGAGGAACCCGAGCGGGCGGCTGAAGACGATGACGCCGACGTTGATCTGCTCGCCGCGTTCTACGCGCGGTACGAGACGCAGGAGCGCGTACGAGAATCCGGTTGGCTCAGTCACGGTCATTCTCGGCCTCCTCGACGAAGCCTCGCGGGCCTTCGAGCCGGGTCGTCAGATAGTCGACATACACGCTCGCGTCATTGTCTAACCAGCTGGCTGGAACTGCACTCATGATCTGCTCCAGCAGCCCCTCGGTCACCCGGGGCGCAAGCCTCGCATCGGCGTCCGCGATCGACGAGGCGAAGGGCAGCAGGACGTGGTCCCGGACCGGCGCGAAGCGCGCATGCGGGTCAGGCGTCCGGTCCGGCGAGTGATGCCAGTAGAGCGCGGCGCCGTGGTCGATCAGCCATATGCGGTCGTGCCACCAGAGCAGGTTCGGGTTCTGCGCCGTGCGGTCGACATTTGTGACGAGCCCATCGAGCCAGACGACGTCGGCGGCAAAGTCGGGATCCGGTAGCGGCCCGGCGGCCGGCGAGAAGGGCAATGCGCCGGGCAGGAAGTCGATTCCGAGGTTCGTCCCCTTGCTCGCGAGGAGTAGGTCCTGGATCTCGGCGTCCGGCTCCGCCCGTCCGATCGCCGGATCGAGCTCGACGAGCACCAGCTCAGGTATTGGCAGCCCGAGCGCCCGCGCGAGCTCGCCCGCGACGATCTCGGCAACGAGCATCCGGGGCCCCTGTCCGGCGCCGCGGAACTTGACGACGTACAGGCCGTCGTCGTCGGCCTCGACGAGCCCGGGAAGCGACCCTCCCTCGCGCAGGGGCATGACGTAACGAGTCGCCGCGACGGAACGCATCGGGCGAGGCTACAGCGCCTCGGATGAGAGACCGGCAACGGCCTTGATGGCCCGACCGGTAGACCGGCGCAATGTTCGCGCGTCTCTGGGCGGCCGGGGGCGTGATTCGTGACCCTTTGCCCGACGGGCACGAGCCACGCGCGCATGGTCGGCGCTTCCGACGGCGGCCCCGCCCGTTCCTACTAACCCGGTGAGCAAATAGCCGACGGTCACTGTAGTATTTGGATCGTGGTTTCGGATGCTCGGGTGTGGTCGCAGGCCGAACAGGAGCGGGTGCGCCGGTTGGCGGTCGCGGCGGTGGTCGAGCAGGGGATGAGTGTCGCCGCGGCGGGCCGGGTGTTCGGGGTTTCGCGGCAGACGGTGTCTGGTTGGGTGAACGGCTTTCGGCGTCAAGGCGAGCCGGCGTTGGCAGCTGGACGGCGGGGTCGGCGGGCCGGGGAGCAGCAGGCGTTGCCGCCTTGGATGCAGGGGCAGCTGGTACAGACGATCCGCGGTCACAACCCCGATCAGCTGCGGCTGCCGTTCTTTCTCTGGACGCGCGAGGCCGTGCGCGAGCTGATCCGCAGCAGGTACGGAGTCGAGTTGGCGCTGACGACCGTGGGCCAGTACCTGAAGCGGTGGGGGTTCACGCCGCAGAAGCCGGTGCAGCGCGCGTTCGAGCAGAACCCGGTCGCGGTCGCGCGCTGGTTGGAGCGCGAGTACCCGGCGATCGAGGCGCGAGCCAAGCGCGAAGGCGCACGGATCCTGTGGGCCGACGAGATGGGCCTGCGCTCCGACCAGGCCGCCGGCCGCTCCTTTGCACCCCGGGGTCGCACCCCGATCGTCGGCAAAACCGGGAAACGGTTCGGCTGCAACGTGATCCAGGCGGTCTCCAACCGGGGCGAGCTCTGCTTCCGCGTCTTCGAGGGCAGCTTCACCCAGGCCGTCTACCGCGACTTCCTCAAACGGCTCCTGAAGCAGGCCGGCGGCCGCAAGCTCTACCTGATCGTCGACGGACACCCCGTCCACCGCGGCAAGAACGTCAACGCCTGGCTGGCCGAACAGACCGAGCTGATCGAAGTCCACCGGCTCCCCGGCTACAGCCCCGAACTCAACCCGGCCGAACTACACAACAACGACTGAAGGACCCTGGAAATTTTGGAGGCTCCGATCCCAGGCGCTGTCCTGGGGGAAGGAGATGCTCCAGCGATGGGCAGACCGAGGAAGTACTCCGATGAATTACGGGAGCGGGCGGTGCGGCTGTATTTCGAGTCGGGGCGGCCGGTCGCGCACGTGGCCGAGGATCTCGGGGTCGGGAAGGAGGCGCTGCGCCAGTGGGTGCGGCAGGCCGAGGCCGACCAGGGTCTTCGTCCCGAGCAGCTGACGACGAGTGAGCGTGAGGAGCTTCGGCGGCTCCGGAAGGAGAACGTCGAGCTGAAGCGGGCGAACGCGATCCTGAAGGACGCCTCGCTGTATTTCGCAGCGGAGCTCGACCCGACCCGGCGAAGATGACCGCCTACATCGAAACGAAGCGGGACACCTTCGGGGTCGAGCCGGTCTGTCGTGTGCTGGAGGTGCCGGTGAGCACCTTCTACGCGCGCAGATCCCGGGTGCCTTCCAAGCGGGAGCTCGCCGACCTGGTGCTGCTCGAGCGGATCGGCGAGGCGAGGAGCGGCTATCGCCGCGCCTACGGCGCGCGGAAGACCTGGAAGGAGCTACGCCGGCGCGACGTCGCCGCGGGCCGCGACCAGGTCGCGCGAGTGATGCGCCAGAACGGGCTCGAAGGCAAGCGCCGTGGCGGCAAGAAGCGCACGACGGTCGCCGACGAGACCCTGGTTGAGCGGGCGCGCGATCTCTTGCAGCGCGACTTCGCCGCCACCCGGCCGAACGAGAAGTGGGTCGCCGACCTGACCTACATCCGCACCTGGAACGGATTCGTCTACCTCGCGTTCGTCCTCGACTGCTACAGCCGCACGATCGTCGGCTGGCAGCTTGCGACGAACATGCGCACCGACCTCGTCCTCGACGCCCTCGAGATGGCCAACGGGCTGCGCCGGCCGCAGGCCGGGCTGATCAAACATACGGACAGGGGCAGTCAACCCGAGTTCAACCGGTCGTCGCAACACCGCCGGTCTACGGGGCGGATGGTAGTGCCTCGGCCGGAGGTGCTCAACTCCATCGGGGTGGGTGGTAGCGCGTCGGCGATCGCGGAGGCGGCGTAGCCGGTGGAGCGATTGCCGACGCGGGTCCGCAGGGCCGCCTCGCCCGGCGCGTCGGGGTCGGCCCGGTCGGTTGTCGTGCTGTCAGGCCGCGCTCGCGAGCAGATGGTCGTTGAGGGTTTCGGCGGGTGTGCGCCAGCCGAGCGTCTTGCGTGGGCGGGTGTTGAGTGCGAGCGCGACGGCGGCGAGCTCGTCGGCGCTGTGGCGGCTGAGGTCGGTGCCCTTGGGGAAGTATTGGCGGAGCAGCCCGTTAGTGTTCTCGTTGCTGCCGCGCTGCCAGGGGCTGTGGGGGTCGCAGAAGTAGACGTCGATGCCGGCGTCGATCCGCAGCTGGGCGTGCTCGGCCATCTCGGCGCCCTGATCCCAGGTCAGTGATCTGCGCAGCTGCTCGGGCAGCGTGAGGATCGAGGCGGCGATCGCGTCGCGGACGGCTTCGGCGCCGTGCCCGGCGAGCGCCGGCCCGTTGTGGACGCGGGGCCCGTCGCCGTGGCCGCTCATGCGCGGCAGATGAAGCAGCATCACGTATCGGGTTGTCCGCTCGACCAGGGTGCCGATCGCGGAGCTGTCGAGGCCGAGGATCAAGTCGCCTTCCCAGTGGCCGGGGACGGCACGATCCGTCGGCTTCGGCGGGCCGCTCGCTGATCATGATCTCGGGCCGCACGAACCCCTTGCCGCGTCCAGGCGTGCGCGCTCGTGGCACCCGTAACGCTCGACCGGTTCGCAGGCATGCCGTGAGATCGCGGCGCAGCGCGCCGCGGCCCTGCACGTAGAGCGACTGGTAGATCGCCTCGTGCGAGATCCGCATCGAGGGATCATCCGGGAACTCGAGCAGGAGCCGATTCGAGATCTGCTGCGGGCTCCACGACCGCCCCCAACGGCGATCCTTGCGAGGCCCGTGGCGGCGGCCGCCCCAGGGCACCTGAGGACCCGGCACCGCGCTGCCGTCAGGCCTTGCGATCACGCCGGCCAGGCGATCCTGCACGTAGTTCCGCAGCTTGTCGCTGGCGGCGAGCTTCGCGGTCTTCGGACGGCGAGCCACAAGCTCCGCCTTCCACTGCGCCACCGACGCGCGGTAGTCCAGCCGACCGCCGCGCGTAGCCGCATTGCGACGCAACTCCCGCGAGATCGTCGACGGGCTCCGACCCACCCGCCGCGCGATCTCCCTCACCCCGACGCCCTGCACCTTCAACAGCGCGATCTGCTCACGCTCCTCAAAACACAAGTACCTGCCCGACAGCGACACGACCATGAACGTTGGCGGACAACCCCTTAAATTCGAGAATTACAAGGAAGACAACATCAAGACCCTGTCGACCGACTAACCGAGCCTCCAAGAGATCCAGGACCTATCAGACACCAAGCACGCTGCACTCACCCGTCGCAGACCACGCGACCCAGACGAACTCCTCGACGGCACCCGCAGCCACCTCCACCGCCGACAAAAACAGCCCCACGTGATCCGCAGCTTCTTCGACCACCCCGACGTCGCCTACGCAGCCTGACCCGTCAGCCAATTGCCCGCCGGGTTAGTAGCAGGCCCGTAGAAATGGTACGCGCGACAAACTCATCGCCGAATCCGGCGTCTCGTGTATTCACATGAGCGCTGCCGGAACCGGGAACGGAGAGGACGCGATGGCAGCCGGGCCCAGCGAAACGGTGCCGAGTCGGCGCGCACGCGCAGGCTGGGCATGGCTTGCGGGCGGCGACAGTTTCGTTCTCGCCACGGTGCCGAGCGAGGTCAGCTTCCTGAACGGGCTCGGCATGTGGGTCGCCGGGATGGCGCTCGTCAGCGGCTTCGCGATGACGGTTGCGGCCAGCCAGTGGTGGAGCACGCCGATCACTCGCGTCGCCTGGGTGCTTCCGCTCTGGGCAGTCCTCTACTGCCTGATCGAGCGGCTCGTCCTGAAGAGCTTTGGCACCAGCTGGGCCTGGAACCTCGTCGTCACGGTTCCGCGTCTCGTACTCTCGCTGGCGATCGCGCTCGTCGTCGGGCTGCCGATGAGCCAGGTGATCTACAGCGGGTCGATCAACGACCAGCTCAGCAAGACGACGACGGCCCGCACCCAGGAGGCGACGAACGAGATCACCCGCGTCTACGACGCGAAGATCGCAGTCGCGGAGAACCAGATCGCGGCTGTGCAGCGCCAGCAGGCGACCCTCCAGCGTCAGGTCACGAGCAGTCGGTTCCTCTCCGAGTGCGAAGCCGGCGAGGTGAGCTGCTCGCAGACCCACAAGCTCGGCTGCGGTCCCTACTGCAAGCGCGATGCCCGCCGGGCCGCCACCGCCGCGGCGGCACTGAAGAGCGCGCGCCCGGAGTTCACGTCGACGACCGCCGCCGACCTGCGCAAGATCGCGCTCTGGCGGGCAGCCGAGACGGCCCAGGTCGCAAACCGGGTCAGCACGATCAAGGCGGACCGCGACTTTCTCGCCCGTCAGGCAGCGCTCGAGCAGGTCGAGAGGGCAAATCCCGGCGTCAAGAAATACGTCGAGTTCTTCCTCGCGTTCCTGATCGCGATCGATCTCGTCGCGCTCGTGCTCAAGCTGACGCATCTCTTCAGCACCGGCGGCGCCTACGAGCGAAGCGCCGGCGCGCTCCGAGCGATGGACGTCGTCGAGGCGCACCGTCTGGCAGAACGGGCGGCTGTCCTCACCCATCGGATCACCCTCGAGGCGCGAGCCGAGGAGGCCGCCGATGAACTCAGGATCCGGGGCGGGGTCACAAGGGGGCCGGAGCCGACGGCGGAAGAGCCCCGAGCGGTCGAGCGGTCGGGCCCTCGCTCGCGGCTCGGCAGGCCGGCTGCCGCCGGCCCTCTCGGCGACTGAGGGATGCATCCTCGCCGCAGCCGCGGTCACCCCGAACCCGATCGGATCCCAGGTTGCGAGTAGAACGGGCCGAACTCCGACCCCGAGTCGAGGAAGCGCCCTTCGTGCGCCGACCTCGGTGTCGGTCGATTACAGCCACCGAATCGCGCCAACACCTTCAATGTGAACGCAGCCAGCGCCGGGCCTGCGTCCGCCAGAATCGGACGGTCACGAATTTGCCGCTCACGCCCGAAGACCTACGGCAGAATGCGACTCATGCCCAAGCGCAAGGCTGCCGTGGTGGCGACCGCACTGATCGTGGCGACCCTTGGCGCGATCGTCGTGGTGATGTGGGTCTCCGGGAGCGGGATCTTCGCGACGACGACGACGGCGACGACGACCGCGACCACCACGGTGAAGATCCAGGTCTTCAACCCCGCGAACGAAGTCGAAAGCCGGGCCTACTTCGTCTCGCTCCTGACCAGCACCAAGGCGACAGAAGCCCAGATCGTGAAACAGGAGCGAGTCATCAAGAGCGATCCGAGCGTGTCTAACCAGACGAACCTCGTCGGACTGAAACAACAATGTGCGTTGCTTGTCACCCAGTACAACACCGCCGCGCTGGCGATCGCCCCCAAGGCATTTCGAGTCAGTCGGCCTGCCGCCCCGGATCTCGCCGGACGAGTGCTCACCATGAGCGCTTGCGTGTATCCGCCCTTCTCGGCGCGCTCCCGATCGAGACCAGTCCGAGGTCCGACGGAGACCCGTTAGTACGCCTGTCCCCAGACGGCCACGGCCACCGCTGACCTACCGCAGCAGAGACAAACACCGGACTGGGCTTGTTGCTCTCCGAGGGGCAGGCACCGGATCGTCGCCGAACTGTCCTCCTATGACGCGGCCTTCACATTCGGCGCCGCCGCACCACGCAGCTGTGACGAATCCGGCGGGTTCGCGGAGGTACTCGATCACATCTCGCCGTAGCGGCGCGGGTTGCGGAGCGTCCGTCGCACCTGCTCTGCGCGGTGCACCATCCTGCGATCAGACCGCCTGTGTTTGGATACCTGAGGCGTGGACTCCATCGTGATTCGGCAGTCCGGCAGGCGAGCATTGATGAAGTCGATCAGCGCCACTCACAATGCTCTCTATCGAGCGAGCGGCGGACGGATCGGCGGACGGTTGCTGGGGATGCCGGTGTTGCTCCTGATCACCAAGGGGCGGAGATCCGGCAAGCCACGCACCATTCCGCTTCTGTACATCTCTGACGGCGAGGCGCTCGTGGTTGTCGCCTCGAACGGCGGCAGCGACTACGTTCCAGCCTGGTGGCTCAACCTTCGCGCAAACCCGAACGCTGAGGTCGAGATCGGTCGCGGACGCAGCCGTGTCACGGCCCGTGAAGCGTCATCCTCCGAGCATGCTCGGCTCTGGCCGGAGTTCACGTCGCGCGTGTCGGCGTATGCGGATTACGCGAACCGAACGGTGCGCGAGATCCCGGTCGTGATGCTCGAGCCGCGCTAGGCGCCGGAACTGCTCGTCGCCACGGCGCACGCGATCCGGCACCCTCCGTCCAGTCCGCTGTCACGCGACGGCTCCATCCACCCCCGAGTCGTCCAGACAACTTCGCAGCGGCAGCGGATTCTGGATACGGTGTCAGCGTCCGTGCCACGGTTCTTGATCGAGTTCCCCGTCGACGACCCTGAGCGTGCTCGGCACTTCTGGCAGGGGTTGCTCCAGCTCACACTGGAGGGTCGGGAGCCGGAGGAAGGGCGCGGCTGGCAGGCGGAGTTCCAGGGGATTTCCGTCGGGCTCCACGAGCGCGGTACCGGTCCGGGCGACCGTTTCTCACTCCCCTATTTTCCGGTCTCCGACCTTACCTCGGCCGTTGCGCAGGTGCGTGACGCTCGGCGGCGAGATCGTCCACCCGGGCGAACGATGGGTGATCTGCCGCGATTCCGAAGGTACACCCTTTGCCCTTATCGGCGCCCACGAGGAGACGAACTAGCAGTTCGGACCTCCGCCGGCCGCCGGTGACAAACGGCAATTGCCGCTGACTTGACCGAGGCCGGGAGCGACGGGCGCCCGCCCGCAGTGTTCAGTTCGGAGTCCTCGCTGGCGCGTCTCGACGCAAAGACAACCAGTCGCCCCGGGGTAGCCGCAGACACGAATCCAGCCGTCAGGCTGAGGGGCGAAACGCGAGCAACTCAGGGCCGTAATCGCGCAGCCAGTCCCGCTGCAAACGCCACTGAGGTCGTCGGCTTGCAACCAGCTGCCAGAAGCGGGATGAGTGGTCCGGCTGCCGCAGGTGGCATAGCTCGTGCACGACGACGTAGTCCAGTACCTCGAAGGGAGCTAGCACGAGCCGCCAGTTGAACGAGAGCGTCCCGAGAGCCGAACACGAGCCCCAGCGTGTTCGCTGACCACGGATCTCGACTCGACGATAGGAAACCCCCAAGGCAGCCGCCTCGTCGTCAACGATCATCCCGACGAGCTCCCGCGCCGCCCGGCGCCCCTCGCTTTCGCTCACCCCAGGCCCTCGAGACCCAAGCGGGGTACCTGCCGCGCCTGCTCACGGGCGATCCAGCCACGGTGCGATTCGAGCACCTCATCGATCTCCTCCCGCGTCATCCACCGCGGGACCGTCAGCCGCGCCGGCTCGCCCCACGGCACCGATAGCCGCCAGCGCCGCGACCGGGACGAACGGCGCACCTCGACGAACTCATCCACTCACCCAGAAGCTAGCCAACTGGCCGGAAAGCACCCAAGGACAGCAACGGCCGGCCTTTCAGCGGGAGCGGACGGTGTCAGATGCTTTCGCCTGGCGTGAAAGCGACAGACGACTCTCGCCTACACGAGCGGCGACGGACAAGCTTGCGATGAGACCGCAACGTCCGAGGGGCAACGAACTTCGTGCTGATTGCGCCTTTTTCGCTCGATCGAGCCCTAGGCGACCTACCCACGTTCACGTAGCCTGCGGCTCTCACCGAGCACGGAGCGCGAGTAAGTCGAGCCCGCCCCCAGAGACCGAACGCGGAAGGCCGCAAGGCCCAGGACGAACGGCCAGTGGAGACGGAGGATGAAAGCGCCACCGGCTCGGTGTTCCTTTTCTCCCCGGGCAAATCAGACGCGAGCACTGCCGCAGGCGAGGCTCTCTCGCCCATCAGGTGGCTGTCCAGGCGCTTGCGCAGGGCCTTTGGGATGACGGACGACGTGGTCTCTCGTGGTCGCCGGGCTCGCTGAGCGAGTGCTGCGCGGAGTTCCCGGTCGAGCCGAACCGATTCCGCGCCGTGCTGCCTGTCGCGGTCGCTTTGCGATCAGCCCATAGCCGGCAAGGACGAGGCGGACCTCCGTCGGCGCCGCCGCGTCCCGCATCGGACGGTCGAAACGTGCCTCAGCTCGGTCGGATGATCGTGCCGACGTGCTCGTCGCGCAGCGCCCGGGTCAGGTTGCCGGAGACCAGGCCGTTGACGACCTGGACGGCGTCGATGTGCCGGGCGGTCTTCAGTACCTCCAGGAACGTCCGGTCGACGGGCAGCGTCGCCGGGCCGCCGTCGAGGAGAGCGCCGGCCGTCGTCTCGGGGATGAGGTCGGCCGGCCCCTGGTTCGGATCGGCGGTGTAGACGCCGTCAACGTCCTCGACGATGACGAGGCGGCGGGCGCCGAGGGCGTCGGCGATCAGGAGGGCCCCGGTGTCGCCCCGGTGCATCGGGACGCGCCCGGCGGCCGGCGGAAACTCGTGGGCGTTGTAGGGCGGGTAGGCGGCACTGACGACACCCTGCGTGGCCGCGAGGTGGATCGCCAGCTGGCCCCCCACCACGCCGTGCTCGACGTAGGAGACGCCATCGTTGGCCAGCAGGTTGGCCAGGATGCTCCCGTTCTGGCCGGACTCGGTGGAGGCCAGGCCCTGCAGGTTGCCGACGGGCAGGCCGAGGTCGAGCCCGACGCTGAAGATGTGACGGGCGCGGATGCCGGCGCCGGTGAGGATGAGCATCTTGTGCTCGGGCAGGACCCGGCGGATCTCGTCGACCAGGGGCAGGATGGCGTCGGCGCCGCGGTCCATGATCGAGCGCCCGCCGACCTTGACGACGTTCAGCCAGGGCAGCAGGCGGATGGGCTCCCGGCTCGTGGCCGGCCGGGTCAGGTCGGCGTCGAGGAGGGTCTGGCGGGCGAGCAGCGACTCGACGTGCTTCGCCTCATTCGTAGCGGCGGTCATGGTTGCAGTCCTCCTCAGTCGGCGGTGATGATCGTGCCGACGTGCTCGCCGGCCAGAGCGCGGGTGATGTTCCCCGGAACCAGCCCGTTGATGACCTGCACGGACCGGATGTGCCGGGACGACTTCATCAGGTCGAAGACGGGAAACTCGATGATCGAGTCCTGTAGGCCCCGGGCCTTCAGCTCGTCGACCGTGATCTGGGGGATGAACTCAGCGTCGGAGTTCGTCTTCGGGTTGGCGCTGTACAGCCCGTTCTCGTCCTTGACGTAGATCATGGCCTTGCACCCGAAGTTCTCGGCCACCATGTAGCAGCCGGCGTCGGTCCGGTACGGCGGGATCAGCCCGTGCTCCGGAAGACGCATCCACATGCCGTACGGCGGCATTCCGCCGAAGATCACCGCGTGGACCTGGTCGAGGATCAGCGGCATGGCCGAGAGCCCGGCGCCGCCGACGACGGGTACGCCGTGCTTGGCCATCAGCAGGCCCAGCATCTCGGCGTTCTGGCCGGCCACGGCTGAGCCGACCCCGGTCAGTACGCCGGTGGGCAGGCCGACACCCGCGGCGATCGAGTACAGGTGGCGGGCCCGCGTCCCCGCCCCGGTCCCGATCAGTAGCTGGTGATCGGCCTTGGCGGCGACCAGCTCCTCGACCACGGGGTAGACCGCCGCCCGGCCCCGGTCCATGATCGTCTGTCCACCGATCTTGAGCACGGTGGCGTCCGGGAGGACGCGGAAATCCGGCGCAGACTCCGTCGCCCTCAGGAGCCCCAAGTCCGTCAGTGAACCCTCCAGGAGGAGGGTCTCGAGCTCCGACGTCACGTTCGACATATTCACCTCTTTCAGTCGCGATAGGCCGCGCCCATCCGAGGCGCGCCAAATGAGAAGCGAAACCTGAATTGGTCGTTGCCGTCGCAGCCCACCCTACAACCGCTCCGGCCCAACTCCCCGCAAAACGGCAGATCCGTAGGCAACGCGCCGATCACAGGGGTGCCGGCCGCCCGGCCTGTCATTGCCTAGACGTCGTTCGTTCGCAGAACCTCGTTCCCGTCATGCCGCCGAACCCCGCTGACCCGCACGACCGAGCCGGCGTAGCAAGCGCCTACGCACCAGGCCGATACAGAAACCTCACAACTCCCCTTGACAGCTGTCCGGGGCCAACACCTCCCTCGGCGCGCCGCGCCTTTCCGCGGCGACCCTGATCGCGTCATGTCGATGTCGCCTGACGACGCCGGCCCCCCTCTGGGGAGGCCGCGATGTCACGGACCTCTCGCCAGCGGCAGAAACGACGGCGCCGATGCGTCTCTCGCCGCGCGGAGCTACCCACGGGTGCCGCAACGCATCCGGCGCCTTTCACCCTTCCTGGGCGATGCCGGCGACCGAGCTGGGTGCTGACATGATCCCGGAATCCCTCTGAGAGTCGGATGTTTGGAGTCTCCGCGATCGGAGCGGGCAGGAGCCGGTGGGGTTGCGAGCCAGGGAGAACAGCACGGTCCGGATGGTTTCTCGGGCGTGCCGAGACGACAGGAGCAGAAGACCATGGGTGACGATTTCCGTCTTGGACTCATCAGCATGAGAATGAAGCGCACTGGGCGCCGCGGCCTCGGTCCATTGGCGGCTGCGGTTGGGATCGGTCTTGTCCTTGCAGGCCCGGCCGTCGGTGGTACCGCCAGGCGAACGGTGGCGCCAACGAATACCGCCCCGCCCACGATCGCGGGGACGGCGACGGTCGGTCAGGTGCTGACCGCGAGCACGGGCACGTGGAACGGCACGAACCCGATCGCCTTCACGTACACCTGGAAGCAGTGCGACGCGGTCGGCGGAGCGTGCAAGAACGTCGCGAACGGCGGTAGTTCGACCTTCACGCTGGTGAGCACGAACGCCGGCAACACGATGCGCGTCGAGGTTGCCGCCAGCAACGGAGACGGGGCGGGCACGAGCACCTCGGTGCCGACAGCGGTCGTCGCCGCGGCCACAACGACGACGACCACCACGCACCACGACGACGCCGAACCCGCCGCCGACCGGGTGCCCGTCGGGAACCGGCCCGGTCAACGTCAGCCAGCTCTCGCTGCCGACGAGGCTCCTGATCACCGCCGTCAGCTCGACGCCGTCGGTGATCGGGAAGAGCATCCAGAGCTTCTCGCTGAAGGTGCTCGTCACCGACACCTGCAACCAGGTCGTCGGCGGCGCGCTCGTCTACGTGACCGCCGTGCCCTACAACATGTTCGCGATCCCGGCCGAGGCGACAACCGGCGCCGACGGCAACGCCACCCTGACGATGAACCGGCTACCCGGATTCCCCGTCAGCTCGAAGCAGTCGAGCCTCGTGCTCTTCGTCCGCGCCCGCAAGGACGGCGAGAACCTCCTCGCCGGCATCTCGGTGCGGCGGCTCGTCTCGCTCCAGGTCAACCAAAAGCAATAGCGGCGCCGTAGTCAACTCCTTCACGTCTGGGGCCGTGGCGAACATGCTGTCGCCACGGCCTCAGGCCGAAGACCGACCGAGCTGCGAGCTCGTCGGGCTCGCCCCCGCCGGGAGGTGATGCGGACTGCTCAGCCGCTGTCCTTGATGACGTTGGTCAGCCCGTCGAATCGGCAGACGGCACACACCGGGCGAACTGGAACCGGGTGTCGTGCGAAGTCGATGGCTGGGGCGTCGCTCCTGGGCGATGACGGTGAGGCTTCGGCACGCGGCGAAACTCGACCAGAGCTTGGTCACGGTTGAGCCGACCCGTCTTCGGGCCTGCAACTCGACATGATCAGCGCATCTCGTCGTCAGCGGCACCGACTACAACCGCCGTCTCGGCCTTCCTGGAGGCTCTTCTCTCTGCGTCACGGTCGCTGCGATGCACCCCGGCACCTGGAGGGGAGGCGGCAGCGCTCGGTCCGGGTGACTCGGTCTTCATCGATGCTGGCGTCGTGCACGCCTCGTTCAACGTCGGGAGCGAGGCGGTCCACCCTCTCGCTCGTCGTCGCACCCACGCTCGGGACGGGCGGCTAACATCGTCGGCGTCTCGGCCGATGAGCCATGGCAGTCACTTCGACAGCCGAAATCGACCAAAACCGACCGCGGCGACATCAACCGTTCCGTGAGCGCGACCCGGTCACCTCTCGGCTCTAGCGAGCACTGCCTGGGCGGCATCTCAGGATCTCCTCGAAGTCGCCGAGCGTCATGTAGTCGCGTGGAGACGCGGTCGTCCGGTTGGCGATCACCGTCATCGGCGTGCCGGGATCGCCGAGGCTCGAGAGGACGAGCGCTGCCTCGCCGAACGTCTCGGCTGCGGAGTACTCGCTGACGGTGACGACACAGGTCAGGCCGGCCGTGGTCGCTGCGGGCAGTCCGTTGCGGCTGTCCTCGATCACGATCGTCTCGTCCTTACGTGCTCCGAGCCGCGAGACGGCGAGCTCGTAGATCGCCGGGTCGGGCTTCTTCGCCCGAACGATGTCTCCCGCAAAGATCGCGAGCCCCGTCGCCGCAGCCGGTCCGAGGACGCGGCGCGCCACAGCCGGGACGGCGGGCTCGGCAGAGGTCGATGCGATCGCGAGCCGCCAGCCGGCGTCGTTTGCAGCGCAGATGATGCGAAGAATCCCGGGTCGGGCCAGCAGCGGGTCGGGTCGTGAGCATCTCCTCGAAGATCTGCGTCTTGCGCGAATGGAGCCGCTCGTAGAGCTCTTGTCGCGCCTCGGGGCCGACCGGCAGGGCAGAGGCGCTAAGCGACCCCGGGGTAAACGACGAGGCGATGCGTTCCTTTCCTCCCCCGACAGCGAGCATCCGGGCATACTCCGCGCCGGACCAGGAGATGGGGATGTCGAACTCCCTGAAGGCCTGATTGAAGGCCGGCAGGTGCAGGTCCCGCTCGGTCTCCGCAAGCACGCCGTCGCAGTCGAAGATGAGGGCGGTCACGCCGGGCTACGGCCGCCTCGAGGAGGCCCGGGCTGAGACAGCCCCGGCTCGGCTGCCGCCGACGGCGGGTTGGCTGGCGGCGTCGACCCGCTCTCGTTGACCTCGACCACATATCGAGCTCTATCAAGCATGAGGTTTCGGCGCGTGAGGAGACGGCGGCGGGCCGAAGCTCGCGCCGAGCAGGCGGCGAGACGCGCTTCCGACGCATCCTCCGCCTCGGCAGAAGCAAACTGCGGGTCTGCTCCGCCGGGCGGTTGAGACCATCCCGCCCTCCGGGCCGGCCCCGGAGCCGTCGGCTGCCGGCGCAGGCGTCCGCCAACCTGCCCGGATCGAATCCGCTCGTCCGGCCCGCGCGTACCACCCGAGACAAACCTCCACGAAAGGAGAGCCAGATGCGAGGTCGCGCGATCCGTTGGGCGCTACCGTTCGCTCTTGTCGCCGCAGCAGGTGCAAGCGCGATGGCCGCGGCCACCAGCTCGTTCGCGTCGAGCAACGGCACGATCGATGTCGTCAAGACGGGCGCACTCGGCACCGTGCTGGTCGCCGCAAACGGCCACACGCTCTACCGCTACACCGTCGACGGCAAGAACGTGAACAGGTGCAGCAACGTTCCCGCCTGTAGCGCCTACTGGCCGGCACTGCTCGTCAAGACCGGAACGAAGCCCACGGTCGGGTCCGGCGTGTCTGCCAAGCTCGTCGGGACGATCAGCGCCGGGCATGGAATGCGCCAGATCACCTATGGCGGCTACCCGCTCTACTTCTTCAGCGGCGACAAGACCGCCGGCCAAACGAACGGACAGGGATTCGAGAAGAAGTGGTACGTGGTCGGTACCAACGGCGCCCTCGTCCTCCACGCCGTCAACGCAACCACCACCACCGGCGGTACCACGACTGACAGCAGCGGCGGCTACGGCTAGCCCACCCCTCCGGAGAGCGGCGGCCCCGGTCGACGGCCGCCGCTCCCCGGACAGTTCTCCTCAGCTTCCCAGGCTTCGCCTTGCTCGCCAAGGACCGACCCAGCCGTTTCGTCTGCTGGACGGGCGTCGACCGAGCGATCCGCCATCGGTTTCAACCGAGGTCTACGGCGATCCGGACCCGGATCCGACGCGACGAGGGCCCCGCCGGTTTGTCTCCCTCGCCGCGCGAGGTCGCACGGCGTGACGAGGACAAGCGAGGACGGACGGCCACCCGTGCGAGCCGGCGTGGGGAAAGAGTCTCCGTCCTTCGTCGCGACCATTCGGCCGCGAGCCCTGCGAGGCCAAACGGCGTTGCAGGTCGGAACCTCGCGACGATCGCGAGTCGTCAGCAGAGACCGAACGTGGCCAGGCGTCAGTGGAGCAGGCGAAGGGTGTTGTTACCGTCGTCGACGAAGTAGATGCCCTTGCCGCCCGGGGCGATGACGAGGCCGAAGAGCGATCCTGCGCCGCTTTTCGGGTCGGCGGGCTTGACGGTGACTTGCTTGCCGGCGGGTGTCGTCTCGACCATGTTCCCGTCGCCGGCGTTCGTCGTGATGATGTCGCCGTTCGGTGCGATCACGAGCCCCAGCGGCTGCTTCAGCTGGCCGCCCTTCGAGACCGTCGTACCGACCTTGACCGCACTGTTGCGAGTGAGGGCGTGCGGGATGGCGACGATCGAGTTGTCGAGCGTATCGGCGAGGTAGAGCGTGCCGCTCGTCGCGAGCCCGAGGCCGGTGGGGCCGATCACGAGCGCGGCCTTGTCGTCGCGCCACGGAATCCCGGTCGCGATCACCCGCTGGCTCAGCACCTTCGGTGGCTGGCCGGCGCCCGAGCTCACCCGGATACGCACGACGGTCGAGTTGTCGATCGTGTGTACGCCCTTGGCGGCGCCGCCGTTGAGCGCAGTGCTGACGAAGAGTGTCGTCACCTTGCCGTGGCTGACCGAGGTCATGTCCCATGGTCCGGCGATCGTCGTACCGGCGATCGTCTTGATGACGTGACCGCTCGAGTCGAGCACGAGCAGACAGCCCGCCTTCGCGGTCGCCGACTGGCCGTTGGTGGTCGGAAGGCTTCCGACGACGACGTAGCCGCCCGGCAGCACCGAGAGTGCCGTCGTCAGGCCCACGCCTCCCGGGCACGAGCCGGGCAGCGTCTTGGGGTTGATCTGGGCGAAGAGCGAGCTCTTACCGGCGGTTGTGACCTGGTCGATCGTCGTACCGGTGCCCTGGTTGTTCGACTTGGCATTGAAGTTGCTGATCAGCAAGTCGCCAGCTTGCAGCGAACCGACGCTCTGCGGAACGATCACGATCCCGTACGGATTGACATCACCGTTCGCAGGCACCGTCGAAGCCAATGAGCTCACCGTTGAAAACGGCGCCACAAACGAACCCGTGCTGCCCGCCGATCGCGTGGCCAGAGCGCTTGCCGCACTGCTGCCGACGATCAAGAGGCAGAGGCAGCCGCCGATCGCCGCAAACAGGCCATGGCGCCAGCCGGGATTGATCGCCCTCGCGGGCAGAGCACGTCTTCTCTTGAGGAGCATCGAGCCGTCCTTTCGCTCGCGGAGCATGTACGACGAGAGCAAGTCTTCGTCCAAGTACGCACACGCTCGCCAAGCGGATTCACCCGCAAGATGAGGTCGAACATGGGACTGGTCCGGGACGGCTCGCCCGAAGGGATTGCCCGCGAGCAACCCCCTCGAGCCAGGTGAACACGCCGCCCGACGAGTCCTCGCCCGTCGGACGCGACCTCAGTCGACGGGCTCAACGGCGAACATAACTGTCATTTTCCGTTGGGCCAGACCTTTTCTTGCCAGCCCGTCTCGCACACGTTCACCCGCCCCTCCAGCTGATACGTCGAATCGCCGCTTGGCTTGTTGAGAAGCTCGAACTCGCACTGGTACGCCTCGACGGAGCAAGACCAGACCTGTCCCTCGCTCTCGACCATCTTGCCGTTGACGGTCATCGTTCCGGTCTCCGACGGGGTCGTAGAAGGCACACGTCAGCGACGCGCAAGACGGTTGACAGCTGACGCTCCATTTCGCTGCTTGCATGAGTCCTCGCAGCCTTCTGAATCGACGATGTCTGTGTGCCAGCCAGAGTTGGCGCGACCGGGGCGAGTGCCACCGCCTCTCGTCTTCGATTGCTCGTGAGGGGCGACGAGCCGGAGCAGGTGCGAGTTGCAGGTCAACCGCGCTCGCCGTTCGTCGTTCGAGTCGAGAACCACGGGCTTGCCGAGCGCTTCTCCGAGGCGTTCCCCGCGTTTGCCGCCATTCCAATACCGTCTAGGAAACGCCTATGCGGATGTTAGTTGTCCGCCCTGCGCAGAAGTCTTCCGACAGCTGTCGTCTCGTCGCAAGCGTCGGTGACGATCGAGGGCGTGCCGGCGGACGCAGCGACACGGCCCGAACGCCTAGGTGACCGATCGCGGGAGACGGAAGACCGTCGCGAATCCCGCCAGTAGAGCGGGATCTCCTGTCGCCTTGAGTGTGCCGCGATCGACGGCTTCGTCGACGCTCGTCTCGCCACTCATCACGTGCCTCAGGGTGTGGTCGGTGTCGATCACGAGGTCCGGAGCCGGCAGCGGACCTTCGGCCAGCTCGAGGTGACCATTGGTGACTTGTGCGCCGATGACGATTTGGCCGACGCGGATTTCATAGGTCGCATGGAGCTTGCGCGCGGCGTCCGGTTGGAAGCTGGCGCGAAGGGCGAGGAGGAGCGCGTTGGGGGTGAGGCTGTCGGCGAGCCGTGGGTCGCCTAGTGAGCGTGCGCCCCAGAGGCCGAGGTGCAGCACGATGTCTTCGAGTTCCTGTCCGTACTCGGTGAGCTCGTAGACCACCGATCGCGCCGGATGCGGCAGAACGTGCCGGCGAACGATTCCGTTCTGCTCGAGCTCCTTCAGCCGGGTGGAGAGCACGTTGCTCGGGACCCCGGGGAGGCCGAGCTCGAGGTCGGTGAAGCGCTTGGGGCCGAGGATCAGATCGCGCACGATCATCAGCGCCCACCGTTCACCGATGAGGTCGAGCGCGTAGGCAAGCCCGCAGTATTGGCCATAGGTCCGCGCCGTCATACGAGAAGTGTATCTTGCTTGCAAAAAGCAAGCACACTCTTTTATACTAAGCAGGCGTCTCTTCCCCCGGCCGAAGGAGTAGCCGTGCAGACAACCACCCCAGACCCGCGCCGCTGGTTGGCGCTCGCCCTTCTCTGCGGCGCCTTTTTCATGGTCATCCTCGACGCCGCGATCGTGACGGTCGCACTCCCCTCGATCCAGCGTGACCTCGGCTTCTCCGAGCAGAGCCTTCAATGGGTCGTAAGTGCCTATGCCTTGACGTTCGCGGGCCTGCTCCTGCTCGGCGGGCGCGCCGCCGATCTGCTCGGCCGCCGACGTGTCTTCATGATCGGGGTCACGGTCTTTACGGGCGCCTCGCTCCTCTGCGGGCTTTCCTGGTCGCCGGGTGCACTGATCGGCGCGCGGGCACTCCAGGGCCTCGGAGCGGCGATCATGACCCCAACCGCCCTCTCGATCATCATGACGACGTTCGAGGAGGGCGCCGAGCGCAACAAGGCCCTCGGAATCTGGGGCTCGCTGGGTGGCATCGGCGCCACCGCCGCTTGGCTGATCGGCGGTCTGCTCGTCGACGGCCCCGGCTGGCAGTGGATCTTCTTCATCAACGTCCCGATCGGCGTCGCCGCGCTCGCCCTCTGCCCCGTCCTGCTCAAGGAGAGCCGAGCCGAGACGGCCGAGCGAAGCTTCGACCCGGCCGGCGCACTGACGATCACCGGCGCACTCGTGCTGCTCGTCTACGCGGTTGTCGAGGCACCGACAAAGGGTTGGGCCAGCGCTCAGACCATCGCGCTCCTCGCCGTCTCGGCCGGCCTCCTCGTGGCGTTCGTGCTCATCGAGCAACGCCACCGAGCCCCACTCGTGCCCTTGCGGATCTTCCGGTCGAGGACGCTCGTCGGCGCCAACGGCGTCATGCTCTTCTTCGGTGCCGTCGTCTACGGAATGCCGTTCATCCTGACGCTCTACACCCAGCAAGTCCTCGGTTACTCGGCAGTCAAGTTCGGTCTTACCTCGATCGTGTTCCCGATCGGCGCCGCGATCGGATCGATCTCCGGTCAGGCGATCGTGCTCAGAATCGGATTCCGGCCGGTTGCCACGGTCGGTATGGCGCTGATGAGCCTCGGCTCTCTCCTCCTCACACAGGTATCCGTCGGCGGAAGCTACTTCGGCGATGTCTTCTTCGGCCTGCTCGTCTTCGGGCCCGGGGTAGGCCTGGCGTTCGTCACGGCCTCGATCGCGGCGCTCGCCGGAGTGCCAGATCGTGAAGCCGGCCTCGCCTCAGGCCTCTCGAACACCTCCTTCCAGATCGGCGCCGCACTCGGTGTTGCCATCGTCGCGACGGTCTCTGTCACCCGTACGAGAGACTTCTTCGCAGCCAATGCCCACGCGGCCCGACTGGTCGGCCTGACCGACGGCTTCCAGGCCGCGTTCCTCACCTGCTCGGTCATCGCGGCCGCCGGCGTCCTTACCTCGCTCGCGTTGCTCGGCCGTTCACGGTCGAGCCCGGAAGCGCTCGAACCCGCTGTCGCGACGGCCGGAGAGTGAGCAGCGAGTCAGGCTCATGCATCACGATCGAGGGCAGGACATACCAGGGCGCTCCACGCGCTCCCGATTTCGATCTCCCGCACGATCCCAAATCGATGAAAGGGGCTACGTCATGCAGAAGAGGCTCGTCACGCGCTACGCCACGCGGTCCGCCGAGGACGCGGATGAGAACCAGCGTCGGGTCGAAGGCGTCTTCGCCGCACTCGCGGAGTCGAGGCCTGAGACCGTCAGCTACATCGTCTTGCGCCTGGCCGACGATTCCTTCATCCATGTCTCGTTTCACGACCACGATGAGAGCGACGTGAATCCGATCGGATCGACAGCGGCGTTCGCGCACTTCCTGGACGGGCACCCCGACCGTCGCGACGGCGGCATCGACCAGCAGGCCGCGACGCTCGTCGGCGCGTACATCACGACGATCGACTGACGCTCGGGGCGCCCTCACACCGAGATGGCAGCGACCGCCCGCGGTCGGGTTCGGCACCGAGCTGCCGTGCCGGGCGCTGAGCAGCTGCGAGACCCTGCATGTGGCCGACGACGAAACCGGGATTGCGTTTACGGGAGTCCTTTGACGGTGGTTGAGGTGCTTCGGTAAGGTTGGCGTCGCGTTGGTTTTGCTCCCGCGGGATCAGCGCAGAGGCGATGAGGCCTGAGGACTCGCAGAGTCCTTGGGCCTTTTTGTCTCTTTTGACGGGATTCGTGCATTTCTCAGCGAGGGGAGTCAGCGAGGATGAGCCAGGTATCGGGTGTTGCGGTCAGGAAGAGCTGTTCTGCGTCGAGGCGCTGCGTGTCGGATCCCGCGATGGGGACATCGGAGCTCTGATGCCCAAGTTCAAGCTGGAATACATCTGGCTCGACGGCTACCAGCCGATCCCGAACCTCCGCAGCAAGACCAAGGTGAAGGAGTTCCCGGGCGTGCCGAGCCTCGAGCAGCTCCCGCTCTGGGGTTTCGACGGCAGCTCGACCCGGCAGGCAGAAGGTCGCGACTCCGACTGTCTCCTGAAGCCGGTCGCGGCGTTTCCCGACCCCACCAGGCCCAATGCCGTGCTCGTCATGTGTGAGGTGCTCCTGCCCGACGAGAGCCCTCACGAGACAAACAGCCGCGCGCAGATTCCTGACGACCCCGACACGTGGTTCGGGTTCGAGCAGGAGTACTTCCTCTACCGGGACGGCCGCCCACTGGGCTTTCCGCCCGAAGGCTTTCCTTCACCGCAAGGGGAGTACTACACCGGGGTCGGCTACAAGAACGTCGGAGATATCGCTCGCGAGATCGTCGACACCCATCTCGATCTCTGCCTCGATGCCGGCATCAACCACGAAGGGATCAACGCGGAGGTCGCCAAAGGGCAGTGGGAGTTCCAGGTCTTTGGCAAGGGCTCGAAAAGAGCCGCGGACGAGGTCTGGGTCGCCCGCTACCTCCTTCTCCGCCTCTGTGAGAAGTACCGCGTCGACGTCAACTTTCACCCGAAGCCCCTCGGCGTCGACTACGACTGGAACGGCTCCGGGATGCACACGAACTTCTCGACCAAGTACCTGCGCGAGGTCGGCGGCCAGGAGTACTTCGAGGCGTTGATGACGGCGTTCGATGAATACAAGGATGATCACATCGCGGTCTACGGCCCGGATAATCACATGCGCCTGACCGGACTCCACGAAACCCAGGCGATCGACACCTTCAACTACGGCGTCGCGAACCGGGGCGCCTCGGTCCGCGTCCCGCATAGCTTCGTCAAG
Organism: uncultured Actinomycetota bacterium; assembly: GCA_963765345.1. Taxonomy (GTDB): domain Bacteria; phylum Actinomycetota; class Thermoleophilia; order Gaiellales; family Gaiellaceae; genus PALSA-600. The sequence goes on from CAVXWI010000024.1 coordinate 40,594, forward strand.
GACGGCTACCGGGGCTACCTGGAAGACCGTCGCCCGAACTCCCTCGGCGACCCCTACCAGATCGCGGGCCGCATACTCCAAACGATCCAGACCGTCCCGGTTACCGGACTCGACACCACAACCCTCGCAGCCGCAACCGCCGCCTAACGACTCCCGCTCGGGATCTCCCACTCCCCGCACACGGCGTTCAGCCTGGGTCGCCGGCTGGAGGTTTTGCGCCTCGATTGCGGCGGCCCGCGCACCACGCGCGAGGGGTCTGCGGGCCTTCGCCGTTTGCCCGTGTGCGCCACCGCGGGTCGGGCCTCAACGGACCCCGCTACCACCCGGGGCCTAGGGCCGCGAGCCGAGCCGGCCCGTGCGCGCCAAGCCCTCCCGTTGGCGAGGTCCCGGCGACCTTCGCCGGCGTCGTTGCGGAACCGAGCTTGGCTGCACGCAGGCGCGACCGTCTGCGGTCATTCGGCGCCATCGGGATCGTCTGGGAAGACGGCGACCACAAGCGTCGCCGGCGGGCCGGGGGTCGAGCGATTCCTAGTAGCTCGAGCGGGCTTCCCTGAAGGTTACGAGCCGTCCGCGACGCTCGTCCCAGAAGCTTGAGCCGGACGGCGTGGATTCCGTCCCGCAGCGAGAGCCGCTTCGTCACCGACTCCAGCTGGGCCGCCTCATGGGCGGCCTGCAGGTTGTAGTTGGGGATTCGCGCGCTCAGGTGATGGACGTGGTGGAGACCGATGTTGCCCGTGAAGAACTGGAGGACCCGCGGCAGGTCGAGATGGGAGCTGCCCTGGAGCGCGGCCTCGTCGAAGCTCCACTCGTCGTTCGTTTGCCAGTAGGTCTCCTCGAACTGATGCTGGACGTAGAAGAGCCACACGCCGGCCGCGCCCGTGAGCAGGAGCGGTGGTATCTGCACGAGAAGGAAGGCTTGCCACCCGACCAGCAGACAGAGGCCTGTGATGACCGCGGCGAGCGCAAGATCGGTACCGATGACGCTCCGCCGCAGCCTCGGCTTCATCCGCGGAGTGACGAGTCGCGGCCCGATCAGAACGACCCAGATTGGGCCGATGACGAACATCACGAACGGGTTACGGAATAGCCGGTAGGCGAGCCGGCCGAGCCACGGTCGAGCGCGATACTCGGCCACCGTCAGGGTCTGGATGTCTCCGGTGCCCCGCCGGTCGAGATCGCCGTTCGTCGCATGGTGGACGGCGTGTTTGTGGCGCCACCACGCGAAGGGTTGATAGAGGAGGACGCCGAGTGCTGCACCGAGCGTCTCATTGGCACGCGTCGAGCGTACGAACGAGCCGTGAGCGCAATCGTGGAAGACGATGAACGTCCGGATCAGGAAGCCGGCGGCGGGAATCGCGAGCAGGAGAACGAGCAGGTACGAGATCTGGAGCGCATAGAACATCAACGCCATCAGCGCGAGGTACGGAACGACCGACGTCGCGAGGTCGAGCAACGCGAGCCGGAGTCGCGGTCTCACATGCGGAGCGAGAACGGCCCGCCAGGAGTCCTCCCGGATCTGCACGCCGTCCTTCACGCGGGACGCCCGAACCGACTAGCCGGCCGACGAGCGGCAAGCGGGCGCTTCAAGATTCCGAACCTGCGGGGCGATGATCGATGAGGAGCAACCTTTCCGGCGCCGCGCAACAGGTAGCCGGCGCCTCCACCTCGACATCGTAGACGACGGCCGTCAGAGACTCGCCGATCCAACCCGGCGAGGCGATCGCGAGCACCGAAACGTTCCCTCTTCGGGCTCGAGGACGCACGCCTCGCCTGCGGTCCAGCCGCGGGCCGACACGAGGTGAGCACGAGGGAAAGACGAGCCTCGACCTGTGACACCCGAGACCGGGAAGCGAGAGGTTCGACTGCTTCAGGCTCGTGAGCGACCAGGTCCCGTTCGGGCCGGATCGCTGCCGCTAGGCTCCGCAACACCCTGACGAAGGAGGAACGAATGGCCGAGTACACCCGCGTCGCGACGTTCGAGGCCGACGACGCCGCCCTCGACGCGCTGCTCGACCGGATCAACGCCGACGGCGGCCCGCCCGAGGGCGTCCCGGCGACACGAATCACTGTCCTCGCCGACCGCGCCGCCGGCAAGGTCGTGATCGCAGTTCGCTTCGATTCCGAGGAGGATCTTCGGAAAGGCGCCGAAACGCTCGACGGTATGACGCCGCCTGCGAACGCCAGCATCCGCCGCATCTCGGTCGAATCCTACGAAGTCGTGCTCGAGCGACAGGCCAACTGATCGCGACTCGACGTCTCGAGTCACGGGCTAGCTAGAGGACAGAGAGCGGCCCGGGTGCGGCCGAGGAGCGGTGCCGGCAATTCGCGCTTCGAACGCACGCGAGAGGCTCCGCCGGTCGGTCCCGCGTTCTCGGCGCGTTCGCGAGGACTGATGGCCAGCCGCCCCTGATACGGCGTGAGGCTCGCTCGATGCGCTCAGCTGAACGTGACCGCCATCGTGCCCGTGACCGACCCCCATTGTGCGATCGGATTGGCGTTGTTGCTCTGGTTGCACTGACCTTTCTTGGCGCCGGACTTATAGAGCGGCCCGATTCCGGCGAAGGTCTCGGTGATCGTTCCGACGCCTTTGATTCCCTTGTAGAGGCCAGTGCCGCTGGCGATCGTGACCGGCGCGGTGGCGCCGAAGACGAACGAGCAGGTCGTCGTGTTCGCGATCGTCGGCGAAGCGCTGTTGAGCTTCTTCTCAATAGTCGTCAGGTTCACCTCGAACGTCCCCTTCTTCAGGATCGCCTTCCCGAAGCCCTTCTTGATCGGGGTTGTCTTTCCGTAGTCGCCGATGGCGCCCGCGACCACGATCGTCCCGCCGTTTCCCGAAGGAGCCGGCGTGACGAAGAACCGAATCGTCCCGCCTTTCGGCATCGACGCCCCCGCAGCGGCACTCGCAGTGATCACGGCCGCAAACGCTGCACAAGCTACGAAGCCTCTGAACCGCATGGAACTCCCTTCAATCGATCTGCAGGCGGGCCCAGAAAGCTAAATCAGCCGGTCGGCATCCGTCAAACCACCGGTAGGGTGACGCAGTGTTGGGTCGGTGACCTCCAGCACCGAGACGACGTCGCTGACCCGGCCGGGATGGACTCGCCAGCTCTCGACGAGGGGGAGGGGAGAACGTGTTTTCCGGAGCACTGGCAGCTCGTTGGAGGCGGCGAACCCGGCGAGGTGCTGCCCTGCCGTCGGCCCAGGCGAAGCCCGTCTATCTCACCGAGATTGTCGTTTCCTCGGGGCAGGAGATCGCACGGCGGCTGGCCGAGCAGGGTCTCTCACCCGAGGAGGTCGTACTCAAGTACTGCTGGCCGAGGTACGCGCCTCCGCCCGATTCGGGAATACGGTTGATCGGCAAGCTCGAGAACCTCGGCCAGCAATTTGAGCGCCTGATCGCGATGCACCAGGCGGTTCCGTCATCGATCCCCATGCCCGTCGGCGTCGTCAAGAGCTCCAAGGGCGAATTCGTCGGCTACGTCCTCGAATACGCAAGCGGCGAGACGCTGGAAACACTGATCTCGCTCGGGCTGCTCGAGGAAGCGACGAGGCAGCTTGCGATCGTCGAGGGGACCGTCGCGAAGCTGCATGCCAAAGCCATCGCCCACGGCGATGTGAATCCGATGAACGTGATTGCCGCCGACGACGGAAGAACACTGCTGATCGACCCCGTCCCGGTTCCGGGCCCGGGGACGATGCTCCAGGACGAGCTGTGCATCGGCTGGATCCGCAACCGGATCCAGTCTCTGCTTGGCTGACTCGGCACGCGCGCGACGCGGGCGACCTTTTGGACCGCTCTCCGGTCGATCGCGCGGGACGGCGCGCGTGGTCGGCGCGACGGCAACAGGGCCTTCGCCGCCGGCAATGCGAGCGGCGATTCCCTTCCGCCGCCCAACAGCGCCAGGGCTTCTCGCCCGCTGAAGGCGCGGTGCCGCGTCCGGCCTCGTCAGGCGCAGGCCACAGTCGCGCGCGGCGAAAGCGAACTTCATGCTGGTTGCGCCTTTTTCGGCCGACCGAGCCCTAGGCGACCTTCCCGCGTTCACGTAGCCTGCGGCTCTCACCGAGCACGGAGCGCGAGTAAGTCGAGCCCGCCCCCAGAGATCGAACGCGGAAGGCCGCAAGGCCCAGGACGAACGGCCACTGGAGGCGGAGGATGAAAGCGCCACCGGCTCGGTGTTCCTTTTCCCCGGACACCTGGCAGTGTCCGGCTCCAGCGTTCGCGGGGCTCACCTCGCTCGATTCTCCATCCGCCTCCACCAGGCGCCCTGACGTCCGGGTGCGGGAGCGCCCGGTAGCCTCGCCGGTCATGGCTGCAGATCGTCTCGCGCAGCGAGGTGGTGCTTGCTGAGCATTCGGCCAGTGAGCGCGGCCGGTCTCGTTGCGACGGTGGCGCTGCTGGCGACGCCAACTGCGGTCTCCGCCCGAAGCCACGCCTTCACTGCCAGATACACCGGCATGGGCAAGGGGCAGGTGAGCGGCACGAGCGCCTCGGGCAGTACGACCGCCGCAGGCCGCGCCAGCATCATCGGACCCGGCACGCTGCGGGGCTCAGCCGCCGGCGTCTTCAGCACTCAGACGTGCGTCGTCTTCAGCGGCGCCGCCGTTCTCGAGGGGAAGAACGGCTCGATCATGCTGTCGGCTCGAGGAGCACACGCCTGCGCGGAGGGCACGGGCGCGAACACCGTCTCATTCACGGGTAGGGCGACTGTCACCGGCGGGACCTCCGCGGCCACGGGCGCCCACGGAACCGTTCCGTTCACCGGCACCTACGACAGACAGAGCGGCGTGGTGGCGATCTCATTCGGCGGGCGAATCAGCTTCAGCTGAAGAGCATCGGTCGACGGCAAGACCGACACCCCCGAGCGAATCTCCGCCTCCCCTCGTCTTCGCCCCGATGCCCGCGACGACCGCCGCGATCAATCTCGGTCGTCCGCGCCAACCTGGCTCCCCGCAGCCGCGGCGACGTCCGGATGACCGTCAAACAGAATAGTCGTGTAGCTTTCTATATGCTCTCGACGAGTACACCATCCAGATCTGCCGCGTCCTCCCGGTTCGTCGGCGAGTTTGGTTGACGGTCTCGACACCACCGTCGGGTGTTACTGCGGGCCAGAGGAGCAGCGCAGCACTGGAATCTCTGGCCCGCAGTGTCACCGAGCCGTCTGGGATCAGCACCTCTCTTGGCCTGACAACGCGGACTGGGCGTTCGAGCGCAGCGAGGCGAGAGAGGGCGGCTCGAGCGCTCAGAACGGATGCCAGCTCGCGCCGCCGAGGAAGAAGATGCCGTGCCCGGCGCCGTTTTTGGGACGTGATCCCCGACGTGTCTGCCCGGCAGGTGTAGGGACCCCGAGGCCAGATGGGTCCATTCTCGAAGTAGGCGGACTTGACCGAGACGGCGCCGGCGGCCGCCGCGAGGAGAGCCCCGGCGCAGGGAACGACCACCAGCACCCGCGGCTTGCGCGCCGCCCTTGCGTCCGCTGGGCGTCCGCTCGTGGACCGGCGGTTGCCGGCGTCTGGCGCGCATAGGCCTTCGCGTCCGCAGGCTGGAAGGAGGCAGACACGGTCTCTCTGGGTGTCAGGTCAAATCGGAGCTGACGCGTCGACGTTCGATCTCGTCCCTCAGGGTGGGCAGGTCGGGGTCCGATGGGCGCAGTGACCCACTGGGTCGTCACCAGCCTCCTCAACTCATCGCCAGACGATCATCGAGCGCAGAAGTCGGCACTTCGGCGGCCCGCTGATCGACGTTGCCAGCCGGCGCACTCAGTCGTGACTCCGGCATGCTGCTCCCGGCTCCAAGTGTGCGGCAATCATCACCGCACGGGCCGATCCCTACGGAACTTGCGCAGCATTCGTTATCAGGTCATCGCGATCCGCAACCCGGCCCTCGGCTACTCAATTGCACTGATCCGGCCGCCGCGGTCGTGAGTGATTGCCGGGAAGAAGCAGTCAGGGCTGGTACGTCGTTGTCGAGGTCGATTGGGCGGGTTTCGCGAGCGTTCAAAGAGCAGTTGCCGTCTGCCGATCGTCGCTCTCGATCGAGGCTCCGCAAGCCGATGTTCCGAGTCAACCTGCAGCGTTCACTGCGATCGATCAGTTCGAGTTGCCGCTTGCACAGTCATCCGAGCTCGATGCCGGTTACAGTGTCAGCCCCGACTCGAAGGAGCAACACGCGATGCCGCGCCCAAGAACCACCGCGAACGCAAAGAAGACTGAGAGCGCACAGAAGACCGAACCGGCGACGAAGACCGAGTCCGCAAAGACAACAGAGTTCGTTTGTCCCGAATGCGGACGGACGTTCACCCGCGCCGCGTCACTCGGCGCTCACCGCCGCCAGACTCACAAGATCCCCGGGGCAACGAGCCGAGCGGCCGCGACGCGGGCAAGCTCCTCGACGGCCTCCTCGACCGGACGGACTGGCCGGCGGCGCCGTGCGCGTGCCAGTGCAAGGACGACGGTTGCAGCCACCCGCGCGAGCTCGGCGGGTAACGGCTCCACCGACCGTGATGCCCTCCTGCGGACACTCTTCCCAAATGGCATCCCCGCCAAGGAAAGCGTCATTCGTTCAGTTAACGCCTGGCTCGACGAAGCCGAACGCCTCACGCGGCTCCGCTAAAGCTCAGGTGTCAGTCGGAAGGCGCTCGCGCGTCCAGGCGGGACTGCTCCGCCGGGTCGAAGACGACCATCCCGTCTGTCACCGCCAACTGATCCAGACGCGTTTCCGGCGCGCGAACAGGCGCTGTGTTGCCCGCATTCATCAGGCGGCCTCGCGGACAGGCGTCGGCTCCGGTGCCCGGAGCCGACGCTTTCCAGGGCTCCGGCAATGACGAGCGCGGCGCTCGGCGCTCGGATGCTGCTCGGTGATCGTCCTCGGCCGGCCCATCGGTGTGACGACGACCACGAGCGCCAGCGCCGAGCACGACCGTGCCAATCGTGATCGAGGCCGCGACCCGTGCGCCAGCGCGTCGCAGCCCCCGAGGCCGTGACGGTCGCCGAGGCGAAGACGGTAACGAGGATGCCGAGCCCCAACGGGCCCCGCGCTGGCGGGCGACGTTGACCAGGCCGGAGGCGGCGCCCGCGTCTGCGGGCGGCCCTCGCCGCTCGCCCGTGCCGCCGGGACCGCGGTGTCGCCGGCCGAGAGCTTGATGGATCGGCCGCCGCTGCCGACGTAGTCAGTATGGCTCCAATCGGCGTGTCGTTCTCGTCCCGCCGGGCGCGCGCGTTCGCGGGCGCGTGGATCGCGGCGGCGAGCGTCGGGTTCCTCTTCTTCGTCCTGCACGTTCTGGTCGGGACGGGTGGAGCGAGGCTCAACACCTTCGCCAGCACATGGATCTACGACGGGCTCGAACTGCTCGCCGTCGTCGCGGTAACGGCCCGTGCCGTCTTGGTCGCCGCCGAGCGGCCGGCGTGGATCTGCCTCGCGATCGCGGTGACGAGCTGGACCGTCGGTGACCTGCTCTGGAATCTCGCCTACGGTGGCGCGCCGCCCTTCCCTTCCTGGTGCGATGTCTTCTACCTCGGCTTCTACCCGCCGGCATACATCGGTCTCGCGCTCCTCGTTCGCTCGAGGCTCTCGCGCTTCGACCGCGGCGTCTGGCTTGACGGCCTGATGGCGGCGCTGACGGTCGCCTCGGTCGGAGCGGCGATCCTGCTCGACGTGATCCTGCACCAGACCCACGGCAAGCTGCTCGCCGACGCGGTCAACCTCGCCTACCCGCTCGGCGACATCGTCCTGCTGGCGCTCCTCGCCGGCGTGTTCGGGCTCGCCGGCTGGCGCCCCGGTCGAGATTGGACGCTGATCGCCGTCGCCCTGACGCTGACGGCGGTCGCCGACGGCGCATACCTCTACCAGTCCGCGGTCGGGAGCTACGTGCCGGGAACCTTCCTCGACGCTCTCTGGCCGGCAGCGCTCCTGCTCCTCTCGATCGCCGCCTGGCTGCCGTGGAGTCGGAGGAGGCAACTCGTCTTCGAAAACCGCCCGCTCGCCGCGACGCCGCTCGTCTGCGGAACGGTCGCGGTCGCGGTGCTCGTCGACAGCTACGTCCAGCATCGAAATGCGGTCGGCGTTGCGCTCGCGGCGGCGACGATGCTGACGGTTGTCGCGCGGACGGTGCTGACCTTCCGCGAGAACGCCCGCGTCACCTCGGCGACGACCACCCTCGCCCTCACCGATGCATTGACCGGACTCTGGAACCGGCGACGACTCCTCGCCGATCTCGATGCGCTGCTCGCCTCGCCGCAGCCGCCGAGCAGGGTTCTCGTGCTCTACGACCTGAACGGCTTCAAGACCTACAACGACAGCTTCGGCCACCCGGCGGGCGATCTCCTGCTGACGCGGCTCGGCAAGAAGCTCGCGGAAACGATCGGGCCCGACGACCGCTGCTACCGGCTCGGCGGCGATGAGTTCTGCGTCCTGGCCGAGGTCGCCAACGACCGGATCGAGGCGTTCATCACCGACACGACGACGGCTCTGAGCGAGAGCGGTCAGGGCTTCGACATCTCGACGTCGTTCGGCTGCATCTTCCTCCCCGAGGAGGCGGCCCTGTCGGCCGAGGCGCTTCACGTCGCCGACCAGCGCCTGTATGCCCAGAAGTACCAGTCACAGGTCAGGCGGGGCCAACCGCACCGGGCTCTCGTCCAGGCGCTCTACGAACGAGAGCCCGACCTCGAGTCCCACATCGCGAGCGTGACCGACCTGAGCCTGCGGCTTGCGCGTGCCTACGGCCCGGACGACCTCTCGCTCGAGGAGCTCGAGCTCGCCGCGCAGCTCCACGACATCGGGAAGCTCGCGGTCCCGGATGCAACCCTGGGCAAGCCCGGCCCGCTCGACGAAGAGGAGCGGGCGCTGATCGAGCAGCACACGCTCGTCGGCCAGCGCATCCTGAACGCGTCGCCCGCGTTCAGCAAGATCGGGCTGATCGTTCGCGCAACGCACGAGCGCTGGGACGGCCAGGGTTACCCCGACGGGCTCGCGGGCAGCGAGATTCCGCTGCCTGCGCGGATCATCGCCGTCTGCGACGCCTACTCCGCGATGACGAGCCCCCGCTCCTACCGCGAGCGCCTCACCGCCGTGGGCGCGCTCGCCGAGATCACGAGTGCCGCCGGGACCCAGTTCGACCCGGACCTCGTCACCGCCTTCGTGGCGATGCTGCAGACCGCAGAGGAGCCGGGCCGGCCACCCGAGTTCCCGAGGGTTCGCTCCGGATAAGGTCGCCGCGCCGCGGCTCCCTCGCCGGCCCGGCATGCCGGGCCGCCGGCACGCGTTGTAGGCAACACTGGTCGATGTTACGACCGCTCCCGAGCAGAGGAGGAAGACACGTGTCCGGATACACGATCGTCAACCTGATGGAGATCGAGAATCGAGCGTCGGATGGCGGGCCCGTTCTCGATGCCCGCTTCGCCCGCAGTCACATTGGCTCCGACCACATCGGCGTCAGCCACCTGCGCTACGCGCCCGACCGCCGCAGCCAGAAGGGCCACAGCCACAGGGAGCAGGAGGAGGTCTACGTCGTCCTCAGCGGCTCCGGCCGTGTCAAGCTCGACGACGACCTTGTCGACCTGCGCCGCTGGGACGTCGTCCGTGTCGCACCGCAGACCTTCCGCGGCTTTGCCGCCGGGCCCGAAGGGCTCGAGCTGCTCGCGATCGGCGCAGACCGGCCGGAAGGCGGCGACGGCGTCCAGTCCGACGAGGATTGGTGGGGCGAGGCCTGACGGACGTGTCCGTCGGCTGTTCGACCCGACTCGAATCGCTCTCCGAGGCTCGTCAGGCGCGGCTCGCCGCCGGCAGTCGAAGCCCACCCCCTGCGCTCGCCCGGGTCGTCAGCAGGGCGCGCGGTTGCCGACCGGGGATGTGGGCCGTGACGATCCAGCCCGAGTACTCATCGAGGTCGCCGGGCGCGTTCAGCAGGACGTGTGTGAGTCGACTGCCCGTCGTCTGGAACGTGCCGCAGAGGACCTTCGGCTTGCCTTTCTTGGTCAGGTAAAGCTGGTACCAGTCGTGGTGGGGTAGCCGGGGAAGCCCGCGAACGGTCATGCTCAGCGGCCAGTTGCCTCCCTGGTCGCGCTTGCCGACCTCGATCGTCGCGCTCGCGTTCACGACAGGCGCCACGCCGTGCATCGTCCGCGTAAACATCGGCTCGAAGCCTCCGCCCCGGCCGGCGCTGTAGCCGACCACGAACGCCGCGGCGGTCGCGGCCGCGGCCGTGAGCGCGACCAAGACGCGGCGGCGACTGCGCCGCTGCCCGGTGGCGAGGCGTGAGACGCGGGCCGGATGGCGCAGGCGTCGCGGCAGCCGCGGCGGCGGCGACGCGGAGAGGAGGAGCTCATGGACATAGCGGAGCTCGGCGAGCTCTTCGGCAGTCGAGTCGTCGTCGGTGAAGAGATCGTCGAAGTCGGGACTCATTGCAAGTCCTCTCTCAGGGCAACGGCGAGCCGCGCGAGCGCCCGTCGCGTCCGCGTCTTCACGGTGCCAAGCGGGATGCCAAGCCGGTCTCCGATCTCCGACTGCGACAGGCCGTGCCAGTAGGCGAGCTCGAGCACCGTTCGCTGCTCGTCCGGGAGCACCTTGAGCGAGCGATGGACGCAGAAGGAGCGCCAGGCTCGCTCGGCACTCTCGTCGGGCCCGGGCCCGAGCGAGGGCTCGTCACCGGTGTCGAGCGGCAGGTCCGGTCGGGCGCGCCACTGGTTCGTCATCGCGTTGCGCGCGACCGCGAACAGCCAGGGAGCGCCGGGCCCGCGGTCAGGCCGGTAGGTGGCGGCGGCCCGCCAGATCGCGGCGAAGGTCTCCTGGACGGCGTCCTCGGCGCGACCGCGGTCGCCGAGCCGCCGGAGGGCGAGCCCCAGCATCGCCCGGGCGTAGCGCTCGTACAGAGTCGTGAAGGCGTCGCGGTCGCCTGCTCCAACCGCGACGAGAAGCTCGCTATCGGTCGCGACGTCCGCGAGCTCGGGCGGCGTCGTTCTCCGGGCGGACGGGAGCGGAGGAGCAATCCGGTCGTTCATGGCTCTGCGGGGACCTACGCCGTCCGGCCTGCCGCGGTTTCCCCGGGCCGGGCAGGCCGGCTGGACTCGCGCGCGCCCTCAGGGGAGATCCCCGTCACCGCCGCCGCCACAGGGACGACAACGGGTCGTCGTCGACGATGGCGCCGACTTCTCCGGCCCCCACTCGGAGCCGCAGCGTCGGCGCGATCGGTTCCAGGCTCGCTACGTGCTCTTCGCGTAGTTGCTCGCTCCGTACCAGTCGACGACAACGACGGGTTCATCACCGACGACCCAGGCGTCGTGGCCGCTTGGCAGCGAGGTGATGTCGCCGGCCTCGGCGACGAACTCGTCACCGTCGTCCATCCGGATCGCGAGCCGGCCACTCACGTGGTACTGGAAATGCGGAGCCTCACAGCTGGCGGTGCCGGCGATCGGCTTCACGTCGTTCGACCAGCGCCAGCCGGGCTCGAAGACCATCCGACCGATCTGCGCCCCGCCGACGCTGACGATCTCCGCATGACCGCGCGGAAACTCGCGTGTCTCGTCGGGAGAGCCAAAGCTCTTGTGCTCGGTATGGTGGCTCATCTCGCATGCCTCCTTCAGGGGTGGTTACCCGGAGTCTGATCTACTAGTAGGTAGATAGTCAAGAACGAGACCACGCCCGATGAATCCGACACTGCAAGCCGAGCCACTGCCGCTACCGACCGCGGAGCGGATCCTCGACGCGGCCGAGCGGCTCGTCCAGCAGCGGGGCTTCAACGGGTTCAGCTACGCCGACATCGCCGCCGAGCTCGGCATCACCAAGGCGAGCCTGCACTACCACTATGCGAGCAAGGCCGACCTCGGGCGGGCGCTGATCGCCCGCTACAGCGAGCGCTTCCTCGGCTCGCTCGAGGCGATCGACGCCGGCGCCGGGGACCCGCCTGCGAAGCTCGCCGCCTACACCGGCCTCTACGCCGCGGTGCTCAGCGGCGAGCGGATGTGTCTCTGTGGCATGCTCGCCGCCGAATACACGACGCTCCCGGAGCAGATGCGAGACGCCGTCATCGCCTTCTTCGAGCTGAACGAAACCTGGCTTGCCCGGGTCCTCGACGCCGGCAGGAGCGACGGCACGCTCCGGTTCGACGGGCCTACGCGCGAGGTGGCGCAGACGACGATCAGCACGCTCGAGGGCGCGCTCCTCGTCTCGCGCCCCTACAACGACCCGGCCCGGTTCGCGCGCGCCGCGCGGCAGCTGCTTTCGAGCCTCGCCGCAACCAGCCGGTGACCCGGAGGTTCCGACCCTCGCTGCCCTCTACCGCGGCGGCAGGGCCTACTCGGAGGCTGCCGCGTACCCCTCGCTACCGAGGATGTGGAGCGAGACGTAGGGCTCCTCGCCGACGACCCAGCTGTCGTGGCCCGGCGGGATGTAGAAGAAGTCGCCGGCCGTCAGCACCCGCTCGGTGCCATCGTCCATCCGCGCCATCGCCCGGCCGCTGAGGACGAGTCCGACGTGCTCCACCTGGCACGACGCCGTGCCGGCGGTCGGGGCGACGTGCTCTGACCACCGCCAGCCCGGGGCATACGTCGCTCGACCGACGGTGACCGGGCCGACCCGATAGAGCTCGAACCTCCCCTTCTCGAACTCGCGTGTCTCGCTCGGGTCGTCGAAGTTGACCAACTGCAGATCCACGATCGTGCCTCCTTTTTGCTCTCGGGCCCGGCCTGCCCCTGCGGCGTCGACGGGCGTGCTCCTGGCCGGATCACTCGTCCTTCTACGAGGTACGTTAGGCGCAGGTCGGGTGATGGCCGGACGGCAGACTCGTCCGGCTCGGCGATCGCGCCCTCGGCGTCGCCAAGGCGGCACTTGCGCTCGCGCGCCTCGTCGCGGTAGTGATGTACCCGATGGCTGCGGGTGCCGAGAGACCGAGGATCGTCGTCACGCAACGGATCCCCGCATCGGCACTCGAGCTTCTGGCTAGGAGCGGTGCCCTGACGGCCTCGGCCAACGACGCGCCGCTCTCCGCCCCCGAGCTCCACGCGGCGATCGCCGGCGCGATCGCGGTCGTGACCCTCTTCCATGATCGGGTCGACGCGAGGTTCCTGGACGCCGCCGGACCGGAGCTCAGGATCGTCGCCAATATCGGTGTCGGTTTCGACAACATCGACGTTGTCGCCTGTTCGGAGCGCGGCGTGATCGCCACGAACACTCCCGGCGTTCTGACCGAGTCGACCGCGGACATCGCGATGGCACTCGTGCTGATGTCAACCCGCCGGCTCGGCGAGGGCGAGCGGCTGATCCGCGCCGGGCATCGCTGGACGCCGAGCCTGTTCTTCCACCTCGGCACAGGCATCCAGGGGAAGTCGCTCGGGATCGTCGGCCTCGGCCGGATCGGCCAGGCGACGGCCCGGCGGGCGCGGGCCTTCGGCATGGAGATCGTCTACGCGGCGCCGCGGCGCGCCGGGCCGGCGCTCGAGCGCGAGCTCGGAGCGAGCTACCTGCCGCTCAACGAGCTGCTCGCCACCGCCGACGTCGTCTCGCTCCATTGTCCGCTGACCGCGGAGACGAGGCACCTGATCGGCGCACCGGAACTCGCACGCATGAAGCCGACGGCCTTCCTGATCAACACGACGCGCGGGGCGGTCGTCGACGAGCAGGCGCTCGCCGCGGCGCTGGCAGACGGCCTCATCACCGGCGCCGGCCTCGACGTCTTCGAGCACGAGCCGGTTGTCGACCCGGGCCTGCTCGCCCTCGACAACGTCGTCCTCCTCCCCCACCTCGGCTCGGCGACCCTCGAGGTCCGGACCGCGATGGCCGTCCTCGCCGCCGAGAACGTCGTTGCCGTTCTGGCAGGCAGGCAGCCGCTCACACCGATTCTGGTGCCGGGCTCTCGCAGCTGATGAGACCCGAGCGGATTCGCGATCTCGCCAGGAAGCCCGGCCGAACCAGGATCGTTACCGGCTGGTCGTCTGCTCGCTACCCGGAGGAGAGAGGTCAAGACGTACCGTCGACCGGGTAACGAGACGAGCAACTGGTTCCGAGGCGGAGGACCGGAGGGGTGGCGCGTGAGCAGCGAGCGGCCTGAGCAGGTTCTCGGCGTCTCCGTCGCGGGTGCGACAATCTCCGCGTGCTCCATGCGCGAGCCGCCTTCTCGGGCGAGGGGACTCGGCGCCTGCAGGGGTGTTACGCCGATCGTGACGGGCTGCTCAGCACCCTGGCCATGCTCGAGCGGGCCGCCGCGGCTCCTCCCTCCTTGCGAGAATCCCCGCCGGCCTTCGTGTCGCTCAGGGCCTGACGGCGTTGGCGCTCGTGCGGAGCCGGGCTCAGCGAGCCGCCGTCGCGACGCGCGGAGGCGCCAACCGAAGGGGGCCTGGAGTCGACTGCGGGACGAGTCGGGGATCGGGACCCTGCTCCGGGCCCCGATCCCGCCTCGGGCGGGCGGCCGTTCGTCCGGTCGGCCTCCCCTGCTCGGATCACGTCGCCTGCGCGTACCCCTTCAGGCCCCCGAAGTCGATGAGCACGCAGCGCTCGCCACCGACGATCCAGGCGTCGTGGCCGGGTGGCATATGGAACGTGTCGCCGGGCCCGAACTCGCGTTCGCTGCCGTCGTCCATCCGTAGCGCCATACGGCCCTCGATGACGTAGCCGATGTGCTCGACCTGGCAGGAATCCGTCTGCACGATCGGCTTGACGTTCTCCGACCAGCGCCAGTCGGGTTCAAAGGTGCCGCGACCGACCTTGTGCCCGTTCAGCTCGACGAGTTCGATCCGGCCCGTGCCGTCCGTGAACTCGCGAACCTCGTCGGGGTTCTCGAAGCGTTTGCTGACTAGCTCCATCTCCCTGCACCTCCTTCGGCTTGCCCGGTAGTGGTGCGACCCCGCTTCGGTGACGGTAACACCGATGCCGTTTGCCGCGATACCGCGCGTCTCCGGCTGGTCGCCCGGTGCCGGGCCCGCCAAGGCGGCCAGAGCCGTCGGTCCGGCGCGGGCTCACCGGGGCGTCGAGCGAGGTCACCGATGCGGTCGTCGTGCGGCCGGGCCGTACCGGTCGACGCCCGGCCGCTCAGGCGGCGATCCGCGGACTGATGCTCGCCGGCGGTCGGTGCACCGCGATCTGGTAAGCCGCTCGCAGCTCGCTGTACGAGCGAGCCCATGTTCGCTTCGCGGCTGCCAGGCGGGCGGCCTCGCCGAGACTCGTGCCAAGGTCGCGGTTCTCGAGGACGTCGCGGAGCGCGGCGGCGAAGGCTCGCGGATCATCGGGCGGGACGAGCAGTCCCGTCTCGCGGTGGCGGATGAGCTCGAGCGCTCCCCCGACCTCGACGGCGACCGTCGGCAGGCCCGAGGCTCCCGCCTCGAGCAACACCTGCCCGAACGTGTCGGTCGTGCTCGGGAAGCAGAAGACGTCCGCGCTTGCGTAGAGCTTCGCGAGCGGTCGGCCCGTGATCTCGCCGACGAAGGTGACCCCGTCGGAAGCGCGTGCCTCGAGGCGCCCCCGGGCAGGGCCATCGCCGGCGATGACCAGCCGCGCACCGAGGCGTGCGAGCTGCGCCTGCCCGAACGCGTCGAGGAGGACATCGATCCGCTTCTCGTCGGAGACCCGGCCGACCGAGAGCAGCACGACCTCGCCGTCACCAAGCAGCGAAGCGCGAAGCTCCTCGTCGCGGTGCTCGGGCCCGAAGCTGGCCGTGTCGACGCCGCGGCCCCAGACGAGGGCGCGCTGACCCGGGCCCAGGGCGAGCAGCGCCGACATCACTCCCTGGGTCGGCGCGAGCACGAGGTCGCACTGGCGATAGAACCAGTCGACGTAGCGGCCGGTGATCTCCGCGATCACCGGGTCGCGCGTCAGCTGCAGCGCGTAGGGGCCGAGCTCGGTGTGGTAGGAGCCGATCAGCGGGATCCCGAGCAGCTTCGCGACCACGAGCCCGGTGATGCCAATCGGGCCCGGCGTGGCGACGTGCACGAGGTCCGGAGCCTCCGCCTCGATGCGAGCGAGGACGTCGGTGATGAGCGGGAAGCGAAGCTCGATCTGCTCGTAGGCAGGCAGGGGGATCGACCAGTCGGTCGGCACCGCGATCAGCCCGGGCGCCTCGACCACCTCGGCGGAGCACGTGGTGACCACGCTGAGCGCCAGGCGACCGGCCGCCGCCTCCGCAGCGAGGCGCCGCATCGTCCCGGCGACGCCGTTCACCTCGCGGTAGGTGTCGGTGAAGACGACCGCGCGCGGCGTCTCGGGCTCCTCGCTGAGACCGAAGAAGGCGCGCTCGATCTCTCGCGCCTCGCCGCGAGCGCACTTGTGGTGGTGGGCGGAGCCGAGGTAGGGGAGCTCGAGCGCACCCGCGAAGGCGAGCGAGGCAAGGCGCGGCCCGACCGAGCTGATCGCGTCGACGCCGACGCCGCCCTCGCGTGCGCGGCCACTGAGCAGACGGACGAGCTCACGGCAGCTCGACTGGATCTCGTCATGGCGCTCGCAGGCGTCCTCGGCGTCCTCGTCGAAGAGCGCTCGCAGCTGGGTGCGAAGCAGCGGCGGCACGGCCGTTCCCGAGCGGCGATACGCGTTCGCCGCGAGGGCGGCCATGGCGTGTGCGAGCTTGACCGCCGAGCCATGCGCCCCTTCCGGCCGTGCCGACCCCGCCTGCAGCGCAGCGAGGAACGCGGCCGCCGAGTCCCCGGGCGCGCAGGTCCACGTCGCGCCGATGTCGATCGCACCGTGATCGTCGGAGCCGCCGCTGAGAGCGATCCGGCCGCCGTGCGCCGGCTCGAGGTCGTGGCGCTCGGTCAGCAGCGCGAGGTAGGCAGGCGTGACGATCTCGGCAAGCCGGCAGGCGATCACGTTCGTCTCCTCCGGCCGCGCCCCGTTCCTGCCCTCCCAGACCGAGAAGAGGAGCATCATCCGCTCGATGTGCCAGGCCGTCAGCGGCGGCCCCATGCGGTAGAGCGGGTGCGCGAGGCAGTGGGCGAGAGCCCGCTCGCGCAGGAACGCCACGAGCTCGTACACCGACGGACGAAACGGCTGCAGATCCCGGTGATCCTCCTCGGTCAGGCCCCAGACGAGGACGTGCAAGGGGGCGGCATCCTCGGGGAAGCGCGTGGTCACCTCCACCGAGAGGAAGGCCCGCTCCTCATGCGCGATCCGGAGCGCCCCCTCAACCGTGTTGTGATCGCTGATCGTGACGAAGTCCATCCCGCGTGCCCGCGCGACGCGGTAGACGCGCTCGGGCTCGGTGTACGACTCGCCGAGGCGGGCGCGACGGAGCGCGTAGTTGCCGCTGTCGGTCGAGAAGCACGAATGGACATGAAGGTCGCAACGGGCGACTCCGATCGATCCGGCGGGCGCGCTCATCCTCAACTCGCTAGTAGCGCAGCCTGGGCTCGCCTCCTGCCCCGTGCGCCCCGCCGCCACGATCTCGTTCGAAGACGTTCACCTCTTCGACTCACGCGGCCGGAGCCGCGAGGGGGCGCTCAGCCGGCTCGCTCGGCGCGGCAACCAGCCCGCTCCGCGCGAACCAGGCGTACAGCGCAGCGGCAGAGACGACGAGCCCGCCGACACCGACGATGAGGAAGACCGCGAGGGAATCGATGTTCCGCACCATCCAGCCGAAGTTCTGGCCGAAGAAGCCGGTGACGAAGGTCAGCGGCAGGAACACGGTCGCGACGAGCGTCAGCTGCTTGACGACGTGATTTTGCTGAGCGCTGATCTCGCGGCGAGGAATGGCCAGCAGCCTCCTCGAGCGACGAGAAGCCGTGCTGCTGGCGGACGCCCCTGGCTGTAGTACGCGCAATCGACGCCGTCTCGCTCCTTCAGGGAGACCTGCGGACCGAGACGGGCACGACCTTATGCGCGAGCCCGGAGGTCGATGTGGTAACGAAACTGTGGCGGTTCGGACCTGCCGGGTCTTCCGCCGCTTCCGCGAGGCGACCGCCGCGCTTGGATTCGCGTAGCGATCCACCCGGCCGGGCGGATCGCGGTCATCGCGAGGCCAACGGAGAACGATCGGAGGGACGAGCATGCGGATGGTCAACGAGCAGGACGAGGTCGAGGACGAGGGGGCCGACGCACGGGTCGATGAAGGAGGTTCTTCGTCAGCGGGCCTACGAGATCTCCGAGTCCGACGACGGCGGAACGCCGGAAGAGAACTGGTTGCGCGCCGAGAACGAGCTTCTCCTCTCCGGTTACACCCTCGTTCGCTGAGGCGCCCGCAGGGGGGCCGGGTCGTGTAGAAAGGGCCGGTGAGCCTGCACGGGAATCCGATCGTCGAGTCGGCGCACCTCCCCGACGGGCGGCAGGCCCGCATCCGCGTCGGTGTCGCCGAGGATCCCTACATCGCCGACCGCGATCTGAGCACCGTCGTACTCGAGGTACGGATCGGCAACGGCGTCGTCGCCGTCCTCGACACGATCCTCGACCCGGCCCAGGTCGAGGAGGCAAAGCACCTCGCCGATCGGGTGCGCGACGGGTTGCACTCGGGCGAGCTCGAGCCGACCGCCCATTCACTCGGTCCGCTGACCGACGAGCTTCTCTGAGAGCCGGCTGAGCCCGGTCTCAGCCGGGGCTGCCGCTCGGCGAGAGGCGGATCAGGAGACCTTCGCCCAGCTCTTGCCGCCGTTTGTGGTACGCCAGAGCGACCGGTCCCAGCCGACCGCGTAGGCCACGTCGGCGGAGCCGGGCACCCACGTGACCGGCCCGAACATCACCTTCGAGTTCAACGACGGCTGCCAGGTCTTGCCGCCGTCGGTCGAGCTCAGGACCCCATAGCTCGTCATCAGGACGTGGTCTGGATCACCCGGCTGGACGGCGAACTCCATCACCATGTGCCCGCCCTTCGGATCGACGAAGGAGGTCGGCCGCCAGGCCGTCGCGTTCGTGCTCAGGTACGAGCCCGTCGTCATGTCGCCCGCGACCAGGTGGCTCGCCGCCGTAATCGCGAGCGTCCATGGCGTGCCGCCGATCTTCGGGGTGACGATCGCGAACGAGGAGCCGCCGTCCGTCGACCGGTAGACGGCGCCGTTTCGCAGCACCGCGTAGACGACGTGATCATTCGCCGGATCGACGGCGAGCGCCTGCACGCCCACCGACGGAAGTCCCTGCGGCTGAACCTGGCGCCAGGTCGCCCCGGCGTCCGTGCTCTCGGCGAAGACCGGTCGGCCGGCCGAGACGAGGTAGGCGCCGCTCTTGACGATCGTCGGGCTGGCAAGCGCCGGCTCGTGCACGCCGGCGGCCAGGATCGTTCCGCCGCTCTGCGCGAGGCTCGTCGCGTCGAGGCCGATCGGCCCCGTCGCCTGCCAGGTCACCCCGCCGTTCGTCGAGCGGTAGAGGCCGTGACCGGTACCGAGCACGAGGACCTTCGCGTTCGCAGCGGGAACCGCGAGAGACCAGTACCAGCTCGACGCGGGCACGGCGCCTGACGCGGCCGCCGGCGCCAGCGCGACGATTGCTCCGATCGTCGCGGCAACTGCCTTCTTGCGGTCGAGCACCGAGGAGCTAAGCCCGGCGAGGAGCAGGGCTGCCCTCCGCGTTACGGCCAAAACCCTCTTCATCTCTCCACGTCCCCTTTCAGAGCCCCAGCAACGGCAAACGACTGCCCACGCAACGTACTCCCCGGCCCTACCCTGCCGCGTTCGACGAGGCAGCCGGCCAAGGGCTACCCGCCGGCGAGCAGATCGCCGAGATACCGAACCCGCGGGTGAGCGCCTTCCAGATCGGACAGGGGCCAGCGCCCATCTGCCCGCTCGGAGTCAGGCGCGCCGACCGGGAGGCGACCTGGAGATTAGGAGGCCGCCGAGCCCAGCGGGCGCGGGGCGGCAGCGGACCCACAACGAATTCGTCCAGGCCGACGCCCGGCGATGTCCGTGATCTCGATTCGTCCAGAGGCTGCGGGGCAGGGACCCTGCCGGCCCGAGCCGGGTCGTCGGGCACGTGCCGGGCGAGGGTACGCGCCTGCTCACACTCCCCGGTGAGGCGGCAGGCACGCTTCGCGCCTGCCGCGGACGGTCGGTGAAGATGCCGGTGGCCCCGAGCGCTGCCAGCTCGAGCATGCGCGCGGGGTCGTTGACGGTGTAGACGGTCGTCTCGAGCCCGAACCGTTGGGCGCGCCTGAGGGCGCGCGGCGTCGCCCGCCGGTCGGAGAAGCCGACTCCCCAGCAGTCGCGAGCGGCGGCGAGCGACACGGGCACGAACGCGACGTGCTGGACCGTCCGGAGCCCGGGCCGGAGCTCGCGCACGGCCGCGATCGCCCGCGACTCGAAGGAGAGCACGACCGCCTCGGCGTCGAGGAGCGCGACCGTCCGCTCGACGAAGCGAAAGCGGCGATACCGATACGGCGTCTTCAGCTCGGCCATCACCCCGACGCGGCCGCGGCAGAGGTCGAGCACCTCGACGAGCCGGGGAACCGCCGCCGAGCCTGCCGGCGGGTCGTGGCTGACGACGAGCTCGCCGTCGGATCGCGCGTGCACGTCGAACTCGACGAAGTCGGCGCCGAGCTCGATCGCCCGCTCGAACGCCGGCAGCGTGTTCTCCGGCAGCTCGGCCGACGCACCCCGGTGTGCGATTACGAGCATCGGGTCACGAGCTGGCGAGGAGGCGCCTGATCACGCCGGCGTCGAGCGCGGCCACGAGCTCGTCCGCGGCGCGCAGCCGCCCGGGCGCGTGCGTCCCGGCGACGGCGATGCAACGGAGACCGGCGCCGGTCGCCGAGGCGACACCTGCCTCGGAGTCCTCGAAGGCGACCGCCTCGGAGGCGGGGACAGCGAGCTCCGCGAGCGCGCGCTGGTAGCCCTCCGGATCGGGCTTGCCGCGGGCAACGGACTCCGACGAGACGACGGTGCGAAAGAGCGGGGCGAGGCCGGCCGCCTCGACGACGGGAAGGATCTCCGCGCGTGCCGCGCCGGAGACGATCGCGAGGGGGACGCTGCCGGCCGCGCAGCGCACGGCGGCCCGGGTCTCGGCGGTGATCGTCGAGCCGTCGGCGACCCGTTCGCGGTAGACGCGGACGCGCTCGGCGACGGTGTCGGCGACCATACCGTCGTCCGTGCCCAGCCACCTCGTCACGATCGTCTCGTCCGACAACCCGGCCAGCTCCCCGTAGTACTCGCGCTCGGAGAGCGGACGTCCCCGCGCGGCGAAGAGCTCGCGGAAGATCTCGCAGAGGATCGGCTCGTCCTTGGACAGCGTCCCGTTGAAATCGAAGATGATCGCCCGGATGGCCATCGGCCAACTGACCCTAGCCGGAGGGTCTGCCGGCTCAGGCGCCGTCAGGCGAGGGACTGCGAGCGTCGCCTCGATCCCCGGCCCTGTCGGCGTGCCGAGCTGCCCGAGCAGGCCGGCCCGACGCTGCGGCGGCGCCAGGCGGCTGAGCAGTCGACGACTCCGCGCGGGATGCGCAGGACGGCCGAGAGGATCGCCCGTGCCCCGCCGCCGAGCGTCGGAACCTGGGCGGGGATCTCGACCGGGACGAGCAGCGTCGCCGACGGGGCGAGCGGGCTGCCCTCGACTGGCCCGGCCTTCGCGACCAGACCCGGCAGCGGCCCATCAAGGCGGATGATCCCGAGCTCGACGAGCGCGAGCGGTAGCTGCGCGAGCGGGCGCATCTCGGCGCTGTGGGCCCAGGAGCCGATGTACTCGGAGACAGGCGCGCGCGGGTTGATCCGCTTGATCTCCCGGTAGAGGAGCCCCGATTCCATCCGCTGATCGCGGACGACCTCGTCGCGCGTGCTCCACCAGATCGAGAGCGGCACGCCGTCGGTCGCGAGGACTCGGGCATACACAAGCGGACTCCGCGCCGCGTAGGCGGCCGGTGCCGAGGTGGGAGTGCCGCCGATCTCCGTGCGCATGCGTTGCTGCAGCCCGGCCCCGTCCGGCAGCGTTGCGAACGCGCGGTAGCGCGCGGCCATGTTCGTCGCCGAGTCGAGGGCGACGGCGCCGGCGAGCAGTCGTGGGTGGAGCGCGTCCAGGAGCAGCGTCTCCTGCCCGCCCATGCTGCTGCCGACGGCGTAGATCCCGTTCCGCTCGATCCGCAGCCACGGGAGCGCGTGCTCGAGGATCGCTGGCATCCGCGCGAGGTCGTCGATCTGGCCGCGCCATCCCCAGGAGAACCTGATCAGTCGCCTGCCCTGCCCCTGCGGACTGACGACCGCGAACGGGCCGAACGCCGGCAGGTCGCCCCAGAGGCGGGCGTTCCCGAGCGCGGTACCGCCGCGGCCGTGCGGCGAGATCACGAGCGGCACCGGCGGGTCGAGCCTCGGCCCGTACCAGTCGGGGAGCACGAGCACGGCCTCGCGCCGCTTCCCGTTCCAGGCCCGGTACGGCACCCAGACCTGACGGACGAAGTCGTCGTGACGGGAGGCGAGGTCGCGATAGAGAACACGGAAGCCGATCAGCGAGCCGAGACCGAGGCGGGCCGCTACGTGCGCCGACCCGCTGACGGTCACCCGAGGCGCCGCTGGGCGGAGCGAACCCGCCGAGGCGGCTACCGGGAGGCAGCTGGCCGTCGCGACGGCGGCGCCGACGGCGAGAGCGAGCCTCATCACACCCACGTCGTCATCGGGACAGTCATCACGCTGTCACAGCGTCCTCGCTGCCGGGCTAACCCAGCGTTACAGGCTGTTAGATCCCGTGTGGGACTGTTAGAGGTGTGGGTGAAGCCGCGAAGCGGTGGCTCCGGTCGCCGCGCCGATCGGAACCATGCCGGACGGCTTTTACGCTATTCACAGGCGGCACCCGCGCGGAGCGGGTTCAATTGCAGGCATGAGCGGCTGGTCCTTCGTCGAGCCTGGACACGGGCACACAGTCCCGCGGCACCCGTAGACCGCCCGTGGCGAAGAAAGACCGCGTCCCCCGCCCGCCGGTACAGGCGCCGAAGCGCCGCGACACGCGTGGCGGGCGCCGGCACGCACTCCCGTCGTGGCCACTCTGGGTCTGGCTCGCCGCTGGCGGTGCCGTGGTGGCCGTGATCGCGGTTGTCGTCGTGTTGCTGTCGACCGGCAGCTCGAAGCCGCTCCCGCTCAAGCCGATCTCGACGCTCGGGAAGCTCACGCCCGCCCCGCCGTCCGGTTCCGCCGGCCCCGAAGGGGTGCCGATCCCGCGCGCCAAGGCGCTCGCCCCGGCCGGCTGGTTGACGCCCGGCCAGACGGTCGACGGGATCAACTGCGACCCGATCGAGCAGTTGAGCTACCACATCCACGCGCACCTGACCGTCTTCGTCAACGGCACGGCGCGCTCGATCCCCTACGGGATCGGCATCGCGCCGCCGCGAACCCTGACGAACACGCCGCAGGGGCCCTTCGTCACCGGCGGCAGCTGCTTTGCATGGCTGCACACGCACGCCAGCGACGGCATCATCCACATCGAGTCGCCCTCGGCGAAGACCTACACCCTCGGCGACTTCTTCGACATCTGGCATCAGCCCCTCAGCTCGGACCGCGTCGGTCCGGCCCGGGGGCACGTGACTGCTTTCTTTAACGACCATGTCTGGGTGGGGAACCCGCGCGACATACCGCTTCAGCGGCACGCCCAGATCCAGCTCAACGTCGGCAAGCCGCTGGTCGCGCCCGAGCAGATCACCTTCCCGAACGGACTCTGACACCTCCGAGGAACGAGTCCGCGGGCCCGGTCGCCCCGCCAAGCGGGCTCCTCGCGTCGCTCAGATCGGCCGCGGCTCGGCCGTCAACGGCCCGCCGGCATCGCCGGTGTTGACCGTGCCCGTCGGTTCGATCAAGAGGACGGCGGCCTCGTGCTCGGCTCGCGGGCAGTGCTCGACGCCGCGCGGTACGACGTAGAGCTCGCCCGGATCGAGCTCGACGTCGCCGTCGCGGAGCTGGATGGTCAGGTGCCCGTCGAGCACGAGGAAGAAGTCGTCTGTGTCGTCGTGCGTGTGCCAGACGAACTCGCCCTTGACCTTGACGATGCGGACGTCGTAGTCGTTGACCTGCGCGACGATCCGCGGCTGCCAGTGTTCGGCTATGAGTGCGAGCTTCTCGTTCAGGTTGATCGCCTTGCTCATGCCGACTCTTTACCTGACGGGGCCGCCCGCTGCCGGCCGGCCGGCCGAGACGGCGCCGAGCCCCGCGACTTTCTAGCTGAGGCCAGGCTTCGCGTAGACGACGAGCGAGCCGACGAGGTAGCGCTTGTAGCCGTGGGCGGTGAGCGAGGCGATGATCGGCAGCGAGCGATAGGTCCGGCGGAAGAACACGAAGCCGTGGTCGGGCGCAGCCGCCACCTGCCGCTCGTAGGCGCGGTGACGTGAGCTCGGGTCGGGTGAGGCGATCGCCTGTCCGTCCCGGTAGTGAACGCTCGAGAACGTGTTCTCGGCGGCAATGATCCGTTCCTGGGTAGCGAAGTCGAGGCGATAGGCGATCCAGTAGTCGGCGTAGACACGGTCGATGCCGAGCCGGTCGAGCGTCGCGATCAGCGGCGCGACGCTGCGGGGCGCGTAGGGGACCGGCTGGGGGATCTTGAACCAGTCGGCCATCCGGGGCAGGCTCACCGCCGAGATCGCGAAGCCGGCCGCGACGACCAGGACCGCCCGCCAGTAGCGCGAGCCGAGCTGCGCGATCAGAAGCGTGATCACCGGCGTGACGACGACCGTGTACTGGGGCCAGGAGGAAAGAAACGAGGTGCGCCGGTCGATCGCGTAGAGAAACG
Source organism: uncultured Actinomycetota bacterium (assembly GCA_963765345.1). GTDB lineage: Bacteria > Actinomycetota > Thermoleophilia > Gaiellales > Gaiellaceae > PALSA-600. The sequence goes on from CAVXWI010000024.1 coordinate 65,180, forward strand.
GGAACACGGCAGCAACGACGTAGAGCAGCATGCTGTCGCGACCTCGCGCTCGGTACCAGCCGAAGAAGAAGAGCAGGATCAGCAGGAGGTAGAGAACGTCGGTCAGAAAGGCCGGCGCGACGAGCGGCTCCTGTCCGAAGGGCGCACGCAGCCCGACCGTCATCGGGAGGACAGGTGAGGCGAGCAATCGCAGGCTGTGCTGGAAAGCGGAGAGCGAGTGATGGACGGTCAGCGACGCCCAGCCGTGTTGGCTGTTCCAGACGAGCCAGGGGAGGGCGCCGACGAGGGCGCCGAGGACACCGGCCCAGGCGTTGCGGAGGCTCCGCGGTGCCCGCCACGCGACCCAGACGATGACCGGGACGGCGATCGGAACGATCTGCGGCGTCTCCCAGAAGGCGAGCCCGAGCACGAGTCCGAAGATCCCGACCCGAACCAGGTCGGGCCTCTCGACGACACGGAGCCCGAGCAGGAGCAGGAGGCTGCAGTACAGCACCTCGGGCGCATAGAAGCTCTGCTGCTGGCTCAGCTGGAAGATGTTGAAGGGCGGCCAGACCCAGAAGAGAGCTCCGGCGACGAGCGCGGCCGGCTCGCCGATCGTCCGCCTGCCGACGCGCCAGATCACCAACGAGGTGAGCGCCGTCAGGAGGATCGGGACCGAACGGAGCGCGTAGTAGTTGACGCCCGCGACCGCGAATGCCGGCACGGTCAGCAGCACCTCCTGGGGTCCGCCGTAAGGCGAGCCCCAGAAGAACGTCGAGAACTGCCCGTGCAGCGCGTGGAGGACCATCAGGCCGACCACCGACTCGTCGGAGTTCGGTGTGCCGAGGCGCGAGCGGTACCACCACACGCGTAGGGCGATGCCCCCCAGCCCGGCGAGCGCCACGAGCAGCCCCCAGCGGGAGAGCGCGAGCCGGCGGATGCCAGGCCAGCGCGAGCTCAGCGGGCGGGCCGGAGGCGCACCGGCCGCGGACTCGATCGCGGCGCTCGTCGCGGATTCCACGGCTCAGCTCTTCCCGGTGGGCCGGGTCGGACGGGATCGTTCTCCTGAACGCATTGTCGCTGAACGATGACAGCGATACGGGCTGCCACGCGAGCCTCATCGACATGCGCTCCCGGCGGGCACGAACGATGACCGGTCGCCACGGCCGTCGTCCGGCTTGCGGCGGCAACGATCGTGCGGAGGGCGCCGGCCCCGGGAGGTAGTGGTGGGAGTCTCCCGGGGCCGGCTTGCCTGCCGGGAAACCAGACGGTGGCGAGCCTAACTGCGGCTTCGTGAGGAGACGATGAGGAAAGTAGGATGCGGTGCGAATGCCGGACACTCGCACGATCGTGTTCGCAAGCGACTTCGGGCTTGAGAACGAATGGGTCGGGATCTGCCATGCCGTCATGAGCCGGATCGCCCCGGGCAGCCGGATCATCGATCTCTCGCACTTCGTCGAGCCGCTCAACGTCGAGGCCGGAGCGCGGCTCCTCTCCGACTCCCTCGCCTACCTGGCGGCCGACGCCATCCTGCTCGCGGTCGTCGACCCGAACGTCGGCAAGGACCGCGACCTGGTGGTCGAGTCGCGGGACGGTCGGGTCTTCGTCGGACCCGACAACGGCTTGCTCTCGACCGCGTGGGCCGTGGCGGGGGGCGTCGAGCGCGCGATCGAGATCACCGCGCCCGACGTGATCGTCGAGCCGGTGGCGCCGTCGTTCCACGCGCGCGACGTCCTCTGCCCCGCCGCGGCGCATCTGGCCACCGGCCTGGCACTGGAGCGGGTCGGCACCGCCCTCGAGCCAAGCACGCTCGCCGTCCTCGAGCTTCGCGAGCCGCAGGTCGAGCCCGGCAAGATCCGCTGCGAGGTGATCGACGACAACCGCTTCGGAAACATCCAGCTCAACGTTCGGCTCCCCCACCTCGCGCTCGCGCGGCTCGGCGATGCAGCCCAGCTCTCCGTCGAGGGCCTGGTCGGCTGGGTCGAGGCTCGCCGGGCCGACACCTACGCCGATTTCGCGCCCGGCGAGTACGGGGTGATCTTCGACCCGCGCGGCTGGCTGACGATCGTCCGCGGCAACCCCGGCAATGCGCTCGAGGACCTCCGGCTCTCGATCGGCGACCTGATCTGGATCACCGAGGCCGGCTCCCGCACGACGTCCTGAGAGCGGCTGCGACCGGCGATCCGCGGCGGGCCCGCATTCTCCACGCCGAATCCGTACGGAATGGCCACAGAACTCTTTAGGGCGTACACACACGGAGGAACGGGCTCGGGGGCAGAGTGGTCGCGACCCCGCTCTGAACGGCACAAAGGAGAAGAACGTTGTGAAAGTGAAAGGCACCTGTCCTGCTGGCGGTCACGGTCGCAATCGGGCTGCTCTCGGCCGCGGTCGCCTCGGCCTCCCGCGCTGACGTCGCCCTCTCGGGGGCCGGCAGCAGCCTCGTCAACCCACTCGTCCAGCAGTATGTCCCGGCCGTCGGCGTTCGGCTTCGACCTCAGCTACGCCTCGGTCGGCTCCGGCACGGGCATCGCGGACATCACGAATCGCCTCGTCGACTTCGGCGCCTCCGACGCGCCGCTCAACCCGACCCAGGCCGCGGCCTGCAACGGCTGCGTCGAGGTCCCGTGGGCGCTCTCGGCGACCACCCTCTCCTACAACCTCCCGGGCATCCCGAACCAGATCCACCTCGACGGCCCGACGCTTGCCGCGATCTACCTCGGCCAGATCACGAACTGGGACGACCCGGCGATCGCGAAGCTCAATCCGCAGGTCCATCTCCCCAACGTTGCGATCACTCCGGTCCATCGCGCCGACGGCTCGGGCGACACGTACGCCTTCACCGACTACCTCCAGCGCGTGAGCAAGACGTTCCAGTCCCAGGTCGGCAACAACACGCTCGTCAACTGGCCCGGTGGTGTCGCCGCGAGCGGCAACGCCGGCGTCGCCGCCGTCGTCGCGAGCACGCCCGGGGCGATCGGCTACATCAGCGCCGCCTACGCGCTCGTCAACCACCTGAAGGTCGCAGCGGTCGAAAACGCCGCCGGCGGGTTCGCAACCCCGGGCCTCCGCGGCATCGCCGCCGCCGCCGCGCCTTCCCGACCCCCACCTCCACGGCCAACGGCGTCGAGATGCACATCGTCGACCCGCCGAAGTCGGCCGGGAAGCTCGCCTATCCCATCTCGACCTACACCTACATCATCGTCCCGCAGACGACGAGCAAGGCGACCGCGCTGCGCAAGCTGATCTTCTGGGCGCTCACGGTCGGCAACAAGACCTACGGGCCGAAGCTCATCTTCGCGCCGAGGTTCCCGGTCAAGGTCCTCTCCGCCGCCGAGAAGGCGCTGAAGACCATCCAGTGCCCGGCGAGCGGCTGCACCAGCTGAGCCTCCCGCGGCTCTGAGAGCAGACGAGGGGAGGGGCCCTGGCCCCTCCCCTCCCGTTCCCGACGGAGCGGACGCGGTGAGCAGCCGACGTTCAGCGAGGTTCTAGCTGCGCGAGGACGGAGGTCCGCAGGCGTCGCGTTCCTCGCCATCCCGCAGGTCGCGGGCGAGCTGCCAGTCGGCGGTTGCTCCCTCGTCGTCTCGCAGGGCTGAGCGCGCGTCGCCGCGGGTGGCGATCAGGCCGGCGTCGCCGGGGTGTCGGGCGAGCCCGGCCGTGACGAACTCGAGTGCCTTCGGGTAGCGCCGGCGGCGACGCAGGCCTGGGCCAGGAACCGGTAGACGTGCGCGTCGTCGGGAGACGGTTCGCGCGGATCGTCGCGAGCCGCGAGGCGCCGCCCGCCCGCGATCGGGCGGGGTTGCGGGCGGTGCTGGGCCGGGCCGGCGGCGGGACGGGCGCTGCCCTCCGACGTCTGGGCTCCGCCCTGGTGCCGCGGTCGGCGGACGTCTCGGTCGCCGATGCCGGTCGTCTCCAGCCTCGCAAGCGCGTCCTCGACCACCTCAGACCACCCTTCGATCCGCGGGCCCACGAACGGCTGCCCGCGCACGAGCAACGTACCGCCCGCCGTCGGAGCCGGCCAGTCCCCGGCCGAATCTCCCGACGCTCAAGATCGTCTTCGAGTTCGTCACATCACGTTAATCTCCGCTGGCAACAGGAGCGGCCAGGCTTGGCTAGGATGGGGCCCTGCGGGGTGGCTCGTTGGGGACTCGAGCGGAGGTCGCGTTGAGCGGGATCGAGAACGAGGGTGTGGGAGCCGGTCGGGCCCGGCGTCGGATCGTGACCGCCGGGTCATCGCCGACCTGCCCGCCGTCGCCATGAGCGCCGAGCGCGACCGGGTCGAGACCTTCGGCCGGCTCGAGGACGGTCTGCGGCAGGCGGGTGACTGGTACCTGTGGGGTCCCTACCTGAGCGAGCGGCAGTGGGGCACGGTGCGCGAGGACTACAGCCCCGGCGGCACCGCCTGGGACTACCTGCCGCACGATCACGCCCGCTCGCGCGCCTACCGCTGGGGCGAGGACGGTCTCGCCGGCTTCTCGGACATCGAGCAGCGGCTCTGCCTCGGACTCGCGCTCTGGAATGGACGCGACCCGATCCTGAAGGAGCGGATCTTCGGGCTGACCGGCAGCCAGGGCAACCACGGCGAGGACGCGAAGGAGTACTGGTGGTACCTCGACGCGCTCCCGAGCCACGCCTGGAACCGGTGGCGCTACCACTATCCGCAAGGAGCGTTCCCCTACGACGACCTCGTCGCCGAGAACGGCCGCCGCGGCAAGCTCGATCCGGAGTACGAGCTGCTCGACACCGGCGCCTTCGACGACGATCGCTACTGGATCGTCGAGGCCGACTACGCCAAAGGCGACCCGCACGACCTGCTGCTGACCGTGCGGGTCACGAACGCCGGGCCCCGAGACCGACACGATCCACGTGCTCCCGACCGCCTGGTACCGGAACACCTGGGCCTGGGGAGATGCCGCCGAGGCGAAGCCGGAGCTCAGGGCAGACGGCGCGGCCCGTGTCGTCACCGAGCACCCGTTCCTCGGCGAGCTCGAGCTGGTCGCCGAGGGCGAGCCCGCCGTGCTCTTCTGCGAGAACGAGACGAACGACGAGCGGCTCTTCGGCAGCGCCGCGACGACGGCGACGCCGAAGGACGGCATCAACGACCACGTCGTCGCGGGCGCCGAGACGGTGCGCGCCGACGCCGGGACGAAGGTCGCGTTCTGGTACCGCCTCGAGGTCGAGCCGGGGCGAGACGGCGACCGTTCGCGTGCGCCTGCGCCCGACCAGCCGCCGCGGCAACCCCTGGCACCGACTTCGACGAGACCGCCGAGGAGCGCCTGCGCGAGGCCGACGAGTTCTACGCCGAGCTGACCCCCGCCGAGACGTCCGACGGACGAGGCGCTCGTGCTCCGGCAGGCGCTGGCCGGGATGCTGTGGAGCAAGCAGCTCTACGCCTACGACGTCGCGCGCTGGCTCGACGGCGACCCCGGCCAGCCGAAACCGCCCGCCTCCCGGCTGAACGGGCGGAACACCCGCTGGCGCACCTTCGACGCCTTCGACATCATGTCGATGCCCGACAAGTGGGAGTACCCGTGGTTCGCCGCCTGGGACCTCGCCTTCCACTGCGTCGCGCTCGCGCGCGTCGACCCGGCCTTCGCCAAGTACCAGCTGATCCTGCTCTGCCGGGAGTGGTTCCAGCACCCGAACGGCGCGCTCGCCGCCTACGAGTGGTCGTTCGACGACGTCAACCCGCCGGTCCAGGCCTGGGCCGCGCTCGAGGTGTTCGCGATCGACGGCGGCGAGGACATCGCCTTCCTCGAGCGGGTCTTCGACAAGCTGCTCGTCAACTTCACCTGGTGGGTGAACCGCGAGGACCGGGACGGCTCGAACGTGTTCGAGGGCGGCTTCCTCGGTCTCGACAACATCGGGCCGCTCGACCGCTCGCACCTCCCGGAGGGCTGGCTGCTCGAGCAGTCCGACGGCACCGGCTGGATGGGCTTCTACGCCCTCAGCATGGCGGCGATCGCGTCGATCCTGAACAACCGCGGCCGCCCGGCGACCGACCTCGTCCTGAAGTTCCTCGAGCACTTCGCGCTGATCTCGGACGCGCTCGAGTCGCAGGGCCTCTGGGACGAGGCCGACGGCTTCTTCTACGACCGGCTGCGCCTGCCCGACGGCGACGAGGTGCCGATCCGCGTGCGCTCGATCGTCGGGGTGCTGCCGCTCCTCGGGGTCGCCGCGATCGACGAGAAGGTCGTCGACCGGGCCGAGACGGTCAACAAGCGCGCGGCCGGCATGCTCCGGGCCGCGCATCCGGCGAGCGGCGGGCCCGACGACCGGCGCATGCTGCTCGGCGTCGTCGGCGTCGGGCGGGTGCTGCGGCTCCTCTCGCGGCTCTTCGACGAGCAGGAGTTCCTCTCGCGATTACGGGCTCCGGGCGGTCTCGCGCGTCCACGCCGAGCAGCCGTTCGTCCTCGACGTCCCGGGCATGCACTCGACGATCGACTACGAGCCGGCCGAGTCGACGACCGGGATGTTCGGCGGCAACTCGAACTGGCGGGGCCCGATCTGGATGCCCGTCAACTTCCTCGTCATCGAGGCGCTCACGCCGCTACGCGCGCTTCTTCGGCGACGAGCTCAAGGTCGAGTACCCGACCGGCTCGGCAGAACGAGCACACGCTCGAGGAGATCGCCGCCGACCTCCGCGAGCGGCTGATGTCGCTCTTCCTCGTCGGCGCCGACGGCAGGCGGCCGTGCTTCGGCTGGGTCGAGCGGCTCCAGCAGGACGAGGCCTGGAAGGACAACATCCTCTTCAACGAGTACTTCCACGGCGACAACGGCGCCGGGCTCGGCGCGAGCCACCAGACGGGCTGGACGGGCCTCGTCGCCGAGCTGATCCTCCGCGCCAGGGGCGTCGAGGTGCCGACGCTCGGGCGAGCTGATGTCGGGCGGCGTCCGGGTCGAAGCCGAACGCATGACGGTCCGCTTCGGACCGCAGCTCTGCGGCACGCTCGAGGAAGCCGCGAAGCGCGAATGGCTCGTCGCCGACGGCGTCGGTGGCTACGCGATGGGCACCGTCGCCGGCCTCCGAACGCGCCGCTACCACGGGCTGCTCGTCGTCGCGGTCGCCGGGCCCGGCCGGCGCATGCTCGGCCTTGCCGCGCTCGAGCCGGTCCTCGTCCTCGGGAACGCCCGCATCCGCCTGGCCACCGACGAATGGGGCAGCGGCACCGTCGACCCGCGCGGGCACGAGCTGCTCGCCTCCTTCGACCTCACAGACGGCGTCCCGCGCTGGCGCTGGCAGATCGGCGGCACCGTGGTCGAGCGCGAGCTCGCCGCGGCGCACGGCTCGCCGACCGTCGGGGTCGTCCACCGCCTGCTCGCCTCCGACGGGCCGGCGGCGCTCGAGCTGACGCCTCTCTGCACCTGGCGCGACGTCCACGGCGAGCGCCACGCCGACGGCGACACCGGAGCTCGCGTCGGACGAGGACGGCTTCGTGTTCGAGAGCGCCTATCGGGTCGAGGGCGCGGGCTGGCAGCCGGGCGGCGCCTGGTACCGGGACATCCGCGCTCGCGAGGAGGCCGCGCGCGGGCTCGCCGACTGCGAGGACCTCTGGGCGGCCGGGACCTTCCGCGTCGAGCTCGCGCCCGGCGGGACGCCACGAGCTGACCGCGGCGGCCGCTCCCGTTCGCCGGGCAGCTGCCGCCGCCGACGGCGATCGTCGCGGCGGCACGCGAGCGGGCCCGGCGAGCTGATCCGAGCCGCCGGGGCGGCCGACGAGGTCGACGCGCAGCTCGTGCTCGCCGCCGACCAGTTCGCGATCACGACCGACGGACGTCCCACCGCCGTCGCCGGGTATCCCTGGTTCGGCGAGTGGTCGCGCGACCTGATGACCTCGTACGAAGGCCTCTACCTCGCGACCGGACGGCACGACGAGGGCCGCGAGGTGCTGCGCAGCGTCCGCCGCGACCGTCTCGGAGGGGATGCTCGCGAACACCGCCGACACCGGCTCGCTCGAGTACAACACGGTCGACGGCACGCTCTGGTTCGTGCACGCGCGTCGGGCGGCACGTCGCGGTCGCCGGCGACGACGACCTCGGTGCCGAGCTCGCGCCGGTGATCGAGCAGATCATCGACCACCACCTCGACGGGACCCGCTTCGGGATCGGCGTCGACCCGGACGACGGCCTGCTCCGGCAGGGCGCCGACGGCTGGGCGCTGACGTGGATGGACGCCCGCGTCGACGGCGTCCCGATCACCCAGCGCGCCGGCAAGCCCGTCGAGGTGAACGCACTCTGGCTCCGCGCCCTCGACGTCGCCGCGCAGCTCACCGGCAACGACGAGGGCCGCGACCGCTGCCTGGCACTGCGCGAGCAGGCCGTTGCCTCCTTCGCACGACCGCTTCGTGCGATCCGACGGCGCGGGCCTGTTCGACGTCGTCGACGGCCCGGCAGGGCGACGACGCCTCGCTGCGCCCGAACCAGCTGCTGGCCGTGGCCCTGCCGAACAGCCCGCTCGACGACGAGGCGGCCCGCAGCGTCGTCGAGGTCTGCGGCCGCTCGCTGTCTGACGCCGCTCGGCCTGCGCTCGCTCGCACCCGACGACCCCCGCTACCGGCCCTACCACCGCGGCGGCCCCGCCGACCGCGACGCCGCCTACCACCAGGGCACCGTCTGGCCATGGCTGCTCGGCCCGTACGTCGACGCTGCCCGGACCGTCGGCGATCCCGCTCGACGGCATCCTCGACGGGATCGAGGCGCACCTCGGCGACTGGGGGCTCGGCTCGGTCTCCGAGACGGCCGACGGCGCCGAGCCGCACGCGGCGACCGGCTGCCCCTTCCAGGCCTGGTCGGTGGCCGAGGTGCTCCGCGTCCGCCGTGAGCCGCAGCCGGCGCGCCCGAAACGGAAGAAGACGCTGGCCGCCCAGGGAGGACGCGCCGCCTAGCCGGCGGCGGGGCACGACCATGCGAGCTCCGGCCTGCGACGCGAGCGCCGCCTAGAGGAGCCCCCTTGGCGACCGGCTCAACTCCGCGTGTCCTCATCATCGGCGGCGGCTTCGCCGGCGTCGGCGCGGCCCAGAAGCTCGAGCACGCCGACGCCGAGGTCGTCCTCGTCGACCGGCATGACTACCACACCTTCCAGCCGCTCCTCTATCAGTACGCGACCGGGCTGCTCGACACGACGGGCGGTCGGGCACTCGCTCCGCGACCTGCTCGAGCGTCATCGCAACACGACCGTTCACAAGGCCGCCGTGACCGCAGTCGACCTCGACGCGCGCGAGGTCCGCTTCGACGGGCTGTCACCCCTGAGCTACGACTACCTCGTCTTCGGCCTCGGCGCCGAGGTCAACTACTTCGGCACCACCGGCGCCGAGGAGCATGCGTTCCCGATGTACACCCTTCCCCAGGCGACGCAGCTGAAGGACCACCTGCTCGAGCGCTGGGAGGCGGCCGACCGAGAGCCGGGACTCGCCGAGGACGGCGCCCTGAACGTCGTCGTCGTCGGCGGTGGCCCCACCGGCGTCGAGACCGCCGGCGCGATCGCCGAGCTCTACCGGGCCGACTTCGCCCGTGACTACCCGAACGTCGACCAGGAACAGGCCCGCGTCATCCTCGTCGAGGCGGGCGCCGAGCTCTTCCCGATGTTCCAGCCGAACCTGCGAACCTACGCGGCGAAAGCGCTCGCCGACCGCACCGTCGAGGTGAGGACCGGCACGGCGGTCGCCGCGGTCGGGTCGAACCGGGTCACGCTCGAAGTCGGGGAGGAGCTGAAGGCACACACGCTCGTCTGGGGCGCGGGCCTGCAGGGAAACCGCCTCGTCGGCACGCTCCCGCTCGAGCTCGCGCGCGGCAACCGGATCGCGGTCGGCGCCGACCTGACGCTTCCCGGGCACCCCGAGGTCTACGTCGTCGGCGACGCCGCCGCGATCAGCGATCCGAAAACCCAGCAGGTGCTGCCTCAGCTCGGCTCGGTCGCGCTCCAGTCCGGCGAGCACGCCGGCGAGACGATCGCCCACCGGATCGCGGGCCGGGATGGCCGGCCGTTCGCCTATGAGGACAAGGGGACGATGGCGACGATCGGCCGTGGCTCAGCCGTCGTCCAGATGCTCGGCGGGCGGACGATGACGGGCAGGAAGGCCCAGCTGGCCTGGGGCGCAGTGCACCTCGCGCTGCTGCCGACGAACGAGGACCGCGCGAAGGCGGTCGTCGACTGGTCCGGCTCGCTGTTCAGCCACCAGCGGGTCGGCCGGATCACGGTGGAGAAGGACTAGCCGAGGCCGGCGCGGCGCCTCGAGGCCCGCGCCCGGAAAACCAAGCGGAGGGAGACGACAGATGGCGATGGCGACCAGGCGTGAGGCGGGGGCGGAGCCCGCGGACGTCCTCGTGGTGTTCGGGATCACGGGTGACCTCGCGAAGGTGATGACGTTCCGCTCGCTCTACCGGCTCGAGCGCCGCGGGCTGCTCTCGTGCCCGATCGTCGGCGTCGCGGTCGACGACTGGACGGTCGAGCAGCTCGTCACCCGGGCGCGGGAGTCGATCGTCGGCACCGGCGAGAAGCTCGACGAGGCCGTCTTCGCGCGCTTCAGCGCCCGCCTCGCCTACGTCCAGGGCGACTTCGGCGACGCCGCGACCTATGCACGCGTCGCGGCCGCGATCGACGGCTGCAAAGACGCCGGTCTTCTACCTCGAGATCCCGCCGTTCCTCTTCGGCCGGGTCGTCGAGGGGCTCGCCGGCGCGGGCGTGACGGCAGAACGCGCGGATCGTCGTCGAGAAGCCGTTCGGTCACGACCTCGCCTCGGCGCAGGCGCTCGCCGACGAACTCCACCAGTACGTCAACGAGTCGCAGATCTACCGCATCGACCACTACCTCGGGAAGATGGGGACCGACGAGATCCTTTACCTCCGCTTCGCGAACGCCCTGCTGGAGCCGATCTGGAACCGCAACTACATCGAGTCGGTCCAGATCACGATGGCCGAGGACTTCGGGGTCGAGGACCGCGGCCACTTCTACGACCCGGTCGGGGCGCTTCGCGACGTCGTCGTGAACCACCTGATGCAGGTCGTCGGCGCCGCGGCAATGGAGCCGCCCGGCGGCGCCGACCCGAAGGCGATCAAGGACACGCTCGTCTCGGCCTTCCGCTCGGTGCAGACCGCCGACCCGGCGAACTACGTGCGCGGCCAGTACGACGGCTACCTCGCGATCGACGGCGTCAAGCCCGACTCGACGACCGAGACGTTCGCCGCGCTGCGTCTCGACATCGAGAACTGGCGCTGGGCGGGCGTCCCGTTCTTCATCCGCACCGGCAAGCGCCTTCCGGTCACCCAGACCGAGCTGCGACTCGTCTTCCGCCACCCGCCGCGGCTGGCCGTCTTCCCGCCGTCGCGGATGCCCGAGCCGAACCAGCTCGTCGTCAGGCTCGATCCGACGACCGGGATCAGGCTGATCGTCGACGCCCACCGGGCGGACATGGGCGGCCCCGCGCGCGTCGACCTCGACATCGAGTTCGCCGACCAGGGAGGCGAGGGGCCGACCCCCTACGAGGTGCTGCTCCTGGCCGCGCTCGAGGGCAACCCGATGCGCTTCACCCGCCAGGACGAGGTCGAGGAGGCCTGGCGCATCTTCCAGCCGCTCCTCGACACGCCGCCGCCTGTGCGCCCCTACGAGCCGGGCAGCTGGGGCCCCGAGGAGGCCGCGCAGCTCGTGCAGGGCCACGGCACCTGGCACGACCCCTGGCTCTCCTGAGGAGGAAACCGTGGACGACTTCGACGTGATCATCATCGGGACGGGCGCCGGCGGCGGCACGCTCGCCCGCGCGCTGGCGAGCTCCGGCAAGCGGATCCTCCTGCTCGAGCGGGGCGACTGGCTGCCGCGCGAGCCGGAGAACTGGCTCGCCGAGGACGTGTTCGTCCAGAACCGCTACGTCTCCGCGGACACCTGGTACGACGAGGACGGGAAAGGCCGTTCCAGCCGCAGGTGCACTACTACGTCGGCGGCGCGACGAAGCTCTACGGGGCGGCGCTCTACCGGCTCCGCGCCGGGGACTTCGGCGAGATCCGCCACCACGGGGGCATCTCGCCCGCCTGGCCCATCGGCTACGAGGAGCTTCGAGCCGTACTACACGCAGGCGGAGCAGCTCTACGAGGTGCACGGCGCCCGCGGCGAGGACCCGACCGAGCCGCCTGCCGCCGGCCCCTACCCGTTCCCGCCCGTCTCGCACGAGCCGCGGATCCAGCAACTCTCAGACGACCTCGCTGCCGCCGGCCACCATCCGTTCCACGCCCCGTGCGGCATTCGCCTGCTCGAGGCGAACCGGCCGTTCAGCGACTGCGTGCGCTGCATGAACTGCGACGGGTTCCCCTGCCTCGTCCACGCGAAGTCCGACGCCGAGGTGTTCGGTGTCCGGCCGGCGATCGAGCACGCGAACGTGACGCTGCTGACGAACGCGCGTGCGCGTCCGGCTGGAGACCAACGAGGCCGGCACGGCCGTCACGGCGGTGGTCGTCGAGCGGGACGGCGAGACCGAGCGCTTCGCCGGCGACGTCGTCGTCGTCTCGTGCGGCGCGGCCAACTCGGCGGCGCTGCTGCTCGCCTCGGCAAGCGAGCGGCACCCGAACGGCCTCGCGAACGGCTCCGACCAGGTTGGCCGGAACTACACCTTCCACGCGAGCCAGGCCGTGCTCGCGCTGTCGCGCGAGGAGAACCCGACGGTGTTCCAGAAGACGCTCGGCCTGAACGACTTCTACTGGTCGGGCGGCGACGACTTCGAGTTCCCGCTCGGCAGCATCCAGATGATCGGCAAGTCGCAGGCGCCGATGTTTCGCGGCGAGAAGCCGCGCGAGACGTGGCTCGCCCCCGAGTGGTCGCTCGAGCGGATCGCCAAGCACGCGGTCGACTTCTGGCTCTCGACCGAGGACCTGCCGCTGCCCGAGAATCGTGTCACGCTCGCAGAGGACGGAAAGGTCCGCATCGCCTACCGCAGCTCGAACGACGAGGCAAAGCAACGGCTGCTCGCCAAGCTCGAATCGCTGCTCGGGCATCTCGGCATGGAGAAGCACGGCTTTCTCGCCCGCCACGCCTACATGAAGAACGAGATCCCGGTCGCCGGCTGCGCCCACCAGGCGGGAACCTGTCGGTTCGGCACCGACCCGGCCAGCTCGGTCCTCGACGTCGAACTGCAAGGCGCACGAGCTCGACAATCTCTACGTCGTCGACACGAGCTTCTTCCCGAGCATCGGTGCTGTCAACCCGGCCCTGACGGCGATGGCCAACGCGCTTCGCGTCGGCGACCACCTCCGTGAGCGGCTGGGTGTGGCCGGGTGACGCTGGCGGGCTCGACGATTGTCGATCTGGCGCGGGCGCAGTTCGCGACGACCTCGATCTACCACTTCCTCTTCGTCCCGCTGACGCTCGGGCTCGGTCGTCCAAGGCTGAGCGCAGGCCGGCTCCGGCGATCGAGCTGCGAGACGGCCGAAGGATCGGCGTCGTGGGAGTCGGGTCGCCCTGCCCTGGCTCTAGGCGGGCAGAGGCGTCAGCTCGCGGCGAACGGCGGGCGCGACCTCGGTCCCGAACAGCTCGATCGAGCGCATGATCTGCTCGTGCGGCATCGTCCCGACGCTGAACTGGACGAGGAAGCGGTCGTGGTCGAACAGCTCGTGTTGGTAGAGGATCTTCTCGGTCACCTCGCCCGGGCTGCCGACGAAGTTGGCGCCGTGCAGGGTCGCGGCCGCCGCGTGAGTCCTCGGGTGTGCGGCGCCCAGCCGCGCTCGCGGCCGATCCGGTCCATCGTCGCCGCGACGTAGGGATAGGAGCCCTCCAGCGCCGCCTGCGACGTGTCGGCGATGAAGCCGTGCGAGTTGATCCCGAGCGGAGCCGGCCGTGGCCCGCCTCGTCGCCGGCCTGCCGGTGCAGCTGCGTGAACGGCACGAATCGCTCCGGCAGGCCGCCGATGATCGCAAGCGCCATCGGCAGGCCGAGTGAGCCCGCCCGCACGGCCGACTCCGGCGAGCCGCCGACCGCGACCCAGACCGGCAACGGGTCCTGCAGGGGTCGCGGGTAGACGCCGCGGCCGTCGATCGCGCGGCCGGTGGCCCCCGGGCCAGGAGACACGGTCCGACGCGCGCAGCGCCAGGAGCAGGCGGAGCTTCTCGTCGAAGAGCGCGTCGTAGTCGCGCAGGTCGTAGCCGAAGAGCGGGAACGACTCGATGAAGGAGCCGCGGCCGGCCATGATCTCGGCCCGGCCGTCGAGATCAGGTCGAGCGTCGCGAAGTCCTGGAAGACGCGCACGGGGTCGTCGGAGCTGAGCACCGAGACCGCGCTCGTCAGCCGGATCGCCGCCGTCCGCTCGGCCGCGGCGGCAAGCACCACGGCCGGCGCCGAGACGGCGAAGTCGGGCCGGTGGTGCTCGCCGACGCCGAAGACGTCCAGCCCGAGCTGGTCGGCGAGCGCGATCTCCTCGAGCAGGTCGCGCAGACGCTGCTGCGCGCTGACCTCGGCCGAGGTCAGCTCCGCGAACGTGTAGATCCCCAGCTCCATCAGGTCCGGTCCGCTTCTCCTCTGCCTGTCCTTGCTCTCGCAACTAGCCGCGGTTCACGATAGCCGCGAGCCTGGCCGACCCGCCTGACCCGGCCGCCGCGCCTCAGAGCGCGAAGCGCGCGATCGCCCGCGCGGCGACCTCGCGGCCGATCGGGATGGACGCGGTCGCAGCCGGCGAGGGGGCGTTCAGCACGTGGACGGCGGCGGCGTCCTCCTCGATCAGGAAGTCGTCGACGAGCCGGCCGTCCCGCGCGAGCACCTGCGCCCTGATTCCGGTCGGGCCGAACGTGACATCGCGCGAGCGCACCGAGGGGACGTACTTCCGCATCTCGGCGACGAACGCCGGCTTGACGAGGTCGCGCCAGAACTCGGCCGCGCCGGTACGGGCATAGGAGCGCGCGAGCCGCCGCAGGCCGGGATGCCGGAGAACCTCGACGGCGTCCCGCAACTGCACCGAGGTGCGCGAATACCCCTCGCGCGCGAGCGCCGGCACGGCATTCGGCCCGGCGAGCAGCCTGCCGTCGATCCGGCGGGTGAAGTGGACACCGAGGAACGGAAACGCCGGATCCGGCACCGGGTAGACGAGACCGCGGACGAGGTCATCCGCCGCGGGACGAAATGTGTAGTAGTCGCCGCGGAACGGGACGATCCGGTCGCCGCTGCCGGCAAGACGATCGGCCTGGAGCCCGGCGCAGACGACGACCGCGCGGGCGCGGAGGTCGCGGGGCGAGCGCACCTCATGGCCGAGACGGATCTCGCCGCCGCCCTCCTCGATCACCCGCGCGTAGGCGGCCGCGACCGCGCCGTAGTCGATGACGCCGCTCTCGGGGACGTGGAGCGCCCGCAGGCCGGTCACGTTCGGCTCGATCGCACGAAACTCGTCCGGGGCGAGCTCGGAGACCGCGAGCCCGTTCTCGCGGCCGCGCTCCGCGAGCGCGGTGAACCGCCGCCGACTCGGCGGCCGACACCGCGACGACGAGCTTGCCGCAGAGCCGGTAGGGGATCCGGTGCTCCTCGGCGAAGTCGATCAGCGCCGCCCTTCCCTCGCGGCAGAAACGCGCCTTCAAGCTCCCGGGGGCGTAGTAGAGCCCGGCGTGGAGCACCCCCGAGTTGCGGCCACTCTGGTGAGAGGCGATCCGGTCCATCCTTGTCGAGCACGGCCACCCGCAACCCCGGCCGTTCCGCAAGGAGCGCCATCGCCGTCGCGAGGCCCACGAGCCCTGCGCCGACGACGGCGACGTCGAGCTCGACGTCGGCTCGGCCGCTCACCGCGCGCGGCGAACCGCTCGCTGCCCCCGGCGCACGGCACCATCGCGGGCCGCCGGTCCGGGCCCGCGCCCCCAGGCTTGACCCCGGACTGTCACGGTCCACGAATCTAGCAGGCGCGATTCGGCGCGACCGGCCGGGCGGGCCGGGTACCGGCACGCGGAGAACGAAGCGGGTCGGCCTCCAGGCTGCCGCCGATTCGTAATAACCAGCCCGACTCGCGGCCGGTGCCGCCCGGTCTAGGACCCGGGGTTCCGGACCGAGGAGCCCCCCTTCGAGGGCGTCAAGGCCGCGGGCTCGGCGAAGGAGGGTGTGATCGAGTCGATTCGCACGCTGACGAACGCCAAACTCGTCACGCTCCCCTGGCCCTTGCGAGCCTGGGCGCGGGCGGCCCCGGCGAGCGCAGCGACAGGGCGTGCTGGCTCGATCGGGACGGCCTGGCCCGGTCCGGCACCGGCGCCGCCAAGGCCGCACTCGATACCCGGCCGAAGGGCCCGTTGCCGGGCCCTTCGACAGACGCTCTCGTGCTCGTGTGCCTCAGCCCGACAGCGCCTGGGCCTGGGCGAGCACGGCGTTGCAGGAGTCGAGCTGGCCCTTCGGGTTCTGCACCGCCGGACCGCCGAACTCGGCGCCGTTCAACGACTGCTTGATCTGCCCCGCCACCTGGTCGCGGGTCTGCTCGAGCTGGGTCAGGGCCTTGACGGTCTGGCTGTATTCGGTGTCGCCACCGGGCGTATCGGACCCGCTCGCGATCGCCTTTGTATCGGCGATGAGGGTGTCTGTCCCGAACTCGCCCACGCTGGAGTTGAGCTGCTTGTAGCACTGGCCGAGCTGGGTGACCCAGGGCGAGGCGAGCGCCTTGCGCGGCTGGGTCAGGAGCTCGCTGATCACGCGGCCGTCGGAGACGTAGTCGTCGGTCAGCCCGAGCAAATACATGATCGTCGGGCGGATGTCGGTCTCGTCCACCCAGGTGCCGGTCGTACCGCTACCCGGGACGGTCGTCTGGCCGCTGTCGGCGCCGGCGGAGTTGGGGCCGTCGGCCGGTCCCGAGCCGTCGAGGCCGAGGTTCGCGACCCCGGGACCGACGAAGCCGACGTAGTTCGTGTCGATCTCGGCCGCGTAGTCGCCGTGGTCCCAGGCGAAGCCCGAGTTCTGGGTGACGCAGGAGGGCGAGCAGGTGGCCGCACCCGTCGACAGGTAGTAGTCGGGCTTGGCGAACAGGGCCAGCGTCGGGGTCCGGAGCGGGTCGGCGTTTACCATGTGCAGGATCGCCTCCTCGGTCGGATCGGCCAGGTAGTTGCCGATCGTCTGCGAGCCGCCCGTGTACGGGTTCGTCGCGGTCAGCTTGCCGACGGCCCGCCCGAAGTCGCGGACCGTCGTCGAATCGGGCGCCGGGTTGCCGTCCAGGTAGAACTCCGGCGCCGTGTCGGCCTCGACGGAGAAGTTCGTCGTGATCCCCTGCTGGGTCGCGAGCAGCCCGGTCAGGTTTCCGGCCAGCTCGCCGATCGACCCGCTCGGGTAGGTGCAGAGGACGTCGGGGGTGACCGTGTCGCCGCTGACCGTTGCCCCGTCGCAGTTCGACGGCGTCGGCTGGATCGCGCGGCCGACGTTGGCGCCCGCCTCGTGATCGCCCTCGTCGGAGCTGAGGACGAAGAGCGTGTTGGCGGGCGTGATCCCGTCGGCGGCGAGCCGCTTGAAGAAGACGCCAAAGGCGTCGTTGTAGTACTGGGCCTGGGCGACGTAGCACGCCGAGCCGCTGCCGAGCGCCGCCGGCGCGTGGTAGCACGGCCCGCCCGCGCCCGACAGCGAGGGGATCGACTCGTCGCCGTGGATGTCGGAGATGTAGCCGTAGGTGACCGGCACGCCCGACTCTTGCATGTCGGCCATGTAGGCGAGCGTCTGGGCGGCGTTGATCGAGCTGAAGCCCGGGAAGCCCGGGTAGTTGTTGAGGAACGCCCCGTTGATCTGGTTGCCGTTCAGGTCGACGAGGTTGCCGGCCGCGTTCGTCACCTGGTAGCCGTTGTGCGTGACGTTCGGCGTCCCGGCGCCGAGCTGGGGCGCCACGTAGCGGTGGCCAAACAGGGCCTGGAAGCCCTTGTAGCCGCCGGGCTCGTCGGGCAGGGCGTCGGAGACCGCGGTCGGCGAGGGCGTCGTCTGCCCGAACTTCACCCCTTGGCCGAGGAGCAGAACACGCTGCCGGCCGCGCAGTGGACGGCGACGCCCACGTAGTCGGCGGTCTCGGGGTCCTTGAAGCTGTCGGGGTCGCTGCTGAGCTGCATCGCCTCGGGCGAGTCGGGCCCGAAGACCTTCGGGATGTCGACGGCGGTGTTCTCGAGCTCGATGTTGGCGGTCGCGACCGCGCCGACGTCACAGCCGGCCCGCGTGTAGGAGACCCACGGCGCGGGCGTGGTCGTGTTCGGTGTCGGCGGGGGCGTCGTCGTTGCCGGCGGCGTCGCCGAGTAGACCATCGAGGGGTTCGTGTCGTGACCCGGGCTCGGCGTCGAGGCCGTGTTGTAGACCGGGTCGGTCCAGTAGGCGAAGGAGCCGGCGGGATCGGTCGTCCCGTCCGGGTTGAACGTCCGGTAGTCGTTCGCGATCGGCATCCCCTGCCGGTCGCCGTAGAGCCCGGTCAGCGTCGTCAGGATGTCATCTCCCGTGTGGGCGATGAGCGGCGTATGACTGTTTGAGAGGAACGTCCCGTTCTGCTCGAAGAAGTCGAGCAGGTTCGGGATCATCTCGAGATCGGAGGGCACGTTCGGGTTGTCCCGGAAGAAGTGGACGTTGTCGAAGGTGAGCACGACCACATGCTTGACGCCGTTGCCGAGCTGGCACGTCGTCGATTGCTGATGCGGATTGCCGGCGACTGACCGCGTCGACGCGCCGACCTCACCGACGGCCGCGAGCGCCATCACGAGCGCCGCCGACCCCGCGAACACCGCGAACAGCGAGCCCCGCGGGCGCCTGCGTCCCCCCTGATCGCTCCGCGCAAAAACGTCCCTGAAGCGCATCTGCATCTCTCCTTTCCCGCTCGAGACGGCGACGAAACCTGCCTGTGCGGCCCACGCTGTGAGCCCCGCCGCGACCCTAGACCCGGCCGGCGGCCGGCGGGTTTCAGACCGGTGGCAGCCCTGTCGCGGTACGGAAACGATCAGATGAGAGCCGCCGGAACAGGCGGCCCGCCGTCGGCGGACGACGCGGGCGGGCACGGGTGGTCACCGGGTAGTGAAGCGGCATCGCTTCGCGCCGACCAGGAGGCCGCGTGGATGCTCAGTCGGCGGGGCCGGCGGCGCCGACGAGCTGGCCCGGCTTGGCCGGGTCGAGCTCGTAGGGCAGGTCGAACCAGAAGCACGAGCCGGCCCCGGCCGAGCTCGTGAAGTTGATCTGCCCGCTGTGAGCCTCGATGATCTCGCGCGAGACGGCCAGGCCGAGCCCCGTGCCGGCGATGCCGCTCTCGCGCGCGTCCCCCCGGAAGAACTTCGTGAACAGCTTCGGCTGATGCTTCTCGGCGACGCCGATCCCCTCGTCGCGCACCTGAACGCGAACGACGCCGTCAACGATCTTCGCGGCGACCTCGATCGGGCCGCCGTCTGGCGAGTACTTGACGGCGTTCTCGAGGAGGTTGGCGAACACCTGGGCGAGCCGGTCGCGGTCGCCGTTCACGGGCAGAGCGGGCTCCTCGATCACGACGTCGATGCGGTGGTTCGTGACCTTGTCGGCGACGAGCTTCGCCTCCTCGAGCAGGAGCGGCTTCAGGTCGAACGGCTTGACATGGATCTCGAGCCGGCCGGCCTCGAGGTTCTCTCCGTCCAGGAAGTGGTCGATCAGGGAGGTGAGGCGGTTTCCCTGCTGGTGGATGATCTCGAGGTATCCCTTCGCCTCCTCGGCGGGGTAGTCGCGCCTGAGCAGGAGGCTCGTGTACCCGAGGATGCTCGTGAGCGGGTTTCGCAGTTCGTGGGAGACGATGCTGACGAGCTGGGACTTCAGCCGTTCGCTCTGCCGCAGCGCCTCGTTCTGGGCCTGGAGCTCCCGTTTCCCCTGCTCGAGCGTCCGGGCCATCGTGTTGAAGGCGTGCGTGAGCGCGTAGATCTCCGCTGCGCCGCGCTCGGGCAGGCGTGTCGAGAGGTCGCCCGCTGCGACCCGGCTGGCGCCGGTTGCCACCGTCCGGACGGGACGGGCGACGCCGCGCACGATGAAGGTGCCGTAGAGCGCGAGCAGGACGGCGGCGCCCGCAAGAGCGGCGACCCCGATCATGACTGCCCGGTCGGCCTCATGCTTGGCCGAGACCGCGTCGGCCGAGGCGTCCGTGGCCTCGCTCGCGACCAGCCTTGAGAGCTGCGTGCGGATCGCGTCGGTCCAGAAGACCCCCTCGCCGGTCGCAACGGGGGCTCGCGCCGCCGCCGCCTGCAGCCGGAAGATCCTGATCAGAGGTTGGCCGTATTCGGCGACATAGGAGTGGATCTGTGTCACGACGCCGCTCGCCTGCCGCCGCTCGTTGGGCTGGCTCGCGAGCAGCTGCCTGACATTCCGGACCGCCACCGCCAGGTAGCTGCGCGCCTGGTACCACGAGGCGAGGAAGCGCGAGTCGCCGCTGATCACGAAGGCACGCAGACTCGACTCGAGCTGATCGACGACTTGCTCGAGCTGGAGCGTCGCGCTCGTCGCGTCCCGCGAGTGCGCCTGGATGTCGGTCGAACGCTGCATGTCGGAGACGGCGATCAGCATCAGCGCAAACGCACCGGCAACGAGAACCGCAAGCAGGATGCTCGCGGCCGTCGCGCGGGCAACCAGTGAGCGGGAGACGAGCCACTCGACCGGCCGCCAGCGCCGACCGGCCGGATGGGGGACCCGCGGCCCGAACCCGTTCACTGCCTCAGTTCCGGTCAAGGAGCTCCTCGACCAGCGCGCTGAGCTCCTCGGGATCGAACGGCTTCTTGACGAACTCCGTCGCGCCCGCATCGAACGCGGCGAGCCGGTCGCAGTCGGTCGCATGCGCGGAGACGACGACGACAGGGGCGCGAGCGAGACCCGGATCGGCGCGGAGATGCGCGAGCACGTCGAGCCCGGTCGTGCCGGGCATCATCACGTCGAGCAGGACGAGATCGGGATGGAGCCGCTCTGCCAGCTCGATCGCCTCGGCGCCGCCGGCGGCCTCGGTGACTCGGTGGTGCGGAGCGAGCGAGAGCCGCATCAGGTCGCGCACGCTCGGCTCGTCGTCACAGATCAGAATCACGGCACCCGCGGCCATGCCTCAGATGCCGAGCTCGAAGAGGAGGAACTCCCGCGCCGGCAGCCCACCGAGGTAGGTCACGGTCAGGGTGCCCCGGACGTTGTCGTAGATCCCGGTGCCGCCGACCACGGCGAGCTCGTAGAACAGCCGCGAGGCGATGACGCCGTTGACCATGATCTTGCCGCGTGGCAGGAAGTAGGTGCCACTGCAGTTCGACGACCCCGTGCCGGTGTTGATGCAGGTCAGGTCGGAATGGCCGATCGGCGTCGAGCTGATGCCCTTGTTGAAGAGCACCTGGCGGTAGAAGTCGAGATCGCCGGCATTCGAACCGCCACGGCCGACGTCGACGTGCGTGTGCCTGACGAGCTTGTCGGTGATCCGAATGCTGCCCGGCTGATCGAGCGCGATGCCGCCCGCTGCCGGGGCCGCCGCGACCAAGACGGCCGCACCGGCGGCCAGCTGGGCAGCAACTCGCAGACGCCCCACGTGGTCCTCAGCCGGCAGCCGCGGCGAGCGTTGCGAACGGCCGCCTCTGGATCGCCTCGAGGTCGGGCTCGCACGCGAGGAGGGCGTCGACCACGTCGGGGTCGAACTGGCGCCCGGAAAAGCTGCGCAGCTCCGCGAGCGCGGCGTCCCAGGACATCACGAGGCGGTAGGGCCGCGCGCTCGTCATCGCATCGAGGGCATCGACGACAGCGAAGATCCTCGCCGCCGAGGGGATATCGAGTCCGGCGAGACGATCCGGGTAGCCGGTTCCGTCCCACCGCTCGTGGTGGGAGCGGACAACGCGCAGCCCCTCGCCCTGAATCAGCGTTACGGGAGCGAGGAGCTGCTCGCCGATCACCGGATGGCGCTCGAGCTCGCTGCGCTCTGCCGCGTCGAGCCTGCCCGGCTTCAAGGCGATCCGGTCGGGGATCCCGATCATGCCGACGTCGTGGAGCAGCAGGCCCCACTCGAGGCTCGCGTCGTCGGTCAGCGCCGGCTCGACCTCGAGGACGAGACGGACGGCATAGGCGGTCACGCGCTCGGAGTGACCGCTCGAGCCGAAATCGCGCGCGTCGAGCGCGTTGCTCAACGCGAGCAGCGTCTGGCGGTGGGCGTCGCTCTCGGCCTCGTGCGCACGCTGCCCGATCTCGACGAGACGGCTGAGCGTCGTTCCCTGCTCCGCATCGACGCCGACGTGGCCCAGCGGGGCGACGCCGAGCGTGCGCTCGAGCAGCGTCAGCAGCTCGAGTGGGTCGAGCGGCTTCCGCAGGTAGGCGGTCGCGCCGGCCTGCTTCGCGCGCCCTGCGGCCTCGACCGAGCCGCTGATCACGATGATCGGCACCGAGCGGGTCCGCGCCTGCTCGCGCAGACGGGCGCAGTAGAAGAGACCGTCGATCCCGGGCAGCCCGATGTCGAGCAGGATCGCATCGGGGACGCGCTCGACAAGCAGGCGTTCGGCCTCGATCACGTGCCGTGCGTCACTGACCTCGAAACCTTCCAGCTCGAGCGCGGCACGAACGAGGTCACAGACCGACTCGTCATCATCGACTACGAGAACGTGTTGCTGGGCCATCTCACACCCCTCGGTTTCGGAGCTTTTCCAGTCCCTTCGGCAGATACGCGGCGTTCCTGAAGGGGCAATCGCCGCAGCCGCTCGGGCCGCTTCCCGGCCCGGTCCCGCCCGCCGGCCAGATGATCTGCGCGTAAACGAGGAGACGGCCGCTTCTTCGAACGGAAGTCAGGCAGCACGGTCACGTTGCGCCGCGGCGGCCTCGACCGGACCATCCTCGCGCACGTGCCCGCAGCCACGCGACCCCCCGCCCCCTCGTCAGTCCACCTCCGCGGCAGTGGCAACGATCCGGTCAGGTTCGATCGCGGCGCGCGGAGAGCACTCCGCCGGCTGCGCCCGGTCGGGCCGCGTGCGGTCAGGCGGCCCGGCGGTGCTCGGTCCGCTTCCAGGCGCCCGCGGGAGGGGGCGGCACCTCGAGGCAAACGAAGCTCGCCAGCTCGAGCCGAGACGAGGGCGCGACCTTCTTGATCACGACGAGCTTGCGTCGGCCGACGGTGAGCCGGTCGCCGACGCTGAGCCCACTGTCGGCGTAGCGCGTCTCGATCTCACCGTTTCCCCGGACGACCTTGATCTCGTAGAGGCGTGCCTGCGAGCTCCGGCCGGGCCCGCGGGAGCGGACGAGCCGTTTGGCGCCGGACTCGCCGACGACGATGCGGCCGTAGGCGCCGCCGCGAAGGGCGCGGCGGCGACGGAGTCGGAGAATCAGCGCGCGCATCCAGGTAGGCGTTCGCGATCCCGGGCGACACTCCTTCCGGCCACCGGGGTGTCGCTCGACGGGTCGGAAACCCAGCCGGTGGCGGCCTCGCCCCGGCGTCCCAGGCCCCTCTGTCAACCGCGGCAGTTCTTATTTGACGGATTAGCATTCGTCATGTATTTGTTCAGTACTTCGATCGACAAACCGGGATAGGCGAGAGCCGCCGCCCACGCGAGACGAGGAGATGCCACCGATGAATGCCGACTCCGAGCAGACGATCCAGACCTACGACCGCGCGGCGCTGCTGCGTCGTGGTGTTGGGGCCGGGGGGGCGCTCGCGCTTGCGAGCTGGCTGCCGGCGCTCGCGGGTGCGCGTCGTGAGAGCACGACGCTGAACCTGGTCGCCTACTCGACGCCGAAGCCGGTGATGGCGCAGCTGATCACGAACTGGCAGGCCACCAGCCAGGGACAGGGCGTCTCGTTCACCCAGTCCTACGGCCCCTCGACGAGCCAGGCGCAGGCGGTCGCGGCCGGCCAGCCGTCCGACATCGTCTTCCTCTCCTGGCCCGGCGACGTCCAGATCCTCGTCGACGCCGGCCTCGTCAACGCGAACTGGGACGAGCAGTCCTACCACGGCATCGTGGCGAACACCGTCGTCGTCTTCGCGCTCCGCGACGGCAACCCGAAGAAGATCAAGGGCTGGAACGACCTGATCAAGCCCGGCGTCCAGGTGATCACGCCCTCCCCGTTCAGCTCCGGCTCGGCGAAGTGGAACATCCTCGCCGCCTACGCCGCCCAGCGCCACCTCGGCAAGACCGACGAGCAGGCGATCGCCTACGTCCAGCAGCTGTTCAAGAACGTCGTCGCGCAGCCGACCTCCGGCTCGAACGCGACCGCGGCGTTCCTCGCCGGCGAGGGCGACGTCGCTCATCACCTACGAGAGCGAGGCGATCGCCGCCCGCTCAAGGGCACGAACATCCAGTACGTGATCCCCCGCCAGACGCTCCTGATCCAGCTCCCGATCGCCGTCATGGAGAACAGCCCGAACAAGGACCTCGCGAACCAGTTCATCCAGTACATCAAGGAGACGCCCGCGCAGGTCGTCTTCGGCCAGAACGGCTTCCGGCCGGTCAACCCCGCCGCCGGCAGCAGTTCAAGAACTTCCCGGTCCGGCCCGGCCAGATCACGCTCGCCGACAAGACGCTCGGCGGCTACGCGGCGGCCCAGAAGCGCTGGTTCGACCAAGGCGGCCTGATGTACACGATCGAAGCCGCCGTCGGAGGCCCGTCCAGCTGAGCGCCCACGCCGGGGCTCCCGCCGGGCTGCGGGGGCGCGTCACGACAGCTTGCGACCGAGGGAGAGCGCCGGAAGCGGCCCTCTCGCTCGGCTTCGTCTTCGTCTTCCTGACGGTGATCGTCGCGCTGCCGATCGCGGCGCTCGTCTGGCAGTCGAGCGAAGCAGGGCTGGTCCGGCTTCTGGCAGGCGGTCTCGACCCCGGAGGCGGTCGCCGCGCTCGAAGCTGACGCTCGTCGTCGCCGCGCTCGCCGCGCTCACGAACGCGGTCGCTCGGCACGATCACGGCCTGGGTGCTCGTTCGCGACGAGTTTCGCGGCAAGTCGCTCCTGAACGCCGTGATCGACCTGCCGTTCGCGCTGCCGACGATCGTCGCCGGGCTCGTCCTGCTCACCTTCTACGGCCCCCACTCGCCGGTCGGCGTCCACCTCGCCTTCACCCGGCGGCGCTCTACCTCGCGCTCCTCTTCGTGACCCTGCCGTTCGTGATCCGGACGGTGCAGCCCGTGCTGCTCGAGCTCGACCGCGAGATGGAGGAGGCCGCCCGCTCGCTCGGCGCCGGCCAGCTGACGGTCTTCCGGCGGATCGTGCTGCCGAACATCCTCCCCGGGATCCTCTCGGGGCTGACGATGGCGTTCGCCCGGGCGGTCGGCGAGATCGGCGCCGTCGTGATCATCACCGGGAACATCCCCTTCAAGACCGAGGTCGCGTCGGTCTACATCTTCAACCAGATCGAGAGCTGCAGACCCGACCGGCGCGTCGGCCGTCGCGGTCGTGCTGCTCGACGATCTCCTTCGCCGTCCTGCTCGCCGTCGGCGGCGTCCGCCGCTACGCCACGAGGTACGAGCGTGGGTAGGATCGCCCTCCGCCTGCGTCGCGATCGGCTACCTGATCGCGATCCTGCGTCGCGCCGCTCGGGCTCGTCTTCTACCGGACCTTCGCGCACGACGCCTCGGGCGCCTGGCACGGCGCTGACCGACCCCGACACGATCCACGCGTTCAAGGTGACGCTGACGGCCGTCGCGATCGCCGTGCCGCTGAACACGGTCTTCGGGATCCTCTGCGGCCTCGCGATCGTCCGGCAGCGCTTCCCGCGGCAAGGGGCTCGTCAACGCCTTCGTCGACCTGCCGCTCGCGCTCTCCCCGGTCGTCGTCGGCTTCTCGCTCTACCTGCTCTACGGCCGCACCGGCTGGTTCGGCAGCTTCCTGCTCGGCCACGGGATCCAGGTGCTCTTCGCGCTGCCGGCGATCGTGCTCGCGACCATCTTCGTCTCGGTCCCGTTCGTCGCGCGCGAGGTGATCCCGACGCTGCGCGAGGTCGGCGACGAGCAGGAGCAGGCCGCCTACACGCTCGGCGCGTCCGGCTGGCAGACGTTCTGGCGGATCACGCTGCCGTCGATCCGCTGGGCGGTGATCTACGGCGTCGTCCTGACGAGCGCGCGCTGCCTCGGCGAGTACGGCGCGGTCGCCGTCGTCTCCGGGAACATCGAGGGCAAGACCGAGACGGCGACGCTGCGCGTGCAGGAGGAGTACGAGAACTTCAACCTGCCCGGCGCCTACGCGATCTCGCTCGCGCTCGCCGCGATCGCGATCGTCGTCCTCGTCGCTGATGACCACGCTGCGACCCAAGGAAGGAACCGCCTGATGTCGATCTCGGTCCGCAACGTCTCGAAGCGGTTCGGCGACTTCGTCGCGCTCGACGACGTCTCGGTCGAGGTCGAGCGGCGGCTCGCTGACGGCGCTGCTCGGGCCGAGCGGCAGCGGCAAGTCGACGCTCCTGCGCGTCATCGCCGGGCTCGAGCGCCCGACCAGGGCACCGTCTTCATCGGCGAGACGAACGTCACCGGCCGGCCGCCGCAGGAGCGCGGGGTCGGTTTCGTCTTCCAGCACTACGCGGCGTTCAAGCACATGACGGTCCGCGACAACGTCGCCTTCGGGCTCAAGATCCGCAAGCGGCCGCAAGCGCCGAGATCCGCGAGCGCGTCGCCCAGCTGCTCGAGCTCGTCCAGCTCGACGGGCTCGCCAAGCGCTACCCGGCGCAGCTCTCCGGCGGCCAGCGGCAGCGGATGGGGCTCGCGCGCGCGCTCGCGGTCGATCCGGCCGTGCTGCTGCTCGACGAGCCGTTCGGCGCGCTCGACGCGCGGGTGCGCACCGAGCTCCGCGCCTGGCTGCGCCGGCTCCACGACGAGACGCACACGACGACGGTGATCGTCACGCACGACCAGGAGGAGGCGATGGAGGTCGCCGACGAGGTCGTCGTCATGAACCGCGGCCGGGTCGAGCAGGTCGCCGGGCCGCGCGAGCTCTACGAGCAGCCCGGCGAACGAGTTCGTGATGACCTTCGTCGGCCAGGTCAACCGGGTCGGCGACGCGTTCGTCCGGCCCCACGACCTCGAGCTGACGCTCGAGCCGAACGGGTCGACCCGCGAGGCGATGATCGAGCGGATCCTCCACCTCGGCTTCGAGGTGCGCGTCGACCTCGTCCGCGACGACGGCGAGCGGCTCAGCGTCCAGATCACCCGCGACGAGGCAGAGCGCCTCGAGCTCGAGCAGGGCCAGATCGTCTTCGTCAAGCCGACCAAGCAGACGACGTTCGGCTGAGTTCGTACCGACTCGTGGCAGCGGCGCGCGCACGCGACAGTGCGCGGAAAACGCGTTGCGGGCGGTGCCACGGAGTAGCGGCCCGCCCCGCGGCCGGGTAGCAGGTTCATGCCCACCGGGGGGTCCTCGCCGCCCGCAATCTGCATGCCTCCGGCAGGTCGAGCGGGTACCCTCGTCGGATCGCGATGCGCGACGAGGAGACCGTCCCGAGCGCGGAGCTGCGACGGCAGCGCCGGCTCGAGCAGCAGGCGGCGCGGGGCCGGAGGCGACGGCTTGCCGCGCTCGTGGTCGTCCTCGCCCTCGCGGCGGTGATCGTCGCCTCCGTCCTCGCTCTCTCAGGCAACGGCGCGCCGCGCCGCGCCGCGTCGCGGCCGGCGCCCGTGATCGCGGCGGCCGCTGCCGTTCACGTCGGTACCGGGCACCGGGCGACCAAGCCCGCGGCCAAACCGGCCAGACCCGGCCGAGCGCCGGTGCCGATCCTGATGTACCACGTGATCGCCCCGCCCTTCGCCGACTCGCCGTTTCCCGGGCTCTACGTGCCGTCGGGCGAGTTCGCGGCGCAGATGCGCGCCCTCGACCGCGCCGGGTTCCACGCGGTCACGCTCGACGAGGTGCGCAGCTTCTGGCTGCACGGAACGCCGCTGCCGCCGCATCCGATCGTGCTCAGCTTCGACAACGGCTATCACACGCAGTACACCAAGGCGCTGCCGATCCTCCGCCGGCTCGGCTGGGTGGGTGTCGAGAACCTCCAGCTCTCCGGCCTTCCGCCCTCCCAGGGTGGGCTCAGCCGGCGGCAGGTCAAGGCCCTCGTCGCCGCGGGCTGGGAGCTCGACACCCAGGGATTCACGCATGCCGACCTGATCACCCTCGATGCCGGCGAGCTCCACTACCAGGTCGCCGTCGCACGGCGGACTCTCCAGCGGCTCTACGGCGTCCCGGTCAACTGGTTCTGCTACCCGTCGGGGCACTACAACGACACGGTCGTCGCGGCGGTACGGGCCGCAGGGTACATCGGCGCGACGACCGTCGTCCCGGGCTGGTCGCGACCGACCGACGACCCCTACCGGCTACCACGGATCCGCGTCCTCGGCGGGACGACGCCGACCGAGCTCCTGACGCTCGTCGCCGACGCCTCCTCTGCGAGCCCGCCCCCGACCGCCTACCCGGTGGCCGGGTAGGGCGACGCCCGCCTGCCAGAATCGGTGGATGTCGAAGCCCGCCTCGGGCGCCGAGCCGCGCGACAGCCGGCGTGCCCGCTCGTTCGGCGCGGTCGCCGATCTCTACGACGCGGTCCGCCCCAGCTATCCCCCCGAGGCTGCGCGGTGGCTGCTCGGCGAGCGGCCCTGCCGCGTCGCCGACCTCGGCGCGGGAACGGGGATCTTCACCCGCGTCCTCGTCGGGCTCGGTCACGACGTCGTCGCGGTCGAGCCCGACGACGGGATGCGCCGGAAGCTCGTCGAGCGGGCCCCGGCGATCCAGGCGCTCGCGGGCTCGGCCGAGGCGATCCCGCTTGCCGACGCGAGCCTCGACGGGGTGACGGCCGCCCAGGCGCACCACTGGTTCGACGAGCCGGCCGCATTCGCCGAGATCGCTCGCGTGCTCAGGCCCGGCGGCGTCTACGGCGTTCTCTCGAACCGGCGGGACGAGTCGGTCGAGTGGGTCAGCGAGCTCACCCGGGTGGCGCAGCTCAGCGAGGAATCGCAGGCCGGGCGCGACGACGACGACTTCGGCCCCCGCTTCAGCGCTTCCGAGCGAGCCGAGTTCCGCCACAGCACCACGCTCGACCTCGAGACGCTCGTCCGTCTGATCCAGAGCCGGTCGAACTACCTGGTCGCGAGCACGGCGACGCGGCGGCGGATCGAGGCGGCCGTCCGGGAGCTCGGCGCCGGGCTCCCCGAGCAGTTCGACCTGCCCTACGTCACGCTCGTGCTCCGCGCCAGGCGCCGCGCCGTCGACTGAACCGCGCCCGACCCTCCGGCGATGAGTTCCGGCTCCGGCCCCGGTCCTCCTCCCGTTACCCGCGAGGAAAGACAGCGGTCACCGAACTGTAACCGGACTGGTGTGTCCGGTTCTGATACTGTAACCGGACGCCGAAGTCCAGTTGAAGGAGGAGCGCAGGATGTCCCGAGAGAAGACAAGTCCGTGGGTGGTTCTGGTCCTGATCTGCCTGGCGCAGTTCATGGTCGTGCTCGACGCGACGATCGTCAACGTCGCACTGCCGTCGATCCAGAAGAGCCTCAACCTGAGCGAGGCCAGCCTGCAGTGGATCGTCAGCGCCTACACGCTCGTCTTCGGCGGCTTCCTGCTGCTCGGCGGGCGGCTCGGCGACCTGCTCGGCCGCAAGCGGCTGTTCCTGATCGGGCTCGTCATCTTCACCTCCGCCTCGCTCCTCAACGGACTCGCCAGCAGCGAGGGGCAGCTGATCGCCTTCCGCGCCCTCCAGGGGCTCGGCGCGGCGCTGATCTCGCCGGCGGCGCTCTCGATCATCTCGACGACGTTCGCCGAGGGCGCCGAGCGGGCCAGGGCGCTCGGGGTCTGGGCCGCGATCGCGATCGGCGGCTCGGCCGTCGGCCTGATCCTCGGCGGCGTCCTCACCGAGTCGTTCTCGTGGCCCTGGATCTTCTTCGTCAACGTCCCGGTCGGAATCGCCGCCTTCATCCTCTCGTGGCGGTATCGTGCCCGAGTCGAGAGACGAGGCCGCCCAGTCGAAGCTACGACGTCGCCGGCGCCGTCACGGTCACGGGTGGGCTGATGTCGCTCGTCTACGCGATCGTCAAGGCCGAGACGTCCGGCTGGACGTCGACGGCGACGATCGGCTTCTTCGTGCTCTCGGCGGCGCTGCTGCTCGCGCGTTCGTCGTGATCGAGCTGCGCACGTCGGCCCCGCTCGTCCGGCTCTCGATCTTCCGCGTCCGCTCGCTCCTGACGGCGAACCTGAGCATGTTCCTCGCGATGTCGGGGATGTTCGCGATGTTCTTCTTCAACACGCTCTACATCCAGCGAGTGCTCGGCTACGGCCCGCTGAAGGCCGGGCTCGCGTTCCTGCCGTTCACCGCCGGGATCATGGTCTCGGCCGGGCTGGCCTCGCAGTTCGCGCCGCGCGTCGGCGTGCGGCTCGTCGCCGCGATCGGGATGGTCCTGACCGCGGGCGGCATGCTCCTGCTCACGCGCCTGCCCGGTCGACGGCTCCTACCTCACCGACGTCCTGCCCGCGCTCATCCTCGCCTCGCTCGGCATGGGCGCCGTCTTCATGCCGCTGACGCTGATCGCGACGACCGGGCTCGAGAACGAGGACCAGGGCCTCGCCTCGGGGCTGTTCAACACCTCGCAGCAGATCGGCGGTGCGCTCGGGCTCGCGATCCTCTCGACGATCGCGGCCAGCCACACCGCGGCGCTCGGCGGCGCCAAGAACCCGGAGGCGCTCGTCGCCGGCTTCCACTGGGCCTTCGCCGGCGGGCGCCATCTTCATGCTCGCCGCGCTCGTCGTGATGACCGCGCTGCTGCGACAGCGGCACGTCGCGCGGATCGAGGCCGAGGCGAGAGCCGAGCCGGAGCTCGCCACCGCCTGATGGCCGCCCTCCGCGCGGACGCGCAGCGCAACCTCGACCGCGTGCTCATCGCCGCGGCCGAGGCGTTCGCCGAGCACGGGCCGAACGTCAGCGTCGACGAGATCGCACGCCGCGCGGGCGTCGGGCACGGCACCGTGTTCCGGCGCTTCCCGAACAAGGAGGCGCTGATCGCCGCGGTCGTCAGCGTGCGGCTTGCGCGAGCTCGGCGACCGGGCCGAGGCGCTCCTCGACGAGCCAGACGCCGGCGCCGCCTTCGAGCGGTTCGTCTGGCAGGTCGCCGAGCTCCAGGCGCGCGACCGGGCGCTGTTCGAGTGCGCTCCGCTCTGCAGCGAGATTCCCGAGGTCGCGGATGCCAAGGTGCGGCTCAGCGCGCTCGTCGCCGAGCTCGTCACCCGCGCCCAGCAGGAGGGCTCGCTCCGGCTCGACATCGAGCCCGGGGACGTTCCCGTGCTGGTCGGTTCCGCGATCCTCGGCTCGGCTCAGGCGGCCGACCCGGACGCCTGGCGGCGCTACGTCGCCGTCGTTCTCGCCGGGCTGCGCTCGCCGGGGTAGCCCGCCCCGCGGCCCTCGTTCCGGCCGGCTCGGCCGGAGCGAGCTCAGACGGTTCCGAGACCCGCCCGCAGCGATCCGAGGCGCATGTCGATCATCGTGTCCGCCGCCTCCCGGCTCGAAGGCGACCCGTTGACGGCGTCGAGGAAGTGCTCACGGTCGAGCGCGAAGAGCTTGGCATCGCTCAGGGCGACGACCGTCGCCGTCCGCGGCACCTCTCGGAGCAGCGCGATCTCGCCGAACCCGTCGCCTCCCCTGAGCACCCGCAGCGGCGCCCCGCCGGCGCTCACCTCGAGCTCGCCGGCTCCGGACGACGTAGTAGCGGTCGCCGATCTCACCTTCGGCGACGATCGTCCGGCCGGCCTCGACATCGACGGCCACGGCGGTGCGGGCGAGCCGCTCGAGGCTCGCGAGCTCGAGCGGCGCGAAGATCGAGACCGAGCGGAGCAGGTTGACCGCGTCGTCGGCGAGCAGCCCGGAGGAGTCGAGCCGGAGGAGGTGGCCCCAGAGCCCCGCCACGAGCAGCGGCAGGACGATGCCGCTCGCGAGCAGGGCCCCGCGGATTCCGAGCCACGAGACGAGGAGCGGGGCGAGCGCGGCGCCGAGCCCGAGGGAGCCGACGAAGAGGCTCTGGAGGACGCTGAAGGCCTTCGCCAGTGCGTCCTCGTGGATGACGCGCTGCAGGAGTGTCACGGCCGAGAAGTCGACGATCGTGACGCCGACCCCGAGGACGGCGAGCAGGAGGATGGCCGGGATCGTCGACGGGTGTGCGGCGATGAGGACGAGCGGCACGCCGCAGAGCACGAGCCCGATCCCGAAGCCGGAGGCGATCCGGCTGCGCCGCAGGAGCGCGACCGCGGCGACAGCACCGACGACACCACCGACCCCGATCGCGGCGTTGAGCTCGCCCACCCCGGACTCGCCGAGCTGGAGAATCGTCAGCGCCGAGATGACGACGAGAACGTTGAGGGCGCCGGTGACGACGTTCTGGGCGCAGTAGAGGCCGACGACGAGGCGCAGGCGGGGGTCGGCCCGGATCGCCCGCAGGCCGCCGAACGCGGCGCCGGGGCCCGGCCGCCCGGCGGGCCCGACGGCCTGCCAGGCCGGAATCCGCGCGATCAGCAGGGTCGAGAGGAGATAGGCGACCGCCGTGACGAGCAGGACGCCGCCCGGATCCCACGTCGTCAGGAGCAGCCCTCCGAGCGCGGGGCCAAGCAGCATGCCGACGCTCTCGACGGTCGTCAGCGAGAGGTTCGCCGCCGTCAGCTCTCCGGGCGTGCGGGCGAGGAACGGCAGCGCCGAGGTCTGGAGTGGACGCACCATCGTCGAGAGGAGCGACTCGACCGAGACGAGGACGAAGACGGGGGCCGCGTCTGCGCCGCCGATCAGCGCGACGCCGGCGACGCCGATCGCGAGCGTGCGTCCGATCCCGGCCGCGAGAAGGAGACGGTCGGCGCGCACGCGGTCGAGCAGCCCGGCGGCGAGCGGGCCGGCGAGCGCCGCGGGCAGGATCCGGACGACCCCGAGCACGCCGACGTACGTCGCTCCGCCCGTGTTGTACGCAAACACGGCAAGCGCGATCGTCGAGGCCCAGCGCCCGGTCACGGAGGCGACGCGAGCGATCGCGACCCGCCGGAGCTGCGGGTTCCCGGCGACGACCGCGAGCGCGGCCAGTGCCTGTCTGCTGCGCCTCGAGAGGTTGGCCGCCCGACCCCATGCATGCCGCTGCGTTGCCACGAGACGCGATCCTAGGGACCGCGGCCGGCCGCGAGCCAGATCCGTTACATCTCGGACACTTGACCGTCACCCTTCCGAAACACGGCGGCGGGAGCGCGGGGCGCCCGCCGGGGCGGTGCGGCTCCGACACACTAGACTGGCGGCAGCGAGACCCTGGCAAGCGCTACCCGAGAAGGAGGAGCGATGGCTTCAAGCACGGACACCGCCCATCTGCCGGCGCTCGGCAGCCACGTGCGCGACGAGACCGGGCGCGAGCTCCAGGCAACCCTGATCGAGCTGGTCGATCTCTCCCTGGTTGGCAAGCAGCTCCACTGGACGATCGTCGGCCCGACCTTCCGGGACCTCCATCTCCGGCTCGACGACCTCGTCGACTCCTGGCATGCCCTTGCCGACAAGGTGGCCGAACGGGCTGTCGCGCTCGGCTACTTCCCCGACGGGCAGGCCGACACGATCGCCGGCTCGGGTGAGCGGACGCCGCTCGAGGCCGGCCCGATCGACGACGTCACCGTCCTGCGGGAGCTCGCGCGGCGGATCGCCGAAACCGCCGAACGGACACGGGCACGGCTGGAGCGGCTCGGCGAGCTCGACCTCGTCACCCAGGACCTGCTGATCGGCGTCGTCGGCGAGCTCGAGGAGCAGCTCTGGATGACCAGGGCCCAGCTCTCGGGTCACCGCGACTGACCGCCGCAGACCCCGGCCTCAGGGCTCGACGTCGGGGCCGAGCGTCGCCGCGGCCGTGCGCAGACGGCCCCGGGCGCCGATCGGTCGGTGGATCTGCCCGGCGACGGCCCCGGCCGGCCCGACGAGCGTCCGTTGGAGCCGCCGGATCGCGTCGAGGTGGTCTCCCGTCCAGATGATCCGGACACCGGTGCCGCTGGCGTTGCCGTCGCGGTCGCGGAGATCGCGGGCGACCGCCTCGACGAGTCGAGCCGCGGCGGCACCGTCGGATGGGAGCGGCGCCGGCACCGGCGCCCGGCGGGCGAGCGCCAGTCCGAGGGACTCGTACCAGCCGGCGACCGCGCCGGCGACCGCGGTGAGCTCGGCTCGCGCCGCCTGCCTGCTGCCGGCCGCCTGGTCGCCGCCGGCGACCCAGAGATCGAGCACCGCCTCCGCGGCGAGGCGGAGCCCCGCGACGCCGTTGACAAGGCCGGTCGCGTCCGCGAGCGGGACCGGCTTCGCCGCCCGCTCGGCCAGGTACGTCCGGAACGCGTCGTCGAGGCGCCTCGCGGAGGCCGCGGCGCGTTCGCCGGCAGCGGCCGGCACCGGGTGGGGCGCCGTCTCACGGTCGCAGCGCGCGACGCCGAACTCGACCGCCGCGGCGAGGTAGCGCGCGCTCTCGCCGTAGGCCTCGGCGAGCTCCTGGGCGAGCCCGGTCACCGAGCCGCGCGGCCAGAAGAGGAGCCCGACGGCGAGGCTGACGGCGAAGCCGAGCGCGACGTCCTCGATGCGCAGGAGCCCGACGTGCCAGCCGATCGGCTGGATGATGTTGTAGAGGATCACGAGCACCACCGTGAAGGCGGCCTGGCCCGCGGCGAACGAGACCGCCGCCGGCGCGAACCCGGCGATCAGAACGGCGACGGGGAGAAGAAACCAGAGCACGGTGGCGTTCGTCCCGATCAGCGCGAGCAGCCCCGCCCCGACGACGACCCCGGCGGCCGTGCCGACCAGCCCGCGGACGACGCTCTGGCCGGTGTTGAGGGCGTTCGAGCGGAGGACCGAGAGCGTCCCGAGCACGACCCAGAAGGAGTGCTGGACGCCGGTCAGGCTCGCGACGAGGACCGCGAGCGAGAGGCCTGCCGCGCCCCGCATGCTGTTGTGGAGCCAGACCGAATGAGGCTCGAGGTGCG
The DNA here is from genome assembly GCA_963765345.1 of uncultured Actinomycetota bacterium. Taxonomy (GTDB): domain Bacteria; phylum Actinomycetota; class Thermoleophilia; order Gaiellales; family Gaiellaceae; genus PALSA-600. Next base: position 99,966 of record CAVXWI010000024.1, read on the forward strand.
CCCGCGCCCGCTGCTGCGCGGCCGCCACCGTCCCCGGCAGGCCGGCGGGCCGCCGCCCGATCAGCCGGCCGAGCCAGCTCCGCCGGTCGGCTGCGGCGGCGAGGTCGATGTTGGCCACGACCTGGGAGACGGCGAAGGCAAGCTCCTGAGCGCGGAAGCTCGGGTCGAGGGCCGAGACGATCCCGTTGACGCCGTTCCCGGCCAGGCCCGGCTCGTCGAGGAGGAGGTCGCGCATCGTCGTCCGCTCGAGCTGCTCGAGTGCCGCGCGCAGCTCGGCGAGGGCGCTCCGGAGAGGAGCGTCGGCCAGGCCGGGGTCGTCGAGCAGCTCGGCACCGCGCTCGAGTGCGGCCGCGGCGGCGGCCTTGACCGCGCAGACATCGGGATGCACGGGGCGGCGATCCGGGTGCGGCGGTGACTGGGCGGTGATCGTGGCGAGCCAACCGATCTCGTCGACGAGGCGGACGATCGCGCGGGCGGCCGTGCTGAGCCCCGTCGGGCGGTAGGGGGTCGCGAAGAACGTCCGCTGGAGTGCGGCCGTCGCCGCGGCCGACCGCTCGATCGCCTCCTCACGTTCGGCGGCGTCCGGCCGCCCGGCGAGGAGCCAGTCGGCGTCGGCGCGCAGCCGCCCGGCGAGCGCCCGGCAGGCGGCGATCGCGGCCTCGCGCAGCCGGTCGCGCGCCGGCGCCGGCCAGAGAACGACGATCGCGAGCAGCGAGGCGCCGGCCGCAAGGGCAAAGCCCGCCAGGCGATCGGGGATCGCGCTTGCCGGCGCGGCCAGCGAGACCGGCAGGATGAACATGAGGAGGAGCGAGATCGAGGCGCCGGCCAGCACCGAGCTGACCACACCGGCGAAGAGGACGGCGAACCCGACGAGCGCCGTCACGACGACGGCGAGCCAGGTCGTCTCGGAGACGAGCGTGCCGACGCAGATGAGGACGGCGCCCGCCGCCGCGAGCGCGACCTGCGAGACGACCCGCTCGCGCATCGGGCCGCTGAAGTCGACGAGCAGGAGCAGCGCGAACGAGCCGAAGGCGGCGAACGTCGCGATCGCCGGGTTGTGGATGACCTCGTCCCCGAGCGCGAAGACGGCGGGCATGACGATCGCGCCGCGCCCGGCCCGGCGCAGCGCGGCGAGGGCCGGATCCCGCGCCCGCACCCACGCGATCGCCGCGCTCAGGACGCCGTTCATCCGGGTACCACTATCAGGCGGTCGAGCGCCGAGCGCGGGCGCCCGGGCCTGCAGACCGGGAGCGCCTCGGGCGTCGTTGCCCTCGAGCGGGCCGCCGCTCAGCGTGTGAGCTCGACGACCTCGTCGGCCTCGTCGATCAGCACGGGGTCGTGCGTCGCGCAGACGACGGCAAGGCCGCGTCCGTGCGCCGCACGTGCGAGCAGGGCGCCGACAGCGCGGGCGTTCTCCTCGTCGAGGCGCGCGGTCGGCTCGTCGACGAGGAGCAGCGAGGCGGCGACGGCCAGGGCGCGGGCGATCGCGACCCGCTCGCGCTCGCCGGCCGACAGGTTCGCCGCCCTGGTCGAGAGCCGCTCGGCGAGGCCGACCTCGAGCAGGGCCGCCCGGGCCGGGGCGGCCTCTTCGGTGCCGTCGGCGCGCAGCCGGATGCCGAGCTCGACGTTCTCGAGGGCGCTCAGGTACGGAATCAGCCCTGGCTCCTGGGTGACGAGAGCGATCTCGCGGCGGCGGAGCCCCGCCAGCCCCGCTCGATCCAGCACGCCGAGGCGCTCGCCCGTAACGGTGATCTCGCCCTCGCTCGGACGCTCGAGGCCGGCCAGGAGGTGGAGCAGCGTCGTCTTGCCGCTACCGGAGCGGCCGACGATCGCCGTCAGAACGCCGCGGCGGAAGCTGCGCGTGACCGCGTCGAGGACAAGGCGCTCGCCACCCGCCGCGGGATAGCGCTTGCCGACCCCGGCGAGCGTTGCCACCACCGAGCCCGGCGCCGGCGCCGGAGCCGGCGGGGGCCCGGCGGCGGCGGCAGCGTCCTCCGGCGCCCCGACGAGCTCCGCGGCGACCGGGGTGAGCACGAGCCGGCCTTCCTCGTGGGCCGCCTCGGCGAAGCGGGGCTTCCCCGCCACCGCCGACCCGAGCGGGAGGCGGGCCCAGCCCCGCCGCGAGATGACCAGTGCGGGCTCCCGGCCCGGGAGCGACTGCTCGACGATGCGGCCGTCGCGGATGTGGACGAGCCGGTCGGCGATCGAGGCCGCCGCGGCGTCGTGGCTGACGATGACCGCGGTCGCCCCGGCGCCATGGACGAGCTCGCCGAGCAGCCGGTAGACGACACCAGCGTTCTCGGCGTCGAGCTCGCCCGCGGGCTCGTCGGCGAGCAGCAGGCCCGGCCGGTGTGCGACAGCGGCGCAGACCGCGACCCGCTGCTGCTCGCCGCCGGAGAGGCGGCCGGGCAGGTCGTTCGCCCGCTCGAGCAGGCCGACGCGGGCCAGCAGCTCGTCGGCCGCAGCGCGGGCCGCCTGCGGCGGCGAGCCGAGCAGCTCGAGCTGGAGGGCGACGCTGTGCCGGCAGCTGAGGTCGGCCGAGAGCGAGCGGGCGTAGTGCTGATCGAGCAGGCCGACGTGGTTAGCGCGAAACGCGGCGGCGGCCGCGCCGTCGAGAGCGCCCAGGTCGGTGCCGAAGACGCGGGCGGCTCCGGCGGAGAGGCGGTCGAGCCCGGCGAGGATGCGCAGGAGCGTCGATTTTCCCGAGCCGCTCGGGCCGAGCACGACGACGATCTCGCCGGCGGCGAGCGAGAGGTCGAGCCCCTGCAGCGCGACGGTCGCGGCCGGGCCCGTGTCGTAGATGCGGAAGGCGTCTGCGATCTCGATCGCGAGGCTCACTCGAGGCTCCAGGAGGCTCGTTGCGGGGTGGCGCCGCGGAGCGCGTGCCGGGCGGTCAGCTCGATCAGGACGAGCACGACCACGACGAGGATGGCGAGCCCCGCGAGGCCGGTCGACCAGCCGGGGTCGTAGCGCAGCGGCGGGTCGGGGACGGTCGTCTCGGCCGAGACGCCGATCACGGAGACGACGAGGCGCGAGAGGATCAGGCCGAGCGCGACGCCACCGATCGCGCCGAAGGCGACGAGGACGAGCGAGCGCACGCGCAGCTGCCTGCGAAGCGTCGCGGGCGGTACCCCCTGCGCCTCGAGGTCGAAGAGCTCTCCGCGCTCGTCGCGCGCGTCGCCGACCAGCGTCAGCCAGAAGCCGACGGCCGCGAGCAGGACGGCGATCAGGGCCGCTGCCGAGAGCGTCAGGGTGATGCCGCGGGAGAGCGGCTCGGAGGCGAGCTGGCTCTGGAGCTCCTCCCTGGAGGCGACGACGAGCGCGGCGAAGGGCGGGCGGCGCAGCTCCTGCCCGACCCGGCCGGCGCCGTTCGGGGCCGAGAGCCAGAGCTCGTCCGGCGTCGCGGTGCCGGGCGCGTCGGCGTCGAGGGCGGTCGCGAGGCGGCTCTCGTCCACGACCACGAAGCCCTGGCCCTCGTCCTGCGAGGCCGGAAACCTGCTCGCGACTCCGACGATCCGCACCGGCAGCTGGCTGTCCTCGAAGGTGAGCGTGATCGTCGAGCCCACCGGGTCGGAGCCGGCGACGTTCGGGCTGACGAGCGCCGGCAGGGCGACGCCGTCGGTCGCCTGCGGCCGCCGGACGACGACGGTCTGGCCCTGCGCGAATGCGTAGGTCAACCGCGGGGGCTCGCCGGAGCCGAGCCGCGCCCCGTTGCGGGCGAGCCAGCCGGCCCAGTCGGTCACGGTCGAGCGCCCGCCGTCCGCCCCCGTCGCCATGAGCGGGCCGAGCGCCGTCGATCCGGACGGGATGAACGAGCTCGTTCCCTCGGCCTCGCCGTGCGCGATCTCGTGCTGCGTCAGGGGGCTGACCGCGACCTCGAGCGCGATCAGCTCGCTCAGACCGGCCGGGAGGCGCGTCGCGAGTTGCCCGGTTCCGGGCGCCCGGGTGCCGAGCGGCAGGGTGACGAGCTTCCCGCCCGCGCCCTCGGCGACGAGGGCGAACTGCACCGGGACGCCTCGCACGCCGACGGCGAGACCGAGCGCCCGGGTGCCGGCGGGGATCGGCACGCCCCGCAGCGAGACCGGCCCGCCCGCGCCGAGGCGCGCCGCGATCTCGGCGGGCGAGAGGCTCGAGAAGTCCGACCGCCAGTGCAGCCTCGCGATCGCCGCCGGCGGCACGCCGAGCACGGTCGGCGAGATGATCGTCGACCCGGAGCCGGCGACGCTGGCCGTCCGCCGGAGGACCGGGTAGGCGCCGACCCCGGCGGCAAGCGCCCGGTAGCGCCGAAGCGGCGCCGCCTGCAGCGGCAGGACGAGCTGGGAGCCCTCGCTCAGCGTGTAGTCCAGCGGGACGGCGAACGCCGCCTCGTCGCGGGCCCCATCGGCGAGCGTCGCGCGGTAGCTGACCGCGAACAGGGCGAGTCCGATGCTGACGAGGAGGAAGCCGACGGTGGCGACGGTGCGCGACGGTGCGCGCGCGAGCACGAGGAAGGCGAGGTGGGTCGCAGTCGCGGCCTGCCGCGTCAGCCGCTCGGCGAGCCGCATCGCGGGCGGGAGCAGGCGGCCGGCCGCGACCGCGGCGGCGAAGCAGACGAGGCCGGGGAGCAGCGTGTAGAGCAGCCGCTGGCCCGAGGGGGCCGACTGCGAGCCTGTTGCCCCGCTGCCCGAGGTGATCCCGAGCAGGACGGCGACGGCTGCGCCGGCCGCGGCGACGTCGAGCAGGCGCAGGCCGCGTGCGCGCCGGCGTGCCGGTGCTCTCACCGCGACGACGATCGCGAGCATCGCGACCGCGAGGGCGCCGGCGACGAGCGCGAGCCCGGCGGCGCTGAGCAGCGAGTGGCGAAGGACGGCGCCGCCCGGCAGCCCGGCGGCGTCGGCGATCAGCAGGACGGCGAGGATGCCGGCGCCGAGACCGGCGACGGCTCCGGTGAGCGCCATCGCGCCGATCTCGGTCGCGACCGCGAGCCAGACCTGCGTGCGGCGCGCGCCACGCTGCGCGAGGCGCCGTGCCTCGTTGCCGATGCCCCGCTGGAGCCCGATCGCGGCGACGAGCGCGAAACCGAGCAGCAGCGCGCTGATCTCGCCGCCGACGACGAGCATCCGTTCGGCGGCGACGTGACCCTGCGCCCGGGCGAGCAGGAGGGCGGCGTCCGGCCCGGTCAGCTGGTAGGTGTTCCCGTCGCTCGCGAGCAGGGTCTGCACACCCGTCTCGCCGGCGAGAATGCCGGCGACCTGCCAGATATGGAGCCGGCTCGGGTCGAGCGGCGCGATCCAGGTGTAGGTGCGAAAGAGATCGGCGAAGGCCGGCAGCCGCTCGAAGCTGGCGGCGCCGTCTGCGAGCAGGAGCTCGGTCGAGCGCTGCTGGGCGACGGGCGAGGTCGTCGCGAGCGATCCGCCGAAGACGCCACGCGCAGGTAGCTCGACCGTCCCGACCCGGACGAGGTGGATACCGCCCTCGGCGAGCACCTGGCTGCCTCCGCTGCCGACCCCGACGACCTCGCAGCGGGCCGGGGCGCATTGCCTCGGCCAGCGCCCCGAGACGAGGCGGGCGAGCTGCGGCAGGTCGTCGATGGCTGCCAGCCGGACGAGCTGACCGCCGATCGAGAGCGTGCGGAACGAGACGAGGCGGAACGGCCGCTCGGGGGTCAGGCGGTCGAGCGCGGCTCGCACCTGGCGGTCGGTCGCCCGGTAGCTCGCTCCGACCGGCAGCCCGAACGAGTCGACGCGGAAGCTCCGTTGCGAGGAGGGAAGCGCCGCCAACGCCCGCTGCAGGGTGCGGTCCTGCGCGATGAGGCTCCCGCCGACGACGCCGGCGAGCGCCGCGAGCGCCGCTGCGACACCGCAGACGACGAGCAGCGCGCGCCCGGGGCGCGCGCGCAGGCGTGCGGCAGCGACCGCGACCGGGGCGCGCAGCCTGAAGCGCCGCCGCCGGAGCGATCTCGCCTCGATTCTAGACACCGGCAAAAAGGCTACAGTGGTGTTTGGTGCCCCGCAAGCCGCCTCGGTACGACCTGCCGAACGCAGCGCCGGAGCCGCTCCGGCTGGTGCAGAGGTTCGTCAATACGATCGACCTCAGCCATGATCGCGAATGGCTGAGCGACTGGCTCGGCGAAGGCGGCCTCGCCGCCGCGAGCGAGACCGACCTCGACCGGGCCCGCGCCGTGCGCGAGGCGATCCGCGAGCTCCTCTACGCCAACAACGGGCAGGGCGGCGGCGAGGATGCGGCGGGAACGCTCGCCGCCGCAGCCGACGCCGCACTCCTGACGATCGACTTCCCGGGCGGGCAGCTGGTGGCCCGCGCGCCCGGCATCGACGGGATCCTCGGCCGCGTGCTCGTCGCCTGTCTCGGCGCGATGACCGACGGCAGCTGGGCGCGGCTGAAGTGCTGTCGCAACCTGGATTGCCGCTGGGCCTTCTACGACCGCTCGAAGAACCGCTCGGCGACCTGGTGCTCGATGCAGATCTGCGGCAACCGGACGAAGACGCGGACCTACAGGTCGCGCCGCTCAGCCTGACAGCTCCGCCGCGAGCAGCGCCGGAGCGCGCAGGAACCACAGGTGACCGCCGCCGGCGTCGACCTCGTGGTAGTCGCCCCCGCAGAGCCAGGCCGCCCGCCGGCAGAGCCCGGGGGTGGTGAGCGTGTCCGTGCTCGCCGCGACGACGACGCAGGGCACCTGCCGCTCGCGCAGCTGGCGGAACTCGGCAGTCAGGTCGAGCCGGCGGACGTCGATGCCGAGGCGACGGGCGAACCGCGGGTGAGAGACGACCTGCCGGACGCTCCGCCCTGCCTCGCCGGGCGGAAACCAGCCGGCCGCGGCGTGCCGGGTGAAGTCCCAGAGCATCAGCGGGATCGGCTTGCTGAGCGGCAGCCCGGCCGGGCCGACGAGCACGAGCCCGGCGACATCGAGCGTTCGATCGAGCGCGGCCAGCACCGCGAGCGCCGCCCCGAAGGAATGCCCGGCGAGGAGGAGCGGCCCCCGCCGGGAGTGGCACTCCGCCGCGAGCCAGCTGCGGTAGGCCGCGATCGAGCCACGCGTGGCGGCGAACGTCGGCGGCTCGAGGATGTCGAAGCTGCCGGGCACGGCGCTGCGGTAGACGCCGGCGCGGGCGCCGTAGCCGGGGACGAAGAGCCGCTGCATACGGGGGGACGATACGCGGGCATCATTGGACCGTGAACCCGCAGTCGACGATCGACGGCCCCGCGCCCTCCCGCGACCTCGGCGGCGGCGTCTTCATGCCCATGCTCGGGCTCGGCGTCTGGCAGTCGCCCGCCGGAGCGGTGACCGAGCAGGCCGTCGAGTGGGCGCTCGAGGCCGGCTACCGGCACATCGATACGGCGAGGTACTACCGCAACGAGGCAAGCGTCGGTGCCGCGCTCGCCCGCAACGGGGTTCCCCGCGAGGAGCTGTTCGTGACGACGAAGTGGCTGCCGGTCCTCCGCAATCCGGTCGCCGAGCTCGAGCGCAGTCTCGAGCGCCTTGGCCTCGCCCAGGTCGATCTCTACCTCGTGCACTGGCCGCTGCCGGGCCGGACCGACCGGGCGTGGCGCTCGTTCGAGCACCTGCAGGAGCGCGGCCTCGCCCGCGCCATCGGCGTCTCGAACTACGGCGCAGACCGCCTGACGGACCTCACCGACCGCGCGCACCGACCGCCGTCGGTCGACCAGGTCCAGTTCAGCCCGTTCCACTTCCGCCGGGGGCTGCTCGATCTCTGCGAGCGGCTCGGCGTCGTCCTCGAGGCCTACAGCCCGCTCGAGCGCGGCAAGGGCCTCGGCGACCCCGTCGTCGTCGAGATCGCCAAGCGGCTTGGGCGGGAACCCGCCCAGGTGATGCTCCGCTGGGGGATCCAGCACGGGGTGCCGGTGATCCCGAAGTCGACCCGACGCGAGCGGATCTTCGCAAACGCGAAGATCTTCGACTTCGCGCTCAGCGACGAGGACATGCGGACGCTCGACAGCCTCGACCGCAGCGGCGGCGCGATCCGCGTGCGCTAGCTTCGTGCCTCGGTCTCGTGCCCGCATCCCGGGGCGAGACGGTCGCCGCGATGTCGCCGCCCTCGGGCTCTCGCGGGGTTCGAGGAACCGTGAGCACCCGACCGCGGCCACACCCTCGGCGCCGGGACCCGTCGGCTCCTCGCCGTGCGCCAGGCTCGCCGGCTCGGCGCGACGTCCTGCTTGCCTTAGTCTCCCCGGGCGTGGGCGGGCGTCTTCTCGTTCTCCTACTCGACGGCGCCTCGCGCGCGCAGCTCGAGGCCGCTGTCGAGGAGCATGGCGAGGGCTACCCGTCGCTCTACGTCGTCGCGCCGGCCCGCGTCGCCGCGCTCGACTGGTTGGCGACCGACGAGGCGCAGGCACACGGAGAGGCGGGCGCGCGCGCGCTCGAGGCCGAGTGGCTCCTCGCCGGCTTCGGCGAGGTCGGCGGCGAGGCCGGCGAGGCCGACCCGGTGCTCGCGGCCGAGGACGCGCTCCGCCGGTTCGATGCCGACGAGATCGTCGTCGTCGGGACAGGCGCGGTCGACGGCGAGCTGATCGCCTCGCTGCGCCGGCTCGGCCCGCCGGTGACGACGAGCGGTCTCACGATCCGGCCGGCGAGCCTCGCCGGCCGATTGCGGAGCGCGCGACGGGGGCTGACCTCCGGCCGGGCGACGAGCACGCCGTTCGTGGCCTTCATCGGGGCGAACCTCGGGTTGCTTCTGATCGGCGTCGTCGTGACGCTGGTCGGGATCGCGATCGTCTGGTTCATCCACGTCGTTCTCTGACGGAACCGCGATCTCCACCGGGCTGCCCGCTCCCGGCGCGCCAGGCCGATAGGGTCCGCGCATCGTCCGGCCCCGTCAACTGCTGGCCGCTGCGGTCTGCGCCTCTCTGTCGCTCCTGGCAGCCGCGCACGCGGCAGCGCCGCGCCTCTCGCGGTTCACGCTCGGTCGATCCGTCCAGGGTCGGCCGATCACGGCGATCGAGCTGGGCGACCCTGCCGCGGCGGTCAAGGTGGTCGTCGTCGGCTGTATCCACGGCGACGAACCCGCCGGGATCGCCGTCACGCGGGTGCTCGCCACGCTGCGGCCCCCGGCCGGCGTCGACCTCTGGCTGATCCCCGACATGAACCCCGACGGCGTCGCGGCCGGAACGCGCGTCAACGCCGACCACGTCGACCTCAATCGCAACTTTCCGTGGCGGTGGCTGCCGCCGTCGCGCCGCGCCGATCGGCACTCGGGACCGCGACCGCTCTCCGAACCCGAGAGCAGCCTCGTCCATCGCCTGCTGCTCCGGCTGAGGCCGCGACTCGTGATCTGGTACCACCAGGCGCTGGCCCTCGTCGACGAGTCGGGTGGGTCGCTCGCGCTCGAGCGGCGCTACGCGGCCCTTGTCGGGCTCCCGCTCCGACGCCTGCCGCGCTACCCGGGGAGCGCGACGAGCTGGACGAACCACGAGTTCGCGGGCGCCACCTCGTTCGTCGTCGAGCTCCCGCCCGGTCCGCTCTCAGCCGCGGCGGCGCACCGGCACGCCGAGGCGGTCGAGCAACTGGCGGCCGGCGTCGCCGGCATACCACTCCGGCAGGTTGCCGGCGCCCCGCCTACGCGTGGAACCGGGGCCGGGGCCGCGCGGCCGGACTCCGGCGCAGCGCCGCACTAGGAGCGCGACGGAGGAGCGCGCGGTTCTGCTCCTCGACGTAGCGGAGGTTCGCGTACTCGACCCGCTCGTCGTGGGCGAGCTCGAGCTCGTCCCGCGCGAAGCGGTACCAGTCCGTCCAGGCGTGCGGACGGTCGTCGCGATTCGTGGGTTGTCCGGGCTGGCTGCGCACGCTTCTCCTATCGGCAGCTCACGCCGCCCGGCTGAGCACCGCAGGCTCGTGCTCGAGCCGCGCCAGGAACGCCGGGCGTGACGAGCGGAGATAGTCGATCACGGCCTGGACGTCCTTGACGCACGGCAGGAGCGTCTTCCAGGTGGCGAGATGAGCCGGCACATGGGCATCGCCGCAGGCGACCGCCGGAAGCTTCGCGGCGGCGACCCAGGCGAAGAGCGTGTCGCGGTTGAAGAGCTCGAACCGGTCGACCAGGGGCGCCCAGCGTGCCGGGTCGGCGGCGAAGGCCGCGGTGCGCCGGGCCGAGGAATGCGCCTCGCTGGGAAGATACGGGTGGGCGGCGACGAGCGCCGCCCCGTGCGCGCGTGCTGCACGCAGAGCTGATTCAAGACCGTCGCCGACCCCGACGAAGCGTGACAGCCCGAGCGCGAGCGCGTGGCCCGCGAGCATCGGATCGTCGTCCTCGTAGGTCAGCTCGAGGCCGGGGAGCACGAGCAGGTCGTAGAGCCGACGTGCGCGCTCGCCCTCCTCGGCAAGCTCGGCGAGATAGCCGTCGAAGTCGGCCGCCTGGATATGCACGCCCGGCGCGGTATGGTCGGTGACGGCGAGAACGTCGAAGCCGGCGCGCCCGTAGAGATCGCAGAGCTCCCGGGGCGACAGCTCGCCATCGCTCCAGGTCGTATGCGCGTGGAGCTCGCAGAGAAGCGGCGCAAGCTTCGTGGCCATCTCCAACCAGTGTGACCCTCCGAGCCCCGCTCCTGCAGGCGTTTTCCGCCTTGTAACCCAACATTAAGGGATCGGGAACCTGGCCGGAGTGCTGCCCGTGCATGACCCGGCCTCGGCCGGCGCCTGCGCCGGCCGGCCGTTCGCCGACCCGCGAGGGCGGCGGCCGGCTTCTAGACTCGCGACCGGTGGACACACTCTGTGCCCCGGACAAGTTCCGCGGCTCGCTCGCGGCGCTCGCAGCCGCCGAGGCGATGGCGAGCGGTGCGGCTCGAGCGGGCCGGACGGCCCGGGCGCTGCCGCTGGCCGACGGCGGTGAGGGAACCCTCGACGCGCTCGGTGGCGCGAACCGCGCCACCCTCGTCGCCGGTCCGCTCGGCGACGGGATCGAAGCGGGCTGGCGGCTCGCAGACGGGCTTGCCGTGATCGAGATGGCGCGCGCCTCGGGGCTCGCGCTCCTCGGCTCGGCTGCGGCGAACGACCCGCTCGCGGCGTCGACACGCGGAACGGGCGAGCTGATCGCGGCGGCGCTCGACGCCGGAGCCGAGCGGGTGATCGTCGCGGTCGGCGGCTCGGCGACGACGGACGGCGGCGCGGGTGCGCTCGAGGTTCTCGCTCCGCGTGGGAGGTTCGACGTGCCTGTTTCGGTCGCCTGCGACGTCGCGACGCCGTTCCTCGAGGCCGCCGACACCTACGCGCCCCAGAAGGGCGCGACGGCCGAGCAGGTGCGCGCTGCTCGCGGGGCGGCTGCAGCGTCTCGCCCAGCGCTATCGCGCCGAGTTCGGTCTCGATGTCACCGCGCTTCCCGGGGCCGGGGCTGCCGGCGGGCTCGCCGGCGGACTCGCAGCCCTCGGAGCCGAGCTCGTCCCGGGGTTCGAGCTCGTCGCCGCACGGGCCGGGCTCGCAGGCGCGCTGGCCGGCGCCGAGCTCGTGATCACGGGCGAGGGAAGGCTCGACCGCACCTCGTTCGCCGGCAAGGTCGTCGGCGGTGTGCTCGCGCTCTGCGCCGCGCAGGGCATCCCCGCTCTCGTCGTCGCCGGCGAGATCGAGCCCGGGCTCCCCTGCTCCGTGCCGGCGATCTCTCTCGTCGAGCGATTCGGGCGGCGCCGCGCGCTCGCCGAGCCCGCCGCCTGCATCGCCGAGGCCGTCGCCGACGCGAGCGGCAGGGAGCCGCTTCGACCCGGGCCGGCCGCTACTGGCAGGGCAACTGCGACGGGGCCGTGAGGGCGAAGCCGTAGATGACGCCCGCGGCCGAGTAGAACGAGGTCGTGCTGCTCCCGACGCGCACGGTCAGGGCGTCGTAGCCGATGCAGTTGGCCGTACCGGGGTTCCCGAAGACGTTGTAGACGTTCGAGACCGGATCGCCCATCATCACGCCCTTCATGCCCCAGCCGGCCGGCGAGCCGAGCGTGAACACGGCGACCACCTTGTTGTTCACGAACTTGACGGCAGCGCCGATCGGGTCGCCGCCCCGGTACTCGTAGAGCCAGGTCGTGTCCGAGCCCGTGCCGCACTTGGAGCAGACCATGTAGTTGCGGCCCCAACGGGCGCGCACGCCGGCCTCGGTCAACCCGAGACTGACGCCGCCGATCGTCTGACCGGGAATCACCTTGCCGTCGACCGGGAAGCCCGCCGCGCGCGTCTGATGCGCACTGCTGTGCGAGGTCAAAGCGACCACGAGGGACATGACGAGCGCGACCATTCGATTGCCTCCGCGACAAAGTTTAGCGCCCTCGTAGCAACCGGTGGTGGCGATCGGCCGGGCTGCTCAGGGTCGTCGGCCGGCCGGCCGGCCGGCCTCACACCCCGACGGCGCGCCCAGCCGTTGCCGGCCCGCCGGCCGGGTCCGCCGAATCGGCGCCCGGCAAGCGCCCGGACACGGCCGCGTCCGAGCCCGAGCGGCGCCCGTCGCGGCGGCCGCGCCACTCACTCCGATCGTGCGCGGTTAGGCGATCAGGCCGGTCTTCAGCGCCACTGCGACGGCGTGTGCGCGGTTTCTCGTTCCCATGACGGTGACGACCCGGCGGACATCGGCGCTGACGGCAGCTCGCGCGAGCCGGAGCGCGTGGCCGATCTGCTCGTCGCGAGAGGCCGTCGGCGAGGTACTGCAGGAGCAGCTCGTCCCGCTCGGCGAGGACGGGCAGCCCCTCTCGCAGCGCGAGGGGCCCGCCGAGCCTCGGATCGACGTAGGTGCCGCCGGCGGCGACCGCGCGCACGGCCCGGACGACTTCCGCGGCCGGCGACCCGCTCGTGATCAGGCCGTTGATCCCGGCCGCGAGCGCCTGACCGGCGAGGGCCGGGTCGGCGTCGCCCGCGCAGAGCAGCGTCCGCGCCGGGCTCGGCGAGCGCGAGATCGCGACGGCGAGATCGATTCCGTCCATGTCCGGAAGCTGGCGGTCGACGACGGCGACGTCAGCCTGGTGCGTTTCGAGCAGCTCGAGTCCTCGGGCGGCGGAGGTCGCGGTGCCGACGATCCGCATGCCGGCGCCGGCGAGCGCGCGCGAGATCGCCACGGCCGCCGGCGGATCTCCGTCGATCAGGAGGCAGGCGAGAGGGGTTGTCGTCGTCGCGCTCAGGATCACCGCTCCGTTCCCCCCGTTTCGCGCCGGGACGCGGTCTTCCTCGTCCGCCGCGGCTCGGGCGCAGCCGGCGGCCCTGCTGGACCCGCCGGGTCGATGAGGCGCGGAGGCCGAGCCAGGGGCCGAGCGCCGCGAAGCCGACAGGATCGTCGAGCCAGGTCACGCGAGCACGCCCTCGACCGCACTCGAGAAGGTCTGCTAGGCATCAACGACCGTGGTTGTCGCAGGCTCGTCCCGACGGTCGGGCGAGGCCGGCCACGGGAAGGCGGCGAGGGCCCGGGCGGAGAGCTCGGCGCCGTCGGAGACGGGCGGCCGCCACAGGCGGGCGCGGCCGGGGGCGCCTGAAGGGGGGCCCCCGGCCGCGCTCAGGCTTACTGAGAGACCTGTGCGGCGGAGCTCACGTCGGTCGAGGCCTGAGGGACGGAACCCTTCCCCCAGACGTGGACCCGCTTGGCGGTGAAGGTGGCCGTGCTGGGATCGAACCCCGGGGCCTTGAAGAAGCCGGTGGCGGAGAAGACGACGCCGACACCCTCGCCCTGCGTCAGGTCGCCGAGGCCGATGCGGCGCTTGTGCGGCCCGCGGAGGTACACGGTGTCCGGGTCCACCTGGAGCGTGACGGTCGTGCCGTTGAGGACGCCGTCGTAGGGGCCGGTCTTGCTCACCTGGACGGTGAAGCTCGACCCGTCGACCGTTCCGATCGTGCCGCCGATCCAGTGGCAGTTGCAGAAGACATGGATCGCAGCTGCAGTCAGGCTGGAGGGGTCGTCGCCCGCGGCACGGACGGAGACGAGGTCGCCGTTCTGGATCGCCGCCAGCGCAATCGCCCGGTGGTGCGGGCCCTGGCTGATCCGGGCCGCCGTCGGCACGTTCAGAGTCAACGTCTGACCGTTCAGCGAGCCGTCGTTCGGGCCGGTCCAGAGCACGCCGACTGACAGCGAGGAGTCGCCGACGCCGCTGACCGAGCCGGCGAACCAGTGCAGGTGCCGCCCCTTGTGATCGGGGGCGCCGCTCGGGGTTGTCGTCGTTGCGGTTGTCGTCGTGCCCGTAGTCGTCGAGGCCGTCGTTGTCGAACCGGTCGTCGTCGTGGTTGTCGTCGTCGGGGTCGTCGGGGTCGAAACCGCCGTGGTCGTGGTGGTCGTCGTTGTCGTGGTGGTCGTCCCCGGAGTCGAATCGGCGGCCGCGAAGCCGGCGATCGAGAGGAACGCCCCCACGACGAAGAGGAGAATTAGTCTCCGCATGATCGCCTCCGTGGGTCGTGTTTGGTGGGGGTTGGCAGAGCCATCGGCACTACAACAATCGACGTCGACGGTTAGCCGGACGTCTTCCGAACGTAAAAACGGCGCAAGGTCGGAATCGGCGATCGTCTAGGCTTCGGGCAACGCTCCCGGGAGGTCCGATGGCCGGTTTGATGAGTCGCACGTCCGAGATCGCGAAGGCGAAGTTCTCGAAGGTCCTCGACCGAGCGGAGGATCCGTCCGAGACACTCGACTACGCCTACGAGCAGCAGCTCCAGCAGTTGCAGAACGTCAAGCGCGGCATCGCCGACGTGACGACGGCAAAGAAACGGCTCGAGCTCGAGGACTCCTCGACCCAGCAGCAGCTGGCGAAGCTCGACGACCAGGCAAAGCAGGCGCTCGCGGCCGGCCGCGAAGACCTCGCCCGCGAGGCGCTGACGAGGAAGGCGGCGATCCAGGCGCCAGCTCGACTCGATCAAGCAGCAGGAGACCCAGCTCGGCGACCAGGAGCAGAAGCTGATCGAGGCAGAGAAGGCGCTCCAGGTCAAGATCGAGTCGTTCCGGTCACAGAAGGAAGTGATCAAGGCCCAGTACTCCGCCGCCCAGGCCCAGGTCAAGATCGGCGAGGCGGCGACCGGGATCGGCGAACACATGGCCGACGTCGGCCTCGCGGTGCAGCGGGCGCAGGACAAGACACAGGAGATGCAGGCGCGCGCGTCGGCGATCGATGAGCTGACGCAGGCGGGAGCGCTCGACGACATGACCGGCCAGAGCGACGACCTCGACCGGCAGCTCGCCCAGATCTCGCAGGGAAGCCAGGTCGACGATGAGCTCGCGAAGATGAAGGCCGAGCTCGGCCAGGGCGGCGACCAGCCCGCGATCGGAGCGGGACAGTGATCGTCAGGCTGATGGGCGAGGGCCAGTGGCGGATCGACGACTCGCTTGCCGCGCGGTTGCACGAGCTCGACGGCGCCACCGAACGGGCGGTCGAGGCGGAAGACCAGCAGGAACTGCACGCCGCGCTCCAGCAGCTCGCCGACGCGGTCAAGGCCGGCGGCGACCGCCTCGACGACAGCGTGCTCGCGCCGTCGGACCTGATCGTCCCTCCGACCGACCTGACGCTCGCAGAGGCGCACGAGCTGATGCACGGCCACGGCCTGATCCCAGACATCGTCTAGCGCTCAAGCCGGGCCGGCGCGGCGCCGACTCAGGGAGGGTGAGACGACTCGTGCTCGCCCTCTGCTGCTTCGCGGTCCTTCCCGGGCCTGCCTCTGCCGCCACGGCGACCGACGGCTGGGCGAAGAGCGCCATCGCCCTCGTCACCAGCCGCGGCATCTTTCCCGGCACGCCCGCGACGTTCCGGCCGACCGACCCGCTGACTCGGGCCGAGCTTGCCGGGCTGCTGAGCGCCCTCGGGGTGCCGGACGTCAGGACCCCGGCCGCACCACAGGCAACCGTGTCGGTGGCCGACCTCGATTCCGCCCTCGTCGGGGCCCTCGGCCTGCGCCCGGTCGCAGCGCAGTTCGCCGACGTCGCCCGCAGCGCCGGGCTCGACCCGCCGGGCCGGTTCGGGACCGAGGTCGTCGCCCGGCTTCTCGGCCTGCGCACCGACCTCGCGCCCGAGAGCCAGGAGCTGCAGCCCGAACAGCCGGCGACGCGGGCCGAGGCCGCGTTCTCGATCGCCCGCGTCCTCACGCTCGGAGGGGCACCTTCGGCTCACCACTCGCCGATCGCGGCAGCCGACGCTGGCGGCGGTGTCTCCTACGTCCAGGGGCTCTCGGGCGGTTTCGCGATCCCGCCGCTCTCACCGGTCCAACAGCAGATCCTTCGCACCGCCTTCTCACTGATCGGCTTCCCGTACGTGTGGGGCGGCGACAACGAGAAGGTCGAGCCGGGATTCGACTGCTCGGGCTTCGTCTGGCGGGTGTTCAAGCTCGCGTCGTATCGGGACGCTCCTGGGCTCGCAGGCACGCTTCGTGGCCGAACGGCGGCACAGATGGCGCTCGAGGTGCCCCGCAGCGAGCGAATCCCGCTCGCCGGCCTGCAGCCTGCCGACATCCTCTTCTTCCGCCCCACGCCCACCGCCCCCGCGAGCCAGATCGACCACACCGCGATCTACCTCGGCAACGGCTGGCTCGTCGAGTCGGCGGGCCAGGGAGTCTCGCTCGGCCGGCTCGACTGGTACGGGAAGCGCTTCGCGTGGGCACGCCGCCCGCTCGCCGAGATCGGCCTCGAGGCCTGGCCGCAGCCTGCGAACGCCGTCTAGCGCCGGGAGGCGGGCGGCGAGATCGCGCCGTTCGCCGCGATCCGAAGCCGCGGTGCGGCGAAGTCGTCCTCCGAGAACGAGACCGCCGCGCCGGTCGGCTCCCACTCGGGCGTGCCGCCGCCGACGAGATGGAGCGGGACAAGCTTGCCGGCCAGCAACTCGCCGTCGGCACTGAGCCTCAGGCGGAAAGACCGTACCGGGGCCGGCTGCTTCGGCGCGGCGCTGCGAGCTCCTCCCGCCTGCACCGAAGCGATCGCGGCGACCGCGAGCGCAAAACGCCGCCGACGAGGCTGCCGAGCGGACCATCCCTCCCACCGACGGCGGAACGTATCGCCGACCCAGCAAAGAAGCCGAAACGAGCAGTCGAGCAAAGGCGTCGTTTGCAGGGAGTTTGAACGTTACGGATTTGTGTGCGACCGCTCCGGCTGGTAGCTTGCTCGACCGATGGCGTGCTGGACCTTGTCAGCAGGCCGGTCTCGTGGGCAAACGGGGTCAGTCAGGCGGCGTGGGCGAAGGCCTCTGCTGCTGCTTGCCGTGCTCGCGGCGAGCCTGCTCGTCATTGCCCCGGCGCTCGGCACCTCACCGATCGACGCGAAGAAGGCCGAGGCGCAGCAGGTCTACAACGAGGTGCTCCAGCTCGACCAGAGCCTCGGCCAGGCAGACGAGCAGATCAACCTTGCGAACCTCCGACTCGACCAGGTGGCCTTCGAGCAGAAGGTGAACCGGCGCGAGCTCGCGGTCGCCCGCGAGAACCTCAGCCGCAGCCGCTCGATGGTCGCCCAGCGTGTCGTCGCCCTGTACACCTCGTCCGAACCGACGACCCTCGACCTGATCCTCGGCGCCTCGAACCTGACCAACCTGATGAGCCGCCTCGACGACGCCAACCGGCTTTCGGCCGTCGACCGGCAGGTGATCGGCCAGGTGAT
The DNA here is from genome assembly GCA_963765345.1 of uncultured Actinomycetota bacterium. Classification (GTDB taxonomy): domain Bacteria; phylum Actinomycetota; class Thermoleophilia; order Gaiellales; family Gaiellaceae; genus PALSA-600. The sequence continues at coordinate 117,494 of CAVXWI010000024.1, forward strand.
CACGTTCAAGGGCTCCGTCCAGCGCCATGCCCGCGCCCTCGCCAGCGAGCGTGCCGACGCGACGAGGCTTCTCGCGCAGCGCCGCGCCGAGCGCCAGGCGGTCGCCGACCGGCTGAGCGAGCGCCAGCAGCTGCTCGACTCGATCAAGGGTCAGATCGTGACGCTCGAGGCCCAGCAGCGGGCCCGCGAGCTCCAGGCGGTCCAGGCGGCGCAGGCGGCGGTCGCCGCGGCGCAGGCGGCGCAGGCGCAGGCTGCCCAGGCGACGGTGGTCGGCGCGAGCGCCGCCACCCCCGAGGGAGCGAGCGTGATCCCGGCCTCGCCGTTCGGCAGCCAGGTTGTCTCGATCGCGATGTCGTACATCGGGACGCCCTACGTCTGGGGCGGGGCGGCCCCCGGCGGGTTCGACTGCTCAGGCCTTGTCATGTACTCGTTCGCCCAGCTCGGTGTCCAGCTGCCCCACTCCTCCTACGCGATGTGGAACTACGGAGCGCCCGTTCCCTCCGACCAGCTCCAGCCGGGCGATCTCGTCTTCTTCGACAGCCTCGGCCACGTCGGGATTTACATCGGCGGCGGCGAGTACGTGGACGCCCCCTACACCGGCGCGTTCGTCCGGGTCGACAGCCTCTCCGACCCCTGGGCGGCCGCGAACTACTCGGGCGCCCGCCGCATCACCTAGGTCCAGTCGCCCAAACCACGACGGATCGGGCTTGAACACGACCGGCATGTTTTCTAACGTGAAGTCATGTCGTCCCCTCCAGTCATCCCCGTAATCGACCGAGATCAAGGGCGCGGCCGCAGGTCGGCGCTCCGGATCGTGCTGCTCGTGGCGCTCGCCCTCGGCCTGACGGCGGGTCTCCTCGGCGGCGCGCTCTTCGCTGTTCGGGCGTACTGGCCGCACGCCCGGATCGAGGCCGAGGCTCCCGCACTCGCCCGGGTGAGCCTCGCCCCGCTCGGCGAGCACGTCAGCTCGGTGCGCGTCGTCGCCGCGAACGGGCGCCGAATCGTCGTGCGGCTGCGCGCGAACCGGCTCGAGCCGCTGAGCACGATCGGCTGCCAGCGCACGCCTGCGGGTCACCGTCACCGTCAAGCGCTCCGGCTGGCTCGGCTGGCTGGTCGGCGGGACGGAGGTCGCGCATGCCGTGATCCGGACGCCCGCTGCCCGAGTCACCTCGACGTTCGTCTACCCGGAGGCGGGCACGCCGGTGCGCGTTCGCTTCAGCGCCCCGGTGCGGGTCGTCTCGGTACGGGTACCTGATGCCGGGCCGAGGTTCCTGCACCTTGATCAGCCGCGCCGGGTCGTCTCGATCGACGTCGCGGCGGTCGGCGAGACGGCCGCGGGGACGGCGCTCGTCGCCGGGGCGCCGCAGCGGTGGGAACGACTGCCGTCGCCCGTCCGCGTCAGCTGGTTCAGCGGCGGCCCGGCGCCGAAGGTGCTGGTGCGGCCCGCCCCGATGACGCGACTTGCCCCCTCGGCGCCGATCGTCCTGACGTTCTCGCGCCCGGTCGCGGAGGTCCTCGGGGCCGCGAGACCCGTGGTGATCCCCCGCACGAGCGGCGCCTGGCACGAGCCGAACGCCAACACCCTGGTGTTCCAGCCGAGCGGACTCGGGTTCCCGCTCGCGCGTCGGGTCCACCTCAGGCTTCCCCGGGCGTTCCAGGTGATCTCCGGCGCCGACCCGGACGACGTGCGGACGCTGAGCTGGCAGGTACCACGCGGCTCCATCCTGCGGATCGAGCAGCTGCTCGCCGAGCTCGGCTACCTGCCGCTTCGCTGGCAGCCCACGGGCGCGACGGTCGAGGCTCACGACGGCCGCGCAGGTCGGCGCCGCCGTCGAGCCGCCGACCGGCCAGTTCGTCTGGCGCTTCGCGAAGACGCCGGGGGCATTGAAGGGGATCTGGTCGTCGGGCGAACTCCGACCTGTGCTCGTCCGCGGCGCGATCATGGCCTTCGAATCGAGCCACGGCCTGACGGCTGACGGGTATCCGACGATGGGGCTCTTGCGGGCACTGATCAGAGCCGAGCTGGCAGGCCGCAGAGCGGAGGGCGGCTACACCTACGTCTACGTCAGCGAGACGCTGCCCGAGACGCTGACGCTCTGGCACAACGGCCGCGTCGTCCTGCGCACGCCGGTGAACACCGGCATCTCCTCTCGCCCGACCGCGCTCGGCACCTACCCCGTCTACCTCCACCTCACCGAGACGACCATGCAGGGAACGAACCCGGACGGCACCCACTACAGCGATCCCGGCGTTCCCTGGGTCAACTACTTCAACGGCGGCGACGCCGTCCACGGCTTCATCCGTGGCAGCTACGGCTGGCCGCAGAGCCTCGGCTGCGTCGAGGTTCCGATCCCGACGGCCGCACAGATCTTCCCGTACGTTCAGGTCGGGACACTCGTCACCGTCACCGCGTGACCGGCCGGGGGATGCGATCGCCCCACCCCGCCGCTACCTCACCCGGCCCGGGCCCGGCGCGGCCGGCGCGGCTTCACGCAGCGGGGTCGCGCGGCCGGCGGCACCGCGAAGAAACCGTTGATGATCAGGCGCCGGGTCGACCGGTCGAGATCGTCTGCGTACGCCCAGCCGAGGTAGCGACACCTCGGGCATTCACCGGCGTCCCCCTGCTGCGGCGAGACGACGGCACGGGGAGCACCGCAGGCAAGGCAGACGATCCGGGTGCGGCGGACCTGCCGTTGCATCACTCCTCCCATTCATCGGCACGACCCCCTCCGACCGTGAGCGTCCCTGAGCACCTCGCTTCGCCGGTGTAACGTCCCCGCTGCGCCGATCCCGGACGTCCGTCCAGGCGGCGGAGCCAAGGAGGACCCATTGCCGCTCTTCGGAAAACCCGCCGACACCGCCGCCGCGAGCTGGGAGCCGCAGGCGGCCGACAGCCGCCTCGCGGAGACCGCCGGCGCCACCCCGGAAGGGGTGTTCACCTCAGACCTCTCGGTCTCCGAGTACGTCCTGCTCGGCGAGGCCGGGTTCGAGCCGCTCGGGTTCGTCGTCGGCTCGTCGATCTACCACATCGGCCTGCAGGTCGGACGCTGGAACCAAAACCAGGAGCTGCAGGTGCTCACGCAGGCGATGTACAACGCCCGCGAGCTTGCGATGGCACGGATGCAGTCGGAGGCCGACCATCTCGGCGCAGACGGGATCGTCGGCGTGCAGCTGCGGATGCAGCAGTACATCTGGGGCCAGGACGTGCTCAAGTTCATCGCGACCGGCACGGCCGTGCGAGCCCTTGACGGCGCCGGGGTGCACAAGGCGCCCGATGGCCATGCGTTCACCTCCGACCTCTCCGCACAAGACTTTTTCCGGCTGATCGCGGCGGGCGCGGTGCCGGTCGCATTCGTGCTCGGGACATGCGTGTACCACATCGCCCACCAGTCGATCATGCAGTCCCTCAGGCAGGCCGGCCAGAACCAGGAGATGGTGCTGTTCACCCAGGGCGTCTACGAGGCGCGCGAGCTTGCGCTCGCCCGCATGCAGTCCGAGGCGACCGAGGCGAAGGCGAACGGGATCGTCGGCGTGACCGTCGCGGTCTACAACCACGTCTGGGGCGAGCATGCCACCGAGTTTCTGGCCACGGGCACGGCGGTGCGTCGCCTCGCAGCCGAGCACCGCCTGCCAGACACCTCACCCAAGCCGACCTTCACCCTCGGCCTCGACTCCTAGGACAGGTCCGGCTCCCGCCGCCGCTTGCATCGCGCCACGCCGCCCCAACCCGGACGCGGGGTGCCGCCGACCGCGGGCCCGCGAGAGCCGTTCCCGGGCTCGGTCAGCGGCCGGCCTGGGCGGGATCGAGCGATCCCTCGGCAACGGGCTCGAGACTGAATGCCTCGGCGAGCAGCTCGTAGGAGCGGCGCCTGGCGCCGTCGTCGTGGGTCATCGTCAGGATCATCAGCTCGTCGGCACCGTACTCGGCACGGATCTGCTCGAGCGCCGGCCGGACCCTCGCGGGGGAGCCGACGACGACGCGCCGACCGGCGAACCTGTCTCCGCCGACGCGCCCGGCGAGGAACTCGAGCGCCCGCGCCACGGCCGGGACCGGGCCGAACTGGCCGCGACCGGCGAGGCCGATCGCCATCTGCCAGCTGGCGGCGAGGCGCTCGGCCTCCTCGTCGGTCTCGGCGCAGATCGCGCCGACGGCGACCATCACGTCCGGGCGGCTGAGACGGCCAGACGGGCTGAACCGGTCGCGGTAGAGGAGGGCGCTCCGCGAGCTGCCGGGGTTGATGAAGTCCGCGACCGAGTAGGGAAGCCCGAGCTCAGCGGCCCAGGCTGCGCTCTCGGCCGAGGTACCAAGAAGCCAGACCACTGGGCGGCCCGGAGCCCCGGGCAGCCGGGCCAGCCGCGCGAACGGGTGGTCGGGCGGGAAGCCGTCCTCGAGATACGCGAGCAACTCGGCCACCTGGTCGAGGTAGTCCTCGGGCAGGAGCTGCCGACGGTCGCGCTGGAGCGCGAAGATCGTCTCGAGGTCGGCGCCCGGGGCGCGGCCGACCCCGAGGTCGATTCGCGGCCCGTGCAGCCCAGCGAGGACGCTGAACAACTCGGCGACCTTGAACGGGCTGTAATGCGAGAGCATCACGCCGCCGCTCCCGACGCGGATGCTCGACGTCGCCCGCGCCGCCTCGGCGATCAGGATCTCGGGTGCCGCACAGGCGAGCATCGGCGTGCCGTGGTGTTCGGCCACCCAGTAGCGCATGTACCCGAGCCGTTCGGCGAGGGTGGCGAGATCGATGCTGTTGCGCAGGGCATCTGCCCCGGTCGCGCCCTCGGCGATCGGTGACTGGTCGAGGACGGAGAGCCGGAGCGGCGCTCTCCCGGCCCTGCGTGGCTCCGCCATGCCTGGATCGTAGTGAGCCGGCGCCGCGGCACGTCTCGGCGAACCGCGAGCACCCCACCCAGAACGTGAGCGGCAGACGACGCCACCGAAGCACCTGGGCCGCCGCCGAGCTCGGGATCTGTTCAGCCGAGGTGAGGGTCAGTTGAGCGGGGGCCCGGAGGTTCCGTCGGCTCAGGCGTATCGGCTCGAGGGTCGCCGGCCTGCGAATGCCGCCGCTGGTCCGGCAGTGGCAGCGGCGACCGTGCGCGAGCAGCAACTGCAGCGGCGCGAGTCTCACCGTGTCGAACAGCCTGTTCAAATCGCCGGGCGAAGGGCTGCCTCGATCCGGCCGAAGTCACCGGCTCGCAACGCGACCAGCCGACACCGGCGTAGCGTTGTCAACGTACCTGAGCACGAGCTACCCGTTCCTGTTCACACCCGTCGAGTTGCGGCGCGACGACGAGCCGAATCTCGTGGTCGACGGCGGCTTACGCTCGAACTTCCCGATCTGGCTCTTCGACAGCCCGACTCCTACCCGGCCCATCTGGGGTTCCGTCTCTGTCCCGGCTCGAGCCTCACTGAGGGCTTGCCGTACCGAAGGATCCCGCGGCCGTACTGGGAGGAGCCTCTGCTGAACCGATGCTCCTCTCCGCCACGAGTCATGGAATCCAAGGAGGAGCAGCAGGCGGTCGGCTCAGAGTCGATCGGCATTCCGAATTCGGCGTCGCCACCACCGACTTCAACCTCAGCGCGGCTTGCGCAGATCAGCTCTCCACATCAGGCCTCGATTCAGCTCATGCCTTCTCACGAATTCGAGTCAGATCGCGTACGTCGACTCGTTCGGGCAATCGTTCTTCCGCCGCGACGGCCACTCGGACGTCGCCGGAGCGCCGAGCGGTCGCGGGCCGGACTTCGCGAGCACGGCGCCCCGTCGGCCGGGCCGCCGCACCGAGATGCCGGGCGGGACGCTGATGTGACGTTGAAGGTCTCTTCACGTCCCGCCCGACCCCGTTGGCCAGCGGAGAGAGAGGGATTTGAACCCTCGACGCACCTTTCAGCACGTACGCGATTTCCAGTCGCGCTCCTTAGACCGCTCGGACACCTCTCCGGTCGCTCGCTAGGGTAGCGGCCGCGGCTCAGTCGTGGATCCGCGCGATCAGGACCTCGCGCCGAACCACCCGCACGCGGTGGCTCGAGCGCACAAGCCTGACTTCGTACCCCGCGTCCCTCGGGTAGAGCACCTTGTCACCGGGCTCGAGCGACGCGACATCCGGCCCGACCGAGACGACGATGCCGGTGGCGCACTGGGCGGCCTCGTTGATCGGGACGATCAGCCCGGATGCCGTCTCGGAGTCGTCGAGCGGCTGAATCACGAGGTGGTCGTCGAGCGGCTCGATCGTCACCTCGAGCCGGGAACCGGAGTCGAGCATGCCCGAAAGCCTACCCCGCTTCTTGCCGCCCGAGCCGCGGAAACCGGGCTGCGAGCGATGTCGCGGCCACGAAGGGCACGTCCTGCTCCGTGGAAGGTGCGGACGCCTCGAAAAGCGAGAGAGCACCGAGAGCTCGCCTGGTCCGCGATCTCGTTCGCCACGACGTCGATCTGCGCCGTGTGTCCCTCCCCCGGCCCTGCCGACGCCCACTCCACCTGACGCGGCTGCCGAGTGGCCGATCTGGCTCGGCTCGAACCAGGAGCGCTACTGGACGACGCGGTCTGACCAAGTGCGACCTCGTCGCCTACTACGTCGATCTCGCACCACAGATCCTCCCTCAGGTACGACGCCGGCCGTTTCACATGAAGCCTTCCCGAACGGCGTCGACGGCGTGTTGTTCCATCAGAAGAACTCACGCTAGATCGCTCAACCATGCGTGTTTGCGGGATGCTGGAAAAGACCACCGTGCTCGAATGCCCGACGTTCGCGCTCGCGCTCGCTCATGGCGCGCCAGCGTTCATGTCCGGCCCTAGAGTTAGGCACCCCCGTCGGAGCTACTGCGTTCCGTCGCTTGGTCGGACGATCTCCTTGATCTGCCCGAGCGCGTCGGTCAGCTCGCTCGGAAGCATCCAGATCGTGTTCCCGTTTCCTTGGGCGATCTGCGGCAGCACCTGGAGATACTGGTAGGCGAGCAACTTCTGGTCGACGCCTCCCTCGTGGATCGCCTTGAACACCGTGCCGATGGCCCTGGCCTGCCCCTCGGCCTGGAGGATCGCTGCCTGACGCTGGCCCTCGGCCTTGAGGATCGCCGCCTGCTTCTCACCCTCGGCGGTGAGGATCTGCGACTGCTTGACGCCCTCGGCCGTGAGGATCGCGGCCCGCTTCTCGCGATCGGCGCGCATCTGCTGCTCCATCGAAGCTTGGATCGAGGCGGGAGGATCGATCGACTTCAGCTCAACCCGGTTGACACGGATACCCCACTTCCCGGTCGCCTCGTCAAGCACCCCGCGCAGCTCGTTGTTGATGCTGTCACGCGAGGTGAACGTCGTCTCGAGATCCATCCCGCCGATCACATTCCGCAGCGTCGTCACCGTGAGCTGTTCGATCGCCTGGATGTAGTTCGCGATCTCGTAGGTAGCAGCCTTCGCGTCGGTGACCTGGTAGTAGATGACCGTGTCGATCGAGACGACGAGATTGTCCTCGGTGATCACCGGCTGAGGCGCAAACGACACGACCTGCTCGCGGAGGTCGACCACCGCCCGCAACCGGTCGACAAACGGGATGATGAGAGCGAGCCCCGGCGAGAGCGTCCGGTTGTAGCGCCCGAACCGCTCGATCACGCGCGCGCGCGCCTGCGGGACGATCCTGATCGTCCGCCAGAGGGTGACGAGCACGAGAACGAGAACGACGATGATGACGATGGTCGCGACCATGTGGACTCCTATCCGTAGACGAGCGCCGTCGCACCCTGGATTTCGGCGACCTGAACCCGCGTCCCTGGTTCGAGCACCTGCGACTCGTCCAACGCGCGGGCGCTCCAGACCTCGCCGCCGATCTTGACCCGGCCTCCGTTCAGATCGACCTGCTCGAGGACGACGGCTGTCGTGCCCACGAGAGCCGCAGCCCCGGTTCGTATCGAGAACGGCATGCGGATGTGGCGACGTGCAAGCGGCCGCAAGAAGCCGACCGAGGCAGCCGAGCCCACGACGAAGACCGCGAGGGCGATCAGCCAACCCGCACCGAGAGCTGCGGCAACCGCAGCAGCGGCTGCGGCGAGAGCAATCGGGCCTAGAAAGAACAGCCCCGGCGTCAGAATCTCGCCGATCGCGAGCAACACAGCCACGAAAACCCAGACCAACCAGTCAGCCACAAGCTCGATCGTAGTCCCCGCGCAGCCCTATGCGCCTGCCGCTTAGCGCTTCTGCGTTAGGGCCTCGTCGCCGCTTGGTGAGTTCTGGTGGCCGTGACGGCTGCTCATGACCGGGCGGAAGCTCGACTGTCCCTTCAGGGTCGTACACGAGCCAACCCCGTGGCTCCCTCTGACCATCGAAGCAGAAAGCAAGGTCGGGAGAAACTTCGTCATAGCTCCTCCAATCTCCAACGTCGAGATAGAGGGAGGCTCCCTCTCATGCCGCAGATCCGTGTGGAGACGAAGAGACGCTTGGTCGCCGCACGAGATCTAAAGTCGAAACGATATGTTGCTCGACTCCCCGCTGTCCTTTCGATCAGCAGCCGAGCGTGGATTCGATGTCCCTCGCTTGCGTGATGAACGACGCCGCCTGAGTCTTCGAGATCTTCTTGTCCGTCTGAGCGTTGACCTCGTTGATGAAGGCGTTCAGCCCGCCGCAGGCATCCTTTGTGTCGTTCGCGGCGATGTAGCCCTGGATCTGGGCCACCTTGGCGGACAGGCTGTTTCCTGGGCCGACTCCGTTCACACCGCTGATTTGGTCGATCTTGAAGCTGACGCTCTTGACGGTCTCCACATACCCGGCGTTGTCCTGGCTTGCCGCGTAGACCGTATGCGTCCCGGCGCCCGAAACGGTCGCTCCCGCAGCGAGATAGGGACACGGTGTCGAAGGCAAACTGCTGAACGACGGAGGAACGCTTGCCGGATCGAGGACGCACCGCGTCTGTGCCACACCCGAGCCACCAGCACCATCGATGGCGCTCACCGACACGCCCACCGGCCCGGTGTACCAGCCGTTTGCGGTCGGCGTGCTCGGGTTCAGGGTGATCGTTGTCGTCGGATCTTGCACCTCGTAGGCGCCCGCATCGCAGACGGCCTCGAAGCCGTCAGGGCGAGGAAAACCGCGCTGGTCAGTCGTGACAGTCGTGCCGCAACCGTTGGTTCCAGTTGGGGATCAGGTCGATCGCTCGGGAGCTAGGGGACAGGGCCATCGTCTGGGTCGGCCCGCCGTTGTCGCCGATCGGCTTCGAGCATCGGGTCGGTGCTCGAAAGCGAACTTGGCGCGGTGAAACCGCAAGTCGCATCTGAGGAAATGTTGTAGCCACCGTCCGTGATCGCACCAGCGCACGACGAGGCAATACTCGCCAGAGGCCCGTTGTTGCTTAAGAATACGGAGCTGGAGACCGTCAACGACGTACCGTTGTTATTGATGCCGCCTCCGGGGCTGGCGTTGGCGTGCGCGACGTTCCCCGAGAAGGTGGAGTAAGAGATCGTGAGGGCGCCCCTGTTATCGATGCCGCCTCCGGTGCTGAAACTGTCGTTTCCCTGGAAGGTGGAGTTCGACACCGTGAGCGTTCCGCCGTTAATGATGCCGCCGCCTGCTCCCTGAGCAGTGTTCCCCTGGAAGGTGGAGTTGCTGACCGTACCGTCACAGTCGCAAATCATGCCGCCGCCGTCAGTGATTACGGCGCTGTTCCCCGAAATGGTGGAGTTCGCGACCGTAAGCATCCCGGAACTGTCGACGCCGCCGCCATTGCCCTGATTCCCTGAAACCGTCGAGTTGGAGACCGTCAGCGTGCCGTCGCTAAAGATGCCGCCGCCACTGTTCTCGCCAGGCCCCTTGTTGTTTCGAAATTGTAGACATGGAGACAGTTAGCACACCGGAGTTGTAGATGCCACCGCCCACGCCGTCCTGGGTGTATTCGTTCCCGGAGACCGTCGAGCTTGTCACCGTGGCCATGTTCGAGTTGTAGATTCCGCCGCCTTCGCCGCCGCAGAAGTGCGGGCTGTTGTTCTCGGGGGCGCCCGGTGCAAAGTTCCCCGAGACCGTGGAGTTCGAGACGGTGAGCGTGCCCGAGTTGTAGATTCCCCTCCCTGGCTGGTGCAGACGAAGGCTCCGATCCCAGCACTCGCCGCAGTGTTCCCTGAGACCGTCGAGTTGGAGACTGTCAGGGTGCCTGCGTTGGAGATGCCGCCCCCCTCGCCGCCCGCTAGGGACGCCGAGTTCCCATTCGCCACGGTCAGCCCGTCGATAGAGAGTGAAGCGTCTGACGCCACGCTGAAGACCTGCACGGAGTTATCTCCGCTGATCGTGAGCGTGCTCGCCCCAGGCCCGTCGATCGTAAGCCCTGCGGTGTCCGTGATTGTTGGCAGCGCCGACGCGAGCGTGATCGTCCCCGTGACCGTAGACGCGAACGTGATCGAATCGTCACCCGACCCAGCCGCGCAATCCCCAGAGGTGGTGTCAGCATTCGCGTTCGCGTTGTTGATCGCCTCGGGCAGCGTGCAGAGACCGTCGCCGGCCGTGGCGGTGTCCGCCAGGGAATTGACCACGATCGTGGAACCCGCAATCGCCGACGCGCCTGGCACGCCAACCACCACAAAAGCGATCATGGCGCCCGCCAAGACCACAACCAACCCCCGCCGCATCACCGCCCCCTTTCGAAACCCCGCTGACCTTCTCACGCCACCAATCCGTTGTCAACGTGGCTGACCCATGAGATCGGTTGAGGGGACGGCGACAACAGGGTCGCGTCGAGCGAGGGATACGCCCAGGCCCTGGCCCGTCGGGTGATCGTTGTTCCAACAGCGTCGGTCTCCGACGAAGTTCTGCAGACGGTCGTCTGGGCTCACGCAGGCACGGACGCCGAGATCCACGTCGTCGCACCGGCATCGAACACCTCCCGACTCGACTAGCTCACAAGCGCCGAGGACGACGCCGCGAGGACGCTAGTGAGTTGGGAGAGACGACGGCCGAGGCCGCGCCGACCGAGAATGTGGAGTTACACGTCGGTGACTCTGATCGCTCCAGGCAATCGAGGACGCGCTGCGCTCGTTCCCGGCCGACGAGGTGATCATCATCATCCTTCCCGACAAATCGGCCTCGTGGCTTGAGTTCGGCGCCGGGGATGAAGATCAAGGTCGCTTCGCCCTCCCGGTCACGCATCTCATCGCAACCGGCTGATCACCGCCCCCGAACGCCTGACGCTCTTGCCATCTAGGAGGTATCGAGAGTCCTCTCCGCTCACGAAATCCGAAAGCTGACTTTCTCCCTGACCTCGAAGATGCGCTGGCTGAGGATGTGATCTCGATATCGAACAACCGATTCGGTTCGGGATCGCGGAGGTTGACAGAAGCTGCCCGAGTCTCTGAGTCGGACACTCCTTCCAGAGTCGCGCGAGGTCTCGATCAGCAGGCCGATGCGCTCTGGTCGCCATGGGTGTGAAGTGACGGCAGACGGCTCGCCGCGGTCGCAAGCCCAGAGCACACTGACCGCCCGTAGCTCTACTGCTTGGTAGCGCTCCGGGAGCCCGTGGTAGGGTTCAAATGGTGTAGTGCATGTCGCCTGTGCCGCCTCGCCAGACGAAAACGAAGGTGGATGTACCCCCATCGAAGCTCTCTCTGGGACAGCGCACGTTTGAAGCTCAGACATAGCGAGGGACATAACGAGGTCAGAGTTGAGTCACTGTCGCTTTCAACCGCCTAGGTGAGGCCAGTCGTGCCTGCACGCCTCTCGGCGATTTCGAGAAACGTGCCAGGCCGATGGCGCGGTACCGCTGTATATATGCGCCTCACAGCAAGGCGAGGTAGCGGTACCGGCACTCTGGCTCCAGCCCGGACTACCGTTCAGGGGATGAGAGTCGGTCGCTACGGGGTACCGATCAGCAACCCGGACAAGGTGTTCTTTCCGGCGGTCGGGCTGACCAAGGGTGATCTCGTTCAGTACTACGTCGACCTGGCCCCGGTCATTTTGCCTCATGTCAGGCGTCGTCCCTTCCACATGAAGCGGTATCCGAATGGGATCGGCCCTGAGCCTGAAAGTCCCTGGAAACAGCCAGATTACAAGACAAAACAGACTGTTTTCTTCCATCAGAAGCGCGTGCCGGCCAAGCATCCCGAGTACGTCGATGAGGTACCGGTCTCCTTTCCGAGCGGGCACTCGACCGTGTTCGCGATCCTCGACAACGCTGCCGCGCTCGCCTGGGTCGCGAACCTTGGCTGCATCGAGCTGCATACCTGGCACTCGCGCGTGCCGGAGATCGAGAAGCCTGACTACCTTCTGATCGACCTCGACCCGACCAGCGAGGGCCAGTGGCCGTTCGTGCGCGAGATCGCGCTGGTCGTCCGGGAGGTCATGGACGAGCTCGGGCTGGCCTCGTACCCGAAGACCTCGGGGGCAACCGGCCTCCACGTCCTCGCGCCGATCCGGCCCGAGCTCCCCTTCCCCGCCGTCCGGCGCTTCGCGAAGGCACTCGCCGAGGAGGTCGAACGACGGATCGGCGACCAAGCGGTCGCGACGACGACGTGGCGCGTGGCCGATCGGGTCGGTGTCTTCGTCGATTTCGGCCAGAACGCGCGCGACCGGACGATCGCCTGTGCCTACTCGATCCGCCCCGTTGCAGACGCGCGGGTCTCGGCGCCGCTTCGCTGGGACGAGGTAGCAGCCGTCGAGCCTGACGCCTTCACCGTGCCGACGATGCGCGCGCGACTCGCCGAGGCGGGCGACCCGATGCACGGCATGTGGCGGCGGGCGGTCTCGCTCGGCCCCCGCTTCCCTCAGCTCGGCCTCGAACTACCCGAGGAGTGACTCGACCCCGGCGCCCGGAGCCGCCGCCGCCGGGCGCAGCTCGCGCCAGGTGCAGTCGCGCGGGTCCTTGTCCTCACGCCAGCGCAACAGCCTCGTCCCGTGGCGGAAGCGGTTGCCCTGCACCTTGTCGTACCGCACCTCGACGACGAGCTCGGGGCGGATGCGCGTCTGCTCGAGTTGGCCGCCGCCCCAGCGGTTCGGCTCCGAGACATGCCAGTCGGGGTCGTCCTCGACGAGCGGCAGGACACGTGCGGCCACCTCCGGCCGCGTCTTCGCCGCGACGGCGCACGAGCCCACGTAGTCGAGCTCGCCGGCCTCACCGTAGAGGCCGAGGAGCAGCGTCGCGATCTTCTCGCGGGATCCCTTCCAGCGCAGACCGACAACGACGCAGTCGGCGCTCTTGTGCTCCTTGACCTTGACGACTCCCTCGCGCGAGCCGGGCAGGTACGGCAGCCCGGTGCGCTTGGCGACGACGCCGTCGAGACCGAGCGACTCGAACCGCTCGAGCCAGCCGCGCGCCTCCGCCAGATCCGGAGTCGAGGGTGAGAGCCGGAAGCCGCTCGCCACCCGCTCGAGCTCGGCACGGCGTTCGGCGAGCGGCCGCCGCCACACCGGCTCGCCGTCCCAGAGGAGAACGTCGAAGGCGACGAACTCGGCCGGGATCTCGGCGGAGAGCCGGCGGACTCTCGACTCGGCCGGGTGGAGGCGACTCTGCATCGCGTCGAAGTCGAGCGCGCCGTCCCGGACGATCACGATCTCACCGTCGATCGCCGAGCGGGGCGGCAGCAGCTCACCGAGCGCTCGCAGCTCGGGGAAGTACCTGCAGGAGCGGGCGACCGCTTCGCGACCAGAGCGCCAGGTCGCCGTCGAGATTCTCGAACACCCCCCGGAAACCGTCCCACTTCGGCTCGTAGACCCAGCCCTCGCCGACCGGCAGCTCCCGGACGAGCTCGGCCTCCATCGGCGGGAACGGCAACTCACTGCCTGGCATACCCGAAGCCTACGGTTAAGCTGCGGCGCCTATGACGCGCGTCGCGGTCACCGGCATCGGCATCGTCTCTCCGCTCGGCCTCGACGCGCCGACGAGCTGGAGCACGGCCGTTGCGGGCCGAAGCGGGATCGACTGGATCACCGCCTTCGAGACCGAGGGCCTGCCGATCCGGATCGCCGCGGAGGTGAAGGGGTTCGATCCCCTCGCCGTCGCCTCGGCGAAGGATGCACGCAAGCTCGAGCGCTACGTGCTGTTCGCGCTCTCGGTCGCACGAGAGGCGCTCGCAGACTCCGGCCTGAAGGACTTCGACCCGAACCGGGTCGGTGTCATCTTCGGCTCCGCCATCGGCGGGGTGACGCAGATCGCGGAGCAGGCGACCATCCTGCGCGAGCGGGGGCCCGACCGCGTCTCGCCGAGCTTCCTGCCGAACGTACTCGTCGATACCGCCTCGGGGCAGATCGCGATCTCGCTCGGGCTGAAGGGGGTGAACTACGCGATCGTCTCCGCCTGCGCCACCGGCTCGCATGCGATCGGCGAGGCCGCCGAGCTGATCAAGCGTGGCGTCGCCGACGCGGTGATCGCCGGCGGAACCGAGTCGTGCGTCGATCCGCTGATCCTGGCCGGCTTCACCGCGATGCGCGGACTCGCCGCCGAGGACGAGGATCCGCCGCGGGCCTCGCGTCCCTTCGACGCCACCCGCGCAGGCTTCGTGATCGCCGAGGGCGCCGCCGCGGTGCTGCGTCGAGGACTGGGATCGCGCGGTGGCGCGCGGCGCCGAGATCTATGCCGAGGTGCTCGGCTACGGAGCGTCGAACGACGCGCACCACCTCGCCCAGCCCGAGCCCGAGGCCGAGGGCGTCTCGGCGATGATGCGCTCGGCGCTCGACCGGGCCGGGGTCGCGCCCGAGCGCGTCGGCTACCTGAACGCTCACGGCACCTCCACCCCCCTCGGCGACCTCGCCGAGACGAAGGCGATCAAGAACGTCTTCGGCGACCACGCCTACCGGCTCGCCGTCTCCTCGACCAAGTCGATGATGGGGCACACCTTCGGGGCGGCGGGCGCGATCGAGGGGATCATGTGCATCCTCGCCCTTCGCGACGGGATCCTCCCGCCGACGATCAACTACCGAACATCCCGACCCCGAGTGCGACCTCGACTACGTCCCGAACGAGGCGCGCCACGTCCAGGTCGACGTCGCGCTCTCGAACGCGATGGGGCTCGGCGGCCACAACGGCTGCGTCCTCTTCGGCCGCGCTTAGCGTGGTCAGGGCTTGCGGCCGGTCGACGGCGAGGCCGACGCCGAGCCCGACCAGCACGACCCCACCGGCGCCGCCGATCGCCTCCAGCCGCCGCGGGCGAGGCGATGAACCGCTCGCGTGCCGTTCCCGCGGCGAGGGCCCAGAGGCTGTCCATCACCATGGCCATCGCGACGAAGACGAGCCCGAGAGCGAGCAACTGCAGCGGGCACGTCACCGCGCGCCGGATCGGCGAACTGCGGCAGGACGGCGGCGAAGAACACCGCCGCCTTCGGGTTCGTCGAGCCCGACGACGAACCCCTCGCGCAGGATCCGCCGGCCGCTCTTCGGCGCGACCGGCCGGCCGAGTGCCGCGGCAAGCGGCGCGGCGGTGACGGAAGGTCCGGACCCGAGCCAGACGAGGTAGACGGCGCCCGCAAGCTTGATCGTGGCGAAGAGCGCCGCCGAGCGCTCGACCAGCACGCCGACGCCGAGTGCGACCGCGATCACCTGGACGTAGACCCCGGCGCAGTTGCCCGGCACGGTCGCGAGCGCCGCGCGTCGCCCGAGGACGACCCCGCGACTGATCACGAAGAGGACGCTCGGCCCGGGGACCGCGATCAGCACGAGCGCGGCGAGCATGAACGCGAACAGGTTGGCGGCGGGAACCACCCGCCGAGGATAATCGCGCTCCCGGTCCGCCCTCGGGTTTCTCTGCTTCAGTGTCGCGACCAGGAACCTTCGAAGGGAGACTGCCATGTTCAAGCTCGGTCTCACGGCCCTCGTCACCGCGGGCGCCTGCTTCGCGATCGCCGCGGCCACCGGGCTCGGCGCGACCGTCGCCCGCACCGCTGACCCTGCACTGCCAAGCAGGCGGTCGACTTCAAGGCCGGCAACTTTCACTGCGAGGCACTGACGACGACGCAGGTCGTCTGCGGCGCCGACACGCTGAAGAACTCCGTTCAGGTCTACTTCCAGCCGCACGTGCTCGCCGTGGTCAAGTTCAACGAGACCGGGACGAAGTTCACTGCAGCTCTACGCGGTCAAGCGCTGAGCGGGCGAACCAGCGGCTACTGGCAGACGGGGACGCGCGGGTCGACCAGGGCGAAGCCGTAGACGACGCCGGCAGCGCTGTAGAAGGCGGTCACCGCATTCCCGACGCGGACGGTGAGCGCGTCGTATCCGACACAGAGGGTCGTGCCCGGTGCTGCCGTAGTAGCTGTAGACGTTCGAGACCGGGTCGCCCATGTTCAGCCCCTTGTCGGTCTTCCAGCCGGCAGGGGAGCCGAGCGAGAAGACGGCGACGACGCGATTCTTGCGGAAGCGCACGCCGGCGCCGAGCGGCTCGCCTCCCCGGTAGGTGTAGAGCCAGGTCGTGTCGGCGCAGAAGCCGCAGGTCGTGAAGGTGTTTCCCCAGAGCGAACGGACGTGCTGCTCGGAGTCGCCGAGCTTGATGCCGGCGAAGCTCACACCGGGGACGACCACGCCCTTCGACGGGAAGTGCGCAGCGGTCTCGGCTCGCCGAGCTGTTTGAGAGCCCGAGTGCGAGACGAGAGCCAGCGCGATGGACAGTACGAACGCGGTCATGTCGAACCTCTCGCCATCCACCTGGCCCGAGCTCGGATTTGCCTGCCGAACTGCGGCCCGCCGGGATTGGCGTCGTGCCTGCGCGAAAAGGTAGCAGGCGGCCGCGCTCGGTGGCGACGAACCCGGTCGACGGTCCGCACGACTGCGCGCGGACGGCGGGCACGCGTCCTGGCCGCTAGCGTTGGCCCATGCCGCACGGTTGGCCGGCTTCTTCCCTACGAGACGTGGCGCGAGACGCTGCGACACCCTCCATGCCCACTCGCAGGTACTCGGGAAGATCGCCGCGGCGCTCGGCGCCTCCCGAGCCCGAACTGCTGCACGCGCGCGCTGCGACTGACGGCGCGCGGCTCGAGACACGCCCGCTGCCGGCGCCCGACCGCTCGGGCGCGCTCGTCGTCGCGCTCGACCTGCACGCCCACGAAGCGGTCGTCGAGCACAGCGACGGGCAGGTGCGCCGGATCGCGCTGACGCCGAACCGCACGCGTCGGCGAGGTGACGCGCGAGCTCCTCGCGGCGTCGCGCGAGCTCGCGGGCACGGGCGAGCTCGACCTGAAGCCGCAGGAGACCGCCTGGGAGAAGCCACTCGACGAGGACGACGAGCACGCGGTCTACGACCCCGCGCAGGTCGCGACGTACTTCGAGCCGCGGCGACACGGGCCGCGCTCGTCCTCGCGGAGTTTCGCGCGCCCTACCGGGGCCGCTCGACGCCGGTCAACGCCTGGTGGGGGTCGTTCGATCTGGCGGTCAGCCTCTTCTCCGGCCGGCCGGCGGCGCCGCCGTCGAACGACTTCATCATGCGTAACGCGATGGACGCCCAGGAGATCGCCGTCGGCTGGTGGCCCGGCGATGCGCGCTACCCGCAGGCGGCGTTCTACGCCTACGCGCATCCCGCGCCCGAGCCGGCTTCGAGAGCGCGACGCTGTCTCCGGACGCCGCCCGCTACGACGCGGAGCTCGGCGAGTACCTCCTCGACTGGGACGCCGTCCTCGCCTACGGCGACCCCCACGCGGCGGCGCTCGACTTCGTCCGCTCGGCCGCCCGGTATGGCTGCGCCGTCTGCGACTGGGACCCCGCGCTGGCGGCGAGCATCGACGGCGATCCGCCGCCGATCGCCTAGCGGTTCGCCGGCCGCCGGGCGCGCGGCTTGCGAGCGCTCAGCGTCTCGAGCATATGGTCGATGAAGCGAATCGTCGTCTGCGCCGTCTCGAGCCTGAAGTAGAGCACGGTTGCTTCGGTCGGATCGGCGTCCGCGTCGACGTCCTCGAGGCGAACCTCCAGCCAGGCGACAAACGGAGCCATCAGGGCCCGTTGGTTGACTAACAACGGTTCCGGATCGACCCCGAGCCGCTGGGCGAGAACGACCTTCAGCAGGAACAGCGAGCGGATCTCACGAACCCGCTCGACCGGCTCGGAGAGCCAGGCGCGAGTCGCTTTCCGGCCCTGCGGCGTCGCCTCGAAGATCACCCGGTGGGGGCCGCGCTCGCCGCGCTCGAGCCCGACGGTCCTGATGTACCCCTCGGCCTCGAGCCGGCGCAGGCTCGTGTACACGAGCGGCCTCGCCATCGACCAGATCGCACCCAGCTCACCGTCCCGCGCCAGGATGACCGCGATCCCCCACCCGTGCCGGCGAGCCTCGACGAGGAGAGCCAGTACGCAGGACTCACCGGGAGTCAACGCAGCCTTCGACGGCATGGCGAGACCGTACTCGCTCGCATGAGCCTCAGGTCGAGTAGTCGTCCTAGTGTTGGTGACGTAGGGGCGTGGGTTGTCGTTCCAGGTCTCGATCCAGTTGCGGATGTCGGTGTTGAGCTCGCGGACGGAGCGGTGCGTGCCGCGCTTCAGTTTCTTGTTGCTCAGCTCGGCGAACCAGCGCTCGACGAGGTTCAGCCACGAGCTCGACGTCGGCGTGAAGTGCAAGACGAAGCGAGGATGGCCGGCAAGCCATTTCTGGATCGCCGGCGTCTTGTGGGTCGACGCGTTATCGAGGATCAGGTGGATCTCGAGCTCGGCGGGAACCGCCTGGTCGAGCGTGGACAGGAACTTCTTGAACTCGATCGCGCGGTGACGGGAATGCAGCGACCCGATCACCTTCCCGGTCGAGAGGTAGAGCGCCGCGTACAGGCTCGAGGTGCCCGAACGCTTGTAGTCATGCGTGGCACGTTGCGGCGTGCCGGGCAGCATCGGCAAGATCGGCGCCGTCCGATCCAGCGCCTGGATCTGGCTCTTCTCGTCCACGCACAACACAACCGCCCGCTCCGGCGGATCGAGATAGAGACCGACGACATCGCGGACCTTATCGATGAACTGCGGATCCTTGGACAACTTCCACGTCTCCTGACGATGCGGCTGCAAGACCGAACGCCCGCCAGATCCGCGAGACCGCCGTCTGCGACAGCCCAACCTCGGCCGCCATCGAACGCGTCGACCAATGCGTCGCGTTCTTCGGCGTCGACTCCAACGTACGGACGATCACCTCTTCCACCTGCGCATCAGTCACCGTCCGCGGCCGCCGCGGACGAGGCTCATCCACCAGCCCGTCCAACCGATCAGTCGCAAACCGCGCCGGCCACGGCGCACGGTCCCCTGATCAAGCCCCAGACGGGGCCGCGATCTCCGTGTTCTTCAAACCCTCGGCCGCCGCCAACACAACCCGTGCCCGCTGCGCCAACGCCTGAGCACTCTTCCCCCGCCGCGCCCACGACTCCAACTGCTCCCGCTCCCCCTCACTCAGAACGACCTCAACAGCCACCGGACTTGGCATCCACCAAGTCTAAAACCAGCTCCGGACGAACTAACGACTCAGGACACTAGGTAGGTGTCGCGAGGCAAGGTCGCGGCCTCCCACCCGCCGAATGACCGGGTCGCCGCCGGTGTCGCCGGCTTCGGGCCTGCCCCAGGAGGACGACACGGCAGGGCTGTCACGAGAACCAGCGCCCGTCGGTCGATCGACGAGGGCGGCCTTTGGCCTTACCAACAACTCGTCGAGCAAACGACTACCGAATCGGGAGAGTGCTCTCCGGGTAGGGGAGGATCGAGGCTGCCGGCCTGGCGCTGGCCCGGCTAGGTGACGGGCCCGACGTGGAGGTACGCGGGCCCAGAGCGTGAGCAGGCGGCGAACGGGAACGGGACGACCTTGGCGGCGGTCTGGTTAGGCGGATACACGCGCAGCCCCGCGGCCGTCGTCTGGCCGCAAGTCGAGCGCGGGAAGTTGCCGGCCTCGGTGATCTGGAGCACGGCCTTCGCCGTCGCTCCCCTCAGCAAGGTCACGGCGCGGACAGGCGAGAGCGGGTCCGGGAGGCGGGGCTCCCGACCCGCGCCCGCCGAGCCCAACCGCCGAGACCCCCGGGTAGCCGCGCAGGCTGCACGCCCGGCCGGAGAGGTTCGTGAACTCGAGCGTGTAATAGATGCTCCCTGCCGTCCCGTCGCCTTCGGTGTTGAGCCAGACGACGAGCCCTGCTGCCGAGCAGGTTCCGGCGGCGGCGGCTCCCGTTTCGGCCTCGGCTCCGGCGGCGAGCGCAAGCGAGCCTGCCGCCAGCAGCGCGGCGCAACCAAGGACGATCGCTAGCGCCGGGTGTCCGAGACGAGCAGGTCGATGCACAATAGGCTCCACGTCGATTCGAACCTCACGGTACCGGGAGGCGACGTGGTACCGGTGCGGTACGAGTGGGCCGTTCGCTGCCGCCCGCGAGCTCTGCCGGGTCGCGGGCCAGGCACTCTGCTTTCCGACGATGTCGACCCTCGAACACGCGAGCTCAGGTCCCCACACTACGCCGGCGGGCGGGCAAAGAAGATGACGGAGCGTCCAGGCCTGCGGCAACGTACCCGAACGCCGCGATGAAGATTCTCGACGCCGTCTGGCCGACGCTCGCGGTCATCTGCTTCTGGACCTGCATCGGGATCGTCCTCGCCGGCTGCGGCTTCCTGATCCGGCGCCTGCTCGCCCGCCTCATGCCTGCTGCCCCGTCCGCCCTGGCGCTCCGTGCGGTCGACTCCTGGATCGGACTCGCCGGCCTCGCCGCCTACCTCCTCCTCTGGAACCTCTGGTTCGCCGTCACCTGGGTCGCGTGCGTTCCGCCCGCCGCGCTCGGAGCAGCGGGCGCCGTGCTGGGCGGGCGGCGGCTCGTGCGGGCCCCGCGGCCCCGGCTCTCGCCCGCCGTGCTCGTCGTCGGCGGCGCCGCGATCCTCTGGCTCGCGAACGCGTCGCTCACGTCCGCCCAGGACTACGACTACGGCCTCTATCACCTGAACCTGATCGAGTACGCGAAGCACTACGCGGCGCTCCCCGGGCTGGCCGACCTCCACACCCGTCTGGGCGCGGGCGACGTCCACCTCCTCTTCGTCGCGCTGATCGATCACGGCCCACTCGCGGGTGCAGCGCCGCACCTCGCCGACGGCCTGCTCGCGGCGCTCCTAGTCGTCGACCTCTGTGCCCGGCTCGCGACCCGCCCGAGGGCAGCATGGCTCTCGTCGTTCACGAGCACGCTCGGCCTGCTCCTGCTCCCGACGACGATCATCGTCGCCGCGCTCCGTCCAACCCACCGCATCAGCAGTCCGAACCTCGACTTCGCCGCCTTCGTGCTCGTCGTGGTCGGGATGCTCTACCTCGCCGAATGCGTCGAGCGAGGCTTCTCGCTGCCTGCCGCGCTCGGTTCGACGAGCGCACTTTCGACCGCCGCGGCGACCCGGCCTCTCTACTGGCTCTGGGTCGGATTCGCGGTCGTCGTCCTCTGCGTGCGCGCCCGGCCCGCCCAGGCCCGCTCGCTCGTCCGTCCGTTGCGGACGGCGGCGTTCGTCGGCGTGCTCCCGGGTCTGATCGCAATCGGCTGGCTCGCACGCCAGGCGGTGCTGTCGGGCTATCCGTTCTATCCGCTCACGCTCGGTGGGCTGCCGGTCGACTGGCGGCTGCCCGCCCGACTCCTCCAGAGCCAGACGCGAGCCGACTACGCCTGGGCACGCGATCCGGGAGTTGCCCCGAGCGTCGTCTTCAGTTCATGGCACTGGCTGACCGGCCCGTGGTTCGCGCTCCAGAGCGGGACCCCCGACGTGCTCCTCCCGCTGGCGCTGGTCTGCGCTCATCGTCGCGGTCGCGATCGGCGGAGGGCTCGGGTCCGGCACTGCGAGAGCGGCGCGGGGTGATGCTCATCATCGTCCTCCCGTCGCTCGCCTCGCTCGCCATCTGGTTTGCCCTGATTCCGGACCCCAGGTTCGTCTGGGCGCCGATCTGGCTCATTCCGCTCGCGCTCATCGCCTGGCTCCTGCCGCCGGTCGTGCAGGAGCGAGGCGGGCGCAGGCTTCTTGCCGCGGTCGCAATCGGCGTCGGGCTCGCCGTGTTCGCCTGTGAGGATCGCGGGCGGTTCGTCCCGGTCGTCTTCGTCGGGTCGGTCGTTGCCGCACTCGTCTTGCGCCTCTCCGGCCGGCGCCGCTGGCTCGCCGGGATCGTGCCACTCGCCGTGCTCTCGCTCCTCATCGCCGACTTCGGCGCGGCCGCCTTCACCGCCTTCGGCGGGATCCGTTTCGTTTCCTCGGACCACTCCGGGCCGATCGGAATCGCCCCCGACCCGGTGCCGACCCTTGTTCCGGTCCGTACCGCCTCAGGACTGCAGCTCTCCCGACCCAGCGACAGCGATCAATGCTGGCAGGCCCTCCTCTGTATCCCGGGGCTGCCGGACAAGCAGCTCCACCTGCGTGGGAGCACCGTCGCTGACGGCTTCAGCCTCCAGGCCCCACCGGCCCACGCCGGCTAGCGTCAGGCCAACGCGGCCTCCGGTCGTGGCATCCTCGGTAGCAGGGGTCGACCGCCGCCCGATCCTCTCCCGAGCCCGACCCGGCGGTCAACGCCGATCCGGGGATCCAGTGGAGTCAGAGGGCGTCGCTGGAGCCGATCAGCTTCAGGCCGGCATCGACGAGCAGCCAGCCGAGCCCGTGACGGGTGCGTGCGCCGAGGTAGGCAATGGCTCTCGGCCGAAACGGGAGTCCGAGCCTGCCGATCCCACGAGCCCGACCGCGGCGCACTGCCCCCAAAACGCGACTGGTGGTCCTCCGCGAGGAGACGAGCCAGCTGCCAGTTCATGCTGCCGCCTCGATCCGCACGTCCCCGCTCGCGGTGTGGCAAACGATCTCGAGAGCGGCCTCCTCGGGCGAGGTCTCCTCGAAGAGGCAGGGTGCACGCCATCGCACCCGAGAGGGTCGCGACGTCCAGATAGGCACCGACGCCGGCGGCGACACCGACGACAATGTCGCCCGAAGCGCTGTCGGCGCTCAGACGGCCGGCATGCGCCCGGCCAACCCGAATGTCGCCCGAGGCCGTCCTTGCCTTCACCGCCGTCGCCGCGTCGGCAATGTCGACGTCGCCGCTTGCGAGGCTGATGTCGACGTTGCCGCCGGCCCGCTGGACCGAGACGTCGCCGCTTGCTCCCTTGACGCGGAGGGAGCCACCGACCGCGAGACAGCTGAAGTCACCGCTCGCCGAGGTGACCGAGACATCCGAGTCGACGTCGGCGAGGCTCACGTCGCCGCTCGCGGTCGTCGCGCGAACCGCCCCCAGCCTCCCCGTCGAGTGGAGATCGGCCGACGCGGTCTTCGAGGCGACGCGTGAACCTTCGGGAACGACGATCCTGCAGAGAACCTCGACGCTCTGGAACTTGCGCTTCGGGACGTGGACCCGCAGCCTCCCGTTCGCGTAGCGTCACATCGGCGGCGGCGATCACGTCGTTCGCGCGCCGCGACGAATCTCCGGTCGGCGTCAGGTGCACGACGATCCGATCGGTGCTTCCACCCTCGATCTCGACGCGGCCCGCCGGGCACGACGATGTCTGCCTCGACGGGACCTGCCGCCTCAA
This sequence comes from uncultured Actinomycetota bacterium, assembly GCA_963765345.1. Classification (GTDB taxonomy): domain Bacteria; phylum Actinomycetota; class Thermoleophilia; order Gaiellales; family Gaiellaceae; genus PALSA-600. The sequence continues at coordinate 140,899 of CAVXWI010000024.1, forward strand.
ATGTCCACTCCATCTCTTTGTCCCCTTTCATCAGATTCGATCAGCCCTGCACGTATCCGGTCATGCGCCTCGGCATGCGCCCGGCTGGCTGTGCGCGGCACCGCCGAGGGATCGAAGGACCGCGCGAGCGCCGCGACGATCCATGCATTGACCGATGCGCCCGCGCTCGCAGCCGCCTGCTCCACCCGGACCTTCAGGCTCTCGGGCAGCCGAAGCGTGATCCGGAGCAGCTCGTCATCGGCGAAAGCCGCCGCCGCTCTGGGCCTCGTGTGCCTCCTGTCCCGCCGTCCGGGTGCGACTGTACGAGCGAGAGGACCGGATCGCGGCCCTCGAGCCGGATCTCGACGCCCACGCCCGCCGTCGAGGCCTCGAGCTCCCGCGCCGCTGCATAGAGCGCCTCGAGCAGATGCAGACGCACCGACGACTCGACACTCGCGAGTAGGAGGTCGACGATCCGTGTCGTCTCCTCGCCGCCGATGGCGCCGGCCCGGCGTAGGTCATCCATGATCTCCGTGACAGTCGATCCCAGCTCCATGACGTCATTATGACGTCATAATGGACGTCTGTCAAGCCTGCAGGAAGACGTCTCGGCGAACCGCTGACCAGCAGCGGCCCCGGCTGTCGGTCCGATCTGCGCAGGCAGCCCGAGAAACCGGGCGTGCCCGCGCAGATACACGCCGTGAACCTCAGCCCTGCTGCAGCTGGGCGCCGAGCTTGTCGGCGAGCGCGCGCAAGACAGCGTCCTGCGCAGCGAGGTGACTCTGGATCTCTTGCGCCTCGGCGAGAACGGCCTCAGCGTCGCGATAGGTCTGCACCGATCGCTTGTCGGACGCTGCGGCCTGCACGTTCTGCCCGACGATGATCACGGGTAGCAGCACGAGCTGCAGGAACGTCTGCGCGATCCAGGCGATGATGATGATCAGGTCGCCGGTCTTCAGCGCCGACGGCAGGCTGATCAGCGCCAGGATCGTGAACAGGTACGCGCACAGCATCGTTCCGACGATCGCCGTGATCTTGACCGCAAGCCAGGTATTGGCGCGACGATAGGGCGTATCGCGCCGGCGTACGTCGTCGACCTTGACCGGTCCGTGCAGCGCCCGGAGGGCGATATGCGGATGAGGCACGTAGTGGAACAGGCTGGAGGTTGGCGTGCTCTCGGTCATCGGCGGTCTGCGGCGGCTCGTGTGGCACCGGCGGCGAACGACATTCCCTCAGTTATGAGGTACGGCACTCGCGGCTCGGCTCCTGCCGGCTGCGTCCGACGGACCGGATTCGACGCAGCATCCGCCGCTCCTCACAGCGAGTGACGAGAACGCATAGGCTGAGAGCATGCTCCCCGTCGTGATCATCGCTGTCATCGTTATCCCGCTCCTCGTGATCGCGTTCCTCGCCGCCAGACGCTCCGCAAACGCAGGGGAGCACCCGTCAGCCGAGACCGACGTCGACCGTCGGCGAACCGAGCAAGAGATCGAGGAATCGGAGCGATATCAGGCGGAATGGCGCGAGCAGCAACACAAGCATCCAGCCGACACCCCGTAGCCGACAGGCACAAGGACGTTCGATAGGCCCGTTCCTGCCGCCATCAACGGCTTCGGTTTGCTCATGAGAAGAGACGTCGCCGTGTGCGCGATGGGCCGCCTCCTGCGACGACCGTTATTGCCTGAAAGACAAACGGCTGGCTTGCGCTTAAGACACTACGGCAGACGGCTTCCGAGGAGGGCGCCGGCGGCAATGGCGGATGCGAGGAGCGCGGCGGCGATCGCCGCAAACCATGAGGCGATCTCGACGCGTTTTGGTGCCCGCTCGATGCTGGACCCGAGCGTCTTGTAGATCCCGACGACTTTTCGGGCAGTCTGGGCCGTATAGGCCTTGCCACCGGTCACCTGGGCAATCTCCGCCATGGTCACCGGGTCGGGCGGCACCGGGATCTGGTTCGTGAAGGCGCCAACCCCAAAAGCAACGGTGCCTTTCGGTGTCCCGAGGGAGACTGGGTAGACGTGCACACCGTCGGCCTCCGCCATCTCGGCCGCTTGCAGCGGCTGGAGGACGCCCTGGTTTTGGGCGCCGTCAGAGAGAAGCACGATCGCGCCGGGAACGGGCTGGCCCGACTTGCGGACCCAGCCCCCTGCGTGGAGGGAGGAGGTGAGCATGTGGAGCGCGCTCGCGAGCCCGTCGCCGATGGCCGTGCCGGCCTCCGGCTCGAGCAGGTTGATCGCCTGGCGGATCGAGTTCCGGTCCGACGTCGGCGAAACCATCGGCTGCGGCGTCGAACTGAACGCGACGAGGCCGACCTTGAACTGTCCCGGCAGCTCGTCCAGGAACGTCTTCATCGCATCCACGGCTGCTCCGAGTCGGCTCGGCTCGACGTCGTTCGCCCGCATCGACCCCGAGACATCGACAAGGAGAACGATCGTCGCGTTCTCGTCGGGCTCGGAGAGCTTCAGCCGCGGCCCTGCGATCGCGGTCGCGGCAAACACGAGCGCGAGCAGGAGGAGCCCGAATGGCACGATTCGCCTCCAACTGGCGCGGGGCGGCGGCACGATCTGAGCGAGAACGGCGAGGTTCGTGTAGGCGACCGGGTAGCGACCGCGGCGCCGGGCGGCGAGGATGGCGAGTGCGCAGACTGCCGGTAGGACGAGCAGGGTGAGGAGGCGAACCGGTGAGTCGAACGTCATCAGCTCGCCCACCTCACGCCGACCTGTACCAATCGCCGCGTTGCGGCGTCGGGGACGCCGACGCCGACGAGAACGATCCAAATACCCTGGCCTCCGTCGGAAAAGAGGATGGCCGCGCGCGGAGGCGGCGAGCCGAGCCCACACTGTCCTACCGCCTTCTTGACGACGAAGACCGCTTCGGCGCGTCGGCCGCCGGTCAAGCCAGAGGTAGACACCGGCCGCGGCCGGCAGAAGGAGCAGGAAGAACAACACTGTGAGCGCCTCGAAGGTCACAACCAAGCCGAGCATCTACCCTCGCTCCGGTTCAGGGACGCGGTCGGCTCACCGACCGGTCGCACTCGATCGAGCGAGCGCGGCACCGTCCGCGGCTCCGAAACGCGCGCGCAGCCGCGCGTCGCAGGTGTCGACCGCAGGTGGCGCCCGGACTCCTCTGCGTCCCGAGGACAATGAACGGATCCGGAACAAGATGAGGCTCATGCCCGATCGTCACCTGCCGTTCCCGCTTACCTCGAGCACGAGCGAACGTACCTTAGCCGGACCCCGGCTGCGTGCTCCGAGCGACACGATGGGCCGGCCAGGATTGCCTCTCAAAGCGCACGCCACCCAGGCGGCGCCCTTCCGTCCCGTCACCGTTCCCTGTGCGCGAAGCCAGCAACGCCCGAACGATGTTGGAGCCATGGGGGCCGCTTAGCCTCGCCCGGTCTGCTACAAACGACTCTATTCGCGATGGGACCCGCATCGGGTACGGGATTTTGCTCGGCATCGCAGCCTTGGCCTCGCTTTGCCTGAGCGCCTCCGGCTCGGCGGCGACGCGCGTCGACGGTTTGACGATCGATGTCACCTATGCGACGAGCTCGCTCCAGGCGACCCTGAGCAACGGGACCGCGCTCAACCCCGGAACCGTCGTCCCGCCCGGGCCCTATTCGGTCGTCGTCTACGACTCCGCTGACGTGAATCCGCAGTTCATGATGTCGGGCCCTGACGCCTCGGTCTCGAGCGACCTGAACCCGAGCGGGATGGGAATCGAGGTTCCCGTGACATTTGGCCCGTTCGTTCTCCAGCCAAGCGCGACCTACACGATCTCTGACCCGGCCTTGGGTCAAGGATCGAGCATCGCCTTCACGACATCGGCGACCGGAAGTTCGGCCTCCAGCAGCCCCACGACGACGACGAGCTCCGGGGCAGGCTCCACCTCGTCGAGCGGCTCATCTCCCACGTCGGGAGCAACGACGTCTGGGTCCGCAGGAGCGAAGACGCTCGGGACATTGGCCTTCTCTGTCGGGACGGGCCGAAGCCTCTCTTGACGATCGGAGCGAAGCCGGTGAAGACGCTGAGGGCCGGACACTACTCGCTGGTCGCGGGCGACTCGTCCAAGACTGCGGGGCTCTTTATCGGTCACGGGTCGGCACACCTCTCCGAACTGAGCGGGGTCGCGGCGGTCGGCACGAGCCTACGCACCTTGAACCTGACCGCCGGAAAGTGGTTCTTCGAGGGCTCGCCGAAAGGCCCGAAGATCTACTTCACGGTTTCCTAGTCGACGGCGCTGAGCACACCGACCATCGCAGGCACCCCGAGGCTCGAGGTCGCTTCCGAAGGAGAAGGTCAGAGGCTGGACGACAGTGGCCGCCGACTGGCCAGCCGAGTCCATCGGCCTAGGGGTTCGGAACGTCGCGGGAGGCTGGTCCTTGCTGGGACGACGAGTGGCCCCCGAGGCATTGGCGGTGCGCGACGAGCGCCCACTGCCGGTTTTGCCGACCGCCCGCGCTCGACGAGCTCCCGTGCTCGACGAGCTCCCGTGCTCGACGAGCTCCCGTGCTCGACGAGCTGGCATTCGTCTGAGTGCTCCCAGCCGATCCCGACCCGCCCGACGGGATCGATAACGGTCAAGACGCTCACAGCCCTGAAAGCCAGGTGGAGATGGCGGCGCGAGCGACGCTCCTCCTCGCCAGGCCAATGGTCGAGAAGCTCACGGCGGGCCGGTACGTCGTCACTGTGAAGACGGCTCGTCGGCCGCCTACCTCGTTGGCAAAGGATTCCAGCCGCCGTCGACCCAGCGCGATCGGCGCTGCAGCGACCCGGCGACGCTCTCCAGCCACCACGGCGCCTCCAGCGCTCCTAGTGGCCCTTGAGGAAGGGTTGGACTCGTAACGGCATCAGGCGGCGATGCGGTGTCTTGGTTTCGGCGGCGGCGATGCGTTGGTCGCGGTGGTCGCCGTTGCGGTAGCGTGACGTGGTGGGCGAGCGCGTAGCCGAAGGCGTCCCAGTCGAGGTAGTCGGCGTTTGCGACGACGAACTGGCTGAGGGCGGAGAAGTGGCATTCGACGGGGTTGAGGTAGCTGGCGTAGGTCGGGGTCGGGACGAGCTCGATCTTGTTGGTCGGCGGCGAAGCTGCGGATCGTCGGGCACCCAGTTGGCGGAGAGGTTGTCCTGGATCCAGTAGATCCGTCGGCGGGCGGGGTAGGCGAGCGCGGATCTGGCGCATGAAGCCGAGCATGTCGCTGCCGGCGCGCTTTGGGTCGCAGCCTGACCCGGAGCCGGTCGGCGTGGACGTCGTAGGCGCCGAAGACGTAGCGGATGCCGTGCGCGGCGGTTGTAGTCGGCCCGTTGCCGCTCGGGCCGCTTCTTGCGGCGCCCAGCCCGCTGCCCGGCGGTCGGGCGCAGGCTGACCGGGCCCATCTGGTCGAAGCTGATCACCGGCCCGTCCAGCGGCGGTTCGTCGCACAGCTCGAGGATCCGCGCCGCCTTCTCCTCGTAGTCGGGGTCGGGGCTGGCCTTCCAGGTGCGGGTGCGCTGGAACGACAGGCCGGCCTCCGCCAGCAACGCGCCGAGATGGCGCGGCGACACCACGATCCCTTCCTCGGCGAGATGGAGCGAAAGCCGCGGCAGCGACCAGCGCGTCAGCGGCACCCCCTGAGCTGTCGGGACGGGCACCGGCCACGCTCGACGATCCGCTGACGCTGATCAGTCGTGATCCGGCGGGGACGCCCGCCCCGGTAGCGAGGGCGCAAACTGTCCATCCCCCGCTCGTTGAACTCGTGAATCACCTTCCGCACCCACGACGGATCGGTGTGCCACATCTCCGCGATCTGCGGCACCGCCATCCTCACATTCGACGCCAACAGCACCGCCGCCCGCTGACGCGTGCACTCATGCTTCGCCCGCTTCGACAACCGCTTCAACCGCACAGCCTCCTCGTGCAACAACGGCCGCACAAACACCGACGCGGGACGCATCCACCACCTCCAGACTCGAGATGCGTCCCCATTCGACGCCAACCGACCGAGTTTCCGGTCCAACGTTTCCTCAAGGGCCACTAGATGCTTGATCGGTAAATCACGGCCTGGGCCGTGATTGTGGGGAAGGGACCTCAAGGAAGGGTGTCGAAGGTCGACGTTCCTGTAGCGACGTCGACCTGGAGGTCTCTGTGCTCGCCGACCTTGACACCCTTGTGATCGCACTTTATTGCGCTGCCTGTTCGCTGTTTCCTGCATCCGATCTCGGGCCGCGGCGCGGGCGGCCGCTGAAGATCAGCGACAACGAGTTGATCTGTTTGATGGTCGCGCAGATGTTGCTCGGCTACCCGAGCGAGCGGCAGTTCTTGCCGGTCGCGCGCTGGCGGCTCGGGCATCTGTTCCCGAACCTGCCGGCCCAGTCGACCTCCAACACCCGCTGCCGGGCTCTCAGCGCGAAGCTGGTCACGCTCTGGCGTGCGATCAGCGCGGAGCTGCCCGGGTTCACAGACCAACTCAGCTTCATCGACACGACCCCGTTGCCGTGCGGGCAGAGCGTGCAAACCGTGAACCGAAGCGAGCTCGCGCCCTGGTGCGCGTTCGGCTACCCCGCAGCTCACTCCCGCTTCTACTGGGGCATGCGCCTGGTGCTCTGGTGCGGACCCGACGGCTGCGTCCGCGACTTCGACCTCGTCCCGGCCAACGCACCAGAACGCGACGCGGCGCTCGAACTGCTCCAACGCCAACCGATCGACGGTCAGCTCGTCATCGCCGACAAAGGCTTCGCCGGCGCCGCATTCGAACACGCCGTCAAAGCGCTCGGAGCCTGCCTGCTCCGCCCAAGCCGAAACGACGAACCCCACCGGCCACACCCACCAATCGGGCCGATCCGGCAACGGATCGAATCGATCATCCAGACCCTCAAATACCAGCTCCGGCTCGAACACCACCTCGCACGAACCCCCGCCGGACTGATCGCACGCATCACCGCCCGCATCCTCGCCCTCAACACCGCCATCCACCTCAACTGGCAACTCGGCCAACCACCACGCCACCTCAGCACCTACGGCCATTAACCGATCACGCATCTAGGCGATGGGGGTTGACCTCACCTGGAAGCATGAGGCCATCCGAAATCACGCGGAGCGGCTTGCCGGCGGCCCGGGGACATCCCGCAGCGCGTGGCATTGCTGCACTGGATCTTCTGGACTCGGTGGGAACCACGCCTTTCCCGAGGTCGCGCTCCATGGCGCGTTGTGGGCGTACGGCTTCTACGAGCGCCGAGGCGCGGTGAGCAGGACGATTGCGTACCGCTACTTTTACGACGCTGACGAGCGTGCTCGTCGTGCGTACATGTTGTTCCGGTTCTCGCAGGGGTTCAAGGAGGCGAACCGATCGGTGTTCGTGGACACATATGCGAACTACTTGTTCGCGAAGCGTCATGGCGAGGCGCCCGGTGCCGACGAAATCCTCGCGCCCGCACTGCTTGAGGCCTTGAATCGCGTTCACGAGGCCAGGCGGGCCGGCAGGCAGCTACGCGAGCGCGAGCGCGCAGAGGTCTTTGAGACCGCACTGCTGCTGTACGAGCAGGAGCAGACTGTCGGCCCGAAAATCCGCGAGGAAGTAGCGCGGTTCGACTGTCCTATCCTTGCGGCGATTGTGTTACGCCCGGTTGTTCGATTCGCGTACTTCCCACGCGCGACCTACCTGGCGTTCCGCAATTTCGGTGACACGGATGAGCGGATAGCGAAGGCTGTGCGGAGCCTGCAATTGGCGGAGCGGGTTGGCTGGCCTCGCGTCAGCCGCTTGATCGGTCAGTCCGGAGTGCTGCCGCTGCAGTTCGAGAGCGATCCGCTCGCGTACTCGAGCGAGCTCGGCGCCGAGCTGGGCTAGGATCGCTCGACGAGAGGCCTGATTCCGCGTTGGGCGGATCGGCACCTCCGACTCATCGGGCTTACGCAGCTTGTCGGTCGGGGAGTTGCGACCGCCGTAGGTAGCCGGGCGCCTTGCGTATGACAGCTTCGGATGGGCAGCCTCTTCCTGGTCATCGCCGTGCTCGAATTCGCGCCTGGCGCGTGGTTCCTCACGATCGCTCGCTCCGGCAACCAGGAAACCGTTGGTCTCAGTCCAAGCCGCCGTCCCATGCGCCATGACTGTTGCGGAATGACGTCCGAGGTGCCCGGCCCGGGGCGATCGCTGGTTCTGCCTTGCACCGCCGGCCAGGTAGGAAGGTCAGGGCGCTGGGCTGGACACGTGGTCGTCGGGCATGCGGAGACACGGTAGGGGGCGACTCGGGCCGAAAGGCTCGGCGGGAACGGGTCGATGCCCCGTTCCCGCCGACTTGTCCGTCCAGAGGGCTCTAGCTCAGGACGACCGAGATGTCGTCGACGCCTGCCTCGTTCGCGTTGTTGTGATCCGTGAACGTGATCACCACGTCGATGGTCGTCGTGCCTGCGGGGACGGTGGCGCTCCGGGTCCGGAATGCCATGTCGCCGCTGGTGCTGATCGTGGTGTCGGGCCCGATCCGGAGCGCGGAGAGCATCTTCCCGGAGTTGTCCATGAACTGGGCGCGCACCTGGGCTGTGTCATTGCTGTAGTTGCCGAGCCAGCCGCTCAGAGTGGCCTTGTGTCCGGCGGCGGCTGCCGGGAGCGTGATCGTCTGTGTTCCGACGCTGTCTGGGAACTGTGCGCCGGGGATGTCTCCGCCGAAGAAGTAGTTCTTGCCCCTGTCCTTGGGGCCCATCCCGGTGGGTGTGAAGTTGAGTCCGCTCGCCGTATACGACGCTGCCCCGAAGGCACCGGTCGTTTTCGTCCAGTCTGGAACCGCACCTGACTCGTTGACGGCGTTCTGGCCCTTGCCGGACTCGGCGCCGGGGTTTTTGACCAGGTTTTTGCCGCAGAACGAACATGCTGCCGAGCGGGCCGACGAGCCGACCGCGACGAGCGCGAGCGCGATCGCCGAGCAGAGGAGGAGCACTATCAGTCCTCGAGCGGCCGCGCTGAGCCCGCCAAATGGCCGATATCCGCTCATTGCAGTGGTCGTGTTCCTTTTCATGCCTACCTCCCGGTCGTCATTGACGAGTCGGCCCGGTGCCGCGACGGACCGACTTCGAGGCTACCCTGAGCGTCACCGACCAACGAATGCGTCCGTCTCGCGCGAGGCTGAAAGCAGTCTCGGACGTGAGACAACTCGGCTGCACCAGCGCGCGGCAGTACACCCCGAGCACATCATCACGTCGTTTGGAGCGCCATCAAAGAGATCGGCTGCGCGTTGACCTGGTCAGGAATGCAATGGGGAGGCGGAATCGAGTCTCCGCCTCCCCACTTCGAGGGGACGAGCTAGGTAACGACGATCCCGGCGGGCGCTGCGCCGGTCGGCCCGGCGGTCGGTGAGGTCGGTAGCTCGGTGAGCGTCCCGCCGTGGACCGTGAAGCCGCTGATCTCGTTGGCGCCTGCGTCCACGATCCAGAGCGTGGAGCCGTCAGGCGACAGCCGGGCGTCTTCGGCGCCGAGGCCTGTTCCGTTGATCGACGTGCTCTGGAGGAACGTCAGCGCACCGTTGAACGCGATCGAGTAGCTGGAGACGGACGACGAGGCCGTGTTGACGACGTAGAGGTAGCGGCCGTCGTGGCTGATCTCGATCCAACAGGAAGCTGTCCCATCGTTGCTTACTGGGGCGCCTAGCGGTGTGAGGACGCCGTTACCGCCGTCGAGGAAGCTCGAGACGATGCCCGGAGCGGGGCCGCCGGCCGAGGTGTGCGCATCGGAGACGAACAGCTGCCACGGGTTGACGGGGCTGAACGCGCTTCCGAGCTGGCCGTAGCCCTGTGCGGGATTGAAGCCTTGCGCGGAGAACGGTGACCCAGAGGCGGGGTTAGGTGGCCGAGGAAACCCACCGTGAAGCTGTCGATCGCCGAACTGGCGATCTCGGTGCCGACGAGGCGGGTGCCGTCGTTGTTGAACAGAATGTCACCGGGCTTGGAGGCGTCGGGCAGCGTCACGGTCGAGCCGGGGAGCGCGTGCAGGCCGCCGAAGAGATCGAGCAGGAAGCCTGTGTAGTTGGTCTCGCCCGTGCTCGTCGCCGTGCCCTGGTTCGCGACATAGACGAGGCCGTCGTGGACCGCGATGCTGACCGGGTTCGCGCCGTTCGAGGAGACCGGCCCCTGCCCGGTCGGCTGAAGCGAGCCGCCCGGCAGGATCCGCGCGACGGAGATCTGGTTGCTGCCAGCGTCGACCGCGAGTAGGTACCGCCCGTCCGAGCTCACCTGCAGCGCGCCCTGGGACGCGATCCCGGCGCCCGTGCCGGCGCCGCCCACGGCGAACGGCGAGCCGGGAATGGGCGTCAGCGTCCCGTCCGCGTGGCGATCGTAGCCCGCGACCGTGTTCGTTGGGGCCGTGTTGTCGTCGATGTAAACCTGGCCGACGACCCGGAAACCGCCGGATCCGCCGGAATCCCCGAACCCGGGCTGCGGGCCGAACCCGGGCGCGCCCTGATCCGCACCCGATGCGGCACCAGCGGCGGCCACGAATCCGGTTGCCACAAGCGCGGCGAGAGTTGCAAAGAGCGGCTTTTTCATCGCTTCCTCCTGAGACTGGCGGAGGGTGATTCCCCCGACCCAGCCACCCTGCAGCCGGGCGCTTACGAGCCGCTCACACGCCACTGAACGTTTCCTTAACCCAGATCCGGCCGGGGCACAGCTCGACGCCAGAGAACGATCGGGTCACCGGCTCAGGACCGCCGGAGTTTCCCGTCGTCGGTGGGCGTTCCACACGTCCGGAACTACCCCTCGAGGGCGATCACTCTCCCTGCGCGAGTTCGCGGATGCCTACCTTAGAGACTGGGGACTGGTTGAGACTTTGGCTGGTTGCGTAGTGCGTTTTGCCCTACGCTTACCGAGGTGACTCCGGCGCCACCTCTGCTTTCGCTGAGGCTCGGTGACGAAGGGGTGCGTGCGCTTGACGAGCTGGCACGACGGCGTCGGGTGTCGCGTGCCGAGGCGGCGCGCCTGGCCATTACGGAGACTGCGGCTCGCGAGCGGCGCCGCGCCGGGATCGCGGCCGAGGCCGCAGCTCTGATGGCAAATCCCGATTACGTCGCCGAGGCGCGTGAGCTCGCCAGGCTCATGGAACAACTTCGTGGTTCGGGGTGACGTCCACGCGATCGTGCTCCCCGACCATGCCCACCGTGCGCTTTGCCGCCTGGCAGCCAGGATTCGCCGCGGTCAGGCTCAACAGAGAATTTGCGAACACACCGACGTCGGACTTGCCCGAGCGAAAGACGTGACCGACGCGTTGCTAGACGGCGGTACTCCCGCGGTCGTCCTACCCACGGGAAGCGGGAGATGCCCTCGTTGCCGAGGCCGCAGCTCTCCACGTCGACGCAGTCATCGAGGACGCCGTGGACATCGCTGGTGTTCGCTTCGATCGATCTCCGAGAACCAACTGACTGGCTAGCCGCGCCGCGTGATTCCAAGAACACTTGCTGTCGGGTCACGCTTAAGAGCTCCGAATTGAACTGAACGTCCCTCGGCCTCGGCGGCGAGAGCGACTGGCATTCGTCGTCAAGCTCGGGAGGAAGCCGGTGGCCGTTTGCGCCGTGGGTTGTGTCGGAGGAGTTGCGAAGCGAGTCGAGCCGCGATCGACAGCGGCCGCGGTGGATGTCGCGGCACTCATGACGCCTTGAAGAGAAGGTTGTACTGCTCATCAAGAGATTTGCGGGATTCTTCGACTCGCTGCGAGATTACCCGTTTCACCTCATCGCCATTCTTCTCCAAATCCAGAAATTGCTTGATGAGCTCATCCGAGTCCATCTGATTGATGTCGTGACAATACTCGGACAGTCCCATATCGTTCATCAACGAGGAACACTTGTGATGGAAGGAAATCGCAACGACGGGTTTGTTTAACAATAGCGCGAGAAGCACGTTGTGAAACCGAGTTGCCACGACGACGTCGGTTGCGGCAAGTTGGGAAAGTACCTGTTCAACAGAGTCGATTGGCTGATACAGAACTCGTCCTTCGTCATAGTCGCCCAGCCGCTCCCGTAACAGCGACTTGAACTCCTCGATCACTTCGGTGTCAGCGTCACCGAGCAGGAGCCTGACGTCGTAGTCGTGGTCGAATAACCATCGTACGAAGACGCCGAGAGACTCCAGATACGTCCTGTACGTTTCATCGCTCGGGTTGGCGACGCTGTACTTCCCGGCGTACAACATCAACCCGAGGCCGACAACCCGCCTGCGCCGCGCCGCATGCTCCCGAGGCATCGCCAGAGCCGCCGGCAAGCTGAAGGCCAGGTCCGGATAGACCCGGTCACCGATCGTCCGGAAGCCGATCTTCCTCGAAGTAGTCGGCACTTGCATCATCTCGGTACGACCGGTACTCGGCGAGTGACAGAGCGGATTTTACGAGGGCGCGCCCGAGTACAGTGTCGATGGGACCTGCTCCGACGCTCAAGAACAGGATTCGGCAGCCACGCAGCTTCGCGAGCAATGACCATTTCAACAGGTTGTAGGGGCCCCAGTTGGCGAGGCCGTACGCGTCCGTCAACAACCCCGTGCCCGGAACGATCAACATATCGGCTCCATTGAGTGTCCTGAAGGCGCGCACGTAATCCTGCAGTTCTGCGCAGATTCCGAATGCGAAGATCAGAAGACGTTTGGTCAATCGAGTCCGCGGTCCGAGATCCGTGAGGTTCTGCCGGTAATCGGGACAGCGTCGATCCCGACTGTTTCGGCGAGGGCTTCGGGGTAGCTGCAGATGCAGAAGAACTCGGCTTCCGGAATGACCTGGCGAAGGCGGCAAAGGATCGCGAGAAGCGTGCTTTCGTTCCCGGAGTTCAACGTTCCGAAGTGGCCGTAGAGGCAGATCCTCACGCGTCCCCCACTAGATTGGCCGACGTGCGATCTTCGACCTACGATCTCGCGCTCCGAGAGCCTCGACCGTGGTCCACGCAGAGATCACTCGGCGCTTCCGGCTGACATTGGGATGGCGCACACATCGTCCACGACCACTTCTCGCGGTTGACTCCAGTGCGTTCGCACGGAAGCTTGTCCGAACTCCGATCCGGAGCTCCTCTTGCCTGCCCCGGCGACGAACGGCGAGAGCAGGTCTCCAGGCCGTCCCTTCGTGATCTCCCGCAGCCGGCAGGATCGAGACGTCTCGCCATGTGCCGCACCCGCCACCTTCCCGTGTCCCTCGATCATCTTCTGACGATCTAGCCGCCGTCGCAAGTTACAAGGTCAAAGGGTCACTGAGAAGGGGCGGCCCGGAAGCGGACGAGCCGAACCGACGGCGTCTCCGGCCTTGGTCCCGGTCGCAATCGAGGTCTCCGTTCCCCGCCGAACGCGCAGGCGGGCATGCGACCGTGACCGCGTCCGGGGACCGGGTTTCTGCGAGATCCTACGCGGACGTCCGGGCGCGGTGAGCACGAGAACCCAGTCGGGATCGCCACCGGCGTTCGTCGCGGGTGCCGTGAACGTTCTTGTGCCCGAGTTCGGCAGCGACGTAGCGGAGACGGCGGTGTACCTCCCGTTGGTGGGGTCGTACCACTGAGCTTCGGCCGGCCCGGCGAGCCGGCGCATGTCCACGGTGATCGTGCCTCCGTCCGGTAGATAGGAGATCGCGAGCGTTCCATCCGGAGTCGAAGCGGTGGTGACGTAGTTGTTTGAGTCGACATCACCGGAGGCCGAAAACGTCCCGTAACCGGCAGTGACGATCCGGTGCGTCTGATCCGGAACGAACTGGAACCACCGTCGACCGGTCGAAAAGCTTCGCGAGATATCCGATCTGCTTGCTTCCGGGAGTGTCGAGATGCGTCTGCCAGCCGTCGACGAATTGACCAGGTGTAATGGTTGCCGTAGAACTGCCCCGTGGCTCCCGCAAGGATGCTCCAGTACTCCTGCCGGCGCAGAGTCTCAGGATCTCCGTACGAAATCTGCGGGATGTCCTGCTCGTACTCATAACCGGCCTCGACGAGGAAGACCGGAACGAAGTTCTCTCGATCGTACTCCTTGAGAACCTCGGCGTAGGTCGGCGAATACGTGTAGGCAGCGTCGATCTTGATGATTGGCGCACCACCGAGGATCGTCGAGCGACGCGCTCGTGAGGTAGTTGAGCTCGATCGTCTGGATGTTCGCGGGGTCGACCGACTGGATCCCTCTTGCGACGGCGAGCACGACGGCGTCGTCGGCTGGATCGCTCCAGGTCTGGAAGTCGTTGCCGTTCGACCAGACGATATTCGGGAATCGCCCGAACATTCTCCCGAGAAACTGCCCGAAGGCAAAGTCCTTCTGTACACCGTTCTGCTGCAGTACACCGAGCCAGCCGCCGGTTTCGATCGGATCGAGAAAGACCACGATTCCGGCGTTGGCCGCGAGCTTGATCATCGCGCTCGCCCGTGCAAAGTAGGCGGGATTCGGTGTAGAGAGATCCCCTGGCGTCTCGAACGGCTCGATGCCGTCATAGGTCGTGCCGTCGCTGTTGCAACCCGTGTACTTCACGCAGAGCAGGTCGACAAGAAGCGCGTTGAACCCTGCTTTCTGGCGATCGGCGATGAACGAAGCGGCATCCTCGATGCTCAGGTTCCCGATCATCGATTGCGGCGAATCGCCGATGATCATGAACGGGCGGCCGCGCTGATCGACCAGGTAGCGACGGTTCTTCGAGACCTTGAGCGGGTAGACGAACGAGTTAGCGGCGACGTTCTGGCGGACGCCGATCTCGGCAGTTTCGCTCCGCCTCGCGGTCTGAGCCCCCGTCGCCGAAAGAGCCGACGGCACGCCGACGACCAGCAGGGCTCCCGTCAAAAACGCAGTCAGGTACCGTAGCACCATCGAATTCCGGAGCGGCTTAGGCCGAATGGCGCGCCGGTGTCGTCGCTTCTCTCGGGGCAGGCGGGACCAGTGAGCAGATTGGTGTCCGCCATCTCCGAGCTCTTGCCGACGGATCCATCGGCGGCACCTCCATGGGCCGCCATAGCGATCGCCGCGAGCAGGGCGCGCTGAACGCGAGTCACGAGCGCCTGGGTCTCGGGGTCAGCCGAATCGGGCGTTGGACTCGAGCACTCGGGGGCCCATCCTCAATGATCATCAGGCCGGCGCACAATCTCCGGCTGTCCCAGTAACGCAGGAGATGCACGAACGGTCCTTGACCCTTGGCGCGGTTCGAACCGACCTTCGGCGAGTCGTCGCCGCGGTTCGGCAGCCGCACCAAACGAGGCCTACGAGGCGGCGGCTCGACGCGCGTACCAGGCCACGGTTGCGTCCAGCCCTTCTGCCAGAGTTGTCTGAGGGGACCAACCGAGGCGTGCGCGCGCCCGATCGAAGCTCTGCCGCCACCACTGCTTCGTGTTCGCGGTCCCGCAAAGCTCCGAACTGGAGCTCCGCGCGTCCGTCGACTCGCCAGGCGATCTGTCGGACGAAGTCACGAATCGAGACAAGGCTGCCAGAGCCGATGTCGATCGGAGTTCCGTCGTCTCCGGTGGTGGCCGACGCAGCGGCGACGAGCGCGTCGACTACGTCGCTGACATAGACCCAGTCCACGGGTCGAGATCCGCTCGATAACTGCGGGGAGACATCCGCAAGGAGAGAGGTGACGACATACGGGACGAGCTTTGCCGCGTCGATCTGTCCAGGCCCATAGACCATGAAGAGACGAAGATTGACAACGGAAAGGGCGTATACCGCGTGGAACATCTGGGCATACAGCGTCGCGGCAGCCTTCGCTGCGGCATAGGGGGAGCCGGCGACGCGCCCTGCTCCCCCAGCTCCTCCATTGAACCGGCCAGGACGACGCGCCGGCAGCCGAACTCCGTCCCAGCCAGAAGGACATTCACCGTTCCGACGAGGTTCGGCCGAAGCGTCGCCACGACCTCGGAGGTGTCACGAGATCCGGTCACACGGCTCGCAAGGTGATAGACGACATCCGGCCTGACCTTCTCGATTAAGCTTCGGACGGCTTCAGGGTCGACGAGGTCGACGCAATGCCAGTGCAGATTTCGGCGTCCGCCCGTTCAAAACGCGACACCGCGTGAACGCTCAAGCCCCGCTGGAGCAGCGCTCTGTGGAGGTGCTCGCCAACGAAGCCGGAGGCCCCTGTGAGGAGAACGCGGTCGGTCGAGCTCAGACCCGACACGTGATCACGCACCACCCAAACGTCGTTCCGCGCCCGA
Organism: uncultured Actinomycetota bacterium; assembly: GCA_963765345.1. Lineage (GTDB taxonomy): Bacteria > Actinomycetota > Thermoleophilia > Gaiellales > Gaiellaceae > PALSA-600. The sequence goes on from CAVXWI010000024.1 coordinate 156,975, forward strand.
GTCGCTTTGACAGGGCTCGTTGCTCGGTCAACCGAACGACAACGACGTCAACGAGCGCCTCCGCTGCGGTCGATCAGCTCGATCCGCAAAATATAGCTGGCGACTGAGGAAGGAGCTGCACGACGTCGACGTCGGTCACGGCAGGTACCGGTGATGCAGCGTCGGCCCGCCGGGGTGGGACGAGGAGAGCCTTCAGCGAAGCCGGGATCCGCTGCATCCGGTGCTTGACCGTCGAGGGCGCCGCCCGAGCCGTGCCCGACAGAACACTCTCTCCAGGGATACGGATCCTGCGCCGATAGCGTGAGTGTGAGCGCCACCCCACTCGCGCCGCCGGACTTGACCGAGCTCGTCTCGCCGGAGCTCGCGCTCGTCGACCCGGTCCTGCGCCGACGGCTGCAGGCCCTCGCGCCGACACCACCGCCGCTCCACCAGGCACCGCCCCGCGTGGCGCGTGCTGCCGGGTCTGCCGGAGGCGACACGCCGGAGGAGGCGCTCCGAACGGCGGACGAGCCACGGACGACCCACATCTCATTCGGCCGGGTCAGGCTCGGCGGTATCGCGCTCGCAAGCTGCATCGCCTTCGTGCTCGGTGCAAAGCTCGCGGGCCCGGCGGATCTGACCGCGACCCAGGCGACGCCGTCGGCGTCGGCCGCGCAGCTCTCCCCGCCGAACGACCTCCGCGCGGCGGTCGACCGGAGCGTGCAGCGGCTCGCGTGGGCGCCTGTCGCGGGCGCGACCGGCTACGAGGTCGCGTTCTACAAGGGTGGCGACCGCGTCTTTCATTCGCAGACCCCTCGACCGTGGGTCGACCTCTCCGGGGCCGTGCGTCAGGCGCTCCCGCCCGGGTCGCTCACCTGGTACGTGTGGCCCACCCGCTGCGGGCTTCGCGACGCGACGCCGGTCGTACGCTCGCAGCTCTCGCTCAACCCATAACCGGCGAGCCTGGTCGACGCCCGCCTCTCGTGTTTTCCGGTTCCCCGGCCGGAGCCGAGCGCTCGCGGTCAGCCGCTCCGGTGGCTCACTGTCGCGCGGGCTCGGAGGCCTGGCCTCGGCGTGCGGCCCAACGCCTCGGCTGGACCCGGCGCGGCAGGACCCGAACGCGCTGCTGGTCGCGCAGGTGGTTGCGCACGGCGGCCTCCGGGTAGAGGGCGCTCCCGTGGCGGGCCGCGGCGACGTAGCCCCACACCATGCCGGTGGCGGCGGGCTCGCGGAGCGCGCGGTACGCCGTACGCGCGAGGAGGTAGCTGAACCGGTAGCCCATGTAGTGGGCCATGTCTCCCTGCCTCACCCACTTCGACCAGGACTGCTCACGGGCGCCGAGGGCGCGATGGTGGCGGAACGGCACGTCGTCCAGAGCACGCGTGTGCCAGCCGGCGACCTGAGCCTTCAGCTCGTCGATCCCGTCCC
>CAVXWI010000025.1:0-57165 GCA_963765345.1 uncultured Actinomycetota bacterium
CGCTCAGGTGAGCGTGTACTCGGGCCCCGAGCCGCCCTCCGGCGGCGTCAGGCGGCCGCCCTTGGCGCTGATCGCGCCGCACTGGACGCAGTTCGACGGCGTCACCTCGACCTCGACCATCCCGTCCTCGCTCGGGCCGGTCTCGTAGACCTGCGGCGGGGCACAGCCTCGACCAGAGCTCGCCGAGCTCGGCGGGGACGCGGCTCGGCCAGGCGGATGTGGCTCGGCTGGTCGTCGCGGGTGCGGTTGCCGGAGAGGAAGACCGACGAGAGCTTGTCGAAGGTGAGCGCGCCGTCGAAGCGTCGGGTACGGCGCCGGCTCGCCCGTCGAGCAGCTCCTGCTCGGCGTCGCGCTCGGTCGGCCGGTCGCCGGGCGGCAGCCGGCCCCCGCGTCAGCGTCGCCAGGCCGGCGAGCGCCGAGCCGCGCCAGAACCCGCGCCCCGAAGGCCTGGCGCATGTTGCGGACGGCGCGGAGCTCGCGCCAGACGAACGAGGAGGCGAGCGCGGCGTCGTAGCCGGCGAGCGCCGCGTCGCCGCCTCCCGTCGCCGCCCGCCAGGCCGCCTCGGCGGCGAGCCGGCCGGACTCGACCGCGTAGTGGATCCCCTTCAGCGCCGGCACGTTGACGAGACCGGCGCCGTCGCCGACGAGGAGCAGGCCCGGCGCGTGCAGCCGGCGCGGGAGCGCGACGAACCCGCCCTCGGGGATCGTCTTCGCGCCCCAGGCGATCCGCTCGCCGCCGGCGAAGATCGGCCGCAGCCGCGGATGGGTCTTCAGCTCCTGGAGCAGGTCGTGCGGGCGAGAGCGAGGGGTCGCGGTAGTCGAGCCCGACGACGAACCCGACCGTCACCAGCTCCTCGCCCATCGGGTAGACGAACGAGCCGCCGAACTCGCGGAAGCGGGCCGCCGGCCGCAGCGGCCAGCCGAGCGTGTGGATCACCGTGCGGAGCGGCCGCGGCACCCGCCAGACCTCCTTCACGCCGAGCGCCCAGGTCTGCGGGCTGCGCCGCCGAGAGCTCGAAACGCTCGAGCGCCGCCGCCGTCAGGTGCCCGGCGCTCCCCTCGGCGAGGATCGTCACGCGCGGCGCGAATGTCGGAGCCCGGCTCGAAGCGGCCGAGCTCCTCGCCCGCGCGGCCGCGGCCGCTGGTCGCCGGTGCGGACGCCGACGACCCGCCCGTCCTCGACGAGGAGCGCCGTCGCCGCCGTCTCGGGCAGGATCGCCGCGCCGCCCTCCTCGGCGACCGTCGGCGAGGAAGCGGCCGAGCTCGCGAGAGCGAGACGACGAGCTTGCCCGCGGTTGCGCATCGTCGGCGGCACCGGCACCCGCAGGCTGCGCGCGGCGCGTCAGGAAGAGCACCTGCCTCCCCGGGCACCTCGCCGTAGCTCGGCAGCTCGCCGGCCGCGCTCGCCGAGGAGCGCGCGCGAGCGGCGCCGGCTCGATCACCGCCCCGGAGAGCAGATGCGAGCCCGGCGCCTTGCCCTTCTCGACCACCGCGACCGGCACCTCCGGCGAGCCGGCTCGCCGCGTCCGGTTCGGCGGCGGCGAGCGCGCCGAGCCGGATCGCCGCCGGCGAGCCCCGCGGGGCCCGCACCGACGACGAGCACCCCGACCTCGATCGGGTCGGCGTCCGACGGCGCCGCGATCGCCTCCGCGTTGCTCCACGGCGGCGGGTAGTCGGCGGGCCTCACGCGCTCCTGCGCTGCGCGGACGAGCGCGGCGAGCCCGGGCACGATCTCGTTCAGGTCGCCGACGACGCCGAGGTCGGCGTAGTCGAAGATCGGCGCGTTCGGGTCGCTGATTGATCGCGACGATCGTGCCGGACGACTGCATCCCGACCTTGTGCTGGATCGCGCCGGAGATGCCGACCGCGACGTAGAGCTTCGGCGAGACCGTCTTCCCGGTCTGGCCGACCTGGGCCGAGTAGGGGTACCAGCCGGCGTCGACGACGGCGCGCGTCGCCCCGACCGCCCCGCCGAGCGCCTCGGCGAGCTCCTCGACGAGCGCGAACCCCTCCGGCCCGCCGAGCCCGCGCCCGCCCGCGACGACGACGTCGGCCTCCTCGATCGAGGGGCCGCTCGCGGCCTCCGGCGTCGCCGCCTCGGCGAGCTCGGCCAGCAGCGAGTGCGGCTCGAACTCGACCGCCAGCTCGCGCACCTCCGCCGGCGCGCCTCCCTCGACCGGGTCGAGCGCGCCGGCGCGGAAGAGGCCGAGCCGCGGCGCCGCCTCCCAGCCGACGTCGACCCAGACCGAGTCGGCGAGCGCCGGCCGGCTGCCGACGAGCGCCCCGTCCTCGCTCGCGCACGCCGACGAGATCCCAGTTCAGCCCGGCGTCGAGCCGCGCCGCGAGACCGGCGGCGACGTCCGCGGCGAGCACCGACTGGGCGAAGAGCACCGTGTCGAAGCCCTCCTCGCGCACGAGCCTCGCGAGCACGTCGACCCGAGGCTGCGGCAGCGGCGCGGCGAGCCGCTCGTCGTCGGCCACGTACACCGTGGCCGCGCCGAAGCGGCCGGCGTCGGCGGCGAGCCCGCGCGCGCCCGGACCGGCGAGGAGGCCCGCGACCTCGCCGCCGAGCGCGGCAGCGTCGCGAGCAGACCGCCAGCGACGACCTCGTCACCTGTCCGCCGTGGTGCTCGAGGAAGACGAGCGTCTTCACAGGAGCCGCCGCTCGAGCGAGGAACTCGACGATCGCCTCGGGCGCGGCCGCCGCGTCGTCGATCCGGACGCGCTCGCCGCGCGTCGGGCGGGGCGGCGAGAGCGAGCACGGTCGTCCTGGCCGGGTGCGCCCCGCCGACGTCGATCGCGGCGAGCGTCTCCTGCGGCTTCGACTTCGCGCGCCATGATCCCCTTCAGCGACGGGTAGCGCGGCTCGTTGATCGCGTCCGAGACGGCGACGACGGCGGGCAGCGGCGCCCGGATCCGCTCGTAGCCGAGCTCGGTCTGGCGGCGGCCGACGACGGCGCCCGGCTCGAGCGCGAGCTCGGCGACCTGCGAGACGACCGGCAGCGCGAGCAGCTCCGCCACCGCCGCCCAGAGGCACGCGCCGTCGCCGTCTGCCGACTGCTGGCCGAAGAGGATCGAGCTCGGCGCTCTCGCGCCGCAGCGCCCCGGCCAGCGCGTGGGCCGTCGTCAGGAGGTCGGCGCCCGCGAAGACGGGGTCGCTGACGAGCACCGACCGGTCGGCGCCCATCGCGAGCGTCTTTCGCAGCGCCTCGGCCGCCGCGGGCGGCCCGAGCGAGCAGACGACGACCTCGCCCCCGCCCGCCTCGTCGCGCAGCCGCAGCGCCTCCTCGACCGGATGCAGGTCGAAGTCCGAGAGCGCGAGGTCGCCGCCGCGGTCGAGCCGGCGCGTCGCCGGGTCGAGCCGCCGGCCGCCCGCCTGGTCGGGCACCGCCTTCACACACGACCGCGATCTTCATCGGCCCTGCACTCTAGAAGCGGCGCCGCCCTCAGGCGGCGACGTTCGCTCGCAGGAAGTCGATGATCTCGCCGGTCGCGGCGCCCGGGGGTGAAGACGGCGGCGACGCCGTCCCGCTCGAGCGCGGCGATGTCGTCGGCGGGGATCGTCCCGCCGACGATCACGAGCACGTCGCCCGCCCCGCGCGCCCGCAGCAGCTCGACGATGCGCGGCACGAGCGTCATGTGGGCGCCCGAGAGGATCGAGATCCCGACCGCGTCGGCGTCCTCCTGGATCGCCGTCTCGACGATCTGCTCGGGCAGCTGGTGCAGGCCGGTGTAGATCACCTCCATGCCGGCGTCGCGGAGCGCGCGGGCGATCACCTTGGCGCCGCGGTCGTGCCCGTCGAGCCCGACCTTGGCGATCACGACGCGGATCCTGCCGGCCATCGAGCTGCGATTCTAGGCGCCCGCCGGGGCGCCAGAGCGGCTCCTCGCCGCCGCCGCCCGCGGCCCGGGCGAGCACGAAGAGGAGGTCGGCGAGCCGGTTCAGGTAGACCGGCGGCGAGCGGGTTGACCGGGCGCTCGGCCGCCGCCGCGAGCACGTCCAGCTCCGCCCGCCGGCAGACGGCGCGCGCGAGGTGCAGCCGCGCCGCGCGCTCGTTGCCGCCCGGGAGCACGAAGCTCCGCAGGGGCGGCAGCGGCGCGTTCGCCGCGTCGCAGTCGGCCTCGAGCCGGTCGAGCGCCGCCTGCTCGATCCGCAGCCGCCCGTCGCCGGCGGCGAACGGGACGCTCAGGTCGGCGCCGAGGTCGAAGAGCTCGTTCTGGATCCGGGCGAGCCGCGGGTCGCCGGCCTCGACCTGCGCGCAGCCGAGCGAGCGAGTTCAGCTCGTCGACCGCGCCCGCGGCGCGCGACAGCGGGTCGAGCTTCGAGACGCGCGAGCCGTCGCCGAGCGAGGTCTCGCCGCGGTCGCCGCCGCGGGTGTAGATCCGGTCGAGCCGCACCGGCTCGTCGCGCCGCCGCGGCGTCACGGTCGCGAGCCCCGGCGCCTCATGCCCGCGACTATAGGCGCACGTCGGCAGCGCGGCGCCCGCCGCGGCCGGAGCCCGGCTACTTCGGCCTGCGGCTCGAGCTTGTAGCCGACGCCGAAGCGGGTGTGGATGAAGGTGTGGGTCGGCGCGATCCGGTCGATCTTCTGGCGCAGGCGCCGGACGAAGACATCGACGGTGCGGTCGCGGTGGGTCTCGCGCCGGCCCCAGACCTTCTGCAGGAGCTCGTCGCGGGTGACGACGCGGCCCCGGTCGAGCGCGAGGGTGTAGAGCAGCTTGAACTCGGTCGGCGTCAGCCCGGCGCTCTTGCCGTCGACGAACGCCTGCACCTCGCGCGGGTCGATCCGGAGCTCCTCGATCTCGACCGCCTCGCCGCGGCGCTCCTCGGCCGGCCGGACGCCACGGCGGGCGGCCGCGCCCGACGCGCGCGACGAGCTCGCGCATCGAGAACGGCTTGACGAGGTAGTCGTCGGCACCGATCTCGAGCGCATGCACGCGGTCGTGCTCGGTGCCGCGCGCCGAGACGACGACGATCGGCGTCCCGATCCCCTCCGAGCGCGCCGTCTCGATCAGCTTCCAGCCGTCGAGCTCGGGCAGCATCAGGTCGAGCACGCAGACGTCGGGGTTCTCGAAGCGGAGGCGCGCGAGCCCGAGCTCGCCGCGGCCGACGACGATCGGGTCGAGCCCGGCCGCCGAGAGGTGGCGGGCCATCCCGTCGGCGATGACGTTGTCGTCCTCGACGATCAGGATCTTCCCCACGCCCCTACCATAGTGCCGTGTCCGGTGCGGAGCGGGTGTCGGAGTGGTGACGATCTGGTGAAGAGCGCCGTTCCGGAGGAAGAGCGACCCGGTCGAGCCCGAACCGGGCGAGACGATGCCCGTCGACGACGAGCGTCCCCGACCCGGCGCCCGAGGACGTCTCCTTCGACGAGCTCCGGGCCGGCTTCACCGCCTCGGTCTCGCACGAGCTGCGCACGCCGCTCGCCCGCATCCTCGTCCTGCTCGACTCGGCCGACCTGCCCGGGCGCCGACATCCAGGCGCTGCTCGAGCAGGCCCGGGCCGAGGTGCAGAACGCCGGCGCGCTGATCGACGAGATCCTCTTCCTCTAGCGAGCTCGAGAGCGGCACCGAGGTCGTCTCGCTCGGCCGCACGACCGCGCTGCCCGTGCTCGAGCAGGTCGTCGCCGAGCTCGAGCCGCGCGGCGACGCGCGCCGGGCTGACCCTGACGGCCGACGGGCGACCCGCTCGTCGACCTGCCGCTGCGCCCGCGGATGCTCCGGATCGTCGCCGAGAACCTGGCCGAGAACGCGATCCGCTACGCGGGCCACGGCGCCACGCTTCACCCTCTCGGTCACGCCGCGAGCCCGGCGTCGACCGTGCTCGCCGCCGACGGACGACGGGATCGGCGTCGGCGACGCGCGACCTGGCCCGGCTCTTCGAGCGCTTCTGGCGCGCCGACGCCGCCCGGGCGACCCGCGGCACCGGGCTCGGCCTCGCGATCGTCAAGCACGTCGTCGCCGCCGCCGGCGGCACGGTCGAGGCGACCGGGGCGCGCGGCGCCGGCCTGCGCATCCGCGCCACCTTCCCTGACCAGCCGTAGGCCGGCTAGGAGCACGCGCGGCGCGTGCGAGGAGGAGTAGACGTCCTTGCGCGCGATCTTGCCGTCGCGGATCGGGAAGACGTCGACCCCGTCCCACTCGATCTCGGCGCCGTCGGGCGGGTCGCCGAGGCCGTCCACTCGGAGACGGCGAAGTCGTCGGCGACGTAGAGGCGCCGGCCGCGGAAGCGGAGCGTCGGCCAGCGCTCGAAGATGCCGCCGATGTGGCGCGGACCGCCTCGGCGCCCTCGACGCGCTCGCCCGCCGTGTGGTTCGCGAAGACGACGTCGTCGGCGTGAAACGCGCAGAGCCCGTCGAGATCCTGGCGGTTCCAGGCCGCGTCGTAGGCCTCGATCAGCGCGCGAACCTCGTCGCTCACACCCGGATCCTAGGAGAAAACGCGGAAGGGCGCCCGTCGGCGCCCTCCGCTCTGTCACCCCCGGACGGGGAGCTTTGAGTCGATCCCTACGAGCAGCCGCTCGAGGGGCACTGGATCAGCTTCAGCGCCTTCTCGGCCGCGACGAGGATCTTCGTCGGGAACTTCGGCACGAAGATCAGCTTCGGGCCGTAGGTCTTGTCGCCGACGGTGAGCGCCCAGAAGATCAGCTTCCGGAGCTCGGTCGCCTTCGGCGACTGCGCCGGGACGATGATGTAGGTGTAGGTCGAGATCGGGTAGGCGAGCTTGCCGGCCGACTTCGGCGGGTCGACGATGTGCATCTCGACGCCGTTCGCGGTCGAGGTCGGGGTCGGGAACGCCGCCGCCGCCGCCGCGATCCCGCGGAGGCCCGGCGTCGCGAAGCCGCCGGCCGCGTTCTGGACCGCCGCCACCTTCAGGTGGTTGACGGTGTAGGCGGCGCTGATGTAGCCGATCGCGCCCGGCGTGCTCGAGATGACGCCGGCGATGCCGGCGTTGCCGCTCGCGGGCGCCGACCCCGACGGCCAGTTGACCGTCGTGTTGACGCCGACCTATTCTTGAAGGTCGGCGAGACGACTGGCCAGGTAGTCGGTGAACGCGTAGGTGTCACCCGAGCCGTCCGAGCGGTGCACCGGCGTGATCGCCAGGTTCGGGAACGTGAGTCGGGTTCAGCTTCGCGATCGCCGGGTCGTTCCAGTTCGTGATCTGCCCGAGGAAGATCTCGCGACGACGGCGCCGCTCAGATGGATCTGGTTCGGGACGCCCGTGATGTTGTAGGGACGTCGTCGCCGAGAGCGCCCAGGGGATCTCGATGCAGGTGAGCCGGCGGGCCGCGTTGCACGCGGCCTGCTGGTCGGGTTGAGCGGGGCATCGGAGGCGCCGAAGTCGACCGTGCGAGCCGTGATGTCGGCGATGCCGGTGCCGCCGCCGACGCTGCCATAGCTGATCGTCAAAGCCCGCGACCGCGGGCACGACTGCGATGATGGACGAGCGGGTTCACGAGGCTGCTGCCGGCGCCCGAGAGCGAGACGTCGGTCGGTCTGCGCGGCTCGCACCCGCGGCCGACAGCAGCCAGCGCCGCACACGTCACGAGAAGGGCAAGTCTCTTCCTCTTTCATAAGCATTCCTTGTGTCCTGGGGATTGGTCGCTCAGCATGTCTTGCGGGGACGGTTCGCGTCGCGACTTCGGTGCGCGTCCAGCCTGCCGCTCACGCTATGCCGCGTGGGCAGCCGGGCTGTGGCATCCGGTGACGAACTGGTGAACGCTTGCGCGGCTGCTCGGCCTACGAATCTGTCCGCGCGTTTGCGCTTCGACCGGTCGAGGAAGTAGCGCGAGGTGAGGCTCAAGACGAGCACCAGGAAGATCAGCGTGAACGCCGCCCCCCAGGCCTGCGCCTGGCCGCGCGCCTCGGGTCGTAGTCGGCGAAGATCGTGAACGGGATCGAGCTGAGCGCCTTCGGATTCCAGACGACGACGTGTCGTCGCCGCGCAGACGAAGAGGAGCGGGGCGGTCTCGCCGGCGGCGCGGGCGACCGCGAGGGTCGTCCCGGTCATGATCCCGCCGATCGCGGTCGGCAGGACGACGCTGATCACCGTCCGCCACTTCGCGACGCCGAGGGCGTAGCTCGCCTCGCGCAGGTGGTTGGGGACGAGCGCGAGCACCTCCATCGTCGTCCGCGAGACGAGCGGCAGCATCACGATCGAGAGCGCGAACCCGCCGGCCCAGGCGCTCGGTGGCGCCGATTCCAGGAGCGGCACCTTCGAGTGACGACGAGCCGTAAGACGAAGATCCCGATCACGATCGACGGGAAGCCGTTCAGGACGTCGAGGTAGAGCTTCACCTGCTCGGCGAGGCGCCGCGGGGCGAACTCGTTCACCCAGACGGCGGCGAGTACGCCGAGCGGGACCGAGATCGCTGCCGCGATCAGGATCGAGCATCAGCGTGCCGACGATCGCCGGCGCGATGCCGCCGCTGGTCGGCCGTAGGCGTCGTAGGAGGGCCCCTTGATGAAGAAGTCGAGGCTGAGCGCCGGCCAGGCCCGCACGAGCACCGAGATGACGAGGATCGCGAGGACGGCGAGGGCGAGCAGGGCGGCGAGGATCGCGGTGAGCTCCGCGGCCCGGTTGCGCAGCAGGCGCCGGCGCGAGTGCCCGGTCGCCTGCAGCGGAGGCGGCTGCGTGGACGCTCATCTAGGCCCCTCTCTGCCGGTCGAAGCGGTGGACGATCTGCTGGGCGATGAAGTTCGTGAAGGTGATCACGAGCAGGATCAGGCCGAGGTAGATCAGCGAGGCGCGGTTGAGCGTCGAGGAAGCTCGAGTAGGAGTTCGCGATCTGGCTGGCGAGCGGTCCCCGGCTCGAAGATGTTGAGCTTGATCGGCCAGAACCGCCGATCACCTGGGTGACCGCGATCGCCTCGCCGAGGGCGCGCCCGAGCCCGAGACACCGTGCCACCATGCCGCCGCGCGCGGACGGGACGATCACGCCCCGGACCATCTCCCAGCGGGTCGCCCCGAGCCCGATCGCCGCCTCCTCGAGGTCCCTCGGCACGTTGATGAAGAGCTCGCGGCAGATCGGGAGATGATCGGCGTCGCCATGATCGCGAGGACGAGCATCGCGGTGAAGACGCTCTCTGCCGGCGGCCCGGGAGGCTCCCGAAGATCGGGATGAAGCCGAGCACGTCGTGGAGGACCGGCTCGATGTCCGCGTGCACGAACGGCGCCGAGGACGAGGATCCCCCAGAGGCCGATGACGACGCTCGGCACGGCGGCGAGCATGTCGACGAGGGAGCCGATCGGGCCGCGGATGCTCGGCGGCGCGAGCTCGCTCAGGAAGAGGCCGATCGCGATCGAGAGCGGCGCCGCGATCAGGATGGCGCCGAACGAGGTGATCAGCGTCCCGATCAGGAACTCGCGGGCGCCGTAGAGCTCGCCCAGCGTCGGGGTCGCCGCGCCCTCCTGCCAGACGAAGGAGAGCCCGTACTTCCTGATCGCGGGCACGCCTGCCGGACGAGCTCGTAGGCGATCGCGATGACGAGCACGACGCGAGAGGATCGCCGCGAGCGCGGTCAGCCACCTGAAGGCGCGCTCGCCGATCCGGTCGTAGAGCCGGCGCGTGCGGCGCAGGCCGCGGACCGGCGCGGCGGCGTCGCGGATCCGGCTTCCACGGGCAGTACCTTTCCAGCGGACAGGCGACGCGCGAGGGCCTGTCACCACTCCGTCACGAGACGTTCACATGTTGTGTACCCAGCGGCGCGCCCCCGGCCGCGACACTCGACCCGGTGAACGTCGTGGAGCCGCCCCACTCCGATGCGCCTGCCGTCACGGAGCCCGAGCGGCGAACGTCGCCCGCGCCGCTCGTTGCCGCAGGCGACAGGCCGAGCGCCGCTCCACAAGGACACGGTCTTCGACGTCCAGCGACCTCTCCGTCTTCTACGGCAAGGCGCTCGCCGTCAGCGACGTCTCGCTCGAGATCTACCAGAACGCGATCACGGCGCTGATCGGGCCGTCGGGCTGCGGCAAGTCGACCTTCCTCCGCTGCCTGAACCGGATGAACGACCTGGTCGCGAGCGCGCGGATCGACGGGAACCTCCTCTACCACGGCACCGACCTCTACGGGGCGGGCGTCGACCCGATCGAGGTGCGCCGCCGGATCGGGATGGTCTTCCAGCGCCCGAACCCGTTCCCGAAGTCGATCTACGACAACGTCGCCTACGGGCTGCGCATCCTCGGGATGAAGGACTCCTCGACGACCGCGTCGAGAAGGCTCTGCGCGGGGCGGCGATCTGGGACGAGGTCAAGCACCGGCTGAAGCGCTCGGCGCTCGGTCTCTCCGGCGGCCAGCAGCAGCGCCTCTGCATCGCCCGGGCGATCGCGGTCGAGCCCGACGTCGTGCTGCTCGACGAGCCGGCCTCGGCGCTCGACCCGATCTCGACCCAGGCGATCGAGGACCTGATGCAGGAACTGAAGCGCGACTACACGCTCGTGATCGTCACCCACAACATGCAGCAGGCGGCGCGCGTCGCCGAGATGACCGCCTTCTTCAGCCTCCAGCTCGAGGAGGACGGCAGCCGTCACGGGATCCTCGTCGAGTACGACTCGACCGAGAAGATCTTCACCCAGCCCTCCGACGAGCGCACCGAGGGGTACGTCACCGGCCGCTTCGGATGAGGGCGTCGTTCCACGAGGAGCTCGGGGCCCTCGAGGCCGCGATCCAGTCCGAGGGCGATCTCGTCCTGCGGGCGCTCCGCTCGGCGCTGAACGCGCTCGCCCGCGGGGACGACGAGCTCGCCGACGAGGTGATCGGCTTCGACGACGAGATCGACCGCCGCTACCTCGCGATCGAGACCGGCGTGCAGTCGCTGCTCGCCCGCCAGACGCCGGTCGCGATCGACCTGCGGCTGGTGCTCGCCATGCTCCGGGTCAACCTGCACCTGGAGCGCATGGCCGACTACTGCGTCACCGTCGCCAAGCTGACGAAGCTGATGGGCGGGCTCGACGTCTCTGACGACCGGATTCTCAACTCGCTCGAGGACATGGGCCAGCGCGCCGAGCAGATGATCCGCGTCGCGCTCGACGCGTTCGCCGACCGCGACGCCGACAAGGCGGCGTCGCTGAACGATCTCGACGACCTGATCGACCGGGCAAACCGCCAGGCCGTCGACGACGTCCTCTCGCTCGGCGACTCGCCCGAGGAGCGCGAGTACGGGCTGCGGATGCTCGTCATCTCCCGCTGCGTCGAGCGCATCGGCGACCACGCCGTCGATATCGGCGAGCAGGTCGGCTTCGTCGTCACCGGCGAGCTGCGCGAGCTGACCGACGCCTCGCACCGGCCGTAGCCCGGGCCGATTAGGCTTAGCCGCCGTGAGCGTCGGCGAGACGCAAGACGCGGCGCGGCGCACGCGCCTCGCGAACGAGCGCACCTACCTGGCCTGGTGGCGGACCGGTCTTGCCGCCTTCGCGGTCTGTATCGGCCTCGGCCGGATCGTTCCGGGCGTCACGGGTGCGACCGCGTGGCCCTACCAGGCTGTCGGCGCCGGATACGGCCTGCTCGGGATCGCCTGCATGGTCGTCGGCCACCTGCGGATCCGGGCCGTCGAGAAGGCCGTCGACCGCGGCGAGTTCGCGCGCCTCGACGCCCGGGTGGGGCTCGCGCTCCTCGCGGCCGGGGTCGTGCTCGGCACCGCGACCGTTGCGCTCGTCGTCTTCGGCTCGTAATCGATCGCCAGCGACGTCGCGCCGTTTCCGCAGGCCGGGTTGACGGGTTCGTTCGGCGGCGACGCGCGCGCGGCGCGAGTAGCACGGTGCCAGCTCGTGGAAGTCGCCCGGCCCGAGGGGCTCAGCTGAGCGCGAAGTAGAGCGACGCGGCGAAGCCGGCGACGAGGCAATAGACGGCGAACGGGACGAGCGTCCGCGTCTCGAAGTAGCGCATCAGGAAGCGCACGCTCACGTAGGCGCTCGCCGCCGCCGCGAGCGCGCCGGCGAGCGCGGGCCCGCGGACGCCGTTGCCCTCGCTGCCGAGCAGCTCCGGCAGCTTCAGCACCGCCGCGGCGAGGATGATCGGCGTCGCGAGGAGGAAGGCGAAGCGGGCGGCGTCCTTGTGGGAGAGACCGAAGAAGAGGCCGCCGGCCATCGCGGCTCCCGAGCGGGAGAAGCCCGGGATAGCCCGCGACTTGGGCGACTTGGCAAAAAAAAAAAAAAAAAAAAAAAAAAAAAAAAAAAAAAAAAAAAAAAAAAAAAAAAAAAAAAAAAAAAAAAAAAAAAAAAAAAAAAAAAAAAAAAAAAAAAAAAAAAAAAAAAAAGGGGGGGGGGGGGGGCCGCGCTGTTTGCCGAGCCGTTGCTTGTTGCGCTCGTAGCGGTCGTGGTAGGCCGGGTGGCGGCAGGCGTGCACCGCTGCCTCCATCAGCGCCCAGCGCAGGTATTCGGGCCGGCGTGGGTCAGGGGGCCGCGGCGGTCGGTGCCCCCTGACTGGTAGACACGCGGGCAGAGGCCCGTGTAGCCGGTCAGCTTCTTCGGGGCGGCGAACCGGTTGATGTCGCCGATCTCGGCCGCGATCGTGTAGCCGAGCACCCAGGCGATCCCGGGACCGTCGTCAGCAGCGGGATGTAGCGGTGGTCGGCGCCCAGCGCTTTCAGCTCATGGTCGATCGCGTTGATCTCGCGGTCGAGCTCGTCGATCATCCCGACCGCAGCGAGCACATCCGAGCGCCACGGCTCCGGGAACTCGAGCCCTTCGAGCAGCTGCCGGCCACGCTCCCCAAACAGGTCGGAGACCGGGCAGGGATGCCCGAACGCGAGCAGCTGCGCGTGCACGCGGTGTTTCAACGAGCTCCGCTTCCGCACGAGGAACAGCCGCCAGCGGGCCCGCTCACGCTCCTGGCGCATCTCGAACGACGGCAGCCAGATCGCCGGCACAAGCTCGCGGCGCGACAGCTCGGCCAGCACCCACGCGTCGATCCGGTCGGTCTTGCACGCCAACGGCGCCAACCCCTTCACCTTCGCCGCGTCGGCGACCTCGACCTCCCAGCCCAGCCGCTCAAGCGTGTCGTGCACGAACCGGGCACCGTTCATCGACTCGATCGCCGCCCGCACCATCACCCTGCCGTAGCGCTCCTCAACACGACGGACAAACCCGGCCAGACCATCCCCATCAGGCGGCGCCTTCCCGACCTCGACACGCACACCATCCTCATCAAGCAGGCAATAGTCCAAACGCTTCCGACTCAGATCCAAACCAGCATGCAACATACGAACGGGCCTCCTTCGCGGTCGTCCTTCGATGACACGCAGAGCGTGCCACCGAGGAGGCCCCCTTCATGACATTCAGTTGAGCGCGAAGTAGAGCGACGCGGCGAAGCCGGCGGCGAGGCAGTAGACGGCGAAGGGGACCAGGGTCCGCGTCTCGAAGTAGCGCATCAGGAAGCGCACGCTGACGTAGGCGCTCGCCGCCGCCGCAACCGCGCCGGCGAGCGCGGGCCCGCGGACGCCGTTACCCTCGCTGCCGAGCAGCTCCGGCAGCTTCAGCACGGCCGCCGCCAGGATGATCGGGGTCGCGAGCAGGAAGGCGAAGCGGGCCGCGTCCTTGTGCGAGAGGCCGCTGAAGAGGCCGCCCGCCATCGCGGCTCCCGAGCGGGAGAAGCCGGGGATCAGCCCGAGCGACTGGATCGTGCCGACCCCGAGGGCCTGCCCGAAGCCGGTCTGGCGCGCGATCCGCGTGTCGTCGTCGCCCTCGACCTGCGGCGCGCGCCGCCGCATGCGCTCGGCGACGGCGAGGAGGACGCCGTTGGCCATCAGGAAGGCGGCGGCCGCCGGCCCCGAGTCGAAGGCCGAGCGGAGCGCGTCCTGGAACAGGAGCCCGAGGATCCCGGTCGGGATCGTGCCGACGACGAGCAGCCAGCCGAGCTTCGCATCCGCGTCCGCCGGGGCGATCCCGCGGTCGCGCAGGGAGCGGCCGAGCCCGTGCACGATCCGCACCCAGTCGCGCCAGAAGAAGCCGAGCAGGACGAGCGCGGTCGCGAGGTGCGTGGCGACGAGGAAGGTGAGGAAGTAGCTCGCGTTCTGGTGGATGTCCCAGCCGAGCAGCTTGGGCAGGAGCACCGAGTGGCCGAGGCTCGAGACCGGGAAGAGCTCGGTGACGCCCTGGATGAGCCCGAGGATGACCGCCCGCGGGTAGCTGATCAGCGAGGCGAGGATCACGCAGAGGCGGCCGGGCGCTTCGGCGCCGAGCGGAACCAGGCGAAGACGAGGCAGCCGACCCCGAGCAGCAGCGCGGCGATCCCGTGCTTCGTGTGATGGTGGCTCGAGCCCGCCTGGTGGCCGGGGAAGAAGCTCGGCAGCGAGCGGGCCGGCTCGGCGAAGTAGACGATGGAGATGGCGATCAGGACGACCCCGATGATCACGGCGGCCACGACGAGCACCCGGTCGTTCCGCATCGGC
The DNA here is from genome assembly GCA_963765345.1 of uncultured Actinomycetota bacterium. Taxonomy (GTDB): domain Bacteria; phylum Actinomycetota; class Thermoleophilia; order Gaiellales; family Gaiellaceae; genus PALSA-600. Next base: position 14,388 of record CAVXWI010000025.1, read on the forward strand.
GCAGCATAGTCCGGGCATCTGCCGGCGCCCGGGCGAACGTTCTCATCAACCCGGCCGCGGCGGCAGCGGGCTAGCATGCAGCAGCGCCGTTCACCAGATCGACACCACACGTTCACCTGCGTTCGGGGATGATGAGCCGCCTTGGCGACGACCCAGTAGACCGCCGACAGAGACACCGAGCGACACCCTCCTCAACCGAGAGCTCTCGTGGCTCGACCTGAACCAGCGCGTTCTCGACCTGGCCGCCGACCCGGCCGAGCCGCTGCTCGAACGCGTCAAGTTCTGCTCGATCTTCTCCTCGAACCTCGACGAGTTCTTCATGGTCCGCGTCGCCGGGCTGCTCGACCAGGTGGTCGCGCGGGTCAACGTCCGCTCGCCCGACGGGCGCACCCCCCAGCAGGCGCTCGCCGACGTGCGCGAACGGGTGCTCGAGCTGACCGCGGCCCAGTCGAAGCTCTGGCGCGACGAGCTCGGGCCGGCGCTCGCCCGTGAGGGGATCGTCGTCGGCACGATCGAGGACGCGACCGAGGAGGAGCGCGCCGAGCTCGAGACGCGCTTCGCCCGCCAGATCTACCCGGTCCTGACCCCGCTCGCGGTCGGGCCCGGCCAGCCGTTCCCCTACATCTCGGGGCTGACGCTCTCGCTCGGGGTCACGGTCCGCGACCCCGACTCGGGCGAGGAGCGGTTCGCCCGCGTCAAGGTGCCCGAGACGCTGCCGCGGTTCGTCTCGATCGGCGACCGGGGGCTCTCGGTGCCGCTCGAGGGCGTCATCTCCCACCACCTGAGCTGGGTCTTCCCTGGCATGGAGCTGACCGAGCGCGCCGCCTTCCGCGTCACCCGGGACGGCGACACCGAGATCTCCGACGACGCCGACGACCTGCTCGAGGCGGTCGAGACCGAGCTGCGCAAGCGGCGGTTCGGCGCCGTCGTGCGGCTCGAGGTCTCGAGCTCGATCTCGCGGGCGATGGTCGCGCGGCTGACCGAGCGGCTCGCCGTGCGCCCGGACGCGGTCTACCCGATCCACGGGCTGCTCGACCTGCGCGAGGTGATCCAGCTCTACGACCTCGACCGGCCCGACCTGAAGTACGAGCCGTGGGCGCCGCAGACCCAGCGGCGGCTCGCCAAGCCGAAGGACGGCGACCTCTTCTCCGAGATCGCCGCCTCCGACATCGTCGTCCAGCATCCCTACGACTCGTTCGCGACGAGCGTCGAGACGTTCGTGCGCGACGCCGCCAAGGACCCGGCCGTCGCGACGCTGAAGACGACCGTCTACCGGACGAGCCTCGACTCGGCGCTCGCCCCGGCCCTGATCGAGGCGGCCGAGGAGGGCAAGCAGAGCGTCTGCATCGTCGAGCTGAAGGCCCGCTTCGACGAGCGCCGCAACATCGAGTGGGCCCGCTCGCTCGAGCAGGCGGGCGTGCACGTCGTCTACGGCTTCCCCGACCTGAAGATCCACGCGAAGACGACGCTCGTCATCCGCCGCGAGGGCGACTCGCTGCAGCGGTACGCCCACATCGGCACCGGCAACTACAACGCGACGACGGCGCGGATCTACGAGGACGTCGGGCTGTTCACGGCCGACCCCGACATCACCGCCGACATCGCCGACCTCTTCAACTTCGTCACCGGCTTCGGCCGCCCGCGGACGTTCCGCAAGATCCTCGTCGCGCCGTTCAACCTGCGGCGCGAGCTGACCGAGCGCATCCGCGCGGTCGGCGCCGCCGCGACCGCCGGCGAGCACGCGCGGATCAGGATCAAGGTCAACAACATCGCCGACCCGCAGATCGTCGAGGAGCTCTACAAGGCCTCGCAGGCCGGCGCCGAGATCGACCTGATCGTGCGGGCGGTCTGCGTCCTCCGGCCCGGAATCGAGGGCCTCTCTGAGCGGATCCGGGTCCGCTCGATCCTCGGCCGCTTCCTCGAGCACAGCCGCCTCTACTGCTTCGAGGCCGGCGAGACGAAGAGCTACCTGCTCGGCAGCGCCGACCTGATGCCGCGCAACCTCGACCACCGGATCGAGATGATTGCCCCCGTCGAGGCGGCGCACGTCCGGGCCGAGATCGAGACGATCTTCCGCCGGCTCCTCAGCGACAACTCGCAGGCCTGGACGCTGAACCCCGACGGAACCTGGGACCGGGTCGAGCCCGAGCCCGGCGAGCGGCGGCGCTCCTCGCAGCTGATCGCGATGCGCGGCCGCGTGCGCGCCCGGCGGCGCGCGACGCCGGGGGCCTGAGGCCCGCCGACATGTGGCGGGGTCATCATGGGGGTGTGCCGGTCGGCGTCATCGACGTGGGCTCCAACACGGTTCGGCTCCACGTCGCTGAGGGCGGCACGGAGCTCTACCGCGAGAAGTCGTTGCTCCGGCTCGGCGAGCCGATCGAGCGCACCGGCGGCATCCCGGCCGACAAGCTGGCAGAGACCGCCGACACGGTCACCCATCTCGTCGCCGTCGCGCGCAGACACGGCGCCGAGCGGACCGAGGTGCTCGTCGCGAGCCCGGGCCGCCAGGCGCGGAACGGCGCCGAGCTGATCGCTCGGCTGACCGCCGAGTCCGGCGTCCCGGTCCGGCAGCTCTCACCGCAGGAGGAGGGCCGGCTCGCGTTCATCGGCGCGATCGCCGCGACCCGGCGGGGCCAGCGGGCCCTGATCGCCGTCTGCGACGTCGGCGGCGGCTCCTCCCAGGTCGCGGTCGGGACGAGGCGTGACGGGGTCGCGTGGGTGCGCTCGGTCGACATCGGCTCGATGCGGCTGACGAGCCGCCTGCTCGGCGACGACCCGCCCGGCGACGCCGTGCTCGCGCGGGCCCGCACCGAGATCAACCGCCTGCTCGAGGGCTTTGTGCCACCGGCGCCCGAGCTGGCCCTCGCCGTCGGCGGCAGCGCCCGCGCAATCCGCTCGATCGTCGGGCCGGTGCTCGGCCCCGACGAGCTCGACGAGGTCGCCGGGATCCTCGCCCGGACGCCTGCGGACGAGATCGCGAAGCTCTACGACGTCCACGCCGACCGCGTCCGGACGCTCGCGGCCGGGGCCGTCATCCTCGAGGCGCTGCAGGCCCGCCTGCACGTCCCGCTTCGGGTCGTCCGCGGCGGCGGCGTCCGCGAGGGCGCGGCGATCGAGCTCGCCTCCCGGCGCCAAGCCGCCTGAGGCAGACCGCGGATCCTCCGTCGCCGCGCCCTCGCGCCGTCCCACCGCCACAGGTCGCTTAGGATCAGAGCGAAGTGCCTGCAATCGACGATCTTCGCGCTCTGCTCGAGCGCCAGCTGAGCGCGATCGAGCGGACGAGCCCCGGCGTCCGCGAGGGTCGGACCCGGAGGACCTGCATCGCTTCCGCGTCGCGACCAGGCGCTCGCGCGCGCTGGTCCGGGCCTCGCGGCCGCTCGTCCGTGACCAGCTTGCCGGCGTCGACCGGGAGCTCCGCTGGCTGGGCGGCGTCTCCGGTCCGGTTCGCGACCTCGACGTCCTGATCGAACGCCTGCGCTCGCTCCTGCCCGCGCTCGACCCTGACCAGGCCGGCGCCGAGGCGATCGTGGCGGCGCTCGAGCGCGAGCGGCTGCGCCAGCGCGAGACGCTGCTCGCCGCGCTGGCCGGGGAGCGCTACCCGACGCTTTTGACGCGCTTCGCCGAGGCGCTCGCAGAGCTGCGGGTCCGCGACGCGGGCGTCTCGCTGGTCGGGCTCGCCCGCCGCGAGGTCGAGCGATTCGGCGCCGCCTACCGCGAGCTCGGCGAGCCGCCGGGCGACGACGAGCTGCACGCCGTCCGGATCCGCGCCAAGCACGCCCGCTACGCCGCCGAGCTCGCCGCCCTCGGCGAGGGCGACCCGCTCGCGACGCTCGCCGACGCACTCCGCGCCGTCCAAGACCTGATCGGCGCCCATCAGGACGCTGTCGTCGCCGAGCTGCGCGTCCGCGCCCTCGCGACCGACGAGTCACGCCTGGCCGCCGGCCGCATCGTCGAGCTCGGGCGGGCGGTCGAAGGCGGCCGCGCCGCGCCGACCTGCCGGCCGCCGTCGGACGCGTCGAGCGGACGGCCGAGACGGCGTTCCAGGGCTGAGCTCAGTAGGCGAAGAAGCCCTCGCCCCGACTTGCGGCCGAGCCGGCCGGCGGCGACGTGCTCGCGTAGCAGCGGGCAGGGGCGCGTAGCGCGGCTCGCCGAGGCCGCGCTCGAGCACCTCCATGATCGCGACGCAGGTGTCGAGCCCGATCAGGTCGGCGAGCGCGAGCGGGCCGAGCGGATGGCCGAAGCCGAGCCGGGCGACGGTGTCGATCGCCTCGGGCGCCGGCGACGCCGGCCGCGAGCGCGTAGACGGCCTCGTTGATGAACGGCATCAGGATCCGGTTGGAGACGAAGCCGGCGACGTCGCGCGCCTCGACGGGCTCCTTGCCGAGCTCGCGGGCGAGCGCCGTCACCGCCGCGGTCGTCGCCGGCGAGGTCGCCGCGGCCGGGATCACCTCGACGAGCGAGAGCAGCGGCACCGGGTTGAAGAAGTGCATGACCGATCACGCGGTCCGGGCGGCTCGTGACCGCGGCGAGCGAGCCGATCGGGATCGAGCTCGTGTTCGAGGCGAGCACGGCATGCGCCGGGGAGCTCGGCGTCGGCGCGGCGGAACACCGCCTCCTTCGCCGCCGCCTCCTCGACGACCGCCTCGATCATCAGGTCGGCCGGAGCGAGCTCCTCGACGACCGCGATCCGCGCGAGCACCGAGGCGGGCTCGGCGCCCCACCCTTCTCGTGCAGCCGGGCGAGGCTCTTCGCCATCGCCGCGAGCGCCCGCTCGCGTCGCGCCGGCGAGCGGGTCGAGCAGCGAGACCTGCCGGCCCGAGGCGGCGACGACCTGGGCGATGCCCGCCGCCCATCTGGCCGGCGCCGACGACGAGGACGTGGGGGAAGGCAGTCGCGGTCATGCCCCCGCGAGCGAGGCGCCAGATCAGCTGGCGGTCGCGCCGGTAGGTGAGGAGCCCGGCCGCGTCGGCGAGCGGCACGAAGCGGACCTCGTCGACCTCGTTCTGGGCCGCCGGCTCCTCGTCGCTCGCGGCCAGGTAGTAGCGGACCTCCTTGTCGCGCCCGGAGGACGTCACGGTAGAAGGTGCGGCCGACCTCGCCGCCGAGCTCGACCGGCAGCCCTGTCTCCTCTTCGAGCTCGCGCCGGGCCGCCTCCTGCCAGGTCTCGCCCGGCTCGAGCTTGCCCTTCGGGAAGGTCCAGTCGCCGTAGGCGGGGCGGTGGACGAGGAGGACGCAGCCCTCGCGGACGACGAGGCCGCCGGCCAGCGCGGACCTCGTCGCTCATGCCTCGAGCAGCAGCGCGTCGCCCTGGCCGCCGCCGGAGCAGATCGCGGCGAGCCCGACCCCGCCGCCCTCGCGCCGCAGCTCGTGCACGAGCGTCGTCACGATCCGGCCGCCCGAGGCACCGATCGGGTGGCCGAGCGCGACGGCGCCGCCGTTGACGTTGACGAGCTCCTCGTCGACGCCGAGGAGCTGCGGTCGAGTGCACGGCGACCGACGAGAACGCCTCGTTGATCTCGACCCGCTTGACCTCGTCGATCGCCTTGCCGGCACGGGCGAGCGCGACGCGCGGCCGCCTTCGCCGGCGTGCGCGCGAGGTAGGCGAACTCGTCGGCGACGTAGCCCTGGGCGAGGATCGTCGCGAGCGGCTCGATCCCGCGCCGCGCCGCCCACGCCTCGCTCGCGACGAGCACGCAGGAGGCGCCGTCGTTGACCCCGGGCGCGTTACCGGCGGTCGTCGTCCCCTCCTCGTCGAAGACGGGCGGCAGGGCCGCGAGCTGCGCGAGCGTCGTGTCGCGGCGCGGGCTCTCGTCGGCCTCGACCTCGCCGACCGGCGACGAGCTCGTCGGCGAAGCGGCCCGCGTCGATCGCGGCGATCGCCCGCGCGTGCGAGCGGTAGGCCCAGGCGTCCTGCTGCTCGCGGGCGATGCCGAGCTCGCGCGCGACGAACGAGGCCTGCTCGACCATGTGGCGCCCGTCGAAGGTCGAGACGAGCCCGTCGTGGACGAGGAGGTCGATCAGGCTGCCGTCGCCGAGCCGGTAGCCGAAGCGCGCCCCGGCGAGCGCGTAGGGCGCGTTCGACATCGACTCCATCCCGCCGGTGACGACGAGCTCCGCGTCGCCGGCGCGGATCATCGAGTCGGCGAGCTCGATCGCTCGGAGCGAGGAGGCGCAGACCTTGTTGATCGTCTCGGCCGGCGTCTCGAGCGGCAGCCCCGCCCCGACCGCCGCCTGCCGGGCCGGCGCCTGGCCGGCGCCACCCTGCAGCACCTGGCCCATGATCACGTACTCGGGCTCGGCCGGCTCGACCCCGGCCCGCTCGAGCGCCGCCCGGATCGCGACCGCGCCGAGCTCGGCCGCGGAGCGCGCAGCGAGGCCGCCGCCGAGCCTGCCGAACGGCGTCCTCGTCGCGCCGACGATCACGCTGCGGGGCACCGTCCGAGGCTAGCGCAGGAACGAGATCTCGGGGCCGAGGCGGCGGGCGAAGGCGACGAGCAGCTGCACGACCGCCTCGAGGTCGGCGAGGGCGCAGAGCTCGCAGGGGGAGTGCATGTAGCGGAGCGGGATCGAGACGAGCCCGGTCGGGACGCCGCCGCGCGCCGCATGGATCGCGTCGGCGTCGGTCTGGGTCGAGCGCGCGTAGACCTCGACGCACGTGCGGGATCGCCTCCGCCGCCGCCGCCGACGAGGAGCAGCGCGGCGACGTGCGGGTTGACGACCGGGCCGCGCGTGATCGCGGCGCCCGAGCCGAGCTCGACGCTGCCCGCCCGCCGCGCGCTCGCGCCGGGCACGTCGGTCGACCAGGTGACGTCGACGACGAGGGCGACGTCCGGCTCGAGCGCGAAGGCGGCGGCGCGGGCGCCGCCGCCGCCGACCTCCTCCTGCACCGCCGCGACCGCGACGACGTCGACCCCGGCGGCGCCGCCCTCGGCGAGCCGGCGGGCCGCCTCGAGCGCCGCGTAGGCACCGAGCCGGTTGTCGAGCGCACGCGAGACGAGCCGCCCGTTCGGCAGCTCGAGCGGCGGCCCGTGCCAGACGCCGGCGTCGCCCGGCGCGACGAGCGCGTCGGCGTCCTCGCTGCCCGCCGCGCCGATGTCGATGTGCAGGTCGTCGGCGGCGGAGCGCACCCTCCTGCGAGCGTCCGCGCCCCGAGCGCTCCCCGCGGCACGATCACGCCCTCGACCGGGCCGCCGCGGCCGGCGATCGTCACCCGCTGGCCGGCCAGCATCTCGCCGTCGATGCCGCCGAGCGTCTTGAAGGCGAGCAGGCCGCTGCCCTCGACGTGGGTGACCGTGACGCCGATCTCGTCGATATGGCCGACGAGCGCCAGCGTGCGGCCGCCGCCGGAGCCGACCCGCGCGTACGAGGTGCCGAGCGTGTCGCCGCTGACCTCGGCGAAGGCCGCGGCCGCCTCGCGCCAGACCCGCTCGCCGGCTCCTCGTGCCCGGACGGGCCGGCGGCGGTCAGGAGCGCGCGGAGCAGGTCGGGAATCGGCACGGCTTGCGGATTGAACCAGGAGCGCCTATCGTGGGTCGCGGTGACCTCCCCCCTGCAGCCGACCTGGTGGACCTGGCGCGCGAGCGGGGCGGGAGCCTGCGCCTGAGCCCGACAGGCGCCAGCCCGACATCCCGCACCGCTCGACCCAGACCCGTGAGGGTCGTTTTTCATGCCCGAGAAGATCGACGACCACGCTGCTCGACACCGACCTCCTGACGCCGCTCGGGGCCTACCTGCGCCTGCGCGGCGCCGGCACGGCGCAGCGTTCCTGCTCGAGTCGGTCGACCAGGGCCGGCTCGGGCGCTACTCGCTCGTCGGCTGCGGCTCGCGCCTCGTCTCGCTCGCCGAGGCCGAGCGCTGCGGCGAGCCGGTCGTCGGCTACCTCGGCTACGACTGCGATCGCCGAGCTCGAGCCGACCGTGCCGCTGCCGCGCGCGGGCTCCGGCCTGCCGGAGAGCCGCTTCGTCGTCGCCGAGACGCTGCTGCGCTTCGACCACGTCCGCGGCGTCTCGGAGGTGCTCGCGGGCGACCCGACGCGATCGCCGCGCTGCTCGCGCGGCCGCTGCGGCCACCGCAGGCCGCGAGCGGGCACCGCAGCGGGCCGCTCGAGCGCTTCCCCGACCGGGCCACCTACACGAGCGCAGGTCGGCCGCTGCAAGGAGCACATCCGCGCGCGGCGACGCCTTCCAGATCGTGCTCTCCCAGCGGGCCGAGCGGCCGACGTCGGCCTCGGCGCTCGCGCTCTACCGCGCGCTGCGCCGCATCAACCCCTCCCCCTACCTGTTCCTGCTCGAGCTCGGCGACTTCGCGCTCGTCGGCTCCTCGCCCGAGACGCTCGTGAAGCGCGACGGGACGCGGGCGAGCCTGAACCCGATCGCCGGCACGACCGCCGGCCGGCGACGGCGACGCCGAGCGCGCTGCTCGCCTCCGAGAAGGACCGCGCCGAGCACGTCATGCTCGTCGACCTCGGCCGCAACGACCTCTCGCGCGTCTGCCTGCCCGGCAGCGTCCACGTCGAGCGCTTCCTCGAGCCCGAGCGCTTCTCGCACGTCACCCACCTCGTCTCCGAGGTCGCCGGCGAGACTGCGCGCCGGCGTCGACGCCTTCGACCTGCTGCGCGCCTGACTTCCCCGCCGGGACGGTCTCGGGCGCCCCGAAGGTGCGCGCGATGCAGATCATCTCCGAGCTCGAGGGCTACCGGCGCGGCTTCTACGCGGGCGCTCGTCGGCTACCGCATCCCCGGCGGTCGGCCTCGACACCTGCATCGCGATCCGGACGATCTGCTCAGCGACGGGGTCGCCTACCTGCAGGCGGGCGGCGGCATCGTCGCCGACTCCGACCCGGCCGCCGAGCACGAGGAGTGCCTGCGCAAGCTCGCGGCGCTCGAGCGCGCGATCGACGCGGCGGAGGGCGGCGTAGATGGCGCTGCTCCTGATCGACAACTACGACTCGTTCACCTACAACCTGGCGCACCTGTTCGGCGAGCTCGGGGCGGAGGTGGTGGTGCGACGAAACGACGCGATCGAGCTCGAGGAGACGGCGCGCTCGCGCCGTCGCACCTCGTGATCTCGCCCGGGCCCGGCCGGCCCGAGCACGGCCGGCATCTCGGAGGCAGGCGTGCGCGCCTTCGCCGGCACGGTCCCGGTGCTCGGCGTCTGCCTCGGCCACCAGGCGATCGTCTCGGTCTTCGGCGGCGAGGTCGGGCAGGCGCGCGAGCTCGTGCACGGCAAGGCGACGGCGGTCGAGCCACGACGGGCGCGGCATCTTCGCCGGCCTGCCGGCCGGCTTCGCCGCCGGCCGCTACCACTCGCTCGCCGCGACCTCGGTGCCGCCGACTGCCTCGAGGTCTCGGCGACCGCCGCCGACGGCGAGGTGATGGCGGTGCGCCACCGCGAGCTCGCGCGTCGACGGCGTCCAGTTCCATCCCGAGTCGGTGCTGACGCCCGACCGGGCCGCTCGCTCGCGCGCAACTTCCTGGCGGCGCGCGTGATCCAGCGACGCGCTCGCCCGGCTGCTCGACGGCCACGACCTCGACCGCGCCGAGGCGCGCGAGGTGATGGACGCGATCATGGCCGGCGAGGCGACCCCGGCCCAGATCGGCGGCTTCCTGGTCGCCCTGCGCGCTGAAGGGCGAGACCGCCGAGGAGATCGCCGGCTGCCGCCGAGGCGATGCGCGAGCACGTCGCTCCGCGTCGAGCCCCGCCGCGACGACCTCGTCGACACCGCCGGCACGGGCGGCGACGGCGCCAACACCTGGAACATCTCGACCGCGCGGCGCTCGTCGCCGCGGCGGCCGGCGCCGGGGTCGCCAAGCACGGCAACCGCGCCGCCTCGTCGGCGACCGGCGCCGCCGACGTGCTCGAGGCGCTCGGCTTCGAGCTCGACGCTGCCGCCGGAGCGGATCGAGCAGTCGATCGACGAGCTCGGCTTCGGCGTTCCTCTTCGCCCAGGCCCACCATCCGGCGATGCGCCACGCGGCACCCGTGCGCCGCGAGCTCGCGACGCGTACGGTCTTCAACGTGCTCGGGCCGCTGACGAACCCCGCCGGCGCCCGGGCGCAGGTCGTCGGCGTCTACGCGCCCGAGCTCGCGCGCACGATCGCCGAGGCGCTCGTCGCGCTCGACGCGCGCCGCGCCTACGTCGTCCACGGCGCCGGCGGCATCGACGAGCTCTCGCCCGCGGGCCCGAACCTCGTCTGCGAGGTCGAGGACGGCACCGTCCGCTCCTACGAGCTCGACCCCCACGAGCTCGGGGTTCGGCGCTGCGACCCCGCCGCGCTCCGCGGCGGCGACCCGGAGACGAACGCGCGCGCGCTCCGCGGCGTCCTCGACGGCGAGGTGCGCGAGGGCGGCCACCGCTCCGCCGTCGCTCCTGAACGCCGCCGGCGCGATCGCCGCCGCCGGCCACGCCGCCGACCTCCGCGAGGGCCTCGCCCGGGCGCGGGCGGCGATCGACTCCGGGCGCGGCCGCCGCGCGGCTCGAGGAGCTGATCGCCTTCTCCCGGCGGCGGCGGCGGCAGCGGCGGCAGCGGGGAGCCCGGATGAGGTTCGCCGAGGCCCTGGCCGCACCGGGCTTCGGCGCGATCGCGGAGTTCAAGCGCCGCTCGCCCTCGGCGGGCGACCTCCGCCCGACGGCGACGTCGGCCGAGGTCGCGCGCGAGCTACGAGCGCGCCGGGGCGCGGGCGATGAGCGGTGCTCGTCGACGAGCGCTTCGGCGGCTCGTTCGCCGACCTGCGCGCGGCGCGCGCGGCGACCTCGCTGCCGCTGCTCGCGAAGGGCTTCTTCTCCCGCCGCGAGCACCTGCAGGCGGCGGCCGAGGCCGGCGCCGACGCGGCGTCTGCTGATCCTGCGCGACCTCGACGACGAGCAGTGCTCCGCCCTCCTTCGCGCCGCCTCCGAGCTCGGCCTCGACACGCTCGTCGAGGCGCACGACCGCGACGAGCTCGACCGCGCGACCGCGCTCGGCGGCGCCCGTGATCGGCGTCAACGCCCGCGACCTCTCGACGTTCGCGATCGACCGGAGCGCCCAGCTCGAGCTGCTCGCCGCCGCCCCGCGCGACCGCATCGTCGTCGCCGAGTCGGCGATCGAGACGCGGGCGCAGGGCGCCGCGGCCGAGCTCGCCGGCGCGCAGGCGATGCTCGTCGGGCTCGACGCTGATGCGCGCGCCCGACCCGGGGCGAAGCTCGCGCGAGCTCCTCTCGCGGCCGCTCGTCAAGGTCTGCGGCCTGACGCGGCAGGAGGACGTCGACGCCGCCGTCGAGGCCGGCGCCGACATGGTCGGGTTCATCCTCGCCCGCGAGAGCCCGCGCCGCGCCGAGGCGCTCCTCGCCGCGCCCGCGACCGTGCTGCGCGTCGCCGTCTTCGTCGGCGAGGAGGAGCGAGACCGGCGCCGACCTCGTCCAGCTCTACGGCCGCGAGGACGGCCACCGCTCGCGCGACGCCGTGCTGCGGCGGGCCGGCGAGCAGGTCGGCACGGTCGTCGACCTGCCCTGGGCCGAGGACGACCCGAGCCACCTCGAGCGGGCCCGCGCGCAGCGGGGCCGCGTCATGCTCGCGGGCGGGCTCGGCCCGGACAACGTCGCCGCGGCGATCGCCGCCGTCCAGCCCTGGGCGGTCGACTCGGCCCGCTCGACCGAGCGCTCGCCGGGGATCAAGGACCACGACGCCGTCCGCGCCTTCGTCGGGGCGGCGCGATGAGCGAGCGCTTCGGCGTCTACGGCGGCCGCTACGTCCCCGAGACGCTCGATCCCGGCGCTCGACGAGCTCGCGGCCGGCTGGGCGGCGGCGCGCGGCGATCCCGGCTTCTGGCAGGAGCTCGACGAGCTGCGGACGAGCTACGGCGGCCGGCCGACGCCGCTGACCCGCGTCGCGCGCTTCGATCCCGACCGCCGCGTCTACCTGAAGCGCGAGGACCTGCTCCACACCGGCGCGCACAAGCTGAACAACGCGCTCGGGCAGGCGGTGCTCGCGCAGCGCCTCGGCAAGCGGCGGATCGTCGCCGAGACCGGCGCCGGCCAGCACGGCGTCGCGACGGCGACCGTCTGTGCGCGCTTCGGCCTCGAGCTGCGTCGTCTACATGGGCGCCGAGGACATGCGCCGGCAGGCCCCGAACGTCGAGCGGATGCGCCTGCTCGGCGCCGAGGTGAACGCGGTCGAGTTCGGCACGCGCACGCTGAAGGAGGCGACGAGCGAGGCGATCCGCGACTGGATCACGAACGTCGAGACGACGCACTACCTGATCGGCTCGTGCGTCGGCCCGGCGCCCTACCCGGAGCTCGTCCGCGACCTGCAGCGGGTGATCGGCGACGAGGCGCGCGGCCAGGTGCTCGCGGCCGAGGGCCGGCTCCCGGACGCGGTCGTCGCCTGCGTCGGCGGCGGCTCGAACGCGATCGGGATCTTCGCCGGCTTCCACGACGACGCCGGACGCGGCTCGTCGGCGTCGAGGCGGCGGGCGCGGCGAGCCTCGGCCGGGGCCGCACCGCGATCCTGCACGGCGCGCGCTCGTCGGTGCTCGCCGACGACGACGGCCAGATCGCCGACGCCCACTCGATCTCGGCCGGGCCTCGACTACCCGGGCGTCGGCCCCGAGCACGCCGCGCTGCGCGACAGCGGCCGCGCCGAGTACGTCGCCTGCATCGGACGAGGAGGCGCTCGCCGCCTTCCACCGGCTGGCCGAGACGAGGGGATCATCCCGGCGCTCGAGAGCGCCCACGCGCTCGCCCGCGCGCTCGACCTCGACGCCGAGCTGGTCGTCGTCTGCCTCTCCGGCCGCGGCGACAAGGACCTGGCCGAGGTGCTCGCGCGCTCGTGACCGCGCTCGTCATCTACCTCGTCTGCGAGCCGGAGACGCCCGAGCTCGCCGAGGCCGCGGTCGAGGGCGGCGCCGACATCGTCGAGCTCGGCATCCCGTTCTCCGACCCGCTCGCCGAGGGCGCCGACGATCCAGGCGCGCCTCCGAGCGGGCGCTCGCCCGCGGGATGCGCACGGCCGAGTGCCTCGAGTGCATCGCGGCGACGCGCGCGCCGGGTCGAGGTGCCGCTCGTGCCGATGACCTACGCGGCGATCCTCGAGGCCTACGGCTACGAGCGCTTCGTCGCCGACGACCGCCGCGGCCGGCGCGACGAGCGCGATCGTCGTCGACCTGCCGGTCGAGGAGCACCCCGAGGTGCCGCGCGATCCAGCTCGTCGCCCCGACCTCGACCGACGAGCGGATCGCGCTCTGCGCCGCGCGGCAGCGACGGCTGGCTCTACCTCGTCTAGCCTGACCGGGACGACGGGCGCGCGCAGCGAGCGTCTCCCCCGCCCTCGCCGGGCTCGTCGAGCGGGCGCGGGCAGCTGACCTGGCTGCCGCTCTACGCCGGCTTCGGCATCTCGACGCCCGCGCACGCCGCCGCGGTCGCCGCGCTCGCCGACGGCGTCGTCGTCGGCTCGCGCGCGGTCGAGGTCGCCGCGCGAGGGCCCGGCGGCGCTGCGGGACTACGTCGCGAGCCTGCGCGAGGCGATCGACGGGGTCGGCGAACGCGGCACCCTGAAGATCGCCCGCTCGCGCGAACCTCGCGCCGGGCGAGCGCGATCGCACCCGGCCCGCCGCTAGGAGCGCGGGTCAGTACCGGGCGGGTGATGTCCGGTGGGTATGAAGAGATTCTCCGTGTCGAGCGCGGGAGGTTGTCGATGTCGGTGGTGGAGGGACAGGCGCGGCTGGTCGAGGTGCCTGCGAGCGTCGAGCTGGCGGCTGGGCGGGCGCCGGTTGGTGTGGAGAAGACATTTCGCGCGTACGACCCGGAGCAGGTGTTGTTGATGGCGCCGGTGTTGTCGGAGTGGGTGCCGGAGGGGGATCTGGCGCATTTCGTCTCGGATCTGGTCGAGACGGGCGCGTTGGAGCTGTCGGCGATCTACTCCTCGTACGAGGAGGAGTGTGGCTTTCCGCCGTATGACCCGCGGCTGATGGTGAAGCTGTTGCTGTACGGGTACGCGAACGGGGTGATGTCGTCTCGGAAGCTCGAGGCTGCGACGCACAGGGATGTAGCGGTGCGGATGCTGTGCGCGGGTCAACACCCGGATTACCGGTCGATCGCGCGGTTCCGGAAGCGTCACCTGACGGCGTTGTCGGAGCTGTTTGTGCAGTCGCTTGGGTTGTGTAGGAAGGCGAGGCTTGTTGGGTTGGGGTCGTTGGCGTTGGACGGGACGAAGCTGCGCGCGAACGCGTCGCGGCGCAAGGCGATGAGCTACGCGCGGATGGCGAAGAGAGAGCAGCAGCTTGAAGCGGAGATCGCGGTGCTGCGCCGGAATGTCGATCGGCTGCTCCGCGAGGCCGAGCGCGTCGACGCCGAGGAGGACAAGAGGTTTGGTGCTGAGCTACGCGGCGACGAGCTCCCGCAAGAACTTCAGCGACGTGAGCAGCGGCTGGCCGCGATCCGTGAAGCCAAGCAGGCGTTGGAGGCCGAAGCGTTCGAGCGCGAGACGAAGCGGCGCGCCCAGCTCGAAGCCGCGGGTAAGAAGCCGCGGCCGCCCCGGGATGGACGTGACCCGTTCGCGCCGAAGCCGACCGCGCAGAGGAACTTCACCGACCCGGAGTCGAGGATCATGAAAACCAGTGACGGCTCCTTTCACCAGTGCTTCAACGGGCAAGCGGTCGTCGATTCCGAGACGCAGGTGATCGTCGCGGCCGACGTTTCCGATCAGGCCCCGGACGTCGAGCAGCTCGAACCAGCGCTCGACCAGCTCGACCAGAACCTCGACGCGGTCGACGCCGAACTCCCGGACGGAGCGGTGCTGACCGCTGACGGCGGCTACTTCTCCGAGCAGAACGTCAAGACCACGACCAGGCGCCGCCTCGACCCGTACATCGCGACCGGCCGCTTCGATCACTCCGAGCCGCCACCGCCGGCGCCGCGCGGGCCGATCCCAAAGAACGCGACTCCTAAGCAGCTGATGGCACGCAAGACGCGAACGGTGAAAGGCCGCGCCGTGTACGCCCGCCGCAAAACGATCGTCGAGCCCGTGTTCGGCCAGATGGACACAGTCCAGGACGCCAGGCGGCTGCTGCTACGCGGCAAACAGGCCGCCCGCGAGCAATGGCGGTTCCACTGCGCGATCCACAACCTGCTCAAGCTCCACAGAAACGGCGGCCTCGCGCTCCTGACCCCCGGATAGGAACCGCACCGGCACCCTGAAAGCCCCAAACGGCCCGCCCAAGCACGACCGACCCGGCAATCCTTGCTGCAACCAACGCGACGTGCGCCGACCCTAGCTCAACACCGTTACTGACCCGCGCTCCTAGCGCGGTCCGGCTCGCCGGCGGGCTAGGCTCGGACAGTGGCACGGCGCCGGCCGCGTAGGCCCTCCCCGCTCTCTGCCCGCACGGCTGCCCGGGCCGGCGATGAGACGCGCCGCCGTCGTCGGCGCCGGCGTCTTCGGCGCCTCGATCGCGCGCGAGCTTCGCGGCCGCGGCTTCGAGGTGCAGGTCTACGAGCAGTACACGCCGGGCAACGTCCGCTCCGGCTCGGGCGGCGACACGCGCCTCCTGCGCTTCGCCCACGGCGAGGAGGAGTGGTACACGCGAAGCGCGCTGCGGGCGCTCGAGCTCTGGCGCGAGCTCGAGGCCGAGACCGGGCTGACGCTCTTCGAGCCCGTCGGCGTCGCCTGGTTCGACACCGGCGCGAGCCCCTTCACCGCCCAGAGCGAGGCGACACTCGCGCGGCTCGGCATCCCGACCGAGCGGCTGAGCCCGTCCGAGGCGCGCCGCCTCTACCCGTCGCTCGGCGGCAGACGACCTGCAGTCGGTGCTGCTCGAGCCGGCCGCGGGCGTGCTCTACGCGCGGGCCGCGACCCGCGCGCTCGCGCGCGGCCTGACGGTCGTGCCCGCCCGGCCGACGCCGGCCGAGCCGCCGCGCGCCGACATCGTCGTCTGGGCCTGCGGCTCGTGGCTGCCGAAGCTCTTCCCGGGCCTCGTCGAGCAGCGCATCGTCGCGCCGCGACGTCTTCTTCTTCGGCGTCGACGGCGCCTGGGCGGGCACGCCCGGCTTCTGCGAGTTCGACGGCCCCTTCTACGGCCACGGCGAGCTCGGCGGGCTCGGGATGAAGATCGCCCCCGACGGTCGCGGCGCCGAGATCGACCCCGACGTGCTCGAGCGGCTGCCCGATCCGGCGCTCGAGGCGCGCGCCCGCGCCTACGCCGCCCGGCGCTTCCCGGCGCTCGCCGACGCCCCGATCGTCGGCACGCGCGTCTGCCAGTACGACCTGACCGACGACACGCACTTCCTCGTCGCCCGGCACCCCGAGCAGGAGAGCTGGTGGCTCGTCGGCGGCGGCTCCGGGCACGGGTTCAAGCACGGCCCGGCACTCGGCGAGTACGTCGCCGACTGCATCGAGGGCGCCCGTGACCCCGAGCCCTTCCACGCGCCTCGGGCCCCGCTCCGGCCCCGCCACGCTGCGCACCGCCGAGAGCTGAGCGCACCCGAGCCGCGCCGCCTGCCTACCCGGACGACTCCTCGCCGAGACTCGGCTCGAGCCCGCCGCGGCGCGGCCAGCCGGGCGCGGCTGCGGCCCGGCTGGCGCCTTCGTCGGGTCGTCGGTGCCCGTGACCGAGAGGTAGGCGACGAAGGCGACGATGAGCGCGGTCAAGCACGAAGGCGACCGGGCCGTCGCCGAAGCCGAGGCCGCCCGCGTGGCGCGACTTGCCGAGCCAGTCGGCGAACGAGGCGCCGAGCGGCCTCGTGAGCACGTAGGCGGTCCAGAAGGCGAGGATCGCGTTCAGGTGGAAGAAGCGGTAGCCGATCGCCGGCAGCAGCGAAGAGACAGGCGAAGAAGAGGCCGGCGGAGAGGAACCCGAGCCCGACGGTGTAGGCGGCGAGGTCGCCGGCGGCCGTTCCCATCGCGAAGGTCGCGAGAACGGCGGCCCAGTAGAAGACTCGCGCCGGCGGGTGGTGATGCTGTGGATCGAGAGCGTCCCCTCGCTCCGGTGCCAGACCGTGAAGACGATGGTGAGGCAGACCGCGAAGAAAAGCGTCGAGACGATGTAGGGCACCTTGAACTCGACGTGGAGGACGTCGGCGGCCATCGTGCCGAAGACGGCGACCATGACGACCGCGGACCAGTAGACCCACGGCCGGTACCGCGAGGCCCGGAACTGGAGCAGGATCGCGACCAGGAAGACGAGGAAGCCGCCGATCACCGCCAGGTACGGGTTGAAGCGGTGGACGAGGTAGTCGGAGGTCGCCTCGCCCATCGCGGTGCTGAGCAGCTTGACGATCCAGAAGTACGCCGTGATCAGCGGCACCTTGCTCAGCCCCTCCCGCACCGCCGAGCGCGGAAGCGGCGCCGATCCGCGGGCTCGGGCCGGCGATCATGCGCGAGCCGCCTGCCCGGTGCGCGGGCGCGGCACGCCTCGCGCTTCAAACCGGCGTCGCTGTCTGGCACGCCATGCTGGCACCCACTGTGCCGCCGGAACTGGTTCATACCCCCACGTGAGACGATCGCTTGCTGGCGCAGCCCGAAGTTTTACACGCGGCGGCGGCGGATCGGCCGAGGGAGCAGCTCGCAGCTCAGCCCCGGCGTCGCGACGACGAGCGTGTGGCTCCCCGCCGCCACCCGCACCGTCGTGTAGAGCCCCCGCTGGCGCGGGATCGGCCTGCCGTCGAGCCTGGCCGCGCCGTCGGCGGGAAGGATGATCGTGCCGGGCACGGGCGAGACGACCGTCGCGCGCATCGCGCCGTCGCTGTAGGCCCACCGGAACGAGATCGTGCCGTGCGGGGTCGGGATCGTGCCGCGGGCCCAGTGCAGATCGGCCGGATGGGGCTCGGCGACGTAGGCCCCGAACCCGGGCGTCGCCGGCTGCACGCCGAGGGCGTAGTTCGTGAGCGCCGGCGCCGCCCCGCTCGACCAGCCGTGGTCGTAGGAGGGGTTCGCGTCGACCGGAGGGCCGCCTTCGGGCCCGATCGTCTCCCACATCGTCGACTTCGGCCCGTTGTCGAGCATGTAGCCCCATTCGCGCCGGATCAGGGCGAGCGCCGACGGATCGAGCCCCGACTGGTAGCGCGCGACGACGTCGAAGTAGCCGATGAACGGGTAGACCCGCAGGTCGGCCTGGTCGCCCCACGGGTAGCCGTCCCAGACGTCGTTGTCGGCGATCGTCGCGCCGTAGGGCTGCCACTCGTGGCCGCCGAGGTAGTCGAGGGCCGAGCGCGCCTGCGCGAGCGTCGCGAGCCCGGCCAGGACGGCGAAGACGTTCCCGTCCTCGGGGTGGACGACCGGCCCGACGGTGGCGTCCTTGTAGGCCCCGACCGAGGCGTCCCAGAACGCGGGCCCGAACGCCGCCGCGACGCCGGCGATGCGCGCCGTCCACGCGGCGGCCTCGGCCGGCTGGCCGATCCAGCTCGGCGATCTTCGCGGCGAAGCGCAGCGCCCGCACGTAGCCCGCGTTGTAGTAGGCGACGGTCGTGCCCGTGCGCTGGATGTAGGCGTAGTCGTTCGCGCCGAGGCTGTTGACGAGCAGCCCGTCGGGGCCCATCTGGGCCGGGTACCAGGTGTTCATCAGCTCGACGAGGTTCGGCCAGACCGCCTGCGCGAGCGCCAGGTCGCCGGTGTAGAGGACGTAGTCGTAGAGGTCCTCGACCCAGTAGGCGTTGTAGTCGAACAGGGTGAGGCCGCCGCCGTCGTACGGGCTCGCCGGGATCGACCCGTCGGCGTGCTGGTTCTGGGCGTACCAGAGGATCATGCTGCGCAGGACCGGGTCGGCCGACGGGGTCGAGACGAGGAGCGTCATCCCGCTCACGGCCTGGTCGCCGACGTAGGGGCAGCGGTCGCGGACGTACCCGTCGAGGAGCACCGTCGGGAGCGCGATCGCACAGGGCCGGCCCTCGGCGTCCGTCGTCAGCGGCCCCGGCGCGATCATGTCCGTCGCGGTCTTGACCGACGCCGCCCAGATCCGGGTCACCAGCGGGTCGCTGGCGCGAAGGAGCCGCCCACGGGAGCGGGCGCGCGTCTGGCCGGCGGGCGCGACGGCGAGGAGCGCCGCGGCCGCGAGCGCTGGCAGGAGCGCCTTCAGCGTCGCCTCAGTCTCGGCCGTCCCGCGCTCCGCCTAGGCGGGCCAGAAGTCCGGCGTCAGCTCGGTCTCGGCAAGCGGATCGTCGACCCTGTTCGAGACGATCACGAGCTCGGCGTCCTCGGGCTCGTCGTTCCAGACGGAGCGGACGACCTCGGGCGCGACCCGGATCGCCGTCCCGCGGCCGAGCTCGACCACCTCGTCGCCGAGCTTGAACTGGAGCCTGCCCGAGACGACGAAGTAGAGCTCCTCCTGGCGGGCGTGGCTATGGCCGTAGGAGCCCTTGCCGCCGGTGTGCTGGGGCAGGCGCCGGTAGGTCAGCGCGACCTGCTCGGCGCCGAGGTCGGCCGTCAGCTGCCGCATCTCGCCAGGATAGTCGCCGAGGACGTCGGCGACCTCGTCGAGCCTCTTGATCGTGTAGCCGGGCATAGCAGCCTCCTTGTCCGCCGTTACATCCCTTGCGAATGGTGGGCACTAGTATCGGCGATCTGAGCGATGCCACGCGCAAGCGCCTGACGCTCGTCGCCTGCATCCTCGGGTCGACGATCGTCTTCCTCGACTCGACGGTCGTCAACGTCGCACTGCCCGCGATCCAGCGCGACCTCGGCGGCGGGCTCGCGCTGCAGCAGTGGGTCGTCGATGCCTACCTGCTCACCCTCGGCTCGCTGATCCTCGTCGGCGGCTCGCTCGGCGACCTCTTCGGCGGCAAGCGCGTGTTCGTCATCGGCGTCCTCGCCTTCGCCGTCACCTCGGCGCTCTGCGCGCTCGCCTGGAGCGGGCCCGCCCTGATCGTCGCGCGCGGCGCCCAGGGAGTCGCCGGCGCGCTCCTGACACCGGCCGCGCTCGCGACGATCACCGTCGTCTTCAGCGGCGAGGAGCGCGGGGCCGCGATCGGCACCTGGACGGCGTGGACCGGGATCGCGTTCATCGTCGGCCCGCTGCTCGGCGGGTGGCTCGTCACCGTCGCCTCGTGGCGGGCGATCTTCCTGATCAACCCGCCGCGTCGCGGCGGTGACCGTCGGCGCTGATCGTGCTCGCGCTGCGCGACCAGGAACACGAGGGACGGCGGGCGCCGATCGACGTCGTCGGCGGCATCCTCTGCGCGCTCGGGCTGGCGGGCCCGGTCTACGCGCTGATCGAGGGCCCGAGCCGCGGCTTCGGCGACCCGCTCATCCTCGTCTCGCTGATCGGCGGGATCGCTCGTCTTCGCGCTCTTCCTCGTCTGGGAGCTGAAGACCGCCTCGCCGATGCTCCCCCTGCGGCTCTTCTCGCTGCGCAACTTCGCCTTCGCCAACCTCGAGACGCTCTCGGTCTACGCCGGCCTCTCGACCCTGACCTTCTTCCTCGTGCTCTTCCTGCAGGAGCTCGCGGGCTACTCGCCGGTCGAGAGCGGGCTTGCCACACTGCCGATCACCGTGGTGATGTTCCTCCTCTCGGGCCGCTTCGGGCGGCTCTCGATGCGGCGTCGGCCCGCGCCTCTTCATGGGCATCGGCCCGCTCGTCTGCGCCGCCGCGTGCCTCTGGCTCCGCCTGCTGGAGCCGGGCTTCGACTACTGGACCGAGCTCTTCCCGGCCGTCCTCCTCTTCGCCTTCGGGCTCTCGATGATCGTCGCGCCGCTCACCTCGACCGTGCTCGCCGACGCGGGGCCGAGCGACGCCGGCATCGCCTCGGGCGTCAACAACGCGATCGCCCGCATCGCCGGCCTGCTCGGGATCGCCGTCGTCGGCGCCACCGCCGCCGGCGGCGGCAACTCGCTCTCCGAGTCGGGCTTCCGGACGGCGATGACGGTCACGGCGGTGCTGATCGCGCTCGGCGGGCGTCACCGGCCTCGTCGGGATCCACAACCGCGGGAAGACCGTCGTGAGCCGCGGCGCCGAGATCGTCTTCGACCGGGTGACGAAGCGCTACCCGGGCCGTGACGGGGCCGCCCTGCACGAGCTGTCACTGACGATCCCGGCCGGGACGTTCTGCGTGCTCGTCGGCCCCTCGGGCGGCGGCAAGACGACCGCGCTGAAGCTCGTCAACAAGCTGATCCCGTTCGACGACGGCGACATCCGGATCGACGGGCGCAGCATCCGCGACCTGCCTGCGGTCGAGCTACGGCGCGGGATCGGCTATGTGATCCAGCAGGCAGGGCTCTTCCCGCACATGACGGTCGCGGAGAACATCGCGACGGTGCCGAAGCTCCTCGGTTGGGATCGCTCCAGGATCGCGGCCCGCACGGCCGAGCTGCTCGAGCTCGTCGGCCTGGAGGAGACCGACGCGAAGCGCTATCCGATCCAGCTGTCGGGCGGCCAGCAGCAGCGCGTCGGGCTCGCCCGAGCGCTCGCCGCCGACCCGCCGCTGCTGCTGATGGACGAGCCGTTCGGCGCCCTCGACCCGATCACCCGGGCCCGCCTGCAGGGCGAGCTGCTGCGGCTGCAGCAGACGGTCTCGAAGACGGTGATCTTCGTCACGCACGACATCGACGAGGCGATCATGATGGGCGACCGGATCGCGATCCTGCGCGAGGGCGGCGTGCTCGCCCAGTACGACACACCGGACGCGATCCTCGCGAAGCCGGCCGACGACTTCGTCGCCCAGTTCATCGGCGAGGACCGCGCGCTGCGGCGGCTCGCGCGGCGGCGCGTCGGCGAGATCGAGCTCGAGCCGGTCGGGAACCCGAGCCGCGCCCACCGTGCAGCGCGCCCGCGTCGACAACCGTCCGGAACGCGGTGTCGCTTCTGCTCGAGAGCCACACCGACCGCTTGCTGGTCGTGGACGACGACGGCAACGAGCTCGGCGTGCTCACGCTCGCCAAGGCCGCCGAGCTCCTGCAGTGATCGCCGGCGGCCCCGTCATCCCGAACTTCGGGCAGGGAAGCTCCTGCGTCACCGGCAACCACGTCTTCTGCTGGGGCTGGGTGAAGCAGAACTGGAGCGGCACGCTGCAGCCGGCACTGATCAAGCACATCGAGCTGACCCTGATCGCCGTCTCGGTCGGGTTCGTGCTCGCGTTCGCCCTCGCGCTTCTCGCCCATCGCTTCCGAGCGACGCAACAGCCGATCTCGATCTTCGCCGCGCTCGTCTACACGATCCCGAGCATCGCGGCCTTCCAGTTGCTCGTTCCGTTCACCGGCCTGACCGACACGACCGTCGAGATCCCACTCACGCTCTTCACGCTCGTGATCCTCTTCCCGAACATCCTCGCCGGGCTCGACTCCGCCCCGCCCGAGGTGCTCGAAGCGGCTCGAGGGATGGGTCTGACGCCGGGACAGATCCTCACGCGGGTCGAGGTTCCGCTCGCGCTACCCTCGATCATCGGCGGCCTCCGCATTGCTGTCGTCTCGACGATCGCGATCGCGACGATCGGGGCGACGATCGGCGAGATCGGGCTCGGCTGGCCGATCTTCTACGCGATCGAGCTTCCCACCCCGTTCAAGACCGAGATCTACTCGGCGGGCGCGCTCGCGGTCGCGCTCGCGCTCGTCATGTGACGCGGGGCTCGTGCTGCTTCGGCGGGCGGTCACGCCCTGGGCGAGGACGGCGCGGTGATCGTCGCCAGCACGTTCATCCAGGCGCTGCAGTTCATCGCCCACAATCCCGAGCTGCTCCTGCAGAAGGCGTTCGAGCAGCTCAAGCTCTCTGCGGCCGCGCTGGCAGTCGCGCTGCTGATCGCCCTGCCGCTCGGCGTCGCCCTCGGCCACCTCCACCGGGGCTCCGGCCTTGCGATCGGAGCATCGATCTTCGGCCGCGCTCTGCCGAGCATCTTCCTGATCGCGGTCTTCCTCACCGTGCTCGGGCTCGGATTCGCGAACAACATGGTCGCGCTCGCCGTGCTCGCAATCGGCCCGATCCTGACGAACGCCTACCTTGGCGTGGAGGGCGTCAACCGGGACACGGTCGACGCGGCCAGAGGCATGGGCCTCTCCGGCACCGGGATCCTCTGGAGGATCGAGTTGCCGCTCGCGCTGGCGCTGATCTTCACCGGTGTCCGCATCGCGGCGGTCACCGTCGTCGCGACCGCCCCGATCGCCGCGCTCGCCGGCGGCGGTGGGCTCGGGGACATCATCGTGAACCAGGCGACGTACCGTTTTCCGGGCGTCCTGGGCGCCTCGTTCTGCGTGATGGCGCTGTCGGCGGGAGTATGGATCGGGTTTCTGGCGTTGGAGAAATGGACAACCCCTCGAGGCGTCAGGGCGGCTAGGGTCCACGCTTCGGCAGGGGAACTTCGAAAGGAGGGGCTGTGATCAGGAAGCACACACGGAGGGCGGCCAAGGCGGCCTTCGCCATCTCGCTCGGAGTCGCGATCGTCCTCGGTGGATTCGCCGGGACGGCTCGCCCGGCGACGAAAGCAGGCGTGCCGATCATCATCGGCTCGAAGAACTTCCCCGAGGAGTTCATTCTCGGCGAGCTGTACACCCAGGCCCTGCAGGCGAAGGGCTTCAACGTGACCTACAAGGAGAACATCGGCTCGACCGAGCTCATGACGACCGCCCTGAACAGCGGGAAGATCGACATGTATCCGGAGTACACGGGCGTGATCGTCCAGGACGTCTTCGGCCACGCGAACTCGCCTGCGACGGCGTCCGCGACGTACAAGCTCGCCAAGCAGCTCGAGGCTGCCAAGGGCTACACGCTGCTCAACGCGACGCCGTTCTACGACACCGACGTGCTGGCGGTGACGAACGCGACGGCGGCGAAATACCACCTGAAGACGATCTCCGACCTGGCCAAGGTCGGGCCGTTCAAGCTGGGTGGATTCCCCGAGTGCCAGACGCGTAACACCTGCTTTGTCGGCTACACCAAGCAGTACGGCTTGAAGAACGCCTCGTTCGAGTCGGTTGGGAGCGTCTCTCCGTACGCGGCGCTCGACTCCGGCACGGTGCTCGCAGCGGACGTGTTCTCGACCGATCCGCCGCTCTTGAAGCCCTCGAAGTACACCGTGCTGACCGATCCCAAGCACGTGACGGGCTTCCAGAACGTGGCTCCGATCGTCAAGACGTCGATCCTGAACCAGGAGGGCTCGACCTTCGCGCAGACGGTGAACGCCGTGTCGTCGAAGCTGACCCTTCCGGCGATCATCGCCATGAACAAGGCGGTCGAGGTCGACAAGCAGTCGCCGGCCACGGTGGCCAAGACCTTCCTGCAGGCCAACGGTCTGCTCTAGCGGGCCCGTGACCGCCACGGGGGAGGGTTGCCGCTGCAGCCCTCCCCCGTGCGGCTTCGTCCTAGGGGAGCCGGCTACCGAGCAGGGCGCCGGTGGCGAGCGCGCCGATCAGGAGCGCGCCGGCGATCGCCGCGAACCAGGAGGCGATCCCGACCCGCTTGCTCTCGCGGCCGATGCTCGAGCCGAGCGACCGGTAGATCTGGACGACGCTGGAGGCGTTCTGGGCGGTGTAGGCCTTGCCGCCGGTCACCTGGGCGATCTGGGCCATCGTCACCGGGTCGGGCGGCACGGGGATCTGGTTCGCGAACGGCCCGATCCCGTAGGTGACCGTGCCGTTCGGCGTGCCGAGCGAGACGGGGTAGATGCGGACGCCCGCGGCCTTCGCCAGCCGCGCTGCCTGCTCGGGCTGCAGCACCCCCTGGTTCTGGGCGCCGTCGGAGAGGAGGACGATCGCGCCCGGGACCGGCTGGCCCGGCTTGCGCACGTACCCCTCGGCGTGCAGCGAGGTGGTGAGCATGTGGACGGCGCTCGCGACCCCGTCGCCGACGGCGGTGCCCGCCTCCGGCTCGAGCAGGTCGATCGACTGCTGGATCTCGTCCCGGTCGGAGGTCGGCGTGATCATCGGCTGCGGCGTCGAGCTGAACGCGACGAGCCCGACCCTGAACTGCTGCGGCAGCTCGTGCAGGAACGTCGTCATCGCGTCGACCGCCGCGCCGAGCCGGCTCGGCTCGACGTCGCTCGCGCGCATCGACCCGGAGACGTCGACGAGCAGGATGATCGTCGCGTTCTGGTCCGGCTCGCGAGAGCGTGACGCGCGGCTGCGCGATCGCGCCCGCGGCGAAGACGAGCGCGAGCAGGAGGAGCGCGAGCGGCACGAGCCCCTTCGAGAGACCGCGGCGCGCCGGCGCCACCTCCGCCAGCACGGCCAGGTTCGTGAAGGCGACCGGGTAGCGGCCGCGGCGGCGCGCAGCGAGGATCGCGAGCGCGATCACCGCGGGGACGACGAGCAGCGCGAGCAGCCGGATGGGCGATTCGAAGCTCATCAGCTAGCGCACCTCACCCCGACCTGTACCTCGGCTCCGGCGCCCGCCGGCAGCGCCTCGCTCGCGCTCACGCGCATGCTGGGCACGCGCACCGCTGATCTGCGTGTGGACCGCGATCGCCGCCGCGAGCCCGGTCTCGGCCGGCCGCTCGGTCGCGAACGCCGTCGCGTTCCAGCTGTCGACGAGCGCCTCCCCGAGCGGGCAGGAGAGCGTGACGACACGCTCGAAGCCCGGCGCGGACGCGGACGATCCGGTCGACGTAGTCGAGCGGCGCCCCGAGCGGCGAGGCCTCGGTCGCGATCGTGTTGCGGACGGACGCCGGCGCGGGAATGCAGCCGACGAACGGCTCGAAGGCGCCGGCCCGGTGGCGGGCCGAGACGGCCCGGAAGAGGACCGAGGTGTGCGTGCGTGCGCCCGAAGGCGACCGGGCTGCCGAGGATGCGCATCGAAGCTCGCGCGGATGTCGGTCGAGCTCGCCGAGCGCGTCGGTGCCGGCGACGATGCCCTTGCCGCCCGGGCAGCCGAGGACGAAGTCGACCTCGCCCTGCGCGGGCACGGCCACCCAGGGCCCGACGACGGCGATGCACTTCGGGATCCCGTTGCACTCGTTGGCGGCGCCGGCGCCGGCCGGGACGGCGGCGAGCGCGAGCGCCGCGAGGACGGCGAGGAGCGCCAGCCCGCAGCGGGGTCACACGAGCCTCCGGAACCAGAAGGCCGAGAGCGCCCGCCGCGAGCACGATCAGGACGAGCGCCGCGATCGTGAGCACGACGGTGATCTCACGGAACTGCCGGCTGTAGACGAGCCGCGTGCCGAGCTCCTTGTAGACCTGGCTCGAGCTGGCCGGCCGACTGGGCCGCGAAGAAGTGGCCGCCGCTCGTCTTCGCGACCTGCTCGAGCACCGCCGGCTCGACCGGAACCTGCTGGACGAGCGGGAAGGTCTTGCTGCCCTTGCCGAGCGGGATCTTCTGGTGGACGACCCCGGCGGCGGTGCCGACGGCCACGGTCGAGACCGGGATCGCCGCCTTGCGCGCCTGCTGCCGCCGCCGCGGTCGGGCGTGATCGTGCCGGCGTTCTGGCCGCCGTCCGAGACGAGCAGGATCGTCGCCGGCGGGTGCGGCGACGCCCGGCTTGCTCGGCCCGACGGCCCGCTTGGCGACGAAGACCGCCTCGGCGAGCGCGTCGCCGATCGCCGTGCCCTCGAGCTGCGTCGTGCGCGGCAGCGCGTTGATCAGGGTCGCGCGGTCGTAGGTCGGCGGCACGGTGACGGCGATCGTGTTCGAGAAGGTGATCAGCGAGGCCCGGTAGCGCGAGGGCAGCCTCTGGACGAACTGCGCGACGGCGGCGTCCGCGGCGAAGAGCCGCGACGGCCTGACGTCGCTCGCCCCCATCGAGCCCGAGACGTCGATCATGAAGCACGATCGTCGCCCCGTCCTTCGCCTCCTTGAACTTCGCCTCGGGCCGCGCGAAGCCGAGCAGCAGCAGCAGGAGCGCGAGGCCGAAGATCGCGGCGGGGATGTAGCGCCTGACGCCCGGCGTCGAGGCGAGCATGTTCGGGAGCAGCGCCGGCGTCGCCCAGCTCGCCGCGCGGCGGCGTGCGGCGCCGGTCGAGCCAGAGGTAGACGACGGCGAGCACGGGCAGGCACGAGCAGGCAGAGCAGGAGCGCGGGCGACTTGAAGGCGACGAGGAAGCCCGAGCATCACTAGACGTCGCTCCGCTTCAGGAACGCGGCCAGCTCCCGCAGCCAGTCGCCCTCGGTCGAGAGCGCGACGTGGCGCACGCCGGCGGCGGCGAGCATCCGGACGAGCCCGCTCCGCTCCTCGGCGGCCGCCTCGGCGAAGCGCTCGCGCAGCCGCGCGTCGCTCGTGTCGACGCGGAGGTGGCGCCCGGTCTCGGGGTCGACGAGCCGCAGCTCGCCGACGTCGGCGAGCTCCTGCTCGCGCGGGTCGCGGATCTCGATCGCGAGCGTCGGGTGGCGCCCGGCGATCCGGAGCAGCGCGCCGCCGCCAGTCGGGCGGGCCGCGGAAGTCGGAGACGATCACGACGAGCGAGCGCTGGCAGGGCGATCCCGTCGAGCAGGGCGAGCCCCTCGGCGAGGCCGCCGGCGCCGGCCGGGTCGTCGCGCAGCGCCGCCAGGGTCAGCAGGAGGCCGCGGCGGCCCTGGCGGGGACGGCGCCAGCGGGGGTCGCCGCGAGCCGAACGCGACCAGCCCGAGCCGGTTGCCGCGGCGGGTGGCGGCGTGGCCGACCGCGAGCGCGACGCCCTCGGCGACGTCGGCCTTGCGCCGCTCGGCGGTGCCGAACGCCATCGAGGCCGAGGCGTCGAAGACGAGCCAGGTGACGAGGACGCGCTCGGCGAGCTCGACCCGGACGTGCGTCTGGCCGGTGCGGGCCGTGACGTTCCAGTCGATCCGGCGGACGTCGTCGCCCGCCTCGTAGGGCCGCACCTGGTAGAGCTCGGTACCGACACCGGCGAAGGCGGAGCGGTAGTCGCCGGCGAGCAGCCCGTCGACGCGGCGCCCGATCGCGAGCTCGAGCGCCTCGAGGCTCTCGGCGGTGACCGCCCCGGGGCCGGGGCGGGCGGCGGTCCGCTCGCGCGCGGCGGCGGTGGTGAGGCCCTTCACGCCACCGCGGCGGCGGGCCGTCCGAGATCGATCTGCGGCGGTGCGACCGCGGCCAGGACCTGGTCGAGCACCTGATCGGCGGAGACCTCTTCCGCGAGCGCCTGGTAGGAGAGGACGAGCCGGTGGCGGAACGCGTCGCGAACGACCGCCTCGACATCGCTCGGGAGGACGTAGTCGCGCTGGCGGAGCACCGCGAGCGCGCGGGCGGCGGCGATGACGCTGATCGGCCCGCGCGGGCTGGCGCCGTAGGAGATGTACGGCGCGATCGCCTCGAGCCCGGCCTCGGCCGGCTTGCGGGTGGCGGTCGCGAGGTCGACGACCCAGCTGACGAGCGCCGGATCGACGAAGACCTTGCCGACCATCTCCTGCAGCGCCTTCAGGTCCTCGATCGAGAGGACCGGCTGCGAGCGAGACGGCCGGCTCGAGCGAGCGCGCGACGACGGTCAGCTCCTCGTCGTGGGCCGGGTAGTCGACGAGCACCTTCAGCATGAAGCGGTCGACCTGCGCCTCGGGCAGCGGGTAGGTGCCCTCGGACTCGATCGGGTTCTGCGTCGCGAGCACGAGGAACGGGTCGGGGACCGGGTGGGTCGTGTGCCCGATCGTCACCTGGCGCTCCTGCATCACCTCGAGCAGCGCCGACTGCACCTTGGCCGGGGCGCGGTTGATCTCGTCGGCGAGCAGGAAGTTGCAGAAGACGGGCCCGAGCTCGGTCTCGAAGTCGTGCTTGTCGGGCCGGAAGATCCTCGTGCCGACGAGATCGCTCGGGACGAGGTCGGGGGTGAACTGGATCCGCGCGAACGAGCCGCCGAGCACCGAGGCGGTCGTCTTGATCGCGAGGGTCTTGGCGAGGCCCGGCACGCCCTCGATCAGCAGGTGCCCGCCGGCGAGCAGGCAGACGAGCAGCCGCTCGAGCATCCCCTCCTGGCCGGCGATCACGCGCCGGATCTCGAACAGCGCCTCCTCGAGCTTGACAAGCTGCGCCTTCTCGTCGGCGCCGAGCCGGTCTGTCGCATCAGCCATCGGTTTCGAGCCTCCAGTTTCTGTCCCACAATAGAAGCAGCGAATCCTGTGAGACGGATGAGATTTCCGGTCGCACCCGGCCGTCGCCGAAAAGGTACCGGGCGCGCGGCGGCCGCGCGCCCGCGGCCCTAGCACGCGCGCGGCCGCGGCGGCCCGGCCGCCGGCGGAGCCGCCGTTCTCGCCCGGTGCCGCCGGGTCCGGGCGGAGGATCAGCGTCTCGCTCGGCGCGTGCGTCAGCATCCAGGCGAGGTCCTTCGGCGTGAAGCCCTGCCGGCGGCCGCCGGCAGGCGCCGGGACGACGATCCGGTCGAAGTGCTCGCTCTCCCAGAGCCGCTTCAGCGCGTGCACGGGCGAGCGCCCGCTCTCGATCCGCGCGTCGACCGGCACGCCGGCGCGGAGCGCGGCGTGCTCGACCGCCTCGAGCAGCGGCATCGCGCTCCCGACCTGCTGCTGCATCGGCGCGTCCTGGGGCTGCTCGAGCGGGACGACGATCAGGTAGGCGGGGACGAGCGTCGCCTCCTCGGCACGGGCGATCCGGATCCCGGCGGCGAGGACGGTCGGGTCGAGCGCGCCGCCGGTGAACGGGACGAGGATCCGCTCGACGCCGCGCGCGCTGCAGCGGCGGGCGCCGCGACCCGGACCGCGACGGCCGTCGAGCGCGGCGGCGACGCGCGAGCGAGCGCGACGATCAGGATCACCGTCACCGCTCGGCCTCCTCGCGGAGCGCCCGGTCGGCGACGACGCGGATGTCGACCCCGGGCAGGTCGCGGACGAGCTTCGAGACGAGCGAGCCGCGGAGGATCTCCGTCCGGCGCGACTCGTCGGGCGTGCCGAGGAAGACGTAGGTCGAGCCGCGCTCGGAGACGAAGCGCCGGACCGTGTCGGGCAGGCTCTCCCCCTCGAGCTCGATGAAGTGGGCGCCGAGGATGCTCGCGAGCCGGCGGAGCGCCGCGAGCGAGACCGCCTCGGCCTCGCTGAGCTCCTGGCCGGGCCGGCGGACCCAGACCGCGTCGACCTCCGAGCCGAGCCGCTGCCCCGAGCGGAAGGCGCGGCGGAGGATCCGCTGCGAGCGCGGCTCGGGCGTGACGAGGACGAGGATCCGCTCGGCGACCGCCTGGTGGGAGAGCGGGTCGAGCACGGCGGTCGTCCGGCGCGCCTCGACGTCCTCGGCGAGCTCGCGCAGCACGAGCTCGCGCAGCGCCGCCAGGTTGTCGAGCCGGAAGAAGTTGCCGAGCGCCGCGTCGACCCGGTCGGGCGCGTAGACCTTGCCGTGCGCGGAGCCGCTCCTGCAGCGCCTCCGGCGTCAGGTCGACGAGGACGAGCTCGTCGGCCTCGTCGAGGACGCGGTCGGGGAAGGTCTCGCGCACGCGGACGCCGGTCAGCTCGAACACCTCGTCGTTCAGGCTCTCGAGGTGCTGGATGTTGACGGTCGAGGTGACGCCGATACCGGCCGCGAGGATCTCGTCGATGTCCTCGTAGCGCTTGTCGTTGCGGGCCTCGGGCAGGTTCGTGTGCGCGAGCTCGTCGACGAGCGCGAGCTCGGGCGCCCGGGCGACGACCGCGTCGACGTCCATCTCGTTCAGGAGCGTCCCGCCGAGGCTCGAGCGCAGGTGCGGGACGGCCTCGAGCCCCTCGGCGAGCGCGGTCGTCGCGGGCCGGTCGTGGGGCTCGAGGTAGCCGATCACGACGTCGACGCCCTCGAGCGCGGCCTGCTGGCCCTCCTGCAGCATCCGGTAGGTCTTGCCGACGCCGGCCGCCATGCCGAGCAGGATCCGGTGGCTGCCGCGCACCGTTCCGTCAGGCCCCCAGCAGGTTGTGGATGACGAGGTCGATCAGCTTGATCCCGATGAAGGGAAGGATCATGCCGCCGAGACCGTAGATGAGGAGGTTCCGGCGCAGGAGCGCGGTCGCGCCGATCGCGCGGTAGCGGACGCCCTTCAGCGCGAGCGGGATCAGGGCCGGGATGATCAGCGCGTTGAAGATGATCGCCGAGACGATCGCGCTCTCCGGCGTGCCGAGGTGCATGATGTTGAGCGAGTTCAGCGGGCCGCGCTCGCCCGGCTTCGCCGCGTAGGTGTAGGCGAACATCGCCGGCAGGATCGCGAAGTACTTGGCGACGTCGTTGGCGATCGAGAAGGTCGTCAGGGCGCCGCGGGTGATCAGCAGCTGCTTGCCGACCTCGACGATCTCGATCAGCTTGGTCGGGTTCGAGTCGAGGTCGACCATGTTGCCGGCCTCCTTGGCCGCCGAGGTGCCGGTGTTCATCGCGACGCCGACGTCGGCCTGGGCGAGCGCCGGGCGCGTCGTTCGTGCCGTCGCCGGTCATCGCGACCATGCGCCCGTTCGCCTGCTCCTCCTTGATCAGCGCCAGCTTCGCCTCGGGGGTCGCCTCGGCCAGGAAGTCGTCGACGCCCGCCTCCTGCGGCGATCACCGCGGCGGTGACGCGGTTGTCGCCGGTGATCATCACGGTGCGGATGCCCATCCGGCGCAGCTCGTCGAACCGCTCGCGCATGCCGCCCTTGACGATGTCCTTCAGGTGGATCACGCCGAGCACGA
The DNA here is from genome assembly GCA_963765345.1 of uncultured Actinomycetota bacterium. Lineage (GTDB taxonomy): Bacteria > Actinomycetota > Thermoleophilia > Gaiellales > Gaiellaceae > PALSA-600. The sequence continues at coordinate 45,819 of CAVXWI010000025.1, forward strand.
AGTTGTCCTGGGCGACGACGAGCGGCGTCCCGCCCGCCCGGGCGATCCGGTCGACCTCCTCGTCGAGCCGGGCCGGCACCTTGCCGCCCTGCTCGCTGACGAAGCGCTTGACCGCGTCGGCCGCCCCCTTGCGGTAGCGGCGGCCGTCGAAGTCGACGCCGCTCATCCGCGTCGAGGCCGAGAAGGGGATGAAGGTCGCGTCGAGCTCGCCGAGCTCGCGCCCGCGCAGGCCGTACTGCTCCTTGGCGAGGACGACGATCGAGCGGCCCTCCGGCGTCTCGTCGGCGAGCGAGGAGAGCTGGGCGACCTCGGCGAGCTCGGCCGCCGAGACGCCGTCGACCGGGACGAACTCGGAGGCCTGCCGGTTGCCGAGCGTGATCGTGCCGGTCTTGTCGAGCAGGAGCACGTCGACGTCGCCGGAGGCCTCGACGGCCCGGCCCGACATCGCGAGGACGTTGCGCTGGACGAGCCGGTCCATGCCGGCGATCCCGATCGCCGAGAGGAGCGCGCCGATCGTCGTCGGGATCAGCGCCACGAGCAGCGCGATCAGCTCGGTCTCCGAGAGGTCGCGTGCCGGCGTAGATCGCGAACGGCTTCAGGGTGACGACGGCGGCCAGGAAGGTGATCGTCAGCCCGGCGAGCAGGATGTTGAGCGCGATCTCGTTCGGCGTCTTGCGCCGCTCGGCGCCCTCGACGAGCGCGATCATCCGGTCGAGGAACGACCTGCCCGGCTCCTGGGTGACCTCGATCACGAGCCGGTCGGAGAGGAGCCGGGTGCCGCCGGTGACCGCGGAGCGGTCGCCGCCCGCCTCGCGGATCACGGGCGCCGACTCGCCGGTGATCGCCGACTCGTCGACCGAGCCGACGCCCTCGACGATCTCGCCGTCGGCGGGGATCACCTCGCCGGCGCTCGACGACGACGAGGTCGCCGCGGGCGAGCTCCGGGGCGGGCACGTCCTCGATCGACGCCGTTCGCCGCCCGGCGGTGGGCGGTCGTCGTCGTCCGCGTCGCCCGCAGGGCGCTCGCCTGTGCCTTGCCGCGGCCCTCGGCGATCGCCTCGGCGAAGTTCGCGAACAGCACCGTCAGCCAGAGCCAGAAGGCGATGACGCCGACGAACCAGAGCGAGGCGGTGTGGCCGCGCGCGAGGTCGAGCACGAAGATGCCGGTCGTGATGACGCTGCCGAGCTCGACGATGAACATGACCGGGTTGCGCAGCTGGTGCCGCGGATCGAGCTTCGGGAACGAGGCGCGCACCGCGCCGGCGACGATCTCGCCGGAGAAGATGCCGCCCGACGCGCGCGCCATCAGTGGCTCCCGAGCCGGTCGAGCGCGAGGTTCAGCTCGAGCACGTTGACGCCCGGCTCGCCGAAGAAGCCGAGCGAGCGGCCGTCGGTGGCGCTGCCGATCAGCCGCTCGACGGTCGCGAGCGGCAGGTGGCGGACGGCGGCGACGCGGTGGGCCTGGAGCGCGGCGTAGGCGGGCGAGATGTCGGGGTCGATCCCCGAGCCGGAGGTGGTGACCGCGTCGACCGGGATGTCGTGGACGGTCAGGCCCGGGTTGTAGGGCCCTTCGAGCTTCATGATCGCCGCGATCTGCTGCGCTGACCTGGGTCTGCAGGGCCGGGTCGGTCGGGCCGAGGTTCGAGAAGGTCGTCGCGCCCGCGTTGTAGGCGGGCGAGGTCGCCGACGGGCGCGCGTGGAAGTAGCGGGGGCTCGTGAACACCTGGCCGGCGAGCTTCGAGCCGACCACCTTGCCGCCGACCGTGATCAGGCTCCCGTTCGCCTGGCTCGGGAAGGCGGCCTGGGCGAAGCCGGTCATCAGCGCCGGGTAGGCCAGGCCGAAGACCGCGGTCAGGACGACGACGGCGATCACGGCGGCGCGGAGCTCGCGCAGGAGCTGGCGCGCGCATCAGTGGCTCAGCCCCTCGACGATCGGGCCGAGGAACAGGGCCGGCAGGATCATCAGGCCGGCGGTGAGCGCGATGACGCCGATGACGAGGACGACGAACGTCGGGCCGTCGGTGCGGAACGTCCCCGCCGAGGCCGGATGCGGTCTTCTTCGCGGCGAGCGAGCCGCCGATCGCGAGCGCGGCCGCGATCGGGACGTAGCGCCCCATCAGCATCGCGACGGCCCCCGCCTCGGCGAGGAAGTTGTTGACCGTGTAGCCGGCGAAGGCGCTGCCGTTGTTGAAGGTCTGCGACGTCCAGGCGTAGAGCGCCTCGGTGAAGCCGTGCGCCCCCGGGTCGTAGATCGCCTTCAGGTTGCTCTTCGTCACGACGGCGATCGCGGTCAGGCTCAGGTCGAGGGTCGGCAGGAAGAGCGCGCCGAGCGCGGCGAGCTTGATCTCGCGCGCCTCGATCTTCTTGCCGAGGTACTCGGGCGTCCGCCCGACCATCAGGCCGGCGACGAAGACGGCGATGATGATCGCGAAGAACATGCCGTAGAGGCCGGAGCCAACCCCGCCGAAGATCACCTCGCCGGCGAAGATGTTCACGAGCGGGACGCCGCCGCCGTAGGGCGTGAACGCCTCGAGGCCGCTGTTGACCGAGCCGTTGCCGGTCACGGTCGCGGCGTCGGCCCAGAGCGCCGAGGTGGCGATCCCGAAGCGGACCTCCTTGTCCTGCATGTTGCCGCCGCTCTGGCCGTGACCCGCGACGAGGTTGACGCCGGAGCTGCGCAGGATCGCCGAGCCGTGCTGCTCGGAGGGGAGGATGATCGCGATCCCGATCACGAAGAGCACGAACATCGCCGAGAAGACGGCGAAGCCGTGCCGGCGGTTGAAGATCATCTTCCCGAACATGAAGACCTCGGCCATCGGGATCAGCAGGATCGCGATCAGCTCGATGAAGTTCGTCAGGCCGTTCGGGTTCTCGAACGGGACGGCCGAGTTCGAGTTGTAGAAGCCGCCCCCGTTCGTGCCGATCATCTTGATCGCCTCCTGGGTCGCGACCGGGCCGCGGGCGATGATCTGCGCGGCCCCCTCGAGCGTCGTCGCGGTCGCGTGGCCGGAGAACGTCTGCGGCACGCCCTGCCAGATCAGGAAGACGGCGAAGACGACCGCGATCGGCGCGAGGATGTAGACGATCCCGCGGTAGAGGTCGACCCAGAAGTTGCCGAGCCCGCTCGTCGAGCGGCGCGCGAAGCCGCGGATGACGGCGACGAGGACGGCCAGCCCGACGGCCGGCGAGAGCCAGTTCTGGACGGCGAGGCCGGCCATCTGGGTCAGGTACGACATCGTCGTCTCGCCGCCGTAGAACTGGAAGTTCGTGTTGGTGATGAAGCTCGCGGAGGTGTTCAGCGCGAGGTGCGGCGCCACGCGCCTTCAGGTGGTCCGGGTTGAGCGGCAGGTGCGCCTGCAGGCGCTGCAGCGCGTAGAGGACGGCACCGAAGACGGCGGAGAAGACGATCACCGTCAGCCCGTAGCTCTTCCAGTCCTGCTCCCGGTCCGGGTCGACGCCGAGCAGCCGGCAGAACCCGCGCTCGAGGCGCCCGAGCCAGCCGAACCAGCGCCCGGTCGCAAAGCGGGGCGCCGCGTACACCCGCGCCATGTAGATCCCGAGCGGGTAGGCGAGCGCGACCAGGACGAGGCGATAGACGACGATCTGGGCGATGCCCTGCGCGGTCACCTAGAACCGCTCCCCGCGGAAGAGCGCGTAGACGAGGTAGGCGAGGACGAGCAGCGAGACGACGAGCCCGAAGATGTTCGCCGCGCTCATCAGACCCGCTCGCAGCAGCTCGAGGAGCAAGACGAAGAAGACGAAGCAGGCGATCAGGATCGCGATTGCGGCCAGGTCGTACATCTGCTCGGCACGGTAGGCCGGCCCGGCTGAAGCCCGGCTGAAGATCACCGGCCGCGGTCTGAAGAAACTCTGAAGGCCGCGCCACGACCTCGGGAGTGATCGGTGACAGATCGCCAGACCCGGAGCCGGGCCTCCCCGGTCCCTAGGAGGGCTCGTCAGCGGGTTGACGAGGCGGTAGCCGGCGCCCGGCTCGGTCAGCAGGTAGCGCGGGTGCGAGCGGTCGGGCTCGATCTTGCGCCGGAGCTGCGAGACGTTGACGTGCAGCAGGTTCGCCTCGCCGGCATACGCCGGGGCCCCAGACCTCGAGCAGGAGCGCCCGGTGGGTGAGCAGCTTCCCCTCGTTCAGCGCGAGCACGCGCAGCAGCTCGTACTGGTGCGGGGTGAGGTGGACCGGCTCGCCGGCGATCGCGACGGCGCGCTTCTCGAGGTCGACGCGGAGGTCGCCGAGCTCGATCACCGGCTCGCCCGAGGGGCCGGCGCGGCGCAGGACAGCGCGCAGGCGGGCGAGCAGCTCGTCGATCCCGACCGGCTTCTCGACGTAGTCGTCGGCGCCGGCGTCGAGCGCGGCGATCTTCTCGCGCTCCTCGCCGACCGCCGAGAGGACGATCACCGGCGCCGAGCTCCAGGTCCGCAGCTCGCGGGCGACGTCGATGCCGGTGCCGTCGGGGAGCACGAGGTCGAGGATCACCGCCTCCGGGGGCCGCAGCGCCGCGGCGGCGAGGGCGCCCTCGGCGGTCTCGGCCGTGTCGACCTCGTAGCCGGCGCCGCGCAGGCTCGTGCGCAGGGCGCGCAGGATCTGCGGCTCGTCGTCGACGACGAGGATGCGGGGGCCCGGCGTGCTCACGCCGGCGTGCCGAGCGGGGCCGGCTCGCCGGCGCGGACGGGCGGCGCCGGGCCGGCGCGGGCGAGCGTCAGGACGAAGGTGGCGCCCTGGCCCTGCCGCGACTCGACCGAGAGGCGGCCGCCGTTGGCCTCCGTGAAGCCGCGGGCGATCGCGAGCCCGAGGCCGGCACCCGGCGCCGCGCCGCGCGCCCTCGCCGCGCTGGAACGGCTCGAAGATCCGCTCACGGTCGGCCGGCTGGATGCCGCGGCCGTGGTCGACGACCCGGATCACCACCTCGGCTCGGGGTCGCGGCGGCCTGGACGCGGACCGGCTCGTCGCTCGGCGAGTACTTCAGCGCGTTCTCGATCAGGTTCACGAGCGCCCGCTGGACCTGCTGGGCGTCGACCTCGACTGCGGGCGGCTCCTCGGGCAGCGAGACCTCGACGCGGCCGGCGGCGGCACCGAGCTCGTCGAGCGCCGCGACGACGAGGTCGTCGACCTCGATCAGCTCGCGCCGCGGGTCGGCGGCGCCCGCCTGCAGGCGCGAGAGGTCGAGCAGGTTCGAGACGAGCTGGTCGAGCCGGTTCGAGGCGGCGAGGATCGTCGCGAGCAGCTCCGCCCGGTCGGCGGCGTCGATCGCGAGGTCGGGCCGGGCGAGCGCCCCCGCCGAGGTCGAGATCGCCATCAGCGGCGTCCGCAGGTCGTGGCTGACCGAGCGCAGGAGCGCCGTCTTGATCGCGTCGGCCCGGCGGAGCGCCTCGGCCTCGACCGCCTCCTGCTCGAGCCGCTCCCGGTCGATCGCGACGCCGAGCAGCGAGGCGAGCGCCGGGAGCAGGCGCCGGCGCGCGCCCTCGCCCTCGCTCGCCGCCGCGCAGGCGTGATCGTCCCGACCCGCCGCCCGCCGGCGGTCAGCGCGTAGCCCGGGGCCGGCTCGTCGCCGAGGCTGATCGCGGCGCTCTCGGCGTGGAGCGCCCGCGCCGCCTCGGCCGAGATCCGCTCCAGCTCGTGCGCCGACCGTCCCGTGCTCGAGCAGCGAGGTGGCGATCTCGGCGAGCAGCGAGGCCTCCCGCGCCCGCCGGCGCGACCGGGCCGCGAGCTCGGAGACGACGATCGAGGTGACGACGAAGACGAGGAGCGCGAACCAGTTGCGCGAGTCGGCGAGCGTCAGGGTGTAGAGCGGCGGCAGGAAGAAGAAGTTGAACGCGAGCATGCAGGCGACCGAGACGCAGACGGAGTAGGCGAGCCCCCAGACGACGGCGATCGGCAGGACGGCGAACACGTAGAGGACGCCGAGGCTGAGCACCGGCACGAAGCGGTCGAGGAGCTCGATCACGGCCGTCACGAGCGCGACCGCGGCGACGCTCGCGGCGATGCCCGGCGAGCGGGCCCGGGCGCTCGCCGGGCCGGGCGGCGATGCGGTGTGGACGCTGCAGTCGGCTCACAGACGAGATGATCACACGGCGCGGGCGGTCTTAAGACGCGTCTTGAGGCAGGCAGGCCGGCTTCTTGAGGGGTCGTTGAGGGCGCCGGCGTTAGCGTGCAGAGGTGGCGGTGCACACCGATCGGCCCCTGCGCGTCGCCGAGCGGGCGGCACCGCCGCCGCCGCGCTTCCCGGTCGCCTACCGGCGGCTGCTCGTCCCGCTCGGGACCGGCGCCGAGACGGCGCAGGCGATGTCGGTCGCCTGCCGCCTCGCCGCCGACCGGCACGCCGCCGTGGTCGCGCTGACCGTGATCGAGGTGCCCCAGGAGCTGCCGCTCGACTGCCACATGCTCGAGGAGGAGGCGGCGGCCGGGCGGCGCGCCGCCGAGGCGCGCGCGATCAGCGAGCTCTACGGCGTCCGGATCAGCGCGCGCACGCTGCCGGGCCCGCTCGGCGGGCGAGGCGATCGTCGAGGAGGCCGAGCCCGGGCCGGCGTCGACGCGATCGTGATCGGCGCGCCGCGCAAGCAGCGGACGGGAACCCGCGCGCCGATCTTCGGCAAGACCGTCGAGATCGTCCTGAAGCGGGCCCCCTGCCGCGTCATCGTCGCCGCGCTTCCGGTCGCCCCGCGGGGGCACGCCGGGGCGTGACGGCCGGCTTCGAGACCTCGGAGCAGGCCCGAGCTCGAACCGCCGCCGACCCCGCCGAGACGCGCGACCGCGCTCTCCTCGGCGGCCGGGACCGCCGCGGCCGGGACGAAGCGCGCTCGTCATCGGCCGGCCGCGCGCGACGCGCGACCTCGGCGAGACGCTGCTCTCGAAGACGCTCGCGCTGCCGATCTTCTCCTCCGACCCGATCTCCTCGGTCGCCTACGCGACCGAGGCGGCGCTGACCGTGCTCGTCGCGACCTCGCTCTCGGCCCAGCACCTCGTCCTGCCGATCTCGGGGGCGATCGCCGCGCTGCTCGCGATCGTCGTCCTCTCCTACTGCCAGGGCGTCAGGGCGTACGCCTCGAGCGGCGGCTCCTACGTCTTCGCGAAGGACAACCTCGGCACGCTCGCCGGGCCTGATCGCCGGCGCGGCCCTGCTCGTCGACTACGTGCTCACCGTCGCCGTCTCGATCGCCGCCGGGATCTTCGCGATCACCTCGGTCGCGCCGTCGCTCGCCCCCTACGTCGTCGAGATCTCGCTCGCCTTCGTCGTCCTCCTGACGCTCGGCAACCTGCGCGGCGTCCGCGAGTCGGGCTTCCTGTTCGCGCTGCCGACCTACGGCTTCATCATCTCGCTCTACGCGGCGCTCTCGGTCGGGGTCGTCAAGTGCACGGTCGGCACCTGCCCGCACGCGATCACCCCGCACCCGCTCCCGGTCGGCACCGGCACGCTCACCCTCTTCGTGCTCCTGAAGGCGTTCGCCTCCGGCTCGGCGGCGCTCACCGGCGTCGAGTCGATCTCGAACGGCGTCACCGCCTTCAAGCCGCCGCAGGCGCAGAACGCCGTCCGGACGCTCCTCATCATGGCCGCGATCGCGATCAGCCTCTTCCTCGGCACCTCGTTCCTGGCGGTGCGCATGCACGCGCTGCCGAGCTCGACGGCCTCGGTGCTCTCGCAGATCGCCCGCGGCGCCTTCCCGGCCGGCTCGCCCGGGTCGATCGGCTACTACCTCGTGCAGGGGTTCACCTTCGCGATCCTCGTCCTGGCGGCGAACACCTCCTACCAGGGCTTCCCGCGGCTCGCGGCGCTCCTCTCCCGCGACGGCTTCTTCCCGCGCCAGTTCGTCAACCTCGGCGACCGGCTCGTCTACTCGAACGGGATCCTGATCCTCTCGAGCCTGGCGGCGGCGCTCCTGCTCGCCTTCCAGGCCAACGTCAACTCGCTGATCCACCTCTACGTGATCGGCGTCTTCACCGCCTTCACGCTCGCGCAGGCGGGGATGGTCCGCTACTGGCAGCGGACGCGGCCTCCCGGCTGGCGCCGGCGGGCGGCGATGAACGCGGTCGGGGCGCTGACGACGTTCGTCGTCGACCTGATCGTGATCTGGACGAAGTTCGCCGCCGGCGCGTGGATGGTGACGATCGCGATCCCGGTGCTGATCGCGCTGCTTCTACGCGATCCACCGTCACTACCGCGCGGTCGACCACCGGCTCCGCGGCAAGGCGAGCGCCGTGCGTCGCGCGGCCCGACCCGCAGAACGAGGTCATCCTCTACGTCGAGCGCCTCGACGCGCCGACCCACGAGGCGCTCTGGTACGCGCAGACGATCTCGCGCGGAGGCCTGCACGCGATCCACGTCCCCTTCGCGGGGAGCGACACGGGCATCCGGCCGCGCTTCTCGAACTGGACGGGCGGGCGAACGCACCTCGAGCTCCTCGCCGCCGCCGAGGAGCCGCTCGAGGCGGTGCTCGAGTACGTCTGGGGCTTCCCGCACGGGGACAGCGACTTCGTCACCGTCGTCATCCCGGAGCTCTTCCGCAAGCCGTCGCTCGCTCGCGGCGATCAAGGGCCGCGCCTTCTCGCTGAAGCGCGGCCTGATCCGCGAGCCGGGGCTCGTCGTCACCGACGTGCCGCGCCTCGACCGTCCCGGACCAGGGCGCCTGGGCGCCGCCGACGCGGCCGGTCTGCCTCGTCCCGATCTCGAGCGTCCACGCCGCCTCGCTGCGGGCCGCCGTCTACGCGCATTCGCTCGGCTTCGAGCACACGACCGCGATCTTCTGCGCCGACCGACGAGGATGACGCGGCGCGGATCCGGCGCGACTGGAGCCGCTACTCGGTGCCGATCCCGCTCGAGATCATCGACGCGCCGTTCCGGGACATCGGCGAGCCGCTCCGCGCGCGGATCGCGCGCGACACCGCCGACCCCGAGGCGGTCGCCGTCGTCGTCATCCCCGAGCTCGTCGTCAGCGGCGCCGACCGCCTGCTCCACAACCACCGGGCGCTCTACCTGAAGCGCCTGCTCCTCTTCGAGCCGCGCGTGATCCTGACGAGCGTCCCTTACCAGCTGCACTGAGCCGGCGCGCCCGCGCGGGCCCGGCCTATCCTGTGTGGTGGCGGAGGCAGATGGCGACGACGACCCCGAGATGGCGCCCCGGCCGGCCTCGAATCGGCTGGGCCCGGATCGGCGCGAGCGCCGCGCGCGGTGGCCGCGGTGACCGTCGCCATCTTCGCGCTGCGGCCGTTCGCGCCCGTCCTCTCGCTTGGCGCCCTCTACGTCTTCGCCGTCCTGCCGGTCGCGATCCGCTTCGGCTTCGCCTACGCGCTGCCGGTGTCGGTCGCCTCGATGCTGGCGTTCAACTTCTTCTTCCTGCCGCCCGTGCACTCGTTCAGCCTGCACGACCCGGCCAACTGGGTCGCGCTCGCGCTCTACGTCGTGATCGCCGTCGTCGTCAGCGAGCTCGCCACGCGCGGCGCGCCGGCGCGCCGCCGAGGCCGAGCAGCAGCGTGCCGAGGCGGCGTTCGCCGCCGACGTCTCGGTCCTCCTGCTCGAATGCCGGTTCGTCCAGGACCGGCTGCGCCAGATCGGCGCGCGGCTCGCCGAGGTGCTCGGCGTCCCCCGGGCGCACATCGAGCTCGGCTCGCTGCGCCGGCCCGAGCCCGCCGAGCGGGTCTACGACCTCGCCGTCGGCGACCGGCACGTCGGCCGGCTCTTCCTCGACGCCGGCGAGCAGCCGGACGCGGCCGTCGACCGAGCGCGTCCTGCACACCCTCGCCTCGCTGCTCGCCTCGGCGATGGACCGCGAGCGGCTCGCCCACGCCGCCATCGTCGCCGAGGGGCTGCGGCAGAGCGACGCGATCAAGACGGCCGTTCTGCGCACCCTCAGCCACGACCTGCGCTCGCCGCTGACGGCGATCGGCGCCGCCGCCGAGGTGCTCGAGGGCGGCGGCGACACGCTCACTGCGGCCGAGCGCGCCGAGCTCGTCGCGAGCGTCCGCTCGGGCACGCGCCGGCTCGCCCGGCTCGTCTCGCAACCTGCTCGACCTCTCGCGGCTCGAGGCGGGCGCGGCCCGGCCCCGGCCCGAGCTCTGGACGGTCGACGGGCTCGTCGCCCGCGCGCTCGAGGCGGTCGGGCCCGAGGCCGAGCGGGTCCGCGTCTCGCTGCCGGCCGGCCTGCCCGCCCTTCGGCTCGATCCCGGCCAGATCGAGCGCGTGCTCGTGAACCTGCTCGAGAACGCGCTCAAGGCCTCCTCCCCCTCGGACCCGGTCGAGATCCGCACCGAGGTCGGCGAGCGCGAGCTCGTCCTGCGGATCTCGGACCACGGGCCGGGCCTCGACCCGGCCGAGGCCGAGCGGATGTTCGAGCCGTTCGCGCGCGGGCAGACCGGCGAGGGAACCGGGCTCGGGCTCGCGATCGCCCGCGGCTTCACGGAGGCCAACGGCGGGCAGCTCTCGGTCGAGTCGACGCCGGGCCGCGGCGCCATCTTCACGCTCGCCTTTCCGGTCGCGGAGCCGCCCGGCGCCGTCGCCGCGGCCACAGCCGGGGCCGGACGAGAGCGAGGCGGCGCCGGCCGGCGGGCGGCGGTGAGCTCGCCGGGGCCGCGCATCCTCGTCGTCGACGACGAGGCGCAGATCCTGCGCGCGCTGCAGATGAAGCTCCGCAGCGAGGGCTACGAGGTCGACACCGCCGGCACGGCCGAGGCGGCGCTCGCGGCGGCGGCGGCGCGGCCGCCCGACGCGATCATCCTCGACCTGCTCCTGCCGGACGGCCGCGGCACCGACGTCTGCCGCGCCGTGCGCGAGTGGAGCGCGGCGCCGATCCTCGTCCTCTCGGCGGTCGGCGACGAGGCCGAGAAGATCGCGGCGCTCGACGCCGGCGCCGACGACTACGTCACGAAGCCCTTCAGCGTCGACGAGCTGCTGGCGCGGGTGCGCGCGGCGCTGCGGCGGACCGGCCCCTCCCGCGAGCCCGTGCTCGAGCTCGCCGACCTCCGGATCGACCTCGAGCGGCGCCGCGTCACGATGGCCGGGCGCGAGATCCCGCTGACCCCGACCGAGTACGACCTGCTCCGCCTGCTCGCCGAGAACGAGGGGAAGCTCCTGACCCATCCGGCGATCCTGCGCGCGGTCTGGGGCCCCGCCTACCGCGAGGAGTCGAACTACCTGCACGTCTACGTCTCGCAGCTCCGCCGCAAGATCGAGCCCGACCCGGCCCGGCCGCGCTACATCCTCACCGTCCCCGGCGTCGGCTACCGGCTCGTCGGCGCCGGCGCCTGACGCCGGGTCAGCCGGACCGCTTCAGCTTGCCGTTGCGCTTCGCGTAGATCTCGCCGCGGCGGAAGACCTCGAAGCCGAGCGGCACCGCGACGGCGCCG
>CAVXWI010000026.1:0-94868 GCA_963765345.1 uncultured Actinomycetota bacterium
CGCTCACCGCGGCCGAGTCTACCCCGGCGAATCCGCCGATCAGCGCGCTCGCCCGCGGCGGCGCACACCCGTCGTCGCGGCTTTTTCCTTCCTAGGCGATCGCGCGGTAGACCTGGAAGACCTCGGCGTACTCGCGGTTGACGTTGATCCCGTGGGTGCGGGCGAGGTTCCAGACGTACTCGGGGTTCGGCGTAGCGGCGGTGCTGCTGGGAGGCGTAGCGGTCGAGCGCCGCCGCCTTGCGCTCGAGGTGGCGCTCCTCGAGCGCGACGTAGGCCTGGTAGGAGAAGTCGAAGTTGTTCCAGGGGATCTCGTAGCCGAGGATCGTCGTCCGCTTGAAGGCGCGCAGCCCCTCGGCGGCGATCGCCTGGTGATCCTGGTGGATGTCGTGCAGCGAGGGCTGGAAGACGACGTCGGGCTCCCACGTCGTTCCAGAGCCCGATCAGGAGCTCGAGGATCTCCTGGCGGTGGTCGGGGAAGGTGCGGACGTCGAAGTCGTGGACGGTCAGGCGCTCGCCGGGGATGCCGAGCTCGGCGGTCGCGGCGGCGACCTCGTGCCGGAGCGTGTCGGGCGCGAAGCCCTCGGGCAGCGAGCGGGTCGCGATCGAGAACGCGACGTAGTGCACCTCGGCGCCCTCCTCGACGAGGCGCGCCATCGTGCCGCCGCAGCCGAACTCGCCGTCGTCTGTGTGGGGGGCGAGCACGAGCGCGCGCTTCCAGCCGCCGATCATCCGGCCGCTCTGCTCGCGCAGCGCCACGCGCCGAGAGGGCGAGCAGCGCCCAGAAGAGCGGGATCCTCGATGAGCGCGTTGTAGAAGAGGCTGTGCACGACGATCGCGATCAACCCTAGTCCGAAGCGCGAGCCGGGCGCGCCCGGTCGGCGTCGCGCCGCGGTTGCGCCCGGAAGGGCACGCTGCACGCCAGCGCGAGCAGCCAGCAGAGGAGCGCGAGCCCCGGCAGCCCGGTCTCGGCGGCGACCGTGATCGGGGCGTCGTGCGAGGCAGCGAGCTTGGCCGCTTGTGCGGTCTCCTTGGCGTAGGCGGCGGCGAAGCCGCCGGTGCCGACCCCGATCAGCGGGTGGTGGAAGAAGAGGTCGGCCCCGCGTCGAGACGAGCGTCGAGCGGCCGCCCGTCGCCGCGCGAGAGGCCGGCCTTGCCGAGGATGCGGTGGCGAAGCTGGGGCACGCCCAGCGTGACGGCGACGAGCACGAGCGCGGCGATCGCGAGCGGCAGCGATCGCCCGCCGGCGCCAGAGCACGATCAGCCCGGCGACGATCGCCGACGCGCGAGCGCGACGAAGCTCGACTGCGAGAACGAGGGCAGGAGCCCGACATCGTCGCCGCGGCAGCCGCCGCCGCGAGCCAGGCGACGGGGCCGCGGCGCGAAGAGCACGAGCGCGAGGCTCGCGAGGATCGCGACGACGAGGAAGCGGCCGTAGATCGAGGGGTCGTAGAAGATCGAGTTGACGCGGTAGAACCAGCTGACCGGCGCGTAGGCGTTGTCGACCTTCACCTTCGGGTTCCAGTAGATGTTCCGGGTCAGGTACTGCTCGACGCCGATCACGGCGAAGACGAGCGCCATCGCCGTGAGCTGGACGTAGAGCGCCTTGACCCAGCTCGAGCCGCCAGGGGAGCCGCGCGAGCGCAGACGCCGATCAGCGCGAGCGGCAGCACGTAGAAGAGCAGGTAGACGGCGCCGTCGCGGGTCCCGCCGCTCCCCGGCGACCAGAGGAGGCAGATGCCCGACCAGGCGATGAGGAGCGCGGCGGGCCAGGCGAACGGGCCGAGCACGCGGTGACTCCCGCGCCGGCGCCACCGCGAGCGCGGGCTCCTCGCCCGCGTGGCGGCCGCGCGGCGTGAAGCCCCGGCCGGCCTTCAGACGGGCGACGCGTTCGGGCGACGAGCAGCTCGGCGGCGAGCGCGAGCGCCGCGCCGGCGACGACGACGTAGAGGGGCAGGAGCAGGTTCGCCGCTCGTCGAGCCGACCGAGACCGGGATCCGCGCCGGGGCGCAGGCGAGGACGGCGACCGCGAGCGACCAGGGCACCCGCAGGAAGCACCAGGCGAGGCAGCACCGCGGCGGCAACACCGACGACCGCCGCGGCGGCGTAGGCGCGCTGGTGGCCCGCCGGCGCGAGCGGAGAGCGCGAGCAGCCCGCAGCCGAGCCCCCAGGCGGCAAGCCCGCCCGGCCGCCAGCGCCGCGACGGCGAGACGATCAGCAGCGGCGAGCCCGAGCGCCCCGACGAGGGCGCCGAGGCGCGCCAGGTCGACGTTCATCCGACGGTCACTGTGGCTCGCGCGGTGTGTCCCGCGGCGCTGACGTAGAGCTGGTAGGTGCCGGGCTTGCGCGGCGCGCGCAGCGTCAGGGTGTGGACGCTCTGGGTGCCGCGGCCGCCGGTCGAAGAGCCAGCTGAACTCCTTCGCGTCCGTCAGCACGAAGACCGAGAAGCGGTGCTTCGGCGCGACCTGCGATGTTCGTGCGGCCGAGCGCGATGTAGCGGATCGCGACGACGGCGAACGGGAACGGCTTCGAGCGGTTGCCGGCGGCGTCCTGGGCGGCGATCTCGAGCACGTAGCGACCGGGCGGCTGCAGCTTCCCGTCGATCGTGCCGTTCCAGCTCATCGTCCCGTGGAGCTTCTGGCGGCGGGTGAACCCGGCCTGGCGGCCGTCGACGAGCAGGACGCCGTGGCCGGGCCCGTTCAGCGTGTAGTGGAAGCGAAAGACGTCGTCGCGGCCGTCGCCGTCGGGCGAGATATGCGTGTAGACGCGATGGGGGTAGCGCAGCGACCTCGGGCGGGACCGTGTCGAGCTCGATCAGGTTCGGGAGCGTGATCGTCCGGTGCTCGCCCGTCAGCCGGATCACCGGCTGGTAGGTGCCGTCGGGCAGGATCGAGACGCCGTCGGCACCGACGCCGGGGAAGACGAGGCTGACCTCGCCTTTCGGGAACGTCTTCCCGGCGACGAGCGTCGCGACGCGGTTGCCGTCACTGGCACGATCCAGACCTGGATGTGCTGCCGCTTGCGGAGCCAGAAGACGATGCTCGCCTCGTTCGTCAGGCAGAAGCGGAGGTTGCAGGTCGGGGAGAAGACCTTGGTGATCTTCGTCCGGTAGATCGGGCTGAGCTCGGTCTTCGCGCCCTCGGTCAGGGCGAACGCGACCGCCGTCGCGGCCAGGAGAGCGACGCAGAAGGCGGTCGAGAGCACCCGGGCCACGGCCCGGGTGATTTTACGCGGCCTGCTGGGGCGAGACGGGCTGCAAGCGGACGCGGTACGGCCGCCGGGAGGCCAGGCGACCGCCGGCCCGTCGTCGTCGGCCCGGCAGTCCGAGCGTCGGCGCGCCTGCGCGCAGAGGCCTCACCGGCGGGCGCCGGCCGGACGGGTCGGGAGCGGACAGGAGACGAACGGCCTGCCGCTGCAGGCGGCAGCCGAGCTTGTAGGCCTCGCAGCCGGTACAGAAGCCGGTGGCGGCGGCGAGCAGCGCGAGCGCCGCGACGAGCAGCGCCGAGCGCCGAGCCCGAGGCCGGCCAGGCCGGCCGCGCCGGCCGAGGCCGCGCAGGTGAGCACGGCGAGACCGACGATGTTCGCGGCCCGCGGCGGCCGGGAGTCCTCGAGCGGCCCCTCGCCGAGGCGCGGCTGGACGAGCTCGAAGTAGGCGAGGCACGGCAGGCAGTAGCGGCGGCCGAAGCGCGAGCCCGACCGCGAGCTGGAGGGCGAGCAGCGCCAGCAGCCACCACCAGCCGGTCAGCGACGGCGAGCAGCGAGAGCGAGCCGATCACCGCCTGGTTGAAGCGCGGCGCGCGCGAGTCGATCACCGTCAGGTCGCGGTAGGGGTCGCGCGGTCCGCGCGGCTCACTCGAGCCTCGAGCACCATGCCGGCGGCGACGGTGTCGTTGCGTCGCCTCGTCGATCAGGATGAAGGCGCCGGTGGCGCGGTTTCGCTCGTAGGGGTCGACGACGAGCGGCTCGGCGAGCCGGAGCACGACGACGCCGAGGTCGTTCAGCTCGAGCCGCGCGGGCGCAGGGACCGTCCTCGAGGGTGTGCATGTCGACGACCGAGACGAGCTCCTCGACGGCGCCCGCGAGGCGCGCGTCGTGTGCTTGACGGCCAGCCGGGCGCCCCGCGTCGAGCGGGCGCTCGCTCATCCAGCAGAGCTCGGCGGTGAGCCTCCGGGCGACGATCGGCGGCCGCTCGGGGTCGGCGAGCATGTCGCCGCGGCCGACGTCGACGTCGTCGTCGAGCCGGATCGTCACCGACTGCGGCGGGATCGCCGACGCCGAGCGGCCCGTCGAAGGTCTCGACCGCCTCGACGCGGGTGCGGCCGGCCCGACGGGAGCACGACGACCTCGTCGCCGGGACGCCAGATGCCGCCGGCGACGGCGCCGGCGTAGCCGCGGTAGTCGTGGTGGCTCGTCGGACATCGGGCCGGATCACCCACTGCACCGGCGAAGCGGCGGTCCTCGAGGTTGCGGTCGGCGGCGATCTCGATCGTCTCGAGGTGCTCGAGCAGCGTCGGGCCCTCGTACCACGGCATCGCACTCGCCGCGCACGACGACGTTGTCAGCCCTGCAGCGCCGACATCGGGATCGCGCGCACGTCGTGGAGGCCGAGCCGCTCCGCGAGCGCCGCGAGCTCGGCCTCGATCTCGGCGAAGCGCTCGGCCGAGAAGTCGACGAGATCCATCTTGTTGACCGCGAAGACGACGTGCGGGATCGCGAGCGTGGCGGCGATGTAGGAGTGCCGGCGCGTCTGCTCGACGATGCCCTTGCGCGCGTCGAGCAGGATCACCGCCACGTCGGCGGTCGAGGCGCCGGTGACCATGTTGCGCGTGTACTGGACGTGGCCGGGGGCGTCGGCGAGCTGGAAGCGGCGGCGGGGCGTGACGAACGAGCGGTAGGCGACGTCGATCGTGATCCCCTGCTCCCGCTCGGCCCGCAGGCCGTCGGTGAGCAGCGCCAGGTTGACGTAGCCGTCGCCGCGGCGCAGCGAGGTCTCCTCGATGTGGGCGAGCTGGTCGGCGAGGATCTGCTTCGTGTCGTAGAGGAGCCGGCCGATCAGGGTCGACTTGCCGTCGTCGACCGAGCCGGCGGTGACGAGCCGCAGGAGCTCCGCTCATCCAGCATCGTGCTCGCGTCGTCGCCATCAGAAGTAGCCGCCACGCTTGCGGTCCTCCATCGCCGCCTCCGAGACGCGGTCGTCGGCGCGCGTCTCGCCGCGCTCGGTGATGCGGGTCGCGGCGATCTCGCTGACGACCTCGTCGATCGTCGCCGCGCGCGACTCGACCCCGCCGGTGCAGGTCATGTCGCCGACCGTCCGGAACCGCACCCAGGCCGGGAACGGCTCCTCGCTCGGGAAGCCGCTCGACGAACTCGGAGACCGCGTAGATCATCCCGTCGCGGCGGAAGACCTGACGCTCGTGGGCGAAGTAGATCGAGGGCAGCTCGAGCTGCTCGCGGGCGATGTACTGCCAGACGTCGAGCTCGGTCCAGTTCGAGATCGGGAAGACGCGGATGTGCTCGCCCTTGCGGATCCGCCCGTTGTAGAGGTTCCAGAGCTCGGGCCGCTGCGCGCGGGGGTTCCACTGGCCGAAGTCGTCGCGGAAGCTGAAGATCCGCTCCTTCGCGCGCGAGCGCTCCTCGTCGCGGCGCGCGCCGCCCATCGCGGCGTCGAAGCCGTGCTCGGCGATCGCGTCGAGGAGCGTCGTCGTCTGCAGCTGGTTGCGCGACGCGCGCGGGCCGGTCTCCTCGACGACGCGACCGCGGTCGATCGAGTCCTGGACGCTCGCGACGACGAGCCGCTCGCCGAGCTCGGCGACGCGGCGGTCGCGGTACTCGATCACCTCGGGGAAGTTGTGGCCGGTGTCGACGTGCATGACCGGGAACGGGAACCGCCCCGGCCGGAAGGCCTTCTCGGCGAGGCGCAGCAGGACGATCGAGTCCTTGCCGCCGGAGAAGAGCAGCACCGGGCGCTCGCGCTCGGCGGCGACCTCGCGCATGATGTGGATCGCCTCCGACTCGAGCTCGTCGAGGTGCGAGAGCGTCAGCGGGCTCGACGGTGCACGCGCTCACGCCGTGCACCCGGTCGGCGACGAGGCCGAGCTCCTCGAGCTTGGCGAGCGACGACCGCCGCCGACTCCTCGGGCGTCCGGCCCTCGGTCTGCAGCCGCAGCTCCGGGTCGAGCGGCTCCTCGTAGGGGTCGGAGACGCCGGTGAAGCCGGCGATCTCGCCGGCGTAGGCCATCGCGTAGAGGCCCTTCGGGTCGCGGCGCTCGCACTCCTCGAGCGAGGTCGCGACGTGCACCTCGACGAACGGCGCGTGCTCCTCGGTGAGCGCGCGCGCCTTCCGCCGCGCCTCCTCGTAGGGGGAGATCGCCGAGACGACGACCGCCGCGCCGGCGCGGGCGAGCCGCGAGGCGACCCAGCCGATCCGCTCGATGTTCGTGTCGCGGTCCTCCTTCGAGAAGCCGAGCCCCTTGCGAGAGGTGCTCGCGGACGACGTCGCCGTCGAGGCGGTCGACGAGGACGCCGCGCGCCTCGAGCTCCGCGGCGACGAGGCTCGCGATCGTCGACTTGCCGGCGGCCGAGAGCCCGGTGAGCCAGAGGACGAAGCCCGTAGGCACGGGGCTCGGCAACGGGTCGGGCCTCCTCGGCGCGCGGCTCCGGCCGCGCAGCCGGTCGTGTGCAGGCCGCACTCGGTCTTGTCGCTGCCCGCCCAGCGGCCCTCGCGGCCCGCGCCCGGCTGCGTGCAGTGGGTGCAGCCGATCGAGGCGTAGCCGCGGTCGTGCAGCTCGTTGTAGGGAAGGTCGCGCTCGGCGAGGTAGGCGAAGCAGCGCGCGTCGTCCCAGTCGGCGAGCGGGTTTGCCTTCCAGAGCTCGTGGTCGTCGTCCCAGCCGACCTTCGGCGCGTCGGCCCGCGTCGGCGACTGGTCGCGGCGCAGGCCGGTGATCCAGCGCGTCGAGGTCGCCGAGCGCCCGGCCGAGCGGCGCGACCTTGCGGATCGCGCAGCAGAGGTCGGGCTTGCGCTCCCAGAGCGCCTCGCCGTGGAGCTCGGCCTGGCGGCCGAGCGACGGGCCCTCGTAGACCTCGACCTCGATGCCGTAGCGCCGCTCGACCTCGCGCCAGACGGCGTAGGTCTCGGGGAAGAGGACGTGGGTGTCGAGCGCGAAGACGCGCGCGTCCGGGTCGAGCCGCGAAGAGCATGTCGAGCAGGACCGACTCCTCCTTCTGGAACGAGCAGGCGAGCGAGACGCGGCCGGGGAAGGCCTCGAGCAGCGCGCGCAGGATCTCCTCCGCGGGCATCGCCTCGTAGTCGAGCTCAGGAAGCGGCGGACGGCCGGCTCGCCACCGAGCAGCACCTCCTTGCAGCGTGTCGCCGCGCAGCCCGAGGCGGAGCGTCTCGAGCGGGATCACCTCGTCGGGCGGGATGTTGCCGAGGTTGACGCTCGGGCCCGAAGTGCTTGATGAACCAGGCCTGGCTCGACTTGGTCGGCGCCTCGAAGACGAGGTCGGCGAGGGTCGATGTCGTGCGACGATCTCGTCGACGAGGCCCGTGCGCATCTCGCCCGACGGGCGGAAGATGCCGGCGGTGCCGCCCTCGCGGCCCTCGGTGACCACCTTCCAGGCGCCGGCGTCGAGCTCCTCCTTGATCCACTGCACCCACTGCGTACGGGCGCGAAGACGACCTCGGAGTCCTTCGAGCCCGACCTCGGAGAGGACGGTGAAGTCGCGGGCGAAGTCGGCGATCAGCTCGAGCTTGCGCTCGCGCGGGATCTCGACCGTGCCGTCGGAGATCTCGACGTGGGTGAGGCCGAGCTCGCGCAGCCAGCGCTTGTACTCGTCGAGCCGGTCCTTGAGCGTAGACGACCTCGAAGAACGTGCCGCCGATGACGACCGGCTTGCCCGCGAGCACCTCGAGCTTGCGCTCGAGGTTGCGGCGTGACGTACGCCGTGCCCCAGCCGAGCTTGACGATGTCGATGTAGTCGCCGCGCGGTCTCGAGGACGTCCTCCCAGGCCGCGCGGGCCGAGGCCCTTGTCGAGCACGTGGGTGAGGCCGCCGCTCGCTCGCCGAGGCGTCGAGGTCAAAAGCGGGCAAAGATCTCCTCCAGCTTCGCGTCTGGCCGCGGCCTGGACGTCGTGGTAGAGCGAGTTGCCGTGCGCGTCGATCCCGACGGTGAGCGGGCCGAAGTCCTTGACGCGGAACTTCCAGAGGCACTCGGGCATGAGCTCCTCCCAGGCGACCTCCTCGATCTCCTCGATCTGGGTCGTCTCGAGCGCGGCGGCGCCGCCGACGATCGCGAAGTAGACCATCCCGAGCCGCTGCATCGGCTCGATCGCCTCGTCGGGGAAGCCGCCCTTGCCGCAGATCGCGCGGACGCCGTAGCTGCTCGCCGAGCGGCTCGGTGAAGCGCACCATCCGCGCGCTCGTCGTCGTGCCGATGCAGAGCTTCTCGTAGCGGCCCGGCCCGAGCTTGCGCACGTTCGGCGCCGTGTGGAGCAGGAACGCGCCGGCGAGGTCCATCGGCGGCTCGACCCCCTGGTCGAAGATCCGGATCTGCGTGCGGTCGCGGATGCCGATGATGTGGCCCTGCACGGTCACCTCGTCGCCGGCGCGCAGCTTCAGGATCTCGGCCGGGTCGGTGATCGGGAAGCTCAGCTCATGGACGGCCATGCGATCCTCCCTCGCGGCATCGTCGGCGCGCTCACTCAGGCCTCCCGGTCGTAGTCGATCGTCGCCGTCGGCGGCGATGTGGGCGCTCGCGCGCCGGGCGGCCCAGCACTGGTAGTTGACCGCGACCGGGTTGAGCGTCATGTGCGTGTCGGCGTGCTCGATGTGGCACTGGAGCACGGTCACGTCGCCGCCGAGGCCCATCGGGCCGATGCCGGTCTCGTTCAGGAGCGCGTAGAGCTCGTCCTCGAGCTGCGGCGACGAGCGGGTCGGCGTTGCGCGTCCCGATCGGCCGCATGATCGCCTCCTTCGCGAGGTACATCGCGTAGTCGGCCGAGCCGCCGATCCCGACGCCGACGATCCCGGGCGGGCACGGCTTGCCGCCCGCGCCGACGATCGACTCGAGCACGAACCGCTTGATCCCGTTGACCCCGTCGGCCGGGACGCACATCTTCAGGAAGCTCATGTTCTCGCGAGCCCGAGCCCTTCGGCACGCACTTCACGTCGAGCCCGTCCCAGTCGGCGACGAACTCCCAGTGGACGATCGGCAGCCGGTAGCCGATGTTCGGGCCCGTGTTCTCGCGCGTGATCGTGTGCACGGCGTTCGAGCGCAGCGGATGCTCGAGCGTCGCGCGCGCCGTGCCGTCGCGCAGCGCCTCGTAGATCCGCGCCGGATGGAGCGGGAAGCCCTCGCCGACGCGGCAGTGGTAGACGGCGATGCCGGTGTCCTGGCAGACGAGGTTCTTCTCGGAGTCGGCGACGTTGACGTTGCGGTGGATCGTCTCGAGCACGCGCTTGCCCGGCACCGACGTCTCGCGCGTCGCGCGCAGCGGCGAGCGCGTCGCGCAGGTCCTGCGGGATGTCCTTCAGCGCCCAGACGTAGAGGTGCGCCGCCGCCTCCTCGACGTGCCTCCTGCAGGCCACTGGCCGGAGCCGTCGACGATGCTCATCTCGGCGCTCACGCCTCGCGCTCGCGGCGGCTGCCCGGCCGGCGCGGCGCCCGAAGACGACGCACTCGAGCAGGCTGTTGCCCATCATCCGGTTGCGCCCGTGCGTGCCGCCGGCGATCTCGCCGCAGGCGTAGACCCCCTCGAGCGTCGTCTCGGCGTCCGTGTCGATCACGAGGCCGCCGTTCTGGTAGTGGAGGACGGGGTAGGTGAGGATCTGCTCGGCGAGCGGGTCGATGCCGGCGGCGCGGTAGCGGCGGAGCATGTAGGGGAGCGAGACCTCGGCGTCGGCCTCGCGGGATGCGCGTCGTGTCGAGGTAGACGGCGGGACGGCCGTCGGGCGTCTCGACGCCCTTGCCCGGCCTCGACCTCGTCGACGATCGCCTGGGCGACGACGTCGCGCGGCCCGAGCGAGTCGGTGAACTCCTCGCCGTCGGCGTTCAGCAGCACCGCGCCGTAGGCGCGCGTCGTCTCGGGGATCGAGTAGCCCTGCATGTTCGCGGGCCAGGCGCCGCCGTTCGGGTGGTACTGGAGCGCGTCGAGGTCGCGCGCCTCGGCGCCGAGCTCGAGCGCGATGCCGGTCACCTCGCCGGTCGCGTTCGGGTGGTTGGTCGAGAGCTCGCCGCGCGCCTGCGCCTCGGCGTAGCAGCGGCCGCCGGCGGCGAGCACGACCGTGCCGGCGTCGATCGCGTGCTCGCCGCAGCGCGCGCGCCAGCCGCTCGTCGGTCGGCTCGAGGCTCGCGCAGCGGCGCGTGCTCGAACGACGTGCCCGAGCCGCGCCTCGCCAGGCCTCGCGCAGCGCCTTGCGTGATCGCGTGACCGGTGCGGTCGCCGACCTGGAGCAGGCGCTTCTGCGGAGGCGCCGCCGCAGCGGGCGAGCCGGTAGCCGCCGTTCTCGCGCGTGAACTCGACCCCGAGCTCCTCGAGCCAGTGGATCGCGCGCGGGCGCCTCGCTGGTCAGCACCTCGACGAGCCGCGCGGTCGGCCGTCTCGTGCGAGGAGCGCCAGACGTCCTCGGCGTGCTGCTCGGGCGAGTCGTCGGCGCCGAACGCCGCCTGGATCCCGCCCTGGGCCTTCGAGGAGTTGTTCGCCTGCAGCGAGCCCTTCGTCGCGACGGCGACGCGCGCGCCGGCCCGCTCGGCCGAGACGGCCGCGGCGAGGCCCGAGGCCCCGCTGCCGACCACGAGCACGTCGAAGTCGCACGCGGCGCCGTGCACAGGCTACCAACGTCTACCAGATAATGGCTAATCCATGCTGATTAGCAGCTCGCTTATCAGTAGATCGAGCGGAGCAGCGCCTCGATCTCGGCGGGCGTGGCCGGACGCGGGTTCGCGCTGGTTCCCGAGCCGCCGCGGCCGCCAGCTCGGCGACCGCGGGCAGCTCCGCTTCGGGAACGCCGAAGTCGCGGAGCCGCTCGAAGCCGCCGAGCCGGGCGAGCTCCTCGACCCGCGCGGCCGGGTCGCCTCGGCGCCGATCGCCGCGCCGAAGCGCGCGACCGCCGTCGGGCACGAACGCCGCGTTGAAGCGGAGCGCCGGCGGGCAGGCGTGAGCGCGTTCATCGCCCCGTGCGGCAGGCCGAAGGTGCCGCCGAGCGCCTGCGCCATCGCGTGGGCGAGCGCCGAGCCCGGCGAGCGCGAGCGCCTCGCCCGCCGCGGCGGCGCCGTGGAGCAGGCCGCTCGCGGGCCTCGCGGTCGTGCGGCGCCTCGACGACCTGCGGCAGCCAGCGCGCGATCAGCTCGGCGCCCGCGAGCGCGCAGCGCGTCGCTCCGCTCGCTGCGGCCGCCGTAGAGCGCCTCGGCGCAGTGGGCGAGCGCGTTCAGCGCGGTGCCGACCGTCTCGGCGCGCGGCAGCGTCGAGCGTCAGCGCGACCTCGTAGACGATCGCCGGCGAGCCGCGCGCCGCCGCCGCCGCCGACGATCCGCCGGTCGCGTCGCGCGAACGCCGAAGCTCGTCGCCCACTCGGCGCCCGAGTAGGTCGTCGGCACCGAGACGAGCGGCAGCCCGGTCGCCGCCGAGGCCGCCTTGGCGGTGTCGATCGCCGAGCCGCCGCCGACCGCGAGCAGCCCGTCGGCGCCCGGCGGCGACCTCGATCCGCGTCCGACGGCACCTCCGACCAGACGCCGGCGACGCGGCAGCTCGACCAGCCGGCGGCCCGCGGGCTCGCGACGAGGAACGGCCGCTCGATCCCGAGCTCGTCGAGCACGCGCGGGCAGCTCGGCGAGCGACCAGCGGACGATCACGGCAGGCGCTCGCGGGCGAACTCGACGAAGGCGCGGGCGGCGCGCGTCTCCGACGCGGCCGCTCGCGCGCACGAGGAAGATCTCGCGCTCGAGCTCGAGCCCCTCGACGCGCGCCTCGGCGAGCGTGCCCGCGGCGAGGTCGGCCTCGATCGACGAGCGCGAGATGAACGTGACGCCGTAGCCGGCGCGCACGGCGCTCGTGACCGACTCCTGCAGGCCGAGCTCGAGCCGCGACGTCGAGATCGCGCAGCCGCACGCCCGGCTCGCTGCAGCTCGTCCTCGATCAGCTGGCGGACGCCGGCGCCCTCCTGCATCACGATCAGCCCGGCCCCGCGCAGCTCGTCGAGCGTCGACGGTCGTGCCCGGCGAACGGGTGGCCGGGCGGGCAGGCGAGGATGACCTCGTCGCGGAGGAACGGCTCGAAGACGACGCCGCGATGGCGCCGCGCCGCGCCGACGACGCCGAGCTCGAGCTCGCGCGCGGCGACCCGCTCGACGATCGTCTGGGTGTCGAAGACCCAGAGCGACGACGTGCAGCTCGGGGTGGCGCGCCTGGAACTCGCAGAGCAGGTGCGCGAGCACGATCCCGCCGGGCCCGGTCGAGGCGCCGATCTCGAACGTGCCCGCGAGCTCCTCCGTCGCCGTCCTCGGCGACCTCGGCGACGACCTGCTCCTCGAGCGCGAGCAGCCGCTGGGCGCCGCGGTAGAGCCGCATGCCCGGCCTCGGTCGGCTCGACGCGCCGGCCCGAGCGGTCGAGGAGCTGCGTCCCGAGCCGCTTCTCGAGCGCCCGGATCTGCAGGCTGACCGCCGGCTGGGTCACGCCGAGCCGCTCGGCCGCCTGCGAGAAGCTCCGCCGCTCGACGACGGCGCAGAAGGCGGCAAGCTGGCGCGTGTCCATAAGGACAACTTATACCTGGCGCCGGCGCCGCAGCTCGAGCCGGTTCCCGAACGGGTCGAAGACGAAGAGCCGGTCGACGCCGGCGATCTGCGCGTCGTCCTCGTAGGCGACGCCGGCCTCGCGGAGCCGGGCGCGGATCGCGTCGAGGTCGGCGACGACGAAGCCCGGGTGGGCCTTGCGCGCCGGCGCGAACGGCTCCTCGACGCCGACGTGAAGCTCCTGGGCGCCGGCGCGAAACCAGCAGCCGCCGCGGGCCCGGATCGCCTCGGGCTTCGGCAGCTCCTCCATCCCGAGCGGCAACGCCGTAGAAGGCGCGGGCGGCGGCCTCGCAGCCGGCCGGCGCGGCGACCTGCACGTGGTCGATCGCGAGAACGGTCATCCCACGCTCGTCTCGACCGGGTTCGGCGTCCTCGGCCAGACGCTCAGCCGGCGGGCGGCGACGACTGGGCGGCCGAGGCCAGGTTCGCCTGGATCACCTCGAGGCAGCGCGCGAGCGCGGCCCGGTCGTCGGCCGAGAGCCCGGCCAGCACCACGACCTGCAGGTCGAGCGCGGCGGCGAGCAGCCGGCCGTGCAGCGCCGCACCGGCCTCGGTCAGCTCGAGCTGGCGC
Source organism: uncultured Actinomycetota bacterium (assembly GCA_963765345.1). GTDB lineage: Bacteria > Actinomycetota > Thermoleophilia > Gaiellales > Gaiellaceae > PALSA-600. Next base: position 13,355 of record CAVXWI010000026.1, read on the forward strand.
ACGCGCCGGTCGGCGGGTCGAGCTGGCGCGTGACGAGGCCCGCCGCCTCGAGCCGGTCGATGTGGTGGGTGATCGTCGCCCCCTCGAGATGGACGTGGCTTGCCAGCGCCGCCTGGCTGACGCAGCCGACTTCGGCGAGCGTGCTCAGCACGACCCAGCTCGGCAGCGAGCCGCCCGCAGCGGCGAGCACGTCCTCGAACGCCTCCCGCAGCGACTTCGCGGTGAAGACGAGCTGGCGGCCGACCGGCTCGAGCACCGGCGTGGTCGGTTTCACCATTTCGTTAGATCATAAATGATTTGACATCTCATGATCAGGGGGTATCCTGCCCGCCGATGCTCGAGCGGCTGGCTCACGTGATCGTGCGGCGCAGGCGCATCGTGATCGGCATCTGGATCGTGCTGACGCTCTTCGGCGTCTTCGCGGCCGGGGCGGTGTCGAAGCGCTGGTACCAGAGCTTCTCGATCCCGGGCTACTCCGCCTACGAGGCGAACCAGCGCACGCTCAAGCCAGTTCGGCACGGGCGAGCAGCCCCCGCTCGTCGCCGTCTTCCACACGCACGGGCGACATCACCAAGCAGACCGGGATCGTCAAGGCGATCGCCGCCGCCGCCGCGGTCAACACGCCGGCTCCCGCGTCTCCTCGTACTGGTCGACGGGCAGCCGCGCCTACATCTCGCGGGACGGGCACACGGCCTTCGCCGAGATCTACCCGCCCGGGAACGAGAACTTCACCTCCCCGGTCGCACCTCGACGCAGGCCAGGGACGCGCTGCAGCGCGGCGACGCCGCCCGGCGTGCAGGCCTACCTGACCGGGCTCCTGCCGCTCGAGGCGGCGGCCTCGCGGCGGCAACGGCCCGAGCGTGCTCACCGAGGCGCTGATCGGCGGCCTCGGCGCGCTCGTGATCCTCTTCTTCGTCTTCGGGACGCTGCCCGCCGTCCTGATGCCGATCGCCGTCGCGATCGCGTCGATCCTCAACACCTTCACGCTCGTCTGGGTCCTGACCTACATCACGAACGTCTCGATCATCGTCGCAGTTCCTGATCGCGCTCGTCGGGCTCGGCGTCGCGATCGACTACGCGCTCCTGATGATCTTCCGCTTCCGCGACGAGCTGCGCGACGGCAAGGACGTCGAGACGGCGATCGTCGAGACGATGACGCACGCCGGCCGCTCGGTGATCGTCTCCGGCTCGACCGTGGCCGTCGGGCTGCTCTCGATGATCGTGCTGCCGCTGCCGTTCATCCGCTCGATCGGGATCGGCGGCATGCTGATCCCGGCCGTCTCCGTGATCACCGCGATCACGCTCCTCCCGGCGCTGCTGACGACGCTCGGCACTGCGGATCAACAGCATGCGGGTGCTGCCCAAGCGCTTCGTCGACTCCGGGCACCCCGAGGACGGCGTCTGGGGCCGCTGGGGGCGAACGGTCACCCGCCGGCCGTGGCCGATCGCCGTGGCGGGGCTCGCGGTCGTCGGCGTGCTCGTCTACTGCGGGCTGCAGCTCAACCCGAACGAGGCGCAGGTGAAGGACATGCCGGGGAGCGGCGATGCGATCGCCGGCCGCGCCGTCCTCGCCGACGCGGGCATCTCGCCCGGCGTGATGAAGCCGTTCGTCGTCCTCGTCGAGCACGGCGCCGCGACGGGGCCGATCGTCGCCACGCTTCGCCGCGTCCCCGGCATCGTCGGCGTGGCCGCGCCCGCCGCCTGGCGCAAGGGCGCCGACAGCCTGATCGAGGCGTTCCCGGCGGCCGACGGCGACTCGACCCAGGTCCAGACGACGACGATCGACGCGGTCCGGGCCGCGCTGCGGGGCACCGACGCGACCCTCGGCGGCGTCGCCGCCGAGGACCGCGACTTCGTCGACGCCGTCTACTCGAACTTCCCCTACGTGCTCGCCTTCGTCCTGATCCTGACCCTGATCCTGCTGACGCGGGCGTTCCGGTCGCTCGTCCTGGCGGTGAAGGCCGCCGTGCTGAACCTGCTCTCGCTCGCCGCCGCCTACGGGATCATCGTGATCATCTTCCAGTGGGGTCACGGCTCGGAGACGTTCTGGCACGTCGCCGCGACCCAGTCGATCATCCCGTGGATCCCGCTGATGATCTTCGCCTTCCTCTTCGGCCTCTCGATGGACTACGAGGTCTTCATGCTGACGCGGATGCGCGAGGCCTACGACGAGACGGGTGACACGAACCAGGCGATCACGCTCGGGCTCGCCCGGACCGGCAAGCTCGTGACGAGCGCGGCCCTGATCCTGATGTTCGCGTTCCTCGTCCTCTCCTCCAGCCCCGGTCTCGACATCAAGCAGTTCGGGATCGGGCTCGCCGCCGGGATCATCTTCGACGCGACCGTCATCCGCATCCTCCTCGTCCCCTCGGTGATGGCGATTCTCGGCCGCTGGAACTGGTGGCTGCCCTCGGTGGCGGCAAAAGCGCTCCTGCTCCGGGCGCCGAAGCCGACGCCGGCCTCCGAACCGACGGCGGCCTGAGAACCCTTCTTGCCGTGTGACTCTCCGGAGTCGGCAGCTCAGCGCGACCCGGGTCAGCCCTGGGCCCGGCCCGGCTCGAGAATCTAGACTCGGTCTCTGTGTGCGGGATCGGCGGGATCGTCTCTGCTCGCGGGCCCGTCGACCGCGACGCCGGGCCGACCGGCGAGCGCGAAGGCGCGGCCGCGCAGGTGCAGGTCGGCTCCGACACCGGCTCGATCGTGCCCGCCGGCGAGAAGTGGCGGCTCGGCTTCCGCCGCGACGCGCCACTGCGGCGAGTGCCGGCCGGGTGAGACGGAGCCTGGCGCCGGCGCTGCTCGTGTCCCGGTCACGACTGCCCCGAACACCCCTCGGCGGCCGCTGATGCGGGTCTGGATCGACATGACCGCGAGCGCGCACCCGCTCGTCTTCCGGCCGCTCGTGGCGCTGCTCGAGGCGCGCGGCGACGAGGTGGAGATCACCGCCCGCGACTACGCGCAGACCCTGCAGCTGATCGCCCAGCACGGGATGACGGCGACGCCGATCGGCCACCACGGCGGGCGCTCGCGCGCCGGCAAGGCGCGCCAGCTCGCCTCCCGGCTCGGCGCGCTCCGCCGGTTCGCGCGCGGGCGCGATTTCGATCTCGCGCTCGCGCACGGCTCGCACGAGCTGACGCTCACGGCGCGCCGGCTCGGGATTCCGAGCGCGACGACGTTCGACTACGAGTGGGCCTGGCTGCAGCACCAGCTCGGCTGCCGCGCCGCGACGAAGGTCGTCGTCCCCGACTCGATCCCCGTCGAGCGCCTCGCCCGCTACGGCGCCCGGCCGCCGAAGCTGCTCCGGTACGCGGGCCTGAAGGAGGAGTACTACCTATCGGATTTCGAGCCCGGTCCCGTCCGTCGCCGCGTCGCTCGGTGTCGACCCGCAGCGCACGCTCGTCGTGCTGCGACCACCGCCCGACGTGTCGCTCTACCACCGCCACTCGAACCCGCTCTTCCCGCAGACGCTGCAGCGCCTCGGGCGGCTCGAGCACGTGCACGCCGTCGTCATGCCCCGAACCGAGGAGCAGCGTGACTACGTCCGCTCGCTCGCGCTGCCGTCGGTGCTCGTCCCGGACGGAGCGGTCGACGCGCAGAGCCTGATCGCGATCGCCGACCTCGTCGTCTCGGCCGGCGGGACGATGAACCGCGAGGCCGCCGCCCTCGGCGTGCCGGTCTACACGACCTTCGGCGGCCGGCTCGGCGGCGTCGACGAGGAGCTGATCCGGCAGGGCCTGCTGCGGCCGCTGACCGACCCGCGGGCGCTCGGGCTCGGCAAGCGGGAGCCGGGCACTGCCGTCCGGGTCCGGCGCGAGCCGCAGGCGCTGCTTGACCTCCTGCTCTCGGCTCTGCCCGCCTGAGCCGGCGCCGCCGCCGCTCAGTGCAGCGTGTCTTCGAGCACGGCCGAGCCGACCCGCCGGGGCCCGGCGACCATCTGGCGGAGCTTCGCCGTGACGCCGAGCATGTCGTTCTCGGCGACGAGCAGCTCGAGCTCGGCGAGCTCGCTCTTCGAGCCAGGCCACGCTCGATCGGCGGGCTGGCGGCGCGCATGATCTTCGGGTGCGAGGTCTCGCCGATCTCCTCGCCCTCGTTCCAGAGCTCCTCGTGCATCTTCTCGCCGGCCCGCGAGCCGACGAACTCGATCCTGATGTCGGCCTCGGTGCGGCCGGAGAGCTCGATCATCTGCCGGGCGAGGTCGAGGATCTTGACCGGCTGGCCCATGTCGAGAACGTAGACCTGGCCCTTGCCGCCCATCGCGCCGGCCTGGATCACGAGCGAGGCGGCCTCCGGGATCGTCATGAAGTAGCGCGTCATCTCGGGGTTCGTCACCGTCAGCGGGCCGCCGCGCTCGATCTGCCGCCGGAAGATCGGGATCACCGACCCGGACGAGCCGAGGACGTTGCCGAAGCGCACCGCGACGAAGCGGGTCGCGACGTCGTCGCGCTGGGCGAACGACTCGACGATCCACTCGCAGACCGCCTTCGACTGGCCGAGCAGGTTCTTCGGCTTCGCCGCCTTGTCGGTCGAGATGAAGACGAAGCGGTCGACGCCGAACTCGACCGAGACCTGCACGATCACGCGCGTCGCGAGCACGTTGTTGGTCACCGCCTGGAGCGGGTTCGTCTCGAGCATCGGCACGTGCTTGTAGGCGGCCGCGTGGAAGACGACCTCGGGCGGGTAGCGCTCGAACACCTGCCGCATCTTCGCGGCGTCGCCGCAGTCGGCGAGCACCGGGATCACGGCGGTGAAGTGCGCGCTCGTCGACGAGCTCGCGCTGCATCTCGTAGAGCGCCGACTCGGCCTGCTCGACGAGGACGAGCTTGGCGGCGCCGAGCTGGGCGACCTGCCGGCAGAGCTCGGAGCCGATCGAGCCGCCGCCGCCGGTGACGAGCACGGTGCGGTCCTCGGATGTACTCGGCGATCGCCTCGAGGTCGACCTCGACCTGCTCGCGGCCGAGCACGTCCTCGACCTGGACCGGGCGGATCTGGCCGGCGAGGTCGAGGTCGCCCTCGATCAGCTCGTGCAGGCCCGGGCAGCGTCTTGACCGGGATCCCCTCGCCGCGCGTCGCCTCGACGATCTTGCGCCGCAGCTCGCCGGGGGCCGAGGGCATCGCGATCAGCACCTCGTCGGGCCGGTGGTCGCGGATCAGCCGGTGGAGCTCGTCGGTCGTGCCGAGCACGCGGACGCCGTGGATGCGGAGGTTGCGCTTGCGCGGGTCGTCGTCGACGAAGCCGACCGGCGTGTAGGCGAGCCGCCGGTTGCGCTGCATCTCGCGGACGAGCAGCTGCCCGGCGTCGCCGGCGCCGACGACGAGCACCTCCTTGCCGCGCGCGACGATGCCGCCGGCGGGGCGCTCGATCAGCGAGCGCGCGAGCAGCCGCGTCCCGGCGACGAACGCCAGCAGCAGCAGGTAGTCGAGCGCGACGATCGAGCGTGGCAGGTGCGAGGTGTGCGCCGGCGGGAACGCGTAGAGGACGAGGTCGGCGACGAGGCAGGCGACGGTGACGCCGCGCGCCGCGCCCCACATGTCGCGCGTCGAGACGTAGCGCCACCAGCGGTTGTAGAAGCCGAAGAGCGCGAAGATGCCGAGCTTGATCCCGATCACGAGCGCGAACACCTGCCAGCGAGAGCAGGTCGCGGTAGAAGGCTCGGCACCGAGTGGTCGAAGCGGAGGAAGAACGCGAGCCACCAGGCGGCCGCGATCAGGACGCCGTCGGCGGCGAGACTGCCAGAGGCGGTGCCGGCTGACGGGGAGCGCGATCACGCCGCGACGAGGCTCGCGGCCCGTCGGAGCACGCCGACGACCTCGGCCTGCTGCTCCTCGCTGATCCCGGCCCACATCGGCAGGCAGAGGTTCTCGCGTGACGCCTTCTCGGTCTCGGGCAGGTCGCCGGCGGCGTAGCCGAGATAGCGGAGCGCCGGCTGGAGATGGAGCGGCGGGTCGTAGTAGGACGCGAAGCCGATCTCGGCGTCGGCGAGCGCCGCCGCGAGCCGGTCGCGCTCGGACGAGCGGACGCAGTACATGTGGTAGACGTGGCCGGGCTCGTCGGCGGGCAGCTCGACGAGCTCGCCGAGCCCGAGCTCCGCGTAGCGGGCGGCGGCCTCGCGCCGGGCGGCGTTCCAGCCGTCGAGGTGGGGCAGGAGGATCGCGGAGCATCGCCGCCTGGATCGCGTCGAGCCGCGAGTTGTAGCCGATGCAGCTCGAAGTCCTTCTTGTCGCGCGAGCCGTGGAAGCGGAGCATCCGGATCCGCTCGGCGAGCTCGGCGTCGTTCGGCGACGACGAGGCCGCCGTCGCCGAAGCGCGAAGAGGTTCTTCGTCGGGAAGAAGCTGAAGGTCGAGGCGATGCTCGTCGCGATCCCGGGCGAGCCGAACGCCTGGGCGGCGTCCTCGATCACGGGCAACCCGAAGCTGCTGGAGCTCGGCGACCGGGGCCGGGCGGCCGAACAGGTGCACCGGCATGATCGCCTTCGTCCGCGGCGTCAGCCGCCGCTCGACGTCGTCGGGGTCGATGTTCAGCGTAGCCTGGATCGATGTCGGCGAAGACCGGGGTGGCGCCGACCCGCGCGATCGCCTCGGCGGTCGCGTAGAACGTGAAGGAGGGGCAGATCGACCTCGTCGCCTGCGCCGATCCCGAGCGCGTCGAGGACGAGCACGAGCGCATCGGTGCCGTTGGCGACGCCGACCGCGTGCTCGACGCCGAGGAACTCGGCCGCCTCGCGCTCGAAGCCCTCGACCTCGGGGCCGAAGATGAAGCGGCCGGCAGTCGAGCGTCGCGCGCGAAGGCGGCCTGCAGCTCCGGGACGAAGGGCGCGTACTGCGCCTTGACGTCAACGTGTGGAATCGCGCACTACCGGCCATGCTAATCGACCGGCGGCGGCGGATCAGGAGAAAAGCGACGAAGAGGACGGCCGTCACCCCGACGGCGACGTCGACGTAGGTCGAGATCGCTGTGCACCGAGCTCCAGCTCGAGCCGACCGCCCAGCCGATCCCGGCGATCAGCGCGCAGAAGACGGCGATGCCGGCGAAGGCCGAGAGCGAGGAAGCGCCGCAGCGCCGAGCTCGAGGATCCCGGCCGGGATCGCGACGAACGAGCGGATCAGCGGCGTCGCGAAGCCGAGCGGCACGGCGACACCCTCGAAGCGGTCGAACCAGCGCTCCGCGCGCGCGATGCGGGCCGGCGTGATGTGGGCGTAGCGCCCGTAGCGCTCGAGCAGCGGCTGCCCGCCGCGGACGCCGATCAGCCAGCCGCCCGCTGCGCCGAGCGAGGTTGCCGGCGACGCCGGCGACGACGACGGCGAGGTACGCCGGCAGTCCCGAGGCGAAGTGGTGCCCGAAGAGCGAGATCTCGCCGGCGAGCGCCCCCGAGGCAAGCGCGCCACCGTAGAGCATCGTCAGCTCGCTCGCGGCCGGCAGCACCGCGGCGAGCATCATCAGGACGAAGACGGCGAGGAGCCCGTGGTTGCCGATGAAGGAGGTGATCTGCGGAGGCTAGCGGCCGAGGGTGAAGGCGGCATCAGACGACTCGGTGCCGATCTGACTCGTCTCGGTGACGGTCGCCACGTAGGAGCCGGGCGGCGCCTTCGCCCCGTCGGTGAGCGTCCCGGCCCACGAGAGGCTCTGCGCCCCGGCGGCGAGCTCGACCGCCGGCAGCGTTGCGACCTCGGTCCCGTTGGCCGCCGAGATCGCGAGGGTCGCCGACGCCGGCCGCGCGAGCGTGAAGCCGACCCGGACGCCGTCCCCGGCCGTGGCGGATGCGGGCACGGTCAGGCCCGAGAGGGTCAGGTCGTACTGAAGGTCTGCTCGGCGCTCGAGGGCCGGCCCTCGGCGTCCGTCGCCTGGACGTCAAGCGCCAGGTGCCCTCGACGTCGAGGCCCGTCCAGCTGAACCGGTAGGTGCCCGGCTGCCTGCTCCCCGCGTCGAGGACGTGGCTGACGCCGTCCGGGCCGACGAGGGTGGCCGTCACCTGCGCCGGGCTCGTCAGGAGGTAGCCGAGCTCCTCGCCGGCGGCGGCATCGCTCTTGTCGACGACCGGCAGCGAGGGCGGCAGCGCGTCGACGCCTGCGTACTGGATCAGCAGCGCCTCCTTGACCGACGCCTGGGCTGCCTGGCTCGGGCGGTTGAGGAGCTGACCGGCGAAGGCGGCGGTGACGAACCTCCCGTACTGGAGCCCGGCTGCGGTCACCGCGCCCAGTCCCGCCATCGTCTGGGCGAGCTCGTAGTTCGTCATGCCGACGCTGTAGCCCGGACGCCCGCCGTCGACGGCGACGAGGATGACGTCGCCGTCTGCGAGCTGGCCGACGGCCGCGCGCGGCTGGCGCGTCGTCAGGTCGAGAGCGGCGAAGTCCTCGCTCGTCTGGAAGACGGGCTTGCCGCCCTTGACGAGCAGCGGCCCGCCGCCGAGCGCCGAGGTGACCGACCCCCACGGGGCCGGCAGGATCAGCTGGACCGACACCGGCGTGCCCTGCGGCGCTTCGGCCTGCAGCTTCGCCGCCTCCGTTCCGGTCGCGACGAGCACGGCGCCGTCGGCCGGGATCGCGGTCGAGCCCGCCGGAGACGGCCGAGACGGTCGCCGTCAGGTCGGTGTTGACCGCGGCGGCCGGGAACGGCTCGAGCACGACGGCCGCGGCGTTCTGCAGGTTCGGGGTCGCGGCGCCCCAGGCCGGCGTGAAGAGCACCGTCTGGTTGGCCCGCGGCTGCTGGTTGATCCCGGCGAGCGGGCGGCGCTGGCCGGTTCCCTGCCAGGTGCCGCTGAAGGCGATCCGACCGACGTGCATGGCGCCGCTCGCGTCGAAGCCGATCGACGATTTCGCGGGCGTCGGCGCCCGCACGAGCGCGCCGCCGGCGAGGACGATCCCTGACGGAGCGTTGCTGCCGTTCGTGAAGAAGTCGCCGTTGATGCCGGCGACGACGGCGCTCGCGGAGGCCTGCTGCTCGAGCCCGGTCACGGCTCGCGCGCGGCCCGGTGACCGTGTTGCCGGCAAGGACGGGCCCGATCGTCTCGAGCCCGGTCGGCGGTGGCGCCGTGATCACCGAGTAGTGAACCGGCCCGTGCGAGGTCAGCTCGCTGAACTGGGCGACCGTGACGCCGGGCAGCAGCGCGGTCGGGGACTGGGCGGCGGCGAGCGGCGCGAGGAGCGCGCCGGCCGCCGCCGCAGAGACGAGAACCGAGCGCATGACCCCGACCGAGGGTAGCCGACCGTGCGGCGACCGCCGCCGGGCAGCGCTGCCGCTGCAGCGGCGGCGTCGCGGCGTCGCTAGTTCCAGACGCGGACGTCGCGGTAGAGCGTGTCCCGCTGCACCGGGATCTTGCCGAGGCCCCGGATCGTGCGGACGAAGTCGTCGGTCGTGGCGCGATAGGTCGTGCCGGCGGCCGAGACGACGTTCTCCTCCATCATGATCGAGCCGAGGTCGTCGGCGCCGAACTCGAGCGCCACCTGGCCGATCTTCATCCCCTGGGTCACCCAGCTCGACTGGATGTGGTCGACGTTGTCGAGGTAGATCCGCGAGACGGCCTGGGTGAGCAGGTAGTCGAACGAGGTCGGCATCGTCTCGCGCGGCACCTTCTGCCCGAGGCGGTTGCCGTCGTCCTGGAACGTCCAGGAGATGAAGGCGCGGAAGCCGCGCGTCTCGTCCTGCAGCTCGCGGACCCGGCGCAGGTGCTCGACCCGCTCGGGCACTGTCTCGACGTGGCCGTACATCATCGTCGCGGTCGTCGACAGGCCGAGCCGGTGGGCGTGGCGCATGACGTTCAGCCACTCGGACGCGGTCGTCTTCTTCGGGGCGATCATCCTCGCGGACGCGGTCGACGAGGATCTCGCCGCCGCCGCCGGGGATCGAGTCGAGACCGGCGTCGCGCAAGCCGCGTGAGCGTGTCAGGGATCGAGAGCCGCGAGCGCCGCGAGATGTGCTGGATCTCCGGCGGCGACAGCGCGTGCAGGTGGACCGGGTAGCGCGCCTTGATCGAGCGGAAGAGATCCTCGTAGAAGTCGATCCCGAGGTCGGGATGGTGGCCGCCCTGCAGCAGGAGCCCGGTGCCGCCGAGCGCGAGGGTCTCCTCGATCTTCCTGTAGATCACCGGCTTCGGCAGCAGGTAGCCCTCACGGCGGTCGCCCGGTCGGCGGTAGAAGGCGCAGAAGTCGCAGTCGGTGACGCAGATGTTCGTGTAGTTGACGTTCCGGTCGACGATGAAGGTGATCCGGTCGGATCGGTGCGGCGGCCGCGGAGCTCGTTGGCCGCCCGGCCGACCGCGACGAGGTCGCGCGACTCGAGCAGCGCCAGCGCCTCGGCGTCGGTGATGCGCTCGCCCGTCGAGGGCCTTGTCGAGGATCTCGGCGACGCCCGCCTGCGACGGCTCCGGGTCAGACGAGGGGTGCCGGTCGGCGAGGGCGCTCAAACGACCGCTCCCGCGGTGACGAAGCGGAGCTCGGGCACCTCGTCGAGCTCGCCGACGTCGCGGGCGAGCTCGAGGAACGTGTAGAGGCCGGCGCGCTCGCGCGGGCCGAAGCGGTAGCGCAGCTTCTCGAAGTAGCGGGCGAGGAAGCCCGGCGGGTAGCCGTAGACCTCGGCGGCCTCGAAGGCGAGCGCCTCCGGCTCGGCGCGGGCGGCGCGCAGCGAGGCGACGAGCGCCTCCTCGAGCTCGAGCAGGCCGGGGTGCGGCGGCACCGGCACCGCCCAGACGGCGAAGACCATCGGCAGCCCGGTCCGCTCGAGCCAGAGCCGGCCGAGGTCGTGGTGGGGCGTCGGATCCTCGAAGGCCGACTTCAGCGCGGCGTCCCCGATCAGGAGCTTCGCGTCGGCCGGCTCGCCGAGCGGCACGTGGTCGGCGTCCGGCAGCAGCACCTTCGTCAGCACGACGGAGGTGGCCGACTCCGGGCGTGACGGCGACCGACCGGATCGCGTCGAGCGGGAGCTTCGAGACGAGCTGGATCGAGTCGACGGCGCCCTCCGAGGAGACGCAGAGCCGCGGCAGGAGCAGCAGCGTGTCGGCGTGGCGGGCGTACTCGATCGAGGAGATCGGCGCCGCGTCGATCTCGCCCGCGACGAGACGCCGGTTGAGCTCGGTCGGGACGCCCGCGACCTCCTCGTACTCGGCCTCGACGCGGAAGAAGACGGGCGCCATGTTCGCGTAGGAGATGCGCCCGAGCCGGATCACGCCGCCTCCCGCGGCTGCCTGGGGCCGGCCGCACTCCGCTCGCCCGGAGTCACCACCGCCGCAGCTCGTTGTAGAGCGTGTCGCGCTGCACCGGGATCCGGCCGGCGGCACGGACGGTGCGCACGAGCTCCTCCAGCTTCTGCTCGGTGCCCGCAGTCGAGCCGGCGGCGCGGAAGATCTCCTCGCGAACGAGCGTGCCCTGCACGTCGTTGGCGCCGAAGTGGAGCGCGACCTGCGCGACCGGCATCGTCAGCGAGATCCAGTAGGCCTTGATGTTCGGGATGTTGTCGAGCACGAGCCGCGAGACGGCGAGCATCTTCAGGTCGGCCGCCCCGGTCTGGAAGGTGAAGCCGCGCCGCTCGAAGACCGTGTTCGCCGGATGGAAGGCGAGCGGGATGAAGGCGAGGAAGCCGCCCGTCCTGTCCTGCTGCTCGCGCAGGCGGAGCAGGTGCTCGATCCGCTCCTCGTAGGTCTCGACGTGGCCGTAGAGCAGCGTGCAGTGGGTCGGGATCCCGAGCCGGTGGGCGGTGTCGTGCACGTGGAACCAGATGTCCGGGTGCTCCTTGCCCGGGGCGACGAGCCGCCGCACCCGGTCGGCGAACACCTCGGCGCCGCCGCCGGTCAGGGCGCCGAGCCCGACGGCCTGCAGCTCGCGCAGCACCTGCTCGTGCGAGAGCTGCGAGAGCGTCGTCATGTGGTGGATCTCGGAGGCCGTGTAGCACTTCAGGAAGACGTCGGGAAGCGCCTCGTGGAGCCGGCCGATCGCCTCCAGGTAGAAGTCGAAGCCGACATGGGGGTTCTCGCCGTTGACCATGTGGATCTCGGTGAAGTCGGTCAGCTGCGCGCTGGGCGACGGCGTCGGCGGCGAGCTCCTCGGGCGTGAGCGTGTAGGCCTGCTCCTGCTTCTGGGTCGCGCGCGAAGGCGCAGAACTTGCACTTCACGCGGCAGACGTTCGTCTGGTTGAGGTAGAGGTTCTGGACGAAGTAGACGCGGTCGTCGCCGCCGCGGCGCCGGCGGGCGAGGTCGGCGAGCTCGCCGATCGCGAGCAGGTCGTCCGACTCGAGCAGGGCGAGGCCGTCCTCGAGGTCGAGGCGCTCGCCGGCCTCCACCTTCGCGCGGACGAGGTCGAGCATCCGTGTCGATCGCGATCGCCGTCACGAGGCCCGGTCGACCACGGCGTAGGTGAGCGCCTCGAGCTCGTCGCGGTGCGGCGCCGAACCGATGCACGAGCGGGCCTTGGCCGCGTAGCCGAGCGCCGCCTCGCGCGAGCGGGCGAGCGCGTCGGTCGCGGCAACCCGGACGAGCGCGCCGTCGAGCGGGCCGCCGGCGAGCGCGCGCCGGACGACCTCGTCCTGCTGGGCGGCGAGCAGGAGCGGCATCGTCGGCGTGCCCTCGCGCAGGTCGGTGCCGGGGATCTTCCCCGTCTCCTGGGTCTGGCCGGCGCAGTCGAGGATGTCGTCGGCGATCTGGAAGGCGATCCCGAGCGCGAGCCCGTAGGCGCCGAGCTCGGCGTCGCCGCCGGAGCCGAGCCGGCAGGCGGCCTCGAACAGCTTCCCCGTCTTCAGGGCGCAGCGCTCGAGGTAGGCGTCGATCGAGGTCTCCGGACGTGCGCGTCTGGCTCCGCTGCATCGCCTCGCCGCGGGCGAGCGCGAGGCAGGCGTCGGCGAGGATCGGCGACGGCGCGCCGAGTCCTCGGTCGCCGCGAGCTCGGCGAAGGCGCAGGCGAAGAGGTAGTCGCCCGCCGCGAGCGCGGCGCCGGGCCCGAAGACCGACCAGGCCGCGGGCATGCCGCGGCGCATGCGCGCCCCGTCGACGAGGTCGTCGTGGACGAGCGTCGCCATGTGGACGAGCTCGGTTGCGACGCCGGCGGCGAGCAGCAGCTCGCTCTCGGCGTCGGGCGAGGAGAGGAAGCAGAGGAGCGGCCGCAGCCGCTTGCCGCCGGCCGCGAGCGCCTCGCGCGGCGACGCCCGACGGCGAAGCCCTGCCGGCGGCCGACGGCCTGGGCGAGCCGCGCCTCGAGCTCGGCCATGTAGCCGGCGAGGCCCGGCGTCGCATCGACGGAGGCGAGCGCGTTCATTCGGCGCCGTCCCGTGTGGAGCGCGACGATCGAGCCGCCGAGCAGCCGGAACTCGACGCCGGCGAAGCCGGCCCGCTCGCAGCAGCGCGGCGAGCTCCTCGGCGGCCGGGAAGCGCGCGCACCGAGGCGGGCAGGTACGCGGTAGGCGGCGCCGCCCGGCAGCGAGCCGCCCGAGCGCGGGGACGATGCGGTCGAACCAGAGCGCGAAGAACGGGCGCAGCGCCCCGCGCGGGCGCGTGATCTCGAGGATCGCGAGCCGGCCGCCCGGACGCAGCACCCGCCGGAGCTCGGCGCAGGGCGCGCTCGAGGTCGGCGACGTTGCGGACGCCGAAGCCGACCGTGGCGGCGTCGAACGTCCCCGCCTCGAACGGCAGCGCGAGCAGGTCGCCCTCGATCCAGTCGCAGCGAGGGCGCCTTCCGGCGGGCGCGCTCGAGCATCCGCGGCGAGAAGTCGAGCCCGGTCACGGCCACCGCCCCGGCGCGCCGGTCGGCGAGCGCGAGGTCGCCGGTGCCGCAGGCGGCGTCGAGCACACGGTCGCCGGGGCGAACGGCCGCGGCCGCGGCGAGCCGGCGCCAGCGCAGGTCGAGCCCCGCGGTCATGACGCGGTTCATCGCGTCGTAGACCGGCGCGATGCGGTCGAACATCGAGCGGACGGCGTCGGGCGCGAGCGTCACTGCCGCCCCTCACCCCCGCTGCTGCGCCTCGGTCTCCCGGCCTGGACGAGCATCCCGACAGCCTATGCGCAGGCGCGCCGCGCGCGTCGGCTACTTCGGTCCCTTCGAGGCGTCGAGGAAGGTGGCGAGCTCGGTGAGGTTCTTGATCCCCTGGCTGGCGAAGCTCGGCATCGGGCTTCCCTTGTTCACGCACGAGGGGCACTTCAGGTGCGCGATCTCGAAGGCGATCCCCTTGTTCTTCGCTCCCTCGGCCGAGAGGTCGGGCGCACCGAGGTTGGGGTTGCCGTCGCCGAGGTAGGTGTGGCAGTTGAGGCAGCCGATCGAGGCGAAGAGCTTCGCGCCGGCTGACCGCGACCGGGTTGTGCTCGAAGCCCTGCTTCTTCGCCCAGGTCGGGACGAGCTGGATCAGCTCCGAGCCGAGCGCCTCCTTCGCGGTCGCGCCGCGGTAGGTGAGGATGCCCATCGAGAGGATGACGAGCACGCCGCCACCATCGCGACCGGGCGCTTCAACGGCCGCCGCTCGGCGCGCGTGTCGAGGAACGGCATCGAGATCAGGAGCAGGAGCAGGATCGTCGGGATGCCGACGGTGCCGAGGAAGACCGAGGCGGGCCACTTGAAGATCCGCAGCAGGTAGAAGAGGAAGTAGAAGTACCAGTCGGGCCGCGGGACGAAGCTGAAGGTGCCCGGGTCGGCCGGCTGGTCGTAGAGCTTGCCGAGCAGGCCCGAGGCCGTGCCCGTGTGGTTGCCCGGGACGCTCCACTTCCAGATCACCGCGAGCGCGATGATCACGATCACGACGACGAGCGACATGAGCGTGTCGTGGAACATCGCGTAGGGGAAGAACGGCTTCCCGCGCTCCTTGACGTCCTCCTTGTACTGCTTGAAGACGCGCCGGCGCTCGAGCGAGGCGGTCGCTAGCCACGGACGCCCTCCGTCGCTTCAGAGCCCGAGCGCCGCGCCCGCGCCGTTTCCGCGACCCGTTCGCCCCCGATCCGTTCTGCGAGGGCCGGGCCGGAGCGGCCCGGTGCCGGCGGCCTCCTTCGACCACGGCGGCGAGGTGACGCCGAGCCGGATCACGAGGTAGAGGTGGAGCCCGATCAGGCCCGGCGATCGCCGCCGGCAGGATCAGCATGTGGATCGAGTAGAAGCGGCTGAGCGTGTCGGCGTTGATGTAGGTGCCGCCCTGGAGGAACTGCGCGATGAACGGGCCGAGGAACGGCGCCGTCCCGTTCAGGTTGATCCCGACGGTCGTCGCCCAGTACGAGGTCTGGTCCCAGGGCAGCAGGTAGCCGGTGAAGCCCTCGGCGAGGCCGCGCGCGAGCAGGAGGACGCCGATGATCCAGTTCAGCTCGCGCGGGTACTTGTAGGCGCCGAAGAGGAAGACGCGCCCCATGTGGAGGAACATCAGGATGATGAACACCGACGCGCCCCACTTGTGCATGCCGCGGACGAGCCAGCCGCCCCAGACGTCGTTCGTGATGTGCAGGATCGAGGGGTAGGCCGTGGTCGGGCCGGGCTGGTAGTACATCGCGAGGACGACGCCGGTCACGGCCTGCACCGCGAACGCGGTCAGGGTCGCCGAGCCGAGCGTCTGGAACCAGTTGACGTCGCCCGGGACGTTGCGGAAGAGGAAGTAGCGGACCGCGCCGACGAGCCCCGAGCGCTCCTCGAGCCAGTCGAGCGGGTAGAGGATCCGCTCCTGGGGTGTCGGCTTGCTGCTCGCCATCAGGCGGGGGAGGGGGCTGAAGCGGGACCGGGTGGGGGGCTGGATCGGGTACAGCCAGGACTCGATCCCGGCGACGGGCTCGCCCGGGAAGGGGTAGGTCGCCGCGTGGATCAGCGCGTCGGCGCCCGTCCCGACCACCTTGGCGACCGAGAACGGCGCCCCGACGAACAGGTGCTCGTTGACGATCGAGTACGAGTAGCGGTCGAGGCCGCGCACCGGCGGGCCGGCGATCCGGTTGCCCTCGGTGTCGTACTGGCCGCCGTGGCACGGGCAGCCGAACCCCGACGGGTTGACCGGGATCATCGAGACGTCCTTGTAGTGCCTGACGGCCTTCGGGTTGATCTGCCCGTTCGGCAGCAGCGGCAGCTCGCCGTTCGGCTGCACCGGGCAGCCGAGGTGGGCGCAGTGGTTCGAGAGGATCGTGAAGCTCGGCAGCCTGCCGAGGAAGCCGTTGTTGCGGATGAACGCCGTGCGCCTCGAGACGGCCGCCTGGCTCGGGTTCGAGACGAACGTCGTGATCAGGAACTGGTCCTCCGGGTAGTCGGAGAGCGGCCCGAGATCCTGGGGCGTCACGCCCTGCTTCAGGAAGGCCGGACCGACCATGAAGCCGAGCACCGGCAGGGTGACGAGGCCGCCGATGACGGCGCCGAGCCCGAGCGTCGAGACCTCGAGGAAGACCGAGCGGGGCATCGGGTCGTCGGCGGACTTCGGGCGCGCAGGCCGCGGCGCCGGCTTGGGCGCGCGCGGCGGCCTCCGTTCGGGCTCGACCTTCGGCGCCTTCGCGAGCCGCGGAGGCGCGGGTCAGCTCCCGGACCCAGAGGAACGCGAAGACGACCGCGATGACCGCGCCGATGACGACGACGGAGCGCGAGACGACGAAGCCGACGAGGAAGACGACGACGCCCACGGCGAGGCCGACGGGCCACAGGCTCGGGCCTGGCGTGTGGGGATGTTCGCGGCTCGGTTCCAAGTCGCTCGCAACAAATATCACAGGTACCGACTCCGTCGCCGGAGGCAACCGGGGCCCGAACTATGCCGGATCGCGTGCGCCGCTGCTGGGCGAGCGGCGTCGAGGCCGTACTCGGCCCAGCGCCGGTCGACGAGCGCGCGGATCTCGGCGCTCATCTCGATCTCGGGCGGCCAGTCGCGGCCGCCCTCGTCGGGCAGCTTGGCGGTGGCGTCGATCCCGAGCTTGCCGCCGACGAACTGGCGCACGGTCGCGTGGTCGAGGTGGTCGGCCGGCCCCTCGGCTGAGGACGACGTCGCGGGCCGGATCGACGTTGGCGCCGACGTAGAAGGCAACCTGGGCGTAGTCGTGCGGATCGACGTGGGCGTCGACGACGATCACCGACTTCGTCAGCGAGAGCAGCCCGAGCCCCCAGACCGCGTGCATCACCTTCTTGCGCCTGCGCCGGGTAGCTCTTGCGGATCGAGACGATCGCGCAGTTGTGGAACGCGCCCGCGACCGGCAGGTCGTAGTCGACGATCTCGGGCACCGACGCGCGGATCGCCGGCAGGAAGATGCGCTCGGTCGCCTTGCCGAGCCACGCGTCCTCCTGCGGCGGCTTGCCGACCACGATCGACGGGTAGATCGCCCCGCGCCGCATCGTCATCGCCGTCAGGTGGAAGACCGGGAACGGCTCGGCCGGCGTGTAGTAGCCGGTGTGGTCGCCGAACGGGCCCCTCGGAGGTCAGGTCGCCCTGCTCGACGTAGCCCTCGAGCACGATCTCGGCCGCCGCCGGCACCTCGAGGTCGACGGTGACGCCCTTGACGACGTCGACCGCCTCGCCGCGGAGGAACCCGGCGAACATCAGCTCGTCGATGTGCTTCGGGAGCGGCGCGCTCGCGCTGTAGGCGGTGACCGGGTCGAGCCCGAGCGCGACGGCGACCTCCATGCGCCCGCCGCTCGCCGCGGCGAAGTCGGCCCGCCCGTCCTTGTGCAGCTGCCAGTGCATCGCGGTCGAGCGGGGGCCGAGCACCTGCATGCGGTACATGCCGACGTTCCGCTGCCCGCTCACCGGGTCGCGGGTGATCACCGCCGGCAGCGTGATGAACGGCGCCGCGTCGAGCGGCCAGCAGGTCTGGACCGGCAGCGCGCCGAGGTCGACCTGCTCGCCGCGTCAGCACGACCTCCTGGCAGGCGCCCCGGCGGACGGTGTTCGGCAGCGAGTCGGCGATCGACTTCAGCTGGCGCAGGCCGCGCAGCTTGTCGACGAGGCCCGCGGGCGGCTGCATCTCGAGCACGTCGGCGAGCTTCGCCCCGACCTCGTCCAGCGCCTCGACGCCGAAGGCGAGGCACATGCGCCGCTCGCTTCCGAACTGGTTCACGAGCAGCGGATGCTCGCTCCCCGCGGGCGCTCGAAGAGGAGCGCCGGCCCGCCGGCCTTGACGGTCCGGTCGACGATCTCGGTCACCTCGAGCGCGGGGCTCACCTCGGCGCTCACCCGGACGAGCTCGCCCTCGCGTTCGAGCAGCGCGATCCACTCGCGCAGGTCTGCCGGCGGCCGCACCCCTAGTAGGAGCCGGGACGCCGGGCCTTGCGCCGGTGATTGACCCCGCGCACGAGCTCGCCGATGGCGATCACGCCGAGGAAGACGAGCCCGACGATCAGCATCGCGGTGATGACGTGGAGCCCGTCGGTGGCGGCGTCGGAAATCACGGCGAGATCGTACCGCCAGCGCCGCCGTCCGACCCGCGGCTTGCCTCGGCCCGAGCCGGCGAGGGCCGCGTGCCGCCCGAGCGCGGCGCCGATCTCCTCGGCGGCGGGCTCGCCGCCGAGCGAGCGAGCCGCCTCGACCCAGGCCTCGCCGTCGCCGTCCTCGCCGGCCGCGCGCAGCGAGGCGCAGCGCGAGATCAGCTCGGCCATCGCCGCGACGGCGTCGACGCCGCCCGCGTCGGAGACCCGGACGAGGCCGTGGGCGTAGAGGTAGTCGCCGAGCAGCACCCGCTCGCTCTCCTCGCCCGGCGAGAAGAGCCGCGGCCGGCCGTAGTGGACGAGGTAGGCCTCGTAGATCGTCTCGAGCCCGAGCGCGAAGCGCTCGGGGGCGAGCGCCGAGAAGACGGCGGTCTGCTCCCGCTCGGGCTCGGGCAGGAGCGCCGCCGCCCAGAGCGGGCTCTCGGATTGCGCGCCGGCCGCGATCGCCTCGAAGGGGTCCACCCCGGCAGTCTCGCGGTTCGGCGGCGCGCGCCGCTCGCCGCACCTAGACTGACGCCCGTGCAGGAGCCGGGAACGGTCACCTTCTTCCTCTACTTCCCGGGCCCGGTTCAGGCCGAGCACGCGCGGGCGCTCCTCGGCGCCGACGGCTTCACGCCCCTCGACGTCCTGCCGCCCGACAGCGCGGCGGACCCGGCCTGGTCACTGGCCGCCGAGCGGGAGCTCGCGCGCGAGGAGTTCGACGATGCCGTCGCCCGCGTCCGCGAGATCGCCGCCGCGGCCGGTGGCACCCTCGACACGATCGCGATGCCCTGGCCCGAGCACCCCTCCCGCGTCCCGCCGCCGGCGACGGGCGGCTAGCCCGACTCGGCGAACGCCGCGACCGCCGCGACGGTCGCGTCGATCTCCGCCTCGCCGTGGGCGAGCGAGGGGAACAGGCACTCGTACTGGCTCGGTGCGACGTAGATCCCGCTGGCGAGCAGGTGGCGGAAGAGGCGCCCGTAGCGCTCGGTGTCGAGCTGCTGCTTCCGCGTCACGCGGCGGCCGGGCTCGCCCGGGAAACAGCGTCAGCATCGCGCCGACCCGCTGGACGCGGCCGAAGGCGCGAAGGCCCGCCTCGAGCAGCGCGCCGCGCCGCTCGAGCTCCTCGTAGACCGCCGGGTCGCGCAGCCGGCGCAGCACCGAGAGCCCCGCCGCCGTCGCGAGCGGGTTCCCCGAGAGCGTCCCCGCCTGGTAGACGTCGCCGACGGGGGCGAGGCGCGACATGACCTCCGCGCGGCCGCCGAAGGCCGCGAGCGGCAGGCCGCCGCCGACGATCTTGCCGAGGACGGTCAGGTCGGGGCGACGCCGAAGCGCTCCTGCGCGCCGCCGCGCGCCGACCCGGAAGCCCGTGATCACCTCGTCGAAGACGAGCAGCGCGCCGGAGGCGTCGCAGAGGCGTCGCAGCGCCTCGAGGAACCCGGGCGCCGGCGGGACGCAGCCCATGTTCCCGGCGACCGGCTCGACGAAGATCGCGGCGAGGTCGCCGCCGTGGCGCTCGACGGCGGCCGCCGCCTGCTCGACGTCGTTGTAGTCGACGACGACGGTCTCCGCGACGACCGCTGCCGGGACGCCGGGCGAGGCCGGGATGCCGAGCGTCGCGAGGCCCGATCCGGCCTCGGCGAGGAAGGGGTCGGCGTGGCCGTGGTAGCCGCCGGCGAACTTCGAGCAGGCGCGTCCTGCCCGTGTACGCCCGCGCCAGCCGCAAGCGCCGACATCGCCGCCTCGGTCCCGGAGGAGACGAGCCGCACCTGCTCGATCGAGGGCACCGCGTCGGCGATCTCCTCGGCGAGCTCGACCTCGCGCTCGGTCGGCGCGCCGAAGCTCGTCCCGGCGCGCGCCGCCGCCTGCACCGCCTCGACCGTCTCGGCGGTCGGCGTGGCCGAAGATGAGCGGCCCCCAGGACTGGACCCAGTCGAGCAGCCGGCGGCCGTCGGCCGTCTCGAGGTACGCGCCCTCGCCGCGAGCGACGAAGAAGGGCTCGGCGACGCCGACGGCGCGCATCGCCCGTACGGGCGAGTTGACGCCGCCGGGGATCCTCCGCTGTGCCCGCCGCCAGAGCTCGGACGGCTCTAGAGCCAGGCCGCGAGCTCCTTCGCCCAGTAGGTGACGACGATCTCGGCGCCGGCCCGGCGGATCGCCGTCAGCGACTCGAGCGCCGCGACCCGCTCGTCGAGGAAGCCGGCGGCGCCGGCCGCCTTCACCATCGCGTACTCGCCCGAGACGTTGTAGGCGGCGACCGGCAGGTCGAACCGCTCACGGACGGCGCGGATCACGTCGAGGTAGGCGAGCGCCGGCTTGACCATGAGCACGTCCGCGCCCTCGGCCACGTCGAGCTCGCACTCGCGCAGCGCCTCGCGGACGTTGCCGGGATCCATCTGGTAGCCGCGCCGGTCGCCGAACGAGGGGGCCGACCCGGCCGCCTCGCGGAACGGCCCGTAGAACGCGGAGGCGTACTTGGCCGCGTAGGAGACGATCGGCGTCTCGGGGAGCTCGGCGCGGATCGCCGCCGACGCGCCCGTCCATCATGTCGCTCGGGCAGACGACGTCGGCGCCGGCCTCGACGTGCGAGACGGCCGTCCGGACGAGCAGCTCGAGCGAGGCGTCGTTGTCGACCTCGTCGCCGCGCAGCACGCCGCAGTGGCCGTGCGCGGTGTACTCGCAGAGGCAGACGTCGGTCAGGAGCAGGAGCTCCGGGAAGCGGGGCCGGAGCGCACGGAGCGCCTGCTGGACGATCCCGTCGGCGACCCAGGCCCCCGAGCCCTCGTCGTCCTTCTCCTCGGGGATGCCGAAGAGGATGACCGCCCGGAGCCCGGCGCGGAGCAGCTCCTCGCACTCGCGCACCGCGCCGTCGACGGTGAGGCGCGCGAGCGCCGGCAGGCTCTCGTTCGCGAGCGCCTCGGGAGCGACGAAGAGGGGCATGACGAGGTCGTCGAGCGACAGCGTCGTCTCGCGAACGAGGTCGCGCAGCGCGGCGCTACGGCGCAGGCGGCGCAGGCGCGTGGCCGGGAAGGCGTTCACCCCGAGAAGGGTACGGGATCACCGCCGCGCGACGCGCTCGGCGTGCGGCGGCTCCGGCAGCGACTCGACCTCGACCTCGACCGGGATCGTGCCGCCGCCCGGCCAGCGCTCGAAGGCGACCGCTCGGCGAAGAACTCCCAGGTCGCGCGGCCGACGGCGAGGAGCGGCAGCGCGATCAGCGCGCCGATCAGGCCGTCGACGTTCGAGCCGGCGAGCAGTCCGAAGATCACGAGCAGCGGATGGAGGCGCAGGACGCTCCCCATCACCTTCGGGACGACGATGTGCCCCTCGATCTGGTGGATCGCCGAGGAAGAGCAGGACGACCCAGACGACCGAGAACGGGTGCACGACGAGCGCGTAGAGCGCGGGCGGGATCGCCCCGAGCCAGGGCCCGAGGTAGGGCAGCACCTCGGCCAGCGCGACCCAGCCGCCGAAGAGCAGCGCGTAGGCGTCGGCGCCGGGCAGGAGCCCCGTCGCGCCGAGAATCCAGAGGCCGATCCCGGCGCTCGCGCCGATGATCAGGCTGAGCAGGATCTGGCCGCGGACGTAGGAGACGAGCGCGTGCTCCATCCGCGAGATCAGGGGCCGGCCGCCGTGGGGCGGGAACCGCCGGTCGATCGCGCGCGACAGCCGCTGCATGTCGAGGAGCATGTAGATCGAGATGACGAGGATCAGGACGCCGTCGAAGAGCGCCTTGCCGATCGAGATCGCCGCCCCCTCGACGAAGTTGACGATCCGGTGGGTGTAGCGGCCGACGTCGCGCTGGCGGATCCGCTGGACGAGCCGGTGGCCGCTCTTCTCGATCTTGATGCTCGCCAGGTGGTTGCTGTCGAGCCAGTGCTGCAGGCGGTTGATGTCGCGGTCGGCCGAGGTGACGTGGTTCGGTCCGTGGTCGACCGTGAAGTAGCTGTTGACCCGCTCGGCAGCGGTCTTCGTCTGGGTGACGACGACCGTGCCGAGCGCGAGCGCCGCGGCCACGAACGCCGCGGCAAACGTGATGTAGACGAGCGCGACCGAGAGCCCGCGCCGGATCCTGAGCGCGCCGAGCGCGAGGACGAGCGGATCGAGCAGCAGCGCGATCAGCGTCGCGACCAGGAAGAGAAAGAGCGTGTGTCCGGCGGCCTTCGCGAAGACCCAGACGAAGAAGATGCCCACCGGCAGCCCGACGAGCTGGATCCAGCGGGGGATCTCGATCCGCGGCGGCGGGCCTGCCGGAGCGCTCACAGCACCGATCGTACAGCCGCGCCCGGCAGGGTCACGGCTCCGCCGGGGTCCCGCCGAGCAGCCGGCCGGGCGCCCGCGCGCCACCCGGTTGATGGCACCTGCCGGTTCCGGTACGGTCCCCCGTGATGTCGCCGCCCCGGGCTCAAGGGCGGGCAGTGCGTGCCCGACGTCATCGGTCAGACGGTGGGAGGCGCCGGCTCGTCGTCGTCGCCGTGATCGCGGTGATCGTCTCCGGAACCCTCCTCGTCACGGCGTTCGGCGGCGGCGACCATCCGAGCGCCGGCATCCCCGCGCCGGCGAGCGCCAGCCGGCTCCTG
Source organism: uncultured Actinomycetota bacterium (assembly GCA_963765345.1). Taxonomy (GTDB): domain Bacteria; phylum Actinomycetota; class Thermoleophilia; order Gaiellales; family Gaiellaceae; genus PALSA-600. Next base: position 36,243 of record CAVXWI010000026.1, read on the forward strand.
CCCGTCGGGCCTCCCGGTCGCGAGGCGATCGCGCGGCTCGGTGCGCTGACGATCGAGCTGCCGGTGAACCGCAGCCGGGTCACGGCCGTCGGCTACTACCCGTCGTCCGACGGGGCCCTCGGGCTGTCGCCGATCGGCTCACAGGCCAACGAGGGACTCCTGAAGCGTCTCGAGAACGCCGTCTTCGGCGGCGGCTCCGGCTGGCCGCACTGGTACCTCCTGCCCGGCGGGGCCGGGCCCGCAGACCTCGGCGCTCGACGTGGGCGCCCCCTCCGGAACCGACGTCTACGCGCCTGTCGACGGCACGATCGTCGGGATCGACGACGTCGTCCTCGACGGCAAGGTGCACGGCCAGCGGATCGAGATCCAGCCGACGCTCGCGCCGTCGCTCGTGGTCGCGGTCGCGAACGTCGCCGCCGATCCGTCGCTCGCCGTCGGCGGCATGGTCACGGCCGGCAGCTCGAAGCTCGGCGAGCTCATCGACCTCTCGCAGGTCGAGACACAGACGCTCTCGCGCTACACGAACGACGCGGGCAACCACGTCCTCGTCGAGGTCTACCCCGCCGCATCGCTCGAGCTCAGGTGAGCGACCCGGCCGCGCGGCGGCCTCGATGAGGATCCTCTTCGTCGGCGACGTCTTCGGGGCGCCGGGGCGGCGCGCGGTCGAGGCGCGGCTGCCCGGCCTGCGCACCGAGCTCGGCGTCGACTTCTGCATCGTCAACGGCGAGAACGCCGCCGACGGCCGCGGCATCACGGCGAAGCTCGCCGAGCGCATCCTCGCCGCCGGCGCCGACGTGATCACGCTCGGCAACTGGGCCTGGGGGCAGGCCGGGTTCGCGCCGTACCTCTCCGGCACCGACCGGGTGCTCCGCCCGGCGAACCTCTCGCCCCTCTCGCCCGGGAGCGGCCTCACCGTCCACGGCGGCGTCGCCGTGATCAATCTGCTCGGGCAGATGACCCTCAACCCGTTCGAGAACCCGTTCCTGGCCGCCGACCGGCTCGTCGCCGCGGCCGCCCGCGAGACGCCGGTGATCGTCGTCGACTTTCACGCCGAGGCGACGAGCGAGAAGGTCGCGCTCGCCTACTACCTCGACGGGCGTGTGACGGCCGTGCTCGGAACGCACACCCACGTCCAGACCGCCGACGCGAGGGTGCTCGCCGGCGGGACGGCGGCGATCACCGACGCCGGCATGACCGGCCCGCACGACTCGGTGATCGGCAGCCTCCCGGACGGACCGATCCGCCGCTTCACGACCGGCTTCCCGGTCCGGCTCGAGGTCGCCGAGGACGACGTCCGGATCGAAGGGGTCCTCGTCGACTGCGGCGAGGACGGCCGCGCCACTGCCTGCACGGCGGTGCGGGTCCCCGTCGCCGCGCGGCAGCCTCAGGTCTAGGCGAGGGCGAGCGACCGGCCCGCTCGCCCTCGAGGCCGGGGACGCCGACGGGGGCCTCGGCCGCCCGCGGCGCCAGCAGGGCGAACGCGGTGAACGGGAAGAACCAGGGCAGGTAGAGGTAGAACCAGTGCGTCAGCACCAGCTCGAAGCCGACGAGGAGCGCGCCCGTAAACGCGGCGATCTGCAGCGGCGAGCGGTGCCGGGGCCAGCGGTAGAGGGCGAGCGCGCCGAGGAGCAGCCCGGCCTGGAGGACGTGCTGCACGACCGAGAGGTTCGGCAACCCCTTGGCGTGGTACTGCCCCCAGTCCCAGATCGAGAAGGGCGAGTCGCGGCCGAACTGGTAGCCGAAGGTGTGGTGGATGAAGACCCGGGCGTCGTGCAGCGGGTGCCCGCCGAGGAAGAGGACGAAGAACGAGGCGCGCGCCCGCGACGAGCGCCCCGACGACGAAGCCGCAGCCGGGAGCGATTGTCGCGGGAATCCGGATAGCCCGACCAGAGCGGGAGCAGGAGGAGCGGCGCGAACTTCACGAGCGCCCCGAGCATTCCGAAGGCACCGCGCAGCGCCGGCGAGGAGAGGAAGTAGAAGCCGAAGATGAGCAGCGCCGGCTGGATCATGTCGTTCGTGTTCGAGCTCGAGGCGTACTGCGAGAAGGGCCAGGCGGCCCACGCAAAGGCAAGCGTCGCTGCAAGTCGCGCGCCCCCGAAGCGCAGCCCGACGAGCCAGAGGCCGACGATGCAGAGGAGGTCCCAGAGGATCGAGGTGGCATGCGCAGCCGGGAGCGTGTCCCATTTACCGCTCCAGCCGAACACCCAGTACCCGGGCAGGTAGGCCTCGTAGGAGACCGGGCCGTAGGTGTCGCCCTGGGCGTCGGCGGCCTCGCAGCGCCCGTTGGTCTGGATCCGGTCGCGGATCTCGCCGGAGGCGTCGGCAGGCCCGCAGGCCGGACGGTTCCCCTCGATCGGGAAGTTGCCGTACGGGTCGACGCCGGTCGCGATCCGCTCGGCTCCGATCACGCCCGAGAGCCCGACGTCGATGACGTTCGAATCGCGGACGTTCAGCCCGATCCGGAAACCGGCGAGGAACACGGTCGCGCCGATCAGCACCCAGACCGGCCAGACGGTCGACCCGCGCGGCGCCCGATTGCTGCGGCCGATGACGAGGCAGCGGACGAGCAGCCAGAGGAGCCCGGGGTAGACGAGCGGCATCGCCGCGAAGATGTGGCCGCGATTGAAGAACCAGAGCGAGACCGAGAAGGAGAGCATCATCAGCAGGTCGAGGTTCCGGAGCGAGAGGAGCCGTCGCCAGTCGACGAGCCCGATCAGGAAGACGGCGCAGAAGCCGAGCCAGACCGAGTAGGAGTTGATCTTCGTGCCGCCGAAGGCGCCGGGGCCGCCGCGGGCCATCCCCCAGGCGACCTGGGGGCCCGTGTACGCCGTCAGGACTGCGCCGGTGACGTCGTCGATCGTTCCCGTCGCGATCTCGCCCGCGAGCCCGGAGAAGACGCCGACCGTCCACGCCCCGTTCGCGTAGGTCGCGTTGATCTCGGGCCGCGCCGGGTAGCGCTCCAGCCAGCTGTGCACCTTCGGCACGGCCAGGAAGATCTTCTCTACCGCCGCGCTCGTCAGCCGCGGTCCCCCGGCGGCGGTCGTGGTCGACTGGCTGAGCGGGGGAGGGCTGAGCGTGAGACCGGCGGTCGCCGGCTTCGTCGTCGTCGCGAAGGCCGCGGGGACGAGGGCTCCGGCCGCGACGAGCGCGAGAGCGACCGTCCTCAGCGGCGAAACGACCAGAACTTGTTCCCGAGGAAGTTCAGCGGCGTCACGACCACGATCGCGATCGCCTGCGCGATGATCTTGCCGGCGCCGACCGAGACGAGCAGCCCGAGCACGCCGAGGTTTGCCAGGTAGACCAGACCGGAGACGGCGAAGAAGCGCATCCCCTGGTAGCCGAAATGGCCGCGCTGAGCCCGGAACGTCCAGGGGCGGTTCCAGCCAGTAGTTCCAGCCGGCGGCGACGACGAACGAGCAGGACGCGGCGACCAGGTAGTGGAGGTGCGCCTGCCGCAGCAGCAGCGTGTAGACGACGAGGTTGACGACGTAGCCACTCGCCCCGACGGCTCCGAACTTCCCGAGCTGGATCCAGTTGGCGGGACGTCGCAGCGCCTGCACCGCGCGGTGTTCGAGCATCGCCACTCCGTGCGAGGCTAGCAGGGGCGTCCGGGGGCATTTGTTACGGATTGCCCGGCACGAGCGGGACGAAGCGGGCCGGCACGGCCGCGACGACCTTGGGGCCGTCGGGGCTCCGCTCGAGCACGACGAGGCGCTGCCTGCCCCTCCCGTTGGCAAGCGGGGCGGCGATCCGGCCGCCCTCCCGGAGCTGCTGCCAGAGGGCGGCGGGCAGCCTGCGGGCGGCGGCGGCGACGGCGATCGCGTCGAACGGCGCCTCCTCCGGGAGCCCGAGCGTGCCGTCGCCGACGTGGACCGAGACCCGCTCGTAGCCGGCCGCCGCGAGCGCGACGCGCGCCGCGTCGGCGAGCTCGGGGATCCGCTCGATCGTGTGGACGCACGCGGCCAGCTCGGCGAGGACGGCGGCCGCGTAGCCCGGAGCCGGTGCCGACGTCGAGCACCCGCTCGTCGCCGGCGAGCGCGAGCGCCTCGCACATGAACGCGACCATGTAGGGCTGCGAGATCGTCTGGCCGTAAGGCAGCGGCACCGGGCCGTCGTCGTAGGCGGCGGCGCGGAACTCCTCGGGCACGAACAGCTCGCGGGGGACGGCGGCCATCGCCGCGAGCACGCGCTCGTCGCGGATGCCGCGCGCGCGGAGCTGGCGGTCGATCCAGGTCGGCGCGGGCAAACGCCGATCAGGCCGCTTCGGCGACCGCCACGCCGAAGTGGGCGAGCAGCAGGCCCTTGATCCCCGTGATCGACGCCGGCGGCTCGCCGAGCCCGACGGTGAGCATCGGCACCTCGGAGTCGCTCTGCGCCAGCGCGCCGTGGCTGCCGCCGCCGACGTGGCTGCGGCCGGCGAGGTCGGCGAACTCCCACCCGGGCGCCGCCGAGAGGAGCACCTCGCCGGCGTTCGGGTTGCGCAGCGCCCCCTCGACGCGCGCGCGGCCGTCCGGGTAGGCGTCGAGGAGCGCAGGATCCTCGTCGCCGTCGCGCCGGGCGACGACCCGCCCGTCCTCGAGGAACAGCGCCAGGTCGACCGACGGCTCGCCGTCGAGCGCCGTCGGCGAGGCGCCGCGGATCCTCGCCGTAGAGCATCGCGGCGCGGTTCGAGGCGGTGACGAGCGCGCCCGGGACGTCGAGGCGCGCGGCCTGCGTCGACGGGCGCCTGGCCGTGGTCCGAGCAGAGGACGACGGCGTAGCGGCTCGAGGAACGCGTCCGGTCCGCCCGCGGCATCGAAGAGCGCCGCGATCGAGGCGTCGGCGCGGCGAAGCGCCTCGTGGGCGGCGTCCGGGCCGAGCGCGTGCGAGGCGTAGTCGTAGTCGGGCAGGTAGTGGACGAGCAGGTCGAAGCCGTCGCGGGTGACGAGCCAGCGCCCGATCGCCGCTGCATAGGCGTCGATCGAGCCGAGCGAGCGGTTGAGCCACGCGATCGGCGCACCGGTCTTGTCGGACTCGTAGACGCTGTAGAAGAAGAACCGCTTCGGCCCGTGGACCGGCGGGAAGCCCGGGATCGGCGACAGGTGCCGGTTGCGACCGCGGTAGGTCGTGATGTTGATCGCGGCCGTCGTCAGGCCGGCGCCCTCGAGCGCCTCGTACACCGTCTCCGCGCTCCGGAGCAGGTGGCGCTCGTTCAGGTTGACGACCGAGTCGCGCACCCCCTGGACGAGCCCGGAGGCCCGCAGGGCGGCGAAGGACGAGCCGTACTCGACGAGGCGCTGCTCGTCGCGGTTCCACCAGACGAGGTGCGGGATGCCGTGCACGTCGGGGTGGCCGCCGGTGGCGATCGAGGCGAGGCAGACCGGGGTGAGCGAGGGGAACGTCGAGGCGGCGCGTCGGTAGCGGCCGTGCTCGAGCAGGAAGCGGAGCGCCGGCGCGTCGGTCGCCTCGAGCATCGACGGCGTCAGCCCGTCGATCACGATCAGGACGACCGGCGCGCTTCCCGGGCGACGGCTCATTCAGCGGCGCGCGAGCGTGCGCAGGCCCGCGTAGCGCTCGGGCGTCCGGCGCCGGACCCGGACGGCGAAGAGGGGGAGCACGATCGCCTCGAGGTACCCGGCGACGGGGATGAACGCGAGCCCCGCGGCGGCGAGCGCCATCAGGGCGACGAGGCTTCCCACGCCGAGCCGCGTGCCGCCGCGCCTGAGCGAGCCGGCGACGACGGGTGCCGCACCGGCACCGCCGGCCAGCCCGCCGATCGCGCCTGCGAGCGCCTCGCCCCAGCCGAAGAGCGCGAAGCCGATCGCCGCGCCGGCGACGGCGCCGACCACCGCCGCGACGACCGCACGTGGCACGACCGCGGCGACGAGGATGCCGCAGGCGACGCCGAGGCCGGCGAGCACCCCGATCCAGTACCAGCCGCCCATCTGCAGCCGAGTGTACTCCTCGGCTCCAGACCGACCAGCGGGCTGATCGGCGATGATCCGGGCCCGATGCGTCTCCCTGCCGCCCTCCGCCGCCTCCCCCGCTACCCGCTCGAGGTCTTCTTCTGGACGCGGCTCCTGATCTGGGGCGGGACGCTGCTCGCCTACCTCGTCTTCGAGGCGCAGTACGCCCAGCCGCTCCACACGGCCGGCGCCGAGGACGTCGTCGAGCACGACGTCGGCTGGGCGGTCGACGTCTGGGGCCGCTGGGACAGCGGCTGGTTCCTGCAGATCGCCCACCACGGCTACGCCGACCCGGGACGCTCGACCGCGTTCTTCCCCGCCTACCCGCTGCTCGTGCGGTTCGTCGGCTGGTTCCTGCTCGGCCACGACCTGCTCGCCGGCGTGCTCATCTCGCTCGCGGCCTCGCCGGTCGCGTTCGTCCTCCTCTGGCGGCTCGTCGACGAGCTCGTCGGCGAGGCGACCGCCGCCAGGACCGTTCTCTACCTGGCGATCTTCCCGACGACGCTCTTTCTGCTCGCCGTCTACAGCGAGTCGCTCTACCTCGCTGCTCTCGGTCGCCGCCTTCCTGCTCGCGCGGCGGCGGCGCTGGGCTGCGCCGGGGTCGCGACCGGGCTCGCCGCGCTCACGCGCGTCTCGGGGGTCATGCTCCTGCCCGCGCTCGCGCTGCTCGCCTGGCGCTCGCCCGACCGGCGCTCGGCGCTCGTGCGGCTCGCGGTCTCGCTGCCGATCATGGCTCTCTGGCCGCTCTACCTCGGGCTCGCCCACGGCCGCCCGTTCGTGTTCCTGACGCGCGCAGCGGGCCGGCTGGGACCGCCACCTCTCGGCTGCGGGCCCGCTCGGAGGCGCCTGGGACGCGCTCGTCGAGGGCTGGCGCGGCGTGCGCCAGCTCGTCGCGGGCTCGGGCCACAACTACTTCCCGAGCAGCGACCACAGCGCCATGTACGGGGCCGGCCTCAACCTCGAGCAGCTCGCCTACGGCGTCCTCCTCGTCGGCCTCGGCATCTACGCCTGGCGGGCGCTCGGCGCGGCCTACGGCGTCTTCGTGCTCGGGAGCCTGGCGCTGCCGTTCTCCGATCCGCTCCCCGGCTCGCCGCTTCTCTCGATGCCGCGGTTCGCCCTCGGCGTCTTCCCGGTCTTCGCCGCCCTCGGCATGCTCGGCGCACGGCCGCGGGTGGACACGGCGCTCGTGGCGATCTTCGCGGTGCTGCTCGGGATCAACCTCGCGCGCTGGGTGCTCTGGATCTGGGTCGCCTGAGGCCTCAGAAGAGCACGGCGAGCGCGTCGCGCTCGGCCTCGAACGTGGCCTCGGTCACGTCGCCGAGGTCCTCGCCGTCGGCCTGCAGCGGGAGCGGGCGGTCGCAGCGGACGGCGAACGAGTCGAGGTCGTGCCCGGTGAGGACGCGCGGATCGCCGTCGAGCGTGCCGCGGAAGCCGCGCAGCGCCAGCCCCGGCGCCGCGGCCGGGGAGATCGCGCGGGGGGCGACGAAGTCGAGCCCGCCGGCGAAGTCGGCCCTGCCGGCGATCGTCACCGGGATCGGGCCGAGGTAGGTGTAGGGACGCCCGTTGGCGACGAAGACGAAGGCGGCGCGGCCGAACCCCTCGATCTCGAGCTGCGGCCGGCATCCGGAAGTCGGTGCTCCAGCAGGATGCCGACCACCGTCGCGGCGAAGACGGCGTTGCCGGCCCGGCGCCCGTCGCGGTCGCGGCCGCGTCGGTCGATCGCGGCGGACGGCCTCGGCGTCGAGGCCGATCCCGGCCGAGAAGCAGAAGCGCCGCCCGTTGACCCGGCCGAGCGCGATCGAGATCGTCCGGCCCGCCTCGAGCGCCTCGACCGCCTGGGCAGCGGCGGCGACCGGGTCGCGGGGGAGCCCGAGCGCGCGCGGGAAGACGCTCGCCCCGCCGCCGGGGACGAAGCCGAAGGGAAGCTTCCCGGCGGCGCCGTTGATCGCCTCGTTGTAGGTGCCGTCGCCGGAGAAGACGACGCAGCGCATCGGCCTCCTCGGCGGCCTCGGCCGCGAGCTCGACGCGCCTGGCCTCGCCGCTCGGTCTGCCGCACGACGACCTCGGCGCGCCGGGCGAGCGCCGCGGTCACCTCCGCGACGCGGCTACGTGCTGACCCCCGTCGAGTACGGGTTGACGATCAAGCACGACCCGGCTCACCACCGAGATCCTAGGTGCGCGGGCGCAGGCGCCCGGCCGCGCTCATCGGCCGGGCCAGCGGTTGCGGTCGCCCCGATGCGGGCCGGCGCCGCGCGCGCGATCGGGTCAGTGGCGGCGACGGGCGGCTCGCCGATGAGGCCGTTCGTGTCCGAGCTCATCGCGAGCCAGACGAGCACGCAGATGTCGAAGACGATCGCGGTGATCGCCAGGCCGAGCCACCAGGCCTGGCCGGTGCCGAAGGTGAGGCCGAGGAAGACCGCCGCGACGAGCGCCGGCAGCGCCGAACCAGATCATCCAGCGCTTCTGCTCGGCTGCCTCGATCTCGTTGATCGACGGCGCCGGCGACCGGCACCAGCTCGGCGGCGGGGTGACTGACGGACACGGCTTCAGCAGTCGCGACTGCGCTCATCTCGTTCCTCCAGGAGGTAAGGCGCGGCCTCGTCGCCGTGCGCCGGTTTTCGGTACTGAAATTAGTACCACAGACGCGGCATCGAAATGCCGAGATATCCGCGTTATTTCGTGCCGAAAATGCACGAACTCGATTTCCTTGTGCCGATGCGCACGAGTCGCGTATTTCGTGCCGAAATGCACGAGCGAACCGGCAGCCGGTCGCCTAGACGCTCGGCCCGCCGGCGAGGCTCGGATAGTTGCCGGTGAGCAGGAAGATGTAGCCGTAGGTCTGCACCTCGTACCTGAAGAGCCAGGCGCTGATGTTCCGCATCCCCTCGTTCATCCGGCCGGTAAAGAGGCAGTAGAACCAGGCCAGGAAGGCGACGACGTTGTTGACGATGCGGAAGACATACGTGAGGAGGATTGCCGGGATTGCGAGGAAGAGCCGGAAGAAGATCGTCACGCGGCTCTGGGCCGCCGGCGGGTCGATGCGGGCGTCGATCGGGTAGGCGTGCCCGTTATGCGAAGCCCGGGAACGGGTTCGCGAGCAGCAGGATGTAGGCGTTCAGCCGGGTCGTGTAGCGGATGTAGCTCGCGAGAAACCGGTGCAGCCCCTCCGGGAGCCGTCCGGCGATCAGCCCGGCAACCCAGGCGACGACGAGCACGACCTGGGCGGCGACCGACCAGAGCGCGAGCCAGATCAAGGACGGCAGCGCCAGGAGAAGCCGGAAGAAGACGGTCAGCCGCGACCGTCTGAGGTCGTCGGTGACGATCAGGCCGATCGGATGCAGGTCGGCCCTCGGCTGGGTCACGGGGACTACCACGGAGATCGCGCGCCTCCTCGTCTCTCGCTCGTTCGGGTGCCGCACCCGTGGCACCGGCGACGGAGGCGGCGTGGGCGGATCGCGTGCTCGAACCTGCTGCCAACGGTAATCGGCCGGGCCGGCACCCGCAACGGCTGGGCACAGGCCGACCCGGCGCCGCTGCGTAGAGTGAGCGCTCGCAGCGCGTCCAACCGCCCGGAAGGAGGGCAGACGATGCCGGGACGGCCGGCGCAGTCCGAGCAGTCCTCGCGCGTCGTCGCTCCGGCCGCCGCCGCGCCGCGGCTGGCGCCGCCGAGCCTCTCTCCGCCCGGCGAGCGGTGAGTCACGGCGCGAAGGTGTGGGCGGCGCTCTGGGCCGTCTACATCATCTGGGGCTCGACCTACCTCGTGATCGCGATCACGGTCGAGACGATGCCGCCGCTGTTCGCGGTCTCGACGCGGTTCATCCTCGCCGGCGCGATCATGGCCGTCGTCGTCTGGCGGCGCGGCGGCACGATGCGCGTGAGCAGGCGGGCGTTCGGCTCGTGCGTGCTGATCGGCTGCCTGCTCCCGGGCGCGAACGCGGTGCTCTTCTACGCCGAGCGGGACGTTCCGACCGGGCTCGCCTCGCTGCTGATCGCCTCGGTGCCGCTCTGGCTCGTCGTCCTGCGGCTGCTCTCGAGCGAGCGGCCGCCGCGGGCCGCGCTCGCGGGCGTCGGCGTCGGCTTCGCCGGCGTCGCGATCCTGCTCCAGCCGGGCGGCGGAACGTCGACGACTCGGCGTCGGGCTCTGCCTGCTCTCGGCGGTGATGTGGTCGCTCGGGTCGTTCGCCTCGGCGCGCCTGACGATGCCGGAGAACGCGTTCGCCGCCACATCCTGGGAGATGCTCGCCGGCGGGCTCGTGATGCTGCCGTTCGGGCTCGCCTCGGTCGGATCGTTCTCGCCCTCGACCTCCTCGCTGCTCGCCTGGCTCTACCTCGTCACGATCGGCTCGGTCGTCGGCTACACGGCCTACACCTGGCTGCTCGCGAACGCGCCGCTCGGGCTCGTCTCCACCTACGCCTACGTCAACCCCGTCGTCGCGATCCTGCTCGGAGTCCTCTTCCGCAACGAGACGCTCACGACCCGGATCCTGGTCGGGGCAGCGATCGTCGTCTCGTCGGTGGCGGTCGTCGTCCGGCAGGAGCCGCCGGCCCGCCGCGCGATCGAGGAGGGCGTCCCGTCCTGAGCGGCGAGGCTAGAGACCGACGATCTCGTCGGGCGAGACCGGGGCGCGGCGGAGCTCGCGGCCGGTCGCGTCGCGGAGCGCCGCGACGACCGCCGCGGTCGAGACGACCGTCGGCGGCTCGCCGACCCCCTTGACCCCGTAGGGCGCGTCGGGGTCCGGAGCTCCTCGATGATCACGGTCTCGACCCGCGGCATGTCGAGCGCCGTCGGGATCAGGTAGTCGGTGAAGCTCGCGTTGGTGATCAGGCCGCCGCTCGTCTGGATCTCCTCCATCAGCGCGAGCCCGAGACCCTGGGCGATCCCGCCCTCGATCTGGCCCTCGACCGCCTGGCGGTCGAGGGCGCGGCCGACTTCCTGGGCGACGCCGATCCAGACGACCCGCGTCAGGCCGAGCTCGACGTCGACCTCGGCGACGACCCGCATCGCCGCGACGGCGAAGGAGACGTGTGCACGCTCGCCGGTGACCTGCCCGGTCTCGGGGTCGAGCGGTGACGTCGGCAGGTGCCGGAAGGTCGCGCTCGACGTCGACCTCGGCGCCTCCGCGCGCCTCGCGCTCGGCGAGCGCGGCCCGGCAGGCGTCGCGGACGGCGCCCGAGACCATGTAGGTCTGGCGCGAGGCCGAGGTCGAGCCGGCCGAGCCGACCGTCGCGGTCGAGGCCGTCGGCGAGTCGCACCCGTCGGTCCCGAGCTCGGCTCCGTGCGACGAGCAGGATCACGTTCGGCGACGCCCTGTCCGACCTCGGCCGCGGCGCAGTGCACCTCGGCCGAGCCGTCGGCGAGCAGGCGCACGCGGGCGGCGCAGTAGTCGTCGAAGCCCTCCGAGAAGCAGATGTTCTTGAAGCCGACGGCGAAGCCGATACCGCGGCGGACGCCCTCGCCCCGGGTCGTGTTGCCTGCGCCGCCCGGAAGCCGGATCGGGTCGCGGGGCAGCGCCTCGGCGGCCGGCGGCTCGAGCGCGGCGGCGGCGCGGATCACCTCGGCGGTCGGCAGCGAGCACTCGATCCGCTGGCCGGTCGGGAGGATGTCGCCCGGTCGCGAGCGCGTTCCGCAGCCGCAGCTCGACCGGGTCGAGCCCGAGCCTCGCGGCGAGCCTGTCCATCTGCGCCTCGGCGGCGAAGCAGGTCTGGACGGCGCCGAAGCCGCGCATCGCGCCGCAGGGCGGGTTGTTCGTGTAGACGACCGTCGCCTCGAGCCGGGCATTCGGGACGTCGTAGGGGCCGCAGGCGAAGGCGGCGGCGTTCGCGCAGACGGCCGTCGAGCTCGACGCGTAGGCGCCGCCGTCGAGAAGGATGCGCATCTCGACGCTGACGAGCCGGCCGTCCCGGGTGGCGGTGTGGCGCGCCCAGGTCTTCGACGGGTGGCGGTGGACGTGGCCGGTGAACGACTCCTCGCGGCTGTAGACGATCTTCACCGGCGCGGTTCGTGTGCAGCGCGAGCAGGGCCGCGTGGATCTGCATCGAGACGTCCTCGCGCCCGCCGAAGGCGCCGCCGACGCCGGCGAGGTGGACGCGGACGCGCTCGGGCGGCAGCCCGAGGCAGGGGGCGATCTGGGCGCGGTCGACGTGGAGCCACTGGGTCGCGACGTAGATGTCGATGCCGCCCTCGCCGTCGGGCACGGCGAGCCCCGACTCCGGCCCGAGGAAGGCCTGGTCCTGGATGCCGGTCTCGTAGACCCCCTCGACGGCGACCTCGCCCTCGGCGGCCGGGGTCGCCGTGCGACGATCACGATGTGTGCGGACGACGTTCGGCCGCGGGTCGTCGCGGTAGCCGTGACCCTCGGTCGGGCGCTCCGGGTGGAGGTCAGGTCCCTCCGGTCGCGCGCTCCATGTCGGTGATCGGCTCGAGCGGCTCGTAGTCGACCCGGATCCGCGCCGCGGCCCGGCGCGCCTGCTCGGGGTGGCTCGGCGGCGACGAGCGCGACCGGCTCGCCGAAGTAGCGGACGCGGTCGACCGCGAGCACGGGCTGGTCGTGGAACTCGAGCCCGTAGGTCTTCGCGCCCGGGACGTCGGCGTGGGTGAGGACGGCGTGGACGCCGGGCATCGCCAGGGCCGCGGTGATGTCGATCGAGCGGATCGCGCGCGTGGGCGCAGGGGGCTGCGCAGCGTGTGCCCGAAGAGCATGCCGGGCGCGCTCAGATCGCTCGAGTAGGCGAACTCGCCCTTGACCTTCGGCGCCGCGTCGGCCCGCGGGAGCCGCGTGCCGACCCGACCCAGCTCGAGTGTGTCCGACCCCACGCTCGTCGTCACCGCCGCGCACCGCCCGGAGCAGGCGACGGCGAAGGGCCCGGCCGGCGGCGGGGCGGGCTCATGACCCGTCCCCGCAGCCGGAGACGGCAGCGAGGCGACGGCGGCGAAGATCTTCTCGTAGCCGGTGCAGCGGCAGAGGTTGCCGGAGAGCGCCTCGCGGATCTCGTCGTCGTCGGGTCCGGCGTTCGCGCGAGCAGGTCGGCGGCGGCAACGACGAGCCCGGGCGTGCAGAAGCCGCACTGGACCGCGCCCGCTTCGATGAAGGCCGCCTGCACGGGATGGAGCCGCTCGCCGTCGGCGAGCCCCTCGACCGTCGTCACCGCGTGACCGTCGGCCTGCGCGGCGAGGACGAGGCAGGCGCAGACGAGCATCCCGTCGAGCAGCACCGAGCACGAGCCGCACTCGCCCTGCTCGCACGCGTTCTTCGAACCCGGGTAGCCGAGCTGCTCGCGCAGCGCGAAGAGGAGCGACTCGCCCTCCCAGCAGTCGGCGACGGCACGAACCCCGTTGACGCTGCAGCGCCACCTCACCGCCGTCCCAGCTGGGCGAGCGTGCGCTCGAGCGCGCGGGCGGCGAGCACCCGCAGCGCGTGGCGGCGGTAGGCGGCGCTCCCGCGCACGTCGTCGATCGGCGAGGCGGCCGCCGCGACCTGCTCGGGGAACGACGCGGCCTCGCCGAGCGGCGCGCTGACGAGCAGCGGGCGCGGGGCCGCCGAACCGAACGACGCTCGCAGCTCCTCGCCGGCCGAGAGGGCAAGCGAGCACACCGCGATCACCATCGCGTTCCGCGGCCCGATCTTCATGAACGTCTGCGGCTCTCCCGACGGGGTCGACCCAGACGGCGGTGATCAGCTCGTCGGGCGCGAGCACCGTGCGCTTGACGCCGGTGACGAAGTCGCCGAGGGCGACGCGACGCCTCCCGCGCACCGAGGAGCACTCGACCTCGGCGCCCTCGATCAGGAGCGGCGGCAGCGCGTCTCCGGCGGGCGAGGCGGTGGCGAGGTTGCCGCCGATCGTGCCGCGGTTGCGGATCTGCGGCGAGCCGACCGTGCGCGACGCCTCGGCCAGCGCGGGCAGGAGCTCGGCCAGCTCGCCGGCCATCAGCCTCGGCGTAGGTCAGCCCGGCCGCCAGGCGGAGCGAGCCGTCCTGCCGCGACCAGCCGCGCAGCTCGGCGACCTCGTTCAGGTTCACGACCGTGTCTGGCCGCGACCGGTCGAAGTTCATCGCGACCATCACGTCGGTGCCGCCCTGGATCGGCAGGGCCTGGGGCCATTTCGCCTTCAGCTCGAGCGCCTCGGCGAGCGAGCGCGGGCTCAGGATCTCCACCGCGCGAACTGTACGGTTCCGGGCACGTGGCGCTGACGCCCGCCTCAGTCACCTACGCCGGCGCGACGATCGTGACGATGGACGCGGCGGGCAGCGAGTACGAGCGCGGCTGGCTCCGCGTCGAGGACGGACTCGTTGCCGCGGTCGGCGACGGCGACCCGCCGGGACCGGCCGAGGACCTGCACGGCGCGGTGGTCACACCGGGGCTCGTCAACACCCACCACCACCTCTACCAGACGCTGACCCGCGCCCGGGCGCAGGACGCCGACCTCTTCACGTGGCTGCGCGCGCTCTACCCGGTCTGGGCGCGAATCGACGAGGAGATGCTCTCCGCCGCGGCGCGGACCGGTCTCGCCGAGCTCGCGCTCTCGGGCTGCTCGACCGTCTTCGACCACCACTACGTCTTCCCGCGCGGTGTCTCCGGCCTGGTCGAGGCCGAGCTCCGCGCGGCCGGCGAGCTCGGCGTCCGCTTCGTCGCCTCGCGCGGCTCGATGGACCTCGGCGTCTCGGACGGCGGGCTGCCCCCGGACAACCTCGTCGAGGAGATCGACGACGTGCTCGCCGACACCGAGCGGCTGGCCGGCCTCGCCGACGGCGACCTCGTCGAGATCGCGGTCGCGCCCTGCTCGCCGTTCTCGGTCACGACCCGGCTGATGGAGGAGTCGGCGGCGCTCGCGCGCCGGCTCGGCCTCGCCCTCCACACCCACCTCGCCGAGACGGTCGACGAGGACGCCTACTGCCGTGCGCTCTACGGCTGCACGCCGGTCGAGTACCTCGAGCGGGTCGGCTGGCTCGAGCAGGACGTGTGGTGCGCCCACTGCGTCCATCTGACCCAGGCCGAGATCGAGCGCTTCGCCGCCCGTGGCGTCGGCGTCGCGCACTGCCCGACCTCGAACCTCAGGCTCGGCGCCGGCGTCGCGCCCGTTCGCGAGCTGCTCGACGCGGGTGTCAGGGTCGGGCTCGGCGTCGACGGCTCGGCCTCGAACGAGCGCGGCGATCTCTCCTTCGAGCTCAGGCAGGCGCTGCTCGTCGCCCGCGGCCGGGGCGGTCCGGGGGCGATGAGCGCGCGCGAGGCGCTTCGCGCTCGCGACGCGTGGGGGCGCGCGAGGTTCTCGGCCGCGACGACATCGGCTCGCTCGAGCCGGGCAAGCGGGCCGACCTCGCGGTCTGGCGGACAGACGGGCTGGAGCTCGGCGGTGCCGCGGATCCCGTCGCCGGCCTCGTCTTCTCGGCTCCGCACCGCGTCGACCGTCTCGTCGTCGGCGGCCGCGACGTCGTCCGTGACGGCCAGCTCGTCCGAGCCGACCCCGCCGAGATCGCCCGCGAGCAGCGCCGCCAGGCGGCGAGGCTGTGGGACGCGTGAGCCCGCCGCACGGCGGCCGCGGGCAGCCGTGCGCCGGCTTGGACGTGGCGTACAGTCGTGCCATGACCGTCTCGACCCACGTGCTCGACACCGAGCGGGGCGCGCCCGCCGTCGGCGTTCGCGTCGAGCTCTGGCGCGGCGACGAGCTCGCCGGCTCGGGCGAGACCGACGCCGACGGGCGCATCCGCGAGCTCGCCGCCGGCGAGCCCCGGCGTCTACCGGATCGTCTTCCGGCCCCCCTCGCCCTTCTTCCGCCGGGTCGAGCTCGAGGTCGAGCTCGGCGAAGGCCACCACCACATTCCGCTGCTCTTCTCCTCGTACGCGTGCGCGACCTACCGCGGCAGCTGACGGTCGAGGAGCTGGCTGACCTCTTCGAGGGTCGGACGCCGCTCGTCGAGCGGCTCGCGGAGCTCGACGACCCGCTCGGGCGCGCCCGGGAGGTGGCGGCAGGCCTCTCGGACGAGGAGAAGCGGGCGGTGCTCGATGCGCATCCGGCGATCGGCGCCGCCGGGCTCTCCGCCCGCTCGGCTGCCGAGCAGGGGTCGGACGAGGCGCCCGAGCTCGCCGAGCTGAACCGCGCCTACGAGACGCGGTTCGGCTTCCGCTTCGTCGTCTTCGTCAACGGCCGGCCGAAGCGGCGAGATCGCCGACGATCCTGCGCCGCGCGGCTCGAGCGCACCCGCGAGCAGGAGCTGGCGACCGGCGCTCGACGAGCTCGGTCGCGATCGCCGAGGACCGATGGCGGCGTTCCTAGCCCCGAGCGACTACTGGTGGAGCTGGGGCGACCTCGTCTTCCGCTGGCTGCACGTGATCGCCGGGATCGCCTGGATCGGCTCCTCGTTCTACTTCATCGCGCTCGACCACCACCTCGCCCCGCCCGCGGCCGAGCGCGACGCCGAGCGCGGGGTCGGCGGCGAGGCCTGGGAGATCCACGGCGGCGGCTTCTACCGCGTCGAGAAGTTCCGGGTCGCCCCGGAGACGCTGCCCGAGCCGCTCTACTGGTTCAAGTGGGAGGCCTACACGACCTGGCTCTCGGGCTTCGCGCTCCTCGTCGTCGTCTACTACGCGCACGCCTCGACCTTCCTCGTCGACCCGTCGGTCGCCGACCTGACCACCGGCGAGGCGATCGCGATCTCGCTCGCGCGGGCTCGTGCTCGCCTGGCTCGTCTACGACCCGCTCTGCCGGCTGCTCGGCAGCCAACGACCGGGCGCTCGCGGCCTGCGTCGCCGCGCTGGTCGTCCTCGCGGCCTGGGGCGCCTCGCGAGCTCCTCGCGCCGCGGGCCGCGTACATCGAGGTCGGCGCGATGCTCGGGACGATCATGGCGGCGAACGTCTTCTTCGTGATCATCCCGATGCACCGGAAGCTCGTCCGCGCGAAGGAGGCGGGCCGCGAGCCCGACCCGCGCTGGAACGCCCACGGCAAGCAGCGCTCGGTCCACAACAACTACCTGACGCTGCCGGTCGTCTTCGCGATGCTCTCGAACCACTTCCCGTTCACCTACGGGCATGCGCACGCGTGGCTGATCCTCGTCTGCGCTGATGGCGCTCGGCGCCGTTCGTCCGCCACTACTTCAACCTGCGCCACCGCGGCCGGCAACCCCTGGTGGATCCTCGCCGCGGCCGCCGTCGGGCTCGTCGCGCTCGCCCTGGTGATCCGGCCGACCGCGAGCGTCTCGAGCTCCACCGGGCCGCCGCCGAGCTTCGCGACCGTCCAGGCGATCGTCGCGAACCGCTGTGCTCCCTGCCATTCGCTGACGCCGACCGAGCCCGGCTACTCCTCCCCGCCGGCCGGGATCGTGCTCG
The DNA here is from genome assembly GCA_963765345.1 of uncultured Actinomycetota bacterium. GTDB lineage: Bacteria > Actinomycetota > Thermoleophilia > Gaiellales > Gaiellaceae > PALSA-600. The sequence goes on from CAVXWI010000026.1 coordinate 53,507, forward strand.
AGACGCCGGCCGAGATCGAGGCGGCGGCCTCGCTGATCGGCACCGTCGCGGTCGACTCGCAGGCGATGCCGCTCGCGAACGCGACCGGGATGACCCAGGCCGAGCGCGACACGCTCGCGCGCTGGCTCGCGTCGCGCTAGCGTCCGGCCGTGCTCGAGATCGTCGCCGCCGGCTTCACGTTCCTGGCCCGGTTCGAGGAGGCGGACGCACCGGCGACAGTGGCCGCCTTCCGCGCGATCCTGCCGTTCGAGGACCGGATCATCCACTGCCGCTGGAGCGGCGAGTCGAACTGGATCCCGTGGGGCGAGCGCGAGCTCGGGATCGGCCCCGAGAACGCGACCTGCTTCCCCGCGCCGGGCGAGCTCCTGCTCTACCCGGGCGGCGTCAGCGAGACGGAGCTGCTCTTCCCCTACGGCCACTGCGCCTTCGGCTCGAAGGCCGGCGCGCTCGCGGGGAACCACTTCGCGACCGTCGTCGAGGGCGCGCGACCGCTTCGCCGAGCTCGGCCGGCTGACGCTCTGGGAGGGCGCCCAGCCGATCTCGTTTCGCGAACCTCGCCTACGCCGCTCGTCCGTGGAGCACGTGCCCGCCGGCCATCAGCAGCCCGATCTCCTCGATCCTCGCCTCTCGGCCGGGCACCTCGCCGACGATCTCGCCCTCGTAGATGACCGCGATCCGGTCGGCGAGCTCGAGGATCTCCTCGAGGTCCTCGCTGAACACGAGCACCGCCGCGCCGCCGGCCGCGGCCGACCGCGAAGGTAGCGCGCGGACCGTCTCGGCGGCGCCGACGTCGAGGCCCTGGGTCGGCGAGGCGGCGACGACAACCCGCGGCGAGCCCGAGAACTCGCGGGCGATCACGACCTTCTGCAGGTTGCCGCCCGAGAGCACCCGCGCCGGCGCGTCGGGTCCGGGCGCCGCGATCCGGTAGCGGTCGATCAGCTCGACGGCCCGCTCGCGGATCCGGTCGAGCAGGAGCAGCGGCCCGCGCGAGACGGAGGGCTCGCGGTAGGAGCGCAGCACGAGGTTGGCGGCGATGCTCAGCCCCGGCGCCGCGCCGGTCGCGAAGCCGGTCCTCCGGGACGAAGGCGATCCCGGCTTCGAGGGCCGCGCGGGGATCGCCGCGCTTCGACGGCCGCGCCGGTCGACGCGAATCGAGCCCCGCGAGCGGTCGCCGGAGCCCGGCGATCGTCTCGGCGAGCTCGCGCTGGCCGTTTCCGGCGACGCCGGCGACGCCGACGATCTCGCCCGCGCGCACGGCGAGCGAGATGCCCCTGACCGCGTCGCCGCCCCGGCTGCCGGCGCTCCAGACGTCCCGCAGCTCGAGCAGCGGCTCGCCGGTAACGGGCCAGCGGCCGCCGCGGGCCGTCGCGACCTCGCGGCCGACCATCAGCGTCACGAGCGACCTCGGCGTTGCCTCGGCCGTCTGCGACCGTCGCGACCGAGCGGCCGCCGCGCAGCACGGTGACCCGGTCGGAGACGGCCGTCACCTCGTTCAGCTTGTGCGAGATGAAGATCACCGTCCGCCCGTCGGCGACCATCTGACGCAGCGTCGAGAACAGCCCGCGGCCTCCTGCGGCGTCAGCACGGCGGTCGGCTCGTCGAGGATCAGGATGCGCGCGTCGCGGTAGAGCGCCTTCAGGATCTCGACCCGCTGCTGCTCGCCGAGCGAGAGCTGCCAGATCCGCGCCCGCGGGTCGACGCGAGGCCGTACCTGCTCGCGAGCTCGGCGACCGTCGCCTCGATCCGGCGCGGCTCGATCCGGAACGACCCGCTGGCCGGCGGCGGCGTGCTCGCCGAGCGCGATGTTCTCGGCGACGGTGAAGGGCTCGACGAGGCGAAAGTGCTGGTGGACCATCCCGATGCCCGCGGCGATCGCGTCCCGCGGGTTCGCGAACTCGACCTGCTCGCCCGTAGAGCTCGATCTCGCCTTCGTCGGGGCGATAGAGCCCCGTGAGGATGTTCGAGAGCGTGCTCTTGCCGGCGCCGTTCTCGCCGAGGAGCGCGTGCACCTCTCCCTCGGCGGCCTCGAAGTCGACTCGGTCGTTCGCGAGCACGCCGGGGAAGCGCTTGCGTGATCCCGCGCATCGCCACGGCCACCCGAGGCGGGGCGGCCGTGGCGTTCTGCGCCGTTGCCGGATCGCCGGGGACCGCTAGCCCTTCGGGCTGCCGATCACGCCTTTGACGAGCCAGTTCATCGCGTAGAGCTGCGTGCGACCGTCAGCTTGACGCCCCGCTTGACCCGGAGCTTGCCGCTCTGGTCGTAGAGCGGCCCGCGGAACTCGTAGAAGCTGCCGTTCTCGATCATCGTCTGGTACTTCGCGATCAGCGCCTTCGTCTTCGCCGAGACGCCCGGGCCGAACGGGGCGAGCTTGGTGAACCCGTCCTTGATCGAGCCGTAGTAGAAGCCCGACTTCCAGGTCCCCGCCATCGCCGCCTTGACGCGCTTCAGGTAGTAGGGCCCCCAGTTGTACACCGACGCCGGTCAGCCACGACTTCGGCGCGAAGTTCGAGGAGTCCGAGTCGTAGCCGACCCACGGAATCTTGACCGACTCCGCGTACTGCCCGGTCGCCGGCGAGTCGACGTTCTGGCCGAGCACGTCGACCCCCGCCCCGACGAGGCTCTGGGCCGCCTTCTTCTCCAGCGGCGGGTCGTACCAGCTGTTCGTCCAGACGATCCGCACCGTCGCGCCCGGATGGGTCAGCTGCGCCCCGAGCGTAAAGGCATTCGTGTGCCGGATCACCTCGGGGATCGGATAGGCGACGACGAAGCCGATCTTGCCCGTCTTCGACGCGGCCCCCGCGGCCATCCCCGAGAGGAAGATCGTGTCCTCGGCCGCCCCGAAGTACTCCGAGACGTTCTTGCCGACGTAGGTGCCGGTCGCCTGCTCGAACAGCACGTTCGGGTACTTCGCGGCCAGCGCCGGCGTCACGTAGCCGTACGAGGTCGCGAAGATCATCTTGTAGCCCTGCGCCACCAGGCCCGCGACCGTCTGGGCGAACTGCGACCCGACGGCGATGTTCTCCTTGTAGGTCGTCTGCACCTTGCTCCCGAGCACCTTCTGGACGTAGTTCATCCCGTCGACGTGCGCCTGCGACCAGCCGCCGTCGTTGTGCGGTCCGACCAGGATCCACGCCACCTTGAACGGCGTCGCCTGCGCGCGAGGCCGAGCCGACCCCGGCCAGGGCAAAGACCAGCGCCGAAACGGCGAGCGCAAGCGCCACCCGTGTCGTTCTCCTCCCACTCATCGTGCTTCCCTCCTCGAGTTCCCGTCCGGATTACCCACCGGCGGCGACTATAGGGGATGGCGCAGCCGCGGACTAGACGCGTTCGAGCAGCGCCTCGCCGACCGGACGGCGGACGCTCCACGGAAAGTCGATCCAGCGGTCGGTGCGTCGCCAGACGTACTCGCACTGGACGGTGCTGCGCGGCTTCTCGTAGAGGACGGCGCAGCGTGCCTCGGCCACCTTGTCTGCGAGAAAGCTCTTGACGAGCGCGAGCGTCGCACCGGTGTCGGCGACGTCGTCGGCGACGAGGACGCGGGTCTCCCGGAAATCGACGAGGTCGGGCACCGGCGGCAGGATCATCGGCATCTCGAGCCGCTCGTCGACGCCGGTGTAGAACTCGACGTTCATCGTGAAGGTGTTCTTCACCCCGAGCGCGTAGGCGAGCGCTCCTGCGACGAGGAGCCCGCCCCGCGCGATCGCGAGGACGATGTCGGGGCGGTAGCCGTCACGGACGACGGCCTCGGCGAGCTCGCGCGTTCCGTCGCCGAGCTCGGCCCAGGTCATGATCTCGCGTTCGCTCACCGCGCGGACTCTCTCAGGTCCAGCGCGATCGCGTCCAGCGCGGCGGCAAGCGCTGCGATCCCGAGCTCGATGTCGGCCTCGCTCGAGAGCTCGGCCGGCGAGTGGCTCGCGCCGCCGTTCAGGCTCCGCACGAAGAGCATCCCGGTCGGGACGCCGGCGGCGGCGAGAATCGCGGCGTCGTGCCCGGCGCCCGAGACGAGCTCCGGCGCCTCCGGCAGGAGCGGCGCGCAGGGCCGCAAGCGGCGCGCCGCTCAGCGCGACCGGCTCGCTCCGCCGGGCCGGCTCGAAGCCGATCGCCGCGACGAGCGCGTCGAGCTCGGCCCCAGTCGCCGCGCGCGCGTCGACCGATGCCCGGACCCGGGCCGGCACGACGTTGCCGACCCCCGGGTCGACCTGGAGGCGGCCGACGGTCGCGACCGTGCCCGGCAGGGCCGAGGCCGCCTCGCGTACGCGCAGCACGAACGCCGCCGCCTCGACGAGCGCATCCTCGCGATCGTCCATCGGCGTCGTGCCGGCATGGTCGGCACGACCCTCGAAGACGACCTCTGCCCACACCTGTCCGGTGATCGCCGTGACGATCCCGAGCGGCGCGCCGGCCCGTTCGAGCACCGGGCCCTGCTCGATGTGGAGCTCGACGAAGGCCCGCGGCAGGCGGCCGCTCTCGATGCAGGCACGGCTTCCCGCGCAGCCACGCTCCTCGTCGCGAAAGACGACGACGGCGAGCGGTGCCTCGATCCGCTCGGCAGCCTCGAGCGCGGCGACGACGCCGAGCGCGCCGTCGAACTTGCCCGCCGTTCGGGACCGAATCGAGGTGCGAGCCGGTCCAGACCTCGGCCTCGCCGCGCCGGCCGAACGTGTTGCGGGCCGCGTCGACCTCGACGGCGAGCCCCGCCTCCTCGAACCAGCCGGCGGCGAGCTCGTGGGCGGCATCCTCCTCGGCCGAGCCGCCGATCCGGGTCGCCCCGATCGCGTAGAGCTCCTCGAGGCGGGCAAGCGCTCGCGACGCCATCGGCTCAGGCGTAGGCCGCCTCGACCCCGGAACCCGACCGGCGCAAGAGCTCGGCGACCGCCGCGCGGCCGACCTCGCCGAGGTCGCGCGTCAGGTCGTTGACGTACATCTCGACGAACCGGTCGGCCGTCTCGCGATCGATCCCGCGGCCGAACTGCTCGGCGTAGGCGAGCGCCTCGTCGCGATGGTCGAGGCCGGCGGCGATCGCCTCGGAGAGGACGGCGGAGACGTCGGGAAGCCGTTCGCCGAGGTCCCGCCGGGCGACGTTGACCCCGAGCGGCAGCGGCAGGCCGGTCTCGCTCTGCCACCAGGCGCCGAGATCGAGCACCTTGTGCAGGCCTGCATCCGCGTAGGTCAGCTGGCCCTCGTGGATCAAGAGTCCCGCCTCGGCGCGGCCCGAGACGACCTCGTCGACGATCAGGTCGAACCGCAGCTCGCGCACCGCCGGCTCGGCGCCGAGCGCGAGCCTGCAGCGCCAGGTACGCGGTCGTCAGGCGCCCCGGGATGACGATCTCGGCTTCGCAGCAGGTCGGCGGGGTCGAGCTCGGTGCGGGTCGACGACGACCGGCCCGTAGCCGATGCCGAGCGAGGCGCCGTGCGGCAGGAGCACGTAGCGGCTCGCGACCTCCGGGTAGGCGCCGAGCGAGATCGCCGATCACCTCGAGCCGGCCGGCGAGCGCCCATTCGTTCAGCGTCTGGATATCGGAGACGACCTGCTCGAGCTCGAGCCCCCGCGTGTCGACGCGGGCGGCCTCGATCGCCCAGAACATGAAGGCGTCGTCTGGGTCGGCGCTGTGTCCGACGCGGATGCGCACGACGCGCCACGCTAGCTGTCGGAACCTCGGTACGCTCGCGCTGCATGACGGGGCCACCGCTCTCGGAAGCGATCCAGGACTACCTGAAGGGCATCTACAAGCTCCAGGTAGCCGGCGGACGCGCCACCGTGACGGCGCTCGCCCGCGACCAGGGAGTCTCGCCGGCCTCGGCGTCGGCCATGGTCAAGAAGCTCGCCCTGCTCGAGCTGCTCGAGCACGAGCCCTACCGCGGCGCTCGGCTGACCGAGGCGGGCGAAAAGGTCGCGCTCGAGGTGATCCGCCACCATCGCCTGCTCGAGCTGTATCTCGCCCGCACGCTCGGTCTCGCGGTCGACGACGTCCACGCCGAGGCCGACCGCCTCGAGCACGTGATCTCCGAGGAGCTCGAGGAACGGATCGACAAGGCGCTCGGCTACCCGACTCACGATCCGCACGGCGATCCGATTCCGGACGCCAATCTCCGCTGGCCATCGCAGGAGGTAACCGGGGGCCGGTCGCCGAACCGGCAGTAGACTGCCGCACGATGGGCAGGGTCGGCGACATCATGCGGACGCCCTTCGCGTTCCTGTTCACGACCTCGAAGAAGGAGGAGGTCGTCGCCGAGTATGTGATCCGCGAGCACCACCGCGGCCGAGCGCTCGGCGAGATCCTCGAGGACGCCTACGTGACCAACCGCCTCTCGCCCGAACAGATCGACCGGGTCCTCGAGCGCCCGGAGGTCCTCGAGTCGATCGGCGACGACATCGTCGCGGCCCGCCGCTCCGGCCCGACGCCGTAGGGGCATCAGAGCTCGACGCCGAGCCCGCGCTCGCGGGCAAGCTCGAGCACACGGGCCGCGGCCGCCAGATCCCAGGCGGCCATGCCGTTCGACTTGAAGACGACGATGTCCGTGCCGGCGACGCGCCCCTGAATCTCGCCGCTGACGACGTCCTGCAGCTCGTGCACCTCGAGCCAGTCGAGGACGCCGCGCTCGACCGGCTCGATCAGGTCGCCGGACTCCAGCCGCGACTGCTCGCGCGAGTCGCAGCAGACGAAGGTGGCGCGCTCGAGCACGGCGTTGTCGAGCTCACGGTGCGCCGGGTCGTTCGCCCCGACCGCGCAGACGAGCGCACCCTCGGCGAGCCATTCTCCGCGCAGGACCGGGTCCTTGGCGGTCGTGACCGTGACGACGATCTCGTGCTCGGCCGCCTCACGGTTCGAGTCGGCCGGCTCGCAGCGGTGGGCGCGGCAGAACTCGGCGAGCCGCCGCCGATCCCGGCAGAAGACCGAGACCGTCTCGACCGACGGCAGCGCCTCGCGGATGCAGGCGATCTGGGAGGCGGCCTGCCACCCGCAGCCGATCACGCCGAGGCTCGCCGCGCCCTCCCGCGCGAGGTGACGCGCCGCCACGGCCGAGGCGGCGCCGGTCCGCATCTGCCCGAGCTTGTCGGCCTCGATCACCGCCGCGAGCCGGGTCGGCGGATCGAGCGCGAAGAGCAGGACGACAAACGGGGTCCCTGTTCCGGTCCAGGCATACGACTTCAGCCCGGCGTACCCGAGCTCGCGGTCGACACACGGCATCGCGGCGTACTGGCCGTCCTCGAGCGGCAGGCGCAGCCGCGGTCGGTTGTCGACGACTCCGCGCGCGAGCCGGCCGAGCGAGCCCTCGACCGCGGCGAGCGCGACCGGTGCGGTCAGGAGCTGCTCGACGTCGGCCTCGGTGAGAAAGAGGGTCGTCATGCCGCCATTCTCGGCAGAACGGGGCCCGCCGCGGGGACGGGCGCGCACGGGAGGAGCGGCGATCCGCTGGGATACGCATGGGGCGTGCCGCGTCGTGGCTCGTCTCGTCGTGCCGTCTCCGAGACGGCTACCGGTTCACCCGGCCGGTGGTCGCAGGTCGTCGTCATGGGTAGACGGCGACGGTGAACGAGGCCGGTGTGGTGGTCGGGTTCCCGAGGGCATTCGCCGACGCGACGACCGTCTGGGCGCCGAGTTTCGTCGACTGCACGCCGAAGAAGATCGTGGCTTGCTCGGCGCCCTTCGGGCTGAGGAAGCCGAGATCGCACCGTACCGTGGCGGTGCCGGAGCAGCCGTTCCCGCGGGTGTACGCGGGCGGCCCGACGAGGCGAAGACCTGGCGAGAGGTCGATCGTGAGTGAGAGACCGGTGGCGCCGATACTGCCGACGTCGGTAACGGAGACCTGGAAGTTGGTTTCGCCGCCGAGGTACGAGGATTGCGAGCTCGTCGTGATCGACGTGTGAAGATCGGCGAGCGCTGGAACGTCGGCGCGATAGGGGAGGTCCGTGACCGCGAGGACGTTGGACGCGGCGACGAGGAAGCAGCAGGTGCCGATTGCCACGGCCACCCGCCGCCGCGGCCGCCCGCGGACGGGCGTGCTGTCGTCGCGCCCGGACCGCGTCCCAGGGCATCGCGGAAAGGGCGACGGCGAACGCTCCAGCCGCGGCGAGGACAACGAGCACTGCTCCCCAGCCACGGCCCAGGCCAACAGCCGAGAAGACGGACGCGGACAGACTCTTGACGAGCCGGGACGAGCCAAGCTGGACAGGAAGTCGCGCCAACTCGCCCCAAGGACCGCCGCGCAGCGGCTCGGCGCTGAACCAGATGAGCGTCGCCACCGTGATCGGGATCACCGAGAGGGCGGCGAAGAAAACGGTTAGCCGAGGGCGCCAAGAGAACGCAGGACCGAGCCCGAGCGCGAGGAACGGCAGTGCCGGAACCAAGAATCGCGGCCCGGGAGAAGCGCCCCCGTAGGGGTCGTAGTACCCGCAGTTGACGATGACGAAGAGCGCGACCACGATCGCCGCGACGACCGCCTCTGCCCGACGGGTGCGGGCAAGGCGTACGAGCCCGAGCGCGGCGAAGACAAGGACGGGCGAGACCACGAGCAACCCCCCGTTCCAGGCGAAGACGTCGTAGATCGCCCGCAGGTGCGGAAGTCCAATCCCGAAGAACCCCGTCGACTGGTCGGATTCGAACTGGTTGGCGACGTACCGGTACGAGAGGTGCCAGGGGGCGCCGAACGCCGCCCAGTCGTACGCGCCGAGGAGGACCGCGCCGGGGATGACACCGGCGAGAAACGCCCGCAGCGGCCGCCAGCCGGTGAGCGCGACGTATCCACCGACGACGGCCAGAACCAGTCCGGTCTCGTAGGCGAAAAGGAGCGCCGCCCCGCCGGCGAGCCCGGCGAGGCCAGGGCGCCTGCCCCAGGCGAGGAGAAACATTCCGAACGCAAGGGCCGCCGCCGGGACGTGTTCGAAACTCGCCCCGGCGAGTGGCGCGACGATCGTTCCGATCGCGAAACTCACGAGCGCGATCCCGCCGTACCCTGGCGCAAGTCCCTCGCTCACCCGCCCGACCAGGAAGGCGCAGAGCAGGAACCCCAGCCCGACCGTGAGCACGCGCACGCCCCAAAGACGGAGATCGTCGTTCGACCACGCCTGCTGGGGCCCCGGGCGAAGGACCGCCACGGCCGGAACCGCGAGAAGCGACAGCCCCGGCGCTTTGTCCGAATAGAGGTGTCCGTTAAAACGCGAGAAGTCCACCGATCCCGCGAGGCATGCGTCGTTTTCAAGGTGCCCGTGGAGAAGCGCCTCGCTCGAAGCAGAGCCGGGACTGGTCCTGGGCATCGACACCGGCCACCGGCGTCAACGCCACAATCGCCACGAGCGCGAGGAGCAGCAGCTCATGACGAGGACGAGCCCACGGCAACGTCCCACGAGCGGACACGGTGACACGCCTGGCCAAGCCGACAGTCTGCGCTCTCTCCGAACAGCACGACCGAGAACCGCATCGGGATTCCCGGGCCACGAGGCGCCGATCGCATGCGTTCCCGACTCGCGCATCTCGCTGCCGACCACGACCGCTTGAAAGCTGACCAGCACCGGGCCGTGCTCGGGATCGACGCCTCGGCCGTTCGGCAGCCGGAGCCCGTCGTCCACGAGGCTGAGCCGACACGGAAAGCGGTGTCATTGGCGGTCACCTCACGCCGAGCCGCTGCACGCCCTCCGTCGGCCCCGGCGCGATCCTGCCGTCGTCGGCTGCGACGTTGCTTCGGCGGTCCGCTTCAGACTGGAACCCCGACGGTGACGTGCCGCGTCGCGGCCGGGGGTTCCGGCGGCCTGCAGCATCGGTAGCTCCGTCGGGGTCAGCTCAGGACGCGTGGCGCTCCTGACGCAGCTGTTGTCGGGCCGACACGTTCGACACGTGATCTGGCGGCGCCCACTCGCCGTGGCTTCATGGGCTGCTAGCGGTGCACGCGGACAGACCGTGCGGGCGCAGGCTGTAGAGGTAGACGCCGCCGATCGCCGTTGGCGTCGCTACGGGCGCGAGCAGCGAGGTCCAGCTCTCGCCGTGGCCGCCGGCGAGCAGAATCATCGTCGCGCCCTGGTCGCGGGCGAGCTTGACGATTTGCTGCCATTCGCTACCCGGCTCGTCGGTGTTCGCGAGCTGCTCGGAGTAACCGAGGTCAGGCAGGCCGCGCGGGATAAGGCCGATGTAGGCGTCGGCCATCCGGAACGCGAACCCGCTCTCTGCCTGCCAGAGCATCGCACCCGACCAAAGCGGGAACGGCAGAACGAGCACGTTCTCGTCGGGCGCCAGACAACTGCGGTAGATGCCGGTCGTGAAGAAGGCCGGCCGCGGCGGATGCTCGTGCCAGGCCGAATTCCAAAGACTCGGCATGATCGCAACGACAGCCAGCGCGGGCAGCGCGACCCGCGCGACCCTTGGTACGGCGGTGGAGGCCGCCCAGCAGGCGACCGCTGCGGCGGCGCCGAGCGCGACGAAGATCGAGTAGCGCACCGGCAGCATGCTGTTGAACACCGGCAGGCCGGAGAGAGCCGACCACGGAAGGGGAACGTAGGACCTGCCCGCCACGTGGAGGCTCAAGCCAAGCTCGACGAGCACCCCGAGTGCGAGCATGATCGCGAGGAAGCGAACCGGAGCGGCGCGCCGCTTCTCCCAGACGTACCAGATCAGGATCGCGACGGTCGGCAGACCAAGGTAGGCGCCGTTTTCGGCGTCGTTGCCGAGGAAGCGTGCCGAGATGGCGTCGGTCCAGTGCCAGCTCACCCCGGTCAGCCGGGTCGGGACGACGAGGTTCGCGAGATCGGCCGGGTAGCTTGAGGGCGAGTTGACGCCCCCTGCCTCGAAGTGCAGGAAGAAGTAGGCGAGGAGGGGCGAGACGAGAGACCGGCGAGCGCGTAGCCGCCGGCGAGTGGAAGCAGGAGCTGGCGCAGGCGCGGGCGAATGGCCGGCACGACGGCGAACGCAACGAGAGCGCCAGCACCAGCGTCAATGTCAGCGTCAGCGCGAGTTCCTCCGAGAAGCTGACCTGGAATGCAAGCAGCAGCCCGAGCGCGAGCGCTGTCCGGCGGCTCGAGAGCGAGCCGTCGAGGAAGCGCAGCACGACGAGCGCGACGAGCGGGAGAAGGAAGACGGACGTCATGTGCAGGTGACCCTCCGTCTGACCGAGCACGAACGCCGAGAAGCCGAACAGATAGCCGCCGGCGAGCGACGGCCAGAACGAGCGCGTCAGGTACCAACAGAGCAGGTACGCCGTCCACGCCGCCAACGACGGCAGAACGATGGCCAGCAGGTTGTACGCGAGCGCAGGCCCCCCGAGCAGCGTCACCGGGGCCGCCAGCAGGGCGAGACCCGGGATCGACGTCGCCCAAGCGAGGTCGACGCCAACCGGCGCCCAGATCGCGTGCGTAAAGAAGGGGTTCTCCCAGTGCAGGATCGCGTGCGGCCACCAAGCGAGCGCCCAGACAAAGATCGTTGGATCGGAACCTTGGCCGATAAGGTCGCGGCCCGGATGCGTCGCGATCGGCACACCGAGGAAGAGGAATGAGACGCCGAGATAGGCAGCGAGACTCACGCCCGCCTTCGTCCAGAACACCTTTCGGCTCACGACTGGTGGCCGCCGCACAGCACGCGCTCCTTGCGTCTCACCGCGGTCTCTGCCTGCGGGTCGCGTGGTTGCCATTCGAAGCGCTCCCGGCTGCGGCGTGCAACTCGCGAGCCCGAGGCGCCAGCGAGACGAGGCTCCGCGCGAAGCCTGATCGCGTCCGGTTTCTGAGCCCGGCGGATCCGGCGATCTCCGCGAGAGAGCGACGGAGATGGAACGGAATCGTCGCCTCGACATGGCCGGCGGACGCCGGTCGCGGCCAGAGCGAGCGTCAGCGGATCGATCGCGAGGCGGAAGCGAAAGTTCGGGCCGACCTCGGCGAGGTTGCCGACGACCCCGACGTAGAGGATCGCCAGCAGCGAGAAGGCGACGAGCATCGTCGCCGAGTCGGCGCCCGGCCGCAGGCGTCGCACCGCAATCGCGGTCCCGGCGGCGTCGGCTGCCGACGTGCCGCCAGGCGCCCGGCACAGCTCGTGCGCGTGGCGTCCGCCCCGGCCGAGAAGCCGCGGAGTGACGAAGGTGACGGTACGAGGCAATCGCTCCAAGGCTGGCTTGATTCTTCCAGTCGGCCCGGAGCGTGACTCGGCCAGCCTCGAGCGCATGATCGGGCTGCCGCTCAGCTGCAGGCTGACAGCTCAGGCCGGTGGGGCCCCGCCGCCGGCTCCCGCTGCCCAACCCGACCGCCGGAGCCGTCTGACCCTCCGAGGTCAGCCTTTTGGCTTCTTCTTGTGCCGTCGCTTCCCGACGGAGCTCGGCTTCGGCGCCGGCAGCCAGGATCTCGTGCCAGTCGAGCGTCGGAAGATCACCCGACCGCTCGGCCACGAAGGTCTGGAGAAGAGCCTGGAGCGAGAGACGCATCTGCTCGCGAAGCTCACGCTTCAGTGCCTCGAGCTCCTCGATCTCCGCTTCGGTCGAGGCGCGGGCGCGATCGAGATCATGCTGGAGCTTGGCCGCGTGCGACCGGGTCTTCTTGATCATCAGCTCGCACTCGACCCGTGTCGATTCGCGCAGGTCGCGTGCCGCACGCTGGGCCAGCGCAAGCATGGCCGCCGCGAGCTCCTCTGTTCCGTGCGGCGGGCGGAGAGCGAGGACGGCTCGCCGCCCCGCTCACGGTCCGGCTCGACGTCTGCTGGCCTGTCGTCGCTGATCGCGCCGTTCAGCCCGCCTCGGGGACGGGCTCGGCGCCGGTCACGGCCGCGAGCGCACGATCGCCTCACGAGCAGCTGGCCCGCCGTCGTCGGCCCTCTCCGGCTTTGGCTCGACTCTCGTCATGGGATCCCAAGAGCTCCCGGTTCTCGTGCTCGAGCTGAGCGTAATCGTCGAGCGATCCGCCGAAGCAACTCCTCCACCGGCCCCTTCTTCAGGCCGCCCACCGTGGCCCGCGGTAACTCGACGTAAATCTCATCTCGGCTCTCTTCCAAGGCGACAACCCGTCGCCCGAGACGCTACCAGTCGGCGTCCTCGGCGTTACCGCCTGAGAAGCGTCGCGAGCTCCGGAACGTGCGTGGCCGGCCGCCGGGACGCGTCGAGCGAGCACCCCCGTGACCGCCCCGACCTCCCGGAAGGGGTCCCATCGGGGCCAAGTACACTCGTCTATGGCAGTTCGAGTCCCCGACGGCGGAAAGGGCGTTCGAGGATGGTTGGACCTGACGACGCGGAGCCGGGTACAGAGATCACGAACGACGAGTCGAGCGGGCGCTCCTCCAGCGAGCAGCTCCGCCACCTGACCCTGCCCCAGCAGCGCCTCGGCGGCTACGCGCGCAGTGCGGTTGACGCGACGATCAGCGGAGCCGCCCGGACGATCGAGCGCCTCCAGACCGAGGTGACAGCCGCGCGGGATGAGGTCGCTCGTCTGCAGGCGGCGCAGGCCAAACTCCAGGAGGAGCTCACGGTCGCAGCGCGCCGGTCGCCTCAGGAGATCGTCGGCGACGTGCTCGTGACGGCCCACCGTGCCGCCGAATCGGTGATCGAGGAGTCGCGCCGCCAAGCAGCGCACGAGCAGGAGGCTGCACGGCGCGAGACGCTCCAGATTCTGGCGCGAGCCCAAGAGCTGCTCGATGAGGCGGCCGCGACGCATCGCGACGCCGAGGCTGTCGTCGCCGACTCGCACACCCGCGCCCGGGCTGTGATCGAGGCCGGCGAGGCCGAGGCGAAGGCGCACGTCGCAAGCGCCACCGAGTTGGCGGCACGGCGCCAGGCTCAGCTCGAGGTCGAAAATGCCCGGCTCGAGACGGCGATCAAGGGGCTTCGAAACGAATGGGTCGGAAGGACAGCGGAGGCTCTCGCACGCCTCGACCGCCTCGATCCCGGCCGATCGCTTGAAGCCGCGGCGCCGGACAGAGCAAGCGGAGAGGTCGTCGACGACCTGCAGGCGCGGGTGCAGGAGACGCGCATGGGTTCCGCTCCCGGGCAGCCGTCCGAGTAGCACCGGAGTCTCGCTCGCTCGGTGCCGGCCGGCGCGTTCGGCCGCCGGAGGCCTCGCTGTTCGCGGCCCGTTCGAGTTTACGAGTACGGCACCAGCGTGCTGCCCGTGCCGGGGCTTCTACCGGTTACTCGGCGCGTTCTCGCCGCGCGTATGACCACGCGCCCAAGGCTCAGTGCCGGCAAAGGCGATCACGTTCCCGCCGACCGTCGTGCGAGCGAGGCGGTGGTACACATGACCGAGCACCCGAACTCGACGAGGAAACGACCGCTGTGCAAGCCAATCTCAAGAGCGGCGCGCATGCTTGAAATCGTAGAGCGCGAGAACAACACCCGGGTAGGACTGCAGCGAGCAGTCGATGCCCTTCACGGTCCAGTCTCAAGAGAAATGCCTGGGGAGACGCGTAGATGAAGTGGGAGAGGAGTACCCAGACGCGCCCTCGACGAGGCACGGCTCCGACGTCTATCGCATCGGGTCCGATCACGAGTGGAGGCCTTCGGCGGAGTGCGCTCGCTATAGCCGCCGAAGTAGAGCTGGTTTGACCAGGTCCTATGACCGGGACGAGCGGGATCCGGTCGCCTATGTGTCGAATGATGCCGTAGTAGCGCAATGCGTATTGCGCGTCAGTATTGATGTACAGGGTGTCCCCAGGTCGAAAGCGAGCTTCAAGCGTCCTGATTGCGCGTGCGTTCTCCTCAATCGTCTGCGGCTGACTAAGATGCCGCAGGGCGGCTGCAAACGACGGTGCGCCTATGCACAAGACGAGGGCGGCAGCCACCACGGAAGCGGTCGCCGTTCGGCGAGCCGCGATTGCCCTGACACCCAAAATGACGAGAAGCGGCAAAGCTGGGACCAGGAAAAGGATGAACCGTCCGCCCCAGGGGTAGAGCCCGACTCCCGACGCTACAGCCGCAACCACAGCCGGCGTTATCAACAGGGACACACGCAGCGGAGAGTGCCGCCAAAGCGAGATCGCACCGAGGAGCCCCACTGCGCCCGCGATGTAATCGAGAGGACGCGGCAGGCGAAGATACAACCCGCCCGAGCAATTCCTCGAACGACCTCGCGATCGCGACCAAGTCATGGGGTGAGACCGGAAGCGGCAGGTAGTACGTGACTGAGCTCCTTGGGATGTGACGGAGGTTGACCAGGTAGACCAGACCCAAGCTGACCGCCCATGTCGCACTGACCGCGAGCACCCGGCTCAGTCGGCCCCAGTCGCGCGTCAACACGGCTTGGACGATCATGGTCAAGCCGGCGCCGGCCAGCACGAACACCACCGGGTGAGAAAACCACATGGCGACGGCGCCGATAACGGCGAGACCGATCGTCCAACGGCGTGTAAAGCCTCGATCAACGGTTACAAGTACCGCTGTGAGAACGGCGAGGGTAAAGAAGACGTCGTCTGAGTACTGCTTGACCTCGGACGAGTAGATAATCGGTCCGTTGAGAACCGCGAAGAGACAGAGTGCGGCGGCTGCCCCTGCAGGGCCCAAGAACCTCCTCGCGAACAGAAAGAAGAGCGGGAGCGAAGCGAGACCTGCAAGGAGCGGCTCGAGTCGCAGTGCGTCCTCCGAGGAACCAAAAATGTCGACCGCGAATCGTTCAATGAAGAGCCAAGCCGGTGGTGCGCCCTGACCGTAGTAGAGCGCGCCGAATAGCTGCCGGAATGGCTGATCGATGATATTGAGAGAGATCATCGCCTCGTCGAGCCAGAGCGAGCGTCCCGAGAGGTACTGCACGATGCGAAGTAGGCAGCCGCCGACGATCACGCTGACGACAAAAGCTCGTGAGGCCAGCACGCTCTTGACCTTCATGTCCCACTCACGCAAACCGACACCGCCGTCAGCTAGCCGCTCTCCGGTACCGCTCATTATGCGATGGGAACTACGCGAGTTGTTGAGATTGCCAGAGAATCTCGATTCGATTCTTCGGGCACTACGTTGACCTCGCGAAACCGGTCGCGGCTCGGAGTTACGCGCTCGACCGAGCGGCCGCAAGTGCACTCGTCGAGACGTGCTCCGTTTTCCGCCACCACACCGCTCTGAACGCCAGACCTCGAATCTCCCGGGCGGCAGGTTCGTCGCCTGACGTTCTGACTAAGCCCGGGACGCGGGTAAGCCGCTGTCGAGGAGATCGGCGGTGGTGAGCTGTTCGGCGGATCGGCTCGAAGCCGAGGTTCAATTCCGACCGTCGTTCTTCGCGAAGCCGTTCTTGCTCAACGGCATCTACAAAGCAGGTGTGAAGGCAGCGCTCGTGAGCGGATCAGGCGGAACACGGTTCGGTGGGGTGGCTCAGTCCGCGAAGCGGAGAAACGATCTCCCATCGTCGCGCCCTCAGCGTGACCAAAACACTCGCCAAACGGGCGTGTTGTCGCCCGGTCAGACACCAAAGAAACGACGCAACCCGCTGCTAGAGGGGGTTCCCTGAGCGGGCGCGACCGGACTCGAAACCGCGACGTCCGACGTGACAGGCTGTCCTTCCTTCTCGGCCAGAGGCCATTCTCCGACACAGTAGGAAGGAACGTCCGCCATTGGGTGGTGGTGTTGGTAGCATAGCAGGGGGTGTTTTCGGTGGTCAAGATCCGCGTGAAAGGGGGTATCTATCCGGGGTTGAAGAGTAAGCTGCGCACAATCCCTTCCCGCGAGAGAGAGGTGCCGCACATGCCCGACGTACAGACAGCGTCGTCACAGGCCCACCGCGAGGCTGTCGTCTCAAGCATCCAAGACGTTGCGGCGTATCTTCAGGAAGTGCTTGGGCAAAAGCTGACGGCTCACATTGCGGGTATCGCAGACAGCAAAGCGGTCGGCAGTTGGGCATCTGGCGAGCGGGCACCTCGTCCTGAGGCCGAGCAAAAGCTGCGCGCTGCCTACCAGATCTTCCGACTCCTGCTGACCGAGGAAAGCCCGTATACCGTGCGAGCCTGGTTTCTCGGCTTGAACCCTCAACTGAACGACGAGTCTCCTGCTGCCGCGATACGAGAAGGTCGTGCTCAGGAGGCATGGGTGGCGGCCAAAGCCTTCTTGGCAGGCGGCTAATCAGAGTTGTCGGTCGAGAGCAGGCCGCCACCAGAAGAGGGCGTTTGGCGAGTTGGGGGTCGCCGGAACCTTGCTCATTCGGAGATCCACCTTCCTCGCCCTCGCCCTCGGCCGTTAGTCCGACAACCGGCAATCGATTCGATAGTGCACTGGGTAGCTATGGCGTTTGCTACTTCGGCACCGATCTGCTCGCGTGTTACGGCGAGACCCTTGCCAGGTTCCGGCCCGACCTCGGTCTTGCGGCCATCGCGTCCGAGGAAGGCTTCATGGGCATCGGCGAAGTGCCTGCCGACTGGCGGTTCAGGCGTCTCGCCGCCCAAGTCCGGTTCATCGAGACTCCGGAACGACCTCGATTGCAGTTCTTAGATATCGAGGCAGCCCCGACGCGGGAAGCGCTACGCGGAGAACTGGCCGACCTGCTCAGCTTCTATGGGCAACACCGATCTTGATGTATCGGTTGTTCGAGGCGCCGACCGTCGAGTCACCCGATTCATTAGCCAATGGGCTTACGAGCAACTTGCCGACGATGGCACGCCGAAATACGCTGGGATTCGTTACCTCTCACGCCTTTCGTCGGACTGGGAGTGCTGGGCAGCGTTCGAAGGCGTTGGAGTGAATGAGGAGGCCCGCCATCCCGTACTCCGCGAGGATGCCGCTCTCCAAGAGATCGCGAACCTCTACGACCTCAGGGTCTTTTGATCCGAACTGTTCGGATCGGTCACCTGACCCATGGCCTGGAAGCCCATCTTCGGAAGTGCCCAGGCCTCCTGATCTGGTGAAAGCGAGTCCCAATACGCCTTTGCTTCTCGCTGACGAGCAGCACGAGACCTCGGCTTCGCCTCCACCGGAGGCAGTGTACGAGGAACGAATAGTTGTCGATTGGCGTGCATGAACCCTTCCAAAACGGCTTGGTTGAGCCATGCGCCCGGCAAGATTCGAACTTGCGGCCTCTGCCTCCGCAGGGCAGCGCTCTATCCCCTGAGCTACGGGCGCGGGGAGGTCAGTGTATCCGTGCGCGGCGTGCCCGCCACGTCGAGCTCGCGCGCCGTCGGGAACCTCGGTCCGGACGTAGGCGAGCGCGAGGCCGGGGACGGCGCTCGTGACTCGGCCGACCGAGCCGCCCTTCGTGGCCGACCTCGTCGGCCTCGCGCACGCCGGGCCTCGTCGAGCTCGAGCACGCGCAGCGTGCGGTTGACGTGACCGCGGTGTCGCAGGCGCGCGAGCGGCTCCTGTCCCGGATAGCAGCCCTTCGTGAACGAGACTGCACGCTCGTCGAGCCCGGCCTCGGCCGGCAGGATCCCGTCGTCGATCTCGCGGCCCCAGCGCGGCGTCCGCGCCAGGATCCGCAGCCGCTCGAGCTCGTCGTCGGCGGGCTCGCGCCCAGGTCCCGGCGTCGAGCACCTCGACCGCCGGCACCCCGTAGTCGCCGGTCGGGATCCCGTCGGCGCCGCCGAGGACGATCGTCGAGGTGTGCTCCTCGAGCTCGATCTCGCACTTCGCGGCGATGCGCATCCGCGTCCAGATGGGCGCGCACGGCCTCGCCGAGCTCGGGCTCGGTCAGCAGCAGGAAGTCGTCGTCCGCCGCGGCGCCAGACGAGCAGCGGCGCGATCACGCGGCCCTTCGGCGTCAGGATCAGCGCCTCGCACGCGTCGGCCGCGAGGACGTCGTTCGAGACGATCCGCTGCAGCAGGTCGGCCGCGTCCGGGCCCCGCGACGCGCGACGTAGGCGCGCGGGCGGATGTAGGTCTTGGTCGCGACCGACCCCACCGGGCTAGTGTAGGCGCCGATGTTCCGGTCGAGCGCCGAGCGCAAGGTGCGCGACGCCGGCTTCGACCCGGCGCGCCTGCCGCCCGGCCAGCACATGACCGAGAAGTGGCCCGTGCTGCACGCCGGCGGCGTCCCGCACGTCGACCTCGCGACCTGGACGCTTCCGCGTCTTCGGCGAGGTCGAGCAGGAGGTCGAGCTCGACTGGGAGCAGTTCAACGAGCTGCCGCGCTCCGCGCAACGTGCAGGACATCCACTGCGTCACGCGCTGGAGTCGCGCTTCGACATCGCCTTCGAGGGCGTCCACTGGCGCGAGCTCGCCGCGCTCTGCCGGCCGCGTGCCGAGCGCCCGCTTCGCGATCGCCTGGGCCGAGCACGACTTCACGTGCGAACGTGCCGCTCGCCGTCGCTCGAGGACGACGCACGCGCTCCTCGCGACGCACGCCGACGGCGAGCCGCTGACCCCCGAGCACGGCTACCCGCTGCGGCTGGTCGTCCCGCACCAGCTACTTCTGGAAGAGCGCCAAGTGGCTGCGCGGGATCGAGCTGCGCGCGGTCGACCGCCCCGGCTTCTGGGAGCGCTACGGCTACAACAACGACGCCGACCCGTGGCGCGAGGAGCGCTACGCGTTCTGAGCCTTCCGACGCCGCTGAAAGATCCCTCGATCGAGGGACTGGGCGAACCCGCGCAGACTGCCGATCACTCCACTCGACGCAACCCAACCCGTCCGTATGACCAGGAGGGCCGGCCACATATTCGCCGGCTCTTCTGCTGTCCGGGGGTCGGGTTCCTCGCCCTGTCGAGCCGGGACCTGTCCGGCGCCAGACCCCGGCAGAGCCTCGGCGGCAGACCTGGAAACGGCGAAGGCGCGGGTCGCCGCCCGCGCCTCCGCCGCGTCCCGTGAGCCGGTCGCTCCGCCTACATCATCCCCGACATGTCCGGCATGCCGCCGCCGGCACGCGGCGCCTGCCTTCTCCGGAGCGTCGGCGACGATCGCCTCGGTGGTGAGGATGTTCTTGCCGATCGAGGCGGCGTTCTGCAGCGCCGAGCGGGTGACCATGGTCGGGTCGATGATCCCGGCCTTGACGAGGTCCTCGACCTCGCCGGTGTCGACGTTCAGGCCCTGGCCCGGCTTCGCCGAGCGGACGGACTGGATCGACGACCGAGCCTTCGAGGCCCGCGTTGGTCGCGAGCTGGCGCAGCGGCTCCTCGAGCGCGCGCAGCATGATCGTGCGCGCCCGTCTTCTCGTCGCCCTCGAGCGCGCTCGAGCAGCGACTCCCTGACCTTGTCGGCCGCGTTCAGGAGCGCGACGCCGCCGCCGGGGACGATGCCCTCCTCGAGCGCCGCGCGGGTCGCCTGCAGCGCGTCCTCGACGCGGTGCTTCTTCTCCTTCATCTCGGTCTCGGTCGCAGCGCCGACCTTGACGACCGCGACGCCGCCCGAGAGCTTCGCGAGCCGCTCCTGGAGCTTCTCGCGGTCGAAGTCGGAGTCGGTCGTCTCGATCTCGGCCTTGAGCTGCTTGATGCGGCGCCTTGATCGCCTCGGCGATCGCCGGCACCGTCGATGATCGTGGTCGAGTCCTTGTCGACGACGACCTTGCGGGCCCGGCCGAGCTGCGAGAGCTTCGTGTTCTCGAGCTTCAGCCCCATCTCCTCGGTGATCACCTCGCCGCCGGTGAGGATCGCGATGTCCTCGAGCATCCGCTTGCGGCGGTCGCCGAAGCCCGGCGCCTTGACGGCGACGGCCTGGAAGGTGCCGCGCAGCTTGTTGACGACGATCGTCGCGAGCGACTCGCCCTCGACGTCCTCGGCCACGATCAGCAGCGGCTTGCCGGCCTGGATGACCTGCTCGAGCAGCGGCAGCAGATCCTTGATGCCGCCGAGCTTCTGGTTCGCGATCAGGATGTACGGGTCGTCGAGGACCGCCTCCATCCGCTCGGCGTCGTTGACCATGTACGGCGACAGGTAGCCCTTGTCGAACTGCATCCCCTCGGTGAACTCGAGCTCGAGGCCGAAGGTCTGGCCCTCCTCGACGTTCACGACGCCGTCCTTGCCGACCTTCTCGATCGCGTCGGCGATCACGTCGCCGATCTCGCGCTCACGCGAGGAGATCGTCGCGACCCGGGCGATGTCTTCCTTGCCGTTGATCTCGGTCGACTGCTTCTGCGAGGTTCGCGACGATCGCGTCGACGGCCTTCTCGATCCCGCGCTTGAGCGCGATCGGGTTGGCGCCGGCCGAGACGTTCTTCAGCCCCTCGCGCACGATCGCCTGGGCAAGCACGGTCGCGGTCGTCGTGCCGTCACCGGCGACGTCGTTCGTCGCCGTCGCGACCTCACGCACGAGCTGGGCGCCCTGGTTCTCGAACACGTCCTCGACCTCGATCTCGCGGGCGATCGTGACGCCGTCGTTCGTGATCGTCGGCGCGCCGTACTTCTTGTCGAGGACGACGTAGCGCCCCTTCGGGCCAAGCGTCACCTTGACCGCGTCGGCGAGGATGTCGACGCCGCGCTGGAGCGAGCGGCGTGCGTCCTCGCCGAACTTCAGTTCCTTGTGAGCCATGTTCTCTCGTTCCTCTCTTCCTAGGCCTTCGCCTTCGCCTTGGCGGGGGCGCCGACGACCTTCGCGAGCACGTCGCTCTCGCGCAGGATCAGGTAGTCGATCCCCTCGACCCTGATCTCGGTGCCGCCGTACTTCGAGAAGACGACGGCGTCGCCCTCGGCGACGTCCATCGGGATGCGCTCGCCGGTCTCGGTGTTGCGGCTTCCCGGGCCCGGCGGCGATGACGGTGCCGCGCTGCGGCTTCTCGACCGCGGTGTCGGGGAGAACGATGCCCGCCGATCGTCGTCTGCTCTTCCTCGAGCGTCTCGACGATCAGGCGGTCTCCCAGGGGCGTCAGATTCATTCCTTCAGACCTCCATTTCATGCGTGATCGACCTACTTTGTGACAAACTTTGTGACAATGTTTGGCACTCTCACCTCCCGAGTGCCAGCGGCGCAGCATAGCGAAGAACATCTGAGTCGCGCGCGCTAAGGTCCCGGGCGTGCGCCGCGAGTTCTCGGCCGGCGGCGTGCTCGTCCGGCGGCTGCGCGGGCAGTGGGTGCTCGCCGCGATCCGCCCGGCCGGGAAGCCCGCCGGGACCTGGGTGCTGCCGAAGGGCCAGATCGACGCCGGGCGAGTCGGCGAGGCGCGGCCCTGCGCGAGGTCGCCGAGGAGACGGGCGCCCGCGGCCGGCCGCTCGCGCAGCTCGGCGAGACGCGTACTGGTTCAACTGGGAGGGCGAGCGCGTCTTCAAGGTCGTCGCGTTCTTCCTCGTCCGCTACGAGCGCGGCCGGCTCGGCGACCTGCCCGACGAGTTCCGCCACGAGGTCGCCGAGGTGCGCTGGCTCCCGCTCGCCGAGGCGCCGGCGCTCCTCGCCTACCGCGGCGAGCGCGAGATCGCGGCCGGGCGATCGCGCTGCTGGCCGCGGAGGACGGACGTATGATCGGGGCCCGTTGCCCGCCTTCGCGCTCAACTTCTACTCGCCGGTCGTCGAGGCCCAGCTCCGCTCGCACCGCAAGACCGCGACGATCCGGCTCGGCGACAAGTCGCGCAAGTACCAGAAGGGGATGATCGTCGCGGTGCTCGTCGGCGCCCGCTTCGGCCCGCGCCAGCACGTCTTCGACGCGGTGATCGACAAGGTCGAGGTGAAGCGGCTCGCCGAGCTCTCGCCGCGCGAGATCGAGCACGACAACCCCGAGGTGCGCCGGCCCGAGGAGATGGCGCACTTCCTGAGCCAGCTCTACAACCGCGAGGTCACCGAGGACGACACGGTGACGGTGATCCGCTTCTCGGCGATCAAGCCGGCTAGCTCTTCGCGGGCCGGTCGCTGCCGGATCGCGATCGCCGAACGAGCTCCGGCTCGCGGAGCGGCGCGCCGCACTCCTCGCAGTCGACGGCGAAGGTCGAGGAGAACGGCGCCGAGCAGGCCGGGCAGCGGTGGATCAGCTCGCCGCCGCAGCCGGGGCAGCGGCTCGGGATCTCGGCCTCGAACTCCTCGAACCAGCGCCGGGCGCCGCCGCAGCGAAGGCAGAGCGCCGTCCAGTCGCCGAGCACCTTGCGCCGCTCCTCGCGCAGCCAGTCGGACGGCCTTCCCCACGGGTACGCCGACCCTATCGCGCGCGGCCGACGGCCAGCCGCGTTAGAGTGCGGGACGGCATGGCGATCGCGCGCGTGGCCGAGCCGAGCGGCTCGCTTCAGGAGGCGAAGGAATGGGGCCTCGACCGCGAGGATCTGCTCGGCATCTACCGCAACATGCTGCTGACCCGCGGCGTCGAGGAGCGCGGCCACATCCTCTACCGGCAGGGGAAGATCCCCGGCTCGTTCTACACCGGCCGCGGCAACGAGGCCTCGTCGGTCGCGGTCGCGACGGCGATGGGCCGCGACGACGTCGGCACGCCGCTCCACCGCGACATGGGCGTCCACATCGCCCGCGGCGTCGAGCCGTGGCGGATCTTCGCCAACTACATGGGCCGCGCCGACGGGCCGGCCAGGGGCAGCGACGGCAACGTGCACATGGCCGACCACCACCTCGGGCTGGTCGCGATGGTCTCGCACCTGCCCGCGATGCTGCCGGTCGCGGTCGGCTGCGCGCTCGCCTTCCGCATCCGGGAGGAGCGGCGCGTCGCGGTCGCCTGGTTCGGCGAGGGCGCCTCCGCGCGCGGCGACACGCACGAGGGGATGAACTTCGCCGGCGTCCGCCAGCTGCCCGGTCGTCTTCGTCTGCGACAACAACCAGTGGGCCTACTCGACGCCGACGCACCTCGAGTACGCGGTCGAGCACCTCGCCGACCGCGCCGCCGCCTACGGCTTCGAGGGCGTCGTCGTCGACGGCACCGACGCGCTCGCCGTCTACCGCGAGGCGAAGCGCGCGATCGAGAAGGCGCGCCAGGGCGGCGGCCCGACGCTGATCGAGAGCGTGACGCTGCGGATGGAGGGGCACGCCGTCCACGACGACGCCTTCTACGTCCCGAAGGAGCTGCTTCGAGCGCTGGGCCGAGCGCGACCCGATCGAGCGCTACCGCCCTGGCTGCGCGAGCACGCCGACATCACGCGAGGACGAGGAGGAGCGAGATCCGCGATCCAGGTCAAGAAGCATCCTGAACGACGCGCTCGAGCGCGCCGAGGCCTCGCCGCCGCCCGATCCCGCCGACGCTCCTCGACGGCGTCTACGCCGAGCCCGAAGAGCTCGACACACCCCCACCACATGTAGCGACGCGATGGCCGAGAAGACCTACCTCCAGGCGATCAGCGACGGCCTCCGCCAGGAGATGCAGCACGACCAGCGCGTCTTCCTGATCGGCGAGGACATCGGCGTCTACGGCGGCGCCTTCAAGGTGACGCACGGCTTCCAGGAGGAGTTCGGCTCCTGGCGCGTGATCGACGCGCCGCTCTCGGAGACGGCGATCGTCGGCGGCGCCACCGGCGCGGCGATGATGGGCCTGCGGCCGGTCGCCGAGATGCAGTTCGCCGACTTCGTCTCCTGCGCCTGGGACCACCTCGTCACGGTCGCCGCCAAGCAGCACTGGCGCGCCGGCACGCCCGTGCCGATCACGCTGCGGCTCCCCTCGGGCGGCGGCTTCTCGGGCGGGCCGTTCCACTCGCAGAACCCCGAGTCGTCCTTCGCCCACATCCCCGGCCTCAAGTGCGTCTGCCCGGCGACGCCCGAGGACGCGAAGGGGCTGATCATCGCGGCGATCGAGGATCCGAACCCGGTCCTCTTCTTCGAGCACAAGCACCTCTACCGCCGGATCAAGGGCGAGGTGCCCGACGAGCGCTACGCGACGCCGATCGGCGAGGCGCGCATCCACCGGGCCGGCGACGACGTCACCGTCGTCACCTGGGGCGCGATGGTCTACACGGCCGAGGAGGCCGCCGCCGAGCTCGACGACCTCTCGGTCGAGATCATCGACCTGCGCACGATCCTGCCGTGGGACAAGGAGGCCGTGCTCGCCTCGGTGCGGAAGACCTCGAAGGTGCATCGTCCTGCACGAGGACACGCACACGCGGCGGCTTCGGCGCCGAGATCGCGGCGACGATCGCCGAGGAGGCGTTCGAGGACCTCGACGCGCCCGCTGCGCCGGATCACCGCGCCCGACACGCCCGTGCCCGTTCGCGCCGGTGCTCGAGGCGGCCTTCCTCCCCCAGGTCGCCGACGTCGTCGCGGCGCTGCGCGAGATCGGCGAGTACTAGATGGCGACCGGCACCGTCGTCGAGGTCGTGATGCCGCAGATGGGCGTCTCCGTCTCGGAGGGCACGGTCACGCGCTGGCTGCGGAACGTCGGCGACACCGATCCAGGCCGACGAGACGCTGCTCGAGATCTCGACCGACAAGGTCGACACCGAGGTGCCGAGCCCCGGCTCCGGCGTGCTGCTCGGAGATCCTCGTCCAGGAGGGCGAGACGGTCGCGGTCGGGACGGTGCTCGGCCGGATCGGCCCGGAGCCGGCGGCCGCGTCGCCGGCATGCCGCCGCCATTGCCGCTCGAGCCGGAGCCCGAGTCCCCCGCCCGCGACGCCCGATCCGACCGCTGGCGGCCGCGCCCGAGCCGGTCGCTCGGGAACCGGAGCCGCCCGCCGCGAGCCGGAGCCGGCCGCCGCGAGCCGGAGCCCGTCGCCCGCGACCCGAGCCGCTACGGCGGCGCCGGCTCGACGGAAACGGAGCGGCGGCGGCCACACAGCTTCGTCTCGCCTGTCGTCGCGCGGATCGCCGCCGAGCACGGCATCGACCCGAGCGACGGTCGACCGGGCACGCGGCCGCGGCGGGCGCGTCGACGAAGAAGGACATCCTCGCCTTCGTCGAGGGCTCGGCGCTGCCGGCGCCCGAACCGGCCGCGGCGCCGCCTGCGGCAGCTGCCGTACCGCCCGCGTCGCCGCCCCCGCTCCTGCAGCGCCGCCTGCGCCGTCCGCACCGCCGGCTGCTCCGGCGACCGCTCCGCCGCCGTGCCGCAGCCGCCGCCCCGGCCAGCGGCAGCCGACAGCCGGACCGGCCGTCGAGCCAGGCGAGAGCCTCGAGCCGATGAGCGCGATGCGGCGCGGGATCGCCGAGCACATGCGCCGCTCGCTCGACACCGCGGCGCACGTCACGAGCGCGATCGAGGTCGACATGTCGAAGGTCGTCGCGATCCGCGAGCGGCTGAAGGCCGAGTACAAGTCCGCCTACGGCGTCAACCTCACCTACCTCGCCTTCATCTCGCGCGCGACCGTCGAGACGCTGCGCGACTGGCCCTGGGTCAACGCCGAGATCCGCGGCGAGTCGATCGTCACCCGCAGCTACGTCAACCTCGGCTTCGCGGTCGCGCTCGAGGGCGGCAAGGGCCTGATCGTCCCGGTGCTGAAGCACGCCGAAGGGCTGAACCTGCTCGGGATGGCGCGCGGCATCGCCGACCTCGCCGAGCGCGCGCGCACGAAGAAGCTGCTCCCCGACGACGTCCAGGGCGGCACGTTCACGATCACGAACCCGGGCAGCTACGGCACCTTCATCGGCACGCCGGTGATCAGCCAGCCGCAGTCGGGGATCCTCGGCACCTACGCGGTCGTCAAGCGGCCCTGGGTGATCAGCGACGACGCCGGCCAGGACGCGATCGCGATCCGGCCGATCATGAACCTGACGCTGACCTACGACCATCGCCTCGTCGACGGCGCCTACGGCGGCCAGTTCCTGCGCGACCTGGCCGACCGGCTCGAGGGCTGGGGCGAGTCGGACTACTAGCGGCTCGAGCCGGAAGATCGCGGGGCGCGCGCCGGCTGGAGGCCGCCGCTAGGGTGGAGCTCGATGCCGGGAAGCGCCTACCTGATGAACCTCGGGCTCGTCGGCTACGAGGAGGCCTGGGAGCTCCAGCGCTCGCTCGCGGCAGCCGTCGCGCAGGGCGCGATCCCCGACACGGTGCTCCTCCTCGAGCACCCGCCGACGATCACGCTCGGCCGCCGCACCGAGCCGGGCGAGGTGCACGTCCCGGCGGGGGTCGAGGTCGAGGTCGTCGAGACCGACCGCGGCGGCAAGTCGACCTTCCACGGGCCCGGCCAGCTCGTCTGCTACCCGATCCTCGACCTGAACCGGCACGGCAAGGACGTGAAGCGCTACTGCCGCGAGCTCGAGGAGGCGATCATCCGCACGGTCGGCTCGTTCGAGCTCGAGGCGACGCGGATCGAGGGCCTGACCGGCGTCTGGCTGTCCTCGCCCGCCGCGCAAGATCGCCTCGATCGGCGTCCACATCTCTCGCTGGGTGACGACGCACGGCTACGCGCTCAACGTCGACCTCGACCCGGCGCCGTTCACCGACTGGATCACCGCCTGCGGCCTCGAGGACGCCGCCTTCACCTCGCTCGCCCGCGAGCTCGGCCGCCCTGTCACGGTCGACGAGACCCGCGGGCCAGCGGCGGGCGCGCTCGCCGAGGTCTTCGACCTCACGCTCGACGAGCTCCCGGGCGACGAGCCGGGCCTCTGGCCCCAGCCGCTCCACGACCAGCTCGCCGTGCCGGCCGCCTGAGGGTCTCTACACTCGGAAGCCGTGCACGAGTCGCTTCCCGTCGCCGAACGTCCGCGCCGCCCCGAGTGGATGAAGGTGCGCGCGCCGAGTGCGAACACGCGCTACTTCGACGTGAAGAAGCTGATCCACGGCGCGAGCCTGCACACGATCTGCGAGGAGGCGCGCTGCCCGAACATCGCCGAGTGCTGGGGTCGCGGCACGGCGACGTTCCAGATTCTCGGCGACACGTGCACGCGCGCCTGCCGCTACTGCTACGTCAACTCGGGCACGCCGAGCGAGCCGGCCGACCCGCTCGAGCCGCTCCGCCTCGCCCAGACCGCGAGCGAGATGGGCCTCGAGCACGTCGTCGTCACCTCGGTCGACCGCGACGACCTGCCCGACCGCGGCGCCGGCCACTACGCGGCGACGATCCGGGCCCTGCGGCGGAAGCTCCCCGCGGCGACCGTCGAGGTGCTGACGCCGGACTTCCTCGGCGTCGAGGAGGAGGCGCTCGCGACGGTGCTCGGCGCGCGACCCGACGTCTTCAACCACAACATCGAGACCGTCCGCCGGCTCCACCGGCGGATGCGCGGCGGCCAGGCGAGCTACGACGGCGCCCTGAGCCTCCTGCGCCGCGCCAAGGAGATCGCCGACTATCCCGTGCTCACGAAGAGCGGCATCATCGTCGGTCTCGGCGAGCGAAACGACGAGGTGGTCGAGACGATGCGCGACCTGCGCGCCCAGGGCGTCGACGTCGTCACGATCGGCCAGTACCTGCAGCCGAGCGCGAGGCACGCGGCGATCGACCGCTGGGTCCACCCCGACGAGTTCCGCTGGCTCCGCGAGCAGGGCGAGGCGCTCGGGTTCGGCTCGGTCTTCGCGGGCCCGCTCGTGCGCTCGAGCTACCGCGCCGACGAGCAGCGCCACGCCGCCGCGTCGGGGCGCGGTGCCGTCGGCTTCTGACCCCGGGCGCTCGGCCCCGGCCCGCCTCTAGCCTGCGGGCTTGGCCATCGCGCGGAAGTCGAGCGCCTCGTCGAGCACGGCGTCCGCGACGCCCGCCTCGCGGGCGACCTCGCGGAGCGTGCGGCCCGACCTCGCGGCCTCCTTGACGATCTCGGTCGCCCGGTCGTAGCCGATGTACGGGTTGAGCGCGGTCGCCGCCGAGAGGGTCAGCTCGGCGTAGCGCTCGCACTGCTCGCGGTTCGCCTCGATCCCGCTCGACGCACTTCTCGGCCAGCAGCCGCGCGGCCGAGGCGAGCAGGCGGATCGAGTCGAGCAGGTTGCGCGCGATCATCGGGACGAAGACGTTCAGCTCGAAATGGCCCTGCATGCCGCCGATCGTGATCGCGGCGTCGTTGCCGATCACCTGGGCGGCGACCTGCGTGACGACCTCGGGGATGACCGGGTTGACCTTGCCCGGCATGATCGACGAGCCCTTCTGCAGCTCCGGCAGGAAGATCTCGGCGAGGCCGGCGCGCGGGCCGGAGCCGAGGAAGCGCAGGTCGTTCGCGATCTTCGTCAGCGAGACGGCGACCGTCTTCAGCGCACCGGAGGCCTCGACGAGCCCGTCGCGCGCGGCCTGCGACTCGAACGGGTCGGCCGGCGGGTTGATCGCGAGGCCCGTCTCGGCCGCGAGCCTCGCGCGCACGCGCGCGGCGAACTCGGGATGCGTGTTCAGACCGGTGCCGACGGCGGTGCCGCCGAGCGGGATCTTCCCGAGCCGCTCGAGCGTGTCTCGACCCGGCCGCGCCTTCGCGCACCTGCGCCGCGTAGCCGCCGAACTCCTGGCCGAGCGTGACCGGCACCGCGTCCATCCAGTGCGTGCGGCCCGACTTGACGACGTCGTCGAACTCCTCGGCCTTCGCCTGCAGCGCGCCGGCGAGCCGGTCGAGCGCCGGCAGCAGGTCGCCGACGATCTCGCCGAGCGCCGCGAGGTGGACGGCCGAGGGGAAGACGTCGTTCGAGGACTGGCCCAGGTTGACGTCGTCGTTCGGGTGGACGTCCTCGCCGGCGAGCGCGGCGATCACCTCGTTCGCGTTCATGTTCGACGAGGTGCCCGAGCCGGTCTGGAAGACGTCGATCGGGAACTGGTCGTCGAGCTCGCCGTTCGCGATGCGATCGCCGGCCGCGGCGATCCGCTCGGCCTTGTCGGGGTCGAGCAGCCCGAGCTCCGCGTTCACGCGCGCCGCGGCGGCCTTGATCCGGCCGAGCCAGCGCGCGACGGGCGCCGGGATCGGCTCGCCGGAGACCGGGAAGTTCTCGATCGCCTTGGCGGTCTCGCCGCCCCAGAGCTGCTCGGACATCGGAATGACTCTAGCCGCGGCCCTCGCAAACGCGCACCCGGCCCCGAGGACGGCGTGATCGGTACCACTCAGGCGTCGTGCCGGCGCTACGGTTTCCTGGCGCGCGCGAGCAGCTCGTCCCAGCTGGCGAGCTTGACCCGCGGCCGGCCGTGCGGCGCGCCGCGGGCGCGCTCGTCCGCGTCGATCGCCTCCCAGCCGGCGTAGTCGACGAACGAGAGCGCCGCGCTCGCTGAGGAGCTCCTCGAGGTCGCCGTCGCCGCGCGGGAGCAGCCCGGCTCGCGCGTCGGCGAGCAGGCGCTCGACCGTCTCGGCCGCGTCCTTCTTGTTCGTGCCGATCACGCCGCTCGGGCCGCGCTTGATCCAGCCCGCGCAGTAGAGGCCGGCGATCGGCTCGCCCGCTCGCCGATGACGCGGCCGTCGCGGTTCGGGATCGACGCCGCGCTCGTCGTCGAACGGGACCCCGGGCAAGGCGACGCCGCGGTAGCCGACGCTGCGCAGGACGAGCCCGCAGGGGATCATCTCGCGCTCCTCGGTCGGCGACCGCGCGGAGCTGACCGGCCTCGTCGGCGACGAGCTCGTTGCGGACGACCTCGACCGCCTCGACCTTGCCCTCGCCGAGGATCGCGACCGGCGAGACGCGGAAGCGCAGGGTCAGCCGCCGCGGCTTGCCCGAGCGGCGACCGTCCGGCGTAGTTCGCGCAGGAGCTCGACGTTGCGGCGGGCGGTCGAGCGCTCCTCGACGAGCGCCGCCTCGCTCGCCGCGTCGAGCTCGAGGTCGGCGGGATCGACGACGACGTCGGCGCCGGCGAGCTCGCCGAGCTCCTTCAGCTCCGGGTTCGTGAACGCCGCCTGCGCCGGGCCGCGGCGGCCGAGCATGACGATCTCGCGCAGCCCCGAGGCGACGATCGCCTCGATCGCCGCGTCGGTCGTGTCGGTCGGCGCCAGCTCCTCGCGGGTCAGCGCGAGCATGCGGGCGACGTCGACGGCGACGTTGCCGTTGCCGATCACGACCGCTCGCTCACCCGAGAGGTCGAACTCGAGCTGCTGGAAGTCGGGATGGCCGTTGTACCAGGCGACGAACGCGGTCGCCGGCCACGAGCCGGGCAGATCCTCGCCGGGGATTCCGAGCCGGCGGTCGGTCTGCGCGCCGACCGCGTAGACGACGGCGTCGTAGAGCCGGCCAGCTCCGCCGGGCTGACGTCGCGCCCCACCTCGACGTTGCCGAAGAAGCGGAAGCCGGGCTCCTTGGCGATCTTCTCGAACACGCGCGAGACCGCCTTGATCTCCGGGTGGTCGGGCGCGACACCGAGCCGGACGAGGCCCCACGGCGTCGGCAGCCGCTCGATCAGGTCGACCGCTGCCGCCCGCCGCGAGCAGTGGCGCGGCCGTGTAGAAGCCGGCCGGGCCCGAGCCGACCACGGCGACGCGGAGCGCCCGCTCGGTCTTCACCGACGCGGGAGGCTCAGTGGCTGCAGCCGGGGTCGCCGCTCGCGTCGTCGACGTGGAAGCTGTGGCCGCAGCCGCACGAGCCGGAGGCGTTCGGGTTGTCGACCTTGAACCCCGACTCCTTCAGCGACTCGACGAAGTCGACCGTGGCGCCCTTCAGGTACGGGGCGCTCGCCGGGTCGACGACGACCCGGACGCCGTAGAACTCGAACTCGGCGTCGCCGGCGGTCGCGCCGCGGTCGAAGCCGAGCTGGTACTCGAAGCCGCCGCAGCCGCCGCCCTGGATCGCGACGCGGAGCACCTCGGCCTCGCCGGCCGGCTCGCCGCCATCAGTGCCCGCACCTTGTCGGCGGCGCGCTCGGTGAGCGTGACGCTGCCGCTCGCTTGTCTCGATTGTCGCCATAGCCGAAGTGTAGCCACGAGGTCACCCTGAGAACCGCGATTGGCCGTGGTAGCGTCCGAGCACCGACCTGGGCGGAGGGGAGAGAAGCTTGTTCGACGACTGGCTGCCGTTCGCGATCTACGGGTTCTTCGCTCTCGTGATCCCGTCGACCATGATCATGGCGAGCTTCGTGTTCGCGACGCGGCCGAAGCGCCGGATCCGGGCCCGCACGATCCCCTTCGAGTCCGGCGTCTCGACCGGCCCGCCGCAGCGCCAGCGCTTCACCGTCAGCTTCTACCTGACCGCGATGCTCTTCATCCTCTTCGACATCGAGATCGTCTTTCTCTACCCGCTCGCGGTGATCCTGCACGAGCTCGCGTGGTTCGGCTTCCTCGAGTTCCTCGTCTTCCTCCTGATCCTGGTGCGTCGCCTACGTCTACATCTGGCGGAAGGGGGCGCTCGAATGGCGATAGAGACGGCGCGCTGCGCGACGAGGGCCTGCACTCCGAGCGGCTGCTCTGGCCGACGAAGGGCCCCGGCAAGTTCGAGACCGAGATCGACGAGCTCGAGCAGAAGGTCGGGCTGACGACGCTCGAGAAGGCGGTCGCCTGGGCGCAGACGAAGTCGATGTGGCCGGACACCTTCGGGCTCGCCTGCTGCGCGATCGAGATGATGTCGATCGTCGGCGCGCGCTACGACATCGCCCGCTTCGGGATGGAGGCGTTCCGCTCCTCGCCGCGCCAGGCCGACCTGCTGATCGTCTCGGGCCGCGTCTCGCACAAGATGGCGGCGCCGCTGCGCCAGATCTACGACCAGATGCTCGAGCCGAAGTGGGTGATCGCGATGGGCGCCTGCGCGAGCTCGGGCGGGATGTTCAACAACTACGCGATCCTCCAGTCGGTCGACAAGATCGTCGCGGTCGACATCTACGTGCCCGGCTGCCCGCCGCGGCCCGAGCAGCTGATGGAGGGGATCATCCGGCTGCACGAGGCGGTCCAGGCCGGGATCCCGCCCGCCTACGAGCTCCGGAGCGTCGCCTCGTGACCGCCTGGGCCGAGATTCCCGGCGTCGAGCGCGTCGAGGAGGGCCACGGCGAGACGACGCTCGTCGTCGAGCCGGCGGCGCTGCTCGAGGCCTGCACCCACCTGCGCGACGAGGAAGGGTTCAACTTCCTCTCCGACATCGCCGCCGCCGACTACCTCGGCTGGGGCAGGACACGGCGTCTCCGGGTACATCGGCACCGCCTCCGGCCGCGACCTCAACCTGCCGATGACCCAGGGCTTCCAGGCCCTGCCGGCGCCGAAGCCGAAGCGGTTCGCGCTCAACTACCACCTGCTCTCGGTCTCCGAGACGCCCCGGCGGGTTCGCGTGCAGACCTGGCTCGACGACGGCGAGCCCGTGCCGAGCGTCATCGAGGTCTGGCCGACCGCCGACTGGCACGAGCGCGAGGCCTTCGACCTGATGGGAATCGCGATCGCCGGCCACCCGAACCTGAAGCGGATCCTCCTGGACGACGACTGGGAAGGGCACCCGCTGCGCAAGGACTACCCGATCGGCGGCGAGCCGGTCCGCTTCTCGGAGGACGAGTAATGGCGATCGCACCCGAGCGGACGCGTGCGTCGATCTACGAGGGCACGCGCATTCCGCATCCGATCCCGACGGTGCTCCGCGTCCCCGAGGAGCTCGCCGCGACCGGCGACGTCCTGACGATCAACTTCGGGCCCGAACCACCCCTCGACCCACGGCGTGCTGCGCCTGATCGTCGACCTCTACGGCGAGGACGTCGTCGGCCTCGAGGCGGTGATCGGCTACCTGCACACCGGCTTCGAGAAGAACATGGAGCAGAAGACCTGGTGGAAGGCGATCACCTACCCCGAGCGGATCGACTACCTCTCGTTCCAGGCCAACGAGCTCGTCTTCGTGCTCGCGATCGAGAAGCTGCTCGGCCTCGAGACGCCGCCGAAGGCGGCCTGGATGCGCACGTGCCTCTGCGAGCTGAACCGGATCCACTCGCACCTCGTCTGGCTCGGCACCGCCGCGCTCGAGCTCGGGGCGATCTCGATGTTCTGGTACTGCTTCCGCGAGCGCGAGCAGATCCTCGACCTGTTCGAGATGGTCTGCGGGGCGCGCATGCACACGCGCTACTTCCAGGCCGGCGGGCTCGCCGAGGACATCCCGCCCGGCTTCTTCCCCGAGGCGCGGCGAGTTCGTCGAACTGGATGCCGCACGCGGTCGACGAGTACGAGAACCTCGTCGACCGCAACAAGATCTGGCTCGAGCGGACGGTCGGGCTCGGCCTGCTCTCGGCCGAGGACGCGATCGCGCTCGGGCAGTCGGGGCCGGTGCTGCGCGGCCTCCGGGCGTCGACTGGGACCTGCGCAAGATCGAGCCCTACCTCGCCTACGGCGAGTGCGACTTCCGCGTGCCCGTCCACCCGGAGGGCGACGTCTACGCGCGCTACCGGGTGCACATGGAGGAGATGCGCGAGTCGGTGAAGATCATCGCCCAGTGCCTCGACCGGCTCGAGGCGATGGACGGCGAGCCGTGGATCGCGGACGACCGCAAGGTCGTGCTGCCGCCGCGCGAGGAGCTCCACACCTCGATGGAGTCGCTGATCCACCACTTCAAGATCGTCACCGAGGGCTACCGCGTCCCCGAGGGCGAGGTGTACGTGACGGTCGAGTCGCCCCGCGGCGAGCTCGGCTGCTACGTCGTCTCCGACGGCGGCCCGCGGCCGTGGCGCGTGAAGTTCCGGGCGCCGTCGTTCGTCGCGCTGCAGGCGACCGCCACCTGCATGAGCGACGCGCTCGTCGCCGACATGATCGCGATCGTCGGCTCTCTCGACACGGTCATGGGCGAGGTCGACCGGTGAGCCCCCTCGCCGACCGGATCCGGCGAGCTCCGCGAGCGGATTCCCCGAGGAGTCGCGCTCGGCGACGATCCCGGCGCTGCGGCTCGCCCAGGAGCAGTACGGCTGGCTGCCGCCGGAGGCGATCCGCGAGGTCGCCGACGCGCTCGAGCTGACGCCCGCCTACTGCCAGGCGGTCGCGTCGT
The DNA here is from genome assembly GCA_963765345.1 of uncultured Actinomycetota bacterium. Classification (GTDB taxonomy): domain Bacteria; phylum Actinomycetota; class Thermoleophilia; order Gaiellales; family Gaiellaceae; genus PALSA-600. The sequence continues at coordinate 87,963 of CAVXWI010000026.1, forward strand.
TCTACGACATGTTCCACCTCGAGCCCGTCGGCAAGCACCTGGTCGAGGTGTGCACGAACCTCTCCTGCGCGCTCGTCGGCGCCCAGCGCGTGCTCGAGGCGTTCGAGGACGAGCTCGGCATGCGCGGCCGGCGAGACGACCGGCGACGGGACGGTCACGCCTGCGCACGGTCGAGTGCCTCGGCGGCTGCGGCTACGCGACGGTCGTCGCCGTCGACAACCGCTATCACGAGTTCGTCACGCCCGAGGACGTCCCGGCGATCGTGGAGGGGGTCCGTGGGCGCGCGTAGCCTCCTCCTCGCCGGCACCGACGGGCCGCGACCTGACCAAGCTCGCCGCCTACCGCGAGATCGGCGGCTACGGCGCCGTCGCCAAGGCGCGCGAAGCTGACTCCCGACAAGCTGATCGAGCTCCTGCTCGCGGCGAACCTGCGCGGGCGCGGCGGCGCCGGCTTCCCGATGGGGCGCAAGGCGTCGCTGATCGACCGGGCGAGCGCGAAGCCGAAGTACCTCGTCGTCAACGCCGACGAGTCGGAGCCGGGCGCGTTCAAGGATCGCGAGGTGATGGCGCGGGTGCCGCACCGGCTGATCGAGGGCTGCCTGATCGCGGCGCACGCGATCGAGTGCACGCGACGTCTTCATCTACATCCGCGGCGAGTACCTGGCCGAGTACGAGATCCTCGAGCGCGCCGTCGCCGAGGCGCGGGCGGCCGGACTCTTCGGCGACGTCGAGATCACCGTCTACCGCGGCGCCGGCGCCTACATCTGCGGCGAGGAGACGGCGCTGCTCGACTCGCTCGAGGGCCGGCGCGGCCAGCCGCGGCCGCGGCCGCCGTTCCCGCCGGTCCAGGGCCTCTTCACGCGCCCCGACCCAGATCAACAACGTCTGCACGATCGCGACGGTGCCGGTCGATCATCGAGCTCGGCGCCGGCGAAGTTCGCGAAGATCGGCGTCGAGTCGTCGCCGGGGACGGCGATCTTCTCGATCTCGGGAAACGTCGCGCGGCCCGGAAACTACGAGCTCGAGCTCGGGAACGCCGATGCGGGAGCTGATCTACGACCTCGCCGGCGGGGTCGCCGACGGGCGGGAGCTGAAGGCGGTGATCCCGGGCGGCTCGTCGGTGCCGGCGCTCTCGCCCGACCAGATCGACGTCCCGCTCGACTACGACTCGCTCGGCGCGATCGGCACGTTCTTCGGCGCCGCCTCGCTGATCGTCGTCGACGACCGCTGCTGCATGGTGCAGCTCGCGCTCCGCTCGACGAAGTTCTACATGCACGAGTCGTGCGGCAAGTGCACGCCCTGCCGCGAGGGGACGCGCTGGATGGTGCAGATCCTCGAGCGGCTCGAGGCGGGCGAGGGGTCGCACGACGACCTCGCCCTGCTCGCGCTCGGTCGGGTCGCGCATCCTCGGCAAGTCGCTCTGCGCGCTCGGCGACTTCGCCGTCTACCCGGTCGCGAGCTACCTCGACAAGTGGGGCGAGGAGTTCGAGCGCCACGTCGAGCTCGGCCGCTGCCCGTACGAGGGCGAGTCGTCCCTCGAGGGCATCGTCGCGCCGAGCGACGCCCACGCCGGCGAGCGGCACGAGGTGCACGCGTGAGCGCCCCGGGGACGGTCACGCTGACGATCGACGGGCGCGAGGTGTCGGTGCCCGAGGGGACGGGCCTCGTCGAGGCGGCGCTCGCAGCCGGGATCGAGATCCCGGTCTTCTGCTACGAGCCGCGGCTCGGGCCGCCGGTCGGCGCCTGCCGCATGTGCCTCTGCGAGGTCGCGCCCGGGCCGCCGAAGCCGCAGGCGGCCTGCACGCTCACCGCCGCCGAGGGGATGGCCGTCAAGACGGCGCGCACCTCGGAGCTCGCGGCCGACGCGCAGCACGCGACGCTCGAGTTCATCCTCGTCAACCACCCGCTCGACTGCCCGGTCTGCGACAAGGGCGGCGAGTGCCCGCTCCAGGACCTGACCTTCCGCTACGGGCCCGGAGCGACGCGGATGGCGTTCCCGAAGCGCACGTTCGAGAAGCCGATCCCGATCTCGCCGACGATCGCCCTCGACCGCGAGCGCTGCATCCTCTGCTACCGCTGCACCCGCTTCTCGGAGTCGGTCGCCGAGGACGGCCAGCTCGTCGCGGTCGAGCGCGGCGCCGCGCTCGATGATCGCCACCTTCGCCGACGAGCCCTACCGCGGCGCCGTTCTCGGGCAACGTGATCGAGCTCTGCCCGGTCGGCGCGCTCACCTCGACCCAGTACCGCTTCGAGGCGCCGGCCCTGGGAGATCCAGAACGTCCCGACCGTCTGCGGGCTCTGCCCGGTCGGCTGCAACATCAGCGCGACGACGCGCGAGGGCCGGGTCAAGCGGATCCTCTCGCGCAACCACCCCGAGGTCGACGGCGGCTGGCTCTGCGACAAGGGCCGCTTCGCCTACGCGCACCTGCGCGCCGCCGACCGGATCACCGATCCGCTGCGGCGCCGGGCGGACGGCAGCTTCGAGGCGCTCGACTGGGACGGAGGCACTCGACGAGGCCGAGCGGCTCCTGCGCGCACGCCGGCGCGGCGATCCTGACGGCGCTCTCGGGCTCCGAGACCGTCGAGCAGGCCTACGGCGCTCGCCAAGCTCCTGCGCGTCGGCCTCGGCGCGCACGCGGCGCGTCCTGCCCGAGGAGGTTCCCGACGAGCTCGACTGCCTTCCGCGCGCCGCTCTCGTCGATCCGCGACGCGCCGGCCGTCGTCGTCCTCTGCGACGAGCCGGTCAGTCGAGCGGGCACCGATCGTCGACCTCTGGATCAAGGCCGCCCGGCGCAACGGCGCGCAGCATCCTCACCGAGCTCGCCCGAGACGCCGATCGCGGGCGCCGTCCTGATCACCGACGACGCGCGGACGCGCCGCCTGGCTCGCCCGCGACCTCGGCGCGGCGGCCGCCTTCTACCTCCCGCGCACGCCGAACGGCCGCGGCGTCGCCGACGCCTGGAGCTGCGCCGCCGACGGCGAGCCGGCCGACGGCGAGCCGGCGCTCGTCCTCATCTCCGGCGACGAGGCCGCCGCTCGATCCGGGCGTCCGCGCGCTCGCGGCGCGGGCCGACACGGTGATCGGGATCGGCATGTTCGAGGACTCCTTCCGCGGCCTCGCCGACCTCGTCCTCCCCGGCACGAGCTACCTCGAGCGCGACGGCACGACCGTCAACCTCGAGGGCCGCCTGCAGCGCCAGCGCCGCGCCGTGATCGCGCCCTGCCCCGACGAGCTCGCCTGGATCGCGAAGCTCGCCGAGCGCTTCGAGCGTCGAGCTCTCGCCGCACGCGGCGGTCGTCTTCGAGGAGGTCTCGGCGACCTGCTACGGCGGCATCTCCTTCGGCGAGGTCGGCGAGCAGGCGCCCCTCCCGCCGCCGGCCGAGGCGCCGCCGGCGGTCGCGACGCCCGCCGGCGAAGCCGCTCGCCGCGCGGCAGCGGCCTTCGCCTCCTCACCTACCGGCCGCTCTTCTCGGGCCCGGCCGTCGAGCGGACGCCCGAGCTCGACTTCCAGCGCCGCTCGGGCGAGGTCGAGCTCTCGCCGCGTCGACGCGCGCGCGCGCAGATCGCCGCCGGCGACGAGGTGACGGTGCGCTCGAACGGGACCTCGCGCCGCCTGCGCGCGCGGATCGCCGCGCGACCTGCCGCCGGGGAGCGTCCGCATGCCGCGGGCCGACGCCGCCGGCCTGCACGAGCTCGTCGAGGTGACGCAGGTGACACGAGCCGTGGTGGATCGCCGTGATCGAGGTGCTCGTGATCATCAACCTCGTCATGGTCGCCTTCGCCTACACGACCTGGCTCGAGCGGAAGGTGCTCGGCCGGATGCAGCTCCGCTACGGGCCGAACCGGGCGGGCCCGTTCGGGCTCCTGCAGCCGATCGCCGACCTGGTCAAGCTCGTCCGCAAGGAGGCGTTCTTCCCCGCCTCGGCGCACGAGATCCCCTACATCCTCGCCCCGATCCTCTCGTGCTGCGACCGCGCTCGCCGCCTTCGCCGTCATCCCGTGGGGGCCCGGGCTGGACGGTCGACGGCTACTACGATCCAGGGCGCGGTCGCGAACGTGCCGATCTCGCTGATCCTGATCTTCGCGCTCGGCTCGATCGGCATCTACGGCTTCATCGTCGGCGGCTGGGCCTCCGACTCGAAGTACGCGATGCTCGGCTCGATGCGCACCTGCGCCCAGCTCGTCTCCTACGAGGTCTCGCTCGCGCTGAGCGTGCTCGGCGTCGTGCTGATGGGCCGCTCGCTGAACCTGACCGACATCGTCGCCACGCAGCAGGCGTCACGCTCTGGTTCTTCATCCCGCAGTTCGTCGGCCTCTGCGTCTTCCTGCTCGGCGGGATCGCCGAGACCTCGCGGCCGCCGTTCGACCTGCCCGAGGCCGACACCGAGCTCGTCGCCGGCTACCACACCGAGTACTCGGGCATGCGCTGGGGGCTCTTCCAGACCGCCGAGTACATCAACATGATCGTCCTCTCGGGCGCTCGCGGTGACGCTCTTCTTCGGCGGCTGGCACTTCCCGTGGGTGCACTCGCTCGACCGCTTCGGCCCGATCTGGTTCCTGCTGAAGCTCGGCGTGCTCGTGACCGCGTTCATCTGGCTGCGCGCCTCGCAGCCGCGCCTGCGCTACGACCAGCTGATGCGCTTCGGCTGGAAGGTGCTGCTCCCGATCGCGACGGTGAACGCGCTCGTCACGGCGCTGATCGTGGCCTGGGCGGCATGAGCGCGCTCGTCCCGAACACGTTCAAGGGCTTCGGCGTGACGCTGAAGCAGGTCTTCCGCAAGCCGATCACGCAGCAGTACCCGGAGTACATGCGCCCGGTCTACCCGCGCTTCCGCGGCCGCCACCGCCTCCGCCGGCACGAGAACGGGCTCGAGAAGTGCGTCGGCTGCTCGCTCTGCGCCGCCGCCTGCCCGGCCGACTGCATCCGCGTCGTCGCCGCCGAGAACACCGCCGAGAACCGCGTCTCCGCCCGGCGAGCGCTACGCGCGCATCTACGAGATCAACCTCAGCCGCTGCATCTTCTGCGGCTACTGCGAGCTCGCCTGCCCGTTCGACGCGATCACGCTCGGCAACGACTTCGAGATCTCCGAGTACAACCGCGACGACCTCATCTACACGAAGGACATGCTCCTCGCCGAGCCGGTCAAGCGGGTCCCGGTCGCCGACCGCGAGCTCTACGACACGCCGATCCCCTACTACAAGACCGACTCCTAGCATGGCGAACTTCCTCGTCTGGTGCGTCTGGGTGGCCGCGGCGTTCGCGCTGCCTCGCGAGCGCCCTCGCCGTCGTCACGTTCCGCAACCCGTTCTTCTCGGCGCTCGCCCTGATCGGCAACCTCGCCTCGCTGGCGGTGCTCTACCTGCTGCTCGGCGGCGAGTTCGTCGCGGCCGCCCAGGTGCTCGTCTACGGCGGGGCGGTGATGGTGATGTTCCTGTTCGTGATCGCCTACCTCGGCGAGAGGACCGACCAGACGCCGTGGGCGGGCGGCCCGTCGTGGCAGCTCGTCGCGACCGTGCTCGCGGCCGGCGCGATCCTCGTCGAGGTGATCTTCGCGGTCGGGCTGCAGACGGGCGGCTCGCTCTCGCACGACCGGCGCCGATCCCGCGCAGCTTCGGCTCGCCGGCGTCGATCGGGAGGCTCTTCCTGACCGAACCAGCTGATCGCGTTCGAGGTGACCTCGATCGTGCTGCTCGTCGCGGCGGTCGGCGGTGTCGTGCTCGGCTCGCACGCCCGCGCGGTCGGCGAGGGCGATGCACGGGCCTGAGCGTCACCTGGTACGTGATCCTCGCCGGGATGCTGTTCGTCACCGGCGCGCTCGGCGTGCTCGTTCGCCGGAGCCCGCTGATCATCCTGCTCTCGGTCGAGATCATGCTGAACGGCGCCAACCTGGCGCTGATCGCGTTCGCACGCCACTTCGGGCACGAGGACGGCCAGGTGTTCGCGATCGCCGTGATGGCGATCGCCGCCTCCGAGGTGGTCGTCGGGCTCGGGCTGATCGTGGCGATGGGGCGCCGCAACGTCGAGCTCGACGTCGACAAGCTGCGGACGCTGCGCGGATGAGCGCACGATCGAACGCCGCCGCCTGGATCTGCCTGCTCGCGCCGCTCGCTGACGACGGTCGCGCTCGCGGCTCGCGGGCGGCCACGCGCGCCGGCGCTTCGCGGGCTACTTCTCGACCGCGACGGCGCTCGGTCTCGTTCGCGGCCGCGATCGTCGCCTTCGTGATCATGCTCGGCGAGCCGGCCTCGGCGCGGGCCCACGCGACGACCTCGTGGACGTGGCTCTCGGCCGGGCCGTACCACTTCGGGCTGACGCTCCTGACCGACCAGCTGAGCGTGATGATGATGCTGATCGTCACCGGCGTCGGCTCGCTGATCGTCGCCTACTCGGTCGGCTACATGGACGGCGAGGACGAGGAGCGCCGCTACTTCGCCTACATGTCGCTGTTTCGTCTTCTCGATGCTCTGCTCGTCCAGGGCGGCAACCTGCTGCTCCTGCTGGCCGGCTGGGGCATGGTCGGCCTCTCGAGCTACCTGCTGATCGGCTTCTACCAGGAGCGGCCCGAGGCGATCGCGGCCGCCAAGAAGGCGTTCGTGATGAACGCGTTCGGCGACGCGACCTTCGCGCTCGCGCTCTTCCTGCTGATCGAGCACACCGGCCAGCTCGACTTCGCCGGCGTCTTCGCGCGCCGCCCCGCACGGCGGGACGGTCGCGAACCTGATCGCGCTCGGCCTGCTCGGCGGCGCGGTCGCGAAGTCGGCGCAGATCCCGCTCCACACCTGGCTCCCCGACGCGATGGAGGGCCCGACGCCGGTCAGCGCCCTGATCCACGCCGCGACGATGGTCACCGCGGGCGTCTACCTGATCGTCCGCACCCACACGCTCTTCCAGGACGCGCCCAAGGT
>CAVXWI010000027.1:0-125391 GCA_963765345.1 uncultured Actinomycetota bacterium
CCAACTGCGCCTACGAGCGCAGCTTCGACTTCGGTGACGTAGATCGCGACTTCGCCGAGGCCGACCTGGTGATCAGGGACCGGCTGCGGTGGCACCGGTCGGGCGGGCAGCCGCTGGAGACGGTCGGGGCCATCGCCGACTACGACCCGGGCACCGGCGGCTTCGTGATCGAGACCAACACGCTCAGCTTCACCAGCTACCTGTTCATGGTGGCGGCCGCGCTCAAGGTCCCGGTTAACCGGCTGGACATGAGGCCGGCCCTGGCCGGGGCAGCTTCGGCTCCAAGCTGTTCGCCAACAAGCCCGCCGTCATCGCGGCGATGTGTGCGCGGGCGACCGGGCGCACGGTGGCCTACATCGAGGACCGGGTGGACAACATCTCCAACTGCGACCACCACGGCTCTGACCGGCTGTACGACGTGGAGCTGGCGGTGGTGACGCGACTTGTTACGGGTTCTGAGCGCTCCCGCAGGCCCCTCAGGCGAGCCGTGCCGAGCCCAGCCAGTTGTAGATCACGCCGACCTGGCGCCCCTGCCCGGTCTCGGTCGCGATCTTCATCGCATCGCGCAGCTCTTCGATACCCCCCGCTGAGTCGCCGAGATAATGGCGGAGGCCGCCATGGAAACAGAGCGTGCGGGCAGGCCGGCCGAGACCGAGCTCCGCGGCGAGCGCGAGTGCACGGTCAGCTACCTCGAGACCGGTCTGTAATCCCCGAGCAGCTGATACTCGTCTGCGATCTCGGTGAGCACGGCGACGTTCTCCGGTCCCGGGGGAGCTGGTCGAGCAACGACATCACCTCGGTCAGCATGTCCATCCGGTTGGGGTTGCGCAGGTAGACGTACTGCTCGCTGAGCACGACGGCGGCGCGTGCGGCCCCGCGAGCATCGCCGGCAGCGCGAAAAGCGTCGATCGCTTGTTCGAGCGCTGCAACCGACTCGTTGCCCCGGCCGGCCTCAAGTGCGGCCTCGCCGAAGCCGGCCAGTGCCTCGGCACGGCCGGAATGACCAGGCGGGGTGAGCGCGAGCGCGCGCTCGAAGCTTCCGACGGCGGCGGTGCTGTCCAGCCCGAGCGCGCGCCGTCCCGCGAACGTGAGGAAGCGAAGGGCGGGCGCCTCGAGCGCGGCGGCCCGCTCGAGCTCATCGGCTGAGCGTGCGAGCTCGAGCGCGGTCGCGAAGTGATGCGCCAGCACGTCTGAGAAGTCCTCGACCCGGTCTGAGACCTTGGCTTCAATCCAGGTCGCCGCCGCGACATGGCGTTCGGCCCGCCTTGTGCGCGGGAGCTGCTCGTAGGCGACGTCCCGAACGAGCGCGTGCCCGAAGGCGTACTCCGCCTCGCCCGCCATCGAAGAGCGGCGCGCCGGGCGCGACCAGCTCGCGGCGGACGAGCTCGCCGAGCGTCGTCTGCGCCGCTACGGGATCGCGGTCGCCCATCACCGCCACCGCCCCGGCCCAGAAGACCTTCCCGATCACTGCCGCATCGCCGAGCAACGACTTCGCCCCCGGGTCGAGCGTGTCGAGGCGGGCCGCGATCACCGCTTGCACCGAATCGGGAAGCGGCACGTCGGCGTCTGGTCGAAGCTCCCAGCTCGGCCCTTTCCGGTCGATGAGGCCACGATCTCGAAGGAGCGCGACGAACTCCTGCGTGAACAGGGGATTGCCGCCGGAACGGTCGCGGATCGCCTGCAGCAACTCCGCCGGCAGCACCGTCGATTCGAGCAGCCCGGCGACCAGCTGCCCGGTCTCTGTAGCAGACAGCGGCGCCAGCCGGACCGTCGCCAGACCGGCGGCGTGGTCGGGATGCCGGTCGTAGAGCTCCGGCCGCGTCGTCGAGACGACCAGCAGCGGCACTCCGTTGAGGTTCGCGGCGAGATGATCGAGGAACGCCAGCATCCCCGCCCCGGCCCAGTGCAAGTCCTCGAACACGAGCGCGGTCGGCCTGTCGGCTGCCATCAGCTCGAGGAAGCGCCGCCAGGCGGCGAACGACTCGTCCCGAGCCGCCGACGAGCCGGCCTCGATCCCGAGCAACGGCAAGAGCCGCTCACGGAACCAGGGCCTCTCCTCGCTCTCGGGCAAAACCGCTTCGAGCTTCTCCCGTGCTAGCTCGGGCGGATCGGACTCCAGGATCCCCGCGTGCCCCTTCAGCACCTCGCCGAGCGCCCAGAACGCGATCCCCTCGCCGTAGGGCAGGCAACGCCCCTGCCGCCACCGGTAGAGGTCGTGGCTGCGATCGACATGATCCGAGAGCTCACCGACGAGGCGGCTCTTGCCGAGCCCCGGCTCGCCGACGATCGTGACAAACTCGACCGACCGATTCGCGACCGACCTGTCGAACGCCGCGGTAAGCGCGTCCAGCTCCGCGCGGCGACCGACAAGGGGGCTGTCATGCGTGCGGGTCAGGTCGGCGCCCATCCGCGCTCGCGGCTGGAGCGGCCGGAACACCCGCACCGGCTGGCTCTTGCCCCTCAACTCCGCCGGCTCGAGCTCCTCATACTCGAACACCCGGCTCGTCGCCTCCCAGGTCGAAAGCCCCACAGCTACACCGCTGACCGGAGCCGCCGACTGAAGCCGAGCAGCCGTGTTCACGGCATCCCCGGTCACGAACCCCTCGCCGGACGCGGGGCTGACCCCGAGCCGAACAAGGGCCGGTCCGGTGTTGACTCCGACCCTCAACTCCAGTGTCCCTCGGCCAGGCCGTGCAGATCGGCAGCGCCCTCGCATATCCGCAACCCGGCCCGCACAGCGCGCTCCGGGTCGTCTTCGCGCGCCGCCGGCACACCGAAGACGCCCACCACCGCATCACCGATGAACTTCTCCACGACGCCGCCGTGCGCCTCGATCATCGACCGGGCCAGCCGGAAGTACCCGGCCAACACGCGATCGACGTCTTCGGGGTCGGCTACCTCGGACGCCGCAGTGAATCCGACCAGGTCGCAGAACAGCGACGTCACGATCTTCCGCTCCGTGACCGGCCACACGGAAGCTGCGAGCGGCGTCGCGCACTCGGAGCAGAATTTCGGGCTGCCCTCGTATTCGAACCCACACGACGGACACGCGCTTGCCATGCCTGCCAACCCTACTCCGACTCGCGCGCCGTGCCCAACGTCAGGTTGCCGACCGACGGCGTGTCGCGAACGCGATAGACAGGGCGTTATCGGGAGCGTATCGTTGGCGTGTGAACCGGATGCACGCGCGCCCGGCAGGCGCGGTGCTGGTTGTCGCGCTTATCGCCCTGGTCGCCCTCGGCGGCGCCTCGGCGCGGGAAACGAAGTACGGCGGCGTGCTCACGGTCGGCCTCGCGAACGGCGCGGCGGGTGGGCTCGATCCGTCGTTCCTCGGCAACGGTGGCGGTACCTCGAGCGCGGTCTTCAACGTGATCTGCCAGGGGCTGTATACGACCGACAAGAAGCTGAACGTCGTCCCCCAGCTTGCGATCGGCATGCCGACGATCTCCGCCGACAAGCTCACCTACACGGTCCAGCTTCGGCAGGGGATCATGTTCAACGACGACACTCCCTTCAACGCCCAGGCCGTCGTCACCACCTACCAGCACGACATCGCTCTTGCAACCCAGTCGGGCACGGCGAACCCGCTCCTCACGTTCACCGCTACCGCGACCGGGCCGTTTACCGTCGTCTTCCACCTGCAGTCGCGCTACTCGCCCTTCCTGCAGACGCTGCTCACCTACATCGAATCGCCGACCCAGCTTCAGAAGCTCGGCTCAACCGGCAGCGCGACCGGCAACGTCGGCAGCGACCCGATCTGCGTCGGCCCGTTCATGTACGACAGCCAGATCCCGGGCGTCAGCATCACCGTGATCAAGTCGCCCTACTACTACGAGAAGTACTCGGTCTACCTCGACAAGATCGTCTTCCTCGACGAGACCAGCACTGCCGTGGCCGCGGCCGACCTCGAAGCCGGGGACATCCAGGCGGTCAACAACCTGAACTCCGGCGACCTCCCCGGCATCCAGGCCGACAAAAACCTCTCTCTCGTGCAGGCCCCGGTAGACGGCGACACGTCGGTGTACATCAACCTCCGGCCGAACTCCGGCAACCCGCTCCAGCAGAGCCCGAATCTGCTCGAGGCCTTCGAGATGGCGATCGACCGCAACGCGCTCGCCAAGGTGCTCGCGCCGGTCGCCACGCCGGGTTGCACTTTCATCCCGCCGCTCTCGCCCTACTACGACCCGGGGCTCAAGTGCACGCCTTACAACCCGACCGAGGCACGGAAGCTCGTGGCTGAATCAGGGATACCTAACCCGACCATCCATCTGGTTGCCGTCAACCTGACGCGGCAGCTTCTGATCTCGCAGTTCATCCAGTCCGAAGAGCAGGCGGTCGGGATCAATGTCATCCTTGACGTCGAGCTCACCGCACAGGCCTCAGCCGATTCCAACGACGGGAACTTCGAGGCAATCGCCACGTTTGGCTCCACCTTCGGCAGCGACCCCGGCCTGGGGATGATGCAATACCTCCTGCCGTCCAGCAATCAATCCGGCTTCTCGACGCCTCAGCTCTCGCTGATCCTCTCGAACTACGTCAAGTCGACGAGCGTCCAGTCGCACAGGAAGCTGCTGGACGTCGCGCAGCAGATCATCCTGAACGCGCGGCCGGTCATCGTCCTCTACCACGTCAACATGTTTCTCGCCTACAACAGCTGCCTGACGGGCATGCAGGTGGTCAACGGGGGGTTTTACCGGCTGGCCTACGCGCAGTACGCCTGCTGAGGGCTCAGACGACGGTCTTGACCGCGGCCTCGGTCAGCTCCGGAAGGGGTTGGCCCGGCACGGCGAGGTGACATGCGACCCGGTGCCCGGGCGACCACTCGCGCAGGAGAGGTTCCTCCTCGGTCGAGCGCGGAGCCGACTGCGGTTCGAGCGGGCAGCGGGTCCGGAAACGGCAGCCTGACGGAGGGTCGAGCGGGCTCGGCGGCTCGCCGTCGAGGCGGCCGTTCGCCGACTCGCGTTGCGTCGGGTCGGGGACGACCGCCGCCGCGAGCAGGGCTCTCGTGTACGGATGCTGGGCCTCGCGGAAAAGGTCGGCGGCGCTTCCCGATTCGACCACCTTTCCGAGATATGACGACGAGCGCGCGGTCGCAGAGGTACTCGACCGTTGCGAGGTGGTGGGCGATCAGCAGGCACGAGAAGCGCGATCTGCTGCTGAAGGTCGCGGAGCAGGTTGAGGATCGAGGCCTGCACGGAAACGTCGAGCGCGGAGACCGGCTCGTCGGCGACGAGCACGCTCGGCTTCGTGATCAGCGCCCGCGCGATCCCGATCCGCTGGCGCTGGCCGCCCGAGAGCTCGTGCGGGAAGCGGTAGCGGAAGTTCGAGTGCAGGCCGACCGCATCGAACATCTCGCCCACCAGCGCGTTCGCCTCCTTGCCGCGCGCGATGCCGTGCACCTGCAGCGGCTCCGCCACGATCTCGCCGCATGTCATCTGCGGGTTCAGCGAGGAGTACGGATCCTGAAAGACGATGTTGAGATCGCGCCGCAGGGGGCGCATCTCGGCGGCGATTGAGGTGCGTGATGTCGGTCCCGCCGAGCCGGATCGTGCCCGAGGTCGGCTCGACGAGCCGCAGGATGCACCTGCCGATCGTCGTCTTGCCGCTGCCCGACTCGCCGACAAGGCCCAGGATCTCGCCGCGGCCGAGGCTGAACGAGACACCGTCGACCGCGTGCACAACCCCGCCGCCGCGGCTCGAGAGGCCGTGCCGTTGCGGTAGTGCTTCACGAGGTCGACGACCTCGAGAGCGGGCACCTCCTCATCCATCAGAGCGGTCCTGGCTGGAAGCACGCGACGAGATGACCGGGCGCCGTGGCGCGCAGCTCGGGCACCTGCGTCCGGCAGGCATCGGCGCGTTCGCGTGCAGCGGTCCGCGAACGAGCAGTGGGCTGCAAGCTCATGCAGGGCCGGGACGCGGCCCGGGAATCTCGCGCAGCCGCCGATCGGTGTCGTCCGCGCGCGGAATCGAGTCGAGCAGTGCGATCGTGTAGGGATGCTGCGGCTCGTCGAACAGTTCGTGCACGGGCGCCTCCTCGGCCTTACGCCCTGCGTAGAGCACGAGCACGCGGTCGGCGATGTCGGCGACGACGCCGAGGTCGTGGGTGATCATGATGATCGCCGTGCCGAGACGTGTCGCGGATCTCGCGCATCAGATCGAGGATCTGCGGCCTGGGTGGTCACGTCGAGCGCCGTCGTCGGCTCGTCGGCGATCAGCAACTTCGGGTCGCAGGCGATCGCCATCGCGATCATCACGCGCTGCCGCATGCCGCCCGAGAGCTGGTGCGGGTACTCGTCCACCCGTCGCTCGGGCGCCGGGACGCGGACGAGCCGCAGCAGCTCGATCGCGCGGGCGCGCGGCCTCGCGGCGTGACAGGCCGAGGTGCGCGCGGAGCACCTCGCCGATCTGGCGTCCGACGGTGTAGACGGGGTTCAGCGAGGTCATCGGCTCCTGGAAGACGAAGGCGATCTGCGACCCGCGACCGGCGCAGCTGCTTCTCGGGCAGTTGCAGCAGGTCGACGCCGGCGAAGAGCACGCTGCCCTCGACGATCGCGCGTGTCGCGGCAGCAGGCCGGACGAGCGACATCGCCGAGACCGACTTGCCGCACCCCGACTCCCCGACGAGGCCGAGGACCTCGCCCGGCGCCAGCGTGTAGGAGAGCTGGTCGACGGCGTAGACCGGGCCGTCCTCGGTGTCGAACCGGACGGAGAGATCGGTCGCCTACCAGCAGCGGCTCGGGCATCAGCGTCGTCATCTGCGGATCGAGCACGTCGCGCAGCCCATCGCCGAGGAGATTGAAGGCCAGCGCAGCGACAACGATCACGATCGCCGGGATAGACGGCGAGCCGCGGCGCCTGCGTCAGGTACTTCTGCGCGTCCCGGAGCATGATCCCCCACGAGGCTCCCGGCGGGCGGATGCCGATGCCGAGGAACGACAGCGCCGCCTCGGCCGACGATCGCCCGCGGGATCATCACGGTCGCCTGCACGATCAGCACGCTCACCATGTTCGGGAGGATGTGCCGGAAGATGATGCGCGCGTCGCCGGCGCCGTTCGCGATCGCAGCCGGCACGTAGTCGGCCTCTCTGAGCGCGAGCGTCTGCGCCGCGCAGATCCGGATCAGCGCGGGCATGCCGGCGACCGCGAGCGCGATGATCACGGTCGTGCCGAGCCCGGGCCGAGGATCACGCCGAGGCCGATCGCGAGCACGACGTACGGGAACGCGAGCATCACGTCGGTGCCGCGGGCGACGACGGCGTCGACGGGCCCGCGGTAGTAGCCGCCGAGCAGGCCGAGCGGCACCGCGAGGACAAGCGCGAGACCCGTCGCGAGGAAGCCGACCACCATCGAGACCCGCGCCCCCCAGACGAGACGCGAGAAAACGTCGCGTCCGAGCTCGTCCGTTCCGAGCAGGTGCTGCGACGACGGGTGGGCGAGGATGTGGTTGAAGTCGGTATGGGCCGCCGAGTAGGGGGCGATCAGCGGCGCGAAGAGCGCCAGGACAGGAAGAAGAAGAACAACGAACAACGAGGCGACGGCCACGGGCCGGCGCAGGAACCGCCTGCGCAGGATCCGCCGCCGCCGCGCGCGCGGGCTCGCGGTGCGACTCGAGGCCGGGTCCGCGCGGCTGCTCATTCGCGCGCTCCCGCGATCCGGATCCGCGGATCGAGGATCGAGTAGAGCGACGATCCGCGGCCAGGTTGACGAGCACGAACACGACTGCGGTCACCAGCACGATTCCTTCGATCATCGTGTAGTCGCGATCGTTGACGGACTCGATGCATCAGCGCGCCGAAGCCGGGGATCACGAAGATCGTCTCGATGATCGCAGCGCCCGAGATCAGAACGCCGAAATCGAGAGCGATCAGCGTGCGTCACCGTGATCAGGCTGTTGCGGAGCGCGTGGCGCCAGATGACCGTCCGCTCGCGGCAGGCCTTTGGCGCGCGCGGTCCGGATGTAGTCGGCGTTGAGCGACGTCAGCATCGACGAGCGCGTCTGCCGCAGCAGAACGGCCGCGAAGCCGGTGCCGAGCACGATGCAGGGCAGCACCATGTGCCGGAGGTTCGCGATCCGGGTGGCTGATCGTCGTGTAGCCGGTCGCGGGCAGCCAGTGAAGGTCGACCGCGAACCAGATGATCAGCAGCAGGCCGAGCCAGAAGTGCGGCACCGATTGCCCGACAGCGCGGCTCATCTCGCGCGTGGTCGGCAGGCCGGCCCTGCCGTGAGGCGGCGATCACGCCGAGGGGAATGCCGATGAGGACGCAAGCAGGAGGCTCAGCGTCGCAAGTTCGAGCGTGAGCGGGAAGCGTTGGATGATCGTGTTCATGACCGGGAGATCGCTGGATGCCCCGGCCGAGGTTGCCCTGCAGCGCGAGCCAGGCCCAGTGCGCGTACTGGACGGAGAGGGGCCGGTCGAGCAGGTACTCGTGGCGGACCGCCTTCAAGCATCGCCGGGGTCGGCTCCTGGCCCGCGAGCGCGTCCGCCGTGTCGCCTGGGGACCGCCCGGACGCCGGCGAAGACGAGCAGGCTCGCGACGAAGACGACGACCATCGCGGCGCCGGTCTTCCTGAGCAGGAACCCTGGCATCAGCGTCCGCTTGGCCGCGGACGCCGATGTCGCAGCACCCCCCAGCGGTGCGACCGGCTGTTCATCATCAGTTCAAGCGTAAGAGACTACTCCTGCGGTGTCCCTCCGCGTTGACGGCACAAGACGTGTCGGCATGAGCGACATCGCGGCTAGCGGCGACGTCAATTCGGCTCGGCGGGAAGCGGCCCGGCGAGCAAGGCACGCACGCGGCTGCCCAGAGCACGGGGTGCAAGCTGCTCGGTCGTCGTCTCGAGCTCATCGAGCGTCAACCAGCAGGGCCCATTCACCCCTTCGCCGGCCAGGTCGATGGTGGGGCCGACGTCGTGGCTCTCGACACGGATCAGGTGAAAAGCGCTCGGTCTGGCCAAGGAGCTCGCGGTTCCACGGGAAGACGTGCCGGCGCTTCCAGACGACTCGGTCCGGCGCGGTGACGGTCCGGTCGATCTCCGCGGCGAGACCCGTTGTCGGATTGAGAGTGCCGGCGTCCCCGAGCCCCCAGCCCGACCGTGATCGCCCCCATAGGTGCCCGCCGCGCCGGTTTCGGCGCAGGCCCCAGCGAGCAGGCCGAGCGCGAGCACAGCCCCGACGCTCGCCGCGCTGACGGGCCGCGGACATCACTTGTCGCGGTTCCGATATTCGCACATTGCCGCGTTTGCGTCCGTTCCGAAGAAGCGCCCGATGAGCCTTTCGGCCCCTGATTGCCTAGCTCGGTTTCGTCTTGAAGAAGTTCATCAACTCGACGAGAGTTGGCTCGCTACCAGGCTCATGGACGTCCTGGGATAGGAAGCGAGGCGGACCCCGTCGAGGAGCGCGTGACCTGCGGCATGTTCGCTGCCAGGGTTGGCGACGAGCGGACCCGCCCTTTTGACCGGGATTTGACCATGCCGCTCCGGTGGGAAGAAAATGCCTGCAAAACGAGGGGGTGCTTTCCGCCCTCTCACGGCGGCGGCACGGGTTCGAATCCCGTATGGGCCTTAAAGTACCTGCAAAAGCGGTATGTCTGTCGTGTTCTCTGGCGGGGCATTGTTCTGTGTCCTGGGGCTAGCGATTGAGTGAGGCTGGCTTTCTTCTGTCCGTCATCAGCCGCTTGGCCTTCTCATTTGGCCAGGATTTGACCTTGCATTCAATCGTTCTCCGAGGTCGAGTCCTACTCTGAGGTCGGCGGGCGCGGCAGACGTCAACGACACCTCGCAGCGCGAGAGCGATTACTGCCACGACATCCAGTACCTCGTGGGTAGTTGGTGTCATCGTCGTGCCGATCGGTGCGTCTGAAGCGATCTGCGATGCGGTTGCCAACACCTCCGATGCGGTACTTCACCCCGCGACGGTTGTTGGCGATTACGATCGCGCTGGCGAAATGGCGGAGGTACGCATCGAGCTCTTCGGCGGGTTTCGGGTCCCGTTGGGGGACGCGAGATCCCGGAGGAGGCGTGGCGTCAGCGCAAGCCCGCGGCGCTCGTCAAGCTGCTCGCCCTTGCCCCACGCCACCGGTTGCACCGTGAGCAGGCGATGGATGCCCTGTGGCCCGAGTTGCCGCCCGCGCCGGCGGCTGCGAACCTCCGTAAGGCGCTCCACAACGCCCGGCGGGCTGCGGACGAAGGCCTGATCGCGTCGGTCGGCGAGCTGCTCTCGCTGCCGCCCGAGGCGTGGGTCGACGTGGACGCGTTCCGGGCGGCCGCGGATAGCGCCCGGCGGGGCGGAGACGTCGAGGCCTACGCCGAGGCGATCGCGCTCTACCGTGAGGGGCTCCTGCCCGACGACCGCTACGAGGAATGGGCGATTCCGGCCGCAGGACGAACTTCGGGCAGAGTTTCTCTCGCTTGTCGAGGAGCAGGCGGCGCTGCTCGAAAGCCGCGGCGACGTCGCGGGCGCCACACAATCCGTGCGGCTGCTGATCGCCGCCGACCCGGCGAACGAGGAAGCGCACGTCAGGTTGATGCGGCTCTACGCGCTGGCGGGCCGACGTGCAGATGCGCTGCGGCAGTACGAGCTTCTTCACGATGTGCTGCAGCGGGAGCCCGGCGCGGAGGCGCAGCGCCTCTACGCGGAGGTGCGCGCACGCCGCACGAGCGAGCCCGAGCTGAGCTCCGAGCTCTGGGAGCGGGTCGGCGAGCTCCGCACCGTCTCGGGCGACGCGACCGGTGCGGTCGCAGCGTTTCAGCGCGCGATCGACGAGGCGGATTCGAGTGAGACGGTCGCGCGGATCCACCGCAAGACGGCAGGAGCGTGGCTCGCCCAGCACGACGCAGCCGCGGCTGAGGAGCACCTCGCGGCCGCCGAGGCGCTCGCAACCGATCCGGCCGAGCGCGCGCGCCTCGTGGTGCTGCGCGCGAACCAGGCGTGGGCCGGCGGCGAGCTCGATCGCGCCGAGGAGCTCGCCCGCGACGCGCGCCCGCTGGTCGAGGCGCACGGCGAGCCTGACGACGTGGCCGCGGTGGACGAGACGTTCGCGATCATCTCCCACATCCGCGGCGACTGGCGCCGCGGGCTCGCGACCGAGATCGAGCGGGCCTCGACCGCCGGGCCCCAGCTCGGCCGCGTCTACGACATCCACCACTGCATCGGGCAGTACCACCTCTACAGCGACGGACTGGCCGGCAACGTCGAGGACTACGCCCGCGAGATGCTCGCGCTCGCAGAGCGGCACGACGCAGGACGCGCGCAGGCGTTCGCCTGGTGCCTGCTCGGCGAGTCCTTGCTCCTCCACGCGCGCTGGGACGAGTCCGCCGGCTGCCTGGAGCGGAGCTGCGAGCTGCACGAGTCGTTCGACGGCTCGCGGTCGGGAGCGCTCCCGTGGCAGAGGCTCGCCGAGCTGGCGGTGAGCCGGGGCGAGCCGGGCGAGGCCGACGCTCTGCTCCGGCGGGCCTCGGCGATCACGACGGTCTCCCCGATGGCGATGCACATGTGGGGGCGGATCCACGCGACCTCGGCCTTCGCGGCGCTCCAGCAGGGCGATCCCGAAGCGGCGGCCCGCGCCGTGCGTGCCGCTGCCGCGTCGGCGGTCCGCTACGGCGACTGCCCGAGCTGCAGCGCCTTTCTCAACCCTCTTGCCGCTGAGGCGTTCGGCACGCTCGGCGATCTCGACATCGCCCGCGCCCACGCCGCCGCTGCCGCGCGTGTCGCCGCCATGTTCGAGAGCTCGGCCTGGTCGGCGATGGCCGAGTCGGCTGCGGGAAGCGTCGCCGCGGCCGAAGGCGCCTCGGACGAGGCGCGCGCCCGCTTCCGAGGAGGCAGCCGCCCTCTACGACCGCATCGGCCACTCCTTCTGGGCCGACCGGTCTCGCGCCCAAGCCGCTTCCGTCGCGCTAGTTTCAGGGAACGCTCAGGGAACGGGCCGCTCGTAGCTTCCCTCTCGTCCATTCGAGAGGAGGAGCAAATGTCCATTCTGATTGGTTCGATCGCACCGGACTTCCAGGCGGAGACGACCGACGGCCCCATCGAGTTCCACGAGTGGATCGGTGACTCGTGGGCCGTCCTGTTCTCCCATCCGAAGGACTTCACGCCGGTCTGCACGACCGAGCTCGGCTACATGGCGAAGATCAAGCCGGAGTTCGACAAGCGCAACGTCAAGATCATCGGGCTCTCGGTCGACCCGGTCGACAAGCACTCGACCTGGTCGGACGACATCGAGGAGACCCAGGGCGCCCGCCCGAACTACCCGATGATCGGCGACGCCGACTTCAACGTCTCGAAGCTGTACGGGATGCTCGGCGCCGACGTCTCCGGCGACCCGAACGACCGCACCGCCGCCGACAACCAGGCCGTCCGCAACGTGTTCGTGATCGGCCCCGACAAGAAGGTCAAGCTCGTGCTCGTCTACCCGATGACGACCGGGCGCAACTTCGACGAGGTGATCCGCGTGATCGACTCGCTCCAGCTGACCGCCAAGAACAAGGTCGCGACGCCGGTCAACTGGCAGCAGGGCGAGAACGTGATCATCGCCGGCTCCGTCTCCAACGACGAGGCCACGCGAGCTCTTCGGCGAGCTGGGACGAGCCCAAGCCGTACATCCGCATCGTCCCGCAGCCCAACGGGAGCGCGTCATGAGCATCTACACCACGGGAGCCTGGACCCCCAATCCCGGCCGCGAGGGCGCGTTCGTCGAGGCGTGGTCGGAGTTCGCCGCCTGGGCGAGCTCGATGCCGGGCGCCGGCCGGCTCCGGCTCGCGCGTGACATGACCGAGCCCGAGCATTTCACGAGCTTCGGCGAGTGGGAGACGGTCGACGACGTGCGTGCCTGGAAGACCTCGCCCGAGTTCCGCGAGCGGATGGCGCAGGTGCTCCAGCACGTCGGCAGCTTCCGCCCCTCCGAGCTCGAGCTGGTCGCAGAGGCGGAGGACGGCTCGATCGTCGGCGGCCGGACAGCGACCATCCACTACACGCACGACGAGATCACGACGACGGGTTCTTCACGACCGTGACCCGCGAGGACGCCAAAACCATTCGCACCGGGTCAGCCAACGCGCACCGGTGATGCCCCGAGATGGGCGGCGGCGTGGCACCGTGCGCGCCGCCGCTCTACATGCTCTGCGGGGAAATCGACCCAGCGGCGACGTCCTGTTCGATGCCACGGCTGCGCACAATGCGCGTATCCGAGGCGGGGGCTCGGAGTAGCCGGTCACGGGTGCCTCCGTTGACCAGGATTTGACCATGCCGGTTCGGCGGGAACAAAATCCTGCAAACGAAGCGGTGCTCTCCACCCTCTCACGGCGGCGGCACGGGTTCGAATCCAGTCCGGGCCCTAAAAAATAGCTGCAAAACCGCTATGTGTGTTGTCTTATCTGGCAGTACCCGAGGGCGGTGTCCGGGCTCTTACCGAATCGAGTAGGACGTGCTTTCTCTCGTTCCCACCACCCGCTCAGCCTTCTCATTTGTTCAGGATTCGACCTTGCATTGCCACGGGTGCTACCGCGATGTCGGCCTGCGCTCCGGAACCGCGCTGCCCAGCTCGTCGGTTCGGCAATCACTGGTTCGAGCCCAGTATCGCCCATCCTCATTTCGCCTTCCGTGCAGGCATTTCGGCCGTGGGGAGGCGTACGGCGTAGTGCGCGAATCGGCGTCGCTCGGGGAGCGCCTGGTTACAGGCCGAAGACGAGTAGAAGAGCTTCGTCGATCGAGCGGAGCTCGGCGACGTCGAGGCGCCCGGCCGACGAGCCGAGTCGCTGAGGATCGACCACGGTGGTCTGTTCAACGAGCACTCGCGTTTCCTGTTTCTCGACAATGATTGACGGACGAAAGCTTGCTGCGCGGGCGCTCGTCGAGGTTGGTGAGATCAGAACGGTGCTTAAGTCGAGGAATTCGTCAGCCTGGACGACGACCGCATAGCGCGCACCACGCTGCTCGCGGCCGCGGGCCCGCCGAGGGGGCGGGAGCCGAAACACCTCGCCTCTGACCACAGTTAGTCGACAGGTGGTGGTGGAGCAAGTTCTGCCAGCTGCTCGCGAATCAGTCGCATCTCTTCGCGATCGCGCTCGTCGCCAGCGAGCTCGCGCACCTCTGCTCGCACGGTTGAACGCAAGCGACGGCGTGCCGCCGCCTCGCGCAGCGCGATCCGCACAGCCTCCGAGTCCGACAAGCTACCGGCGCGGAGGATGTCCAGCGCCGCTTCAGAGGAGTCATCGAGCCGGACATGCAATGAGCGAGGCACTGCGCCACCGTAGCACAAATCGTGCTACGGAAAAACGGGCGTAGCGGACAAGCCCAGCGCTTCACAGAATCAGTTCAGGTGCGATCAGTTCAGGTGCGGTCACGTCAGCGTGAAACCGGTTTGCGTGATGGTAAGTCGCCCCATCCCCGTTGTCGAAATGACAGCGTGCTATCGCAGTTCACAGTGGGAACGGAAGTTGCGATGCGGCGTTGCTGTGTTGCGAGAGCGAAGAGCGTTCTGCTGCTACGGATCGGGACAGAAAGACGTTGGCGGCCAGAGGGGGGCGATGACGAAGCCCGGTAGCGCCTTCTCGAAGAGCCGAGCGAGCCTGACGAGTTCGTGCTGTGTGAGCCGGCCGACGTAGAGCTCGCGCACTGCCGCGTGGTGGATGACGTGCCCGCCGCAGCGCCTCGATTTGCCCAGGTTTCTGAGCACGGCGAATGCCGCGCGCCCGTCTGTCGGGTCGGGCGCTCGGTGAACGAACCGTGCTCGCGGCGAACCAAGCGGGTGATCCCGCTGGGCGTGAGCATGCGCTGAGCGCCGAGGCTGCTCATGCGCAGTCTCAGGTCGGGGGCGGTCACAAGCGTGATCAAGACGCCGTAGTCGGCGAGCGACAGGTCACTGTCCAGCCGGAGGCGGTGGTCGATCTCGCGCATCACCGTTTCGCGTAGACGAAGAAGGCCGCGCCATGCGTGGAACTCCTCCGGACTGAAGGCGTCGGGTTCCGGCAGCTCCGTTAGCCAGCCGGATGGATCATGATGATTATTTGACATTGTGAAGTAAAACCTGGATATTTTACTTGCGAGGATGAAATATACCTGCCGAGCCGAGTGTTCGGCACACCGAGAGGAGACGACAATGCCATCCCTTGCTCCAAAGGTGCTGGAGCCACGCGACGGGCTACGACTCCAGTCCGGCCCAGGACGCGATCTCATCTTCAAGGTCACCGGCGAGGTCTGCGGGCGATCCTCGCCGAGCTCGCCTCGATCGTCCGCGAGCTCGAGTCCGGCGGTCCCGACCCAGAACGGCTGCGATCCGCGCTCGACAACCTCCGCGGCGAGCTCGAGGCGCTCGACCAGGGAGCATCGGACTTCATGGCGCACCTCGCCAACGTGCTCGGCTCGAGCGACGCGATCAACGACGAGAGCTTCCTCGCCTACAAGGACCGTGTGATCGGCTACCTGACAGGCTTCGCAAGCGAGTTCCGCCGCGCCGCGCAGAAGCAGCGAGCACCGCCCTTAGTGAGCGACCCAGAGAGTCACGGGGCTGCAGCGATCGCGGCGCCGAAGGATCGGCGCCAACAAACTGTCGGCGGGCTAGCGGAGCCCGCCGTCGAGGACTCCGGTGTCGCAGGGCGATGCCGGCTTCGATCGTCTTCGGCGAAGGCCAGCCGCTGGCCCGTGAGGCTGCGGATCGCTCTCAAGCCGCTCAGCCGGACAACAGGTTCGCGCGTGAGCACCGAGTCGGACCACCCTCGCCGGGAAGCATGAAAGGACGCAGAACCCACGCTTGAAGCCGCTCCCTCATCTGGCTCATGACAACCGTCGGCTGACCGCCAAGCCTGCGCGTTTCGACTTCGAGCGTGCGACCGTTGGGTGTCGACCGGGCGCCAGTCGGGGTGCCTCCGGTGCGTAACCCTCGGTCAGGTGACGAACGCGATGAGCGGGATTTCCATCTCGGCGTGTGTGAGGCCGCCGTGTTGGCCGTAGTAGGGCTGGGTGAAGCGTGGTGGATCGTTCCAGTAGACGGCTTCGCCTGGGTAGGGGAGGGCGACGAGGTCGCCGACGCGGTCGCGGAACCGTTCGCTGAGGGTTGGGCCGAAGATGCCCTGCTCGGATCAGCTCGGCGACGCTGTGCACCTCGGCGCGCCCTTCGAGGAGCGTCTGCAGCGTTGTCTGAACGTGCATCGTGGCTGCCGGGGCGGGTGTGCAGGAAGAGGTCGCGGCTCGAGCCGGCGGGCGCGAGCGGGCGCCGTCGCCTCCGATCTGGAGGTGGTCGACGATCCCGGGCCAGATCTCGTTCACATACAGGGTCTGCTTCGGGTCGATCGCGGCCATGCCGTGGTCGGCGGTGATCAGGACGAGCGTCCCCTCCGGAAGGCGCCCGCGCGACCAGGCTCTGTTCGAGGACGGCTAAGCGTCTCGTCGATGAGCCGCTCGACATCCGCGATGGTCGGGCCCGAGCCGGTGCATCGCGGAGTCGACGTCCGGAAGGTAGATGAACCCGTAGCCGCGATCGGTCTCGGCGAGCGCGCCGCCGATGGCGCTGACTCCCTCGGCGATCTGGGAGAACGGGTGCACGGTGGCGCGGTGCAGCAGCATCCCGGTCGGGGTACTGGCAGCGATCGCGCTCGGGAACGCGACGTGCACGGCAACGCCGGCGTCCTGGAGCCTCGCGTACAGGTCGGCCTCCGGGTAGACGTCGGCGGCGGCTACTGCCGCTGGCGAGGAGCGTGTCAGGAACGGTATCTCCGGCGAACGAGAACAGGAGCGGGGCGATGATCCGGTTCAGCCTTCGGGAGGAAGGTGAACCACTCGTAGACGCCGTGCACACCGACGGGAAGCCCGCTATGGATCGTCGTCATGTGCGCGGCAGTCGTCGACGGAAACTGGCTGGTCAGCTTCGACACGTGGCCGTGCTGCCGTGCGTGTTCGAGAAGCGGATGTTCGGCGTGCCGTTCATACCACTGCCAGCCGAAGGCGTCGAAGTACACGAGCAGCACATGCTCGTACCGCCCCGTCAGCGGTCCCAAATCGAGCGGATGACCCAGACCAGCTCCCCGTCAGGGCCTGCTCGACCGTCGCCGGCAACATGTCAAAACAGGCGGTGCCATGAGCCGGGAGACACCAGACCGCGCTATCCACGAGCCGAGGCTGCACAACCCGTGACGCTAACAGCGAGGGTGTCCCACGCCGCGTTCCCGGTGGGGTCCATAGCCTCGGCCGCATCCGTCTGGCACTTGACCCATCAGGAGGATTGGGCTTTTGCATTCAGCGCTTTCCATCCGCACAACGGGCCTGCGCCCGGGAACCGCGCAGCCAGTGACCGCCAGTGTCTGGGAGCGGGGGAATCTCGTGGGCGGGCTGTCGCTCGGCGAGCTCCAGGTGCTCGCCCGACGCCCCGTGTCACACGCAGATCGGACTACCCACGGCGTCGCGCGGCGGCGCCGGCGGAGCCGCTACGGGCGGCTTGTCCCTTACCAGTAGTCTCAGCTGACTGTCGATGAGCGGCTTGCGGGTCAACGGAGAGGAGTACTCGCTCGAGTTGGAGGCGCGCGAGAGCCTGCTCGACGTGCTTCGGGAGCGACTCGGGCTCTCGGGCACGAAGAAGGGGTGTGACCAGGGGGCATGCGGTGCCTGCACGGTGCTGGTCGACGGCGAGCGAATCCTGTCGTGCCTCGCCTTGGCGGTCCAGGTACGAAGGTCGCTCGCGTGACCACGATCGAGGGACTCGGCGCGGACGGCGTTCTGCACCCTCTGCAGCAGGCGTTCATCGAGCATGACGGGTTCCAGTGCGGGTACTGCACGCCGGGGCAGATCTGCTCGGCGGTGGGGATGGCGGACGAAGTGAGGCGCGGCGTGCCGAGCCAGGTCACCGGCGACCTCGCGTCGGAGACGATCGCGCTCAGTCACGACGAGCTACGTGAGCGGATGAGCGGCAACTTGTGCCGTTGCGGCGCGCATAACGGGATCGTCGCCGCGATCGCCGAGACCTATGCACTGCGAGGCGGCCGGATGATCCCGATGAGCTATGCCCGCGCCGCCGACGCCGAAGATGCGGTGCGCCGGGGCGCCGCCGCCGGCGCGCAGGTATCTCGGCGGCGGCACGAACCTGGTCGACCTGATGCGCGAGACGATCGAGCGGCCCGAGGCGCTCGTCGATGTCACAGGCCTCTCGAGCGAGATCGAGGAGACCGAGGACGGCGGCGCTCCTGATCGGCGCTGCCGCCCGCAACACGGCGGTGGCGGAGAGCCGGGCGGTGAGGACGCGTTACCCGATGCTGGCCCGCGCGATCGTCGCCGGCGCCTCGCCGCAGATCCGCAACATGGCGACCGTCGGCGGCAATCTGCTCCAGCGCACGCGCTGCACCTACTTCTACGACGAGCAGGGATCGCGCTGCAACAAGCGCGACCCCGGCCAGGGCTGCGACGCGATCGAGCGGCCTCAACCGCGCCCACGCGATCCTCGGCGCCTCGTCGGCGTGCGTCGCGACGCACCCCTCCGACATGTGCGTCGCGCTCGCGGCGCTCGGCGCCGTCGTGCATCTCCGGGGCGCGAGACGGCGAACGCACGCTGCCGCTCACCGATCTTCACCGCCTACCCGGCGACCATCCCGAGCTCGAGACGGTGCTCGAGCCCGGCGAGCTGATCACTGCGGTCGAGCTGCCCGCGCTGCCGTTCGCGGCACGCTCGACCTATCGCAAGGTGCGCGACCGCGCGAGCTACGCCTTCGCGCTCGTCTCGGTCGCAGCTGCGCTCGACGTGGAGGACGGCACCGTTCGGGACGTGCGGCTCGCGCTCGGCGGCGTCGCGACCAAGCCGTGGCGCGCCTGGAAGGCCGAGGAGGCGCTCAGGGGCAGGCCGGCCACTGCCGACAGCTTCCGCGCGGCCGCCGAGGCAGAGCTCGCCGCCGCCGCGCCGCTGCGCGACAACGCGTTCAAGGTCGAGCTCGCGTGCCGGACGATCGAGCGCCGTGCTTGAAGAGCTGACGGGACTCGACGCATGAGCGTCATCGGAGACTCCGTTCAGGCCGAGGCGAAGACAGCGGTTCCGCTCGGGCCGGAGGGCTGGGAGCCAGGAAACGAACCCGATCCGCTGATCCAGCGCGAGTCGGGGTTGATCGGGGCGCCGGTCTCGCGCCTCGACGGCGCGCTCAAGGTGACGGGTGCCGCTCCCTTCGCGGCCGACGTGCAGATGGACGGCTTGCTCTACGCCTCGCTCGCCTTCAGCACGATCGCGAAGGGCCGCCTCGCGACGCTCGACACGAGCGCTGCCGAGAGCGCGCCCGGCGTGGTGCTGGTGATGACCCACCGGAACGCTCCGCCGCATGAAGCCGACGCCGCTGTTCATGACGTCGGGAAGGGCGGCCGGCGGAGACGACCTGCCCGTGATGCAGGACGACCGGATCCACTGGAACGGCCAGCCGATCGCGGTCGTGCTCGCCGAGACGCAGGAGCAGGCAGACCACGCCAGGTCGCTGATCCGCGCCACCTACGAGATCGAGGAGGCGGCGACCGCCTTCGAAGAGGCGAGATCGCAAGCGCGGCCCTGCTTCGTTCGGGGGAGCGCCGCTGACGAACGAGAGCGGCGACGCCGAGGCGGCGCTTGCCGCCGCGTCCTTCAGCGTCGATCTCGACTACCGCACGCCCTTCCAGAACCACAACGCGATCGAGCCGCACGCGGCGACGGTCGCGTGGGACGGGGACGAGCTGATCGTCCACGACGCCACGCAGGGCGTGACCCACATGGCGTGGTCGCTCGCGGACATCTTCGGGCTCGAGGAGGAGCAGGTTCATGTGACGGCGCCCTTTGTCGGCGGCGCGTTCGGCGGCAAGACGATGTGGCAGCATCACGTTCTCGGGGCGGCTGCGTCGAAGCTCGCGGGGCGTCCGGTCAGGATCGCGCTCTCGCGTGAGGGCGTCTACCGGGTCGTCGGCGGGCGCAGCCTCACCGAGCAGCGGGTGGCGATCGGCGCCGACGCAGACGGGCGCTTCCAGGCGCTGATCCACACCGGCACGGTCGCGATGACGCCGGCACAACGGCCTGCCCGAGCCGTTCATCCTCCCGGCGCGCTGCCTCTACGCGGCCGACAACGTGAGGCTCGACGTCCAGGCGGTGGAGCTGGACATGCTCGCCAACACCTTCATGCGCGCGCCGGGCGAGGCGGTCGGCAGCTTCGCCCTGGAGTGCGCGATCGACGAGCTCGCCGAGCGGATCGGAATCGATCCCGTCGAACTCAGGATTCGCAACGAGCCCGACAGGGACCCCACCTCCGGCAAGGCCTTCTCCTCGCGGCACCTCGTCGAGGCCTTTCGCACGGGGGCCGAGCGGTTCGGCTGGGCCAACCGCGATCCGAGGCCCGGCGCACGCCGCGAGGGCGAATGGCTCACCGGCATGGGCTGTGCCACCGCCACGTATCCGTATCACCGCTTCCCCGGCGGCGTTGCGCGGATCACGCTGACCAGGGACGGGGACGTCGAGGTCGAGATCGCCGCGCACGAAATGGGCATGGGCACCGCCACTGCCCAGACCCAGGTCACCGCCGAACGGCTCGGCCTGCCACTCGAGTCGGTATCCGTCGCCTACGGCAACTCGTCGTTCCCCGGCGTCGTCCTTGCCGGCGGATCGCATCAGACCGCCTCGATCGGGGGCGCGGTGATCGCCGCGCAACGCGAGCTCGTCGCCGAACTGCTGAGGCTTGCCGGCGACGAGTCGCCGCTTGCGGGTCTCGAGCCGGACGAGGTCGGCGGAGCCGACGGCGGGCTCTGCAAGCTCGACGAGCCCGGGACGGCGCGAGAGCTACGCGTCGATCCTCGCTCGCGCTCAGCGCGACGAGGTGAGCGTCGAGGCCGCCGCGCCACCGCCGGTCGAGATGGCCGAGTGGTCGATGCACTCCTACGGCGCGCAGTTCTGCGAGGTGCGCGTCAACGCGGTCACCGGCGAGACGCGAGTCAGCCGGTTCCTGGGCTCGTTCGACTGCGGGCGGATCCTCAACGCCAAGCTGGCAGCCAGCCAGTTCCGCGGCGGGATCATCATGGGTCTCGGACTCGCGCTCATGGAAGAGACGCAGTTCGACGAGCGCAACGGTCGCATCATGAACCCGAGCCTCGCCGAATACCACGTCCCCGTGCATCTGGACGTGCCCGAGATCGACGTGATCTGGACGGACATCCCCGATCCGCACGCGCCCATGGGCGCCCACGGCATCGGAGAGATCGGCATCACCGGCGTCGGCGCGGCAGTCGCGAATGCGATCTACAACGCCACCGGCACGCGCGTCCGTGAGCTGCCGATCACGCTCGACAAACTGCTCGCGGCATGGGCCTAACCCGTGTGGGCGGCCAGGTAGACGAAGACCGGGATCCAGCATCGACTCAAGTCCGTGGCGTCGGGCGTCCCTAGCTCGTTTGTGTCAGACGTGCTCGGATGAGCCCATCTGGTGGCCAACCCGTGCTCGCGCATCGCTGAAAAGCGCTATTTGCAGGGATGTTCGAGCTCTGTGTGGCCCGGCAGACATGTGGAGAGAACGTAGAACTTTCCGTTTGGGGACAGCGTTTCCGACCGCGGGCCGGCAGGCGCTATTTCTGACTGCCTCTCTCGGCGATGGTGTTCGTCGGCCCGAGGCGTCTGGGCTAATCCCGCAGAAACATGCATGTTCGTGCTAGAACACGCAGGTGCTGACGGCTGAACGCAGACAGGCGATCCTCGAGCGAGTCGAGCGCGACGGCAAGGTCGTCGCCTCAGAGCTGGTGACCAGCCTTGGCGTGTCCGAGGACACCGTCCGCCGCGACCTGCGGGAACTCGCGGAGCAAGGTCTGCTGCATCGTGTTCACGGCGGCGCGCTGGCCTCCGCGCCGCCGACCAGCTCGTTCTCGAGCCGGCTCGAGGTCTCGCACGAGGAGAAGGCTGCACTCGCCGAGGCGGCCCTGCCGCTGCTCGTCGGCGCACGCGTGATCGTCCTCGACGGCGGCACGACGACGCTGGAGCTGGCCCGCCGTCTCCCCCTGCTCTACGACGGCACCGTCGTCACCAACTCGCCGCCGGTTGCGTCGGCGCTGGCGAGCCACCCGAAGGCCGAGGTCATGCTCGTCGGCGGCCGGCTGCTGAAGGCCGCGCAGGTCGCGGTTGGGGCGGCCGCCGTCGAGGCGTTCCAGACGGTGCGGGCGGACATCTGCGTGCTCGGCATCTGCTCGCTGCATCCCGACGTCGGCGTCACGACGCCCGACGACGAGGAGGCGTACGTGAAGCGCGCCATGGTGGCCTCGGCCGGTGAAGTGATCGCGCTCGCGACGGCCGACAAGCTCCGGACCGCGAGCCCATGGGTCGTCGCGCAACTCGCGGACATCGACCATCTGGTCACCGACGGCAGCGGCGAGCTGACACGCCCGTACACGAGCGCCGGGATCGACGTGGTCGCCGTATGACGCCGCGGCTTGCGACGTTCACGGTCTTCGCGATCAACGGCGCGATGATGGGGACCTGGGTCGCGCACATCCCGTGGCTGCAGGACCACCTCGGGATCTCGAAGGCGACGCTGGGGTTGTGCCTGCTGTGCATGGCCGCGGGTGCGCTCGTCTCGATGCCGCTGACAGGCCACATCCTCGAAAGCCGCACAAGCGCGTCGGTGACGCGCGTCGCCACGCTGGTCTTCTGCCTGATGTTGCCGCTGCCGCTGCTGGCGACGAGCCCGATCACCCTCGCCGCGATCCTGTTCGTCTTCGGAGCGAGCGGTGGGGCGATGGACGTCTCGATGAACGCGCACGGCGTCGCCGTCGAACGCGAGCTGGGCAGGCCGATCATGTCGTCGCTGCACGGTGGCTGGAGCGTCGGCGGATTCCTCGCGGCGGGTCTGGTCGCGATCGCTGCCGCGGCGGGAGTCGACCCGCGGCTGGAGAGCCTGCTCGTCGGGGTCGCGCTCTGGGTGGCCGCGCTGTGGATCACCGGGCGGCTGGGGAGGGTATCTGCCTATTCCGCGCCGGGGAACGGGTTCGCGCGGCCCTCGCGCGCCGTGCTCCTGATCGGCGGACTGTGCTTCCTCGCGATGATGACGGAGGGCGCGATCGGCGACTGGAGCGGGATCTACCTCCGTCACGACGCCGGCGCGAGCGCTGCGGCGGCGGCGACGGCGTTCACAGGGTTCTCCCTCGGGATGGCCGTCGCGCGCCTCGGCGGCGATCTGCTGAATGAGCGGCTCGGCACCGCGACGCTGATGCGCGGCGGCATGGCACTGGTGGCGGTCGCGCTCGGCGGCGTGCTGGTGATCGGCGAGACCGTGCCCGCCGTGATCGGCTTCGCCGTCTGCGGTCTCGGCATCGCGAACGCCGTGCCGCTGCTCTTCAGCGCGGCGGGCCGGCTCGATCCGCCCGGTCCTTCACTGGCCGCCACCTTCACAATCGGCTACACGGGCTTCATTGTTGGCCCGCCGCTGATCGGTCTTCTCGCCGATCGGGTCGGGCTGCCAAAGACGCTCGCGCTGCTCGTGATCGCGGCGCTGGCCGTAGCCACGTTGGGCGGCCGGGCTACGGCGACGAAGCCGACGATGTCTCCCGACGGCGATCTGCCGACTGTCGTCCCGGAGCTCGAGGCTGCGATCCACTAAAGCTCGGCGGGCGAGCTTCGCGCCGAGAGAAGCGCCTGCCTCAGCGTGATCTCCAGGGTTTGACCTCGATTCAGCCCGCGTTCTCTCGACGTGTCGACCGCCCGGAACCGCGCAGCCAGTGATCACCAGCGAGTGGGGGCGCGGAATGGCGGCGGAATCTCGCAGGCCAGGCTGCTACACGGTGTGAGTTCCGGGCGCTCGCCCGACGCCCCTGCCTCGTCCGCAGATCGGCTTTACCCGAGCGTCGACCCCTTCCGACCAGGCTCCCCGGCCGGGCCTTTCATGTCGATCTGTGTCTCCGAGCGGGGCGGCAGGTCGACGTCGACGAGGTGGGCGACGACGGGCTCGCCTTGGGAGAGCGCGGTCGCCTGTTGCTGGTAGGCGCGGTCGGTGCCGGTGAGTCGTTCGTGGTGTTGGCGCAGGTGCTCTTCCCAGGAGGGGACGACAAAGAGCTCGACGTAGGTGTCGTCGTGCTCGCCGTCGCGGTAGAGGGCCCAGCTGACGGCGCCGGTTCGGAGCCGTGAACCGCGCACACGTTCCATTGCTTCGACGAACGGCCGTTGGTTAGCCGTGGCGACTCGGTAGCTGACGGTGACCGTGATGGTTCTGCCGTCGGGGTCGATGTCCGAGGCGAGTTGGGGTTCGGGCCAGTAGACGACGGTGCTGCGGTCCATGCCGCTCGTCTCGAGGAACGGCCAGATGCGGATGCTCGCGGCCGCGACGGCGGCGGAGCCGGCGGCGATCAGCAGCGACTGGACGAGCCCGAGGAGGTCGGCGAGGGCGCCGAAGATGAGCGCACCGAGCGCCTGGCTGCCGAAGAGGACGATTGTGTAGACGGCGAGGCTGCGGCCGCGGACCCAGGCGGGCAGGAAGAGCTGCAGCGAGGCGTTGAGCGTCGAGAGCACGACGACCCAGGCGACACCGGCCGGGATGAGCAGCACCAGGACGGGGACGGCGTCGTGAAGCAACGCGACCGCTGCTAGCACCAGTGCGTAGGAGCCGCTCGCGACGGTGACCATTGTGTTGATCGAGAGGCGGGTGCGGACGCGGGGGAGCACGAGTGCGCCTGCGATAGCGCCGAGCCCGAGCGCCGCGAGCAGGAGCCCGTACCCGCCTGAGCCGAGCCCGAGCCGGTGCGAGGCGATCAGGGGCAGGAGCGCGAAGAGCGAGCTTGCGGGGACGAGGAAGAGGGCGGCGCGCAGCAGGATCCGCCTCACGACCGGGGCGTTGCGGACGTAGCGCGAGCCCGCCCTGAGGGCGGGGACGAAGCGCTCCGGGCGCGGACGTTCGGTGCTCGTCGGGTGCCAGAGCGCGACCACGACCGCGTAGCAGAGGGCGGTCGCCGCGGCGACCGTGAACGTCGTTCCGACGCCGGCGGTGGCGACCAGCACGCCGGCGATCGCCGGGCCGAGAGCGCGCGCGACGTTGATGCTGATCGAGTTGAGCGCCGCGGCGGCGGGTATTTCGTCCCGCGGGACGAGCTCGGGAACGAGCGACTGGTATGCGGGCGTCCCGAGCGCTGCGCCTGTTCCGAGCACGAAGACGAGCAGCAGCAGGAGTGCGGGTGGCATCAGGTGGGCGAACGTGAGCGCGGCTAGCACCGCGCCGAGTCCGGCCACGGTCACCTGCACGGTGATCAGGATCAGCCTGCGATCGAGCGTGTCAGCGAGGACACCGGCGACCAGACCGAACAGCACGTACGGGAGCGTGGTCGCCACCTGCACGAGGGAGACGAGGATCGACGCGTGCGGTCGGGAGACGAGCAGCCACTGTGCGCCGACCGTCTGGAACCAGACGCCGGTCAGCCCGACGAGCGCTGCGAGCCAGAGGGCACGGAACGAGCCGCCCCGAAGCGGCGCCCAGGCAGACGGGCTCCCGCCGTCGGAGCCCGCAGAAGCAGTCGTCGCTTCCATGCCTGGGGAGCGTGCTCGCTCGTTACGACCGCGTCAATACGCGTCCGCGTCTTGTCAGTGTCCAGCATTCATGATATAAGAAACCGTAAGTTCAGTTTTGTTAAAAATTAAAGAGGAAGGATGCAGATGACCCAACTCGATAGCGCTCAGCGTGGGAGCACGTGCCTCGAGATCACGCGCGTGGGGTTCGGCGCCTGGATGATGGGTGGCGGCGGCTGGGGGTTCGGCTGGGGCCCGCAACAAGGCGTGGAGTCGATCGAGGCGATCGAGCGCCGCGCTCGAAGTCCGGGGTCGACTGGATCGGCACCGCGGCGGCGACACTCACACGCGACGACGCGGACATCGCATCGATCGAAGGGAGGAAATAGCCATGGAACAGCTCTCGTCCAAGGCATCTCACGGGCAACGACTCGAAAGCGAATCAGTGAGGAGCCGACCACTTCGACGGCGACGACTACAACCTGCGCGTGCTGATCGAGCGAATGCAGCGGACTGGGCAGTTCTGAGCGAGAGATCGAGGTGGCCGTCCGGGAAGCTTCCGGCTGCCCATCGCACTCGGCCGAGCCTGCACTGGACGGCACGGCGGCGCCCGCCGCTGCGTGTGATCGGACGGCGACTGCACGGCAGCGGTCGGCTCTGGAAGAGAGAGGAGGGCTAACAATGGCGGCCGTTGGTTTCGTCGGTCTCGGCCACATGGGCGGCAACATGGCGGCCCGCCTCCGCTCGGCTGGCTACGAGGTCTACGGCAACGAGCGCGAGCGCGAACACGCCCGTGCCCTCGAGCATGCCGGCCTACGCTGGCGCGACACACCACGCGAGGTCGCCGAGGCCGCCGAGATCGTCTTCACCTCGCTTCCCGACGACGAGGCCCTTGAGTCGGCCGCCTCCGGCCCTGACGGAATCCTCGCCGGGCTCGCCGCCGACAAGGTCTGGGTGGACGTCAGCACCGTCAGCCCGCGTGTGAGCCGGGGGCTGGCCGAGCGGGCAAGCAAGCGTGGTGCTGCACTGCTGGATGCGCCGGTGTCCGGGAGCGTCCCGCAGGTGCAGTCGGGAACGCTGACGATCATGGTCGGCGGGGACGAGGATGCCTATCGCCGCGTGGAGCCGGTCCTGCGTGAGCTCGGCACACCCACGCACGTCGGCGAGAACGGACAGGGACTCGCCCTCAAGCTCGCAATCAATGTCAGCCTCGCCGTGCAGATGCTCGCCTACTCCGAGGGCCTACTCCTGGCGACCCGCTCCGGAGTCGACCCGACGGTCGCGACCCGGGTGATGACCGAGAGCCCGATCGGCTCGCCGATGCTGAAGGCGCGCGCCCCGCTCGTTCTCGACCTCCCCGACGAGGCGTGGTTCGACATCGGCCTGATGCACAAGGACATCACGCTGGCGCTGGCGCTTGGTCGAGAGCTCGGCCTCCGGCTCCCGTCGGCCGAGGCCGCGGACGGGGCGCTCTCGCAGGCTGAGCGGCTCGGCTATGGGCGGCGCGACATCGCGGCTCTGTACGCGGCGCTCGGAAACGTTCCGGCGCCGATGAGCGAGCCCGTCGGCGTCAGCAGAAGCGGCGAGGCCGGCCGCGCAGCGAGAAGGCGCGCACGGCGATCCTCGAGGCAGCCACCGAGCTGTTACTCGAACAGGGTCTCGAGACGGTGAGCATGGACGCGGTCGCCCAACGCGCCGGAGTGAGCAAGGCCACGATCTACCGCTGGTGGCCGAGCAAGGAGACGCTCGCCCTCGATGCCCTCTACCACGAGTGGGACACCGGCCGGCCCGAGCCGCCCGATACCGGCTCACTCCGAGCCGACCTGCTCGCACTCCTTCGACCCTGGATCCGGCAGATCCGCGCCCGCCCGTACGGGCGCGTGGTCGCGGAGCTGGTCGCCGAAGCCCAGACCGATCCCAAGTTCGCCTCGATCTACCGCGCGCGGTTTGTCGCACCGCGTCGCGAACCGGCCCGCGCGCTCCTCAAACGCGCGATCGACCGCGGCGAGCTCCCCCGGATATCGACATCGAGCTCGCGCTCGACCTCGTCTACGGCCCGCTCTACCACCGACTCCTCCACGACCACGCGCCCCTCAACGACCGCTTCGTCCGCGACGTCGTCGACACCGTGCTCGCCGGCCTCGGCGTCGGCCTCGGCCTCGGCTTCGGCGTCGACTCGCCGCCGTGACAGCGGACGACGATGCTCGCCTCCGACGTCGTCACCGCCGACACCGTTCTGCTGCGACGGCTTTATGCCCTCGTGTTCGTCTGCGTTGCGGCTCGCCGCAGCTAGTACGTCGCGTGCATGAGCAATCCGGACGGGGCATGCCCGCCGGGCTCACATTCACACGAACCTTCTTCAAGGTCGTCGGCGTCGATTAGCCGGGCCTCGCTTGGCCGCAACGGGATTTCCTGGGTCAGTGCGAGCCTGACTGCGTTCTCGTTTGCCAGGGACCAAGCGGAGTGCGCCTGATGGTGCCTGATCTCCCGAGATGCCCAACCTCAGCGAGCCGCATGGCGGATCGGAACGAGAGGCGTGCTAGACGCGTCGGCGTGTGGGTAAGGACGAGTGAAAAGCGGTTCCTCGACGAACGGGGAGGACGAATGACTTCGTACGGCTACAGCCTGACGTGTGAGCTTCATGGCCCAAACGAGCTTCTTGCACAGGCCTCGCGCGCCGCGGAGGCCGGATTCGACTTCGTCACGATCTCCGATCACTTTCATCCTTGGCTTTACTCGCAGCATCACAGTCCGTACGCCTGGAGCGCGCTCGGAGCGCTCGCGGCGCAGACGACTGACGTCGAACTGCTCTCGTTCGTCACGTGTCCGACCATCCGCTACCACCCTGTGATCGTGGCTCAGAAGGCGGCGACGGTCGCCACGATGAGCGGCGGGCGGTTCCGTCTCGGGCTCGGGGCAGGCGAGAACCTCAACGAGCACGTCGTCGGTCGCGGCTGGCCGCCGGCTCACATCCGGCACGAGATGCTCGAAGGAGGCGATCGAGATCATGCGGGGCTTGTGGACGGGCGACTACTACAGGCACGAAGGCAGCACTACAACGTCCACGACGCGCGGGTCTTCACGCTACCGGCCGAGCCGCCGCCGATCTACGTCGCCGCGAGCGGCCCCGAATCGATCGCGCTCGCAGCGCGAGCGGGCGACGGGATGATCGCGACCGAGCCGCGACGCGAGCTCGTACAAGCGTTCGGTGAGGCTGCGGGCCCCGGCAAGCCGAGGTACGGCCAGCTCGCAGTGTCGGTCGACGACGACGAGGGGCGGGCGAGGCGCGTCGCGCGTGACCTGTTCAGGTTCGGCATGCCCGGGTGGAAGGTGCAGTCCGAGCTGCCCAACCCGGTCAACTTCGAGGCCGCGACGGCGTATGTCCGAGAGGATGACGTAGCAAAGGCCGTTCCTTGTGAGACTGAGGTCGACCGACACGTCGGGGCGATCGAGCAGTGGATGCAGGCTGGGTTCGATCGGATCGCCGTCGTCGCGCTCGGCGACACCGACCGTTTCTTCGAGTTCTGGGGGCAGGAGCTGCATCCGGGTCTCGAAGCGAGCCCGCGCACAAAGGCGGCGGCGGGCACGGCATAAAAGAACGGAGGGATCTCCTCTCTGTTGCCGTCGTTCGTGTTCGTCGGACTTGAAGCAGCACGATTCGCGGCCGTCGCTCAGCCTTTGAACCTCGCCGCAATACCGCCACGGCGCGGGCTCGTCGGGCCACCCGGCTGGGAAGCTCGCCGGGACACCGGATCGTCCGCAGCAACACAAGCGTGCGTTTTGCGGGCTATCTGATCGAGGTAGGGCAAACAACCCTGGCCAGAGGTTGGCGTCGACCGTCTTGAGCTCACGCTCCGTGCTCGATGCCGCTCTCGACACGCCGTACGGCGAGCGGCGGCCAGGGCCGTGGCCAGTCGGTTCGACAGGCGCGATCGAACGGCCTCGAAGCGACATTTCGCTCATGGTCAAGCGTCGAACCACAGTGAGGCCGTCGACGCTCGTCGCCGCCTCCGCACGCGGCGTCGCCGCAAGCGCCGCCGGGACGTTCGCGATGGACCTCTTGCTCTACGGCCGCTACCGGCGCGAAGGGGGTGCCAGCAGCTTCTCGGCCTGGGAGTCCTCCGCCGGGCTCGAGAGCTGGGACGAGGCGCCCGCTCCGGCGCGGGTTGCGAAGCGGCTGATCGAGGCAGCGCGCCGGCGTGAGCTTCCGCCGAAACACGTTCGTGCACTCAACAACGTGACCCATTGGGGGTACGGCCTCGCTGCGGGCGCCTCGTACGGGCTAATGGCCGGCGTCGTCTCGACGCCCAAGCTCCGCCACGGCCTACTGTTCGGCACGGGAGTCTGGGCCGCGGGCTACGCGATCCTTCCGGCGTTTGGCGTCTATCGGCCGATCTGGGAATACGACCTCAAGACGCTCGGTAAGGACCTCAGCGCGCACCTCGTCTTTGGCGTCGTGACCGCAGGCGCGTATCGGGCCCTCGCGTCCGGACAGGCCGGGTGATGACGACGTCGGGCGTCGTCTGTACGGGATCAGCGGCGGCTTGCGCGTGTCCAGTCTGCGCCGGTTTCCGCACGAAAGGCAGCGATGGCTGCGTCGAGTGTCGGGAAGAAGTGTCGGCGGTCGATCGTCTGGGTGAGCCCGTAGCGCTCGAGCTTGTCCCTGACCGGGTCCTTCATCTCCGCGAACACCAGTGACACGCCCTTGGCGTTGATCGCCCGGTCAAGCTCTTCGAGCATGTCTGCCGCCGTCGTGTCCACGTCGGTGATCGGCTCGGCGGCCACGAGGATCCAGCTCGGCCGAGGCTCGGCCGAGGCGAGCTTTCGGATCTGCTCACGGAACGTCCTCGCGTTCGCGAAGAACAGCGGCGCGTCGAAGCGGAAGACGACGAGTCCGGGTAGCAGCTCGGCATCCGGATAGCTACGCAGGTCGTGATATCCGGGCAGCCCGGCGGCCCGTCCGAGCTCAGTTTGGTACGGCCACCACGAACGTCGGAACGCCTCGGCGACCGAGACGGCGACGGCGATCGCGATCCCGGGGAGGACGCCGAGCAGGACCACACCGAGAAACGCCGCGATCGATACGGCGAACTCAGCCCGGCGTTGCTTCCAGAGCCGCGCGGTCGCGGGCAGGTCGGCGAGCGAGACCGAAGCAGCGATCACGACTGCCGCAAGGGTGGGCTGTGGCAGGTTCCGTAACAGCCCCGGGACGAGCACGAGCATCAACGTGATCGCGAATGCTCCGACCAGCCCCGCTACCTGTGTCTTCGCACCCGCTTGCTGCGCCACGGCTGTTCGCGAACCGCTCGTGCTGACGGGGAAGCCTTGAAAGAGCCCGGCCGCGATATTCGCTGCACCGATGCCGAGCATCTCCTGGTTCCCGTCGATCTCCTGGCCGGTCCGATCGGCAAAAGCCGATGCGGTCGCGATCGTGTCCGCCA
The DNA here is from genome assembly GCA_963765345.1 of uncultured Actinomycetota bacterium. GTDB lineage: Bacteria > Actinomycetota > Thermoleophilia > Gaiellales > Gaiellaceae > PALSA-600. The sequence goes on from CAVXWI010000027.1 coordinate 30,888, forward strand.
GTGCGACCAGCGCAATGCCCGCTGCCCCCCCGATCAGGAGCGGAAGATCGGAGAGCCGGATGCCGGGGACGGTGAGGGGTGGAAACCCTTGCGGCAGCGTGCCCACGAGCTTGACCCCGTGCTCGGCGAGGTTGAAAAGGCTCGCGGCAAGGATGGAAAGAACGACGGCGGCGAGGACACCCGGAACCTTCGGCAGCACCCGCTGGAAAAGGACAAGCGTCGCGAGGCCGAACACGCCGATCGCGAGCGCCGCGGGCACCGTTTCGTGGCTGAAGAGTCCGTTGAGGAAGCCCTTCAGCTCGGGGATGAAACCGTCAGCGTCGACGGAGAAGCCGAACAGCTTCGGCAGTTGCCCGACGAGAATCGTCAGGGCCAACCCGTTCATGTACCCGATCATCGTGGGCTTCGAGAGCAGGTCGGCGACAAAGCCAAGCTTGGCGATGCCACCGAGTGCCATGAACGCGCCGACGATCAACGCGAGCATCGAAGCAAGCGCGACGGCGCGCTGCGGATCGCCGTCGGCCCCGAGCAGCGGCAGAATCGTCGCAGCGATCATCGGCCCGAGCGACGAGTCGGGCCCCAGCACCAGAATTTTCGATGGCCCGAACACGGCATAGCCGACCAAACAGAGAATCGATGTGTAGAGGCCGGTGATCGGCGGAAGCCCCGCCAACTCCGCATAGGCCATTCCCTGCGGCACAAGGAGTGTCGCCAGCACCAATCCGGCGATGACGTCCTTCGAGAGCCAGCTCGCCCGATAGGACGAGAGCATCCGTAGTCCGGGTAGCGCCGGCACGCCCTGGCGCGGCTTTACCACACACGCTCAGCGGGTTTCGGGCTCGCGCCCGTTCTCCGCTCTCGCCAGGCCCTCCGGCTCGGTGATGCGGGCCTCATCGCGCCGTCCTGCGGCTTCAGCGGGGCGGCAGCACCGCGACCCGAAGAACGAGACGCCTCACCCCTCACGGTGCTCACACGGCGATGACGTCGATGAGCGTGTCGAGCCCGTGAAGTCGTCGGGATTGCGCGTGTAAAGGTCGCGCCGGTTGGCGTGGGCGGTTGCTGCGATGAGCGTGTCCGCGACGCGGCGACGATGTGAACGGCCCGTCTCGGCGACGGCAGCGACGATCCGTCCGTAGCTGCGTGCGGCGGAGATGTCGAACGCGAGCGGTTCGAAGGCCGCCTCGACTTGCTGCAGGCGCGCTTGACGGCGAGCGCCTTCGAGAGCCGTCGACGCCACATGCGGCCCAGCGGCCAGTTGGGCGAGGGTGGTCGCGGATACGGCGGGCTCGTCGGGAAGCGCAGCCGAGACGGTTGGATCGTCCCCGTCGACGACGACCGAGGTATCGAGGAGTCCCGTCGTCATCTACAGCAGTTGCTCGATCGTACGATCGAGGTCGGCGCGGAACTGCCCGGCATCGAGGTGCGGACCGGCAGCCGCGAGAGCCACGAGTTCCGCCTTCGGGATAAACCTTCGACCATTGGCTGTATCGGCCGGAGCTCGGCAACCGGCACGCCGTGACGAGTTACGACGAAGCTCTCGCCGCCCGCGACCGCTTCGATCACCCTCGCGTTGTCCTTGCGCAGTTCGCGTTGGGGGATCATCCTCGCCATATCCCGACCGTGCAAAATACGCTACGTCATGCGACGGGGTGAGCGACGGGTGACCACGCCAATCGCCCTGCCCTGACGCGGCGAACCGGAGCGCGACAGGAGGAGTTAGAAGATTTCTGGGCACCACGGGTGGAGACCGTGGCGAAAACTCGAATCGGCGCGCTCGACGGCACCACGAGTCAGTTCTTCGACGTGCCCGCCCTGTGCGAGCTCGGCAAAGCCCAGTCCGCCGAGATATGCCGACGCGAGGGCGGCAACGTCGAGCGCGAGATCGGGAGACGAGTCTGTCCGCTTGGCGGTGCCGCCGACGAGGTGCCAACGGCCTTCGTTCCAGGGGCAGAAGGTGTCGCGGACATCGAAGACAAGGTCGGGCTCGACTGGGTAGCTGCGGCCCGTGAGGGCGGCGCCGACGTCGACGAGTCGGACCCAGAGGCCGTCGCCTCGGCGGTAGCGCGTCCGTCGCGGCTCCGCGAGGAGAAAGAAGAGCGGATGGTCGGGCGGCACGAGCGAGGTCGAGACCGTCTCGAACCAGTCGATGTCGAGCAGGAAACGCCAAAGGTCGGCAACCGCGGCCGCCACCACGCCGATCGCCTCGACGACGACCACCGTCCCCGACGAGCTGCCGCCTTCCCACTTCGGATCGTGGCGGTAGAGCGCGTAGGCGGCCGGAGCGCCGTCGAGTTCCACGAGCGCGAGGCGACTCTTCCCGCGGCCGCTTCGCTGGGCGAGGGCCCTGAACTGCCACCAGTCGCGCGAGCGACTAGGCATTCCCGGACGCTGGCGGGCCAGGGCGCCCCAGAGTGGCGGGAAGAGTTCGAGTGCTTCGTCCGCCTCGACGAGCCGGACCGTTCCGCTCCGCTCGCGCGGGACGGCGAAAGCGTCGTGGCCTTTCTGAATCGAGAGCTCGCCTGCAAATCCTGCCTGCCCGTACCCGAACCGCCCGTAGATCGGTTCCTCGGAGGCCCAGAGCGCGGCCAGCGGCTCGCCCCGCTCATGAGCCTCGTCGAGCCCAACCCGCATCATGGTGCGCAGCAGCCCGCGGCGGCGATGAGTTGGCGAGACGCCCACGACCGTCGTTCCGGAGCACGGCAACTCGCCGCCGGGAACCGAGAGCGTCAACGGAAACGAGCCGGCCCCGGCCACGATGGTGGCGCCGTCCCATACCGCGTGCATGCGCTCGATCGGGAGCAGTTGCTCGAACTGCCGAGACAGCTCGTCGCCCGGCTCCATCCCGAAGTACTGCCCGATCGCCATCAAGGCGCTCTGGAACTCGGTCGGATCGGCGCAGCGCCGAAGCTCAAAGCTCATCTGGCCCGAACCTTATCGTCCGACTCCCGACGATCGGCTCGTCCGGATCACCGTTGCGCAGCTTCGCCGAGCCGGCTGGCTCTATCGGTTTCGGACCGACTGCGGCGTCCGGTCGAGCTCATAGTTAGCCTCGACGTCTTGGAGCGGGGCAGGTCTCTTGGGACCGTTCGCCGACGATCGGCGCGGCGATGGGTCTGTCGGCGATGGGTTTGTCGTTCGAGCTCGGTCCGAGGGAGCTGAACGACCAGTGTTCGAGCAACCGGTGAAGGAGACAGTCATGGGCAGGATCGTTGTACACGAGTTCATCACACTCGACGGTGTCATCGAGGAGCCGAGGTGGACGATGGACTACCCGTTCGACCCGAGGATGGGTGAGGCGATCGGCGCGATGATGGGTGCCAGCCAGGGGCTCCTATTGGGCCGCCGCACGTTCGAGATGTTTGCGCCGGCGTGGTCGGGGCGGACCGCCGCCGACGATCCTGGCGCTCCGTTCATGAACGACTCGCCCAAGTACGTCGTTTCGGCGACGCTCGAGCGCGCCGACTGGAACAACTCGACGCTCCTGGGCCCCTATTCCAACGATGCGATCCGTGAGCTGAAGGGACGACTCGCGGGCGACCTGTACGTGAGCGGGAGCGGCATGCTCGTTCGTGCCTTGCTCGCGGATGGTCTCGTTGACGAGCTGCATCTGTTCGTCTTTCCGTTGACGCTCGGGGTCGGTCAGCGACTGTTCTCCGCCGGTGATTCCGCGGCGAGGTTCGGGCTCGCCGCGGCGGACCCCTACGAGAACGGTGTCCTGCACCTCAGCTATCAGCCGATCGAGTAGTCGCTGGAAGCCCGCCTACGGAACGAGAGCGAGCTCCCGCTCGGCAGCATCGCGCAATCTGGCTGGTGCCGACCACGGTGGGCTCGGCGACAGCGTGATCCTCGTCGACGCGGCACCAGGAGACGGGCCGCGCCGCCACAGGCAGCCCGACGAGGAGGTCTTCGTCACGCTTGCGGGCGAGGCGACGGTGATCGCAGACGAGCAAGAAGCGCACGTCGGCTCGGGCGACATCGTGATCGTGCCGCCGGACATGGTTCACTCCTTCATGAGCACCGGCTCCCTGCCGCCGCAACAGATCGACACCACGTCAGCCTGACCTTCCGCACCGAATGGCTGTGAGCGCTGCCATCGACGCGCCCAGCTCTCCGCTATATCAACGGCGTCGGTAGCGCAGCTTTCCGGCAGTTTGAGAAGGTCGCCGATCCGGGTAGGGAGAACGGAGCATGAGAGCTTGATGGGTTGGCGGTGAGCGTGCTCTCGGGGCCGGCGCTGGAGCGGATCTCGCGGAGACGACGCCCGGTCTCCGCCCCGTGACCGATGCCCGCATGCGCCAGGCTTCGCGAGGGAGAACTCGAGGATGGAAGGAGCGATATGACGGTTGCGACAGCCCAGGTCTCGGTTGTTGTCGATGCTTCTGGCCGGCAGGTGTGGGATGCGCTTACGAACCCGGACCTGATCCGCGAGTACTTTTTCGGCACCAGCGTGACCACCGACTGGAAGGTCGGCAGCCCGATCACCTTCGCAGGTGAGTGGAAGGGCCGACCGTACGCTGACAAGGGCGAGATTCTCGTGTTCCGGCCCAACGAGGAGCTGAGCTACTCGCACTGGAGCCCGATGAGCGGCACCGACGACGTGCCCGAGAGCTACCACATCGTCGACATTGTGCTTGCCGAGGCAGAGAGCGGCACGAGGGTGACGCTGACTCAATCGAATCTCGCCGGCGGAGTCACCGACGCCGACCGAGCGAGCCGCGCGGAGTACGAGAAGAACTGGAAAGCGATGCTGGAGGGGCTGAAGGCGACCGCCGAGCGGTAATGGCGACGCCCGCGAGATGGTGCGGTACGGGCATCGCTCAGAGGCATCCGGGCGAACGCGGTAGCCGGTCGAGTCGGGCAGCAGGCGGTTTCAGCGACTCGTTGGAGCGGTTTTAGAGCCGTTTTACGAACCTCAGGTTTCCTTCAGGTAGTGGCCGACGTCGCGAACCGCCGAGATAGGAGTGAGGATCTGCAATCCAGCGCGGGTGCGACGGCGTCGAGTTCGTCTCATCACCGACGAGGGTCGATCGGCAGGGAAGCCGCTAGGCGCGCTTCGGCGACAATCCGCTGATGGCGATCCTGGTAGTCGACGACGACACGAGGCTGCGGAATGCGCTTCGGCGTGTGCTCGTCTCGAACGGGTTCGAGGTCGAGGTGGCCGGGGACGGCGACGAGGCGCTTGCCCGCTTGCGCGCGCGGGCGTTCGACGCGGTGGTGCTCGACGTGATGATGCCGGGGAGCGACGGGATCGAGGTCTGCGAGCAGCTGCGCGCTGCCGGCGATCAGCTGCCGGTGCTGATGCTGACCGCGCGCGACGCGGTGCGCGACCGGGTCGCCGGGCTCGAGGCGGGCGCCGACGACTACCTGGTCAAGCCGTTCGCGAACGAGGAGCTGGTCGCCCGTGTCCGGGCGCTGTTGCGTCGGTCCGGTGGCGGCGCCGAGAAGCTCGTCTTCGCCGATCTCGAGCTCGACCTGCTGACGCGCGACGCGCGGCGGGGCGGGCGGGAGATCGAGCTCTCGCCGATCGAGTTCGAGCTGCTCGAGTTCTTCCTTCGCCATCCCCGCCAGGTGCTCGCCGCGCGGGCTGATCTACGAGCGGGTCTGGGGGCACGACGCGTCGCTCTCGTCGAACTCGCTGGACGTGTTCGTCGGCCATCTGCGGCGCAAGCTCGAGGCGGGCGGCGAGCGCCGGCTGATCCAGACCGTTCGCGGCGTCGGCTTCACGTTGAGGGAGCGATGAGCTTCCGGCTGCGCCTGACCGTGCTCGCGGCGCTGGCGGTCGCCGTCGCGATCGTCGGCGCCTCGTTCGTCGTCTACTACACCGACCGGCACGAGCTGATCTCGCCAGGTCGACAGCGATCTCAGCCTCGAGCTTGGCCTTACCGCCGCTTGAACGCGGTACGGCCCCGGACGTCGCGAGGCTTCAAGCAGCGTGGCGGTCGGTGCGCGGGCCAGCCGTCACCGGCGCGACGGCCCTGCCACGGCGTCTTGCGCCCGGCGTGTTCAGGGTGGTGTTGCCGCGTTCGTCCACGGCGCGTGCAGGTGAGGGTGCTCAAGCGCAAGCCCGGTGGCTCGCCGACGATGTCGCGCCCGACGTTCATCACGACGACCGTCAACGGCGTGCCGACGCGGGTGCTCTCGATCAGCTCGCAAAACGAGGCGGTGACGATCTCGCGCTCGCTGCTCGATGTCGATCGCAACCTCGTCGCGTCTGAAGTGGCTGCTTGTCTTCATCTCGCTCGGCGGTGTCGGCGCGGCGGCGATTCTCGGCGCGCTCGTCTCCGGCAGGGCGGTCGCGCCGCTGCGCCGGCTGACCGAGACGACCGAGCGAATCGTCGAGACCGGCGATCTCAGCGAGCGGACCGGGCAGCGCGGACGGGACGAGATCAGCCGCCTCTCGACTCGGCTCGACGAGCTGCTCGCCAGCCTGGAGGCGTCGCTGCGCGCCCAGCGCCAGCTCGTCGCCGACGCGTCGCACGAGCTGCGCACGCCGATCGCGACGCTGCGGGCGAACATCGGGCTGCTCGCTGCACCCGGGCACGCTCGACCCGAAGGAACGCGAGGAGCTGATCGACGGACGTCCAGGACGAGCTGGAGTCGATGACGGCGCTGGTCGCGGAGCTCGTCGAGCTCGCGCGCGGCGAGGAGCCGGACGTCGCGCCGACCGAGTTCCGGCTCGACGAGGTCGTCCAGGGAGCCGTCGAGCGTGCGGCTAGGCGTGCGCCCGAGCGTCTCCTTCCGGACGAGGCTCGAACCGTCGCTGATCACCGGAGTGCCGGAGCGGGTCGAGCGGGCAGTCACGAACCTGCTCGACAACGCGCGCAAGTGGAGCCCGGCCAGCGAGACCGTCGACGTCGCCGTGCACGATGGCCTGGTCGAGGTGCGCGACCGCGGGCCCGGGATCGCCGCCGAGGACGCGCCGCTCGTCTTCAACCGCTTCTACCGCGCGAAGGCAGCGCGCGGGATGCCGGGGGCGGGCCTCGGGCTCTCGATCGTCAAGCAGATCGCCGACGCCCACGGCGGCAGCGTCAGCGTCGACCAGGCCGCCGACGGCGGCGCGATCCTGCGCCTGCAGCTTTCATCGACTCGTTAGAGCCGCTTGCGAGCCGTTTCAGAACCCTCGGATTTCCTGATCGGGTGACGTGTGGAAGGCGATCGGACGGGTCGTGATCCGATCAGCCAGCCCGGCGGCGCAGAGCTGCAGGCGTACCTTTGCCCTAGGGCACGTTGCTGGTGGCTGCGGCTTCGCCTGGTTGTGAGCGCTGATCGGCGACCGGGATCGGGCCGGGAACCCGACCTCGATCCGCAGGCCGCCGCCAGCGTTCGCGCCGGCGCTGATCGTGGCGTGATGGGCGGTCGCGACCGCCTGGACGATGGAGAGGCCGAGACCGAATCCGCTCGAGCCGTTACTGCGTTCGCCGCCGAGGCGTTGAAATGGTTCGAAGAGCCGGTCGAGCTGGTCGGCTGGGATCGGTGGGCCCGTGTTCTCGATCATGAGCAGCGCCCGGCCGGCGCGCGTTTCGGTACGGACCTCGATGTGGCCGGGCACGGTGTTGTGGCTGACGGCGTTGGTGAGGAGGTTGGCGATGAGCCGCTCGACGAGCTGTGGATCGCCGCTCGCCCAGGCGGGCTGGAGGCTCGTGGTGACGGTCAGCTCGTTCGTGTCGAGCGTCAGCAGGACCTGCGCCGTCGTGGCGGCGAGATCGATTCGTTCGTGATGGTCGATACCGCGCTGGCTGCGCGAGAGCGTCAGCAGCGCCTCGATCAGGCGTTCCTGCTGCTCGCCGGCGGCGAGGACTCGCTCGCCCATCTGGCGAAGCGAGTCGAGGCTGGCGCGGGGTCGGCAAGCGCGACCTCGACGAGCGTGCGCTCGAGCGTCAGCGGCGTGCGCAACTCGTGCGAGGCGTTGGCGGCGAACTGGCGTTGCGCCTCGAACGAGGCCTCGAGCCGTTCGAGCAGCTCGTCGAAGGTGTTGCCGAGCTGGGTGATCTCGTCGTCGGGGCCGTCGAGGGCGAGCCGTCTGTGGAGGCTCGAGGCCGAGATGTCTCGAGCGGCGTTCGTGATCGTTCGCAGCGGACGCAGGGCGCGGCCGGCGACGAGCCAGCCGAGCCAGATCGAGAGCACGGCCATGATCGCGAGCGCGATCCCCGAGTTGATCAGCAACTGGTTCAAGGCGGCGGTCGACTGGGCATGCGCCACTGCTCGTCAGCTGCGTTGGGGTCGGGACAAAGGGGATCAGTCCGGCCGGGCTCGGGATCGGACTGCCGGTACTGGAGACGCGGATGACGGGTCCGCTGCCCCGGATGCTGCCGCTCGAGACGAAGAGGCTGGCGCCGTTCGCCGTGTACTGGTGCTCGACGAGCAGGTAGGTGACGGTCAGCAGGGCGGCGCCCGAGGCGAGAAAGAGCGCGCCGTAGAGAACGGTGAGCCGCAACCGGATCGTGCCCCGTGGCAGCCCAACCCAGCTGCGGGGAATCAGCCGGCGTCCACTCACGCGACGATCCGGTAGCCGCCCCGAACGGTCTCGATCGCGGGCGGGGCGCCGAGCTTGCGCCGCAGACGGCTGATCGTGACCTTGACGACGTTCGAGAAGGTATCGAGGTACTCGTCCCAGGCCCGGTCGAGTAACTGCTCGGCGGAGACCGAGCGGCCCTCGGCGGCGAGTAGCAGTTCGAGCACGGCGAGTTCCTTCGGGCTCAGCTCGAGCCGGCGGCCGGCCCGGGTCGCGAGCCGCTGGCCGGTGTCGAGGCGGATGTCGCCCTGTTCGAGGATCGGCGGCAGCGCGGGCTGGCTGCGCCGTGCGAGCGCGCGGATGCGCGCGACGAGCTCCGCGAACGCGAACGGCTTCGGCAGGTAGTCGTCCGCGCCGAGGCCGAGGCCGTCGACGCGGTGCTCGATCGTGTCGGCAGCAGTCAGCATCAGCACCCGGCTGCGCGAGCCTTGCGAGACGAGCGTCCGGCAGACCTCATCACCGTGGAGCGTGGGCAGGTCGCGGTCGAGCACGACGACGTCGTAGCTGCTGCGGCCCGCGTGATCGAGAGCCTCGCCGCCGTCGAAGACGACGTCGACGGCCATGCCCTCCCGGCGCAGGCCGACCGCGATCGTCGCTGCAAGCTCCTTCTGATCTTCGACGACGAGCACGCGCATCACGTCAACTCCGCAAGTCGAGACCGCCTGCGCTGGAGACAGGGCCGGTCACTCAGCATGCCGCACGACGGTTACAGGCGGGTAACAACAGCCGTTATCCGTTTGTAACCGTCGTGCGGCTATCTCTTTGGCATGCGTTTCTTCGCTGACGGCGGAATGGCTGCCGCTCACACAGCCGATCAGGCTGCACGGCGGTCTTCGAGCCGAAACGTGATGCGCGCCGGCTCGCAGGCTGTCGGGTTCGCGGCTGTGGTCGCCTTCGTTGGGCTGTTCGCGGCCGGATGCGGCGGCGGCAAGCCGCACGCCTCGGTCGCGAGCCTCGGATCTACGACGACGACGGGCACGACGCCGGCCGCGACGAGCAGCGGCGGCGAAACCTCCGGCGGACCGGGTTCGCAGGCGAACTCCGACGGGCCCTCGGGCGCTCGATTCGCTCTGACGGGCGGCGGCGGCGTCGAGCAGTTGACGAAGTTTGCCGACTGTATGCGGAAGCATGGCGTGCCGGACTTCCCCGATCCGAACGCCCAGGGTCAGATCGCGTTCTCCTCGGCAAGCGGGGTCGACCCGGGCTCGGGTCAGTTCCAGCAGGCGCAGCAGACCTGCCAGAAGCTGCTCCCCAACGGCGGGCAGCCGAGCCCTGCTCAGCAGGCGCAGGCGCGCGCGCAAGCGCTCGCCTTCTCGGCCTGCATGCGCTCGCACGGCGTGCCGGACTTCCCCGACCCGCAGTTCGGGTCCGGCGGCCGGGTATCGATCAGGATCGGCTCGGGCGCAGGCATCGACCCGCGCTCGCCGCAGTTCCAGGCCGCCCAGCAGGCCTGTCAGAAGAACCTCCCCGGCTCGCCGGGGGCCGGGCAAGCTGGAGTCAGCTCCAAGGCAAGCGCCGGTGGCTTCGAGCGGTGGTTCAGTGAACGCGGCCATCTGACTCGGTCGCCGCGGGTCGCGAAGAGCTGGCTCATCGCTATTCATCGACTTGTTAGATGGCCTTTAGGGCCGTTTTAGAGAGGTCAGGTTTCCTGTGCGATGAGTGAACGTCGAGAGACAGATGGCCGGACGGATCGGCTCAGATCACGTCGGGCCTCGGCTGACGTCCCGGTGAGCCGGTGGCTTCGATTTCGGGCGACCGTGTCGGCGCAGGCGTCTGATCGCGGGTCGCGAAGCAGACGTGGAGGCGATGGGCGTGACGCAGACTGAGGACACACTCGTCGCGCCGCCGTCGAAGCGCGTCCCACCGACCCCGCGTCTGGGGCTGTCACGGCGGACGCTGCTCGCGCTCGTCGCGGGCGCCGTCGTTGTCGTGGTGGTTGTGGTCTTGGTCGCGAGCGGCGCCTTCGGCGGCGCCGGCGGTACCTCGGGCGGAGGGACGGCCGACAACGCGTTTCCGACCGCGCTCACGCCGGTGACGCGGCGGTCGCTGTCGTCGCAGACGCAGGTGAGCGCGACGCTCGGCTATGCAGCCGCCTCCACGGTCGTGGTGCCGGCCGGGACGGCACCGTCGAACCTGGCGCAAGTCGAGCAGACTGTCATGACAGCCCAGACGCAGCTGCAGACGGCAGAGGCCACGTTGACGGCTGATACGGCAACGTTCGACCAGGCGAGCGCGCGCCTGGCGGCCGACCGGGGGAAGCTGACGGTCGACTGCGCCGGCGACAACGCCGGTGAGAGCGCGGCCAGCGCCTCCGCGGCCGGAGGCGGCGGGTCAGGCTCCGGGGTGTGTGCGACCGCCTCGCAGGCGGTTTCGACCGACGGGCAGAGCGCGTCGCAGGCTGCGGCGAAGGTCGCGAGCGATCGGCAGACGGTCTCCTCGGCGCAGGCGGGGCTTGCGGGCGCGCAGGCAAGCCTGACGCAGACGGCATCGTCGGCGACGGTCTACGGCCAGAGCTCCGCCTACACCGGGTTGCCGGCTGTCGGCCAGATCGTCAAACGGGGAGAGACGCTCTATGCGATCAGCGGCGAGCCGGTGGTGTTGCTCTACGGATCGGTGGCGCCGTGGCGCGCATTCCTGGCCGGAATGCCGCCAGGGAAGGACGTGGCCGAGCTGAACGCGAACCTGCGCGCCCTCGGCTACGGCTCCTCTCTCGGCGGCGAGGCGTTCACTCCGGAGACCTCGTCGGCGATCGACGCCTTCCAGGCGGCACATGGGCTCAGCCAGACCGGCGAGCTGCTGCTCGGATCGGTCGTGTTCGAGCCGGGGCCGGTGCGCGTGACGGCCGTGACGCCGACTCTCGGCGCGACCGTGCAGGCGGGGCCGGTGCTTGACATCACCTCGCTCGCGCGGCAGGTGACGATCGAGCTCGACGCAGCCGAGCAGTCCGATTTGAAGGTCGGCGACCCGGTCACGATCACGCTGCCCGACAACAGCACGACGCCCGGGAAGGTCTCCTACGTCGGCACCGTCGCCACCGTCCCTTCGAGCTCCGACCAGGGCGGCGGCGGCTCGAGCACGCCGACGATCGAGGTCGATGTCACCCCGACCGACCCGGCTGCGACCGGACGTCTCGACCAGGCGCCGGTGAATGTCTCGATCACGACCGGGAGCGTCAACGACGCGCTGGTCGTGCCGGTGAACGCGCTGCTCGCGCTCGCTTCCGGCGGTTATGCCGTCGAGGTGGCCGGCGCCGGCGGCGCGCGCCACCTGGTCGCCGTGAACCTGGGGTTGTTCGACGACCAAGACGGGCTCGTCCAGGTCACCGATACGAGCCTGACCCCGGGAATGCGCGTGGTGGTGCCGAGCGAATGAGCCCGGTCTCCGCAACCGACTCGACGCTGATCCTGCCCGCGCCGGCGGGCGACGGGAGCCCGGAGACGGTGCTCGAACTCGACGATGTGAGCAAGATCTACGGCAGCGAGCCGCCGGTGGTCGCGCTCGACGGGGTGAGCTTCAGCGTTCACCGCGGCGAGCTGCTGGCGATCGTCGGCCCCTCCGGCTCGGGTAAGTCGACGCTGCTGCATCTGATGGGGACGCTCGACCGGCCGAGCTCCGGAACCGTTCGGATCACCGGCCTCGATGTCGCCGGCCTCTCGGACCGCGAGCTGGCCGCGTTGCGCGCGACCCGGATCGGCTTCATCTTCCAGCAGTTCTTCCTCGCCGAGCACGCAACCGCCCTGGAGAACGTCGCCGATGGACTCCTCTATGCCGGCGTCGCGGTCGCGGAGCGGCGTGAGCAGGCCGCGGGAGTGCTCGCAGCGGTCGGCCTCGGTGACCGGCTCACGGCGCGGCCGACACAGCTCTCCGGCGGCGAGCGCCAGCGCGTCGCGATCGCCCGTGCCCTGATCGGCCGGAAGGCGATCGTGCTCGCCGACGAACCGACCGGCAACCTCGATAGCACGACCGGTGCCGCGATCCTCGCCCTGCTCCACGAGCTGCACGCCGGTGGCGCCACGATCGCCGTGATCACCCACGACCGCGACCTCGCGGCCGGCCTTCCCCGTCAGGTCGAGATGCTCGACGGCCGCATCGTCACCGACACCCATACCGAGAACGAGACTCCGCGGTGAGCAGGCGGCGTCGCAGCCACCGCTCGCTCTCCCTGCACACGCTTCGGCCCGGGTTCATGCTCGCCGCGGTGCTCGCCGCGGTGGCTGGCGTGAGCCTGGGCGGGTCGGCGACCGCCGCCGCCGACGCTTGCCCGACCTACAACGCCCCGAACACGCTGACGCTCGTGGGCGGGACACCGCAGAGCGCGAAGCTCGGCTCCGCGTTCGCGGATCCGCTCCAGGTCACGCTCGCCAACTCGAACGGCTGCCCGCTCACCTCGCCGCTTGCCGGGATCCCGATCACATTCGCGGCGCCCGCGAGCGGCCCGAGCGGCACGTTCGCCTCCAGCGGCGCCAACGCCGTTCTCGTCGGGACGAACGCGAGCGGGACCGCGACCGCCCCGCCGTTCACGGCCAACCATCTGCCGGGCGGCTATCAGCTGGTCGCCTCGTCCGACTACGGCTCGGTCAGCTTCTCACTCGTGAACACCGCCAGCGGCGTCCCGGCCACGATCACGGCAGGCGCCCCGACCAGCCAGTCGGCAACCGTCGGCAGCCGCTATCACCCAACCGCTGGCGGCAACCGTGCTGGACGCCGACGGCAACCCGGTCGACGGCGCGGCCGTCACCTTCACCCTCGGCGCGCAGCGGTGGCGGCGCGGGTGCCGGTACAGGCTCGAGCACGGCGGGGGCGAGCTTCGAGGGCGGCGCAAGCCAAGCGACTGAGACGACCGACGCCACCGGCACGGCCACCTCGCCCCTGTTCACCGCCAACGGCACCGCCGGCCGGTTCACTGCGACCGCCGCCACGCCCGGGGTTGTTGCGCCGGCCAGTTTCAGCCTCGTCAGCCTCGCCGGCAAGCCACCGACGATCAACGCACGTGCGCCGGCCAAACAGTCGGCGACCATCGGCGCGAGCTATCGCAAGCCGTTGCAGGTGAAGGTGCTCACCGGGAGCGGCAAGCCGTTGCAGGGGGCGACGGTGACGTTCACGCTCGGCTCCGGCGACCGGCGCCGGCGCGGGGGCGGGCGGCTCCGCGAGTGCGGGCGCGAGCTTCGTCGGCGGCTCGAGCCAGGCAACCGAGACAACCGACGCCTCCGGCCTCGCCACCTCCCCTCGCTTCGGCGCCAACACAACGGCGGGCCGGTTCACCGCGACCGCGACCACGACCGGCACCAACGACGCGGCGAGCTTCTCGCTCGACAACCTCGCCGGCAAGCCACCGACGATCAACGCACGTGCGCCGGCCAAACAGTCGGCGACCATCGGCGCGAGCTATCGCAAGCCGTTGCAGGTGAAGGTGCTCACCGGGAGCGGCAAGCCGTTGCAGGGGGCGACGGTGACGTTCACGCTCGGCTCGGCGACCGGCGCCGGCGCGGGGGCGGGCGGCTCCGCGAGTGCGGGCGCGAGCTTCGTCGGCGGCTCGAGCCAGGCAACCGAGACAACCGACGCCTCCGGCCTCGCCACCTCCCCTCGCTTCGGCGCCAACACAACGGCGGGCCGGTTCACCGCGACCGCGACCACGACCGGCACCAACGACGCGGCGAGCTTCTCGCTCGACAACCTCGCCGGCAAGCCAGCGTCGATCAGCATCAATGGAGACGCAAGGCGCTCGACGACCGTCGGTACTCATTACGCCGAGCCGCTGCAGGTGGAGGTCCGCGACGGAGGCGGCAAGCCGCTGCAGGGCGCGACTGTCACCTTCACGCTCGGCGCGAACGGCGCCGCCGGCGGCAGCGGCGCCGCGAGCGCGGCCGGCGCGAGCTTCGTCGGCGGCTCCACACAGGCAACCGAGACAACCAACGCCGCCGGGATCGCGACCTCGCCGAGGCTCGCGGCGAACACGACGGCCGGCACTTTCACCGCGACCGCGACGACGACCGGCGCCGACAGGGGCCGTGAGCTTCGCGCTCCACAATCTGCCCGGCAAGCCGGCCGCGGTCGCCGCGGGCGTTGCAGCGACCGAATCGACCGCTGCCGGAGCTCGCTTCCCCGTCCCGCTTGCCGTCACCGTCACCGACAAGGATGACAATCCCGTCGCGGGAGTAACCGTCCGCTTCTCCTCGCCCCTTCGCGGCGCGAGCGGTGACTTCGACGGCAAGAAGCACACCGCCACGGCGACGACCGACGCCAAAGGTGTCGCCGTTGCACCGCCCTTCCTCGCGAACCACACCCAGGGCGGCTACGTCGTCCGCGCGACCGCGGCCGGGCATGCCGCCGCGTTCGCGCTCGTCAACCAGCCGGCCGGCTAGCGCGATGAGCGCAACCGCCTCGCTGACACCGAGAAAGCTCCGGCTGGGCGACCTCGCCCGCGTCGCGAGCGTCGGGCTCCGTACCCGCCGGGTGCGCGCCGGCCTCTCGGCGCTCGGGATCGCGATCGGCGTCGCCGCGATCGTCGCCGTGCTCGGCCTCTCAGCATCCTCACGCGCCGGGCTCCTCGCCGAAATCGACCGGCTCGGCACCAACCTGCTCACCGTCACCACCGGCCAGACCCTGTTCGGCGGCACCGCCGAGCTGCCACTCGCCGCACCCGGGATGATCGGCCGCATCGGCCCCGTCAACGAGGTCGCAGACACCGGCTCGACGAGCGCGAACGTCTACCGCAGCCCGCTGATCCCGGCCGTGAACACGAACGCGCTCGAGGTGCAGGCAGCAACCCTGAACCTGCTACCCGTCGTCGGCTCGACTGTCGCACGCGGCAGCTACCTCAACGCGGCCACCGCCCGCGAACCGGTCTGCGTGCTCGGCGCCCAGGCGGCGCAACTGCTCGGCATCGACCGCGTCTACCCCGGCGTACGGGTCTGGCTCGGCGGCATGTGGTTCTACGTCACCGGCATCCTCACCTCCGCCACGCTCGCCCCCGAGATCGATAGCAGCGTCCTCGTCGGCTTCCCCGCCGCCGAGAAGTACCTCGGCCTCGACGGCCACCCGACCACGATCTACGTGCGCACCGTCACCAGCCAAACCCAAGCCGTCTACAACGTCCTCGCGGCGACCGCCAACCCCGAATCCCCGAACGAGGTCGACGTCAGCCAACCCTCCGCCGCCCTCACCGCGCGCGCGGATGCCCAGGGCGCGCTGAACGGACTCTTCCTCGGTCTCGGCGCCGTCTCCCTGCTCGTCGGCGCCGTCGGCGTCGCCAACATCATGATCATCTCCGTCCTCGAACGCCGCAGCGAGATCGGGCTCCGCCGAGCGCTCGGCGCCACAAAGGGCAACATCCGCACCCAGTTCCTCTCCGAGGCGATCCTGCTCGCGCTGCTCGGCGGCGCCGTCGGCGTCGCCTTCGGTGCGCTCGCAACCGCCATCTACGCCCACACCAAACACTGGACAACCGTCATCCCGACCCTCGCCTGGGCAGGCGGCCTCGGCGCCGCGTTCGCGATCGGCGCCATCGCCGGCCTCCTCCCGGCCATCCGCGCAGCGCGCCTCGCACCGACAGATGCCCTCCGCACGGTCTAACCACCACATGCTCTCAACGCGGACGCCCCTGGCGAGGCAACACGCAAGCAAGCCGCCGTGGCAGCTTCTGCCTCGTCGCCGCGTTCGTCGTCCCGCTCGGCCTGGCCGCCTGCGGCGGCGGGTCGAGCTCAGCCAACGTTGCGAGCCTCGGCGCGACCACCACGACGCGAAAGGCTCAGGCTCGGCCTCCACATCGCCGGGAAGGGCTCTCGGCTCGGCGGCGTCGGGAACTCCTTTTGCACAAGTTCGCGGCCTGCATGCGCTCGCACGGCCTGCCGCAGTTTCCCGACCCGACCAACGGCACGACCCTCCGAATCGGGCCGGTGAACGGCGTCGACCCGAGCTCTCCCCACTTCGAGGCCGCTCAAGCCGCGTGTGGCAGCCTGCTGCCGGGAGGCGGCGGGGCCGTCGGTGCGACGATCACGCCCGCCGAGCAGCTCGACTACCTGCACGCCGCCGCCGGCATGCGTAGCCACGGTTTCGCCGACTTCCCCGACCCCAGGATCACGAACGGCCATGTCAGGTTCGAGCCGCCGCCGGGCATGAACCCCGACTCTCCGCAAGTCCAGACAGCGCTCACGATCTGCCGGAAGCTGATCCCCGCCGGACTCGCCTACAGCAACTGACGTCCCTCCATGCGAGTGCATCGACCAGGCTGGGCGAGATACCGGCGGGCGAACGGGCGCCACGGGCTCACGCCATCTGGCCCTAGGCAGCCTCACGCACGACACCGACCAGCGAGCGCAGCGTCGGTAACAACTCGCCCTTCTCGATGACGGCGGTGGCTCCGCCTGCCAGCGCTGCGGCGGCTAGTTCGTCGTCGACGACGGCGCTCGTCACGACGACCGCCAGGTCCGGACGACGTGCGTGGATGTAGGCGAGGAGGTCAAGGCCCGACGAGCCGGGCATCCGGTGATCGGTGACGACGAGATCGACGGGCGTGCGCTCGAGGACGGTGATCGCCTCGGTGACGTTCGACGCAAGAATCGTGGAGGCCTGCAACTTCCGCAGTCGCAGCGCCACGAGATCGCGCCAGTGCGCGGTGTCGTCGACGATGAGAACGCGCTGGTAGGGGCCGCGTGTTGCCGTCTCGGCGAGAGCGCTGGTATTCATGGTGTCTCCTTCGCGGTTCGGATTGTCAACCCACGATGGACGACCCAGCTGAGGATTCGCTCGGACGCTGCTGTGGGACGCCTACGCGTGGCACCGCTGCCCGGCCGGCGAGGGCCCGCGACAGGGCCCGCTTCCGGACGCAACCCAACGGCCAACGCCCCGAGAGGAACCACTCCGGGGCTCGGGACTGCGTCCCGGAAGGCCGCCGGCTCGACCGCGGGAGCGGCGCCGGACGTATTCGGGCACGATGGCCGGCATGTTCCTACATGGCGGTGGCCGTGGCGGCGTCGGTATCGCGATCTTTGTCGTGCTCCTCGTCGTCCGCACGGTCATGCGGAGTCGAAGAGGTGGCGGTGGTAGAGGGGGTCGCGGACCACGTGGCCCCTTGGGGATGTGACGAGGTCACCTGCCCGGCGCGCCGTGCGTCGACACCGTCGATCTCGGGCAGCCGCTCGCCCTCGGCTCCTGCTCGCGGTCGGTCTGGCGACCGTGCTGCTCCTTGTCCCGGCAGCCGCCGGGGGCGTTTCCGAGACCTTCGCGGCTGCCGGGGCAAGCGCGACCGCGTCGCTTCTGCAGGTCTTTTATGCCGGGAACGGCTCATGGCAGATGTGCTCGACCGGCGCTTGCGGCACGACCGACCAGGACTGGGGGGCCGACTCCCTCACCTACGCGCTTGCCCTGCGCGAGCAGACGACCGGCGATCCACGCTTGACCCCGATCCTCGCCGCGCTCGCCGCCGCCGCTCCGACCTACCCGGCACCGTGTAGCGGGTCGAACTGCTCGTCCTGGAGCGACGTCCCCCAGTGGGACACGATCGCCCTCGCCCGCGAGTACGAGGCGACGCACGATCCCGCGGTGCTCGCGAAGGCCGAGTCGGCCTTCGCGTTCGTCGAAGGATCGCCCGTCTTCGCTCTCGGTGCGTGTCCGGCCATCCGCTACCAGCAGCCCGACGGCGGGAGCAACGACCTGAAGACGCTCGAGACCGACGGCAACGCGATCAAGGCGGCGCTTCTGCTCTACCAGGACTCCGGGACGGCAACGTATCTCGACGTCGCGCGCCAGCGATACGCGGCTGTCCGCGAGTACTTCCTCGACCCTCAGGTGCCGCTCTACACGACGTACGTCTTCGACGACGGCGTTCGCTGCAGCCAGCTTCCTCACCGTTTCTTCGCGTCGGTCAACGGCGCCATGATCTGGAACGGCCTCGAGCTCTTCCACGACACTGGCCAGTCCCGCTACCTGCAGCAAGCCCTTGCCACTGCGCACGCGGTCGCCAGCGACCTCGACGATGCCGATGGAGTCTTCACCGATCTCCAGGCCGAGAACGACGTCGTCGAGCCTCTCGTCGAGGCGATGTATGCACTCGCGTCCGACGATCACGCCGCCTTCGCGCGGGAGTGGATCCTTCGCAACGCCGCGGCAGCGCTCGGGAGCCGCGCTCCCGACGGGGTGTTCGGGCGGTTCTTCGATGGCCCGCCGCCTACGTCGATCGTGACCGCCTGGCAGGCCAACGGCGGGATCGCCATCGAGATCGCGGCCGCCGCCTTGGCTCCGAACCTCGCCCCGGCGACACCGACCGGGTGGCAGTCGGCCCGCTACGTCTCCAAGCAGATCACCGGCACTCCAGCCCACATCACCTTCGACGGGGAGGGGATCGCGCTCGTCGGGACGTTGGGCGAGCACTGCTGCGAGTCCGGCCACGTTCAGGTCCTCCTCGACGGGCATGAGACCTTCGATCAAACCGGAATCTGGCAGGACAAGTCGAGTGCAGGCATCAGCATTCCCAACACGATCCTGTTCGTCTGGCGCTGGCCAACGCCCGGCAGCCACACCGTCGGATTCGCGGCCGGGATTCCCAACGGCAAGGAGGGGGACTCCTTCGTGCACATCCAGGGCTACTTCTTGATTCGGGGCTCGCTCGCCGGTTCAGGCTCCGACGGCGGTTGATCGACGACTCCTCCTCGTGGTCCAGGGCCGTTACTCTGCGCGTGCGGGCGCCCGAGCGCTCACCGGAGCGAGTCGGTCGAGGACCAGGAGCCGAGGGTCGACCCGGCGGGCACCGCGCCGGCGCGGCGCCCGCCGATCAGGTCGGAGTGGGGGAGAGCGCGGAGCCCGTGAGGAGCCCGACGAACACGGCCGCGACCAGCAGGAGGGCCCTGCCGAACGAGAGCCACGAGGTGAGACCGTGCAGCTCAGACTTGCGGGCGATCGTCGAGCCGAGGCTCCGGTAGATGCTCGATGCCTCACCGGCGGGTTTCTGCGGTGAACATCTCACCGCCCGTCGCACGGGCGATCGCGCTCATCGTGACGGGATCGGGGGCTTCGTTCCCTTGGGGTGCCCTAGGCGATCGTGTAGACCCGGATGCCCGCGGCGCGGGCGCGGGCCGCTGCCTGCAGCGGACGCAGGGTGCCGCGGTTCTGGGCCCCGTCCGAGAGCAGGACGATCGCTCCCGGCACGTCCGTCGTGCGATCGCGCCGCACGAGCTCACACTACCGCGAGCCCTCGGCCGTTCCTCGAGCGCTCAGCGGTTGCCGACCTCGCCGGTTCCCGTCTCGAGCCCCGACACGAGCAGCGCTGACCTCCGGGCGCCGCCGGTAGTGGCCGCTGCTACTTCGCCCGCGGCCTGAACGCTTCAAGCACGCCCTTGCCGTGTGCCTTGGCGACGCCCGCGCCGACAAGGAGCGTGTCTCCCGAGAGTGCCGGGCACGAGTTGATGCCGGCCGGCATCGTCGTCTGCCAGAGCGTCTTGCCGGTAGCCGTATCGAAGCCGTACACGGTTCCGTCATACGTACTCGTGAAGACGACGCCGTCGGCGACCGTCGCGCAGCCGAAATCGGCGTGCGCGAACAGCCGTGTCCAGATCTCCCGTCCGGTCGTGGCGTTGAGGGCGACGAACTCACCCCTTCCCCTCTTCGTCACGTTCACCCCTGCCAGCGGGTAGTAGCCGTAGGCGTCGCCGTACATGCAGAGATTGACGATCGGCACGAACAGCGTGTTCCCGGCATAGGCCATCGGCGTCAGGACGCCGCCGAAGAGGCCGGGGCAGATCAGCACGGTCTTTCGTGGTAGCGGGCCACTGTCATGCAGGTGGAGTCCGACCTCGGTCCGCCAGAGGCGCCGGTGCGACCTACGGTCCCAGGCGATCACGACACCGCCCTTCCCGGCCCCGAAGACCGCGGCGAGCGAACCGCTCCGACCGGTGATCGGCGGCAGCGAGAAATCGTGATCCCGGACATCGTGTCGCGTGACCTGGTCGTACCAGAGCAGCCTGCCGGTCGAGGCGTTGAGCGCGAGGAGCGAGTCGGTGTACAGCGCCGGGCCGGCGAACGCGCCGCCGTTTGGGTAGCGGTGCGAACCACCCCACGGCAATGGGTTCGCGACCCCCCAATAGACGGTGTTTCCGGCGATGCTCGGCGGGTACCAGGCGCCGCCGCCACCCGCCAGCGCGGGGACCCTCCAGCGCGTCTTGATCGTGTTGAACCGCCAGCGCACCCTGCCCGTCTTCGCGCCGATGGCGTACAGGACACCCTTGCCATTCGGCGGGTAGCTAATCGTCGCGACGTAGACGAGCCCGTGTGCGACCTGAGGCGCGACGTCGACGAACTGCTGGGTCGGGCCGACCAGATCCTGGGTCCAGAGGAGGCGGCCGGTCGCCGCCGAGAGCGCGAACGCGGTCGAATCGGTCGCCCCGTAGACCCTGCCCCCGACGACCGTCACCCCGTCAGGTCCCGGATTGGTGTCCGAGAACTGATCGCGCCAGCGCAGCGCCCCCGTCGCGAGATCGAGCGCGTAGACGTTGCTCCTCATGTCCTGGAGGTAGACGACGCCGTGCGCGACGACCGGCGTCGCGGTCAGTGAACCCGCATAGCCGGGGCGTACCGGTAACCGAAAGCGCCAGGCGAGACGCAGACTGCCGGTGTTTTTGCGGCCGATCCCGCTGCCCGTGAGCGCGCGTGACGACGACAGGTCGAGATTGGGGCGCGGCCAGTCCCGCGGCGTCGGCGTCGACAGACCGCCGCCGCAGAGCACCGCCGCGCCCGCCACCGCAACCAGCGCGGCCGCGGAGCAACGCCGGCGGCGTACCCAACCTCCAGGCAACTGCAGCCTCAGACGGGCTCGCTCGCGACCTGCGGCGACGAGTCGGCGACATCGCGGTGGTCGACGCGGCGCCTCCTCGTGTTCCCGAGCAACCCCCGGAAACGCAGCGATGACGGCCACACGACGACGAGCAGCGGCAGGAGGGCTAGCAACACCACATAGGGTGCCAGGGTTCGCGTGCGTTCGGTTTGTCCCTGGGTGATGACCGGTCCGCGGCCAAGATCCGCCCTCGCGGCCGCGATCGCGCTCGCGATCGCGTGCTCGCCGTAGACGGCTCCCCCGGCGGCCGAGGCGAGCGAGTCGACGGCCGCTTCGCTGCCCGCGTCCTCGTGGTAGCTCGTCTCGGGGCGACCGTTGTCATAGATCGTCTGACCGGGCGCCCAGATGTGGATCACCACCAGCTTGATGCCGGGGCCGGCGGCAAGGTCGCGGGCAGTCTGCTGGGCGTTGAAGGGGACGCTCTCGCCGTCAGTGAGCAGGACGACGAGACGTTTCCGGGCGGTCGGCGGGAAGAAGTTCTGGGTGCCGAGCTCTCCGACCGCTCCGAGCGTCGTCGCGACGACGCTCTGCGTGGTCGGTGGAGGCTCATTGATCGCAACGGCGCGTTCAACCGTGGCGACGAAGACGCCGGGATCGTCGTTGGGGAAGAGGGCGGGGAGGACCCGGTCGGTGAACGTCGCGACGCCGGACGGGACCTCGGGCAACGCGTCGCGCATGGCGATCGCGTCGGCCTTGGCGATCGCGAACCGCGTTCGAGCGGTCGGCGAGCGTGAGGCAAGCATCGAGCGCGAGATGTCGAGGACGTAGAAGGCCTGGGCGTCGGTGCGGACGCGCAGCGTCGTCTGCGAGCGCAGCGCCGGCTGGGTCGCGGCGAGCGCCAGCAGCGCGGGCACGGCGAGAAGTGCGAGCAGCCGGGGTGCGCGTCGCCGGCGCGGCGGCGCCGCGAGCCGGAGGATCTCGCGCGCTCGCCGTTCGCGTCGGCCGGCGAGCATCAGCGCCGCAAGCGGGAGCACGCACGCGACGGCCACGAGCCCGGCGCGCGGAGTCAGGAAGACGATCGTTGCGACCACCTCAGTAGCCCCGTCCGGGGGTGCCGGCACCGGCACCTGTGTGGCCCCTGGCGGGACCGCTCGTCGACCCGTTCGATCCCGACCGCTCTCCGTGGGCGACGAGCTCACGCAGGAGCAGCTCGAGGTTGAACTTCGCGTCGTCGTTCGTCGGGTCGAGTTGCACGGCCGCCTGGAAATCGCCGACGCTCCGCTGAACCGGCGCGGGGCCGGTCGGCCCGTTCTCCTGCGAGTCGACGAACGCCAGGATCCCGAGCAGGTTGTCTGCCTGCGAGTCGCGGACACGGTTGGAGCCGCGCGCGAGCTGGGCCAGCTCCGCCTCGAGCACGCCACGGGTCCGCGATTCGGTGTAGCCGTTGTCGAGGCCGTTGCCGGCGGCCTTGACGACGACGAAACTCTGCGCGGCCTCGCGAAACGCGATCTGGCTCGACAGGCCGAGGATTCCCTCGGCGAGCCGGAACGGGATGATCGGCGAGGTCGTCCACGTCGCGCTCGCGGGCGACTGGACAAAGCGCGTGTCGCCGGCCCGAACGGCCTGCCGCCAGGCATGGAGGTCGGAGGCGAGCAGGACGACGAAGGTGGCGAGCACGAGCAGGAGCACCGCGACGCCGATCCGGATCGGTCTCACGCGGTCTCCCCGGCGGCGCCCTCACCGAAGTGGAGCTTGGCCGCTCTCAGCTCGTAGACGGCGAGGAGCATCGCGACGACGGCCGCAAGAACCACGAGCAAGGTCGGGAAGCTGGCCGCCGGCGGCGCGGGTGCGCCGGACTGGGGGCTCGAGAGCTGGGCAGGGATGACCGCCGTGGCGCTCCCGATCAGGCCCGCGAAGAACGCCGCGTCGTTCGGCGCTGCGTTCAGGGCGACGACGCGGAGTCGGACGCCGTTCTTCTTGTAGCTACCGAGCACGCCGATCAGCCGCTGGATGTCGCTCTGGTCGTCGGCGAGGTCGCTGATCAGGAGCACCGAGGGGTGGCGGTTACCGTCTGCGACCTCGATCGACTGGGCGAGGGCGAGCCCGGCCGAGATCTGCGTCCCGCTCGTGAAGGAGTTCGTCCACGGATTGGTCGGGAAGGTGGGCTGTTCGCCGATCGTCGCGGTCCTCGGAAGGCTGAAGTACCGGATCAGCGGCTCGAACGCGGAGGCCGGCGTCCCGGGCGGCAGGGCCTCGTAGGCGTCGTCCGAGAAGACAACGAGCCCGTACCGCCCGCCGCGTGCGACGACCTGCCGCAGCGTCTCGGCGATGCGAGAGAAGGTGTCGGAGGTGATGCTCGCCGAGAGGTCGAGAACGACCATTCCGCCTCCATTCGGCGGGAGGAAGGGCGGGCCGCTGATCCTCGGGGCCCGCGCCGCGGCCGTGGCGGCCAGGACGAGGACGATCGAGCGCGAGCGCGAGCGCCGCCCGGGTCAGCAACGTCCCGAGCGCCTGCCGGCGAAGACTCCGCGTGCCGCTGTAGGGGATCGTCGTCACGTTTGCCCGCTGACCTCTGTCTGCTCGGCCTCGTCGGCGAGCGTGCGCGCATTCGCCGGTGAGGGAGGTGTGTCGGACCAGGCGACGGTGGTCGTCGAGGCGGCGAGCGAATCGTGACCCTCGGCCGCGAGCGTCCGTGCGAGCAGGCCGATTGCCTTGCGCCGGTCGGTCGGATCGGCGCGATCCGCCGCCTCCCGGGTGTAGGCGATCGCAGCCTCCAGCGGGCTGAGCGCCTTGACCGCGCGGCGTCGCCGGTCGCGCCGTGACCCGGCGAGCTCGATGCCGATGAGCGCGAAGGCCGCAAGCGCGAGCAGCACGCCCAGTCCGGCGAGGACGGCGGCCAGCCCCGCGGGCGAGACGGTGTAGTCCGGCGGCGGCATCGTCGAGGCTGACCGGAAGGACGGTGACGAGCCGGCGAGATCGGATTTGCTCAGTCGGGTCGTGACGATTACCGGCGGCCACGGCTCGGTGGTTGTCACGCGCCTTCCCGTGCCCGCGGCGGTAACGACGACGGGTGGGAACTGCACCTGGCGCGCGGAGGCACCGGGCAGGCAGCCGTCGTTGACGCACTGGAGCGTGTAGCGATAGACGGCGGTCGCCTCGTCGCCCACCCGCGAGGTACTGACCTGCGGCGCGCCGACTTCGAGATAGGGCGCGAAGTCCGGGCTGACGACGATGCCGCGGGCAGCGATCGACGAGCCGTCGAAATCGACGGTGACGTCGGCGTCGAGGAGATCTCCGAAGAAGGTCGGGTTGGGCTGGAGCGCCGTCTGCACGACAAGGTGGCCGGGAAGCTGGCTCGCGGGCGTGGGAGCCTGCGCCCGCGCCGCACCTCCGCCCGCGGCGGCGACAGCGAGTACGAGAGCGACGGCCCCGACGCGAGCCGCACTCGGGACGAGCGCACGGGAGCTCATCGACGCCGGCGCAGATCCTGCCGCTGCGACGCCCAGTCGAGGAACGTCTGGTCGACCATCGCGGGCTCGGCACTCGTGAGCGACACGGGTTCGAGCCCGAACAGCGTCAGGCGACTGACGAGGTCCCGATAGCGCTGCGCATTCGCCTCACGCTGTGATTGTGCCGCCCGGCGTGAGAGCCGAACCTCGAGCCGCTCGCCGCCGCGGGGATCCTCGAGCCCGAGCACGAGCGGCCCGACGAGCGGGAAGCTCTGTTCCCAGGTCGGGTCCTGCACGACGACGGGCACGATCTCCCAGCGCCGGGCGATCGCTCCGAGAACGGCCGCGTCGCTGAGAGTCGGGCCGAGGAAGTCGGAGAGGACGAAGACGAACGTTCCCGACGTGAGCGAGCTGTGTGGCCGGGTGAGAAAGCGAAACCCCTGCTCGAGGGTGTCCTCCGGCGCGTCGTAGCGGTGCGGCGCCGCCTGCCGTTGTTCGATCTGCGGGAGAGCGTCTCGCGATTGCGGCGCGATCCAGAAGGGGGCGCCGTTTCGCTCACCCTCGCCGTCATAGTCAAGGTAGGCGACCGAGGCGTGCGCGGCGATCGCGCTTTGGCCGATCAGCTCGATCGCAGAGCGGACGGCAGCCGGCTTCGACAGCCACGGGAGACTCGGCGAGTAGAGCCCCATCGAGGGCCGGAAATCGCAGAGCACGACGACGCGGGCCGCCTCCTCTGCGTAGCGCTCACGCACGACGAACTCGTCGCGGCCACGAGCGGTCGAGAGACGCGCGCTCGCGCGCCAGTCGATCGTCGAGACGGGGTCGCCGCGGACGTAGGCGCGCGAGCCGGCGACGTCGGAACCATGGCCGCGACGCAGGCTCGTCACGCCCCCCAAGGGCAGGCCGGCGACGCGGTGCTTTGGCACCAGCGGAAAGACGCTGCGGGTTCGCGACTGCACGAGCGAGCGACCGTCTAGGCGACGCCGGCGTCACGCACGGCCCAGTTGCCTTCACCGTCCTCGCTCGCCCAGTCGGGACGCGGCGCGGGCACCCGTTCGAGGCACCGCTCCTTGATCGTCTCGAGCGCTTGATTGCGCGTCAGGCTCCGCGTCTCGGCGAGGAAGGTGGGAGCGAGCAGGAGCCGGTGGCCGAGCACCGGAACGAAGAGCAGCTCGATGTCCTCGGGCGTGACGTACATGCGGCCGTGCAGCAGCGCCCAGGCGCGCGCGGTCTTGATCAGCGCGAGCGAGCCGCGGACCGAGGCGCCGACGTCGACCTCTGCGAGCTCGCGGGTTGCGCGCGTGAGACCGACGATCCAGCGCTCGAGCAGCCCGTCGACGTAGACGTCCTCGCAGCGTCGGCGGAGGTCGGGGATCTCCTCGACCGAGACGATCGGCGAGAGCTCCTCGAGCGGGTGCCCGTGCCGCTGCTCGCGGACGATGAGCAGCTCGTCGTCCTCGCCGGGATAGCCGAGGCTCGTCCGGACGAAGAACCGGTCGAGCTGTGCCTCGGGCAGGGGGAACGTGCCCTCGTACTCGATCGGGTTCTCGGTCGCGATCAGGAGAAAGAGATCGGGAAGCTTCCGCGTCAGGCCGTCGACGGTGACCTGGTGCTCCGCCATCGCCTCGAGCAGCGCCGACTGCGTCTTCGGCATCGCGCGGTTGATCTCGTCGACGAGGAGGATGTTCGCGAAGAGCGGTCCCGGCTGGAACTCGAAGCGGCGCAGCTCCTGGTTGAAGACGCTGAGGCCGGTCACGTCCGTCGGCTGGAGGTCGGGCGTGCACTGGATCCGCGAGGGCGACGCTCCCGCGATGCTGCCGGCGATCGCGCGCGCCAGGATCGTCTTGGCCGTCCCCGGTACGTCCTCGAAGAGCACATGGCCGCCGCTGAGCAACGCCGCGAGCACGAGGCAGATCTCCTCGCGCTTGCCGTGCACGACCGTCTCGATGTTCTCGAGCAGGCGCTCCGCGGTGCTGAAGTCTGCAGTCTCCGTTGGCTTCTCGGGTCGGATCATCGTCATCACAGACCTGCAAACCCTAGTCCGCGACCCCCGCGGCGCGGGGCGCGGCCGCGGACGTCGCGATCAGCTGGTCGTTGATCGTTCGGCGCGCGCCCCTCCGCGCGGGATCAGTGCGGAAGGGTCGCGGTCGCGATGTCTTGTGGTGCGGTCGCCGGAAGCCTGACCGGATAGGTCGAGAGGTTGACGCCCTGACCCGGCGCCGCGCCCGTGCTCGAGAAGAACTGGCGATCGGCCTCCCAGAACTTGACGGTGAGCCCGCGCGCCGAGCTCGGCAGCACGAGCTGGAAGTTCCCGTTCGCATCGGGCCAGGTCGCGCTGACCGGCTTGATCAGACCGCCCTTGCCGCCGACGACCCCGACGAGCAGGCCCTGGTAGATCGCGCCGGGGATCGGCTGCGGATTGACCGCCGCCGGAAGCAGGGTCGTGCCCGCGCTCGCCGGCAGCTGGATGTTCAGCACGGCGCTCTTCAGCTTCGCGAAGTTGATCTGGTCGGCGGCCGGCATCGCGTAGGCGTTTTGGCCCACCGCGACGCCGACCTCCATCGGGACGGGGTCGTCACCCTCCTGGTCGGCTGCGACGAGGAACGACGCGTAGCTGCCGTTTGCCGCGGAGGGCCGCGACTGTGTCCAGTACTGGCGATCGTTTGTCCGGGTCGTGACGACCGCGCCGGCGACGGGGTTTCCGTTGGCGTCCGTGATCACCCCGCGAAGCTCGTAGCTGTACAGCAGGACCGGCGGTGGCGCGTTCCCGGCGGAGTCGGTGAGGCGGCCGTCGATCACCACGTCACCGGCGCTGTTGACCGACGTCTTCAGGTCGCTGACGCCGTAGCCGACGCTGATCCCGCCCGTGGCCCCGCGCAGCTCGGCGCGCTGCGCCGCCGTCAGCCGATGGCCACCGATCGACGCCTTGCTCGACGCCGACCACCGTCGCCACATGTCGTGCAGCGGTGGTGATGTCGACGGGATAGGTGAAGGCGCCGCTGGCGTCGGTCGGAGTGGGGTTCAGCCAGCCGCCGATGCTGACGACTGCGCCTGCGACGGGCTGACCGCCAAGCGTGACGTGGCCCTCGACCGCGTCGGTGTTCGACGTGTTTGGATCCCAGGGCTTGACGACGAGGCCGGTCGGCGGTGTGACCCGCGCGGTCGAGCTGGCGTCGGCTCTCGCCTGTGTGGCGAGGCGAGTCGTCTGCTGGTGGCTGACCGCCTGCAGCGCTCCTGCGCTGGCCGCCTGCCGTGTGCCGTTGGTGGTGATCGTCGGCGGCGGCGGCTGAGTGCCGCTGCCACCGAGCCCGAAGACCTGAATCTGCGAAGCGAGCGTTCCGCCGCCCGACGACGTCGCGCGTGCCGCCGACGGCGATCGCGACGTACTCGACGCCGTTCACCGAATAGACCGACGGGCCGTCTGCGATCTGGTAACCGGTCTGGAACGACCAGAGCACCTGGCCGGTCTTCGCGTCGAAGGCGCGGAAGACGCCGTCGCCG
Source organism: uncultured Actinomycetota bacterium (assembly GCA_963765345.1). GTDB lineage: Bacteria > Actinomycetota > Thermoleophilia > Gaiellales > Gaiellaceae > PALSA-600. The sequence continues at coordinate 59,113 of CAVXWI010000027.1, forward strand.
CCGCCATCGAAGCCAAGCCCCGAAGCCGTTGTCGTCGGCCCACCGCGCTCGGGCTGGGGCGTGTCGATCTTCCAGACGACCTTGCCCGTCGCGACATCGATGGCGCTGATCGAGCCGTAGTCATGCCAACCGCTCTGCAGATACTGGCCGTAGTCGCCGTTCGCGAGCCCGAGGAAGACGTCCCCGGCGAGCAGCCCCTGCTTCTCCTCTTCGGCCGAGGTCTGCTGGACGAGCACCGACGCCGTCTCGGAAGCGGCGTTGTAGACGTACTGCGTCTGCGGGTCGTACGAAGCCGGCGAGTAGTTGAGCCCGCCGAGGGACGACGGATAGACGACGACGGGCACGCCGGGCTTGAGCGACGGGTGCTCGACGTTGTCGATCACCTTGACCCGCTGCCAGATCGGTGCGCCGGTGTCCGCGTTGAAGGCGAACCAGACCCCCTCCATCGTCGCGATCGAGACGACCCGCTCCTTCTTGCCGCCGATGGCCGCGGTGTACACGATCGGCGGCTGCGAGGCGTCGTAGGACCACTCGTTGAACGGGAGCAGCTGCTGCCACCACTTCATCTGGCCCGTGAGGAGGTTGATCGCGATCAGCGAGTCCGCACGCGGGTCCGTTCCCGGCCGCAGCGACGGGTAGTAGGGCGGTGTCGCAGCGCCGGTCCCGATGTAGAGCGTGTCGGTGGTCAGATCGACCGTCGGCGGCGTCCAGACGACACCACCGCCGACGATCCGTGCATCACGGCGCCACTCGGTGTCGTTCGGCGGAATCGTCCAGAACGGGTTCGCCCAGGCGGGTGAGAGGCTCGGGGACGTTGTAGGCCATCACGAAGCCGCGCGCGCCGTACTCGGAGCCGGCGGCCCCGACGATCAGGCGGTTGTCCGCGCAGACCGGCGGTGAGGTTTCGGAGTAGCCGTAGTTGGCCTGGGCTCCGGGAACCGCACGCGCGATCGGTATCCGCTCCAGTTGCTGGCCGGTGGCCGGATCGAGCGCGACGATCGTCATGTCGAGCGTCAGCAGGAAGATCGTGTTGTCGCAGTAGGTGACGCCGCGGTTGGCGACGATGCCGTAGTTCAGAAACGTCTTGACGTTGCTCGGCGCGTAGTGCCAGAGCAACGCCCCGGTGGTGGCGTTGACCGCGAACACCTGATCATCGCCGGAGGTGACGTACATCGTCCCGTTGACGATGACCGGGTAGGTCTCCTGGCCCTTCTTGATCCCCGGCACGAACTGGTTCAGGTCGACCGTGAACACGCGCCCCAACCCGGTGACGTTGCCCGGATTGATCTCGGTCAACGGCGAATACCGGTTCTGGTTGACCGTGTTGCCAAAGCTCGCCCAGTTGACGTTCGCGATCTTCGGCACCGCCTGGGCAGAGGCCCCTGACAACGCGAACACTGTTGCGACAAGGAGCGTCGCAAGGAGGGCACGCAGCGCCGCGTCGCCGAATCGCACGCATCTACACTAGCCGGGTTCGCCTCCAAGTAGCAAGGTCAGGCGCAAATTGGAACGATCCTGAAACGGTCCTGAAACGGTCCTCAGCCCCGTCGAGGCTCAGCACGAGGCCGAGGGCTGGCCGGGTGGACGCGACCCGTCCGCGGAGTCCGAATGCTCGGCGAGACGACCGGCGCCGCGGATGGGCGAACGACGGCTCAGGCCCGTCGACCGGCGTCTGACGAGGCCACACGGATTTCTTACCCCGGGTTGAGGTTTCCATGATGGAATACGTGGCTCGACGATCGAGGGGGGCTTCGTGAGTCAGTCCAGGCAGTGGTGGCGGCGAGTGACCGGGAGGTTCCTCCGGGCCGGCGGCGGCGACGAGGAAGCGGTTCGGCTGGCAGAGACCCCGGCGGCGATGGAGGCGCGCTTCCGGCAGGGCTTCCTCGGCACCGACGTCGATTCGGTCGGCGTCGAGGAGGAGCTGATCCTCGTCGACCCCGTCACGTTCGAGGCGGAGGAGGCCTGCGACTGGGTGCTCCGCCAGCTACCGGCCCGCCCGTTCATGGCGGAGCTGCGGTCGGCGCAGATCGAGCTTGCACTGCCGCCGCGCGCGACGATCGCGGCGCTCGGCGCTGACCTCCGCGAGGCTCGCGCCCGGCTCGTCGAGGCACTCGGCGGCGAGTTGCGCGTGATTGCCTCGGGCGGGCACCCGACCCTGGCGCACGCCATCGCGCCGGCCGACCGCCCCCGGTACCTAGCGATCGCGCGTGAGTACTCGTGGGCGATGCGCCGAGGACTTCCGAGCGGCTTTCACGTCCACGTCGCGATCGCCGACGCCGACGAGGCACTTGCCGTCTACAACGCGGCGCGCTCCTACCTTCCGGAGCTGGCGGCTCTGGGTGCGAACTCGCCGTTCTTCGAGGGAGTAGACAGCGGGCTCGCATCGAGCCGGCTGAAGCTGACCGAGGACCTGCCGCGCGCGGGGATCCCGCCGGCATTCGGCTCCTGGCGCGAGCTCGCCGAGTTCGTCTCGTGGGGTGTGGCCGGAGGGCTGTTCGCCGACCTGAGCTACCTGTGGTGGGATCTTCGGCTCCGGCCGGAGTACGGCACCCTCGAGTTCAGGATCACCGACACCCAGACGTCACTCGAGGACTCGGCCGGGATCGCGGCGTTCTGCCAATCGCTCGTCGCGGCCCTGCGCGAGCGGTTGCGAGCCGGCGGCTCGCCTGCGGTTCATCCGGTACACGTCCTCGCCGAGAATCGCTGGCGAGCTCTGCGGGACGGGCTCGATGCGAAGCTCGTCGATCCCTCGAGCGGCCTGGTCGAGCCGGCGCGCGATCGAGTCACTCGACTCCTGCTCGAGCTCGAACCGCAGGCCGCGCGGATCGGCTGCGGGCCGGAGCTCGCCCAGGTCTGGCCGCTCCTCGCCGCCAACGGTGCCGAGCGGCAGCGAGCCGTCGCCGGCGAGCGCGGGCTCGACGGCCTACTCGAATGGCTGGCGGACCAGACCGAGCTCGCCGCGGGCGCTCCCTCCCGGCAGCTGCAGGGGGCCGTCGACTCGCTCGCCGCGGGCGGCGACCTCGGCCCCGAGCCGCACTTCGGTTGAGTCGGCGGGCCGACCGCGGGGCCGGTCGGGCCTTCGGCCGCCGAGCGGCGAGAGCCGCTTCACCGTCGCTTAAGGGCGCCGATGGCGATCGGCTGGTTCAATGGCAGTGCGGCGATGTAGGGGGTACCGCGAACCAGGGGGAGAAAGTGGGCAGATTTGGTGGTGGAAGACGGGCGGCGGCGCCTGCGGTTGGACCTCGGCCATGAGCAACCGCAACCACGGTCGTCCGAGAGGCGCGCCACGTGCCGCCCCTCCGGCGAGCGACGGGCGGGAGGCATACGCGGCGCTGAAGGGCGAGCTTCGTCAGGAACGCGAGCGGCGCGAGTCGATCGAGCAGCACGTCGACCAGCTCGAAGCCCAGCTCGCCGCGCTCACGCTGGCGGTCGAGAGCGAGCGAGAGACGCGAGCGGGCGACGGCGCCGAGCCAGGCGGGCGGTCGCAGAGCCACGACGCCCGCCCGGCTGATCGAGATCCCGGCGGGCCGCGCCCTGGCCGACCGTTCCTACTGGCTACGCCGCTGCGAGGGGTTTCGGGTCGTGATCGGGTCGCGGTCGCTCGGCACCGTCGAAGCGGTGCGGTTCGAGCGCCACCACGATCGGCCCGACTCCCTGATCCTGGTCGGCACTGGACCGCGCCGGCGGCTCTCGTACGTGCCGGTCGAGGCGATCGCCGAGATCGCACCGGCGGAAGACCTGATCCGGCTCGCCGCCGATCTGCGCGCGCCGCGCCGCAGCCGCGACGGCGGTGGCATCCTCAGCGCGCTGGCACGGATCGCGCGGCGGGACTTCTCGGCGCCGGAGACGGCCGATCCCGAGCGTGGGTAGCCCTCGCCACGAGGTCGTCAGGGATCCGTCGGCGAGCGGAGCAACGGAGAAAGCGGCTGCGCGGAAGCGGTTCGATCGCTGGGCGCCCCGGTACGAACGTGACCGCCGCTCGCGCTTCAACGCACGAGCGCAGGAGGAGGGACTCGCTGTTCTCGCCCTCGAGGCTCGCGACCGTTTCCTCGACGTCGGCTGCGGCAGCGGGGCGGCGGTGCGTGCCGCCGCCGCCCGGGTTCGGCGCGCGGTCGGGGTCGATCTCGCGCCGGCGATGATCGAGCGAGCGCAGGCGCTGGCCGAGGGGCTGGCCGGCGTCGAGTTTCTCGTCGGCGACGCCGAGGCCCTCCCGTTCCCTGCCCGCAGCTTCGACGCGCTCCTCTGCTCGTCGTCGTTCCACCACTACCCCGATCCTGCGCGCGCTCTGGCCGAGCTCGCGCGGGTGCTCGCCCCGGCCGGTCGGCTCGCGCTGGCCGATCCCTCGGCCGATCTCCTGCTCGTTCGGGTCGCCGATAGCGTCCTGCGCCGGTTCGACGGGAGCCACGTCCGGCTCTACCGAAGCGCGCGAGCTTGTCGAACCTCGTCACGGCGGCCGGGTTCTCGTCGGTCGGCTGCCGGACGCTCGACAGCCGCGGCTACGTGCTCATCAGCGCGCGCCGCCCGGCAGACGCCTAAGGCCGACGCCGGACGTACCTAGCCGTTTGCGTTCTCGACCTTGATCACGTGCCTCTGGTGGCGAACGAGGTCCTGGTGGATGGCGCGGTCCGGGGCGAGCGCGCCGGCGAGCTCGCCCGCCGCGCTCCCGTCCTTGCCGGTCCGCGCACTTTCCTCGGCCAGAGCGATCGCCGAGTCGGCCGCGGCGATGCGGCTGAGGAGCGCCTCGTAGGAGATCCCGAAGAGCGGCGGGAAGCCCCGGCGGAGCGTCGCCTGCAGGCGGGCCGACAGGGCAGCGAGTCGGCCGGCAGCCGGCGGCCGGGACCCGAGCAGCCCCTTCGCCTCCGCCGAGAGCCCGGCCAGACCTGAGAGGACGGCTGGGGAGGCCCCCGCCGGGTTGCTCGCCGTTCGCCGGCAGGCAGCTGCCGTCCGGGCCGCTGTCTGCAGGTAGTCCGCCTCGCTCGCGAGCGCCGAGGTCGAGACCGTGCCGGTGGCGAGCTGCTCGTCGAGGCCGCTCTCGGCGAGCAGAACCGGCTCGAAGAGGCGGGCGAAGCCGCAGCCGAAAACGGCGGGGAAGAGCTGCGAGAGCGACGAGTCCTGCTGTCGGAGGAGCGGGGTGACGAGGCGCTGGAACGCGCCGGCCGTGAAGCGCTCGAGCCTGCAGCTCACCCCTGAGCCTCGCGAGCGTGGCGGTAGCGGTGGCAGAGCTCGCGAGCAGGGCCGCCGGCACCGGCAGGGTGGAGGATCCGAAGGTGAAGCCGCCGAGCTTGCACGCGGCGGGAGCTCCCGATCCCGAGCTCGAGTCCGGCAGCGGCACCGTGAGGCTGGCCGAGCATTGCTGGTACTCGTTCTCGGCGACGACCGCGACGGTGCCCCGGCACGCGTCCACGCCGCCCCCGTACCAGAGGAATGAAGCCCCCTGGTTCGTCCAGGCGATCTCGTTCGCCTTCACCTTCTGGCCGCCCGGCAGCTTCGAGTTGGTGCAGGCCGCCGCCGTGGCCGCCGGCCCGGGTCGGGCGAGCGTCAGGTCCCAGCGGAACGCCGGCTGCTCGCTCGGGGCGACGTGCGCGAGCGAGACACTGAAGCGGAGAGCGCTCACGGCCGGGGCCGCGGCGACGTTGATCGGTGACATGTGGAAGAACGACGAGGAGATGGATGGCGGTGCTCCCGCTGCGGCACCTGCCGAACCGAGCACGACCAAGCACGCCAACCCGAGGCGACCTGCGGTCCTGGCGGCGAAGCTCACCGCGCCGAGCTCCCGAACACGTCCGCACACGGTAACAGCCGCGCGGCGCGAAGCGGAGTCGGACGCGGCGAGGTGGTTCAAGCGATCGCGATCGCCAGTTTGCCCGGCGTATGCCGCGCCTGGAGATCGGTGAACGCCTCACCGGCCCCCTCGAGGGCGTAGGTCTACTCGATCGGGGTCCGGACCGTGCCGTCCGATCACCTCGGCGCCGCACGTGGCCGCGAGCCGGACGAAGATGCTGCCGACCCCGCCGGTCGCGCCGACGGCGAGGACCGCTCGCCGGCCCGGGGCTCGAGCGCTGCGAGGGTAGCGGGCGCCGTCGTCCCCGCGAGGCCGACGGCGGCTGCCTGGGCGACCTCGCAGCCTGCAGGCCGCGGCCGGGCTCACGCGGCTCGACGGAGCTCGCCCAATTGCTGGACGTGACCCAGCCGAAGGCCTCGTCGCCGACCCGGTAGCGGCGCGCGTCGGGGCCGAGCCGCTCGACGGTGCCCGCGAGGTCACGGCCGATCGTGACCGGAAGCGGTAGTCGATCGTGCCTTTGAGCGCGCCGAACGCCACGAGGGCGTCGATCGGGTCGACCGAGCTCCCCTGGATCCGTACGAGCACCTCGTTCCCGCGACCGCCGGAACCGGCACACCGTCAAGGATCGCCGCCGGCGTCTCGAAAGCCTCGAGCTTGAACGCGCGCATCTCGCCTCCTTCCGGCCGCAACCCGGCCGTCTCGATTGCTCTCGCCGCGGTCGTCACGGAGTATCACGGGCGCCGGGAGCCTCGCGCAGCCGTCGGCCGACCACCGGCTCCGCCGCCGAGAGCCACGGCGAAGCTCGTCGAGCCGATCGCTCAGGCTCGCAGGCTCGCCCGTAGCGTGTAGCTGTGCGGCAGCCGCTCGGGGCGGTCGGCGAGCCGCCACTCGCGCCAGCCGTCGCCGTCGATCTGCTCCATCTGGCCCGGCAGGGCCTGCCAGGGGACGGAGTCGTGTTCCGCGAGCATCGTCAGCTCCATCCGGACGTCGAGGAGAGCGGCGACGATCTCGCCGAGACCGTGGTTCCAGCTGTTCGTGACCGTGGTCTCGAAGACGGCGTCGGTCGTCACATACGTGCCCTCCTCGCTGAAGACGGCGGGCTCGGCCTGCTCGAAGTAGGGGTGGTCGAGTACGAGCAGCCCGTCGGGACGAGCCTCGGCCAGGGCCCAGAGCACCGGATGACCCTCGCGGATGAAGAGGCCGCCGCCGGGGCGGAGCAGCGCCGCGACGACCTGCGCCCAGCGGCGGATATCCGGCAGCCAGCAGAGGGCGCCGACCCCCGTGTAGACGAGATCGAAGCGGCCCGCTCCGAGGACGGCGGGTGCGTCGTAAACCTCCGCCGTCACGAAGCTCGCCTCGGCGCCGGCCTGCTCGGCCAGCAGCCGTGCCTGCTCGATCGCCGGTTCCGAGAAGTCGAGACCCGTGACGCTGGCGCCGAGGCGCGCCAGCGAGATGGTGTCGGTGCCGATGTGGCACTGGAGATGAACGGTCTCGAGGCCCCGAACGTCGCCGAGCCGCGGCAGGTCGAAACGGACGACCTTGCTCAGGAACCCCGGTTCCTCGGCGAAACGCGCGACCGCGTACTCAGGCGAGGCCGCATGCGCCGGCACGCGTTCGTCCCAGTTGGCGCGGTTGACCTCGCGATAGTCGGACACCGCTGACAGCTTCGCAGACCCCGGGCGGTAGGCTGGCGTCAGTCGAGCGGTTAGGCCTGGAGCACGGTCAGATCTGCTACCTGCAGATCCCGGCGAGAGACATCGGCGCATCGGCCGCGTTCTACGCAAGTGTTGGGCTGGCAGGTCGAGCCGCCGAACACGGGCTTCGGCTCACCCGGGCTGATCGGCCGGTGGGTCGAGGAGGCCCGCAGTGGGCGAACCGTTGCTCTGGCTCTACGTCGAGAGCATCACTACGGCGCGCGAGCTTGCTGCCTCCGCAGACGGCGAGGCCCTCGAAGCCCCCTCGTGCGACGGTCCGGCGAGGCTCCTCGCGCGGGTTCGCGAACAGCCGGCAACACCGTCGGGATCGTTGAGCACCACGCGGAGAGCACCTGAGACCGGGCGGCGTCGGGGCCTCCCGGCTCCGATGTGCCGGGCGGCGCGGCTAACGCTAGTGTGCGGCGGCGAGCCACTCGGGAGGGAAGGCGGCCATGGCGATGCTCAGCGAGGCCCAGCGGGCGTTCATCCGGGACAACCCGTTCTACGCGGTCCTGACGACCCTGCGTGCGGACGGCTCGCCCCACTCGACGGTCATCTGGGCGACGGAGAAGGACGGCAAGGTCCTGATCAACACCACGTTCGGGCGGGCCAAGGCCCACAACCTCGAGCGGGATCCGCGCGCGTCGGTCGTCGTCCTCGACGCGAGCGACGGCTACCGCTGGGTCTCGGTCAGCGGCCCGGTCGAGCTCACGACCGACGGGGCTAATGAGGACATCGATCGGCTCTCCTGGGAGTACGACGGTCACGCCTTCCGGGAGCTGGCCGAGGGTGAGGTGCGCGTCACCGGCCTCGTCACCCCCGAGTACGTGACGGCCGCGGGCGTCGACCCCGACTAGAGCTACCCCGGGCCGCTACGCCGCGAGCGCCGCCCGGGCGCGGGCGATCTTGACGCTTGCCCGCAAGGAGTCGACGTCGTAGGCGCCCTGGTGGCGAATCCCGTTGATGAAGAAGGTCGGTGTGCCGGTGACGTTGCTCAGGTCGGCGCTGTCGACGTCCTCGGCGACCCGTCCCGCGACGGTGTGGCGACGAAGGTCTTCTGCGAACTGCTCGCCGTCGAGGCCGAGCTCGCCAGCGAAGCGGATCAGATCCTGCGGGCGCAGCTCGTCCTGGTGGGCGAGGAGGAGGTCGTGCATCTCCCAGAAGAGGCCCTGCTCGGCGGCCAGCTCGGTCGCCTCGGCGGCGACCTGGGCGCGCGGGTGGACGTCGTTGAGAGGAAGGTGACGCCAGACGTAGCGCAGGTCGCCCGAGTCGGCGAGCAGCTCCCGGATCACCGTCTCCGCCTGCCCGCAGAACGGGCATTCGAGGTCGCCGTACTCGAGCAGTGTGACCGGCGCCTCGGCCGGGCCCCTGATGTGGTCGCGCTCGACATCGACCGGGACGGCGAGGTCGATCAGCACCTCGGCCGACCCGATCAGCGCGCGGATCCGTAGCGGCGCCGGCAGCCGCGCCGTCGTCCTGAAGACGAGCCACGTTGCCGCCGAGGCGGCGATGCCCGCGCTGAGGATGCCGAGCTTCGCCTCGTTGAGCGTGTCGCCGTGGAACGCGAGGCTCGCGACCAGGAGCGAGACGGTGAACCCGATCCCGGCGATGAAGCCGCCGCCGACGACCGCGGCCCAGCCGACCGGCGGGCGCAGGCGGCCGCGGCTCAGCTTCGTCACGAGCACGGAGGCGCCGCTGATGCCGATCGGCTTGCCGAGGACGTAGCCGAAGAGAATGCCGAGCGTCACCGGCGAGGTGTAGGCCCGCGAGAGGAAGCCAGCGTCGATCGGGATCCCGGCGTTCGCGAGCGCGAAGAGCGGCACGATCAGGTAGCTCGTCCAGCCGTGGAAGAGCTGCTGGAGCCGCTCGTTCGGCGAGATCGCAGCCTGCAGCCCGATCGAGGCGCTGCGCGCGAGCTCCGGGGTCGGCTGCTCGCGGAAGAGCCGGAAGAGGTCGGTGGCGCGCTCGAGGTCGATCCGCGCCGAGGGGGAGGCATACGTCATCAGCCCCATCACGAGCCCGACGACGATCGGGTCGATCCCGGACCCCATCATCGTCACCCACGCGCCTGCTCCAAGCAGCAGGTAGACGATGCCGTGGCGTACCCCGACGCGGGCGATCAGCCAGACGATGGCGAGGATGCCGATTGCGAGCCCGAGCCGCCAGAGGCTCACGTTGGTCGAGTACACGGTCCCGATCACGATCAGCCCGCCGACGTCGTCGACGACGGCGATCGTGAGCATGAACGCGCGCAGCCGGTCGGGGAAGCGCGGCCCGACGAGCGCCAGCATCCCGAGCGCGAAGGCGGTGTCGGTCGACATCGCGACCCCGAACCCGTGCACGTTCGGGGTGCCGGCATTCACGAGGACGAAGATCGAGATCGGGACGAGCATCCCCGCGAGCCCGGCCGCCACGGGCAGGGTGACCCGCCGACGCTCGCGGAGCTCGCCCATGTCGAACTCGCGGCGTGCCTCGAGGCCGACGACGAAGAAGAAGAACGTCATCAGGCCCGAGTTGATCCAGTACTGCAGCGACCGCGAGACCTCGGAGCCGTCGAGCCGGAGCGAGAGCGTCGCCCCCCAGACATGCTCGTAGGAGGCCTCGTCGATATTGGCCCAGAGGAGCGCGGCCACCGTCGCCCCGAGGAGCACGGCGGCGCTGCTCGTCTCGGTGCGCAGGAATCGCCGCAGCGGCGTCTCGAGGTTGCGCGCCCACGCCGTCCGGCCCGAGAGCCCTGTCTGCTGTCCTTCGCTCACGGCGCGATTCTGGCTGCTCGGCGCGGACGGGCGTCGCTGGTCGCCGCTTGGAGCTCAGCGTCCGGCCTCCGCCGGAGCCCCGAGCACGGAGACGGCGAGGGGAGGGCCGAAGCCCTCCCCTCGTCCGAACCCCGCTGCTGCCGTCGCTACGCCGACGCCACCAGGTTCTTGCCGGGCACGATCACCTTGTAGGTAACCGGCTGGCCCTTGACTGCCTTGTAGATCGTCACCGGGTTCTCGGAGATGTCCCCGTTCGCGTTGAACGCGATCGGTCCGACGTAGCCGCTCGAGATCGAGGTCTTGAACAGCTGGCTGTTCACGCCGGCGCGAGTGCCGTCCGAGTTACCGATCGCCTGCAGCACCACCTGCGTCGCCGCGGCGGCGTAGACCGAGTACGGGTCGACCGCTGCGCCGCCCTCGGCCTTCGAGAACGCCTTGACGAACGCCTGGCCGGCAGCCGGCAGCTCCGAGTTCGGCAGGCCAGCGACCGAGAAGTACGCGCCGTTGGCCAAGCCGCCCGACTGCTGGACGGTCGCCGCGACCGGGGTGAACCCGTCCGGCAGGATCAGCTTCACGCCCGGGTCGCCCGTGATCAGGTCGTGGACGAGCTTGCCGCCGTTCTCGCAGACCAGGCCGCCGATGAAGACGCCCTGCGCGCCCGACGCCTTGATCGCCACTGCGAGCGCCGAGAACGAGGTCGCCTTCGGATCGTAGGCGGTGTCCTTGACGATCTTGATCCCGAGCTTCTTTGCCGCGTTGGCCGTGTTCGTCGCGACGCCGGCCCCGTAGGCCTCCGCGTCGTTGATGACGTAGAGCGACTTGACGCCCAGGCTCTTCGCGAGCGTTGCATCGGCCGCACCCTGGTAGTCGTCGGCGGCGACGACGCGTGCGTAGTTGCGCGTCCCCGTCGGGTAGTACTTCGCGGGCTCACCGACGGCGGTGCCCGGGCCCGAGTGGGTCAGGCCGACGTAGGTGTTCGCCGGGCTGACCATGGCGAGCGGGCCGTTCGGTGCACGGTTGTTGATCGGGATCTCGATCTCCGCGCAACCGGAGTTGAACGTTCCGATCTCCGCGACCATGCTGGCGTCAGCCGCGTAGTTGGTGGCGTTCGACTGGCACGTGGCCGAGTCCCACTTCCCCGCCTGAGCGGTCGAGTCGTCGCAGCTCTGGTAGGCGACGGTGTAGTTGCCGGCCTTCCAGCCCGCCTGATTGAGCACGAAGGCGATTGCCTTCGTCATCTGGATGGTCTGTGCGCGGCCGGAGCCCTGCAGCGGCAGATCCGACGCGATCAGGAGATTGCCGCTCGGATTCTGGATCGCCGAGCACGTCGCCGCCGGGAGCGGTGTCGCGCTGGTCGAGTGCGCGAAGGCGCCCCCGACCGTCACCGCCAGGGCTGTGCCGATCAGCACAGTCCCGAGCGCCGAGCCCAACAAGATTCGGTTCTTCACAAAGTCCTCCTGGGTTGTCTGGGAAGGAGAAACTGGGGGTGATGGCCTAAGAGCATAGAGCGCAACGTCGGCGGGTGGAAGGACCATCCGTTCCCGCAGCGCGTCCGGAGTCCCCGCTACCGTCCACGCGATGCGCCCCGCCTGGCCGGGACGAACGACAGCCGACGGGTCTCAGCCCGACGAGGACGGCCATCCGGGGAGCTCCGCGCTCCGCGTCGGACTCCTGATCGCAGCTCTCGCCCTCGTCACCGCGGCCGGTATCGTCATCGGCAGGGCGATCCAGCCGGCCGCCTCGCGGCCGGCGACGACGGCGGCAGTGACGACGACGACCCGGACTGCCGCCCCGCCGACCGCCGCCAAGCGCGCCTCCGCTGCGCTGGGGGCCGCTGCCCGTCCAGTTCGCCGGACACCTCCCGGTCGGCGGCAGCCTCGCCGGCGCGGCTCTGGCGGGCCCGAAGCTCGTCGTCGCCGGCGGTACCGGGAGCGCTGCCGTCCTCGCCGGTCGCGCCGGCAGCTCCCTGGTGCGAAGCGGGACGCTCCCGGGACCGCTCAGCGCACCGCAGGTCTTCGCGATCGGCGGCACGACCTACGTCCTCGGCGGAGAACGCGGCCGGACGCCGACCGACGAGCTCCTCCGCCTCGACCTTGCCCGCCGCCAGGTCGTGTCCGCCGGGACGTTCGAGGAGCCGCTCGCCGAGGCAGGCGTCGTGACACGCGGCGGCTCGGTCTACCTGGTCGGCGGCTGGACCGGCGAGAAGTACGCCACCGCCGTGCTGAGGTTCACGCCGCCCGATACGACCGCCCTGCTCACGCGGTTGCCCGCCGGCGTCCGCTCCGCGGCGGTGGTGCTGCTCCGCCATACCCTCTACATCGCGGGCGGCCGCACCGTCGGCGGGGTCTCGCGACAGCTCTTCGCCGTCGACATCGACACCGGCGCCGTGACCGTCCTCGACCCTTTGCCACGGCCGGTCGAGCAGGCGGTGCTGCTCGTCTCGGGGACGAGGCTCTACCTCCTCGGCGGCAAGGCTGCCTCCGGCGCGCCGCTCGTGACCGTCATCAGCATCGATCCGGCGACAGGCCAGTCGCGCCCCGCCGGAGTGCTGCCGGCACCGCTCGTCGGGGCGGCCGCCGTCCCGTTCGGCGCCCGAACACTCGTCGTCGACCCGCCTGCGGGGAGGATCTACCGGGTCGGCTGAAGAACGTCCTAGCGGGAGAGCGTGTGCACGTGCTGGTTTGCCGTGTACATGCAGTCCCCGTTGCTGCAGACCCACTGGCGCTTCGGCACCGCCCTCGGCGTCCCGTTGCGCGGCGGGCGAGGGATCGCCATCTCACGGAGCTTCAGCGGCGATGAGCACTGCGGGCAGTTCGGTTGCGAATTGGTCATCGTCTCTCCCACCTCGTAGATCACCTGCGCGGAGGACTCCGACGTCCGCTCCGAGCACGATCGCTGGACGATTGTACAAAACCCTTCGCCTAGCGATGCAGGGGAAAGCGCTTCCGCCGCGGGGAACGCCGCGACGGCCCGTGGCGAACGGGACGTACCAGGTCCAGGGGTTGCGCGCTCCCACGGTTGTCGCACCGGATACGGCCGCGCACGCCGGCCGGGTGGAACCTGCCAGCCGCCCGAACCATGTCCACGCGTCGAGGCTAAAGAGCGGACAACGCGCCCGCGGCGCCGGGACGGGCGGCCCGGTGCCCCCTCTCGGGCTTGCGGCCCCGAGGGCTTGCGTCCTACACTCGCGGCAATGCGCACGTCGTCGGTGGCGGTGCTCGTGCTGTTCGTTCTGATCGGCTGCGGCGCCGTGTCGGGCGGCGCAGGCGCCGCTGCGGCGAGGCAGCTTCAGCCGCTGCTACGAACGACGGTGACGGGCGAGATCACGTCGCTTGGCCCCCGCCGGATCGCGATCGGCCGCCTTGCCTGCGCGGTTCCCGCTGCGGAGGTGGCGAGTGTCGGCCGGTTCGTCATCGGTGACCCGGTCAGGATCGCGTGTCGGAGCGGTCGGCTTCTGAGCGTCAGATACTCGCCGGAGACCGAGACGGGTGCGACGGACACCCAGGTTCCCGCCGGCACGAGGCCGAACGTTGCTCCCGCCGGCGCCGGTGAGCTCGACGATCGGCCCGTCCGCGTTCACGGCCACGTTCGGGAGTGTGACCCTCGGGCCGGCCGGCGGATCGCCGACACCGTCGACGCCGTCGCTGACGACGGAGAGTGGCCCGATCGCGGTTCTCGACTCGACGAGCATCAACGTCGGCGGCATCACCTGCCTGCTCGGCAGCTCCGACTTCGACACCGCGTTCGTCGACAAGGCTCTGCAGCGATTCAACGTCGCCGAGGGGGACCAGGCCACCGTTACCTGCGTCAACGGCGTCCTCGACGAGATCAGCTCGACCAGCTGACGCCGAGGGCGCCGTCTGCTCGCCGGGCTGAGCCTGAGGCCCGTGGAGGCGCTCTGCGAGGCGCCGCGAGCCTCTCCGTCGACAAACTACTTGCCGTTCCGAACGTCAACGTTGGAGATGATCTTCGGCAGACCAGGGCGGCGAAGGGACTCGGCGGGGCAAGCCGGCGCCGAGAGCAGCCGGACTGCCAATCCGCAGGAATGCCTTCGCTGCTCGTCGCCGACGTCGTCGCACGCCTGGTTTGTCATCGCCCCGCCGCGCACCGATCCGGAGCCCGGTCTCTATTGCCAGAACTGCGCGGAAGCGGTCGGGATCGTCGATGAGATCCTCCAGCGCTTCGGCGACACGGAGATCGAGATTCCGCCCGAAGCGAGCGCGGAGCAGGAGTATCGACTCGCGGGCGAAGACGAGGGCGCGAGGGGTGTGTCGCCGCCACTTATGGCAACAAGGAGCCCTCAACGCTGGAGCCGGATCGTTCGATTTGCCACGGGCTCCCGGCTGAATCTCAGCCCGGAGCTGGACTCCTAACGAGGCTCGGCCAGGCCTCCCGCGTGGCGGCGCTGCCTGATGCCCGGCAGATGAAGCGATCGAGCGAGACCCTCTTGGGGCCCCGACCGGGGAGACGCGCCGGCTTCTGCCGCGCCCGAGTCGTCTAGCCCGCTGAGACGATCGACGAACGCGGGTCGAGCGAGCGCGCCTGCGCCAGGCTGGCGGCGGCACGATCGACATCGCCGAGGCGTGCCTCGATCTGGGAGGCGACGAGCCAGGTGCGCCAGTCGTCGCGATTGCGGTTGATCGATTCGGCGACCTCGACCCTTGCCCGGTCGAGGTCGCCGGCGCTCTGATCGATGAGGGCGAGCTGGAGGTAGGGCGTCTCCGCCCAGGGTTCGAGCTTGGCTGCCGCCAGGGCATGCGCGCGCGCCGCTCCGAGCCGGCCGGCGCGAGCGTCGGCCTGGCTCGTGCTCACCTCGACGTCGACCAGCAACGCAATCGCCTCGCCGACGAGGACGGCGCAGGCGAGGGCGGCAAGAGCCGCCGCGAACCTCCGGCGCCCGCGTCGCCTCGGACGGGGCCGGGTGGAGGTCGCCGGCCCCGTCAACAGGCCAAGCAGGCAGACACCGACGAGGGTAACCGCCGTCAGTTCCCACATCCAGTCGACCGCCGCACCGATCAGGTAGGCGGTGAACGCTGCCAGGAGCGCCGCGACGCTCGTGCGTCGCCGACCGGCGGTCTCTCGCACCCGCGCGAGGCCGACTGCCAATCCCGACCCGAGCGCCGGTACCGAGGAGCAGGATCCCGACGATCCCGAGCTCGGCGAGCGTCTGAAAGACGATCGAATGTGCGTCCTGAATGAAGTACCGGAACGATCCGTGCTCGGCCCACCAGGCCTCGAACGAGCCGGCGCCGCCGCCCTGGATCGGGGCACGACGAAACTCGTCGATCGCCGCCGTCCAGAACTGCCAGCGGCCGCTGCCGCTTCCGCTCAGCAGGTGGTCGCTGACCGCATTCCCCTGCTGCGTGGGCGACGGCGTCGAGGGCAGCCGCGCGAAGTTGCGCAGCGAGTAGGCCTCGCTGCTCGCAGCCGCGACGCACAGCACGACGATCGCGACGGCGCAGAGGCGGCGGAGCGATCGTGAGGGTCTCGGCAGCCTCGAGCCAAGCGCGACGGCCGCCTCGACGGACGCCGCGGCGAGCACGACAGACAACGAGCAGCAGGAGGGCCGCACGGTGCCCGTCGCTCCGGGCAGCTGCCGAGGCGAACGGGCCGTCGACGAGCACGCGGCGTGACCTGAGCACCGCGACCGCCGCCAGCGTTCCCGCCCCGGCAGCGACCAGGGCCCACAATGCCGCCCAGCGGCGAGGCGCGGCGATGAGAAAGACCGCCGCAGCGCCGGTAGCCGCAGCCGCACCACCGCGCGACGAGCTCAGATAGACGACGGAGCCGAGGAGCGGAAACGCCCCGGCCGCCATGAGACGGCGCGGGCGGCCGCCGTCGACCAGCCAGGCAAACAGCAGCGGAAAGCCGAGCGCGACGAAGATCGCGAGGCCGTTCCAGTAGTCGAGCGGGAAGCTCAGGCGGGCGCTCGAGCTCGGGAGCAGCGTCGGCAGGCCCCGGTTCGGAAACGAGCCGGGGAAGAGGCGGCTGACCAGTGCGACGATCGCCGTCGCGACGATCGCGAGGGCGAGGCCGTCGAGCCAGCGTCCGAGTCGGTCGTCCCGCGAGGCGACGACCACGATCACGAAGGCCCCGAGGTAGAGGGCAGTCCGGTCGAACTCGTTGAAGGCCCGTTCGGCGCTTGGAGCCCACGCGGTCGAGATGAGATCCCACGCCGCGAACGCCGCGAGCAGGGCTCCGGTGACGAATGCGGCGCGCGGAATCCGCCGGGAGGGCCAGGCGCCGAGTGCGACGCCGACGAGGATCGTCCACCAGATCGCGATTGCGATCGCGCTTCGGCTCGCGAGCGAGTAGGAACCGTCGTCGTAGGCGACCGCGAAGACCGCGATCCCGATGACGGCTACGGTTGCGCCGGCACCCCGCGCGAACCCTGCGGGTCTCCGCTCTGTCGCATGCGGGAGGAGCGACACCCGCTCGCCTCCGTCAAGGCCGCCGATTTGCCCGGCGCCGTGCGAGTGACGCGCTCAGGAGCAGGAGCGTCACCGCCACGAGCCCTGCGGCAAACGCGGCCGCGCGCCCGCCTGCGGTCGCGACCGCGTTCGCCGCGGCGGCGAGCGCCGACCCCGGGGGGCCGACCGGAGCCGACGGGCGTGCAGAACCGACTGCCGAGCCGCCGCCCGCCGTCGGTGCGAGCTCGACGTACTGGCTGACGGCGGAGTTGAGCGACGACGATCCGGCTGACGTCGCGGGCACCGGGCTGCCGAACGGCTGATAGGTGTGGTCCGGGGGGTTCACGAGGCTGAACGGCAGCGAGGTCGAGGTTGTCCCGTCCGCCGGAAACTGCGCCCGCAGCGGCCCGTGACCGCTGGCGGTCAGCGTGGCCGAGAAGATCCCGAAGCGGTCCGTCGCGAGCCTGCCGACCTCGGTCCAGCCCACCGGCCCGTGCTGCTCGACCCGGACGATCCCGGCCCGGCCGGCCGGTGTGCGGCCCCAGACGGCGACCTGCGTTCCCGGTCGGAAACGCGACGAAGGGGAAGCGGAACGCCGTGAACGCGGGCTTTGGCCGGTCGTCGGCGAAGCGTCGCTCCTGCGTAGTAGAGGCCCGCCTGGTAGGCGCTCGTCGCGAGCGGCTGGTCGCGCAGGGTGAACCAGGTGACGAGGCTGACGCCCGAGCTCCACATGTCGTAGAGGGCCTCCGCCACCCAGCGCCCTTCGAGCGCCGCCGGGACGCCGCCCGGGTCGGGCGGGTCGCTGTCCCAGGAGAACTCGGTCACCCAGAACGATGGCCGCGGCGTCGCGACGTTGCCGACGCGGACGCCCGCGTCGAGCACCGCCTTCATCTCGGGTAGCTCCGCGATCGAGACGTCGCCCGGCCGGCTCGCGAGGTGTGTCGGGCCGCCCGCCGTGTACGGGTCGGTCGACCAGATGTCGAAGTGGAGCGGGGCGTGGCAGGTCGCGTGGGGCGAGGGACCCGGCGAGACGCAGAGGAGGGCGCGCATGAACTCGAGTGGCGCGATCGCGGTCGAGATCCCGAACGGGGCCAGGCCGCCGGCGACGACCTTGTCACCCGGCTCACGGTGCACGCTCGCGGCAAACGCGTTCACGAGCGTCCGGTACCACGTGGTCGTGCCGTGCTTGAACCGGGGCGCGGGAACCTTGTTTGGTTCGTTCCAGGCCTGCCAGATCGTTACGCGCGGAAGACCCTCCAGGTGGCCGGAATAGCGCCGCACCGCCGCGAGCGCGAACGCCCGGTAGTCGCCGGGATCAGGTCTGAGGGCACCGTCGATACGGTGCATCGCCCAGGCCGGGGCGCCCGCGATATACACGATCGGCGTCAGCCCGTGCCGGCGGACCTGGCGGATCTGGGTGTCGAGCTGCGCCCAGGTGTAGGCCGGGTCGGTCGGATCTGCCGGCTCGAACCCGCGCGGGCGCCGCGCGGGCGCCACCTCGTTCCAAAACAACGGGATCTTGATCGCGCGGGCACCGGCCGAAACGGCACGTGCCAGCCCGGCCGACGCGTTCGGCCCGGTGAAGACGTCCGGGTCGACGATCGCCGTCTCGAGCGGATGTGGCGCCACGGGAGCCGCCGCAGCGGCGACGGACAGGGCCAGCGCCGCCACCAGCACCACGCCCGACCAGACGACTCTGACGGCGCGGGCATTCGTGGCCATGCGGGTGCTCATCTCAATCGGCCCGAGGGGTCCATTGCGCATTTGAGCGGTGTCAGGCCCACGGCCGACGATCGCCGGGCGACAAATGATATACGGGTGTCGGAGGCCCAACGGGTACGTAGGGCCTTCTTAGGCGACGTTCACGATTTCTTGTTGGAATCACGGCTCCACCGATCTCCTTGGGGGCAGATGAGGGTGAGTGGGGATGACGGTCGCGGCGTGAGCAACACGCTCGACGCGGGGGGATGCGTCGCGCTGCGGCGGCGTGGTCCGTGCGCGAAGCGGGTAAGCCCGTTGGTGACGACCGCTCGACTCGCCCATCCGGCACCTCCACCTTCCCCCAAATCCAACGCCGGCAGGGTCGCGGCTCCGGGAGGAGCGTGAGTACCCGCCCTCTCCAACGGGGGCAGGTGCGGTCACTCGCGGGCGAGCGCGGCGTTCTCGCGCCGGAGGAGCAGCGCCCGGAGCCCGCGCCGCCCAGGCGCCTGTGGGCCTCGCGCGACCCGTTACGTCGGCGGATGCTCGCTCTCGCCGATGTCGGCGCGGCGATCGCGATTGCCCTCTACCTCGCGGTCTCCGGCCCGGGCGCTCGGGCCGCCGTCGGTGCCCTCCTCTTCCTCCCGGCCTGGATCCTCGCCGCCAAGCTGTACGGCCTCTACGACCGCGACCACCGCTCGCTCCGGCATCTGACGGTCGATGAGCTGCCGATCATCCTCGTCTGGACGATCACCTGTCTCGCGGGCCTGGCCGTCTTCCTCCAACTCACCGGGCTCGCGAGCCTGACGGCGGCGATCGCGATTCGCACGCTCGTGCTCGCGCTGCTCGCGGCCCTCGCTCTTCGCAGCCTCGCGCGGTTTCTCTGGCGGTGGATCACCCCGCCTGAACGCGTCGTCGTCGTCGGCGGCAAGAGCCTCCGCGGCGCGATCTGCCGGAAGCTCGACCTCTTCTCCGACATGCACGCCACCGTCATCGGCGAGTACGGCTCGATCCGCCCGGCCCTCCGCGACTGGCGCAGCAGCCTGCTCGTCGGCGACCGGATCATCGTCGCCCTCGAGACCCTCGACGAGCGCCTCTTTGCCGACCTCGTCGCCAGCTGCCGGCACGAGCAGGTCAAGCTGAGCATCGTCCCGCCGGTCGGGGGGATCTTCGGCACGGCGGTGCAGCTCGACCACGTCGCCGAGCTGCCGGTCGTCGAGTACAACACCTGGGACGTCTCGCGCTCGACGCTGGCACTGAAGCGTGCGCTCGACCTCGTCGTCGCCAGTGTGATGCTCCTCGTCACGGCGCCCCTGTTCGCGCTCGTCGCGCTCGCGATCCGGCTCAGCGGGCCGGGAACCGTCTTCTACGTCCAGATGCGCGCCGGACTCGCGGGACGACCGTTCCCGATGTTCAAGTTCCGGACGATGGGCGCGGACGCGGAGGTCGTCCTGACGACGCTCGTGCAGTTCGACGCGCTCGCGGAACCGGCGTTCAAGCTCTGCCCCGACCCGCGGGTCACTCGGCTCGGGCGCTTCTTGCGGCGGACGAGCCTCGATGAGCTTCCCCAGCTCCTGAACGTGATCAGGGGCGACATGAGCCTCGTCGGGCCGCGCCCCGAACAGGTCGAGCTCGTCGAGCGCTACGAGCCGAGGCACCTGTTCAGGCTGGCGGTC
This sequence comes from uncultured Actinomycetota bacterium, assembly GCA_963765345.1. Lineage (GTDB taxonomy): Bacteria > Actinomycetota > Thermoleophilia > Gaiellales > Gaiellaceae > PALSA-600. The sequence continues at coordinate 79,129 of CAVXWI010000027.1, forward strand.
AAGCCGGGGCTGACGGGGCCGATGCAGGTGTTCGGCCGCGGGCGTCTGACCTTCGAGGAGCGGCTCGCGGTCGAGCGCGACTACATCGAGAACCTCTCGCTCGCCCGCGACCTGCGGATCCTGGCCCTGACGGTGCCTTCCGTCTTCCACGGTCGGGGTGCCTATTGAACGGCTGTCGCGATCCCCGCGCCGGCAGCCCGCGCAGCGCCCGGGACACAGCCGCGCCTGCCTGGACGTGCGCTGGGGCCGCGTCGTGAGCCTCGTCTCCGAGCAACCGGCGGCCGAGCCCAACGGGCGACGTGCCGGTATCGTCGCTCCCGCTCCTGCGAGCAGCTACCTCAGCCCCGCGCTGACGTTCCGCGAGCGGCTCGCGTACGACGCTCGGATCGTGCAGGTGCTCTCGCGCTCCGAGTTCAAGCTGAAGTACGCAGGCTCGGTGCTCGGGTACGTCTGGTCGCTCGCGAAGCCGATGGCCTACTTCACCGTCCTCTGGGTCGTCTTCGCGCGGGTCTTCAACGAGGGGATCCACCGCTATCCGCTCTACCTGCTGATCGGAATCGTGCTCAACACGTTCCTGGTCGACGCCGTCAGCGCGACGCTGCCGTCGCTCGTCTCGAGCGGCCCGACGATCCGGCGAATCTCGTTCCCGCCGCTCGTCATCCCGCTCTCAACCTCGATCGCGGCGGCGATGACGTTCCTCGTCAACTGCCTCGTCGTCGGGATCTTCCTCGTGATCGGCAGCGTGCAGCCGCAGCTCGGCTGGCTGCTCGTCGTCCCGCTGCTGGTCGAGCTGTACGCCTTCGTGTTCGCGATCGGCCTGATCGCCTCGACGCTCTTCGTGCGCTTCCGCGACGTCAGCCAGATCTGGGAGGTGACGGCGATGCTGCTCTTCTTCTCGGCGCCGATCATGTACCCGATCACGATCCTGCCCGAATGGGCACAGCGGCTGATCAGCTTGAACCCGTTCGTCCAGGTGTTGCAGGACATCCGGACGATCCTGCTCGGAACCGACGCCGCGACAGACGGTGTGGCGCCGCTCGCCGTCAACCAGGCGATTCCGGTCGCGATCGCGATCGGCCTGCTCGGCATCGCGATCTGGCTCTACCGGCGCGAGCGCCACCATTTCGCGGAGCGCGCATGATGCGGGGGGCGGGCAGGGCGATCGAGGTCGTCGACGTCTCGAAGACCTTCTGGATTCCCCACGAGCAGCGCGCGCGCTTGAAGGAGTACTTCGCGCACCCGCTGCGGCGGATGGCGTACGAACGCAACGACGTCCTCCAGGGCGTGACCTTCTCCGTCGCCGAGGGCGAGTTCTTCGGCGTCATCGGCCCGAACGGGAGCGGCAAGAGCACGTTGCTGAAGGTGCTCGCGGGGATCTACCGCGCCGACAGCGGCCGCGTCGCGATCGCGGGGCGCCTCTCACCGTTCATCGAGCTCGGAGTCGGCTTCAACCCCGAGTTCAGCGCCCGGACGAACATCGAGATCAGCGCGCTCCTCATGGGGTTGACCCGCCGCCAGGTCGCCGAGCGCTTCGACGCCATCCTCGCCTTCGCCGGGCTCGAACGGTTCGTCGACCAGCAGCTGAAGAACTACTCCTCGGGGATGCTCCTGCGGCTCGCGTACTCGGTCGCGATCCAGGTTCCCTCCGACATCCTCCTGCTCGACGAGGCCCTTGCCGTCGGCGACGCCGAGTTCCAGCAGAAGTGCTTCCAGACCTTCGACGAGATGCGAGCCGAGGGGAAGACGGTCGTGCTCGTCAGCCACGATCTCGACGCGGTGAGCCGCTTCTGCGACCGCGCGCTGCTCCTGCAGCACGGGACGATCGCCGCGATCGGCGAGGTCGACGAAGTGATCCAGTCGTATCGGCCCGACCTGATGGAGGCCGTGTCGTGAGGCTCTCGGCGGTCGTCGTCGCGTTCGGGAAGGAGGCGATCTTCGCCGACTGCCTTGCGAGCCTCGAGACCGCGCTCGGGCGCGTGGAGGGCGACGCCGAGCTCGTCGTCGTGGTCAACGAGGCCTCGCCGACGACCCGCGAGCGGCTGGGGCGGAGGCCGATCCGGACGCTCGAGGGAAGCCCCGAGCTCGGGTACGCGGGAGCGGTCGCGCGCGGGCCTCGGCGCCGCCCGGGGCGAGTGGATCGCGCTCGTGAACGACGACTGCGTCATGCACCCGGACGCGCTTCGGGAGCTGCTCGCCGCCTCGTGCCTCTCTCCGACGATCGGCTCGGTCGCGGCCCAGGTGCGCTTCGCGCGAACGCCCGACACCGTCAACTCCGCCGGGATCGAGCTCGACGAGCTCGGCGTCGCGCGCGAGCGCAGGCTCGGAGAGCCGGCCTCCGCGGTCGAGCCCGACGCGGTCGAGGTGCTCGGCGCGAGTGGAACGCTCGGCCTCTATCGCCGTGAGATGCTCGAGGCGATCGGCGGATTCGACGCCTCGTTCTTCGCGTATCTCGAGGACGCCGATCTCGCCTGGCGCGCGCGCATGGCGGGCTGGCGTTGCGTCCTCGCTCCGGCCGCGATCGCCTTCCACCACCATTCGGCCACGCTCGGCCACGGGTCGGCCGCCAAGCACCGGCTCGTCGGCCGGAACCGCGTGCGCATGCTGGCGAAGAACGCGTCGACCAGCCAGCTGCGACGGCAACTGTTGCCGATCGTCACCTACGACCTGCTCTACGTCGGCTACATCGCCGCCACCGGCAGGACCCTGGCGCCCCTGACGGGGCGTCTGCGCGGGCTTGCCGAGTGGCGGCGGTACCGCGCCTCGGGGAGTCCCGGGCGTCGCGACCTCGACCTGCCGCCCTCGCCCGGTCTCCGTGCCGCGCTCGCGCGAAACCGCGTCTACGGCTCGCTGCCGCCCGGCTAGCGATGGAGAGCTTCCCGCCGAGCTCGTCGCTCGTGTACGGCTCGCCACGTCGGCTTACCGACGTCGACAGCTGGCACGAACACATCCCGTTTGCGTTCTACGCGGTCGAGTCGCTCCGCCCACGGACGATCGTCGAGCTCGGCACGTGGAAGGGAGACTCCTACTGCGCGCTCTGCCAGGCGGTCCAGGCGCTCGGCTCGTCCGCGCGCTGCGCCGCGGTCGACAGCTGGCAGGGTGACGAGCACACCGGGCCGTACGGCCCGGAGGTGCTCGAAGAGCTGCGCGCCTACCACGACCCGCTCTACGGCGCCTTCTCCCGTTTGCTTCAGCAGAGCTTCGACGAGGCGGCGGCGGGCTTCCCCGACGGCTCGATCGATCTCCTTCACATCGACGGCTGCCACACCTACGAGGCCGTTGCCCACGACGTCGCGACGTGGCTTCCCAAGCTCAGCGACCGGGGCGTGCTCCTGCTCCACGACACGGACGAGCGCGAGCCCGGGTTCGGCGTCTGGCGGCTCTGGGACGAGCTCGCGCCGGGCACGCCGAGCTTCGCCTTCACCCACGGTCACGGTCTCGGCGTGCTCGCCGTCGGCGCGAACGTCGAGGAGCAGTTCGTCCAGCTCCTGCGCCGGGCCGGCCGCGACGCGGCCGTGTCGAGGTTCTTCGCGGCACTCGGCGAGCGCGTCGCCGCCGCTGCCAGCGGGCGCCGCTCGCTCGCGGCGAGCGCCTCCGAGCTGCAGGCGGTGTCGGCGGAGCGGGAGCAGGCGATCCGCATGGCCGAGCTGCAGGAGGCCAGATTCGGTCGGTCCGAGTCGGAGCGCCGGCAGACGGCGGAGGAGCTCCGGCGGGCGACGGAAGAGACGGACAGGCTACGGAGCGAGCGCGACCGGTTGGCAGCGGCGCTGCGGGCGCGCGAGCGGGACCTGGCCGAGGTCATACGCTCGCCGTCGTGGCGGCTGACCGCGCCGCTCCGCTCCGCCAAGCGCAACCTGCTCCACGCCCGTTACGGCCTGCGGCGGCTCCGACGCCGGCAGCTCGCCCCCGGCGGCCGGCGCTCCCCCAAGCAGGCCGCGGCCGCCGCGCCGACGGCGGCGGAGCTTCGGTACCGGCCGCTCGTCTCGGTCATCACCCCCGTGTACGAGACCGACCCGAGGTGGCTCCAGCGGGCGGTCGACTCGGTTCGGGCCCAGACCTATCCGCACTGGCAGCTCTGCCTCGCCGACGACGGCTCGACGAGCGAGGCGACGCTCGCGTGTCTCGCGTCGCTTGCGGGTGACCCGGCGATCAGGGTCAGCCACGGCGAGAACGGCGGCATCGCCGCCGCGACCAACAGGGCGCTCGCGAGCGCCGAGGGCGAGTTCGTCGCCTTCCTCGACCACGACGACGAGCTCGTTCCCGATGCATTGCTCGCCTGCGTCTCGCGTCTCAACGAGCGGCCGCAGACCGACGTCGTCTATACGGACGAGGACAAGATCGACCGCCGGAATCGGCCGAGCGAGCCGTTCTTCAAGCCGGACTGGTCGCCGGAGCTCTTCCGGGGTGTGATGTACGTCGGTCACCTCCTCGTCGCCCGCCGCTCACTCGTCGAGGAGGCCGGCGGCCTCGACCCGGCCTTTGACGGCGTCCAGGACTACGAGCTGATGCTCCGTTTCGCCGAGCGCACCGACCGCATCGAGCACGTCTCGCGGATCCTCTACCACTGGCGAAAGCTGCCGGGGAGCCTCGCCGCCACGGTCGACGCGAAGCCGGACATCTCGCGGCTGCAGGCGGCGGCAGTCAACGCCCATCTCGAGCGGTGCGGCGTGGCCGCATTCGCCCAGCCCCATCCGACGCTGCCCCACCGCGCGACGATCCACCCGCGACCGCGCTCGCGCTGGCCTCGCGCGACGGTGATCGTCCCGACCCGGGACGCCCCGGCGCAGCTCGGCAAGTGCCTCGTCTCGATCTTCACGCGGACGACCTACCCGAACTTCTCGGTCCTGCTCGTCGACAACGGCACGATGGATCCCGAGGCGCGAGCCCTGTTCGAGCAGTACCCCGTCGACGTGGTTCCGTTCGGCGAGCCGTTCAACTTCTCGCGTGTGAACAACGTCGGCGCCGCCGCCGCCGACGGCGAGCTGCTCGTGTTCCTCAACAACGACACCGAGGTGCGGACGCCGGAATGGCTCGAGGTGCTCGCGAGCCTGGCCGAGCGCGACGGAGTCGGTGCCGTCGGGCCGCTGCTGCGTCTACCCGAACGACACGGTCCAGCACGCCGGGGTCGTCCTCGGGCTCCGCGGGACGGGAGATCACATCATGCGCGGCTATCCGAGCGGGGCCGACGGCTACGCCGGCTCGCTCTCCTGCACACGTGAGGTCTCCGCCGTCACCGCCGCCTGCATGATGATCCGGCGCGACCTCTTCGAGCGAGTCGGGCGGCTTCGACGAGCGATTCGCGACGCACTACCAGGACCTCGACCTCTGCCTGAGGCTGCGCCGGTCCGGTCGGCGCAATCTCTACACGCCGCGCGCGATCGTGCGGCATGACGAGAGCGCGACCCGCGGCTCTCGGTACGACCACCTCGATCGGGCGCTCCTTCTCGACGCCTGGGGCGAGACGATCGAGCGCGGCGATCCCTACTACAACCGCTGGCTCTCGCTCTCGGGTGACGACTACCGCCCGCGGGCAGCGGCATGAACGTCCTCTTCGTCAACTACCACGACTTCACCGCAAACAGCGCCGTCCACATCTGCAACCTCGCTGCCGAGCTCGTCGGGTCGGGCGTCGGCTGCGCGGTCGCCGTTCCCGGCGATCCCGCCACCGTCCGAGCTGCTCGGCGAGCAGCCGTTCCAGACGCTCGACTTCGACGGTGCCCGTAACGGCGCCCTCCGCTTCCCCGACGGCGGACCGCCGACGCTCGTGCACGCCTGGACGCCACGCGAAGCCGTCCGCCGGCTGACGCAGGAGCTGAGCGCGCGTCACTCCTGCCCGTACGTCGTGCATCTCGAAGACAACGAGGACGCGATCACCGCCGACCGGCTCGGCCTGACGGTCGAGGAGCTGCTTGCGGGGCCGGTCGGGTCGGTCCCGGCCAGCCTCTCTCATCCGGTCCTGATGCGGCAGTTCCTCGCCGAAGCCGCGGGCCTGACGGTGATCATCGACCGGCTGCTCGAGTTCCGGGTCGACGGAGTCCCCGCCGAGGTCGTCTGGCCGGCCTACGAGCGCGAGCTGTTCACGGACGAGCCGGGCGAGCCGGAGCTCCGGCAGCGGCTCGGGATCGCGGACGGAGAGGCGGTGGTCGTGTACCCGGGGAACGTGCACGACTCGAACGCGGCCGAGGTTCGAAGCCTCTACCTGGCGGTTGCGGCTCTCAACCGGGGAGGACGGCCGGTCAGGCTCGTCAGGCTGGGACGGGACTTCGTCCGCTTCCTCGAGCCGGAGCTACGATCCGTCGAGGAGCACGTGATCGCCGTGCCGCTGCAGCCGCGCGGCGAGGTGCCGAGGTACCTGCGCCTGGCAGACGTGCTCGTCCAGCCCGGCGCCTCGAACAGGTTCAACGACTACCGGTTCCCCTCCAAGCTCCCGGAGTTCTTCGCCTGCGGCCGGCCCGTCGTTCTCCCGGCGACGAACCTCGGCCGCTTCGTCGCCGACGGCCGAGGAGTGCGTACTGCTCCGCCGCGGTGACGCGCTCGAGATCGCCGAGGCGCGTCGAGCGGCTACTGGCAGACGGCGATCTTCGCGAGCGGCTCGGTCGCGCCGCGCGTGGCTTCGCCGAGCGCGCGTTCAGCTGGCAGGTCAGCGCCGAGAAGCTGCTCGGGCTCTACGACCATGCCCTCGCGGTCGGGTCGGGCGAACGCCTCAACGGGACGCATCGAGCGAGCATCGTCGAGCGCGACCATCGGCCCTGCCAGGCTCGGCTACGCGACCGTTCGTGACTACTGCGACTCGGCCGATCACCTTCCCGACCTCGTGACCGCCGGCGACCTGAAGGACGCGCAACGACCGTGGGTGCTACAAGGCGATCGTCGCGACCGTCCCGGCCGGCGGCCAGCTGCTCGAGATCGGTGCCGGTGAGCCGCTCGTCGCGGCGCGGCTCCTCAGGCTCGGGTACGGCGTCACCGTGATCGACCCCTACGACGGTCGGGACCGCGGGCCGACCGGCCTCGAATCGCTGCGGCGCGCCCACCCGCAGCGTCCGCATCGTCCGCGGCGTCTTTCCCGACGATCTCCCCGCCGGCGAGCGCTTCGACTGCGTCTACTCGATCTCGGTGCTCGAGCACCTGCCGGCCGAGGCGATCGCCGAGACGTGCGCGGCTGTCACGCGCCACACGCGCACGGGCGGATTCACGATCCATGCGATCGATCACGTCCTCGCTCGGCGCGGGCGAGGCCGACCACCGCGAGCGCCTCGGGGCGATCGCCGCAGGCCTTCGGGATCGGCGCACGCCGAGCTCGACGAGGTGCTCGACCGGCTCGCGGTCGACCCGGAGACCTACTTCCTCTCGGCCGAGGGGCACGACCGCTGGCGGGGCGCGGGCGCCGTACGACGAGTTCCCGATGCGGCGCTGCGTCTCGATCCAGCTGTGCCTCCCTGTCGGCGCGTGACGATGCCGGACGGCATCGACGTCGGGATCGTCGCGTACAGAAGCCGCGACCTCCTGCGTGACTGCCTGGACTCCCTCGCCGACGCCGCTCCGGCGCGCCCGGTCCGGATCATCGTCGTCGACAACGACTCGCGCGACGGGACGGTCGAGCTCGTGCGAGCCCGACGCGGCGTCGAGCTGATCGAGGCCGGCAAGAACCTCGGCTTCGCCGCCGCGACGAACCTCGCGCTCGAAGCGAACGCGGCTCGCGGTACTTCCTCGCCCTCAACCCCGACACCCGCGTGCCGGCAGGCGCACTCGACGCCCTGGTCGACCTGATGGACCGTCGAGCCCGGCGATCGGGATCTGCGGCTGCCGGCTCGAGCTCGCGGACGGAACGTTCGACCACGCTGCGCGTCGAGCCTTCCCGACGCCGCTCGGCGCCCTCGGCCACTTCACGCGGCATCGGCCGCCGAGCCGGCGCACCGGACGGCGCTCTCCCAGTACCGCGCCCCGCGAGGTCGAGCGCGGTCCGGTCGACGCCGTCAACGGTGCGTTCATGCTGATGCGCCGGCGGATGCTCGAGGAGATCGGCCCCTTCGACGAGCGCTACTGGCTCTACATGGAGGACCTCGACCTCTGCTACCGCGCCGCGCAGGCGGGCTGGGTGACCTGGTACGAGCCGTCCGTCGCCGTCACCCACCTGAAGGGGGGCTCGAGCGGACGCAACCGGGGGCTGCGGGCGAACTACGCGTTCCACCACGGGATGTGCCGGTTCTACCGGCAGCACTACGCAGCCGAGCGGCCGCGCGCTGCTCAACGCGACGATCTACGCCGGGATCGCGGCCAAGCTCACCGTTTCCTCGGTTCGCAGCACCTTCAACCGGCGGGTGCTCGGGCAGAGGTAAGGCCGCGCGCGGATCCTGGCGATCGCCACTGTCCTCCTCTCGGCGCCTGGCCTCAGCCGGTGCCGACGTCAGGTCGCCGAGTTTCGGGCCGCCGGCTGACCGGGGAACGCGTCCACCGCGACCTGGCACGGCCGCGCCCAGACGGGTTCCCACCTTCCACCTCGAATCTGCGTCACGGTCGCACTCGGTAGTTGTTCTCGGGACTAATCTTCAGGACGGCTAATGACCTTCGAGTCCGTCGCGTCAGAAGGAGGAGTGATGATCAGTCGCCGGATGGTGTTCGTCGTCATGGGAGCGGTCGCTCTCTGCTCGGGGGTGGTCGCTGCCGCGAGCGGACGTGTGGCCGCGGCATCGTTTCCCGTCACGGTGACCGTGAGGGCCGATGCCGGCAACGGGATGACGCTGTTCAGCCCGCTGCCCCTGACGATCGCCCAGCTCGCCGCGCTACCCCAGCAATCGGAAACCGTCGAGATCGATCGGGTCCTCGACAACCGAGCAGGGGCCGCTCCTCAGCTCAGTCCTTTCCGAGGCAGGGTTCGAGACGATCTCGACGTGCAAGAACGACGAGCTCCGCTACTACGCGCAGGCGACGAGCGCGAGTGGTGCCGCCGCCGAGGTAACGCCGGGTGAGCTCGACCCGTTCTTCGGCAATAAGCCCGCGATCCTCTCGTTGGAGGAGAACGGGGTAACGCTCGCGGCGCCGCGCCTCGTCGTTCCTGGGGATGCGACCGCAGCCCGCTTCCTCGCGAACGTGACCAACGTCAACGTCGGGCGGGCCGCCCCACAGCTCACCGACACGGCCACGCCGAGCTGTACGCCGGCTCCGTTTACCCCGCCGGTGACGCCGCCGAGCGCCGGATCGCTGCTGATCAACGGCGCGGTCGCGGATCCGACCACGCTCACCTGGTCGCAGCTGCAGGCGCTGCCGCAGCTCACGCAGACGGTCACCTCGCTCGGGCTCGGCACGAACGTGACCGAGGTCGGACCGACCCTCATCTCGGCGATCGGTCTCGCCAGCCCGGAGCTCGGCACCTCCGATGTCGGAGCGCTGCCCTTCTTCGTCGAGGTGACGTCGTCCGAGGATGGTTACGCGGCAAACGTGTCCTGGACGGAGATCGATCCAGCGTTGAACGGCAACGAGATCCTGCTCTCGCTCTCCCAAAACGGCGTCTCTCAGGAGAGCGTCGGGCCAAAGCTCACCCTCCCCGGCGACACTCACGCCGGCCGGTTTGTCTCGGGTACGGCCGTTGTCACGGTCATGTCGGCGCCCCCAGACGTGCCCGTGGCGGGCTCCGGGCCGAACCTCCAGGGCGCGAACCTGAACAAGGCGTCGCGGCCCGGGGACTTCCTCGTCGGCGCGAGCCTGCAAGGAGCGAACCTCAACAAGGCCGACCTCGCCGGTGCGTACCTCGACGCGACCAACCTGAGCGGCGCGAACCTGAACGGCGCCGATTTCAGTGGTGCCTTTCTGAACGGAGCTGACCTCGACAACGCGAACCTCCACGGTGTCGACCTCACCGGAGCGAACCTCACCGGAGCCCGCCTGACCGGAGCCAATCTCAACGGGGTGACGTGGTCGGACACGACCTGCCCGGATGGTTCGAAGAGCGACGACGACGGCGGGACCTGCGTGAACAACCTCTGAAAGGACACGGCGATGAGTGGCCCCGCCCGCGCCCGGGCGGGACCACCCGGCCGTGGTCCCGGTGGCCGTCGTTGCCCGGGGATCGACAACCCGTCCGGGTAGTCGCCTCATCGGTTTCTGGCGACGTCGACCCCGGCTCTCGAGGCGCCACGGGGGACGCCGTTCGAGTCACGCAGCGCGCTTTGATAAGGAGCGCGGCCCGACTGCGTCAGTCCCTCGTTCTTCTCTCGGCGGAGGCTGATCGCATCTGAGTTTGCTTCGAGGATGTAGGCTGGCGGAGCCGCTGTTGCCGATATGCTTACCTCGCGGTGAACTGACGGGGGGACGCGAGAGAGGGCGTCGGCGGACTGGGCGCCCTCACTAATCCGATTTCGACTGGCTCGCGTCTACAGGAGTCCAGCAGGCCGGCATCCGAGCCTCGAGTCGTCGTCGGCGCGGAGGGAGACGAGGTACTGGTCTGCCCACACGAAGTCGCCGGCCGCGAAGGCAGCCCTGGCTTGCGCGTGGACCTCGGTTGACCTCGGAAGCAGCGGGTGAGATGGTCCGTCCGAACGCTGGCAGGCATCAAACATTCGGCGGTCTCTGAGTGATCCAGTGATCGGAAAGGGGGACGAATCCATTGGACGTTGATTCCTCATTTAGGAGTCGCTTTGCCGTCGTGGCGTTGGGGATCGCGGCGCTCGTTGCCGTGGGCCTCGTCGCGGCCTTCTGGAACGCCTCGGCGCGCGCTGATGGGCGCACGCTGACCGGCGACTTCTGCACCACCCCGGCCGGGAGCATGTTCTGCATGACCGTGGACTGGGGCGGGGTGCTGTACGGCACGACGAACCGGGCTGACCTCCAACTCCGGCCGGGTACCTACTGGATCACTGTCAACGATGACAGCTCGATGCACGACTTCGCGCTCAGAAGCTGCCCGGGTGAAACGTCGGCGTGTGACCAAAACTCCGACGGCACCTCCATGGAGTTGACAGGGGTGGCTGAGACCGGAACGGTCACCGAGAAGATCCTGCTGACGCAAGGCACCTACCGGCTCTACTGTGACGTCGGCGGGGCGAGTCACTTCCACGAGGTTCGCGGGATGTATGTCGACTTCGAAGTAGGCGGCGTAGGCCAAATCGGCTAGCCGAAGATGGCAGGAATCGCGGGCGCCCGAACCTGAACGCTCTTGTTCGGGCGCCCGCCGCGCCCTGAACCTGTTGCGGCTAGCAGCTTGCCGAAACGGGCCCGACCGAGGTCCAGTACCCCAATCCGCGCACCCGGCTCGACAGAGCGGGTCTTCATCGGAGCGATCCTCCTGTGGTAGCTGACCTAGACGCTGGCCCACCCTAGCGGATCTGCTCACTTTTTGCTCACTTTGACCGCTGAGCTCCTCGCGCTATTCGCCCAGATTTGGCTCTATTAGCTTAGCTGCGGGACTAGGACTCGAACCTAGACTACCTGATCCAGAGTCAGGCGTCCTACCATTAGACGATCCCGCACGGCAGCCGAAGTGTAGCGCCGGCACGCTCTCAGATTTCGAGCCGGTAGAGCGGCACGAGGCGCTTTTCGGCCTCGGTGTCGATGTGGCCGACGACCTCGACGTAGGGCTCCAGCCCCGAGCCGCGGAGCTTCGCCTTCAGGAGCGAGTCGATCTGGTAGATGCCGGAGGAGTTGTTCATCGTGATCTCGATCCGGATCGGCTTCTCCTCGCCGTCGACGATCGAGACGTCCTCGATCGCTGCGGCCGAGAGGGAGTGGATGCCGAAATGGCCGCGCTCGAACGGGATCCGTGAGCGGCCCTGCTCCATGTCGAGCGCGTCGGCGACGCGCAGGATGCCGGCCTCGAGCGTCAGCGGCTCGCCGTCGGCGCGGTGGCTGATGATCCCCTGCAGCACCTCGGAGACGATCACGGTCTTCTCCGGCTCCTCGTAGATTCCCTCGAGCAGCTGGCGCAGCTTCGGCTCGGCGAGGAACAGGCTGAAGTCCTCGTGACCGTGCCGGTGCACCGACATCCCGATGCAGTGGGTGAGCGAGGTCAGCGCGACGACGATCTCCGCGTCGACCTGCTCCATGCCGTAGTCGGTCACCATCGCCGGCTCGACGCCGTGCTTGGTCAGCTGGCGCAGGAGCTTCAGCGCGATGTTCGTGACGATCTGGATGTGCACCCACGAGTGGTCGTTGATCTCGAGCCGGGCGACGGCGTTCACGTTCGAGACGTGCCACCACGCCTTCAGCTGGTCGTCGCGGTTGACGCGGCCGATCACCCGCCGGAGCTTCTCGTTCCGGCGCACCGGCACGTTGATCCGCATGCGGGCGACTGCCTCGGCCGGGGTGAGCCGGGCTTCCCGCTCGGCCTCGACCTGACCGGCTCGATCACCTCCTCGATCGCTTCCTCCGTCGGCTCGAGCGGCTCCATTGGCCGGAGCATACGCCCGCCGGTTTCCTGTCCCGCCGGTCGGTGTGTCATGAATCAGGTGTGCACGAGCCCCATCCGGTGAGTCTCGCGGTCACCGACGACCTCAGCCGGAGCAGGGTGACGGTGTTCTTCCGGCTCCTGCTCTTCATCCCGCACCTGATCTGGTTCGTGCTCTGGTCGATCGCGGTGTTCCTCGCGGCGATCGCGGGCTGGCTCGCCGTGCTCGCGACGGGCACGCTCCCGGGTGGGCTCCACCGCTTCTTCTGCGCCTACATCCGCTACTCGACCCACATCTTCGCCTACCTCTACCTCGTCGCGAACCCCTACCCCGAGTTCGTCGGCGAGCCGGGCCTCTACCCGGTCGACGTGCGCCTGCCGGCCGAGCCGGCGCCGCAGTCGCGCTGGCGCGCGTTCTTCCGGCTCGTCCTCGCGATCCCCGCCCTCGCCGTCTCCTCGGCGCTCTCGGGCGCCGGTTACGGCTTTTCGGGTACCCCCGGCAAGAGCAGCAACACCTCGGCGACCGCGCAGGCGACCGGGGTCGGCACGGTCGCCGCGTTCCTCGGCTGGTTCGCCTCGCTCGCGACCGGCCGGATGCCGAGCGGGCTCCGGGATGCCGGCGGCTACGCCCTCGGCTACAAGGCGCAGCTCCTCGCCTACGTCCTGCTCGTCACCGACCGCTACCCGAACGCCGACCCGACCGCGCTCCTCGCCGAGCTGACGCGGCCGGCGCCGCATCCGGTCCACCTCGTCGGTGACTCCGAGGACCTGCGGCGCTCCCGCGTCACCGTCTTCTTCCGTCTGCCGCTCGCGATCCCGCACCTCGTCTGGCTGTTCCTCTGGTCGATCCTCGCGTTCCTCGCCGCGATCGTCCAGTGGTTCGTGACGCTTCTCGCCGGCAGGCCCGCGGCGCCGCTGCACCGGTTCCTCTCGGCGTGGGTGCGCTACGCGTTCCACGTCTACGCGTTCCTGATGCTGGCGGCGAACCCGTTCCCGGGCTTCACCGGGCGCTTCGGCAGCTACCCGCTCGACCTCGTGCTGCCCGAGCCCGGGCGCCAGAGCCGCTGGAAGACGCTCTTCCGCCTCTTCCTCCTCGTCCCGGCGCTCCTCGTCGACTCGGCGCTCGCCACCGCCCTCCTGCTCAATGCGGTCCTGATCTGGTTCTTCGCGCTGGTCACCGGCCGGGCGCCCGAGGGACTGCGCAACCTCTCGGCCTACGCGCTCCGCTACGCCGGGCAGGTCAACTCCTACCTCTTCCTGCTCACCGACGTCTACCCGCACGCGAGCCCGCTCGAAGGTGAGAGCGAGGCCGACGCCGGGGCCGCCGGGCTGGCCGCGCTCGACGCCGCCGCTTAAGCCGCCGGCTACTCGGGGGCGGGGCGGTCGTCGTCTCCGCCGCGATCTGGGCCGTCGCCGCCTACCTGCTCTGGACGTCCTCGTGGGTGCCCTCGACGCTCCACCTGCCGCACGTCGACACCTCGGCGCTCTTTCCGGCGGCCGAGCTGCACCGGGTCGACGCCTACGACCGCGTCGCGAGCCTGATCGCGGTCGCCGGCATCCTCGTCGAGCTCGCCGTCTTCGTCGTCTACGCCCGCTACGGGGCGCAGTTCGCGCGCGAGTCGGCGGCCGGGCCGATCGGGACCGGGATGCTCCTCGGCATGCTCGGGTTCGGCCTCGTCTGGCTTGCCGAGCTGCCGCCGACTCTCGCCGAGCTCTGGTGGGACCGCCGGCACGGGCTCGAAACCGAGAGCTACGCGGCGGCGACCTTCGGCGGCTGGGCCCAGCTCGGGTTCAAGTTCGTCACGCTCTGCCTGGCGCTCGGCCTCGTCATGGGGCTCGCCCGGCTCGTCGGGCGCTCGTGGTGGCTGCTCGCCGCTCCGGTCTTCGTCGGCCTCTACGCGCTCGTCGCCTTCGTCGGGCCCTGGCTCGCCACGGGGACCCACCGGGTCGGCGACTCGGCGCTCGGGGCGACGGTCGCCCGCCTGGAGCGGCAGGAGCATGTCGGCACACCTGCCCGTCTACGTCCAGGACGTCTCGAGCGAGACCTCGCTTCCGAACGCCGAGACCGAGGGAATCGGGCCGAGCAAGCGCATCGTCATCTGGAACACGCTCCTCGACGGGCGCTTCACCGCACGCGAGGTCAGGGTGGTGATCGCCCACGAGCTCGGACACGCCCGGCGCGACCACATCGTCAAGTCGATCGCCTGGTACGCGCTCTTCGCGTTCCCGTTCGCGTTCATCATCAGCCGCGTCGTCGCCCGGCGCGGCGGCATGGGCGAGCCCGCCGCGGTCCCGCTCGCGATCCTCGTGTTCGTCGTGCTCGAGCTGCTCGCGCTGCCCGTCCAGAACCTGATCACGCGCCACATGGAGGCCGAGGCCGACTGGATCGCCCTGCAGACGACGCGCGACCCGAAGGCCGCGGCGGCGCTCTTCGCGACGTTCGTCCCGACCTCGCTCGCGAACCCGAGCCCGCCGACCTGGGAGTACCTGCTCTTCGACGACCACCCGACGATCGCCCAGCGGATCGCGATGGCGCGGGCCTGGCAGGCGCGCTACGCGACCTCGGCGTCGAGCTCGGGGTCGGCCACCCAGCTGCCGTAGAGCTCGGCGTAGCGGCCGCCGCTCGCGATCAGCTCGTCGTGTGTCCCGCGCTCGACGACGAGGCCGTGCTCGAGCACGACGATCAGATCGGCGCCGCGCACCGTCGAGAGCCGGTGCGCGATCACGAAGGCGGTGCGGCCGCGCAGCAGCCGGCGGAGGGCATGCTCGATCCGCCGCTCGGTCGCGATGTCGACCGAGCTCGTCGCCTCGTCGAGGATCAGGATGCTCGGGTCGGCGAGGAGCGCGCGGGCGAAGGCGACGAGCTGGCGCTGGCCGAGCGAGAGGCGGAAGCCGCGCTCGCCGAGCCCGGTGTCGTAGCCGCCCTCGAGCGCCTCGATGAACGTGTCGGCCCCGACCGCGCGGGCGGCGGCGGCGATCTCCTCCCGGCTGGCATCGGGGCGGCCGAGGGCGATGTTCTCGGCGACCGTGCCGGCGAAGAGGAAGCCCTCCTGCGGCACGATCCCGAGCTGGCGCCGCAGCGACTCCTGGGTCGTCTCGCGCAGGTCGATGCCGTCGACGAGGATCGCCCCCTCGGTCGGGTCGTAGAAGCGCGCGAGCAGCTTGGCGATCGTCGACTTGCCGGCGCCGGTGTGGCCGACGAGCGCGACGGTCGAGCCGGCCGGGACGTCGAGGTCGATCCCGTGCAGCACCTCGGGGCCGGTGCCGTAGCCGAAGCGGACGTCGTCGAACCGGACGCGGCCACGCAGCCTCGGCAGCTCCGGCGACCCGGCCTTGTCGGTCACCTGCGGCTCCTCGACGAGCACCTCCATGATCTTGTCGAGCGCCGCGACGGCGGAAAGGAAGGTGCTGTAGAGCTGCGAGAGCTGCTGCACCGGATCGAAGAACATCGCCGCGTAGCCGAGGAACGCGGCGAGCACGCCGTAGCTCGTCTTCGTGTCGAAGACGAGGTAGGCGCCGTAGCCGAGGATGATCGCCGTCGCGAGCGACGAGAGCAGGTCGACGTAGGGGAAGTAGAGGGCGTTCTGGACGACGGTCTCCTGGTTGCGCCGCCGGTAGGCCTCGCCGACCAGGCGGAAGTTCTCGCGCGCCGCCTCCTCGCGGGTGAACGCCTGCAGGACGCGCATGCCGGCGATGTCCTCGGCGAGGGTGGCGGTGACGGCGCCGAGCGTCTCGCGGACGAGGCGGTAGCTGCGGCTCGACTTCTTGCGGAAGATCGCCGTGCCGACGATGAGCGGCGGGATGATCGTCAGCGTCGCGAGGGCGAGCTGCCAGGAGAGGATGAACATCAGCACGGCCGCACCCGCGAGCGTCAGCGTGTTCTGGAGCAGCGAGACGACGCCGTCGGTGACGAGCTGGTCGAGCGCCTCGACGTCGTTCGTCAGCCGGCTGACGAGGACGCCGGCCCGGTTTCGCTCGTAGAAGCCGAGCGACAGCCGCTGCAGGTGGCGGAAGAGGTGGTTGCGCAGGTCGGCGAGCATCCGCTCGCCCGTCCAGCCGGTGAAGTAGGTCTGCCCGTAGGAGCAGACGACGCCGAGGACGCTGATGCCGACGAACGCGGCGACGATCGGACCGAGGTTCGCGGTGCTGGGGTGCTTCTTCGAGACCTGGTTGACGGCGGCGCCGATCAGGAGCGGCGCCGCGAGCGCGGCCGCCGTCGCCGCGACGAGCGTGACCGCGGCGAGCGCCACCCGGACCCGGTAGGGCCGGGCGAGCCGGTAGAGCGCCGTCAGGCGCCGCCGGGTCGCCGCCCACGACCAGTCGTCGACGACGACCTTGCGCTGCGAGACGAGCGTGCTCCCTGGCTGCCAGACCCTCATCGGCGCTCACCGCGCCCGGGGAGCGCGGCGGCGGCGGTGGATACGGCCGCGACGGCCCCTGGGGCCCGCGGCGCCATCTAGGCCACCTCCTGCTCGGCGATCGCGACCTCGAGCCGACCATGCTCGTAGATCTCGCGGTAGACCTCGCTCGCGGCGAGCACCTCCTCGTGGGTTCCCCGGGCGGCGACCCGGCCGTGGTCGAGCACGACGATCTCGTCGGCGAGGGCGATCGTCGAGAGGCGGTGGGCGACGATCACCGTCGTGCGGCCCCGCATCGCCTCGCGCAGGCCGAGCTTGATCCGCGCCTCGGTCGTGGCGTCGACCGAGGCGGTCGCGTCGTCGAGGATCAGGATCCGCGGATCGACGACGAGGGCGCGCGCGATCGCGAGCCGCTGGCGCTGGCCGCCCGAGAGCGTGACGCCGCGCTCGCCGATCACCGTCTCGTAGCCCTCGGGCAGCCGCTCGATGAACTCGTGCGCCTGGGCGAGCCGCGCCGCCTGCACGGATCTCCTCGTCGGTCGCCTCCGGGCGGCCGAAGGTGAGGTTGTCACGGACGGAGGCCGAGAAGAGGAACGGATCCTGGGCGATGATCCCGATCTCGCGTCGCAGCGAGGTGAGCGAGACGTCGCGGACGTCGGCGCCGTCGATCGTGACGCGCCCCGACTCGACGTCGTAGAAGCGCGGGATCAGCGAGGCGAGCGAGGTCTTGCCCGCGCCCGTATGCCCGATCAGGGCGACCGTCTTCTCGGGCTCGAGCTCGAGGTCGATCCCGAACAGGACCGGCCGGCCGGGCTGGAAGGCGAACGTCACGTCCTCGAACCGCACCCGTCCGGGGCCGGCGGGCAGCGTGCCGGCGCCGGGCCGGTCGCCGATCTCCTCCGGCTCGTCGAGGATCTGGAAGATCCGCTCGCCCGAGGCGGTCGCCCGCTGGCCCTCGCCGATCCACATCCCGAGCATCCGCAGCGGGAAGACGACCATCGCGAGCAGGAGGTTGAAGGCGACGAAGTCGCCGAGCGACATCGACTTGTCGACGACCATCGCGCCGCCGACGAGCAGCACCGCCGCCTGCGAGAGGAGCGGCAGGAAGGCGAGCAGCGGCACGTAGAAGGCGCGCTGGCGGTTCGCGTAGACGCTCTGGCGGAAGAGCGCCTCCGAGCGGGCCTCGAACTTGTCCTGCTCGGCCTGCTCCTGCGCGAAGGCCTTGACGACGTGGACGCCGACGACGTTCTCCTCCGCGACGGTCGCGACGTCCGCCATCTTCTGCTGGACGTCGCGGAGCACCGGATGGGAGACGTGGCTGTAGCGGTAGGCGAGCGCGATGATCGCGGGCGAGAGCGCGAGCACGATCAGCGCCAGCTGCCACGAGTAGATGAAGAGGAGCACCCCGACGCCGAGGACGGTGAACGAGTGCTGGAAGAAGAAGATCAGCCCGTAGCCGAGGAAGAAGCGGACCGACTGCAGATCGACGGTCGCGCGCGACATCAGCTGACCGGTCTGGTGGCGGTCGAAATAGCCGAACGAGAGCCGGACGAGCTTCGCGTAGAGCGCGTTGCGGAGGTCGAGCTCGACCCCGAGGGCCTGCTGGCCGGAGATCAGGCGCCGGAAGAGCGTGCAGATCGCCTTGACGACGCCGATCACGAGCACGATCCCGATCAGCCGCTTCACCTCGCTGTGGTCGTCGTGCTGGATCGCAGTCACGACCTCGCCGGTCAGCAACGGGAAGGCGAGCGTGCCCGCCTGGGAGATGAAGGCGAGGACGATCGAGATGTTGAGCGTCAGCTTGTAGGGCCTGAGAAAGCCGAGGAGGCGCCAGAAGGTCGCGCTGTTGCGAGGCGTGTCCCGGTTCGCCACCGTCCCAGGGTACGCACCGCGTCTCACGTGACCGCTCTACAGTTGCCCGGGTGCGGCCGCTCGCGTCGGTGCCGAACTTCTCCGAGGGCCGGGACGCCTCGACGATCGCGGCGATCGGCGCGGCGCTCGCGGCCAGGGCCCGCCTCCTCGACGTCCACACCGATCCCGACCACAACCGCTCGGTGTTCACCCTGGTCGGGCACGAGGGCGAGCTCGTCGACGCGCTCCTCGCGGGCGTCATCGCGGCACGCGAGCGGATCGACCTGCGTGCGCACGCCGGCGTCCACCCGCGCATCGGCGCCGCCGACGTCCTCCCGATCGTGCCGATCGACGCGGGCGACCTCGACCGCGCTCGCGGCGCCGCGCTTGCCCTCGGCGCGCGGATCGGTGCGCTCGGACTGCCGGTCTTCCTCTACGCCCCGCCGGGCCGCGGGCCGGCCTTCTACCGGCGTGGTGGCCCCGAGGAGCTGCAGCGCCGGCTCGACGAGGGCGAGCTCAGGCCGGATTTTGGGCCGGCGCGCCTCGATCCCTCCGCCGGCGCCGTCATCCTCGGCGCCCGGCCGACGCTCGTCGCGCTCAACGTCGACCTCGACGGGCCGCTCGCCGCGGCGAAGGAGATCGCCGCGGCCGTCCGGGAGAGCGGCGGCGGCTTCCGCGGCGTCCGCGCGCTCGGCCTCGCGCTTCCGACCGCGGGCCGCGTCCAGGTCTCGATGAACATCGAGGACTGGCGGGCCTCGCCGCCGAGCGAGGTCGTCGCCCGGATCCGGGCCGAGGCGCTCGCCCGCGGCGCCGAGGTCGCCCGGCTCGAGCTCGTCGGCCTGATCCCGGCAGCGGCGGCCGTCGGCCTCGACGGCATCGAGCCCTCAGGCATCCTCGAGTCGCGGCTCGCCGGCGAGCCGAGTCGTCACGGCGACGCCGGCCAGGCCGACCCCGGCGACCGCGAAGGCGGCGACGGCGAAGATCGGTCGCGGCGCCGCGATCGCGAAGATCGGCGCGACGAGGAGGAGCCCGGTCGCGTGTGAGCCGCGGTGGACGAACGAGATGACGCCGAGCACTCGGCCGAGTACGGCGTCGGGGATCGCCTCCTGGGCGGCAGAGTTGAGGAGGACGTAGGAGGAGCTCTCGGCGGCGCCGGAGCCGACGGCGGCCGCGAACGCGACCGGGATCGAGTTCGCGACCGCGAGCAGCAGGTAGGCCGGCAGGTCGAGCAGCCAGGCGAGCATGCTGGCGCGTGCCTTGCGCCGCACCGGGAGCCGCGCGAGCAGGGTGCCGACGATGATCGAGCCGACGGCGAACCCGATCATCACGATCGAGAACCCGGCTGCCCCGTGGTGCAGGGAGCGCTCGACCAGCGTCGGCACCCCCGCGATCCAGCAGCCCGTCGTGATCGTCATCGCGACCGCGAAGGTGACGACGGCCGCCGAGAGGGCGCGCTGCGGGCGGAGCGCATCGATCCCCTCGCGGAGCCGCGGCGCCTCGCCGCCCGCCGCCCGGCCGCGCCCGGCCTGCATCCGGAGGATCAGGAGCGCCGAGATGAGGAAGGTCGCCGCGTCGACCGCGAAGAAGGTGCTGAGCGGGATGAAGGCGAGCAGGAGCGCCGCGAGCGCCCAGCCGCCGACCGAGAGTGCCTGCGCCGTCGCCTGGACGAGCGCGTTTGCCTGCTGCACGTTGGCCCGGTCGACGACCGCCGGGATGGTCGCCCCGTAGGCCGGCGCGAAGTAGCTCGTCGCGGCCTCGAGCACGAAGGCGGCGACGACGAGCCCCCAGAGGGGCAGCGAGCCGGCGAGCCCCGCAACGGCGACCGGCACGAGCGTCGCCGCGCGGACGAGATCGGCGCCGATCATCAGCCGGCGGCGGCTGGCGCGGTCGGCGACGATGCCACCGTGCAGGCCGAACAGGAAGGCCGGCACGCTGTCGGCGATCCGGACGGCGACGACGCCGAGCGGGCCGCCCTTCTCGAGGCCGACCCACATCAGTGCGATGTAGTTGAGCGCGTCCCCGAGCTCGCTCACCGAGACGGCGAGGTAGAGCGTGCGGAAGTCCGGGCGGCGCAGCAGCCGGAGCGTGCCGGGCCGGGCGGGCTCTGCGAGCCCGACCTCGCGCGGGACGTCGAAGACCGGGTCGGCCACGACCCGAGTCTGCCCGCTCGGGCGCTAGTCTGGCTGTGATGGCTACCCGCAAGCAGCGTGCGCGGCGCGCGAAGACCTTCCGCCACGACTACGGCTTCGTCGTCGCCGACGAGGAGGGAAACGAGGTCGAGGTCTCGGGTGCCGACGTCCGCGCCAAGGGCAAGAACGACGGCGGCGCCGCCGGCGCGCCGAAGGCCGGTTCGAAGGCCCCGCCGAAGCGCGCGAGCGCTACCCGTGAGCCGCCGGCACCGTCCTGGAACCGGGCGCTGAAGCGCGGGTTGCCCTGGGGCCTCGCCGCCGGGCTCGGCCTCTCGCTCATCTCGCACACCTCGATCGTCGTCGGGGTCGTCTACGCGGCCGCGTTCGTCCCCCTGATGTACTGGACAGACACCTTCATGTACCGCCGGTTCCAGCGGCGGAAGGAGGGCGGGCCCTCCGGCAAGACGCGCTGAGTTTCCCCGGCGGGTGCCGTGGGACGCCGCCACTAGACTCGAACGTCGTGCCGGTCGCCGTCGAATCTCTCGTCCTCAGCCCGCAGTACGGCTCGAACTGTTACGTCATCTCGGCCACGCCGGAGGCCCGCGAGGCGGCGATCGTCGACCCGGGCGGCGAGCCTGGACCGCTCCTGCAACTCCTCGACGGGCGCGGTCTTGCCGCCGCGGCGATCCTCGTCACGCACGCCGACGTCGATCACGTCGCCGGCGTCGCCGAGCTCGCCCGGGCCTGCGGCGCCGAGGTCTGGATGCCGGCGGGCGAGGCGGACGCCCTCCGCCTCGGCGCGACCCGGCACGGGATCCCGGTCGCCCCGCACGACCCCGAGCACGTCGTCGCGGACGGTGACCGCGTCACCGCGGCCGGGATCGAGTTCGAGGTGATCGGCGTGCCGGGGCACTCGCCGGGCCACGTCGCCTACGCGACCGAAGGGGCAATCTTCTCCGGCGATCTGCTCTTCCGCGACTCGGTGGGCCGCGTCGACTTTCCTGGAGGCGACTGGCAGGCGCTGCTCGACTCGATCGCGCGCCTGCTCGCGCGGTTCGGTCCCGAGGCCCGCATCTACCCGGGCCACGACGCGCCGACCACCCTCGGGCGCGAGCTCGAGCACAACCCCTTCCTCGGCGAGCTCCGGGCCGCCGGCTGATGGCCGGGCGCTTCCAGGCCCCGCGCGGGACGCACGACGTCCTGCCCGGCGATGACCGCTGGTGGCACGTCGTCCGGGCAATGGCCGAGCAGGCTGCCCGCTACGGCTGGCGGCCGATCCAGACGCCCGGTTTCGAGGACACGGGCCTGTTCGCCCGGACGGCCGGCGAGGCCTCAGACGTCGTCCAGAAGGAGATGTACACGTTCAGTGACCGCTCCGACCGGTCGCTCACCCTGCGCCCGGAGGGAACGGCACCGATCGCCCGCGCCTACATCGAGCACGGGCTCTACCGCGAGCCGCAGCCGGTCAAGGCGTACACGATCGCCCCGATGTACCGCTACGGCGCCCCGGGCCGCGGCCGCTACCGCGAGCACTGGCAGCTCTCGCTCGAGGCGATCGGTTCGCCCGGCCCGGCGATCGACGCGGAGGTGATCCAGTTCTACGCCGAGCTGCTCCGGAGCCTCGGCGTCACTGCCTGGGAGCTGCGCCTCAACTCGATCGGCGATCAGGCCTGCCGCCCGGCCTACGTCGAGCGGCTCGAGCGCTGGCTCGCCGACAACGAGGGGATCCTCGACGAGGAGGCGCGCCACAAGCGGGCAACGAGCCCGCTGCAGGTGTTCGACGTCAAGAACGAGGCGCTGCGCGCGGCGCTCGCGGACGCACCGAAGATCGGCGAGTCGCTCTGCGCTCCCTGCCGCGAGCACTTCGAGGCCGTGCAGGAGCTCCTCGCGGCCGTCGGTGTCCCCTACACGCTCGACCCCGCGCTCGTCCGCGGCCTCGACTACTACACCCGGACGACCTTCGAGTTCGTCGGGCCGGAGGAGAACGTCAACTCGACCATCTGCGGCGGCGGCCGCTACGACGGGCTGGTCGAGGCGCTCGGAGGACCGTCGACCCCCGGGATCGGGTTCGGGGCCGGGATCGAGCGGCTGCTGATCGCGATCGAGGACGATCCGCCCGGCTTCGCCGGGTCGAGCCTCGACGTCTTCGTCGCGCTCGACGGCGCCTCGCCCGTGTTCGTGCTCGAGCTGCTGAGCGCTCTGCGGCGTGCCGGTCTCGCCTCTGACAGCGACTACGCCGGCCGCTCGCTGAAGGGACAGCTCACCCAGTTCGCGCGGCTCGGCGCGCGCACGCTCGCGATCGTTCGTGCCGGCGACGCGACGGTTCGCCGGGCCGGCGAGCCCGACGTGGTCGTGGCGCTGACAGAGCTGCTGGCTACGCTCAGCCGATGAGCGCGTGGCGGGATCTTCGCGGAAGCTCCCTGCGGCTCGCCGACGAGGGTCGCACCGTCACCGTCGCCGGCTGGGTGGCGACCCGTCGCGACCACGGCGGCCTCGTCTTCGTCGACCTGCGCGACGAGGAGGGGGTGGTGCAGGTCGTCGTCAACCCCGAGCACGCTCCGGCCGCCGCCGAGACTGCGCACGCCCTGCGGAACGAGTTCGTCCTCCGGGCGCGCGGCACCGTCGTTCGCCGGGCACCCGAGACGGTGAACGCCGCGATGGCGACGGGCGAGATCGAGATCCAGGCGGACGAGCTCAAGATCCTCTCCCGCGCAGGCCCGCTTCCTTTCCAGCTCGACGACGAGGGCGTCGACGAGACGATCCGGCTCCGCTACCGCTGGCTCGACCTGCGCCGCGCGCCGATGCAGCGGAACATCCGGACGCGGGCGAAGCTCGTCTCGATCATCCGCGCCGAGATGGAGGCGGAGGGGTTCGTCGAGATCGAGACGCCGATCATGGCCAAGCCGACGCCGGAGGGGGCCCGCGACTTCCTCGTCCCGACGCGCCTCCAGCCCGGCCGGTTCTTCGCGCTGCCGCAGAGCCCGCAGATCTACAAGCAGCTCCTCGTCATCTCCGGGTTCGAGCGCTACTACCAGATCGCCCGCTGCTTCCGTGACGAGGACCTCCGCGCCGACCGGCTCCAGGAGATCACCCAGCTCGACGTCGAGCTGGCCTTCCCGGAGCGGGAGTTCCTCTTCGAGCTGATCGAGCGGATCATGGGCCGGATCTGGGCCGAGTGCGTCGGGACCGAGATCGCGCGGCCGTTCCCGCGGCTGACCTGGGAGGAGGCCGACCGCCGCTACGGCTCCGACAAGCCCGACCTTCGCTTCGGCCTCGAGATCGAGGAGGCGACCGAGGCCACCCGCGGCTCCGGCTTCAAGGTGTTCGCCGACGCCGCCTGCGTCCGCTTCCTCCGGATCCCGCGCGAGCTCTCGCGCGGCGAGCTCGCGAAGCTCGAGGAGGTGGCGAAGGAGTGGGGGGCAAAGGGACTCGCCTACCTCGTCTACGGCCAGGACGGCGAGCTCCGCTCGCCGATCGCGAAGTTCCTCGGCGAGCGCGAGCTCGCGCTCGTTGCCTCCGAGCCGGGGCACACCGTCGTTTTCGGCGCCGACGAGCCGGCGATGGTCTCGCGCGTGCTCGGCGCGCTCCGGCTCCACCTCGGCCGCGAGCTCGGGCTGATCGACCAGGGCGTCCAGCGGTTCCTCTGGGTGACCGACTTCCCCATGTTCGAATGGGATGACGAGGCAGGCCGCTGGGACGCCGTCCACCACCCCTTCACGCGCCCGACCGAGGAGGGCGTCGCGCTCCTCGACAGCGACCCGGGCGCCGCGAAGGCGATCGCCTACGACCTCGTCGCCAACGGGATCGAGATCGCCGGCGGCTCCTTCCGGATCCACGAGCCGGAGCTGCAGCAGAAGGTGTTCGGGCTCCTTGCGATCAGCCCCGAGGAGCAGCGGGCCAAGTTCGGCTTCCTCCTCGACGCCCTCGGGATGGGTGCCCCGCCCCACGGCGGCATCGCCTCGGGCATCGACCGCCTCCTGATGGCGCTCCTCGACCAGCCCTTCATCCGCGAGCTGGTCGCGTTCCCGAAGAACCAGGCCGGCGTCGACCCGATGTCCGGAGCGCCGACCCGGGTCGAGCAGGCACAGCTCGACGAGCTCGGCATCGCGGTCGTCGTCGAGGAGCCCTGAGGGCCGGGCCGGTCGAGATGCCGAGACGGAGCATCCGCCGGTTTGCGCTCGAGGTGCTGTTCCTCGCCGGCGTCGCCGCCGCGGCGACGATCGCCGAGCTGCGGCCGGCGGGAGTGATCGTCCTGCTGGCGCTTGCCTGGGCGGTCGTGGCGCTCCTCGAATGGACGGCCTGGCTCGACGAGCCGCACTACGGCCGCGGCCTGCCGCCCCGCTACTACGTCCCGAACACGGCGTTGCCGCCGCCGCGGGCGGTCGTCCAGGGAGGCGCCCGCTACCCGGTCCCGCGCTCGCGGGCACCGTCGGCCGCGGACGACGCCCCGACCTTCGTCGCCTCGGCGGCCGAGTGGTCGACCGAGCTCGCCGACTGGACGCTCCTCGACTCGCCCGGCGAGGAGACCGTCGTCGCCGCCCCCGGCGAGCTCGAGCCCGACCCCGTCCGGCTCGTGCCCCTGCCGCCGCCGCTTGCACCCGAGGAGACGGTCGTCCGGCCGCCGCGGGCCGACGAGGAGCCGGCCGAGGCGGCCGAGGTGGCGCGGGTCGTTGTGGCCACCCCGGCCGAGCGGCCCGACCCGGCGGACCTGCCGGCGCCGGTCCGGATCGAGGCGGTCGCGCTCCACCGGGTCGACCCCCTGGCAGCGCCCGGCCGCCGCCGCCTGCGGCTTCGCCGCGGCCCGGAGGAGGTCACGATCAGGGTGCCCGACGGGCCGCCGCCCGACCGCAGCGTCGCCGAGCCGGTGCTCGAGCAGGCGAGGGCCGCCCGCCGGTGAGGGGCCGGCTCGCACAGCGCCAGGTCGGGCTCGTCGCGGTCGCCCTGCTCGCGATCGCGTTCTCGCTCGCGCTCACGGCCCGGCACGGCCGCAAGGCTGCTGCCTCGCTGCCGCCGCCCCAGGGCTCCTACTCGGCGCTCGTCGCCGCGAGCGGCGCCGGGGCGGTCGGGACGAGGACGGCCTGCGGGATCGTCATCGCCGGTCGTACCGCCGGCATCGCGAGCCCCGTCCTGCCCTGCGGTGTCCGGCTCTACTTCACCTACGGGAGCCGCCACGTCCTCGCCCCGGTGATCGGCCGCGGCCCCGACCGGCCCGGCGCCGAGTTCGCCGTCACCCCGGCGCTCGCCGGGCGCCTCGGTCTCAGGGGTGTCAAGCGCGTCCGCTGGAGCTACGCCGGAGCCGGCTGAGCTCGGCTACAGTGGCGCCCCGGAGTGCCCGATCTCGTGCGCAACGCCGCGCACCATGTAGAACCAACGCTACGTGAAAGGGAGCTCGTGTCGGGTTCCGGCTGTTCGCCGGACATCCGCTCGGCACCCACCTGGCTTGCCAGGTTCACACGGGCGCGGCGAGCTCGGCGAGGTCGGGGCACTCCGACCTTGACGTCGGCTGCGCGGCTCCCGCGCCCGCCGCCGCTACCCTCCGGCCGTGGGCGAGCTTTTCGCTGATTCTTCGCGCGGCGACGACTGGGCGGCGGTGCGCCTGCAGGTGCACGGGCAGCGCATCCTCGCGGCGGACGCGCCCGGGCTCGAACGGGACCTGACCGGGCTGACGCTCCTGGAGGCGGCGGCGGTCGGCGGCGAGACGCTCGCCGTCGATGCGCTCGCGAACGCGATCGGGCCGGCAGTCCGCGCGCGGCCCGACCCGGGCCGAACGGCGGTCGCGATGAGCGGCGGGGTCGACAGCGCGGTCGCGCTCCTCCGGGCCGGGCGCGGAGCCGTCGGCGTCACGCTCAGGCTCTGGATCGACCCTCGGGCCGCCCAGAGCGAGCGGGTCTGCTGCTCGCCGGCGGCCGTGATCGCCGCGCGCGAGACCTGC
Source organism: uncultured Actinomycetota bacterium (assembly GCA_963765345.1). GTDB lineage: Bacteria > Actinomycetota > Thermoleophilia > Gaiellales > Gaiellaceae > PALSA-600. Next base: position 105,772 of record CAVXWI010000027.1, read on the forward strand.
CACCGGCTCGGGCTGCCCCATGTGACGATCGACCTGCGCGAGCAGTTCCGGCGCCGGGTCGTCGAGCCTTTCCGGGCCGGCTACGCGCGCGGCGAAACCCCGAACCCCTGCGTCCGCTGCAACGGCGGCTTTCGCTTCGACGAGCTCCTGCGCTTCGGCCGCCGGGTCGGCGCCGCCCGCCTCGCGACCGGCCACTACGCCCGCATCGTCCGAGCGAGACGGCGCGCTTGCAATCGGCCGGGCTGCCGACGCCGCCAAGGACCAGAGCTACATGCTCGCGACGATCGACCCGGCCGCGCTGGAGCGGCTCTGGTTCCCGCTCGGCGAGCAGTCGAAGCAGGAGACCCGCGCCGAGGCGGAGGCGGCCGGGCTCGCCGCCGCCGGCCGGCCGGAAAGCCAGGAGGCCTGCTTCCTCGGCGGCGACGACTATCGCGCCTTTCTCGCCCGCAGCGGCCTCGCAGCCGCCGAGGGGGAGCTGGTCGACGAAGGCGGCACCGTCCTCGGCAGCCACACGGGCTACTGGCGCTTCACGCCGGGCCAGCGCCGGGGCCTCGGCATCGCCGCGGCCGAGCCGCTGTACGCGCTCCTGACGGACGCGCGTACGAACACCGTCGTCGTCGGGCCGCGCGGCTCGCTCGCGCGCAGGCGGGTGCAGGTCCGCGGCCGGCTCGACGGTGCACCGACCCGGGTCGAGGCGAAGCTCCGGCACCGCTCACCGGCGATCGCCGCCACCGTCGCCCCGCTTCGCTCGGGCTTCGAGCTCCTGCTCGACGAGCCGGCCTACGGGGTCGCCCGCGGCCAGACCGCCGTCCTCTACGCCGACGGGGCCGTCGTCGGCGCAGGCACCATCATCGGCGCGGCAGCCGCGTAGGCGGCGCGCGCTCAGTAAGATCGCCACATGCTCGCGACGACGTCGGACGACTGGGTCAACTACCTGCTCGCCGTGTTCCTGCTGATCACGGGGCTCACGCTCGGATTCGCGCTCTACAAGCTGGCCGACGTGTTCGCGCGGCTCGCCTCGTTCATCCGCGGTGCCGAGCGCGAGATGATGCCGGTGATCCACTCGGCCGGAGGCACGGTCGACCGGGTCAACGCGCAGCTCGACCAGATCGAGCCGGCGACCGCGAGCGCCGTCGACGCGGTCGAGGCGGTCGACGAGGCCGTGCGCGCCGTCAGCTTCGCCGTCAAGCGCCCGATCGAGAAGCTCGTCGGCCTCAGCGCCGGCGCCTCGCACGGCTGGGCGACGCTTCAAGACGAAGCGGAGCATCGGCCAGGCGATGCGGAGCGGGAAGGAGGCCGCGGCGCGCCGCGAGGTCGACTTCGAGGATGAGCTGCACCACCCCGAGCAGTTCGGCCCCCGACCAACGCCAGTCCGCGCAACGCCGCCCCCCCTCGCAGCGCACCCCCGAGCACCGTTCCTGCCGAGCACCGCTCCTCCGAGCACCGCTCCTCCGAGCACCGTTCCTCCGAGCCGCGCCTCCTCGAGCGGCGACCTCGCCGAGCAGGACGCCTCCGGCCGGCACCTCCCCAAGCGACTCCTCGCCGGGTGGCAGCTCGCCGGGCGACGCCTGCGACGAGCGGCACCTCGACGAGCGGCACCTCCTCCGGTACCGCCCCGCCGGGCGGCAGCTCCTCGGGCGGCACCTCGCCGAGCAACACCCCGCCAGAGCAGGACTGACCGCGGCGCGCCGGACGGCGTCCGGCACCGGCTTACACTGTCCCCGTGCGCACGACCGCCGAGCTGCGGGAGGGTTTCCTGCGCTTCTACGAGGAGCGCGGGCACCTGCGCGTGCCCTCGCATTCGCTGATCCCGCCCGCCGACGACCCGTCGACGCTCTTCATCGTCGCCGGCATGCAGCCGTTCAAGCCGTACTTCCTCGGCCTCCGCGAACCGCCGGCGCCGCGCGTCGTGAGCGTGCAGAAGGTGCTGCGCGCGGGCGGGAAGGACACCGACCTCGAAGACGTCGGCCGCACCGACCGGCACTGCTCGTTCTTCGAGATGCTCGGCAACTTCTCGTTCGGCGACTACTTCAAGGACGAGGCGATCGACGCTCGCCTGGGAGTTCGTCACCGGGCAGATGGGGCTCGAGCCCGACCGGCTCTGGGCGACCGTGCACGAGGGCGACCCGGTGCTCGGCCTCGGCGAGGACACGGTCGCGATCGAGGCCTGGCAGCGCGTCGGCATCCCGGCCGACCGGATCGTCCGGCTCGGCAAGGACAACTTCTGGCAGGCCGCCGAGACCGGGCCCTGCGGCGCCTGCTCGGAGATCTTCCTCGACCGCGGCCCCGAGCACGGCTGCGGCCGCGACGACTGCCGCCCCGGCTGCGAATGCGACCGCTTCATGGAGTTCTACAACCTCGTCTTCATGGAGTACGACCTGCGGCCCGGCACCGAGCTCGTGCCGCTGCCGAGCCAGAACGTCGACACGGGCCTCGGGCTCGAGCGCGGCGCCTGCCTGCTCCAGGGCGTCGTCTCGGTCTTCGACACCGACGGCTTCCGGCTGATCATGGACTGGGTCGAGGCCGAGTCCGGCGTCGCCTACGCGGTGCCGACGGCGAGGCGACCCGGTCGCGACGAAGGCCCACCGCGTGCTCGCCGACCACGGCCGCGCGATGTCGTTCCTGATCGCCGACGGCGTCACGCCCGTCGAACGAGGGCCGCGGCTACATCTGCCGCCGGATCATCCGCCGGGCCGTCCAGCACGGCCAGCGCATCGGGCTCGAGGACGTCTACCGCCTCGGCGGTGTCGTCGCGCGAGCAGATGGGCGACGCCTACCCCGAGCTCGCGAGCACGCCGCCGAGATCGAGCGCGTCGTCCGGCTCGAGGAGGAGCGCTTCCGCGAGACGCTCGCGCGCGGCCTGAAGGAGTTCGACGAGCTCGCCGGCCGCGAGGCGATCTCCGGCGAGCAGGCCTTCACGCTCGCCGCGACCTACGGCTTCCCGATCGAGCTCACGCGAGGAGCTCGCCGAGGAGCGCGGCCAGGCGGTCGACGTCGACGGCTTCCGCGAGCTGATGGAGGGCCACCGCGAGATCTCGCGCGCCGGCGGCGAGAGCACGACCGAGCAGCTCGCCGCGGAGATCGTCGGCGCCGGGCTCCCGCCGCAGCGAGTTCGTCGGCTACGAGACGACCGACGTCCTGACCGCCGTCGTCGCGGTCGGCGCCGAGCTCGGCACGCGGCAGCTCGTCAAGCTCGAGCGCCTCGCCGTTCTACGCCGCGAGCGGCGGCCAGGTCAGCGACAGCGGCTACCTCGTGCTCGACGGCTCCGAGCGGCGACTCGAGGTCGTCGACGTGCTGAAGTTCGGCGACGACCAGGTCGCTCTGCGTCGAGACGGGCGGCGAGGCGCTGCTCGAGCCGGGAACGCGGGTGCGCGCGGTCGTCGAGTGGGCCGCGCGCTTCCCGACGATGGCGAACCACACCGCCACGCACCTCCTCCACGCGGCGCTGCGCGAGGTGCTCGGCGACCACGTCAAGCAGGCCGGCTCGGCCGTCCGGCCCGACAAGCTGCGCTTCGACTTCTCGCACCCGCAGCCGCTCACGGCCGAGGAGCGCGAGCGGGTCGAGCGGCTCGTCAACGAGAAGGTGTTCGAGGCGATCCCCGTGCGCACGTTCGTGACGCCGATCGAGGAGGCGCGGAAGCTCGGCGCGATGATGCTCTTCGGCGAGAAGTACGGCAGCGAGGTGCGCGTCGTCGAGATCGACGGCTTCTCGCGCGAGCTCTGCGGCGGCACCCACGTCCGCTCGACCGCCGAGATCGGGCCGTTCGTGATCCTCGGCGAGAGCTCGGTCGGCTCCGGCGCGCGCCGGATCGAGGCGGTCACCGCCGGCGAGGCCTGGGCGCTCCTGCACGGCCGCTCGCGCGAGCTCGACGCGACGCGCGCGGAGCTCGAGCGAGACCCGCCGCGAGGCGAAGAGGCCGACGCGGCCGCGGCGACGGCCCGGCGGCCGAGTCGAGCCCGAGTCGGAGGTCGTCGGCGGCGTCAACGTGATCGTGCAGCTCGTCGAAGGGCTCGACGCCGACGCGCTGCTCGACCTCTCCGACCGCTTCAAGCAGCGGAGCGCACCGGCCGCGGTCGTGCTCGGCTCGCGCGACGGACGGCACCGTCCACCTCGTCGCGAACTTCGACGAGTCGGTCGCCACGCGGATCTCGGCCGGCGACGTCGTCAAGGAGATCGCGCCGCTCGTCGGCGGCGGCGGCGGCGGCCGGCCGACGATGGCGCGCGCCGGCGGCAAGGAGCCCGAGAAGCTCCCCGACGCCGTCGCCCGCGCCCGCGAGCTGCTCGCCGCCGCGCTCGCGTAAGCCGATGAAGGTGCTCGCGCTCGACTACGGCTCGGCGCGGACCGGCATCGCCGTCTCCGACCCGACCGGCACGGTCGCCCGCCCGCTCGGGGTCGCCGAGCAGGTGCGGAGCGCCCGACGGGCTTCGCACGGCTGCTCGCGCACGGATCCGGCGAGGAGCAGCCGGAGCGGGTCGTCGTCGGGCTGCCGCTGACGCTGCGCGGCGAGGAGCGGCGAGCAGGCGCGCGAGACGCTCGGCTTCGTCGAGGCGCTGCGCGAGGCGGTCGAGGTCCCGGTCGTGACCTACGACGAGCGCTTCACCTCCTCGCTCGCCGGCGGCGACGACGCCCGCGCCGCCGCCTACCTGCTCTCCAGCTACCTCGAATGGCTCGCCCGCCCGAGCTGAGCCGCCGAGGTCCGCCGGCGGCGGATCGTCGCCGGCGTCCTCTTCCTCGCGGCCGTCGCCGTCGCCGCCGGCGTCTCGATCGCGGCTGTCCGCGCGCCACCACTCCTCGCCGGTCGCGGCACCGCCGCCGTCACCGCCGCGCCCCTTCCGGATCGTCTTCCCGGAGGGGTTCACGCGGGCCGCAGATGGCGGTCCGCGTCAGCGACGTCGCCCGGATCGCCGACGCCGAGCACCGCGGGCGCGGTCGCGCTGACCACGGCCGCGTACCTCGCGCGGCTCCAGGCAGGCGGTCGTCCGCTGCTTCGGCAAGGCGCCCCGGCGGAACCTCGAGGGCTTCCTCTTCCCGGCGACCTACGACTTCCTCACGGCCACGACCTCGCGCCAGCTCGTCGCTCGACCAGATCCAGGCGTTCTGCCGCGAGTGGGGCACGATCAACCTCGCCTACGCCCGCTCGAAGAACCTGCTGCCCTACGACGTCCTGAAGATCGCCTCGATGGTCGAGGAGGAGGCCGCCGTGCCGGCCGACCGCGCGAAGATCGCCGCGGTGATCTACAACCGGCTGCGCGACCGGATGCCGCTCGGCATCGACGCGACGCTCCGCTACGGGCTGCACATCCCGCCGACGAAGTCGATCACCGAGAGCGAGCTGCAGAGCTCCAACCCCTACAACACGCGCCGGTTCTACGGGCTGCCGCCGACACCGATCGGCAACCCGGGCCTCGCCTCGCTCGAGGCGGCGGCCCACCCGGCCAACGTCGACTACCTCTACTACGTCCGCATTCCCGGCACCGACCGGCACGTCTTCTTCGCGAACGCCAGCGCCTACGACGCCTACCTCGCCGCCCACGGCTACGGGCCGCACCCGTGACGACCCACGTCGCCCTGCTCGGCCACCCGGTCGCCGAGTCGCTCTCGCCGCGGATGCAGAACGCCGCCTTCGCCACGGCGCGGCTCGACTGGCACTACTCGGCCTTCGACGTCGAGGAGCCGCTCGCGGCCGTCGCGGCGCTGCAGACGCTCGGCTTCGCCGGCGCGAACGTGACGATCCCGCACAAGCGGGCGGTCGTCGCCGCCTGCGACGAGGCCGACGGCGAGGCGGTCAACACGCTCGTCTTCCGCGGCGGGCGGGTCATCGGCATCAACACCGACGTCGAGATCCTCGCCGGGATCCGGGCGACGCGCGCCTGCGTGATCGGGGCCGGCGGCGCCGCGGCGGCGCTCGCCCCCGCGCTGCCGGCCGACACGCGCATCTTCAGCCGCCGCGGCGCCTGGCCGCCCGACGCCGAGCGGCTGCGACCTGATCGTCAACGCGACGCCGGTCCGCGACGAGCTGCTCGTCGCGCCGGCCGCCGGGCCAGACGGTCGTCGAGCTCGCCTACGCGCGCGACGGCAGCGAGACGGCGCTCGTCCGCGCCGCGCGCGCGGCCGGCTGCGACGTCGTCGACGGGCTCGAGGCGCTCGTCCGCCAGGGAGCACGGAGCTTCGAGCTCTGGACGGGCCACAAGGCGCCGGTGGCGGTGATGCGCGACGCGGTACGAGCCGGGCCGTAGTCTCTAACGCAGTGACGCTCCGCCTTGCCACTGCAGGGGAATCGCACGGGCCTGCGCTCGTCGCGATCATCACCGGCCTGCCCGCCGGGCTCGAGCTCGACCGGGCGGCGATCGACGCCGACCTGCGGCGACGCCAGCAGGGCTACGGCCGCTCGCCGCGCCAGCAGATCGAGCAGGACGAGGTCGACGTGCTCGCCGGGCTCCGGCACGGCCGGACGCTCGGAACGCCGCTCGCGCTCGCCGTCTGGAACCGCGACCACAAGAACTGGACGTGGGGGATGAGCCCCTGGCCGCCGGAGGGCGAGCCGCAGGGAAAGGGGACGAAGCCGGTGACGCTGCCCCGGCCCGGGCACGCCGACCTGGCAGGCGTGCTCAAGTACGGCCTCGGCGACGTGCGCGACGCGCTCGAGCGGGCCTCGGCGAGGCACACCGCCGTGCACGTCGCGGCGGGCGGGGTGGCCAAGGCGCTCCTCGGCACGATCGGCGTCTCGGTCACGAGCGGCACGGTCGACGAGGAGGGGCTGCGCGCCCGCATCGACGAGGCGCGCTCCGGACGGGACACGGTCGGCGGCATCGTCGAGATCCGGGCGACAGGCGTCCCGCCGGGGCTCGGCAGCTACGCCGCCAAGGAGGACCGCCTCGACGCGCGCCTCGCCGCCGCGCTGATGGGGATCCAGGCGGTCAAGGGCGTCGAGATCGGCGACGGGTTCGCGCTCGCCGACCGGCTCGGCTCCGAGGCGCACGACGAGATCGGTCCCGACCGGCGCCGCCGGACGAACCGCGCCGGCGGGATCGAGGCCGGCGTCTCGAACGGCGAGGAGATCGTCGTGCGGGCGGCGATGAAGCCGCTGCCGACCCTGATGAAGCCGCTCCGCTCGGTCGACCTCGCGACCGGTGAGCCCGGCGAGGCGCTCGTCGAGCGCTCCGACGTCGCGGCCGTCGAGGCGCTCGCGGTCGTCGCCGAGGCGGCCCTCGCCTGGGAGCTCGCGCGGGCCGCGCACGAGAAGTTCGGCGGCGATGCCGTCGGCGACTTCGTCGCCGCCCACCGCGCCTACCTCGAGCGCATCGCCTGGGCCCGCGGCTGAGGACGCTCGTGGCGGCGCCCCGGGCAGCGAGGAGAAGCTGAACGCGATCGGGCGCCACGTCGTCCTGATCGGCTTCATGGGCGCCGGCAAGACGACCTACGGACGCGACGTCGCCGGGCGGCTCGGCCGCGAGTTCCTCGACCTCGACCGCGCGATCGAGGAGCGGGCGGGCAAGACGATCCCGGAGCTCTTCGCCGAGCGCGGCGAGGCAGCCTTCCGGCAGATCGAGGAGCACGCCGTCCGCGTCGCGCTCGGCGCGAGCGAGCCGCTCGTCATCTCGCTCGGCGGCGGCGCGGTCACGAGCGTCGGGACGAGGGAGCAGCTCCGCTCGGCGCTCGTCGTCCTGATCGAGGTCGACCTTGACGAGGCCTGGGAGCGTGTGCGGCGCTCGCGGCGCCCGCTCGCGCGCGACGAGCGCGAGTTCCGCCGCCTCTACGCCGAGCGGGAGCCGATCTATCGCGAGGTCGCGGACGTCGTCTGCGTCGACGCCGCCGGGATCGTGCTCGCGGCCGCCGGGGTGCACTACGAGCGGGGCGGGCTCGACCGCCTGGCCGAGCTCGTCCCGGGCGAGGGCCCGGTCGCGCTCGTCACCGACAGCACCGTCATGGGCATCTACGGCGCCCGCGCCCAGGAGGCGCTCGGCGCCCGCCTCGAGGCCGTGCACGAGGTGCCGGCCGGCGAGGAGGCGAAGACGACGGCGATCGTGACGCGGCTCTGGCGCGAGCTCCGGCTCGACCGCGGCGGCACGGTCGTCGCGCTCGGCGGCGGCTGCACGACCGACGTCGCCGGCTTCGCCGCCGCCACCTACCTGCGCGGCGTCGCCTGGGCGGCCGTGCCGACGACCCTCGTCGGCCAGGTCGACGCCGCGATCGGCGGCAAGACCGGCATCGACCTGCCGGAGGGCAAGAACCTGGTCGGCGCCTTCCACTGGCCGGCGCGGGTGATCCTCGACGAGTCGCTGCTCGAGACGCTGCCCGAGCGGGAACGGCGGCAGGGGATGGCCGAGCTCGTCAAGACGCGCCTGCTCGCCGGGCGCAAGCTCGAGGTCCGCACCGCCGCCGCCTACAAGGCCGGCATCTGCCTGCAGGATCCACACGACCACGGGCCGCGGCGCTTCCTCAACCTCGGGCACACCTTCGCCCACGGCCTCGAGGCGGCAGCCGACTTCGACCTCCCCCACGGCGAGGCCGTCGCCCTCGGGCTGCTCGCGGCGCTCCGCCTCTCGGGCCGGGACACGGCCGAGGTCGAGGCGGTGCTCGCGCCGCGGCCGGTGCGGGTCGATCCCGACCGGGCCTGGCAGGCGCTCCTGCGCGACAAGAAGCGCTCCGGCGAGGAGATCAACCTCGTCCTGCTCGGCGACGGCGGCCCCTACGTCGAGGCCCGGCCGGCGGCCGAGGTGCGCCGGGAGCTCGAGCGGCTGATCGCATAGGCTCAGTCGCGTGCAGGTCCTCGTGCTGAACGGCGTCAACCTCGACATGCTCGCGCAGCGCGACCGGGCGCTCTACGGCGGGCTCTCGATCGGCGAGCTCGAGACGCATATCTACGCCTGGGCCCACGAGCTGTCCCTCAGCGTGCGCTGCCAGCACACGAACCACGAGGGGGAGTACATCGAGTGGATCCACGACGCCCACGGCGACGCCGACGGCTTGATCGTCAATCCGGGCGCGTGGTCTCACTACAGTTACGCGATCCGTGACGCGCTCGACATCCTCGAGATCCCGATCGTCGAGGTGCATCTGTCGAACATCGAGGAGCGCGAGGAGTGGCGCCGCCACTCCGTCGTCGCCGAGCTTGCCGCGCACCGGGTGATCGGCCGCGGCCCGGACGGCTACCGGGACGCGCTCGCGTTTCTCGCGGAGCGGACGTGACGCGTGCGGCCCCCTCGCGGCTCGACCGGCTCCGCCATGCGCTCAGCGGGCGGCTGCTCGTCACGAACCTCGTCAACATCCGCTACCTGACCGGGTTCGAGAGCTCGAACGCCGCGCTCCTCGTCGACCCGCACGGCCCGGCCAGGCTCTTCACCGACTTCCGCTACTTCGAGAGCGCCGAGGCGGTGCCGGGCGTCGAGGCGGTGCTCGCCAAGCGCTCGCTGATGCATGACCTGTCGAAGCGTCTGCGCGGCAAGGTGTCGTTCGAGGCGGATGTGCTGCCGTTCGCGCAGGTCGAGACGCTCGCGTCAGGTGGGCTCGAGCTCGAACCGGTGACGGGCGTCGTCGAGGCGCTACGCGCCGTCAAGGACGAGGACGAGATCGGCAGGGTCCGGCGGGCGGCGCTCGCGGCCGACCGCGCCTTCGAGGCGCTGACCGCGGAGACCTGGGTCGGGCGCAGCGAGCGGGAGCTCGCCTGGCGGCTCCGGCAACTGCTGCACGCCCACGGGGTCGACCACCTCGCCTTCGACACGGCGATCGCCGCCGGCCGGAACGGCTCGAAGCCCCACGGCGAGCCGGGAGACGACCTCGTCGAGCACCGCAGCCTCGTCACCGCCGACTGGGGCGCCCGGCTCGACGGCTACTGCTCGGACTGCACCCGTACGCTCGCGACCGGCGAGCTGCCGCCCCAGCTGAGGGAGATCTACGACGTCTGCCTCGCCGCCCAGCTGGCCGCGATCGACGAGATCCGGCCCGGGATGACGGGCCTCGAGGCCGACGCGACCGCCCGGAGCGTCATCGCCGCGGCCGGCTACGGCGACAACTTCGGGCACGGGCTCGGCCACGGCGTCGGCGTCTTCATCCACGAGGCGCCGCGTCTTTCGAGCGACTCTGCCGACGTGCTCGAGGTCGGCAACGTGATCACGATCGAGCCCGGCATCTACCTGCCCGGCATCGGCGGCGTCCGGATCGAGGACCTGGCCGTCCTCCGCGCCGACGGCGTCGAGCTCCTGACGGGCTTCCCGAAAGACCTGATCACCGTCGGCTGAGCAGTGGGCGGGCCGGCCCCGTCGCGTCGCCGGCGGGGCGGCGTGAGGCGGGGCGGCGGCGCTAGACTCCGCCGCCGTGGCCGAGGTCGTCTCGACGAACCAGTTCAAGAACGGGATGCACATCGAGCTCGACGGGCAGACGTGGCGCATCGTCGAGTTCCAGCACGTGAAGCCGGGCAAGGGCGGAGCCTTCGTCCGGACGAAGCTGAAGGCCTACGACTCGGGAGCCGTGGTCGATCGCACCTTCCGCGCCGGCGAGAAGTTCGCGCGCGTCCGCACCGAGAACAAGAACATGCAGTACCTCTACGACGCCGGCGACGAGGTCGTCTTCATGGACGAGGCGACCTTCGAGCAGCTCTCGCTGCCGCGTGCGGCGGTCGAGGACGCGCTGCCGTTCATGCAGCCCTCCTCGTCGGTGCAGGTGCTCTTCGTCGGCGGGCGGCCCTCCGGGATCGACCTGCCGGCCGCGGTCGTGCTCGAGGTGACCGACACCGAACCGGGCGTCAAGGGCGACACGGTCTCGAACGTGACGAAGCCGGCGACCCTCGAGACGGGCGGGGTCGTGCAGGTGCCGCTCTTCGTCGTGGTCGGCGACAAGATCAAGGTCGACCCGCGCGAGCGCCGCTACATCAGCCGCGCCTAGCCGGTCTGACGCGGTGGGTGCACGGCGACGGCGGTGCGCGCCCGCTCGGGGCGAGGCGCCGATCCCGCCTTGCGGCGGGGAGGCACAACCGGTGCCGGAGCGCCGTCCACCCGGGTCTCGGGCCGGCGATCTCGGCCGTCCGGCACGGGCGGGTGCCGCCGCCTTTCCCCGCTAAGGTCCGTCGCTGATGCCGAAGCTCGTCGACACCTCGATCCGGGTCGCTCTCGCAGGAGCCGCTCGCCGGGGCGATGCCGACCGCCGAGCTCCTCCGCCTGGCGGAGATCCTCGACGGCGCCGGCTACGCCTACCTCGAGATCTCCGGGGGCGGCGCCTTCGACGCGGCGGTGCGGCGCGGGGTCGAGAGCCCCTGGGAGCGGATCCGGGCGATTCGCGCCCGGACGCGGACGCCCCTGATGCTCGCCCTGCGCGGCCGCTTTCTCGTCGGGTCGCGCCCGGCGAGCGACGAGTTCGTCCGCCGGTTCATCGCGAGCGCCGCCGCGAGCGGGATCGACTCGTTCCGGCTCCACGATCCGCTCAACGATGCCGGCAACCTCCGGATCGCGGCCGAGGCCGTCATCGCGGCCGGCCGCGAGTTCGACGCCGGCCTGCTCTACGGGTCGAGCAGGCACGACTCGCTCGTCGAGACCGCGAAGAGGCTGCCCGAGATCGGCGCCGCCCGGATCGTCCTCGACGACCCGGCCGGGCTGCTCGCGCCACACCGAGCCGGCGAGCTCGTCGCCGAGCTCGGCGAGCTCTCGGGCCTGCCGATCGGGCTCTACACCCAGGGTGCGGGCCGCAACGGGCTCGCGCTCGCGCTCGAGGCCGCCCGCGCGGGCGTCGACCTCGTCGGCTGCGCCGTCTACCCGGTCGCGCTCGCGACGCACCGCACCTCGGCCGAGTCGCTCTCGGCGGCGCTCGCCGGGACCGGGCACGACCCCGGCGTCGACCTCGAGGCGGTCTGGCGCGCCGCCGAGCTCGTCGACGAGCACGTCGGCGACATGCCGATCAGCCCGCTCCTACCCCGGGTCTCGGTCCGCGCCGCGCGGCGGAAGTTGCCGCCCGGCCTCGTCTCGATCATCGACGAGCAGCTGCGCTCGGGCGGGCACGCCGACCGGCTCGACGAGGTGCTCGACGAGGTCGAGCGCGTCCGCGTCGAGGCCGGCTCGCCGCCGCTCGCCGCTCCGCTCGGGCAGGTGATCGCCTCGCAGGCGCTCGTCAACGTGCTCGGCGCGAGCCGCTACGCGACGATCATCGACGAGCTCCGCGACCTCGTCCTCGGGCGCTTCGGCCGGACGCCCGGGCCGATCGACCCGGCCCTGGAGCGGGCGGTCGAGCTGCACGCGGAGGAGCCGGGGCGTGAGCCGGTCGACATGGAGGAGCTGCGCACCCGCGCGCAGGGCCTGGCCGCGAGTGAGGAGGAGCTGCTCCTGCTCGCGCTCTTCGGCGAGGAGGCCGAGCCGCTGCTCCGCTCGATCCGGAACCGCACGGGCGGGGAGGAGACGGCCGACGAGGGTGCGCTCGCCCGCAACCGCGACGAGCAGATCCGCTCCGTCGTCCGGATCGTGCAGGAGACGGGTGTGGGCGAGATCACCGTCGAGGAGGACGGGATCAAGGTGAGCGTGCGCCGGAGCGTCGCCGAGCCGGTCGCCGAGCCCCAGCCTGGTGCCCCGGCCGAGGCCGCGCCGCCGGCCGCCCGCGACAGCCTCGTCGCGGTCGAGAGCCCGATGGTCGGGACGTTCTACCGGGCCGCCCGGCCCGGCGCCGAGCCGTTCGTCGAGGAGGGCGACCCGGTCTCGCCCGGCCAGGTGCTCTGCATCCTCGAGGCGATGAAGCTGATGAACGAGGTCAAGGCCGAGATCGAGGCGATCGTCCGCCGCATCCACGCCGTCGACTCGCAGTCGGTCGAGTACGGACAGCTCCTCTTCGAGCTCGAGCCGCTCAACGGCCGGCCCGTCGGGATCTAGCCGTGTTCGGGCGGATCCTCGTGGCGAATCGCGGCGAGATCGCCGTTCGCGTCATCCGGGCGATCCACGAGCTTGGAGCGGAGGCCGTCGCCGTCTACTCGACCGCCGACGCCGACGCCGCCCACGTCCGCCTGGCCGACGAGGCCGTCTGCATCGGCCCGCCGCCGGCCGCGGAGAGCTACCTGCGGATCCCCTCGATCGTCGCGGCCGGCGTCACCACCGGCTGCGAGGCCGTCCACCCCGGCTACGGCTTCCTCTCCGAGAACGCCGCGTTCGCCGAGGCGTGCGCGGACAACGACCTCGTCTTCGTCGGCCCGCCGCCCTCCGTCCTGCGGGCGATGGGCGACAAGGTCGCCGCCCGGACGGCGATGCGGGCGGCCGGCGTGCCGACGGTTCCCGGGACGCTCGGCGAGACCTCGTTCGCCGAGGCCCGCGCCGCCGCCGCCGAGATCGGCTACCCCGTCATGCTGAAGGCCTCCGCGGGGGGCGGCGGCCGTGGCATGCGTCTCGTCGACGGCCCGGCCGAGCTCGAGGCGAGCTTCGAGGCGGCCGCGGCGGAGGCGGGGGTCGCCTTCGGCAACGGCACGCTCTACGTCGAGAAGGTGCTTGTGCCCACCCGGCACGTCGAGATCCAGGTCCTCTGCGATGAGTTCGGCAACGTGCAGACGCTCGGCGAGCGGGAGTGCTCGATCCAGCGCCGCCACCAGAAGCTCGTCGAGGAGACGCCGTCGCCCGCCCTCACCCCCGAGCTGCGGGAGGAGATGGAGAGCGCCGCCGAGCGCGCATGCCGGGCGGTCGGCTACGTCAACGCGGGCACCTTCGAGTTCCTGCTCGGGGCGGATGGGACGTTCTCGTTCATCGAGCTGAACGCCCGGCTGCAGGTCGAGCATCCGGTGACCGAGCTCTGCACCGGCATCGACCTCGTCCGCGCGCAGCTCAGGGTCGCAGCGGGCGAGCGGCTGACCGAGACCGGGCGCGCCCCGCGCCGCGGCCACGCGATCGAGATCCGCCTGAACGCCGAGGATCCCAGCCGAGACTTCCTGCCCGCCCCCGGGACCGTGACGGCCTTCCGGCCGCCGCTCGGCCCCGGCGTCCGCGTCGACACCTTCGTCGAGGACGGCACGACGATCCCGGCTTTCTACGACTCGCTGGTCGCGAAGCTCGTCGTCTGGGACTCGGACCGCCCGGCCGCGATCGCGCGGGTCGAGCGGGCCCTCGAGGAGCTCGTCGTCGAGGGTGTCCCGACGACCCGGGAGCTCGCGCTCGCGATCGTGCGCAGCCCGGAGTTCCGCAGCGGCGTCTACTCGACCTCGACGCTCGCCGAGCTGCAGGCGGTCGCCGCGTGAGCTGGGTCGTGCGGACGGATCTCGGCACGGTGACCGTGCCCGACTCGGTGCTCGCCGGCATCGCCGCGCGCGCCGCCGAGGGGGTCGACGGCGTCCGGGTGCGCCGCCGCCGGACCGTCGATCTCGACGGCGGCCTCGTGCGCCTGACCGTCGCGATTCGGCGCGGCGAGCCGATCGCCGAGCTGGCCGGCCGGGCACAGGACGAGGTCGCCGCGGTGCTCGTGGCGATGTGCGGGGTCGAGCCGAAGGTCGACGTCGCGGTCGCGGAGCTCGCGTGATCTCGCGCCGGCAGGCTCGCCGCCAGGCGCTCGTGCTCGTCTACCAGTGGGACGTCTCCGGGGCCGAGATCGGGGCGCAGTTCGCGAGTGAGATCGACCCGTGGGCGCGGGAGCTCGCCGAGGAGACGGTCGCCCGGGTCCCGGAGCTCGACGCCCGGATCACCTCGGCGAGCACGAGCTGGAGCGCCGACCGGCTCGGAGCGGTCGAGCGGAGCGCGCTCCGCGTCGCGATCCACGAGCTCGACCGGGGCGAGGTGCCGGCCGAGGTCGCGATCGACGAGGCCGTCGGCTTCACCAAACGCTACGCGACCGACGAGGGGGCGAGGCTCGTGAACGGGATTCTCGGGGGCATCCAGCGCGAGACGGCGGTGGCCGAGTGAGTGCCGAGGAATCGCTCGAGCAGGCCGAGGTGCTGCTCGCACGGCTCGAGGCCGCCCGCGAGCGGCTCGAGGCGGCAAGCCCGGAGGAGGCGATCGACGTGCTCCAGGAGCTCGCCGACCTCGCCAAGCAGATCGAGGCTGCGCTCCAGAGCGCCCGCCGCTCGGCCGAGGCGGATGCCGCGGGCGCCTGAGGAGCTTCGGGAGCTCTGCGAGGGCTACCTCGCCGCGCTCGAGCCGGCGCCCGTCCTCGGGACGCTCGCGGAGCCGTTCCGCTACGCGCTCGGCGGCAAGCGTGTCCGGCCCGTGCTCTGCCTGGCGGCGGCCGAGGCCGCGGGCGGCGAGCTCGAGCAGGCGCTCCCCGCCGCCGCCGCGGTCGAGCTCGTCCACTCCTTCTCGCTCGTCCACGACGACCTGCCGGCGCTCGACGACGACGAGGAGCGTCGCGGCCAGCCGAGCGTCTGGGCCGCCTTCGGCGAGGCGACGGCGATCCTCGCCGGCGACGCGCTCGTCGTCGAGGCGATCGGGCTCGCGCTCTCCTGCGACACAGGCGTCGCCTCGGAGCTGATCGACGCGACGCTCGCGATGATCGGCGGCCAGCAGCAGGATCTCGAGGGCGGCCACGACCTCGCCTCCCTGCACCGCCTGAAGACGGGAGCGCTCTTCACGGCCTCGATCATGTGCGGCGTCCGCTCGGCCGGCACTCCCGAGCGCGACCACGGGCCGTGGCGCGCATTTGCCGCCGAGCTCGGACTGCTCTTCCAGGTCGTCGACGACATCCTCGACGGGGACGGCTACGTCAGCGAGGTGGGGGAGACCGGCGCCCGCGCACTCGCCGACGAGGCGGCCGCCCGCGCCGCCGCTCGGCTCGCGGAGATCCCGGCCGACACGTCGGTCCTCGCCGAGATCGTCGCCGGGCTCGCCGCGCGCACCTCGTGAGCCGCAAGCGTCTCGACGTGCTCCTCGTCGAGCGTGGGCTCGCGGCGAGCCGCGCCCAGGCCCAGGCGTTCGTCCTCGCCGGGCTCGTCCCCGGCCACAGCAAGCCGGGCGAGCAGGTCGAGGAGGGCGCGCCGCTCGCGGTCGAGAGCCCGCCACCGTACGTCTCGCGGGCCGGCGGCAAGCTCGCGACCGCGCTCGCGGCCTTCGCGGTCGATCCGGCCGGGCTCGACTGCCTCGACCTCGGTGCCTCGACCGGCGGCTTCAGCGACGTGCTGCTGCAGCGCGGCGCGGCGCGTGTGATCGCGCTCGACGTCGGTCACGGCCAGCTCCATCCGCGGATCAGGAACGACCCCCGCGTGACCGTGCTCGAGCGGACGAACGCGCGCACTCTGACCTCGCTGCCGTTCGCGCCCCGGCTGCTCACCTGCGACGTCTCCTTCATCTCGGTGCGGTCGGCGCTCCCGCCTGCGCTCGCTCTGGCGGCGCCCGGCTTTCAGGCGCTCGTCCTCGTCAAGCCGCAGTTCGAGGCAGGCCGGGCCGACGCGCCGAAGGGGGTCGTCCGCGATCCGGCCGTGCGCGCCCGGGTGCTGCACGAGGTCTGCGAGGCGTCGCTCGCCTGGCGGACGCAGGTGGCCGGGGTCGTAGACTCGGGCCTGCCCGGCCCGAAGGGAAACCATGAGTTCGTCCTCCACCTCGTCCACTCCGAGCAACCCGCGCCTCCGCCCGAGCTCGACCGCTGGATCGACGATGCCACGGGTTGAGCGGGCGACCTACCTCACCCACGGGGTGACGGCGAACGTCGAGGAGGCCGTCGCCCGGCTGCGGGCGCTGTGCGAGCGCGAGGGCGTCGCGCTCGTCGAGGCCGACGCCGACCCGCAGATCGCCGTCGCGCTCGGCGGCGACGGCACGATGCTGCGCGCGCTCGCCCGCTTCCTCGACACGGGCGTGCCGGTGATCGGCGCCAACTTCGGCCGGGTCGGCTTCCTCGCCGCGATTCCGGGCGCGGAGCTCGAGCGCGGCCTCGCGCGCGTCTTCGCCGGCGAGTACGCCGTCCAGTCGCTCCCGACGCTCGCCGCCTCGTTCGCCGGCGAGACCCACGCCGCCGTCAACGACGTCGTCATCGTCAGCGGCACCCCTGGCAGGATCGTCGAGCTCGAGCACGCGGTTGGCGGCGAGGACCTCGGCCTGCAGCCATGCGACGGCCTCATCTGCGCGACGCCGCCGGGCTCGACCGCCTACAACCTCTCGAATGGCGGCCCGGTGCTCGTCTGGGGCCTCGACGCCGCGGTCGTGACGTTCGTCGCGCCGCACACGCTGCACGCCCGGCCGCTCGTCGTCGGGCCCGACGTCGAGCTCGCGGTCGTCAACCGCACCCCCGACGTCGAGGTGATCGTCCTCGTCGACGGCAAGGCCGTCGGGACGCTTGACCGCGACGCCGGCGTCACGGTGCGGTTCGGCCCGAGTCGCACACTGCTCGCGACGCTGCCCGAGCAGACGTTCTTCGGCCGCTACGCAAGCGTCTTCGGCGTCTCCTGACGGGTCCCGGCCGCGCCCGCGCCGCGGTCGGGACCGCGCCGTAGCATGACGGGGTGCTCCGGCGGCTCCGCATCGAGAACCTCGTCCTGATCCGCGAGGCGGAGCTCGAAGCTCGCCCCGGGCCTGAACGCGATCACCGGCGAGACGGGCGCCGGCAAGACGATCCTCTCGAACGCGATCGGGCTCCTGCTCGGGGCGTCCGGCGAGGCGGCGCTGATCGGCGTCGCCGGGGAGGAGGCGTTCGTCGAGGCCGAGTTCGACTTGCCCGACGCCGAGGCGCTCGGCGAGCTCGCCGAGCTGCGGCCGGAGGGTGAGGAGGCGCTCGTGCTCGCGCGCCGGATCTTCGCCGACGGGCGGACGCGCGCCTACGCCTGGGGGCGGAGCGCCGCGCGCGAGGACGTCGCCGCGGCCGTCGAGGCCCTGCTCGCGATGAGCGGCCAGTTCCAGCAGCGGCGGCTCGCCCGGCCGGCCCACCAGCTGGCACTGCTCGACGCCTTCGCCGGCAGCGCCGAGACGGCCCGGGAGGCGCGCCGGGCCTGGCGGGAGCTCGCAGCCGCGCGGCGCGCCCACGAGGAGCTGGCTCGCGACGCCGCCGCGGCCGCGGCGCGGCTCGACGAGCTGCGTGCGCTCGCCGAGGACACCGCCGGCCTCGAGCCCGGCGGCGAGGACGACCTGCGCGCGGAGCGTGAGCGGCTCCGCCACCTCGCCGAGCTCGCCGAGGCCGCCCAGACCGCGCTCGCGGCGATCTCCTCCGAGGAGCGGCAGGGCGCCGCCGACCTCGTCGGCGCCGCCGAGCGGGCGCTCGGCCCGCTCGGGCACGTCGCGCCCGAGCTCGCCGTGGCCGCCGAGGCGCTCAGGACCGCCGAGCTCTCCCTGCGCGAGATCGGGCTCGACCTCGGGCGGTTCCTCGCATCGCTCGAGGCCGAGCCGGGCCGGCTCCAGGAGGTCGAGGCCTCGCTCGACCGGATCGCCGACCTGCGCCGCCGCTTCCGCGCAGCGAGCTACGAGGAGCTGCTCGCCGCCGCCGCCGGCGCCCGGGCGGAGCTCGACGCGATCGCCGCCGGGCACGACCCGGCGCGTGCGGCCGCCGACGCGCTCGCGGTCAGGCAGGCGGAGGTCGACCGGCTCCACGCCGCGCTTCGCGAGGCGCGCCGCCGGGCCGCACCGGCGCTCGCCGAGGCGGTCGAGGCCGAGCTCGCCGGCCTGGGGCTCGGCGACGGCGGCTTCCGGATCGAGGTCTCGGAGGCGGCGGCGGGCCCCGCCGGCTCCGACGAGGCGCGCTTCCTCTTCCGGCCGAATCCCGGGCTGCCGTTCGCGCCGGTGGCCGACACCGCCTCCGGCGGCGAGCTCTCCCGGATCGCGCTCGCGCTCGCGGCGCTCGCCGGCGGCGAGACGATGATCTTCGACGAGATCGACGCCGGCATCGGCGGCCAGACGGCCCACGCCGTCGGCGAGACGCTCCGGCGCCTCGCGGCCCGCGCGCAGGTGGTCACGATCACCCACCTGCCCCAGATCGCGAGCCTCGCCGACCGGCACTTCCGCGTCGAGAAGGTCGCGGGCGATCCAACCCACACGCGCATCGAGGCGATCGGGCCCGAGGCGCGCCGCGAGGAGCTCGAGCGAATGCTCGGCGGCGCCGAGTTCGTCGCCGCCCTCGCCGCCGGCGAGCATGGCTAGCGCCTCGCGCGAGCTGCTCGCAAGCCGCGAGGACGTCTGGCGGTTCCTCGCCGAGCCCTACCACCTCTCCGACTGGTGGCCCGGGATCGTCGGGGTCGAGCCCGACCGGCGCGGCTTCGAGGTCGGCGCCCGCTGGCGCGTCCAGACGGTGAGCGAGCCGCTCCCGATCGCCCTGCTCGGCCGGCTGCCGCGGATCGGCAGGCCCTCGGGTCCGACCGGCGCGCAGACGCTCGTGATCACCGCGATCGAGGCGCCCGCGCGCTGGTCGTGGCAGCTCGTCTCCGGCGCGCGCACCGGGCGCGACGGCAAGGTGGCGACGCGCCTCGTCGAGGTGAGCCTCGGCCCCCTCGACGCCGACCGCACCGAGGCGACGGTCGAGGTGACCGGCGGCGGCGCCCGCCACGACCCGGCGCTCGCCCGCGCGGCCGCCGACCGCCTCTTCGACCTCGTCCAGACCGCGGCCGCGCTCTGAGCGGGGCGCCGTCCTGACCGACCCGTAGCATCGGCCCGTGCTGGCGGGCCCGTCGCTGCTAAGGTGGAGTTCCGTGATCTTGGTCACGGGCAGGCGCTCCACGACACCGCGTTCGACGACACCGCGGGCAGGCGGACAGCGGGTGGT
>CAVXWI010000028.1:0-69338 GCA_963765345.1 uncultured Actinomycetota bacterium
CAGCCGCGCCGAGGGCGTGGACAAGGTTCGTGCTCTCCAACGCGTGCTGTATCGCAGCGCCAAGCAGGATCGGAAGCGTCGGTTCCACGCTCTTTACGACAAGCTCGCCCGCAGCGATGTGATGTGGCGGGCATTGAGCGACGTGGCCGCTAACCGGGGCGCCCCCGGGATCGACGGTGTGAGTATCGCCGCGATCGAGAGCGGGGGTGCTGAGGCGGTGCGGGCCTTCCTGGAAGGGCTCGCCGTGGAGCTGAGGGAGGGGCGTTACCGTCCTCAGCCGCTGCGGCGGGTGCATATCCCGAAGCCGGGCCGGCCGGGCGAGACCCGCCCGCTCGGCATCCCCGCGGTGCGTGACCGGGTGGTGATGGCGGCGACGAAGATCGTGCTCGAACCGCTGTTCGAGGCGGACTTCGCCCCGTCGAGTTTCGGCTTCCGGCCGAAGCGTTCGGCCACCCAGGCCCTCGAGGCCGTCCGGAGGGCGGCCAACGGGGGACGCGGCTGGGTGCTCGACGCCGACATCGCAAGCTGCTTCGACGAAATATCGCATTCGGCGCTGGTCGCTCGGATCGAGCGGCGCGTGTCGGATAAGCGGATGTTGAAGCTGCTGCGAAGCTGGCTCCGAGCCGGGATCTTCGAGGGCGGAGTCGTCTCGATGCGTGAGGCGGGTACTCCGCAGGGCTCGCCGCTTTCTCCGTTGCTCGCCAACATCGCTCTCCACGCGCTCGATGAAGTGTGGCTGGTCGAGGGTTGGCGGGCGGGAACGCTGGTTCGTTACTGCGATGATTTCGTTGTTCTCTGCCCCACGAGGGAACGGGCCGTGAGCGCCCGCGACCTCGCCGAGGCGACCCTCGCACCGCTCGGGCTGCGCCTGCACCCCGAGAAGACGAGGATCGTGCGTCTCGGTCAGGGGGAGGAGGGGTCGGGTCGAGCCGAGGCGCGGTGCCGGCGTTGCCGCCGGTCCGTTTCCCCGCCCCGCCCGCCGAACCGGACTTGCCCGTTCCCGAGCATCCGGCTCTCCACAGGACATGCGGTGGCCGATCGTGGCGCTGGTTAGGCAACGGCGGTCTCCGGCCGGGTGGTGGCCCGTCCTGTTCCGGTGGCCGCCCACGGCGAGGGGATGCGGTGTCCGCGATAGCGGTATCGGGTCACCGCGACCTCGGCGGGCCAGGAGAAGCCTCGCGCCTTCGGGGCCGGTCCAGTCGTGCCCCCAGTACCGTCGCTTGACCTGTGTCCAGGTCAGCCGCTGGTACTTCTTGCGCAGCCATCATGACTCGCCACCACAGGTAGTAGTTGAGGTAGTCAAAGCAGCGCTTGCTCGCGGCGTGGCGATGGTAGTTGGCCCAACCCGAAGGATGGGGTTGAGCGCGCGGACCAGCTCGTCGAGCGAGAGGTTCGTCGTGTTGCGTCTGGTCAGCTTCTTGATGCGGTACATGATCGTCGCGGAGTGCTCGTTGGCTTGGGAAGCTGAAGGCGACGAGCTGTCGACCGCGCCAGGGTCACCGCAGGATGCGGAATCCGAGGAAGTCGAAGCCGTCGTCTACGTGGGTGATCGTGTGTCTTCTCGGGCGAGAGCGTCAACCTCATGTGCTCGCGCATGAACTCGGCTGTCTGTTCCTTGATGGCGTGGGCTTGGGCTTCGGTGCCGCGCACCAGGACCACGAAGTCGTCCGCGTAGCGGACCATTCGATAGGCTGGGGAGGCCCTTGGCCCGGTCACGCACACGCTGGTTGGTGTGCGCGCCGTCCAGGCCGTTTGGAAGCGGCAGTCGAGTACCGAGAGGGCGATGTTCGCCAACAGGGGCGAGAGGATCGACCCTTGTGGCGTGCCCGCTGGCGTGGCGGTCACGGTGCCAAGCTCACGCATGACACCGGCGGCAAGGAACGGTCGGACCAGATGCCAGGACGCGCTTGTCGGACACCCGACGGCGCACCTGCTCCATCAAGAGACCGTGATGGATCTGCCCGAAGCAGTCCTCGACATCTCCCTCGATGACCCACTCATAGAACTGGCGTGTGGATGAAGTACCGCACTTCCTCGATGGCGTCCTGTGCTCTGCGTCCGGGCCGGAAACCGTAGGAGGACGGGCAGAAGTCCGCCTCGAAGATCGGTTCGAGCACGAGCTTTGCCGCCATCTGGACAATCCTGTCACGCAGCGTTGGGATGCCTAGTTTCTTAGCTTCCCCGCGCGCTTGGGGATCACCCGCTCGCGGGCCGGCAGCGCCGGAAGGTGCCGGTCCTCGAGCTCCTCACGGAGCTCGCCGAGAACACCTCCACGCCTACCGACTCGACGCTGCTTGCGGGTCAGGCCATCGACACCGGGGGTGCGAGACCCCCGGTTGCGCTTCACCCGCTCCCACGCGACCAGCAGCGTCGCGGGGTCGCAGACCAGGTTGAACAAGTCACCGAAGCGCTTGCTGCTCGTCCTGCGCTGCCCAGCGGTGCAGCTTGGTCTGCCATCCCAGTACCCGCTCGCTCGGCCTCATCGACCGAGAGCGGCGCGGGCGTATTCACACCCGACCTCCCGAATAGCGTCTCATGCCGCGGTCCTGCTGTCCGCCTTCGCCATGTGGACGGCTTTCCCGCCCTCGGACTACTACGCGGACTCCGCCACGCCCCATGCCTATCAGCCGACATCGGGCCTTGCCGGGCCCCCACCGCAGGCCGGCACGCGCGGGGCGCTTCCCACGTTCACCATGATCCGTTTGACCGGGTCGGCAGCTGACTCTACCCCTACAGACCATCCGACGGGCAATCGCAGTCATCCCGCCGGCCACCACGCCCAGCTCCGAAGAGCCGTACGTGGAGCGAGCCGCCGTCAAAGAGAGCGGCATCGTTGCTGCGATCGACCCATGTCCGCCAGGTTTCGGGCCGTCTAGAGGAAGGGGCTTCTACCACCAGTTCGCTTTCGCTCTGCCTTTCGGTCTCGCTAGCACGCACGCGGGCGTCTGGCAGTACCGCCCGGCCGTTACGTTATCGGGGCGCTTCACCCGCAACGCGCGATCCCGCGTCCGGGTGGCCCCCAGCTTCGCCAGACCGCTGCATCAGCCCGGGGCCGGCATCCCAGCCGACACGGAGAGATGTTTCTCTTCATGTCTCCATCTCCTTTCGCATGGCGCCTCGTGGCGCACCTTCGACTTCCTCGGGTTCCACCACCGTATGCGCCCTTCGGCGAAACGGCGGGGCCGCTACTACTTGAATAAGTGGCCGTCCGACCGGGCCATGGCCTCGATCAAGGTCAAGGTTCGAGACCGGACGGACAAGCGGCACGTCGGTCGCTCGCTGGAAGAGGTGGTCGCCGAACTCAACCCCGTGCTGCGGGGCTGGGGCACGTACTTCTCACAGGGCAACTCCTCGAAGAAGTTCGGCGCCGTCGACTACTACGTCCACGAACGACTGGCGAGGTTGGCCAGCAGGAAGCACGGACTCCGAGGCCGCAACTGGTCGCAGCGATACAGCTACGCCTGGTTCCAGACCCTCGGCGTCTACCGCCTCACAGGAACAGTGCGCTACCCGACCGCGCATGCGCTGCGGTGAACGGTGTCGGAGAGCCGTGTGCGGGAGAACCGCACGCACGGTTCGATAGGGGGCCGCTGGCAAGGACACCTCATTGGCGAGACGGAACACGCACCCGCCCGGGAAACCGGCGGGACTGAGCCCGTCCGACCTACCGGGCACACCAAACCAGCGGCCTACCTCACCGTTTCGGGGCTGGGTGGGGTCGGTTTGGTTCGTCTGAGGGAGCGACGGGGGCTCGGTGGTTGAGCGGGGTTGGCGTTGGCGATGTTCGTGGTGCTGGCGGGCGTGTTTGGGGTGTGTGTGAGCATGCGGCGGCCGGGGCAGGTGGTTGCGGTGGGTTGACCGGGCTTGCTGGTTGGGGTCAGCCGGTGGCGGGGAGCGCGCGGATGCGTACCAGGGCGCGGGCGTACTCGCTTTGCCAGGGCCAGCGGGCTGGGAGGTGGAGCGTCCAGCCGCGGGCGTGGCGGGTCAGGCGGCCGGGGACGGTCAGTAGCCAGCGGCGCAGGGTGCGGGCGGCGCGTGCCGGTGTGTCGGGGAGCCCGAGCAGTTGCGTCCATCTGAGCAGGTTGTGTGCGAGCACGGCGAGCACCGTCCAGGCGGCGTTGGCGTTGAACTGGCCGGAGGGGAAGTGCGCGAGAGCCTGGTCCTTGAGGTCGGCTATGACCTGCTCGACGACGGCGTGGTCGCGGTGCTCGGCCTCGACGAGCGTGATCTCTTCGCTGCGGTTGGTGAGGAAGCAGAAGTGTCGCCAGTCGGGCCACAGTTCGGCCTGGGCGCCGACCAGGCGGGTGCGCCTGACGATGAGCCGCCGGCCGCCATACGTCGTTTCGGCGATCTGCGCCTCGCCGTCGGCGGGGTAGTCCGCGAGTGTCGTCCAGGAGTCTTCGTCGATCGCTTCCACGGCGGCGCGGACGCTCTTGATCATCCGTATCCCGATCGAGTACTGCCAGCCCGCCTTCTCCAGGCGCTTGAAGACCTTGGTGTTCCAGAACCCGGAGTCGGCCCGGAGCAGCTTGACGCCGGTCGCGCCGGCGCGGGTCACGCGCGCGATCAACTCGTCGGTGAAGCGCTCGATCCCTCGCTGGGTGTTCGCCGAGCCTTTGCGCAGGCGGATGTGGAGCGCCTCGCGCGTGTCGGCCCTGGTTGCGAGGATCGGGTGGTACCCGAGCAGGTGGGTGTAGCCGTAGCCGGCGCCCTGCTTCAGCCGGCCGCAGACCTCGCCGACGAAGCTGTCGACGTCGATCACCAGCCGCCTCGAGCCAGGCCCGGCCCCGGCAGCCCAGGCACGCTCGAGCGACTGGCCGAGCAGTGCGTCGAGCTGACGAACATGCCCGAAGGTGAAAGCGCGCAAGAACGTCCCCAACGTTGAGGGCGCCGGCACCCAGCCGCCCAACAACCGACGCGTGCGGCCGGCGCGCAGCAGCCCAGTGTCATCGATGCTGTCGGCGCCGAGCACCATCGCGTAGACCAACGCCATCACCTTGCGCCCCGCGTTGGCCGCGCCCGCTCGATCGCGCCGCAGCCGCACCAACCGCTGCGCCAGCGCCTCGATACCGAGACGCTCAGCCAGCGTCGCGACCAGCATCACGCCGGCGTCGCAAACGACCCGCTCGTCGTCGAACTTGACCTGCACGCCGTCCAGTCCGGCCGGCCTGTCATCCTGCACCATCAAGGTGACCTCCTCTGCCGAGCTCCGGCTGCCACCACAGCCACAAGAGCCCTGCTCAGGAGGTCATTCTTGTTCCCCGACCGGACAACATCAGCCCACCCACCGGTGGATCAGGGCTAAGCTTTCACGCTTCCTTGACCAGAACCTGACCACTCGACGGCGAGAAGCCGCCCGTATGTGCAGCGGCATCACATCGCGCGATTCTCATCGACCTGCCCGAACCCGACGTCGTGAGATGGGTAGGCCAGCCTCCTTCACGGGAGGCGGTCGCCAGTGGCGGGATGAAAGACATGCACCGCGTCGGTCCGTACGTCGAGACGGACCGTCTCACCGATCGACGGTGCTACGCGCCCGTCGGAGCGGAGCGTGAACAGCTTCTCGCCGGCGTTTTCGTCGGCAAGCTGGCCGTAGAGGTACGCGTCAGCGCGGCTCGACGTCGAGGTCCACCTGTGCAGGAATGTCAACGTCTAGTGCACCGTTTCTGAAGTGCCTTGTTGTTTGATCGCTTTGGCGAGGATCTGTTCGGGGGTTTTTGTCCAGACGAACGGTTGGGCGCGCTGGTTGTAGCCGTCGATGAAGTGCTCGATCGCTGTGATCAGTTCGGGGACGTCGTGGTAGGCGCCGCGACGGACCTGCTGGGTGGTCAGGATCGAGAACCAGATCTCGACCATGTTCATCCAGGAGGCGCCGGTCGGGGTGAAGTGGAAGTGGACGCGTTTGTGGCGTTCCAGCCAGCGTTCAACCTCGGCTGTTGAGTGGGTTGAGGAGTTGTCGAGCACGACGTGGAGCGGCCGGCGCGGGTAGGCCTTGACGAGCTGGTTGAGGAACGCGAGGAACTCCTGGTGGCGGTGCTGGGGGTAGCAGGCCCCTGTGACCTCGCCGGTCGCGACCTCCAATGCGGCGTAGAGGCTGGTCGTGCCGTTGCGCTTGTAATCGTGCGTCATCCGCTGCGCCTTACCGGGCTTCATCGGCAGAGTCGGCTGGGTGCGATCAAGCGCCTGGATCTGCGTCTTCTCATCAACACACAGCACCAGAGCGCCTTTGGGAGGGGCAAGGTAGAGCCCGACCACGTCGACGATCTTCTCCGCCAGTTGCGGGTCACGAGAGAACGTGAACGAGCGCACCTGGTGGGGCTTGAGCTTGTGATCCCGCCAGATCCGGTGCACCGTCGTCGACGACAACCCCGTCGCCGCGGCCAGCCGACGCACGCTCCAGTGCGTGCTCCCATCCGGCGGGGGCTCGAGCGTCATCGCGAGTACCCGCTGAACCTCGTCATCGTCGATCCGCCTCGGCCGCCCCGAACGCGGCGCGTCACGAAGCCCGTCCAAGCCCCGCTCAGAAAAACTGCGCCGCCACAGCCCGACGGTCGGCAACGAGACGCCGGCCTCGGCCGCGATCTGTGTGTTCGTCGCGCCCTCCGCAGCACGCAACACGATCCGCGCCCGCAACGCCTGCTGCTGCGAAGCCGACGGCGTCCGTAACACGGCTCGCAGCCGCAGCTCCTCTTCCCCAGACAGCTCGATCTCGGCCGCCGCACGCGCCACAACAACCACCGTACCGCAACTCCCCTACAAATACAAGAAACTAACGGAACGCTGCACTAGCGCCATTCAGTAGCATCCCGCGCGAGCAATAGACGTTCCTCACGAAGAGAGGAGAAAAGCATGCTGGCTAAGAGCCTATTCCGGTAGGAAGGGGTAGCGGCCTGGTGGGGCGAAGTCCGATCTCGTCGTGACAATCGACGAGGGAGGCTGTGATGGGATTGGTTGCCAGAGACGACGGGTGGCGGATTCCGGATGCGGTGTGGGAGCGGATGGAGCCGTTGCTTCCGCCGCGGCCTGTGCACCCGCTTGGCTGTCATAACCCGCGGGTGCCCGACCGCGGCGCGATGGATGCGATCTTGCTGGTGGCGCGGACGGGGATGCAGTGGAACGCGTTGAACGCGACCGGGGTCTGCTCGTCGAGTTCGGCGTTTCGGCGCTTCCAGGAGTGGACGCAGGCGGGCGTGTTCGCGGAGTTCTGGCGGCAAGGCGTGGTGGCTTACGACGAGTTGAAGGGGATCGAATGGGCGTGGCTGTCGTGCGACGGCGAGCTTGGCAAGGCGCCGCTCGGGGGCGAGGAGACCGGCCCGAACCCCACTGATAGAGCTAAAAGGGGTCGAAACGGTCGGTCATCTGCGACGCCGGCGGCCTCCCGGTCGGGCTCGCGACCGCTGGAGCGAACATCAACGACTTCAAGCTCCTCCTTCAAAGAGACGCTTACGAAAAAAGGGCGGTGGCTTCCTGATGACCATCTGGCGTGGGTTGTCGTGGAGGCGGTCGATCGTCTTGACCTCTCGGAGCTGAAGGGGTCGTATCGGGACGATGGGAACGGGCGGCCGGCGTACGACCCGGCGTTGATGGTCGCGCTGTTGTTGTACGGGTATGCGACGGGGGAGCGGTCGTCGCGTCTGATCGAGCGGCGCTGCCGCGAGGACGTGGCGGTGCGCGTGATCTGCGCGGGTGTCTTCCCGGATCACGCGACGATCGCTCGCTTCCGCCGTCGTCACGCCGTGGCGCTGATCGGCCTGTTCGGTCAGGTTCTGGTGCTGTGCCAGCTGGCTGGGCTGGGGCGGTTCGGGACGATCGCGATCGATGGGACGAAGGTGCGCGCGAACGCGAGCGAGGAGCGTTACGCCCTGGAGCGGCAGGCGGCGGAGATCCTCGCCGAGGCGGACGCTCAGGACGCTGCTGATGATGACCTCGATCCTGGCGAGCAAGAAGCGCTTCGCGGGAACGCCGGGGCGGGGAGCGCGAGCGAACGCCGCGCGCGCTTCGACCGAGCGGCGGCGGTGCTGGCCAGCGAGCCGGCTGGTGCTCGTAGAGGCGGCGAGTCGAACAAGGCAAAGGGGCGGCGGCTCGCAGCAGGCCGCAAGCGGGGACCGAACCTGACCGACCCCGACAGCAGGGTGATGAAAGCCAGACAGGGGTTCGTGCAGGGATACAACGCCCAGGTCGCCGTCAGCGACGATCACCTCGTCGTCGCGTGCGCGATCAGCACCGACAATCACGATCACTCGTTGCTCGAACCGATGATCGACGCGGTCGATCAGGAACTCGCAGGCGAGGAGACCTCGAGGATCACGGAGTTCCTGGCCGACGCCGGCTACTGGAAGGGCGAAGCTGTCGAGCGTCTCCGCAAGCGCGGCGCACGGGTGCTGGTGCCGCCGAACGGACGTCCTCGCACTCGCGGCCTCGGCGGCAGCGACATCGTGACGGTGATGACCACCGAGCTCGCCGACCCCCAGACTGCGAAGCGCTACCGGCGTCGACAAGCGCTCGTCGAACCCGTCATCGCCCACATCAAATGCAACCGGCGGCTCGATCGGTTCCTGCTACGCGGAACCCCCGGAGCACGTCTCGAGTGGACGCTCGGCTGCACCGCCCACAACCTGATCCGGCTCGCACACGCCCGGTAAGAAAGACCCAAACCGCACCGGCAAACCCGCCCGCGCTCACCCTCCCGAACACGCACCCGAACACCCGCGCCGCCAAGTCGCACACGCCCGCGCCGCCCACGCCGACCGGGTTATGCGACAGGCACGGCCTGCTTCCAGGCCCTTCAGAAGTGGAGAGCGCTCGAACCGCCGAGCTCCTGGGTGCGATCCAGGCGCGAATGGGGACGTAGAGGCAGGGAGGGGATTTTTGGGCGGTTTTCGGCCCTGAATTGGGGCTGGGGGGCCAAGCCGCACCGGAACGGTGCGGTAGCACTGAGATGAGTAGGCTCCCCGGGAGTGTCACCTGACCTCAGAGTCGCGGTCAACTCGTTTGAGTTGGACGGCGTGGCTTGTGCATCTCGCCGATGAGTGCGGCTCTGGTCGGGTCGTGTCTGAACGCCGCGGCGCGCTCCTTCTCAATCTGTCCGGTAGCCCTATCGGAGGATGTTCTCGCACCGCCGTTCTTTTGGCGTGTGCCGCTCGAAGAAGCTGAGCGTCGGTTTGCGAATTGCGAGTACGGCGTTTATTGCGCCGGTAACGCGTGGCACCTCGTACAGGTGTTTGCGGCGGAGGGCCTCGAGGCCTTCACGTTTAACTTCGCGATCGATCCCGACGTTGAGGGCTCGACGCACGTGATCGTGCTCGTCAGGCTCGGCGATGACATGATCGCGCTCGACCCTTACTACGGCCACTACCTGGTCGAAGGTGAGACGGGCTCACCACTTTCGTTCGGATCGCATCTCGAGCAACTTCGCTCTCCGGGTGCAGGCACCGCGGGCGGCCGCTGGGCCCGGCTTCCTGCTGCGGGAGACAAGATACTGCTCCTCGGTGATCCAGCCACGGTCGGCCCTCCTGGCGGAGATTGGCTCCGACGTCACGACGTGAGCGTTGAGCGCCTCCACGCGGGCCGACTTGTCCTTCGTCATCCGCCACCTCCGTCCTGGATTGAGGCCTTGAGTCTGCGGAATGGCACCTCGAACAGCGCTGCGTACGAGCGGGGACTTCTCCAACCCTTGAACATCGGCGACTCGTCGGGTCAAAGCACCTCGTTATCCCCCGGGGATGCTGCAGGCACCTCGGCCGCGTCGCTGCTAGCGAGCGAGTTCGGGTTGGGAGGCCCCCGGGAAAACATTTCGTCCAGGCGTGGGGTGGAATTGGGGAATGCGTAGCGCGAACGCGGCTGTAACCGAGAAAGCAGATCCGCGTTAGCACCGCCGTTGTGGGCGGCTGTCGCGCCGCGTGTCAGCCGACGCCGCCTAAAGAGGGCGGTCCTGAGGTTTCCGTGGGTTGGTTTGTAGGCGCACGCCGCGCTGTTCCTAGGGTTCCGGCTGTCCAAGGTCGGCTCTCTAGGAAGGCAGGTGACGGCGTGCGCGAGGACAGGGTATTAGCGCGGCTTCTGGGTGTGGAACGCGCGGTGGTCGAGGCGGTGCTTGTCGAGCAGGACGCGGTCGTGGTGCGGGTGCGGCCGCGGCGGCGGGACGCTTCTCGTTGCGGCGTGTGCGGGCGCCGGTCGCGCGGTTATGACCGTGGCGAAGGAGCCCGCCGCTGGCGGGCGCTTGATTTGGGTTCGACGAAGGCCTACGTCGAGGCGGAGGCGCCGCGGGTCGAGTGCCGCCGTCACGGGGTCGTGGTCGCCCGGACGGGCTGGGCGCGGCACGGGAGCCGCTTCAGCAGGGCGTTCGAGCAGCAGGTGGCGTGGCTTGCGACGCGCTGCTCGAAGGCGGCGGTGTGCGAACTGATGCGCGTGTCGTGGTACACGGTCGGGAGGATGATCGAGCGCGTCGTCGTCGATGAGCGCGCCCGGCAGGGCGACCCGCTCGACAGACTCCGGCGGATCGGGATCGACGAGCTCTCCTATCGGGTCGGGCAGCGCTACATCACCGTCGTTGTTGACCACGACACGGGGCTGCTGGTCTGGGCCGAGGAAGGCCGCGACAAGGAGACAGTCGCCCGGTTCTTCGCCGAGCTCAGGCCGGAACGGAGCGCCGGGATCGAGCTCGTCTCGAGCGACATGGGCGAGTGGATCACCCGCGCGGTCGCCGAGCGCTGCCCGCAAGCGACGCTCTGCCTCGACCCGTTCCATGTCGTTGCGCTCGCCAGCGACGCCCTGGACGAGGTACGGCGCGAGGTCTGGAACGAGGCCAGACGTTCGGGCGACAGCGCCGGCGCCCGCTGGCTCAAAGGCGCCCGCTGGGCTTTGTGGAAGCGACCCGAACGATTGACCGAGCGGCAGCAGGCGAAGCTCGCGACGATCGAGCACGTCAACCACCGTCTCTACCGCGCCTACCTCCTGAAAGAGGAACTCCGGCTCGTCTTCCAGAGCGAGCCCGAAGACGCCGTCGCTCTCCTCGAGGCCTGGCTCGTCTGGGCAAGACGCTGCCGGATCCCGAGCTTCATCAAGCTCGCCAAGACAATCACCGCGAACAAGCAGGGGATCGTCGCGACGCTCACCCACCGACTCTCGAACGCCCGAGTCGAAGCGATCAACACCACTCTCAGGCTGATCTGCCGCCGCGCCTACGGCTTCCACTCCGCCGACGCCCTGATCGCACTCGCAATGCTCACCGCCGGCGGACTACGGCCGCCGCTCCCAGGCCGTGCATAAGACCCACGGATCCGTAGCAGTTTCCTGTTCAAGGGTTGGCGTTGGCTCATCCTCGGGATCGCCGAGATGCTTGAGAACGGTTGACCTGCTCGACCGGCGCGCAGGGGCTCTCAGGGTTATGTCCAAACGGTTGGCCGATCGAGATCAGGTGCTCAGGCGGCGTTGCATCGATTCGATCGCCTGATTCATCGGCATTCGTCGCACGCGGTTTGCGCTGGCCCTGTTTTGGTTGGGTGCGTTAGCTCTCCGCGATGAGATGAGTAACCGGAAGCGAAGCGGCGTTGCGCTTCCTCGCCAGCGCCGGACTTGAGCCACGAGGCCGACTCGTCGGGGAGCGTGATGATGGTCACCTCGTCGGCCGGGAACGTTCGCAAGGCGTCCTCGATTGCTTGTAGGGGGTAGGTGTCACGATCCAAGTCCGCGAGACGCGCCCCGGCTTCTTCGAGGCCAGCTTCAGGCCGACCTCGCCCGAAACCCACATGGCACGCGGCGGCTACACGCTCGACACCACCCGTGGGCTTCCCGGTCGCACCCTCACTGCCGCGCTTGATCGCGCCGAAGCTCATTGGCGACAGAACTACCCGGACGCCTGACCCACAAACGACGGTCTCAACCTTCGCTACTCGCAGCCTCGGTTCGCTGCTACGGTCGCGGCGTGGCCACCGACTACTGCTGCGAGCGAATGGCCGACGATCTGAACCAGATCTGCGATGAGCACCCAAATCGACATGATTGCCCGGACGCCCTCATTCACTATCTCCCAAACCAGCACGAGTACGGTCTCTATATCCACGACGGCGGCAGCAGCATCGCCACGATCATGTTCTGCCCCTGGTGCGGAACAGACCTGCGGCGTTTTGCCAGCAAAGACGCCAAACCCTCCTAGTCAACCTACTCCCGCGATGATTCGCAGCGGCCGACATGCGCGGCCACGCTGCGAATAGACCGGAAGCTCGAGCGCCTAGTTCGTGAAAACGAGGCGATCAAGCGACGGATCAGCTTAGAACCGCTATTTGATCTAACCACTCGCGATCTCAGGGTTTGCCCTGATGCGCGATGTGCACTTGGCCGAGATACTGGTTTCAGCGCGTGGGACTTGTGCGGAAGCCGCCGAGGCTCCGAGGGGATGTTCCTTTCCGACTGTCACATCGGCTCGGCGCGCAGCAGGGAGTTCGTTTGACTCTCCTGTCCTGTGAGATGAGCACGAGGAGCTGAGTTTGATGACCACACTCGTCCGTTTTCGGGAACCGCTACGGAACGTCGCTATGAATGGCGAGTTCGAGCGGTTGATGAAGACCTTGTTTGAATCGCCTGCCCGCGCGGCTGGTCTCGCCAGCCATGCGTGGACACCTCCGCTTGACGTTTGGGAGACCGAGGGCGAGCTCGTGTACGCGTTTGACCTCCCCGGCATCCCGGAGGAGAAGATCGCCGTCGACCTCGAAGACAGCACTCTGACGGTCAGCGGCTCACGTGAGCGTTCAGAGATCGAGGATGGGCGCTACTTCCGCTACGAGCGCCCGTTCGGGGAGTTCACGCGCTCGGTCGCGCTGCCCGAGGGGACGGGCGACGGAGAGGCCAGCGCGAACTACGCCAACGGCGTACTCGAAGTCCACGTCCAGAAACCCGAACAGTCCAAGCCTCGTCGCCTCCCGGTCTCGACGACCATCGAGAGCGGCGGGCCTACCGACTAAAGCCCACTTCCTCGAGACCCAGGAGAGGCGGCCCTTGGCCGCCTCTCCCCGCATGGGAGAAGCCGTCTAGCGTTCGCCGGTGGCCGATTGGCCCGTCTCGCCGTGATGGTTTGCACTGGCCCCACCGTGATGGTTTGAAGTGGCCCCACCTGCCGTCGGGTTTTCTGTCTTTCGATTGATAGCTGATGGTGCGCCGCGCTGCCGTTCCGGAGCGAGCCGTAGGCGAGCGGAGGGGCGGTAGTGCGGCGCGGTCCGGGTCATGCGGGTGGTGTTGGGCGGCGGCGTTTGGTGTGGGTGAGGCCGTGGTGGAAGCGCCAGGATTCGGTGCCGGTGTCGATGATGTGGGCTCGGTGGGTGAGCCGGTCGACGACGGCTTTGGCGAGGCGGGGGTCGGGGAAGACTTTCGTCCATTCGCCGAAGGGGAGGTTGGTGGTCACGATCAGTGATCCGCGTTCGTGGCGTTCGGAGAGGACTTGGAAGACGAGCTCGGCGGCGCCGTCGGGGAGGGCGAGGTAGCCGAGTTCGTCGAGGACGACGAGTTCGGTGCGGGCGTAGCGGGCGACGACGCGGGCGAGTTCGCGGCGGCCTTCGGCTTCTTGGAGTTCGTTGGCGAGTCCGGCGAGGGTGGTGAAGCGGACGCGCCGGCCGGCTTGGCAGGCGCAGACCGCGAGTGCCGTGGCGAGGTGGGTCTTGCCGGTGCCGCTGTCGCCGATCAGGATCACTGACTCGCGGTCGTCGATCCAGGAGCCTTCGGCGAGCGCGGCGATCGTGGCCTGGGGGACGTTGGGGTTGTCGGTGGTAGCGGAAGTCGTCGAGCCGTTTGATCTGGGGGAAGCGGGCGTCGTTGAGGCGGCGGCGTTCGCGGCGTTCGGCGCGCTCGTTGATCTCGGCTTCCAGGAGCGCGCCGAGGTAGGCGACCGGCGTCTGCTGCTCCCGGGCTGCTTCGGCGGCGAGTGCACGGAAGCGGCGGCGGACGGTCGGGAGCTTGAGCTCGACCGCGTGTGCGTCGATCAGCGCCTCCAACGCGGCCGTCTTCGCGTTGGCTGTCACCGGGCGCCTCCGATCAGTGCGTTGTACTCGGCGAGGTCAGGCGTCGGCCGGGCGTGGACGGCGAGCCGCGGCTCGAGCTGCTCGAGCAGCAGCGGTGCGGGCCGCCCGGTGGGGTCGGCTCGGCGGGCGAGCACCGCGACGGCGCGGCCGTCGTGGGCGCCGGCGGCGAGCGCGCCCTGGACGGGGAGCTCGACCCGGCCGGGGTCATGCTCGCGGCTGAGCAGGAGCACGTCGACCATCTGCCGGGCGGCCTCGGAGCTGCCGTAGCGGACCGTGAGCGCGGCCCAGAGGTCATCGAAGCAGCCCGGCCAGCGGCCGCGTTCGCGTTCCTGACGCAGCGCCAATGAGTGTTGGAGCCCGCCTGGCTTGCGCTCGAGCAGCTCGAGGTAGTGGTCGAGCGTCGCGCTCGTGCCGTACCGTCCCTGCAGCCGCTCGTGGGAGGCGACGAGCTCGCCGCCGTGGCTGACCGTGATCTCGCGGGCGCCGATCCGGACGCTGACCCGCAGCCCCGCCAGGCGCACCGGGACCGAGTAGCGGTTCTGCCGCACCGTCACCAACGACTTCGCGTCGACCCTCGGCGACGCCGTCTCGGCCGTGTCGAACCGCTCGCCCGGCAGCGCAGCAAGCAGCGGCCGCTCCTGCGCCCACGCCTCCCCGACCGTGACCGCACGCCCGACGATCCGCCGGCCCAGATCGGCTTCGCAGCCGGCCAGGATGAACGCGTTCAGCTCGGCCATCGTCGCGATCGCCGGGACGGGGACGAGATGGTTGCGACGGAAGCGGCCCACCTCACCCTCGACGCCGCCCTTCTCGTGCGCCCCCTCGATCCCCGGCCTCGTGAACGTCGAGGCGTACAGGTAGTGCGAGCGGAGCGCGACGAAGCGGTCGCTCTCGACCCGCCGACGGCCCTTCAGCACACGCTTCACCGCCGAGGTCAGGTTGTCGTAGCGGATCTGCGCGAACACGCCGCCGAACCACTCGAACGCCTCGACGTGCAGCTCGAGGAACGCCTGCTGCGTCTCGACCAGCGACGCCTGACAGAACGCCGCCCCCGAAAACGACGCGCGCATAAAGAACAGATGAACCGTCGTGCGCACCCCCGCCAGATCGATCTCGGCCTCGCCCCAGTCGACCTCCGCACCGACACCCGGGTCGTGCACCTGCGGCACGAACACCTCCCCGACCGGCCAGCCCATGGCTCGCCTCCGCCCACGCACGTACTCACGCACGGTCGCCTCCGCGACCTCGGCGCCGTGCTCGTCGACGAGCCTCCTCCAGATCCGCCTCGCGCTGTGACGCTGCTTCCGCGGCGCCTCCCGATCGGCCTCAAGCCATGCGTCGATCAGCGCCCGATACGGCCCCAACCTCGGCGCCGGCCGACCCACAGCCGCTCGCTTCGCCGGCGGCAACGGCGAGGCGAGCGCCTGCCGCACCGCCCGCCGATGAACCCCATACCGCTCCGCCAACGCCCGGATCGACAACCCCTCCCGATCGCGGTCCCGCCTGATCTGCTCGAACTGCTCCATCCTCGACCACATCCCCACTGGCGCCTCCCGCTCGAGCTCGATGAGCCACGAACGCTCGGCCGCCGATCGGACAGAGGTGGGGCCAGTTCAAGCCATCACAGTGGGGCCACTTCAAACCATCGCGCCGACCCGTCGTTCGCTCCGGGGGTCGGCGAGGTAGGCGGCTCATCGTTGGCTCTGTGAGAGACTCGGCGTTTCTTCGACGGCGCTCGAACCCTCGGTAAGACATGCCTGCAAGATCTCCTCGGCCCTCTTGCTCGTGATCGCCACCCTGCTCTAGGATCATCGGGGGCCGGGTCGTGGCGGTGGAGATCCTCGGAGCGTTCCTAAGCCGTCCGGCGGGTGATGCGGCGGATCTACCAGCGGACGGGGACGACCGCCGGGTCACGCGGGTACGGATGGTCAGAGGTAGCCACGGAGTCGGCTACGTCTACGACCCCGAAGGCACCGACGAACTCCCGCACGGCCACGAGCAGCCGCCACGGCCTCTCGAATTCGCCAAGCGCTAACGCAGGCTGGCTACGGCAGGAGCGCAAAGCGGCGGTCGCGCATAGGGCTGCGCGGGGACTACGATCGAGCTTGTGGCTGACTGGTTAGTCTGGGTTCTCGTGGCTGTGTTGCTCGCGGTCGGCGAGATTCTGACGCCGGGGCTGTTCTTTCTAGGCCCGATTGCTCTGGCGGCCGCCGCTGCTGCGGCTGCCGCAGCTCTCGGTGCGGGTTGGGTGCTCTCCCTCGCGGTCTTCGTCGTCGGCTCGGCTGCCTCGGTCGGTTTCTTGCGGCCGCTTGCGCGCCGCCACATCCGCATGCCGTTCTCGATTCGAACTGGGGCTGCGGCGCTCGTGGGCACGACCGCCGTCGTCCTCGAGCAGGTCGATCTAAACGGAGGCCGGGTCAAGATCGGCGGCGAGGTCTGGAGCGCCCGCGCGTTCGACGAGTCTCAGGTGCTCGAACCGGGGATGCGGGTTCAGGTTGCCGAAATCCAGGGTGCGACGGCGCTCGTCTACGGATAGGAGTCCACATGGTCGCGACCATCGTCATCATCGTCGTTCTCGTTCTCGTGCTCGTCACCCTCTGGCGGACGATCCGGATCGTCCCGCAGGCGCGCGCGCGCGTGATCGAGCGGTTCGGGCGCTACAACCGAACGCTCTCGCCGGGGCTCGCTCTCATTATCCCGTTCGTCGACCGGTTACGAGCGGTCGTCGACCTCCGCGAGCAGGTCGTCTCCTTCGCGCCTCAGCCGGTTATCACCGAGGACAACCTCGTCGTCTCGATCGACACGGTCATCTACTACCAGGTCACCGATGCGAAGGCTGCTACCTATGAGATCGCGAACTACATCCAGGCGATCGAGCAGCTCACGGTGACGACGCTGCGGAATGTGATCGGCGGGATGGATCTTGAGACGACGTTCACCTCGCGTGACAGCATCAACAACGAGCTGCGCGGGGTGCTCGACGAGGCGACCGGGAAGTGGGGTATCCGTGTTAACCGGGTTGAGCTGAAGTCGATCGATCCTCCCGCCTCGATCCAGGCTTCGATGGAGCAGCAGATGCGCGCCGATCGTGAGAAGCGGGCCGCGATCCTCACTGCCGAGGGCGTCAAGCAGTCGCAGATCCTCACCGCCGAGGGTGAGAAGCAGGCGGCGATCCTCAAGGCCGAGGGCCAGCGCCAGGCGGCGATCCTCCAGGCCGAGGGGCAGGCCAGGGCCATCGGCACGGTGTTCAAGGCGATCCACGAGGGAGGCGTCGACCAGAAGCTGCTCGCCTACCAGTATCTGCAAGTGCTGCCGCAGATCGCTCAGGGAAACGGGAACACGATCTGGATGCTTCCGAGCGAGCTTACGGACGCGCTTGGGCAGATCAAGGAGATCGTCCGACCAAGCGACGGACGCAGTAGATCCGACGCGGGCGCCTGACTCAAGAGCCGGAACCGCTCGACCACGAACAGCCAGCACGGCCGCTCGAACTCGCCCAAGACGCACAACAAACTAAGGCAGAAGCGCTCGTAGAGCAGCAGCGGCCCTCTCGGATGGGAGCGCCCGAAGCGCAGTAACAGCGAGGTCGAGTTCGGCCAGGCTCAGGGGCTGCTCAGTCGCCAGCCGCTCGTCAGCGGCCCGTTCCCCTCGGTCGGCGCCGGCTCAGCTTCGACAGGGCGCGGAGGTCGCGGGGAGCCCGATGCGGGTGTGCGAGATCCACGCGGCGGGCGAACAGTTGCTTGCGCGATCGGTTCCGTATTCGACAGTGAGAGACGTCCTTTGTGCTCATTCGTATGGTTGTGGTGCGAGCTTTCGCCGAGTTGGCTGGGGGAGGTACGAGCTTGCCTGACCGTGTCTTGATGCTCTCGGCGTCGGCCTCATTTTGTGGAGACGCCGTTCGACGTGTCTTACGAGTTGGCCAGATAGGAGGGTTCCCCGAGGAATCCCGTAGTCCGTGGATGTGCGCGAACGCGGTCCACATGCAATGGGCGGGGTCGTCTCGTGATGGGTCGTGAGCTGCGCCGCCAGCTCGGCATGAAAGACGAGCAAGAGCGCCTCGACGTGCGAGAGCGGCGTGCAGTGGGCCTCCCCGGCGTGGCGCCTGAGCGCCGCGACGAGCCCTTCCTCGCCCGCTGCGCGGGCCTCGAACCGGCGCTCGCACGTGCTCACCCTCCTCAACGGATCGCGGCGAGGCTAGGAATCCGCGCCTAAGTTCCGGCAAGATCGCGCCTAGACTGTGGCGTGTTCTCGAGTCCAAGACCGATCCGCGTCTTGTCGAGGCACCGTGGCTAAGTCATTGCGGCTGAAGGTGTTTCTCACGGGTCGGGTCGCAGCCGAGGCGAACGAACGCGTGCTGGACGAGGCGCGCTTCCCGGGGCGTCAGGGTCGGCTTCTCTTTTCCTACCTGGTCGCAGCCCGGAGCAGGCCGGTGCCCCGGGACGAGCTCGCGGACGCGATCTGGGGGGAATCGCTGCCAGCGAGCTGGGAGAAAGCGTTGACCGTCGTCGCGAGCAGGCTCCGCGGCCTGGTCGCAGAAGACGGGATCACGATCACAAACGCGTTCGGCTGCTACCGGCTCGACCTGCCGGAGGGGACCTGGGTCGACCTGTTCGCAGCCGCGAGTGGCGCACAGGACGCGGAGGAAGCGCTCTCCATGGGCGAGCTCGACCAGGCGCGGGCGGCGGCTGAGTCGGCGGAGTCACTGGCGCGCCGGCCGTTCCTGTCCGGTGAAGACGGAGCGTGGGTCGAGCAGGAGCGACGCAACCTCGCCGACATCCGCGAGCGCGCGTTGAGCGTCCTTGCCGATGCGTGCCTGCGTTCCGAGGCTGCGCGGGAGGCCGCGAAGTGGGCCGAGGAACTGATCGTGCTCGCGCCGTTTCGCGAGGCTGGATACCGCCGTTTGATGGAGGCACACGTCGTCGCGGGAAACCGCGCCGAGGCGCTTCGCGTGTACGAGCAGTGCCGGCAGCTTCTCGCGGAGGAGCTCGGCGCGTTTCCCTCGCCGGAGACAGACTCGATCTATCGCGGGCTCCTGGAGGCACCGCAGGCGTCCGTTCCAACGACGCCGGCCGCCGAGCCGACGGTCGAACCCGGTAGGTCCGAGCCCTCGCGAGACCAGACGGAGGCTCTACCGCTCGGGGCGGAGCAGGTAGTCGCTCGGCGGCCGCGGGGGCGCCTCGTAGTCCTTCTCTCTGCGCTCATCGCCGTGATTGCTGCGGCTGTGGTGGTTCCGCTTGTCGTGTTC
Organism: uncultured Actinomycetota bacterium; assembly: GCA_963765345.1. Classification (GTDB taxonomy): domain Bacteria; phylum Actinomycetota; class Thermoleophilia; order Gaiellales; family Gaiellaceae; genus PALSA-600. The sequence goes on from CAVXWI010000028.1 coordinate 19,252, forward strand.
GGTGAAGGTGGGAGCGGAGGCCGCGCGGCGGTCTCGGGGGCCGACGACTCGCTGGGTGTTGTCGACGCGCGCTCGGGTCGCCTGGTCGCGGACATCGGGGTCGGCGCAACACCGACGGCCGTCGCTGCCGGCGAAGATGCGTACTGGGTCACCAACGCCGACGGCGACACGGTGTCGCGGATCGACCCTGGAACAGCCGCCGTCGTCGACACGATTCCGGTTGGTAACGGCCCGAGTGGGATTGCGATCGGCGCCGGCTTTGTCTGGGTGGTCAACAGCCTCGACGGCACGGTCTGGCGGATCGACCCGGGCACGAACACGGTCGTGCAGAAGATCGGCGTCGGGGGCGAGCCGGTCGGGATCGTCTATGCGGCCGGCTCGGTCTGGGTCGCGAACACCGGCGACGGAACGATCACGAGGATCGACGCGAAGAGCGGCAGGCCGGGCAAGCCGCTCCCGGTCGCCGCGACCGAGCTCGCCTTCGGCGCAGGCACGCTGTGGGCGAGTGATCCTGCCGCGGGCCAGGCGGTTCGCATCGATCCGACGACCGGGAAGCAGGTCTTCGCGATCCAGGTCGGGAACGGCCCGACGGGGATCGCCTTCGGCGACGGCGCGGCGTGGGTGACGAACAGCCTCGACGGCACCGTCTCGCGTATCGATCCCGAGACGAACTCGCAGTCGGCGGTCATTCCGGTCGGGAACGGGCCGGCCGGGGTGGGGGTCGACTCGCGCGGCGTCTGGGTGAGCAACCAGTTCGGCGGCACGCTGGTTCGGATCGATCCGCGGACGAACCGGCCCGGGCGGCCGGTCAGCGTCGGCAGCCGGCCGCAGGGCATGACGGTCACGGGCGGCAACCTGCTCGTCACCCTCGGCGAGTCGGGCGCGGGGCATCGCGGCGGGACGCTCGTGCTGCGGGCTGACCGGACCAGGCAGGGGGACGTCCCCGACTCCATCGACTTCGCCCTTGACGCCGCCACGTACACGGCGCCACTCCTGCGGATGACCGGCGACGGCCTCACCGCGTACAACCAGGTCAGCGGTCTGGCCGGAGCACAGCTCGTGCCCGACCTCGCGACTTCGCTGCCGGCGCCGACCGACGGTGGCCTCACGTACACCTTCCTGCTCCGCTCCGGCATCCGCTACTCGACCGGCAGGCCGGTGCGGGCGACGGACTTTCGCGCCACCTTCGAACGCGACTTTGCGCTTGGATCCCCCGGGATGGACTGGGACGAGATCGTCGGCGCCGCGCAATGCCGGAAGCAGCCGAAGCGGTGCGACCTCTCGCGCGGGATCGTCGCCGACGACGTTGCCCACACCGTGACCTTCCACCTGACCCGGCCGGATCCCGACTTTCTCTACAAGCTCGCGGACACGAGCGCCTACGTGCTGCCGAGCGGCACGCCGTGGCGGCCGGCCGGAACGCACCCGCTGCCCGCGACCGGCCCCTACATGATCGCGACCTACGAGCCGAGGAGACTGCTCAGGTTCGTCCGCAATCCGTTCTTCCACGCGTGGAATAGCGCCGCACAGCCGGCCGGGTACCCCGACCGCATCGACATCCGCATCGCCGGCACCGCGGACGACGCGATTCGCGACGTCGTCGACGGCAAGGCCGATGTCCTGTGGTTGAGCCAGCCGCTGACCCCGAAGCAGGCGTCGCGGCTCGAGGTCCGGTACGCGAGCCAGCTGCACTCCGCCCCGAGTTGGAACTTCCAGGCGCTCTTCCTCAACACTCGCGTCCCGCCGTTCAACCGGCTCGACGCCCGTAAGGCGATCAACTTCGCTGTCGACCGCGCCGCGGCGACGAACGCCTGGGGCGGGCCGAGGCTCGCCCAGCCGACGTGCCAGATGTTGCCGCCGAACTTCCCCAGCCACCGCCCCTACTGCCCGTACACGGCCGGCTCGACGGAGCGCGGCAAGTGGACGGCACCCGACCTGGCAAAGGCGAGGGCGCTCGTGGCACGCTCGGGGACGCGGGGTATGAAGGTCACCCTCTGGGCATGGTCGCAAGCAAACGGAGGGCTCGCGCCGCCCGCGGTTGGCGGCTTCAACTTGGTGGCCGTGAAGGCGCTGCGCTCACTCGGTTACCGCGTGGCCGTGAAGCCGGTCGGCGGTTTCAACGAATACTGGGATGCCGTCGACGACTCGCGAAACCGGGCGCAGATCGGGTTCACCGGCTGGGACCTGGGCGACCCTGGACCCGGCGTCGTTCCTGGTTCAGGTCTTCAGCTGTGCGGCGTTCCTGCCCGGAAACCCCACCAACGAAAACATAAGCGAGTTCTGCGACCCGGGCCTCGACCGCCAGATGCGGAGGGCGCAGGCAGAGCAGGTGAGCGACCCGATCGGGTCCCGCGTACTCTGGCAACGGGTCGACCGCGAGATCACCGACGCGTCACCGTGGGTGCCGCTCATCATTTCGAACAGCGTGAGCGTCCTTTCGTCGCGCGTCGGCAACTACCAATACAGCCCGGCATGGGCCGTCCCGCTGATCGACCAGCTCTGGGTACGGTAAGACAGCGCTAAAAGCAAGGTCGTGACGGCGCCGGAGAGGGTCGAAGGCGGCGCCCGAATCGATCGCGCCGCTCGATCGCGCCGCAATGATTTAGCCACGGTCTAGGCGTGAGCTTGCCGGATTCTAGGCGCCCGTTCCTAGCCTCGGTTGCGAGGAAATCGTGGACAAGACGCTCACTTGCGACTGCGGATTCATCGCCCGGGCCTCAGACGGTGTCGGACTCGCCACAGAGGTTCGGCGTCACGCCTGGGATGACCACGGGATGCCGCTCTCGCACAACGAAGCGCTGCTGCTCCTGTTCCACGCCGAGCTGGCAGGAGCGACCGCGATCCCCACGCAACCACAGACCGCAACAGGGACGGAGGAGCAATGAAGCGAGCAATGCTGGCAGCCATCGGGCTGCTCTCACTGAGTGCGTTCGTGCTTTCTGCGGCAGCCGCAGGCGGCACGACCAGGTACGTGTCACCGTCAGGCGTGGACAACCCGACCTGCAGCAAGAACAGCCCGTGCAAGCACATCCAGCAGGCGGTCAACGTCGCCTCGGTCGGCGACACGATCTCGCTTGCCCCGGGCAACTACGTCGAGCAGGTGTCAATAGCGAAGGATCTGACCCTGACCGGGGCAGGCTCCAACGCGAGCACGATCTCCGCGCCTGCCGTGCTCCTGCCGGACAGCCAGGGGTACCTGAACATCGTCGAGATCAACAGCGGCGCAAGCGTTCAGATGAGCCAGTTGGCTGTTACCGGCCCCGGTCCCGGAACCTGCGGCAGCATCGACAGGGGCATCTCCGTCATCGGCGGGGCGTCGCTCGCGATCACGCAGGCGGCGATCAGCGACATCCGCGACAACCCGGGGAGCGAATGCAACAACGGCTTCGACGTCGGTGCCGGCACCCAGCATAACGGCCAACTGGGCTGGGGCGATCCCGAGGTCGGCCACCTCACCATCGACCACACCACCCTCACGGGCTACCAGAGAGCCGCGATCTTCGTCGTCAACGTCGGCACGACCGCGCAGATCGACCACAACACCATCACAGGCACGCCCTGCACCTTCCCGTGTAACGGCCCCGGTGGAATCGGCGTGTTCAATGGTGCTTCGGCGACCATCGATCACAACACGATCAGCGGCAACGAGTGCAACGACCCGACCCTGCCGTGCGGCCCGGACTGGTTCAACGACTATCAGTCGTTCGGCATTCTCATGAGCGGGGCTGACTCGTCGACTGTGGTCTCACACAACAGCCTGAACACGAACGACGTAGGCATCTACACCGACACCGGGCCCACGATCGACCACAACGACGTGAGCTCCCGCTGGTTCGGCATCGTCACCGACTACGGGAACACGGCGCAGGTCGATCACAACTCGATCACCGGCGGCATCTACGGGATCTACGAGTTCGGCGGAACCGGCACCTTCAGCCACAACTCGGCGAGCGGCAGCTCGGGCGCCGATTTCGAGTGGGACGGCACCGGCACGCCCACCTTCAGCCAGAACAGCTGCGGCACGGCATCGCCCAGCACAGCGATCTGGGACTGCCACTAGCCGCCGTCGCACACCAACGCGACCACCGACCACGGCCAGCTGGAGCCCCCGGATGGGGCTCCAGCGCCGCCGAACCCGAGGAACCTGCGGACCTAACGGAGCACTTTCGAACTTGAACCGGATGGGATTGCAGGACAGGAACCCTCAACCCGGGGACGGGGGTTCGTACGCGCCCTTTCTCCTCGCTGAGCGATCGGACACAAAAGGCGTCCGTTTGCAGGGGCGTCGTTGTGATTCCGACAAACAGATGGAGCTAGGCGGGCTCGAACCGCCGACCTCCTGGGTGCGATTACTTCGAAAGGCTTCGCCGCTGGTCGCCGAAAGGCTTTGTTAAGCGGGTTTAGCCGACCCCAGGGGATTTGGTTTTGGCATCGGTCGCCATTGGTCGTGGTGCTTCTTTGACCGAAGTTTGACCATATCGGTCTGACGTGCCCCGTGAGAGAGACGATCAATCACGCGAGCGGAGACATTCGCCCTCCCCGTTGCCGACGGCGCCATTTCGTTCACGGCGCTGGTTCGTTCGACGACGATGTCGACTGCGCCCGTGTCGGGTATAGGGTCTTGGCATGACAGTGCCGAGGCGCAGACGGCCGCTCACGGTTGCGATGAGAACGATCATCCTTGCGATGGCGCTGCTGGTCGCCGTCGGGGCGGGAGCGGCGTTCGCTGTTCAGCCCAAGGCGGGAGGGCTGTACAAGGGCACTGAGTTGGGTTGCACGGCGCAAGCGGGTTTTACGTGCGTGTTTCTCTTCAGGGTTAACGCGAGCGGCCGGAGCATGAGCTTTGTGGCCAAGCACGACGTCATCGGCCTGTGGTCCTGCAAGGGCGGTGGCGGCGAGGCGATTCTTGGCCCCTACACAAAGCCGATGCAAGGGCAACCGGTACCTCCGGTGACCATCGGTACCAACGGAGCCTTCACCGGAACGCAGACATTTGGCTCCGGACAAGCTAAGGGATCAGTTGTCGCGAGCGGCCGGTTTACCGGCACGGGCACAACGGCGACGATCACGTTCACACTGAACCCAGGCCCTCATTCCTGCGTGAACGGGCCAGTCGATCTCGGCTCGGGTTAGCAGCCGAAATAAGGTGACTTGGCGAGTTGGCGACCGCGCTGCGGGAAATCTTGACGCCTTCGTCGAGGTGATAGTTCGCGCAGATGCGGTGGTAACCGTCTGCGACGATCAGCCGCCGGGCAGCTCGGCCGCGGACAAGACGTCGCCCTGAGCCTGCCAGCGCATGTAAACCGCGGCTGTTGTCGCGAGCACCACGGCAAGGACACGCCGCTTGGAGGGATCCCTGCTCGCCTCGATCAGTGACCGAGCACGGCTACGCATCTCAGCACGCTAGCGGCGAACTCAACTACAAGAGCGGCGATCAACGCTCCGCGAGCTCTGGCATGAAGGGTCTTGACCTGCCCGAGCGTGCCGCTATGCCACCTGACGAAACCGTTCTTCGACCGGCTCAGTGTTCGTGCGCCATCTCCAGAATCTCCTCGCGTGAGTACTTGCCGACGAGGTCGGGGTGGTCGGCGGAGATGTGCTGCTCGACGTTTTCCACCAGCGTGTCGTCGGTCTCGCCTTCGATGTTCTTGCCACACGGGCAGTGGACAACTTTCACGGGTGCCTCCTCGCTCTGTCGACGGGTCTAACACTACCCTCGGCCAGGCCGACCTCAGACGGCTCGCCTGCCCGCGAGTAGGATGAGCCCGTACGTAGCGCTTCTGGATTCTCGGCCTCGGCTTCCTGTTCCTGGTTAGTGCAGCCTTCGGCTTGGCCGCTGGTGGAACGAGCCCGTCACCACCATCCCTTGTCGTACGGGTCGGCGTGGCGTGCGGCTGCCGGTCGGACACCCCTCCGTTCACCCTGCCACGGTTGCTGTCGCGGGGCTGACGGGTGTGCGGTCTGCGGCGAAGACCAGCACGACCGGGAGCACCGCGAAGCCGCAGAAGATGAGCGAGTAGCCGTACTGGCCTGGCTTGGGCCCCAGGTGCGTGGCAGCCCACAGCGCTGGAAACCACAACCACGGCAACGAGATCCTCGGATAGAGGATGACGATCGGGATCGCCATCACGATCAGATAGTGGGGCCATCCGACCGTGGTCGCGACCAGACAGGCGAGAAGTGCGAGCGAGAAGACCTCGGTCTCTCTCGATCTGCGCGTCCAGGCCAGGCCGAGCAGGGAAAGGCCCAGGAGGAGTCCTGCTGCGGCTGCGTCCCTGATTCTGGCATGGAGTTGGATGAGAGCGGCGACAAACAGGGAGCCCGCGTAGGCGAAGTGGCTGCCTTCGGCGTGCATCAGGGCCGGATACCCGCGAAGTCCGTGGAGCTCGATCATCCCCCAGGCTGCGAGGGTGAGGGCTCCGAGCATCACTCCCGAGCGGACGCCGGATCGCGGCCGGACGATCAAGAGCCAGACGATCAGAGGCCAGAAGACGAACTTGACGGCCACGGTCGCCGCAACCGCAAGCGGCCCAAGGATCGGGCGCCCGCGGAAGCGCCATGCGAGCGCGACGCCGAGAGCGACCAGGATGCTTGCGTTTCCCAGCACGAGGGCCTGAGCGACCGGCAAAGACGCGGCAAAGAGTAGGTAGCACCACGGGATCTCGTACCCTGAGCACGATCAGCACGGCAAGAGCCGAAATGAGAAGGCAGGCGAACCAGACCCAGGTCGCAGCATGAAGCGACAACCAACCAAGCGGCGCCGTCAGCACGAAGATCGGCGGCAGATAGACGGCCGGCCGCACGAGCGGTTTTGCGGGATCCGGGTACGGCGAGACGCCGCGGAGCACGGCACGGTCCGCATCCCAAATCGTGCCGTGAAAGTCGGGCCCGAAACCGCCTCCATGAGCGATCGCAAAGCCGTCTCCCTGAGCCTGCCAGCACATGTAAACCCGACTGCTGTCGCGAGCACCACGGCAAAGACACGCCGCTTCGAGAGATCCCTGCTCGCCTCGATCAGTGACCGAGCACGACCACGCATCTCAGCACGCTAGCGGCGAACTGAACTGAGGTAGGGAGTCACGCTCGCGCCTCAGGGCCGGCCTCCACGAGTCATTGAGCGTCGAGCGCGACGCTCGAAGCGATCGGGAACGTTCGAGCGTTTCTCGCGGCTACGAAGGATGAGCGCATGGAGGCTTCTCCACGAGTCGTTGATAGTCTGCCCGGTCGCGAAGGTCGGGAGCGAGCGAAGCGGGCGTCTCCTCTCGTCTGTGGGATCGGAACTCAATCAAGGGGAGGTCGGAAGTGAGAATCCCTGTTTGCATATTCCTTGCCGCCGTCGGCACCGTGGTGATCGGGGTGACTGCGAACGCGGCGGGGATGATGCCAAAGGGCGGCCCGATCAGGATCTACGTGGTGCCTGGGAACGGCCAGGGCAACGGCACGATCGTCGTTGTCGGCGCGATCGGCGACTACGGCAAGACGACGAAGCAGGTGGGCGGATTCGGGAAGGCGCTCCTTCACAAGGGCACCTTCAAGGTCAACCTCAATGCCATCACTAAGGCGGTGAACAACGCCAAGCCTCTGGTCGAAAGCCGGACGACTTGCACTTTCGCCTTCAGTGCAACGGCGCCTGCCGCGATCTCGAACGGCACCGGGGATTACAAGGGCATTAGCGGCACGATCATGCTGACCGAGACCTTTGCAGGCTACGGTCCCTACTACACGACCGGGGCGCACAAAGGGACCTGCAACACCAGCAACAACGCGACGCCGACGGCGCAGTGGGGAGCCGTCACGGGAGTCGGCACCGTCAAGTACTCGTAGAACCGCGGAAGGGCGACGAGAACCAGACGACGTGACTCTCACCTGCGCGAGACCGTATGGAGTGCCCGGCGCCTCGCTCGTAAGTTGGCGCGGGTTGCCGTCGGGATGGGCCCGGCGGTAGAGCCGCAATTACGGGAGGCGCCGGTTATGAACGAAGGTAGCTGGGTCGGACTTGATGTGCACGCTCGGTCGGTGGTCGCGGGCGTGATCGATGGGGGAGCGGTGAGGTGCGGTCGCTGCGGGTGCCGCCCGGGCGGAGGGGACGGTCGCGTGGTTGAAGACGCTGCCGGCGCCGGTCCGGGTTGTGTACGAGGCGGGGCCGACGGGGTATGGGCTTGCGCGTGCGTGTGCGGAGGCGGGGATCAGCTGCGTTGTCGCGGCGCCGTCGAAGATCCGGCCGGCGGCCGATCGGGTCAAGACCGACCGGCGGGATGCTGAGCGGTTGGCGAGGCTGCTGCGGCTGGGTGAGATCACTCCGGTGCGGGTGCCCGGGCCGGAAGAGGAGGCGGCGCGTGATCTGGTCCGTGCTCGGGAGGACGCCCGTGGTGATCTGATGCGGGCCCGGCATCGGCTCTCGAAGCTGCTGCTCCGTCATGGGGCGGTGTACGACGCGACCGCGTGGACGCGGGCCCACGACGCGTGGCTTCGCCGGCAGCGGTTCCAAAGCGGGCCGCTCGCGATCGTGTTCGACGAGTGCTACGGCCGGATGCTCGACGCGAAGACCAGAAGGGACGCGCTCGACAAGGCGATCGCCGAGCTCGCCGCGACGCCGCCGTACGTCGATGTCGTCGAGCGGCTCGTCTGTCTCCGCGGCGTCTCCACGCTGACGGCGTTCGCGTTGACCGTCGAGCTCGGCGACTGGAACCGATTCCGGCCCGAGTCGCTCGGCCCGTTCCTCGGCCTCACCCCGAGCGAGAACTCAAGCGGGGAGCGCCGCCGCCAGGGCGCGATCACCAAGGCCGGCAACACACACGCCCGCCGGCTGCTGATCGAGGCCGCCTGGCACCAACGCAGCGCCCGCCGCGCTTGAGCGTCACGCTCGAACGCAGACGCAAAGGCAAGCCCCTTGCCGTGCGAGCCCAAGCCGACGCGCAGCGCCCGCCGGCTCCACGGACGCTGGCACGCGCTCGAGGCCCGAGGCAAGCCCCGCACGATCGTCGTGGTCGCCGTCGCCCGCGAACTCGCCGGGCACTGCTGGGCGCTCGCGACGATGGAGTAACCACCACCACCAACGGCTCGGCGAGGAGAGCGCACCGGCGCAACGACGCGAGGAGCGACCCGAGAGAACACTGTGAGCAGCCCCAACGGCCACGCTCGACGCGAGAGAACGGCACCGCTCCTCATCTCGCACACCCGGTCATGCGGCACCAACCCGCGCATATGAGTCGCGACACAGACGTCGACGACAGCCGATGCGCTCCCCCCGCCGAACCCGAACCCCGCAAACAGCGGGGCCAGCTAACCCCTGCCCGGTTGACAAGCCCGCACTCCATATGAGCGTTACGGAATGGCCTCCGAGGAACCGGGTCGATAACCTGGCCTTCGATGGGTGTCAGACGGGAACGGCCGTCAACTGAGCGAGTCGGGAACTCGATCCAGTTCAGCTTTCCCGATGGCACCACGAAGTCGGTTCCGATCACCGACCTGCGCGGTCCGGTAACCGCCGACATCTGCTGCTTCTGCGGCCAGAGCGTGGAGCATTCCGACGAGCAACGCATACGCTTGTCCGCCAACTGGGTTCAAGAGGGCCGGGAGCGCACCCAAAGCTGGGGCGCTCATCACGCGTGCCTGGCCGAGCGGATGGATGACACTGTCGCCGGTACCGGACCGTTCTTCGGCGACTGAAGATCCCTCAGGCGCAGGAGCTGACGACTGCCGAGACCGTATGGAGTGCCGGCGCCTCGCTCGTAAGTTGGCGCGGGTTGCCGTCGGGAGTGGCGCGGCGGTAGAGCCGCTATTACGGGAGGCGCCGGTGATGAGCGAAGGTAGCTGGGTCGGACTTGATGTGCACGCTCGGTTGGTGGTCGCGGGCGTGATCGATCAGGGGAGTGGTGAGGTGCGGTCGCTGCGCGTGCCGCCGGGCAAGGATGGGACGGTCGCGTGGTTGAAGACGCTGCCGACGCCGGTGCGGGTTGTGTACGAGGCAGGGCCTACCGGGTATGGGCTTGCGCGTGCGTGTGCCGGGGCGGGGATCAGTTGCGTGGTGGCGGCGCCGTCGCGGATCCGGCCGGCGGCTGATCGGGTCAAGACCGACCGGCGTGATGCCGAGCGGCTGGCGCGGCTGCTGCGGCTGGGCGAGATCACGCCGGTGCGCGTGCCGGCGCCGGAGGAGGAGGCGGCGCGTGATCTCGTCCGCGCCCGCGAGGACGCGCGTGGTGATCTGATGCGCGCCCGGCACCGGCTCTCGAAGCTGCTGCTCCGGCACGGGATGGTGTACGACGCGACCGCATGGACACGAGCGCACGACGCGTGGCTTCGCCGACAACGGTTCCAGAGCGGGCCGCTCGCGATCGTGTTCGACGAGTGCTACGGCCGGATGCTCGACGCGAAGACCAGGAGGGACGCGCTCGACAAGGCAATCACCGAGCTCGCCGCGACGCGCGCCGTACGTCGATGTCGTCGAGAGGCTCGTCTGTCTCCGCGGCGTCTCTACCCTGACGGCGTTCGCGTTGACCGTCGAGCTCGGCGACTGGAACAGGTTCCGTCCCGGCTCGCTTGGGCCGTTTCTCGGTCTCACCCCCAGCGAAAACTCGAGCGGGGAGCGACGTCGCCAAGGCGCGATCACCAAAGCCGGCAACTCGCACGTCCGTCGCCTTCTGGTCGAAGCCGCTTGGCACCAACGCCGCCCTCCGCGCTTGAGCGTCACACTGGAGCGCAGACGCACAGGCAAGTCGCTCGCAGTGCGAGCGCAAGCGGACCGCAGCGCCCGCCGGCTGCACGGACGCTGGCAAGCGCTCGAGCGCCGAGGCAAGCCCCGCACGATCGTCGTGGTCGCCGTCGCGCGCGAATTGGCCGGGCACCGCTGGGCGCTCGCGACGATGGAGTAGCCGCCGCGACCAACGGCTCGGCGAGGAGAGCGCACCGGCGCAACGACGCGAGGAGCGACCCGAGAGAACACTGTGAGCGGCCCCAACGGGCCACGCTCGACGCCAGAGATCGGCACCGCTCCTCAGTTCGCACACCCGGTCATGCGGTACCAACCCGCGCATATGAGTCGCGACACAAACGTCGACGACAGCCGATGCGCTCTCCCCGCCGAACCCAGCCCCACAAGCCGCGGGCGGCTACCCATGCGCGTTGACAAGCCGCACTCCATATGAGCGTTCGCGAATGACGCCTGACGCCGTTTCGGTACGGTGGCCTCATAGACCGTCACTGGCGCATCAAGCAGTCGAGCATCGAGCGCGTTCGCGCTGAGGCCGACTTTGTCGTGGTGGTCGAGGAGCGGACGCCGCTCCGCGGCTCAGGCATCAGGCTCGTCGGCCGCTGCCCGTTCCACGACGAGAAGACGCCGAGCTTCTCTGTCAATCCGGTGGACAAGCTCTATTACTGCTTCGGATGCCACAAGGGTGGGGACATGTTCGGCTTCGTCCGCCACACGCAGGGCGTGAACTTCGTTGGTGCCGTCGAGTGGCTGGCTCAGCGATTCGGGATTCCGATCAGCTACGAATAGCTGCCCGTGTGACGCGCCTGGCGGAGGGAGCGTCGGCTGCCCCAGCGTTCCGCTATGCCCCCTGAGGTCGACTTCTCGTGGTGTGAGAGGGCGGACATCAGCTAGCGTCCGGTGGGCCTTGGGGGCTTGGTTCCAGAACATTGGTGTGGAAGCCGAGGTGATGCCCGCCAACGTGACGAAGTTGGCCGCGGAGGAAGGTATGTGGCTCCCAGTCGGCCGGTCGAGGGTTGGTCATCGGTGACGCTGGGAGAGATGCTCAATCGCGATGATTTTGATCGCCTGGTTGAGTCGACTGCACGCGAGAACCTGACGCCGTCGGTTGGGTTTGGGGCTTCGACGAGGACAGCGCATATCTCGCCGCGGCAAGTCAGGGGGGAATCGAGGCTCGGTTGGTATTCGACGACGAGGCGTTCGATGGTCAGTTCGAGGGCCCTCTCGCCGCCGGCGGCAATGCTCTCCCGTGGCGGCGCAGAGGCCTTCGCTGCCTGGTCCGCCGTGTCGTGCCCGACAGCCGTCGCGGCTGCGGCGGTCAAGAGGTTCTGTGAGTCTCCCGACCCGATCGAGCTTCTCGAAGCGACCGGTCTTACCCGAAGCGGCTACCTGACACGAGAGCTGCCTGGGAAACCTGGATGCCGCTCGACTTCCGAAGTTCGGGGCCACAGACGTGGGACGGCGGCGGGCACAGCCACCTAATCGGGACGCGCGAGTTCACAATCCTCGCGGAGCCGACGAGCGAGTTCGCTGGGCCGCCAGGACCCTGGATCATGCTCCTCGCGAGAGAAACGCGCTCCCGACTCACCGATCCGCCCGTCGAGGCATACCTGACCTTCACAACGAAAGACACCGTCTACGGGCTTCGCGGGCGATTCGAGACTGAGGGCGACGCCAAGGAACACTTTGGAGCGAAGTACGCCGGACGCACGATCGGCGAGTGGAAGCATGTCCCCGAGGGCGTCGGAAGAAAAATGGCGGAAACCATTGCCTGGTTGCTGGAGCGGACCGAGCTTCTGCAGAACCAGACGTAGCGACGCTCACATGAGCGAGCGTGATTACGCCGGACGCCTGAGTCGCGTTTCGTTTCAGCGATGTCCCGTGGAACTAGGCGTATTCGATTCCGCCGACGGAGAATCTTTGACCAAATCCTGACCAAGGCCCGTTTCGCGGCAAAACTGTAGCCAATATAGCAAACAAAAGGCCCGCTTCTGCAGGCCTTTAATGAGTGGAGCTAGGCGGGCTCGAACCGCCGACCTCCTGGGTGCGATCCAGGCGCTCTCCCAACTGAGCTATAGCCCCGAGGCGAAGAAAGTGTAGCGGGGCGCTCAGGCGATGAAGAGGGTCAGCTCAGGCTCGCGCTCGCCGCGGAGGGCGGCGAGGTCGACCTCGACGCAGCGAATGCCGCGGGCTTCTGCCAACGTCAGCGCCTGCGGCTTCAGCTGCTGCGCCGCGAGTATTCCCGCGCAACCCGCCTTGGCCGGGTCGAGCCGAATGCGCTCCAGGTAGCGCGTGAGCTGCTCGACGGCGTCAATGGTTGCGACACGCTTGATCTCGACAGCGACCCACTCGTCGTCTGGATCACGGCACATTAGGTCGACCGGCCCGATGTCTGTCGGCCACTCGCGGCGAACGAGGCGAAGGCCCTCGGCCAACGCGGCGGGCATCGTGGCGAGCGCCTCTTGAAGATCACGCTCAACGCCGTCCTTCTCGAGCCCGGCCGCCTCGCCCATCTCGTGCTCGACGTCCGAGAGCACCTGGTGCAGCCGGATCTCGAGCCGGTCCTCGCTGCGGCCGGCACGCTTGCGCACCACGAGCAGCCCCTGGTCCTCTTCGAGCACGACCGGCGGGGTCATCCAGTTCAGCGGTTTGACGGATGACCCACCGCCGTCCGACCAGACCATGAACGTGCCGTCGCCTTTGATCATCAGCAGTCGGATGTCCTCGGGCAGGTGCGTCGAGAGGCGGCCGGAGTAGTCGACGGTGCAGCGGGCGACGATCAGGCGCACGCCGAGGACCGTACTGGCTGAATCGGACGGGTTGCGCCGAGCCGGACTCCCCCGCAGTCCGTCACATGCGCGCAGCCGCGGTCATCCGCTTCGCTCGTGTCGGGTCGTTGCACGCTAGGCGGTCCGCTGCGGAAAGCAGACCGGCGAAGAGCGGTTGGCTCGCAAGCGTCTGGCGCGTCGGTTGTCGGCAGCGCCCCACGCAATGTCCGTGGGGCGCTGCCGATGCGGCGTCAGAAGGTGTTGATGTTCGAGGGTTGGATGTGAGCGGTTCCGCTCCAGGAGCCCGAGGAGCCGTTGGCGCTGTAGTGCCAGCGGACGTGAACTCCGTCACCCGGGACGGGGACATCGGTCTGAACCTGCGTTGTGAAGGTTCCGCCCGCGGCGAGGCTGATCGTGCCTCCGCCGCAGAGATCGGGCACCTTGATCGAGCCCTCGTAGACGAGCGGGTTTTGCTGGTCGCCGCTCGGGAACCAGTCGCCATTGTTCGAGCGGCACGGGTACGGCTGGGCTCTGCATCGAGACCGTGAACATGACGGGTGCGCGATCGGAAGTGCAGTTGCCGAAGAATACGACCTGCGGAGCAACAAACGTGACCGAGGTCGCCAGGATGCGAGCCCGGAATCGTGAGGTCGTAGCCGGCCTCGATGACCGTGCCGGGCGCGACGATGAGATTGCCTTCCATCGCCTGCGGCCCCATCGTCAGGCTGCCCGTACCGGCAGCCTCGCCCGCGGTCGCGAACGCGAGAACGATGAGCGAGACGAACACGATCGCGGCGAGTCGCTTCGCGACTCGATGACAGCTGCAGACCAACAGGGGCCTCCTCAGTTCGATGTACCGACTCGGGTCGTGCATCGGCGGCCACGCGGACTTCCGCCATCACTCGCACGGTTGGCGGTTCTCGCCGCGTCCACGAGACACGGCTGGAACGGCCATGTCCCGGGACGCCTTCGCCGTCGAGCGATCGTTCCGCGCGTCAGGTTCGCGCCAGCTCAGCCGGCGGGAGTCGACTCCGGCAGGTGGGCGGTCAGCCGGCCGGTGTAGGTGACCTCGCAGCGGGCGCCGATCAGGCGCACGCCGGCACGGTATTGTCGCTTCCGGACAGTTCAGGGGTTCAGCGGACGACGCTGGAGCCGCCGACGATCGCATCGGCGCCATCGTCGAAGCGCACCCAGGCCTTACCCTTGCCGTCGTAGTCCGGGCTCCAGACGATCAGGGTCGCCGCTTGACCGCGCACGGTGACACGTTCGATCCCTTCCGGCTCCGCGCCACGCCAGACGCGGATGAACGGGTTGGCGTCCCACTCCCGTCCGATCGTCGACTCGTCGGTGTGACCCGGGAGAAGGCGCCGCTCGTGTGGCATCGCCATGTAGACGTCGAGGACCGCCCGCTTGACGAGTTCGAAATCGCCTCCGCCGATCGAGTCCCGGAAGAGCGTGTCGCCCGAGAAGACGAGCTCCTCGCCGGAGCCGGCCGAGATGACGAAGCAGACCATGTCATCCGAGTGGCCCGGGGTCGGGATCGCCTCGACCGTCAGTCCGCCCGCCTGCAGCGGGCCGGTGACGACCGGCAGCCCGAGCTCCGACTCGTGCGCGACATGGTCGAGGTGGGAGTGCGTCCGCAGGACGTGTGTCGGTGTCAAGTCGTGCTCGCGGATGAAGGCCTGGAGCGGCTCCATCGGTCCGCCCGAGTCGACGAAGACCGCGGTGCCTCCGGGCTCGTCGCCGACCACGTAGGTATTCGACAGGTACCGGCTCTCGAGGCTCCGCGCGACAAGCACCGGCGCAGACTACCCGCGGCCGAGCGCTCGCCGGCTGCTCGCCCCCGGCGCGGGAGACGAGAGGGCCGACCAGCCGGAACCGGGCCAGGGGAGCTAGGCTAGGCGCTTACCCACTGCAGCGGGAGGGACACATGCCAGGCCTGTTCGGGCGGACGATGACGATCATCAAGGCGAAGTTCTCGCACCTTCTCGACCGCGCCGAGAACCCAACCCAGACGCTCGACTACTCCTACGAGCAGCAGCTGCAGCAGCTGCAGAACGTGAAGCGCGGGATCGCCGACGTCGCGACCGCGAAGAAGCGGCTCGAGATCCAGTACACGTCGATGCAGGCGCAGATCGAGAAGCTCGACGGACAGGCCAAGGCGGCCCTGCAGGCCAATCGCGAGGACCTTGCCCGGGAGGCGCTCACCCGCAAGGCGGCGATTCAGAGCCAGCTCGACGGGATCATGCAGTCCGGCCAGCAGCTCGAGGCGCAGCAGCAGAAGCTCGTCGAGAGCGAGAAGGCGCTCGCCGCGAAGATCGAGCAGTTCAGGACGCAGAAGGAGGTCATCAAGGCGCAGTACTCGGCAGCCGAGGCGCAGGTGCGCATCGGCGAGGCGGCGACCGGGATCTCGAGCCAGATGGGCGACGTGGGTCTCGCCGTGCAGCGTGCGAAGGACAAGACCGAGTCGATGCAGGCGCGGGCCGACGCGATCGACGAACTGACAGCGGCCGGAGCGCTCGAAGACTTCACCGCACCCGGGGACGACATCGACCGGGAGCTGAAGCAGATCCAGGAGAGCGGCCAGGTCGACGAAGAGCTCGCGAAGCTGAAGGCAGAGATCGGGGCGCCCGAGCAGCCGAAGGAGATCGAGACCTCGGACGACAGCACCGACGCGGAGGTACCGGCCGAGCCGGCGCCGAGCGGCACCGAGAAGACGAGCTAGTCCGCGCTCAGATCGGCGCGTCGAAGAGCGCGAGCCAGCGCGCCAGGTCCTGCTCGATCGGAAGCTCCTCCTCGAGCTTCGCCTTCAGCTCGAGCTCGGTGGCGTTGTCCCGGTTCTGGCCTTGACCCGTCGGGACGAAGGGCCAGAAGGCGCCGCGCTTGAACCCGTAGATCCAGTAGACCGGGTGCTCGCCGCCTTCGAAGCGGAACGGCGCCGCGAGCAGCTGGGCGCCGAAGCCCTGGTCGGTCAGCTCCTGGGCGACCGCGTGGACCGCGGTCACCTGGTTTTCGAGCTCGGGGTCGCGGACGATCAGCCACTCGAACCCGTAGGTGTCGCTCTTGCGCTCCACCGCGGCTCCGGCCGAGCTGCCGGCGGTCTTGATCAACTGCTCGACGTCGCTGTCGACCCGGCTGAAATCGCCCGAGGAGAGCGGCTTGAAGGTGACCGCGGCGCACCCGGCGGTCTTCAGCCCGAGCTCGGTGTCGAGCGTGACCGCCGCCGTCGCAAGCGCGAAGAGGCGGTCGTCCTTCGGCTCGGAGAGCTTCTTGCGTCCGAAGACGACGTCGCGAAGACCCACGGCGGTCTCCCGGCTAGACCGGGCGGCCCATCTGCCGCGCGATCTCGGCGAGCGCGGCGATCCGCTTCTCGATCGGCGGGTGATCCATGAAGAGCTCGGAGGCGAAGGCCTTGGTGCGGGCCGGGATGATGAAGTACGCGTTCATCCCCTCGACCTGGCGCAGGTCCTGCTGGGGGATCTGCGTGATCTGCGACGAGATCTTCTGCAGCGCGCTCATCAGGTACTCGGGCGCCCCGGTGATCAGGGCCGAGCCGCGGTCGGCCGCGTACTCGCGGTAGCGCGAGATCGTCCGGATGAGGACGAAGCTGATCGCGTAGACGACGATCGAGACGGCGAGGACGATCAGCCATACCGGCAGGCCGTTCTGGTTGTTGTTGCCGCGCCCACCACCGCCGCCGTAGCCACCGCCGAACATTCCGGCGTAGAGACCGAAGCGCGCCAGGAGCGCGGCGACCATCGCGAAGAAGCTCGCCACCGTCATGATCAGGACGTCGCGGTTTGCGATGTGGGAGAGCTCGTGAGCGAGGACGCTCTCGATCTCCTTCGGCTCGAGGCGGTGCCAGAGTCCGGTCGTCACGCACACCGCGGCGTGCTTCGGCGAGCGCCCGGTTGCGAAGGCGTTCGGGATCGGAGTGTCCATCACGGCGATCTTCGGCTTCGGTAGGTCGGCCATCGCGCAGAGGCGCTCGACCACCTCATGCAGCTGGGGGGCCTCCTCGCGGCTGACCACCTTCGCGCCTGCGGCTGCGAGGGCGAGCTTGTCGGAGGTGTAGTACTGGAAGAAGGCGAGACCGACGATGATCAGGAGCATCGGAGCGAGCCCGACGTTGAGGAACTCGAAGAGGACGACGGCGAAGACGACGTAGAGAAGACCGAGGAGCGCCGTCGTCGAGAGCATGCGCAGCGTCAGCCCTGTATCACGGCCGTAGGAGCGACGTTTCATGGGAACATCGTACCTCCCGGCCGGGCCGTCCCAGAGTCGATTAACCTTGCTCTAAGGCGCTTCGGCGCGGTCGACTAGACTCGCATTCCTTGCGCCGTCTCGCCCTGTTCGCCCTTTTCGCTGTGGTCGCCGCCGGCTGCGGTACGACCGTTCCGGGAGGAAAGACGGTGACGACTCCGACCCCGGCGACGGTCGTCGGGACGCTGCCCAAGCCACCGGCCGCCGTGGTCGGAAACGCGGCCGCCGGCAAGCCGGTCTTCGTCGCCGCCGGTTGCGGCGCCTGCCACACGTTCACGCCGGCCGCGGCCAAGGGGACGATCGGCCCGAACCTCGACCTCCTGAAGACCTATGCCAGCAAGGCGGGAGTGCCGCTCGAGGAGTTCACGACCAGCGCGATCGCCAGCCCGCCGGCCTCGTACGTGCCACCGGGGTACCCGACGAACATCATGCCCACAACGTTCGGGACGTCGCTGACCAAGCAGCAGCTCGCCGACCTCGTCGCCTTCCTGGTCAAGGGCCCCTGAGGCTTCCAGACGACTTTCCCGGCGACGTCGAGGTCGTCGCCACCGACCTCGATCGGACGCTGATCTGGGACGACTACACGCTGCGGCCGCGGACGCTCGCCGCGCTCGCCCGTGCCCGCGCAGCCGGGCTGCCCGTGATCGTCGTCACCGGGCGGATGGTGCAGTCGGCCCAGCGCGTCCTGGCCGCCGCCGGGCTGGAGGGAGCCGCTCATCTGTTACCAGGGCGCAGCCGTCGTCGACACCGACGGCACCTGGCTCCTGCACGAGCCGATCGAGATCGCCCTGGCGCGGGAGGCGATCGCCGCCGTCGAGGCGGAGGGCTACGGGCTCAACGTCTACGTCGACGACGAGCTCTACGTCGCCCGGGTCACGCCCGAGTCCGAGCGCTACGCGAGCTTCCAGCGGATCGCGCTCCACACCGTCGGCGACCTCGACTCGTGGCTGCAGCGCCCGCCGACGAAGCTCGTCGTGATCGGCGACCCGGTCGCCCTCGACGGGCTCGGCGTTCGGCTTCGGGAGCGATTTTCCGGACGGCTCTGGGTGACGAAGTCGCTTCCGTTCTTCCTTCAGCTCGCGGCCGATGGCGTCTCGAAGGCCTCGGGGCTCGAGTTCCTCGCCCGCCGCCTCGGCTTTGCGCGCGAGCGGACCCTCGCCTTTGGTGACGGCGAGAACGACCTCGAGCTGGTCGAGTGGGGCGGCTACGGCGTCGCGGTCGCAAACGCCGATGAGCGGCGTCCTGGCACTCGCCGACTGGGTGTGCCCTTCGGCCGAGGAGGAGGGCGTCGCTCAGGTGATCGAGGCGCTTCTAGACTCACGGACATGATCGATCTGCGGGCGGCGCGGGCCGACCCCGAGCGGTTTCGCGCGGCGCTCGCACGCAAGGGCGCGGGCGAGCGGTTCGACGCGCTCCTCGCCGCGGACGCGCGCTGGCGGGAGGTGCTGCCTCGGGTCGAGGAGCTGCGGACGCGGCAGAAGTTGAAGGGTAGGCCGACGCCGGAGCAGCTCGAGGAGCTGAACCGGGTCAAGGAGGAGCTGCGCGCGGCCGAGGCCGAGCTGGCGGCCGCCGAGAGCGCCCGGGATGCCCTGCTCGATCAGGTGCCGAACCCGCCCGATCCGACGGCGCCCGACGGCGAGACGGAGGAAGACGCGGTCGAGCTCCGCCGCGTCGGCGAGCCAGCGAGCGACGGACCCGGAGCACACCGAGATCGGACGGTTCGAGCTCGACCGGGCGGCACGCCTCTCCGGCTCGCGCTTCGGCTACATCGTCGGCGACTCGGCGCTCGTCGCGATGGCCCTCTACCGGTTCGCACTCGACCGGGCCGCCGCGCACGGCCACACACCGCTGCTGCCGCCCGTGCTCGTCCGCGAGCAGGCGATGTACGGCACCGGCTTCTTCCCGACCGAGCGGTCGAACATCTACGCACTCGAGGGCGACGACCTCTACCTGACCGGCACCTCCGAGGTCGCCCTCGCCGGCTTCCACATGGACGAGATCATCGACGAGCTGCCGGAGCGCTACTCGGCGTTCTCGACCTGCTTCCGCCGGGAGGCGGGCGCGGCCGGCAAGGACACGCAGCGGCATGTTCCGCGTCCACCAGTTCAACAAGGTCGAGCTGTTTGTCTTCTGCGAGCCTGACCGCTCGGGCGAGGAGCACGAGCGGTTGCTCGCGATCGAGGAGGAGCTCGTGCAGGCACTCGGTCTGCCCTACCGCGTCGTCAACGTCGCGGTCGGCGATCTCGGCGACCCAGCGGCGAAGAAGTACGACATCGAAGCGTGGTTCCCCTCGCAGCAGCGGTACCGCGAGATCACCTCGACCTCGAACACGACCGACTTCCAGGCCCGACGGCTCGGGATCCGCTACCGCGCGGGCGAGAAGCGGCTCGAAACGCCGCACACCTTGAACGGCACCGCGGTCACGGACCGCTGGCTGCTCGCGCTGCTCGAGAACTTCGGCGGTGAGGTCCCCGACGTTCTCCGGCCCCTCGGCGCCCCAGCCCGCGTCGAGAGTTGAGCGATCCGCCGTCTCGCCCGGGCGAAGACCCGGCGGCGGACCGACGCGGCGGTCGTGCGGCGCGCCATCTGTTAGATAGAGGCAAGCGGCGGGGTGCCGGAGCGGTCGAACGGGGCGGCCTTGAAAGCCGTTGGGCGTGCAAGCGTCCCCTGGGTTCGAATCCCAGCCCCGCCGCTTTGATAGAGCCATTTTCGGCATAACCATGCCGTCTGGCGGCGCAGTGAGCGGCCGTTCGCGCCGCGCAAGTTTGCCGCCCGAGACCGCTCAACACCCGCAGGAGTCTGGCACTCACTGGCCCACAGGACCGCGCCGACCGACGTGGCCCGTTCGAGGGTAGGCGTCGACCAGCTCGACAAGCCTCGTCCTCGGCGCCCGGCATGAGGTGGCCGTGGTGGGCGAGATGATCGCGATGCTGGAGTGGCCGAGGAAGGTAGGAGAGCGCCTTCGCGTTCACGCCGGCCGCGATCGCAATGCTGCCTTGCACTCATGCAGGTCGAGGGGAGCGGGCGTCGCCTTCGGGCCGTCCTTCTTGTAGCTCGAGCTCGCTGTAGTTCGGCGACGGAAAGGCCCCTAGCACAGCTGCGTGGTCGCAGCAGCTTCGGCCTTCATGCCGCCGGGGTTGGGGCCGCTCCCGCCGCGGGACTAGTGTCGTGAGTCATTGATTCGTCCGCAGTAGCGGGTGATTGATTCGAGGATTTGGTCGGCGGTCTTCGTCCAGACGTAGGGGCGTGGGTTGTCGTTCCAGGTCTCGATCCAGTTGCGGATGTCGGTGTTGAGCTCGCGGACGGAGCGGTGCGTGCCGCGCTTCAGTTTCTTGTTGCTCAGCTCGGCGAACCAGCGCTCGACGAGATTCAGCCACGAGCTCGACGTCGGCGTGAAGTGCAAGACGAAGCGAGGATGGCCGGCAAGCCATTTCTGGATCGCCGGCGTCTTGTCGGTCGACGCGTTATCGAGGATCAGGTGGATCTCGAGCTCGGCGGGAACCGCCTGGTCGAGCGTGGACAGGAACTTCTTGAACTCGATCGCGCGGTGACGGGAATGCAGCGACCCGATCACCTTCCCGGTCGAGAGGTCGAGCGCCGCGTACAGGCTTGAGGTGCCCGAACGCTTGTAGTCATGCGTGGCACGTTGCGGCGTGCCGGGCAGCATCGGCAAGATCGGCGCCGTCCGATCCAGCGCCTGGATCTGGCTCTTCTCGTCCACGCACAACACAACCGCCCGCTCCGGCGGATCGAGATAGAGACCGACGACATCGCGGACCTTATCGATGAACTGCGGATCCTTGGACAACTTCCACGTCTCCTGACGATGCGGCTGCAAGCCGAACGCCCGCCAGATCCGCGAGACCGCCGTCTGCGACAGCCCAACCTCGGCCGCCATCGAACGCGTCGACCAATGCGTCGCGTTCTTCGGCGTCGACTCCAACGTACGGACGATCACCTCTTCCACCTGCGCATCAGTCACCGTCCGCGGCCGCCCCGGACGCGGCTCATCCACCAGCCCGTCCAACCGATCAGTCGCAAACCGCGCCCGCCACTTGCGCACCGTCCCCTGATCAAGCCCGAGACGGGCCGCGATCTCCGTGTTCTTCAAACCCTCGGCCGCCGCCAACACAACCCGTGCCCGCTGCGCCAACGCCTGAGCACTCTTCCCCCGCCGCGCCCACGACTCCAACTGCTCCCGCTCCCCCTCACTGAGAACGACCTCAACAGCCACCGGACTTGGCATCCACCAAGTCTAAAACCAGCTCCGGACGAACTAACGACTCAGGACACTAGGAGATCGCCGCCAGAACGGGCCGGGACGCCCCGGGGCTCAGCGCGCCGCAGAGAGCGCCGGCGAGCGCCGCCGCTCCGATCGCCCTGCCGAGGAAGCGCCTCCGGCTCGCACCTCCAGACGTCAGCGAGATCACCTTCGCCGGCCGCCGCCCCAGCGCACCCGCCAGCTCCCCGTCCGGGGACACGCCGAGTCCGACGAAGACGCTGCGGCCGGCAGCAAGGCTAGCCGCTCACGACGAGGCTGATTTGGCCGGAGATGCGGCTGGCCGTGGGGCTGAGCGTTACGGCGGGCGGGTTTGAGATTTGAGCGAGGACGTCGATGCCATCGCCCAAGGTTGGGCAGTGGACCTGCCGCCGGTACGGGCTGCGCGCGTGCACGTTGCCGTTGCCGCACTTCAGCGACCAGGACACGTTGATCGGGAGACCGGTGGGCACGGTCGTCACATCGAGGATGTATGAGGGTGAAAGTTTGGTTATCCCGACATAGACGTACGCGCCGGGGCCCGACTTCGTCCCCTGATAGATCACGTTGCTCGCGCCCACGACAGACGCGCCGGCAGCGCCACTCAGCGCCAGCACCCAGACGGCGAGACACGCTGCAAGGCGACCGAACATGCCCCGGCCTACAACCGGCCAGCGCAGGATGCTCGAGCGCCCCCAATCACCTGCGGGGGCTGCCGCCCCAGAGGCCCTACGCCGGCACGGGCCATCGACCGGCCGGCGAAGACATTGCCGCCTCGGTGAGCGATCCGCCAGGGGTTGCCGGACTCGATCGCGCTCATCGTGTTCGAGACACGTGCGGCGCGGTAGAGATCGCGGCTGAGCCCCATGCGGGGATCGTCGGGCTTCGCGAATGAGCTGTCAAGGCCCGCTCTGGCCCAGGGGCTGGCCCGCACGCGGTCAAAACGCAGTGTCTGAGCCAAATCGGCACGCCCTCGAAAGCCGTTGGGCGTGCAAGCGCCCCTGAGTTCGAATCCCAGCCCGCCGTGGGACGTGTCCAGCGCCGCCTCGCGTGTCGTCTCAGGTGGTGGTCACGTTGCCTGGTAGTGCGCCGGGGATGACGTCAATCATCAGACGTCCTTTCCAGGCGACGCTTTGCTCGAACATCGGCAGGATGTTCCTGCCCACTTCGAGCGGCCCTTCAGAGACGGCGATGCACGGCGTACTCCCGGGTGCCGCCATGAGGTTCGCGTCCACGTGGGCTAGAAGCGCTTTCGTCGTCGTCAGCGACTCGTCCTGATCGACAATCCCGAGCGAAACGAGCCGAGGCATCGCGCCGAGGATTAAGAAGTAGGCATTGGTATCCCGTGCATTGGAGTACTGCGGTGCTTGAGGGACGGGTTCGTCCGTCCAGTCGATCGACAACGTGCCGTCCTCGGCATGAACGAGCCGGGCCCTGATCCAGTTCCATCCTGAGGCGAGCATCTCGACAGGAGCGCCCGGTTGTGCGAGTGCGAGGTAACCGGCCGTGAAATAGAGCGTCATCAAGTGGTGCATGACGTCGTCGCGAGGACCGCGGGTGGCGAGCCTGTCGTGTGCCAGCAAGGGCTGAAGCCTGAGCCTTTCTAGTGCCTGCCTCAATCTCAACCGGCGTCCCGGATCGCTGTATGGCCAGAAGCCCGACTCAAGTTGGCCTCGCTTCAGTCGGAGCATCGTCGCTACGAGAGCGGTGTCAACTGGATCGTCCGTGGACCTAAAGCGGGCCGTCAGGTCAAGAGCCGAGGCAGTTGCGTTTTGCACGTACGCTGCCGCGTGCTCCGCTCCCGGCGGGTTATGAGCGAACCCTCCCCTCTCGGTTCGACACGTTGAGAGAAACCTCAGCAGATCGCTAACCGCCTCCCGATCGGGGCTGAGATGCAGCCGAGCCAAGGCAGCTTGGTAGGCGTCAACCGCGATCGCGGTCGCGGGCAGACTCTCCGGGACGTCGTGCCATCCGAACACATCCCAGGTCGGTTCAGCGATGCCCTGGAACAGCGCACCCGATACCGCCGCAGCCATCGCCTGTGAGGCCCGCTGCCGCCACTCGTCGGCGACCGTGCGCTGATACTCGGCCGCGAAAACAGCCGCCCCACAGCACGTGTCGACGATGTAGGGCCTACCGCAGACCGGATTCACGATCGAACCCGGCGACTCCGGCGACGCCGCGCTCTGCAAGTCTGCGAGCTCGGCGACGATTCGTTCCCAGACCGCCAGAGGTCGCGGGTCGATCTCAACCTCGCCCGAACCGGCCAGCGGCTGCGAGAGGTGGGGCACCACGGCTCAGCGAGCCGCCCCCGACGCCGATTGCTCGAGGTGCGTCTCAACCAAACCTGAAGCTGGTGCCAGCGGCCGTTGCCGGACCACGGACGCATCTTCACTCAGACCGGACAGAGAGCGCAACCCCGACGCCTCGGACCCCGCGGGGCCGGGTTCGCCTGCGGGCGGCTCGATCGGAGCACGCCGGCCGGACGCGGGCTCCATGTCAGAGGCTTGATGTGGTTTAACGGCCGTCGTAGGTGGCGAGGGCGCGTGCGGGTCCGCCGGTGAGGGTGTTCTAGCCGATGGCAGCCGGGTCACAGGCGGGTGTCGCTTTCCCGCTCGGGAGGGAGAGCCAGGCTACCCCTGCGGCGATCCCCGCCACGCCGAGGGCAGCCGCGGTCCGCCAGAGCCCGCCGTTGCCCTGGGGAGCGGCGAGCACGAGCAGCATCGGGATGCACCAGACGCGTCGCGACGACGACCACAGGCCGAGAGGGATCACGAGCAGGCCGAAGTAGTGGATCCAAACGACCGGGCTGAGCACGAGCATGCTCACGACGACCCAGCCGAGCTCCCGCCGACCCTTCCACAGGATCGCGAGTCCGACCGCGAGCGCGACCGCCTGCCCCGCGTTCGGCGAGCCACCGAGCTGGCGGACGAGCGCGTCCAGCGTGATCGACCGGCCCGAGTCGGTCCGGTCGACGCCGAGCTCGAATCGCCAGTAGCTCCCGGGCGAGATGTAGGGCAGCGTGATCAGCAGCGTAACGAGCTGGACACCGAGCGCGAGACCGAGCGCGCGCCAGCGTCTGGTCGCGGCCAGCCAGACGAGCACCGGCCACGCGAAGAGCTTCACGCCGACCGCGAGCCCCGCCCACAGGCCAGCGCGTGCCCTGGCTCGATCGTGCCAGGTCGCCGCGAGCAACACCGTCACCAGCACGGTGATGTTGCCGGTCTGGATGCTGCTCACCGACGTCGGCCAGGCGAGGCAGAGCGCAATCAGCCGCCAATCCCTCACACCGAGGAGGAGCGGCGCAACGACGACCCCTAGCACCTCCAACGCGACGACGATCAGGTACCCGTGGGGGAGCCACGCGAACGGGGCCATGATCCACCCGGCCAACACCGTCCAGAGGTACTGGTCGTACTCGTGGGTGAACGTGAAGGGATCGACGCCGTGGGCGAGTCCTCGAATGGCCGGGCTGACTCCTCTGAAGTCGACGGCGAGGTCACCGGCGTGGGCGGCCTCGACGATCGTCAAGCAGACGACGACGATCGCCAGTACCGGAAAGCCGATCTGCTCGAGTGCCCGCGACAACCCGGCGCGCGTGAGTCCCGCTGGCCGCAGCCGAGCTCCCACCCGCGGGTCGGTGGCGTCCGCTCGGAAGCGAGCCGAGGTACTCATGCGCCGGCGGGCTCAACCGCGGCACATGCTCGAAAGCGAGAGCAGCTGGGCGCGTCTCCGCGCGGGCGCTCACCGAGAGCGGGAGCCCCGGGACGATTCGAGCCCTGAACGCGCGCGAATGCCTACGTGCCCCTCGAACGGCCACCATGCAGTCCACTGCACGGGTCCACCCCGCAGACGCTCCCCGACCCACTGCCTACACATAGCCAAGAACGACGTCTGCGACACCAGACCAACAACTGTTCAGACCTCCCCGAACGGACGAATCTCGCCCGAGCGACGGTCACATCGTCCGTGAGTCCCGCCCCTTCCCGCGGGGTTTGCGAGCCGACGGACGCCGCTCGCCGCGGTGCAACGACGGCCCGGCTCCGGAGCGACCAGAGGCTCCGCGGTGGGCTCGTTTGCGGCGCCGGCGGGCTCGCCGTGCGAGGGAGCCGAGCCTCGACGCCGGGCACGCCGACCCGTCGTCGAGGCGAGTGCGTTAGCGATCCGGTCCTCAGCCAACTCGCCAAGCTCGCTACCGCCGCCGCGTTCCCTGGCAGTGGCCGGAAAGCGCCTGCGCATGCCCGCAAACCGCCTGTTGATGCGGCAAGCGCGGAAGGGTCAAGATCGGGCGCGGAGCGGCCGATACAGCGTACGAATGAGCGTCGACTACAGCTTGCTCGACCGCTTCACCGATAGCCGCAGGCGGCACGAGGCCGCCAGGCAGGCGCTGCCGGAGCGCTGGCGCGCCGACCCGCGCCCGGAGGTGCAGGCGATCAACGATCTCTGGGTGAGCGTCGTCGCCCGAGCTCGTGCGCACGAGGAGCGTCTCGCCGCCGTGGGCGTGGTGGCGCTGCCCGTGCTCGACGATCGCTAGCGCGCCTGGTCGTCCCGGGCCTGGCCTCAAGCCTCGTCGTCTTCCCAGTCGGGGACGCGGCCGGAGGCGAGGATCAGGACGCTGATCGCCGCGACCCAGAGCGGGAAGACGAGGACGACGAGCTGAAAGAAGGCAGGCGGTGACCTGGGCGGCGCTCGCCCCGGGAGGGGGTGCAGGCGCATGGCGGCGAGGAACAGGGCGCTGAAGAGCAGGCCGGCCACTCCCGCTGCGCGCGGCGTCTTCAGCCTGCGCACGATCGGGAGATTGCCGCCGTCTGCGCTACGCCTGCCAACCTCTCGGAGAGAGTTTGGCTCGTGGGGCGGCCGGACCGGGGGCCGGAGCGAGGGCCGGCGTTCTCGACCGTACGTTTCGGGTCGGCGCAGGGCAGCGACGAGGCCGAGCAGCGAGCGGACCAGTCCCGCTGGTGGCCGGTGCGGCCGGGTCAGGACTTCTCTCGTGCTCGTGCCCCGCGGCGATCAGTTCAGGCGGCCGGCGATGCCGGCTGCGCCTGCGCCGTGGCAGTGCTTCCATTTTCGCCCCGAGCCGCAGGTGCAGGGGTCGTTGCGGCCCCGCCGGGCATCCTCGGCCGTGTAGAGCGGGACGATCTCCGAGGGCGCGCCGCCCCGGCGCAGGCGCTCGGACATCAGCCGCATCGGGCGATCGACGTGGTGGAAGAACGCCTTGTAGCCGGCGCAGAGGTAGTTGAGCCCCGGCTCGCCCGCGGGTGTCTCGATGAAACGGTCCTTCGGGCAGCCGCCGTGGCAGGCGAAGCGGACGTCGCACTCGATGCAGTAGGGCGGGAGCGTGTCGCGCTTGTCGGCGCCGAAGCGCTGCTGCTGTTCAGAGGCGACGAGCTCGCGCATGTGCGTCTCGTGGATGTTCCCGAGGCGGTAGGCCGGCTCGACGAAGTGGTCGCAGGAGTAGAGGTCGCCGGTGTGCTCGAGCGCCAGGGCGAGGCCGCACGTCTCGGAGTGGATGCAGAGCGTGGGCGGCTCGCCGAACCAGTTCGCGAGCGCTACGTCGAACATCTGGACGTAGACCTCGCCGACGTCCCGGCGCACCCACTCCTCGAAGACGTCGATCAGGAAGCGGCCGTACTGCTCGCCGCCGACCGACCTCGCGGTCACCCGCTCGCCCTCCTGCTGGTAGAGCGGCCGGTCGCGCCAGGAGGTCCAGGGAACCGTGCCGTCCTCGGCCGCCTCGGCGACGCGCTCGATGATCGGGATGAACTGGATGAAGCGGGCTCCGCAGCCGTCGCGGAGGAAGCGATAGACCTCGCCGCCGCGATCCTGGTTCGCCGCGTGGACGGTCGTCAGCGCGTTCCACTCGACCCCGGCCTCGCGCAGGTGGGCGAGACCCGCCATCACCTGGTCGAAGGAGCCCTTGCCGCCCTTGTTGACACGGTAGGCGTCGTGGAGCTCGCGGGGGCCGTCGATCGAGATGCCGACGAGGAATTCGTGCTCGGCGAAGAACGCGGCCCAGTCGGCATCGATCAGGGTGCCGTTCGTCTGGATCGTGTACGCCGCCCGCTGCCCGGGCCGCAAGAACCCCGCGGCGAGCTCGACCGAGCGCCGGAAGAAGTCGATCCCCATCAGCGTCGGCTCGCCGCCCTGCCAGGCGATCGTCACCTCCGGCACCTCGTGCGCCTCGATCAGCTGCCGCAGGTAGGTCTCGAGCAGCTCCTCGGCCATCCGGAACCGGCTGCCCGGGTAGAGGAGCTCCTTCGAGAGGAAGAAGCAGTAGGAGCAGTCGAGGTTGCAGACTGCGCCGGTGGGCTTCGCGAGCAGGTGAAAGGCGCGCGGTGCGCTCCTGACCGCCGCGGTGCCGGCGACGAGCTCGGGGTCCGCTGCCATGCCGGGATTGAACCATCGCCGGGCTCCCGGGCGGGGACCACACGTCGACGCCGCGTGTTTCTCGGCGCCGGCGCGTGGCTCGGCCGGTCCAGCGAGCCGGCGGGGACACTGACCGAGCATGACGGTGCGCGCGGCGTCAACAGCTCATCGTGGCCCGACCCGTGGAGGAGACGACCCGTCGATCGACTCGGGCGCCTCGTTGCGGGCACCTCCGCACGGGGGAGCCCGAGCAGGCGAGGCGGCGGCACATTGAAGCTCGTCGCTCGCGGTCAATGGTGGAAGCTCGAAGCGGCGGCGCCCTCGTGCACCGGGTGCGGCTGGCTCTGCAGGCGTGGCAGCTGCCGGTGCAGATCGGCGATCAGCATGTCCGCGAGGTCGTGCGAGAAGCCCTGCTTGACGACGACGCGGAGGGCGGCCAGGTCGGTGCGGTTGGCCGGGAACGTGTAGGCGGGGACGAGCCAGCCGCGCTCGCGGAGGGCCGCCGAGACGTCGAAGACGCTGAAGTTGTCGACGCCCTCGGCGAGCGTGAACGCGAACACGGGCAGCTCGTCGCCGGTCGTGATCAGCTCGAAGGGCCCGAGCTCGCCGATCAGCGCCGAGAGGCGCGTTGCCACCTCGCGTGCGTAGGCCTGCACCTTGCGGTAGCCCGCGAAGCCGAGGCGGATGAAGTTGTAGTACTGCGCGACGACCTGCGAGCCCGGCCGGGAGAAGTTGAGCGCGAAGGTCGGCATGTTGTCGCCGAGGTAGTTGACCCAGAAGATCAGGTCGTCCGGGCAGCGCCGCCGCGTCGCGCCAGATGATCCAGCCGACGCCGGGGTAGACGAGCCCGTACTTGTGGCCCGATGCGTTGATCGAGGCGACCCGCGGCAGCCGGAAGTCCCAGACGAGCTCGGGGTCGACGAACGGGGCGAAGAAGGCGCCCGAGGCGCCGTCGACGTGCACCGGGATGTCGAGGCCGGTGCGCGCCTGCGAGCTCGTCGAGGGCGGCGCAGATCTCGGCGACCGGCTCGTAGGAGCCGTCGAAGGTCGAGCCGAGGATCGCGACGACGCCGATCGTGTTCTCGTCGCACAGGGAGACCGCCTCTTCGGCGGAGAGGTGGAAGCGGTCGCCCTCCATCGGCACGAGCCGCATCTCGACGTCGAAGTAGTTGGCGAACTTCTCCCAGCAGACCTGGACGTTGATGCCCATGACGATGTTCGGCCGGTCGGCCGGCTCGCCGGCCGCCTCGCGGCGGTGGCTGCCAGCGGCGCTTCAGGGCGAGCCCGCCGAGCATCGCCGCCTCGCTCGAGCCGGTGGTCGAGCAGCCGGTCGCCTGCTTCGGGTCGGGCGCGTGCCAGAGGTCGCTGAGGATCGAGACGCAGCGGAGCTCGAGGTCAGCGGTCTGCGGGTACTCGTCCTTGTCGATCATGTTCTTGTCGAAGCACTCGACGATCAGCCGCTCGGCCTGCGGCTCCATCCAGGTCGTGACGAACGTGGCCAGGTTGAGGCGCGCGTTGCCGTCGAGCATCAGCTCGTCGTGGACGATCTGGTAGGCGACCTCGGGTGCGAGCTCCCCGGCCGGCAGCTCATGCCGGGGCAGCGTCTGGCTCTCGAGCGTGAAGACCGGCGCGATCGAGAGATCCGACGCGGGCCCCGACCGCCCCTGCGGGTGCTTCAGTGTCATCTGTCGACCTCCCGTCGCGGTGGTGTTCGGTGCCCGGCGACGGTCGTCGCCGGACGGGTGGCACGAGCCTGCAGGCTGGTCTGGGCCGCCGTCACGGTCGGGCCGGGAGTTCCCCCGCGCTCGAAGCTGGCGCCCCTCTCCCTGCACGAGGTGGTCTACCGGCTGCGCGCCGAAAAGGCAACGGCGATCTCGACGGCGGCTGCCCGCCGGGTGCGCGCCGGCTGCGCGCGCGCGCGGGCAGGCTGCGCGGCGAGCTCAGCCGGTCGTTGCCCGGGGCAGGCGCCAGCGCACCTCGGGCGCCTCGCCCGACTCGAGCGGCAGGTGCTCGGGCCGCGGATGGGTGGCAAACCAGGCGCTGTAGCGGCGGGAGAGCGGCGCCGCCGTCACCCCGTGTGCGAGCACCGAGAGGCCGATCGTGACGAAGATCGTCGTCAGGATGACGCTCTCGTGCGGCAGCTCGCCCGCGTTGTCGATGATCACGATCGCGAAGACGATCGAGGCGAGCCCGCGCGGGCCGAACCAGCCGACGAAGCCGACCGTCGGGGGGCGGGCGCCTGTCCCGAGGAACGCGATCGCAACCGGGAGCAGCCGGACGAGGGTGAGGCTGAGGACGGCATAGCCGGCGACCGCCCAGGTGGTGACGCCGAGCGCGGGCCCGAGCAGGACGGCGCCGAAGACGACGAACGTCGCCGCCCCGAGCAGCGCGCCGAGCTGCTCGAGCAGGTAGCCGACCTCGCCGCCGACGCGGCGGCGGAGCCCGCCGAAGACGACGCCGGCGACGAAGGCGGCAATGAAGCCGGAGCCGCCCACGGCCGTCGCCGAGGTGAAGGCGAGGATCGCTCCGGCGGCCGGCACCACCTGGAGCCAGGAGCGGTCGACGAGGCCGCGCGGCGCGGCGAGGATGACGACGCCGGCGGCGAGGCCGCCGGCGGCGATCCCGAGCAGCGCTCCGTACCCGATCTGCTCGACGAGCACCCTGATCGCATGGCTCGTGCCCGTGATCCCGGCCTCGGTCGAGGCGATCGCGAGCGCGGTGACGAAGATCGGCACGCAGAGGCCGTCGTTCAGGCCGCTCTCGACGTTCAGCGCCTGGCGGATCCGGGCGGGCAGGCTCGGGAGCGTGACGACGGCCTGCCCGAGCGCCGCGTCGGTGGGGGCGAGGACGACCGCCAGGACGAGAGCCTCAGGCCAGGCCAGCGAGCGAAAGAGGGCGAGAGCGACGAGGAAGCCGAGGCCGATCGTCAGCGGCAGCCCGATCCCGAGTAGTCGTGCCGGCAGGCTGAACTCGTCGCGCAGGTGCTTCAGGTCGATCCGGGCCGCGTCGCCGAACAGGGTGACGGTCAGGGTCGCCTCGGCAAGCACCTTGACTGCGTGCTGGGCCGGGTGGGGGTCGACGAGATCGAAGGCCTTGGAGCCGAAGAGCAGCCCGACCGTCGTGAAGACGAGCGCCGCAGTGAGCGGGCTGCCATCGAGTCGGTGCGAGACCGCCGCAAAGGCCAGCACGGCGACGGCGATCGTCGGGATGGCCCAGGTCACCGCGCCAGCCTATGCCGCTCGGCGGCGGCAGGCTCGGCCAACGGGACGGCGCCGGCGCCGCGGCAGCCCGGGAGCTGAAACGCAGGCGCGCGACGAAATCCCGAGGGCGGGGAGGAGGTCAGCGGAGCCGTTCCGGCGGATCGCCGCCGACCGCGGCGACGGTCGCCGCGAGGCCACCCGCCAGGGCCTCCTCACCGCCCGATCAGCCGCCCGGCTCGCCCAACGGGCCGCCGAGTTAAGCGCCAATTCAAGCGCTCGCGACCTCCCGATCTCGTCCGGGCTTGGCTACCCTGTCAAGGGTGATGGCTGGGTCCCTGCGGGTGGTGCAGCGGCACATCCTTCGGTTGGCCGCGGCGGGTGTGCTTGCCGCGTCGCTGCTCGTCGGCGTTCCGGCCGCGAGCGCGGCGAACCTCCAGCTGAACGTGACCTTCTCGGCGACCGGCCAGATCACGCTGACGCTTCCCGACGGCACGCCGGTCGGAGTGACGAGCGGCACCCCGACGGTGATCCCGGCCGGTTTCTACACGATGAACCTGATCGGCCCGGGCGGCTGCTCGACGCTCCCCTACTTCGACCTGCGCGGACCGGGCAACAACATTCTCGACAACATGGACCAGGGCGAGGAGGCGAACAAGACCGACAACGCCACCTTCCTGCCGAACTCGACCTACACCTGGCGCGACGATCAGAACCCGTCGGTCGTCTACACGTTCGTCACCGACAGCGAGGTGCTCGGGTCGGCGCCGACGGCGCCGGTCGTCGCCCGCTCACGGCACGGCGGTCTCGCAGGACCCGTTCGCCTCGGGCGCCACGGTCGTCGCTCCGCGGCACGCTCGTCGGCGCGATCAGCCCGGCCGGGAAACTGAGCCTCGCCTTCGACGGCAAGAGCGTCACGAGCCTGGCCCCGGGCCGCTACACGCTGAAGATCGACGACAGGAGCGCGGGGAACGGGTTCCTGATCGAGAAGGCGAACCACAAGGCGGTCAGCTACAGCGGCGTCACCTTCGTCGGCACCCGCACGGACTCGCTTCGCCTCACGAGCGGGACGTGGCTCTTCATGCCGAAGCTCGGCCAGACGGCCTACACGATCGCCGTCCACTCGATAGATGGAGAGCCCGCCGCCTTCTCAGGCGCCGCGCGGTAGGCACGAGCTCTCGCCCGAGCCGCCGCAGCCGAGCCCGGGCCAGCCGCCCGTATAGCCCGTCGGCACCGAGCGGAACGCGCCCGGGCCGCCGAAGACGATCGCGATCTCCTCGCGGTTGCCGAGCACGACCGCGCGGGGGTTTCGGGCCCGCCGGCCGTCGACGTAGACGCGGAGTTCCTTGCCGGCGCCCTGGCAGTAGCCGCCGACACAGCTCGCGCTGAGACGGACGCCCCATTCGTCGAAGAACTCGCCCAGCGTGAAGGTGCCGGCGCGGTCGCTTTCGATGTGCACGATCCCGCTCGTCGAGTGCGTGTGGAGCGGCGAGTTCGCGACCTGGGCGACGTAGACGTGGCCGGTCGTGCAGTCGCCGACGGGTATCGGCCCGGGCGGGCAGGGCCCGCGGTCGAGCGGCTGCGCCTGCCCGACCCCTGCCGGGATCGTCACCCGGTGGCCGTTGACGATCAGGTCGAGGTGAATGTGGTCGTGGCGGACGAGTGCGCCGAGGATCGGCGTCAGGCCGGCGTAGGCGATCTGGCTGAGCGCGAAGCGCGGCAGCCCCCAGGGGGCGGCGGTCCGGCGGGGGGCCGTCGCCGGCGGCGCGGGGGCGACGAGCGCGCAAGGATCGATCGTCTCGGCCCGGGCGCTGCCTGCCAGGGTGTCGGTGGGAGCGACGAGCCGGCCGGGCCCGTCGGTGGCGAGGAACGGCACGTGGCTCCCCGTCGACCAGAACCAGACCTGGTGGCCCGAGAAGGCCACGGTGCCCGTCTTCGTGTCGACCGTGTAGTCGCCGGAGGAGCGAAGGGTCGCCGTCTTGTGCGTGCGCAGGTTTCGCAGCGTGATCGTGCTCGGGCCGACGAAGGCGAACTGCAAAATCGTCGTCGCCGCCTGGTCGGTCCGCGGGGTGGTCGTGACCGTGACCGCGAGCGGGAACGCGCAGAGGTGGGTGTCGACGGTCCTGAAGACCTGTACGGAGGCCGTGCCCGCGTTCCCGGCCCCGGTGAGCCCCGCCGCGGCGGCGGCGAGCGCCGCACCGAGCGCCACCGACGCGGCGACGGTCCGCGTCACGAGCGGTCGCATGCGCCCAGGGTAGCCAGGCCTGCCGCCGGCCGGTCGACCGCGACGGGCGCGCCCGCGGCGAGCTAGGCTTCCCGCCTAGGCGCGGTAGTCCGCCGGCCCGATACCGGCCCCGGCAAGGAGGCCTCTGACGCTGAAGCTTGGCAGGTCCCGGTGCTCGCTCGCTCTCGTCCTCTCGCTCGCGTTGCCCGTCGTCGCGTCGGCTGCGGGGGGCGGCGTCCTCCCCGACAGGCACCTCGTCAACGTCCTCTACGTCTACGACCACAACGGGAGAGACGCTCCGAGCGATCTCGCGCTCGCGCCGTACTCGAACCCGTTCGAGAAGATTCTCGGCGCCTGCAGGACCGGGGCCGGGGCGCTGACGATGATCGCGATCAACCTCTCCGACCAGGCCTCGGAGGTGGGCGGGCGGAACGTGACGACGCTCCAGATGCTGAACGCGATCGCCCGCCGGATCAGCTGGCGCACGCCGCATGGCTGCGGCTATGTCTACGACGTCGCCGAGGCCCACGTGGAGGGCGGGGGGCGGTAGGAGTCCGCGGGGCGACGGCACTATGCTGCGCCGATGGAGGAGACGCAGCCCGCGCGCCCGGCGGCGGAGCCTGCGGCGCCCTGATCGCGGTGGCCTGCGCGGGGCCACGCTCCGAGATCACGATCGACCGGGAGGCGCTCCGTGCGAACGTGCGCCGGCTCCGGACGGTGCTCGGGCGAAGCGAGCTCTGGGCCGTCGTCAAGGCCGATGCCTACGGGCACGGCGCCTCGACCGTCGCCGAGATCGCGCTCGCCGAGGGCGCGGCCGCGCTCTGCGTCGCGACCGTCGCCGAGGGTCTCGAGCTGCGGGCATCCCAGCCCGAGGCGAGGATCATCGTCCTCAGCCCGGCCGCCGAATCGGAGCTGCGGGCGGCCCGCTCCGGCGCGCTCGAGCTGACGGTCGTCGAGGGGCCATTGCCCGAGGGCCTGCCGCTGCACCTGAAGGTCGACACGGGCATGGGTCGCTGGGGTGGCTCGGAGCTCGTCGCGCGCAGCCCGGATGTCGTCGCGATCGCCAGTCACCTCGCCTCGGCCGACTGCGACCCCGGCTTCACCGAACTCCAGATCGCGCGCTTCCGCGCGCTCGCCGACCAGCATCCCGGCCTGACGCGCCACCTGGCAAACAGCGCCGGGCTGCTCCGCTACCCGGCGGCGCATCTCGACGCCGCCCGCCCCGGGCTCGCGATCCACGGGCTCTCGCCGTTCGGCGGCGATCCGGCCGAGGACGGTCTGCGCCCCGTCCTGGCCTGGCGAAGCCGGATCGGGCAGGTGAAGCGGCTCGCCCCCGGGGAGAGCACGGGCTACCACCGCCGCTTCGTCGCGGCCGAGCCGACCTGGATCGGGATCGTCCCCGTCGGCTACGCGGACGGCTTCCGCCGTGACGCCGAGGGCGCGGTCGTGCTGGTGGCGGGCGAGCGGCGACCGGTCGTCGGGACGATCTCGATGGACTCGCTCGCCGTCACGCTTGCCGGCCCGGTCGAGGCGGGAACGCCGGTGACGCTGATCGGTGACGGGCTGCGGGCCGAGGAGCTCGCGGCCGCGGCCGGCACGATCACCTACGAGCTCGTCGCCCGGATCAACGGTTCCCAGGCCCGCGCAACGCGCAGGCTCAGCGGCTGACGGCCCCGCCGGCCGGGCGGGACGCTAGCCGTCGTCGGCGGCCTCCTCGACGGCCCGGTGGCGCAGCTCGTCGACGACCGCCGGGTCGGCGAGCGTCGTCGTGTCGCCGAGCGGGCGGTTCTCGGCGACGTCACGGAGCAGCCGGCGCATGATCTTGCCGCTCCGCGTCTTCGGCAGCTCGGGCGTGAAGACGATGTTCGCGGGCTTCGCGATCGGGCCGATCTTCGCCGCGACGTGGTTTCGCAGCTCCTCCAGCTTCTCGACCGAGCCCTCGGCGCCACCCTTCAGCGTCACGAAGGCGACGATCGCCTGGCCGGTCATCGCGTCGGCGCGGGCCGCGACGGCCGCCTCGGCGACCTCGCGGTGGTCGACGAGCGCCGACTCGACCTCGATCGTCGAGATGCGGTGGCCGGAGACGTTCATCACGTCGTCGACGCGGCCGAGCAGCCAGAAGTCGCCGTCCGAGTCGATCCGGGCGCCGTCACCGGCGAAGTAGACGTCGCCGTACTTCGACCAGTAGGTCTCGCGGTAGCGGGCGTCGTCGCCGTAGATGCCGCGCAGCATCGCCGGCCACGGCTGCTTCAGGACGAGGTACCCGCCGCCGCCCGGGCCCACCTCCTCGCCCGCCTCGTTGTAGATCGCGGCCTCGACCCCGGGGAAGGGCCGGGTCGCCGAGCCCGGGCTTGGTCGTCGTCAGCCCGGGCAGCGGCGTGATCAGGATCATCCCGGTCTCGGTCTGCCACCAGGTGTCGACGATCGGGCAGCGGCCGCCGCCGATGTGCTCGTGGTACCAGATCCAGGCCTCGGGGTTGATCGGCTCGCCGACCGAGCCGAGCAGACGCAGGCTCGAGAGGTCGTGCCGCGGCGGCGTACTCGGGACCCCACTTCATGTGGGTGCGGATCGCGGTCGGCGCGGTGTAGAGGATCGTCGACCCCGTAGCGCTCGACGATCTCCCACCAGCGGTCCTTGTCGGGGAAGTCGGGCGTCCCCTCGTAGAGGACCGACGGTCGTGCCGTTGCAGAGCGGCCCGTAGACGATGTAGCTGTGCCCGGTGACCCAGCCGACGTCGGCGGCGCACCAGTAGACGTCGAGTCGGGCTTGACGTCGAAGACGTAGTGGTGGGTGGTCGCGACGCCGACGAGGTAGCCGCCGGTCGTGTGGGCGATCCCCTTCGGCTTCGCGGTCGTGCCCGAGGTGTAGAGGAGGTAGAGCAGATCCTCGGCGTCCATCGGCTCGCACGGGCAGGGCGCCGTCGTCGGTCGCGAGCTCGTGCCACCAGTGGTCGCGGCCCGGCGTCATCGGCACCTCGCCGCCGGTGCGGCGCAGGACGACGGCGGCGCGGACGCTCGGCGCCGCCGCGATCGCCTCGTCGGCCGTCCGCTTCAGCGGCACCGTCGCGCCGCGGCGCCAGGCCTCGTCCTGGGTGATCAGGACCTCGCAGCCCATGTCGTCAGGCGGCCGGCGAGCGCGTCGGCCGAGAAGCCGCCGAAGACGACCGTGTGCGGGGCGCCGATCCGCGCGCAGGCGAGCATCGCGACCGGCAGTCTCGGGGACCATCCCCATGTAGATCCCGACGGGCGTGCCCTTCGTCACCCCGAGCGAGCGCAGCGCGTTCGCGAGCTTCGTCGATCTCCCGCTGGAGCTCGGCGTAGGTGACCTCGCGCCGCTCGCCCGTCGGCTCGCCCTCCCAGTAGTAGGCGACCTGGTCGCCCCGGCCCGCCTCGACGTGGCGGTCGACGCAGTTGTAGGTGACGTTCAGCTTGCCGCCGAGGAACCACTTGGCGTAGGGGAGCTCCCAGTCGCAGACCGTCTCGAACGGCTCGAACCACGAGACCCGCGCGCGCGCCTCGTCGGCCCAGAACTCGAGCGGCTCGCGCTCGTAGATGTCCGGCCGGCGCGTTCGCCGCCGCGGCGAAGGCGGGCGGCGGCGGGTAGCGCCGCTCCTCGAGCAGCATCGTGTCGATCGCGTGCTGCGACGACTCGGCCATGAGCGCGCTGACGATAGCGGCTCGCGCCCGCAGGCGCGGGGGCCTACGAGTTGTCGGGGGCGCCCGCGACCAGGTCGACGACGCGGATGCGCAGGCGCTCGACGTTCGAGTCGACCGGGTGGAAGCGCGCCTCGGAGCGCTCGAGCTTGACGAGGTCGCGGCTGTAGAAGAGCTGCGACCAGACCGAGCCCGGGCGCGCGAGCCGCAGCGCCGTCACGAGCCCGACCGGCGGCACGAAGATGCTGATCAGGCCGAGCGCGAGCTTGCCCTTCAGGCAGGTGACGAGCGAGAGGACGATGCTGATCGCGATCACGATGAAGCCGATCGAGCGCGGCACGACCGTCTTGTCGTGGATCCCGAACGGAGAGATCCCGACGAGGAGCAGCAGCCCGAGCAGGAGCCACATGATGCAGGCGTCGATCGAGCGTCGGCCCTCCTCGGTCCAGTAGACGTCGCGGAGGTGGAAGGTGAGGGCGAACTCGTCGAGGATGAAGGCGCCGCCGACGCCGAAGGCGAAGGCGAGGGCGCCGCGGCCGGTGTCGCCCGGAGCGAGGGCGACGTCGATCATCCCGCTCGTCAGGACGATCACGACCCCGACGACCATGTGGTGCACGTGGACCTCGCCGATCCGCCCTGCGCGCCAGCGGTAGCGCCGCTGCAGCCGGGTGTAGAGGCGGACACAGGCGAACGTCAGGAGCGAGGCGCCGAGCATGATGATCAACGCCTCCCGGCCGGCGAGGGGGTAGCGATGGATCTCGACCGGGTCGACCAGGACGTGCTTCAGGTGGTGCAGGTGCACAGGGTCACATGCTACGAGGCTCGGCGGCGGCAGTCGAGGGCGATCGAGTTGAGACTTGGTTATGCCTCCGGTCGCGGCGGGACCGGGCCGCGCCGGTACTGTCGGGCGGGTGCTCGACCGCGAACCCCCGCGGCCAGTTGCCGGCGAACGCCGGGACTGCCTCGTCCTCGTGGGGCTCGTGCTGGCGCTGGCGGTGCTGACGGCGCTCGTCGCCGCAGGCACCCTGACCGGGGTCGACCAGTTCTCGCTCGATCACCTGATGCCGTGGTTTCGGCCGAAGCCGCACCACACGAGCGCGACGGCCGGGTTCTACGTGCCCTTCGGGCTCCACACCTCGATCTGGACGAAGCTCCTCGACCTCTGGACCTACCCCTGCTCGCTCCTGATCTCCGGGCTCGTCGTCGCCTACGCCGCCGTCGCGCTCTGGCGGCGCGAGGGGCCTGCCGTGGCGCTCGCGCCGGCCGGGCTCTGGCTGATCGGAAACGGGATCGAGGTGATCGGCAAGCACGCGATCACGCGGCCGGTGCTCGAGCGCCACGGCCGACCCGTGAACGTGTTCGCCAACTCCTTCCCGAGCGGGCACATGATCCGCGGGCTCGTCGTTGCCTTCGCGGTCGCGCTCGTCTGGCCGGGGGCGACCCGGGCCGTCGCGCTCTGGCTCCTCTTCGTGCCGGTGGCACTCGTCCTCGCCGCGGCCCATACGGTCACCGATGTGCTCGGCGGTCTGCTCGCCGGGCTGATCCTCCTCCTCGGCGCCCGGCTGCTCCTCGCCGCGGCCCGGGCGCGGGGCCTGTCGCCGGCCGCCCGGGAGCGGCCGCGCGGGCGGGCGAGCCCCGCCTGAGGCGCGGCGGGGTGCGAGCAGCCTCCGGCCCGGCCGGCAGAGATGATGGGTCGGTGGAGGCCGAGTTCGTCCTGCTCCGGGCGCTCGATGCCGGCGAGCTCGGCGACCCGCTCGCGGTGGCTGCGTACCTAGCCGGGCAGCGGGTCGAGCTGCCGGCCGCCGAGAGCCACGCGGCACGGCGTCGCGCGCTCCTCCTGCTTGCGGCGGCGGGCGGGCTGCGGCGCGAGCCGGGGGTCGACGAGCGGGCCGTCAAGGCGCTCGCCGCCGACCTCTACAGCGAGGAGCGCGTCCGCCGCCTCGCCGCCGGGCTCGACGAGCTCGCGCTGCTTGCCCGTGACCTTCCCCGCGCGCGGGAGGCCGTCCTCTTCCTCGTGCGAGACCTCGAGCTCGCCTGGCGGCTCTTCGCGCTCGGACTCCTCGCCGAAGAGCTTGCGGACGAGCCGGAGCCCTGAGGGCCCGACGGGGCCGGCTCGCCGCCCGACCCGCCAGGCCGTGGCGACGAAGCCGCCGTCGCCGGGCGGGTGCGACGTTAGGGTTTGCCCGGTGGACGGCGAAGCGCAGCGCTCGCTCTTTCGCCGGTGGCCGGCCGGGGTCTGCGTCGTCGTCGCCGAGTCCCGCGGCCGGCGCGCGGGGCTGACCGTCTCCTCGCTCGTCTCCGTCTCGCTCGAGCCGGCGCTCGTCTCGATCTCGCTCGGGCGCAGCGCCTCGCTCTTCGAGGTGCTCGCCGGGGCCGAGACCTGGGCCGCCTCGATCCTCGCCGCCGACCAGGCGCACCTCGCCCAGCACTTCGCGCGCAGCGTCCCGCCGCTCGTCCAGTGGGACGGGATTCCCGTGCGGCCGGACGAGCCGCGGCTCCTCGCCGGCGCGGTCGCCTGGATCGTCGCCCGCACCGTCGACCGGTTCGACGCGGGCGACCATGTGATCTTCGTCGGCGCCAGCGAGCTGCTCGAGCCGGGCCCCGGCGCGGGCGGGCTCGTCTACGTCGACCGCGTCTACGCGCCCCTGTGATCGCCGCGGTCGTGTTCGACCTCGACGGGGTGCTCGTCGACTCCGAGCAGGTCTGGGACGAGGTGCGCGAGGAGCTCGCCCACGAGCGCGGCGGCGACTGGCACCCGGGCGCCCAGCGGGACATGATGGGGATGAGCTCACCCGAATGGTCGCGCTACATGCACGACCGGGTCGGGCTCGCCGAGGAGCCCGCGGAGATCAACCGGCTGGTCGTCGAGCGGATGCTCGACCGCTACGCGGCGGGCCCGCCCTGGCTCCCGGGGGCGCTCGAGGCGGTCTCCCGGCTGGCCGCGGCGTTCCCGCTCGGGCTCGCCTCGTCCTCGAACCGCGAGCTGATCGACGCCGTGCTCGCCGCCGGCGGCATCGCCGGCTGCTTCCGGGCGACGGTCTCCTCCGAGGAGGTCGCCCGCGGCAAGCCGGCGCCCGACGTCTACCTCGAGGCGGCCCGCCGGCTTCGAGCTCGAGCCGGCGGCCTGCGTCGCGGTCGAGGACTCCCACAACGGCATCCGCTCGGCCAAGGCGGCCGGGATGAC
Organism: uncultured Actinomycetota bacterium; assembly: GCA_963765345.1. Taxonomy (GTDB): domain Bacteria; phylum Actinomycetota; class Thermoleophilia; order Gaiellales; family Gaiellaceae; genus PALSA-600. Next base: position 59,874 of record CAVXWI010000028.1, read on the forward strand.
CTGCATCGCGATCCCGAACCGGCAGTTCCCGCCCGGCGAGGCGGCTGCCGAGGCGGACGTGCTCCTCGGCTCGATCTCGGAGCTCACGGTCGAGACGGTGCGCGGCCGCGCCTGACGGGCCGGCGCCGCCGGCCTCAGCCGGGCTGCCGTCCCGCCACCGCGAAGCGGAAGCTGGCGGAGGTGGCGACCCCGCCCGGGGCCGAGACCGTCAATCGGCCGGCGACGAGCCGGCCGCCGCTGCGGGGCGGGAGCCGGAAGGCGCAGGAGGCGGCCCCGGCGGCGAGCGTCGCGGTCGCCCGCAGGACGGAGCCGGCGGCGAGGATCCGGCAGGACGAGGCGGCGCCGAGCTTGACCGGCGTCCCGTCGAGCCAGCTTGCCTTGACCGTGGCGCGTGACGGGGTCGCCCGGCTCGCGCGGCCGCGAGACGTCGAGGTCGGCGAGCACGATCGAGTCGCCGCTCGAGCGCCCGGCCGCGCTCTCGACGGCGGCGTTCGCGTTGAGGACGCCCCAGCCGGTAGCCGGCGTCCAGCCGCTGCCGGCCGGCCGGCTCGCCGTCTGCTCGAGGATCGAGGCGACCTGGACGCTCGTCAGCGACGGCTTGACCGACCAGACGAGCGCCGCCGTCCCTGCCACCTCCGGCGCCGCGAAACTCGTCCCGCTCGCGTAGGCGTAGCGCGCCCCACCCGGGACGTGCGCGAGGATGACCGAGCACGAGCCGCTGCCGCCGAAGTCGGGCGCCGAGGCCGGGATCGCGCCGACGATGCCTGATCGGCAGTTCGAGTTGAAGGTCCCCGGGGCGACGAGCGAGAGGCCGGCGCCGCCGTTCGAGAAGCTCGCCCGCCCGCCCGCCCGGTCGGAGGCGCCGACGGCGATGCCGGAGGCCGCCGTCCCGTCGGGCGGCTGGACGTAGGAGGCGGGGAAGTCGATCGTGTCGGTTCCCTCGTTGCCGCTGGCCGCGACCACGAGCACCCCGGCGGCGGTGGCGTAGTCGATTGCGTCGATCACGGCCTGCGAGGAGCTGTCGAGGACGATGCTCAGGTTGATGACGCGGACGTGCGCGTCGGTCAGCGTGCGGATGCCCTCGGCGACCTGGACGTCGGTCAGCGGCGAGGCCTTGTAGATCGCGAGGCGGCAGGCGCCGCAGAAGCCGGCGAGGCCGAAGCCGTCGTCGTTCCGGGCGGCGATGATCGAGGCGACGAACGTGCCGTGGCCGAGCGCGTCGATCCCCGACTTCGTCACGGACGAGTCCCAGAACGTCTCGGCGACCTTGCCGGCCAGGTCGGGGACGGCCGAGATGCCGCTGTCGACGACGCCGACGAGGATGCTCGGGTCGCCCTTGGCGAGATTGAGCGCCTGGTCGGCACCGACCGCGTCGAACTGCCACTCGTAGGGGGCGCCGGTCGCCGGGTCGATCTCGTACGTCAGCGGGTCGTTGCGGATGTGTGCGGCCTGGGCGGCTGCGACCGGTTCGACGTAGCGGATCCGTGGATCGGCACTTCGGGCGAGCGCCGCCAGCGACGCCGGCGCCCCGGACACCTCGACGAGGCGCAGGCCGGGCAGCCACTCGACCGGGCGGAGGCGGAGCGCCATGGCGAGCGAGCGGCCGTCGACGCCCGCCGCGACCCCGACGACAGCGCGCCCGCGCCGGTAGTCGGCCGTGCTCGCCGGGCGGGCGCTCGCCGGCTCGCGCGTCCAGCGCATCCGGACCGGCAGCGGCCGCGGCGGGAGCACCGAGGGCAGCGCCGCGAGGCTCGAGTGCCCGAGTCGACCGGCGAGGGCCGGCGCCGCGGGGAGCAGTGCGAGCGTCAGGGCGACGAGCAGCGCCGCCCCGGGCCACGCCCGGATCCTCCGTGCGGCCATCGGCGTGTATCCAAGCACGCCGCGGCGCGCCGATCCTAGGACAGGACGGTCGAGCGGGCGATCGTCTCGATGCGCGTACGGCGCGCGACGACGTTCGCCTCGATCAGCTGGGCGGCGATCGTGACCGCGACCTCCCCGGGCGTCCGCGCGCCGATCTGGATCCCGATCGGGGCGTGCAGCCGCGCCAGCTCGACGTCGCCGACGCCGTTCTCGCGCAGCCGGGCGACGCGGTCGGCGCGCGTCTTCTCGCTGCCGATCGCGCCGATGAAGCCGGCGCTCGAGGCGAGGGCCAGGCTGAGCGCGGGCACGTCGAACTTCAGGTCGTGCGTCATCATGCAGATGGCGGTGCGGGCGTCGATCGGAGCGCGGGCGAGGAACTCGTCGGGCCACTCGTCGCTGAGCTCGTCGGCGTCGGGGAAGCGCTCGCGCGTCAGGAAGACCCGGCGCGGGTCGCAGACGGTCACCCGGTAGCCGAGCTGCTTGCCGAGCGGGACGAGCGCGGCGACGTGGTCGCTCGCGCCAAAGAGGTAGAGGTTCGCGCGCGGTGCGTAGGACTCGACGAAGATCTTCTCGCCGAGATCGGACTCGAGGATCGCGCTCTCGCCGATCTCGAGCAGCGAGCGAACGGCGCCGTTCAGGCCGGCGTCGCCCTCGCCGCCGTCGGTCGCCAGGATCGCCTGCTCGCCGAAGCGCTCCTCGCCGAGCCTGAGCGTGACGGCGATCGGCCGGTCCGACCGCACCGCCTCGGCGATCGGCGAGACGAGCTCCGGATCGAGACGGTAGACGGCGACGGCGATGCGGCCGCCGCAGGTGAGGCCGACGTCGAAGCCGTCCTCGTCGTCGAGCCCGTAGTCGAGGAGCCGCCCCCGCGAGCCGTTCAGGACGTCATTGGCCTCACGGATGACGGCCGGCTCGACGCAGCCGCCCGTGACGCCGCCTGCGACCTCGCGGGTGGACGAGACGGCGAGCGCGGCGCCGGGATCGCGCGGGGCCGAGCCGATCCGCTCGACGACGGAGCCGAGCGCGACCGCGGCTCCCTCACCCGTCCAGCGCTCCAGGATCTCGATGATGTCCTTCATCGCGCTCGCACGCTCCTTCTTCGGGACTCCATGATGAGAATAGCGTCCGGTGTGACGTTATTCGCGGGCCGCTGCGTGCCGGGAGGGCCCCTCCGCAGGGCCCGGGCGGGTAGCTTGCAACCGAAACGCGCCGCTGCCGGTCTAATTGCCGGATGACCGACCAGGCCGCGACCCTCCGTCACGCCGTCTTCCCGCGCTCCGGGCTCCTCGTCGACGCGCTGCTCGTGCTCGGCGGCGCCGCGTTCGTGGGCCTCGCGGCCCAGTTCTCGTTCCGACTCGGCTTCACGCCCGTCCCGATCACCGGCCAGACCTTCGCCGTCCTCCTCGTCGGGGCCGCCTACGGGCCGGTCCTCGGCGCGACGAGCCTCGGCGCCTACCTGCTGCTCGGGGTGGTAGGCGTGCCGCTCTACGCCGACCACCGGCACGGCTGGTCCGTCTTCAGCGGCGCGACCGGCGGCTACATCGTCGGTTTCGTTCTCGCCGCCGCGGTCACGGGCGCCCTCGCCGAGCGCGGCTGGGACAAGCGGTTCTCCTCGTCGGTCGCGGCGATGCTGACCGGCAGCGTCATCATCTATCTCTGCGGCGCGATCTGGCTCCACCACGAGCTCGGCGTCAGCTGGAACACGACCCTGATCGACGGGGTCTACCCGTTCGTTCCCGTCGACCTCGTCAAGCTGTACCTCGCCGCCGCGGCTCTCCCGGCCGCCTGGGGCCTCGTCCGCCGGCTCAGGTCGTAGGCGGCCGAAGCACCGCGAACTGGTCGGTGATCTCGAGGGAGCGCGAGCGGAAGCCGTAGAGCGCCGCCGGGCGCCCGCCGGTCGGGCCGGGGCCGCGCCGGCTCCCGGTCGCGACGAGCAGGTGCCGCCTGACGAGCACGCGCTGCAGGTTGGTCGCCGAGACGTCGTGCGCCAGCGCCGCGCGGTAGAGGTCGCGGAGCTCGGAGATCGTGAACGAGGCGGGCGCGAGGGCGAAGCCGATGTTCGTGTAGGAGAGCTTCGCGCGCAGCCGCTCCCGGCCGGCGAGGACGATCGGCGCGTGGTCGAAGGCGAGCGTGGGGAGGCCGTCGACCGGGTGCCAGCGCGTGTCGGCCGGCAGGACCGGGTCGACGTCGGAGGGGACGAGCCCGAGGAACGCCGTCGCGAGCTCCCAGCGGAGCGGGTTTCGATCGGGGTCGCTCCGGGTCTCGAGCTGCTCGAGGTGGGCGAGCTCGCGCACGTCGACCTTGGCGGCGAGGTGCCGCCGGATCGAGCGGTCGAGCGTCTCGTCGGGGGCGAGGTCGCCGCCGGGCAGCGACCACGAGCCCGCGAACGGCTCGAGCGCTCGCTCCCAGAGCAGCACCTGCAGGCGGCGCTCGCGCACCGAGAGGACGACCGCGACGACGGTCTGGGCAGGGCTGCTCGTTTTCGCCCAGGGATCGGAAACCATTGCTAGACTCTACGCGGAGTTATCGACTGTGGGAAGAAAACCTGGAGAGGGGCACCGTATCGGCGAGCGTAGACCGTTCGGCCTGATCGTGGTCGGCGGCGGCGTCGCGGGCCTCTCGGCGGCGCTCGCGGCCGCCGGCGAGACGGAGGTGCTGCTGCTCGCGAAGGGGCCGCTCGAGGCCTCGAGCAGCTGGCAGGCCCAGGGCGGGGTCGCCGCCGCGCTCGGCGAGGGGGATGCGCCGGCACTGCATGCCGAGGACACGCTCCGCGCCGGTCGCGGTCTCTGCCGCGGAAGCGCCGTCGGCGTCCTCGTCGAGGAGGCACCGGCGCGGATCGGCGAGCTCGTCGCACTCGGCGTCGCGTTCGATCCCGAGCTCGGCCGCGAGGGAGGCCACAGCCACCGGCGGATCGTGCACGCGGGCGGTGCCGAGACCGGACGGGCGATCACGGCCGCGCTCGCCCGGGCGGTCCGCGACGAGCCGATGATCACCGTCGTCGAGGACGTGCGCGTGCTCGGGCTCTGGCGCGAAGGCACCCATTGCGTCGGCGTCCTCACCGAGGCGGGGCCGCTCGCCGCCCCGGCGACGCTGCTCGCGACCGGCGGCTACGCGGCGCTCTTCGCGCGGGCGACCAATCCGCGCGGCTCGCTCGGCGAGGGCCTCGTGCACGCCTACCGGTCCGGGGCGGCGCTCGCCGACCTCGAGCTCGTCCAGTTCCACCCGACCGCGCTCCTCGACGACGGCTTCCTGCTCTCGGAGGCGCTACGCGGCGAGGGTGCGCTCCTCCTCGACGGCGGCGGCCGCAGGTTCACCGACGAGCTCGCGCCCCGCGACGTCGTCGCGCGCGCCATCGCCGTGCGCGGCCAGGCCGGCCTCGACCTGCGTCCGATCGAACGCGAGCGCTTCCCCGGCCTGATGACGACGCTCGAGCGTGCCGGCTACGACCCCGCGCTCGCACCGATCCCCGTCGCGCCTGCCGCGCACTACACCGTCGGCGGGATCGTCACCGACCTCGACGGGCGCACGAGCCTGCCGGGCCTCTTCGCCGCGGGCGAGTGCGCCGCGACCGGCGTCCACGGCGCCAACCGGCTCGCCTCGAACTCGCTGCTCGAGTGCCTCGTCTTCGGCCGCCGCGCCGGGCGTGCCGCGGCCGACGCCGCGGCGCCACCGCCGCGCGCCGCGGCGCCGCCGGCCCGGCCGGAGCCGCCGATCGGCGCCTCGCTGCGGCATTCGCTCTGGGCCGATGCCGGCGTGATCCGGAGCGCCGAGGGGCTCGAGCGCCTGCGCTCGGCGCCCGCACTCCTGCCCCGGCTGCTCGCCGAGAGCGCGCTGGCCCGCCGCGAGAGCCGCGGCGCCCACTTCCGCTCCGACTTCCCGAGCGAGGACGAGTCCTTCTGCGGCCACATCGTCCTGCGGCAGGGGGAGGGGCCGGTGATCGAGCAGTGGACGTGACCGCGGCCGCGCTCGAGCTCGTCGTCACCGCCGCCCTCCGGGAGGACGTCGGCGACGGCGACCTGACGACCGATGCCGTCGTCCCGCTCGCCGCCCGCGCTGGTGCCGAGCTCCTCGTCGAGGAGCCCGGCGTCGTCTGCGGCATCGCAGCCGCCGCGCGTGTCTTCGAGCGGCTCGACGCCGAGGTGCGGGTCGAGCCGCTGCTCGAGGACGGCACGCGCCTGGCCGGCCCGACCGCGGTCGCCCGGGTCGCCGGGCCGGCGCGCGCCATCCTCACCGGCGAGCGGACGGCGCTCAACCTGCTCGGCCGCCTCTCGGGCGTCGCCACCCTGACGGCCCGCTACGTCGACCTCGTTGCGGGCACCCGCGCCGTCATCCTCGACACCCGCAAGACGACACCGGGGCTGCGCGCGCTCGAGCGCTACGCGGTGCGCTGCGGCGGCGGGCGTAACCATCGCGCCGGCCTCTACGACCGGATCCTCCTGAAGGAGAACCACCTCCGCCTCGCCGGCGGGATCACCGCCGCGGTCGCGGCCCTCGGCGACCGCGGCGAGGTCACGGTCGAGGTCGAGGCCGAGACGCTCGAGCAGGTCGTCGAGGCGCTGGCGGCCGGCGTCGACTGGATCCTCCTCGACAACATGCCCCCGGCCGAGGTGGCGCGTGCGGTCGAGGTCGTCGGCGGCCGCGTCCCGCTCGAGGTCTCGGGCGGGGTCACCCTGGCGACCGTCCGCGCCTATGCCGAGACCGGCGTCGACGCGATCTCGGTCGGCGCCCTCACGCACTCGGCGCGCTCGCTCGCCGTCTCGCTCGAGGTCGAGGCGCCGTGAGCGCCACCGAGACCCGGCTGCTCGCCGACGAGGTGCGGGCGCTCGCGCGTGAGCGGGACGCGGTCATCCTCGCGCACAACTACCAGCGCCCCGAGGTGCAGGACGTCGCCGACTATGTCGGCGACTCGCTCGGGCTCTCGCGCCAGGCGGCGGCCTCGGAGGCGACGACGATCCTCTTCTGCGGTGTCCACTTCATGGCCGAGACGGCGGCGATCCTCAGCCCGGAGAAAACCGTGCTGATCCCCGACCTGCGCGCGGGCTGCTCGCTCGCCGACTCGATCGACGCGGCCGAGCTGCGGGCCTGGAAGGCCGAGCACCCGGGCGCGGCCGTCGTCAGCTACGTCAACACCACCGCCGAGGTGAAGGCCGAGAGCGACTACTGCTGCACCTCCGGGAACGCGCGGGCGGTGATCGAGTCGATCCCCGCCGACCGCGAGATCCTCTTCCTGCCCGACCTCTACCTCGGCCTCTGGCTCGAGCGGGTGACCGGACGCAAGCTTCGGATCTGGCTCGGCGAGTGCCACGTCCACGCCGGCATCCGACCCGCCGACATCGAGCACTGGCAGAGCTCCGCGCCCGACGCCGAGCTGCTCGTCCATCCCGAGTGCGGCTGCGCGAGCCCGGCGATGGCCTTCGCGAACGAGCGCACCCACATCCTCTCGACCGAAGGGATGGTCGACTTCGCGCGCCGCTCGCCGAAGCGGCGCTTCGTCGTCGCGACCGAGACCGGCATCATCCACCGCCTCGAGCGCGAGGTGCCGGAGAAGGAGTTTCTGGCCGCCCGCGAGGCGGCCGTCTGCCGCTTCATGAAGATGATCACGCTCGCAAACGCGCGCGACGCCCTCCGTGACGGCGTCCACCGGGTCACGGTCGAGCCGGCTCTCGCCGCCCGCGCCCGCGGGGCGATCGACCGCATGGTCGCGCTCGGTTAGCGGACGCCGCGGCGCCGGCGGAGGTAGTCGCGCCCTGGCCATTGCGCCTCGCCGCCTCCGTGCGTAAGCTGGCTTCCGTCATGGAACAGACCGTGAATCAGAGCGTCGCGACCCCCCGCAAGGCGGGTCAGGCGTGAGGGCCGTGGCTCCGCGCTGCCGCCGACAGCTGGGCCTCGCGGGCCCGGCGCCGCTCGGCACCGGCCACAGGTAGGTCCGGCCTCCTCCAGGGGCGCCGGTTCCTCGATTCCGTTCTCATCCGGCCCCAAGGAGTGACCATGACCTTCGTACCACCCCGCTCGACCTCGCTGCCAGGCGTTCCCCGTGAGGCGCCGGCGATCGAGACGCGCGACCTGCGCAAGGACTTCCGTCGCCGCGACCGCGACGACGGCCGCTTCGCGCGCCGCCGGCGCGTGCCGGCGCTTCGCCCGCTGACGTTCACGGTCGCCCGCGGCGAGTGCGTCGCGATCCTCGGCCGGAACGGCTCGGGCAAGTCGACGCTCGTCCGGCTGCTCTCGACCCTGCTCCTCGCCGACGGCGGCTCGGCGCGGGTCTTCGGCCACGACGCCGGCACCGGCACGCGCGCGGTGCGGCGGCTCGTCAACCGCGTCTCGGTCGAGGCGAGCTTCTTCAAGCGAATGAGCGCCGAGGAGAACCTCGCCTACGCGGCGCGCTTCTACGGCCTCACGCACGCCGAGACCCGGCGAGCAGATTCCGGAGATCCTCGACGCGCGTCGGCTTCCCGGCCGAGCGGCGCGGCGAGCCGATGGAGAACCTCTCGCGCGGGATGCAGCAGAAGGTCGCGCTCGCCCGGGCGCTGCTCACCTCGCCGGTCCTGCTCCTGCTCGACGAGCCGACGACGGGGCTCGATCCGCGCTCGAAGCTCGAGGTGCAGGAGTTCATCAAGCGCGGTCCGCGCCGAGCACGACGCGACGATCCTGCTCTGCACGCACGACCTCGCCGAGGCCGAGGCCCTGGCCGACCGCGTCGGCATCCTCGACCGCGGCGAGCTGCTCTGCCTCGAGCCGGTCGCCGGGCTGCTCGCGCCGCTACGGGGCCGACTCGCTCGAGCAGGCGTTCTTCGCCGCGACCGGGCGCAGGCGATCGAGCACGAGGACGACGAGGAGCGGGAGGTGTTCGCCTGATGACACGCCCGGTCGCACTCGCGCTGCGGCAGGAGCTGATCGGGCTCGGCGGCGTCGTCGAGCGCAACTGGTACCTGGTCAAGCGCTACGTCTGGTGGGAGCTGACGTTCTTCTTCTGGACGGTCGCGAACACGATGACGATCGTCTTCATCGCCAAGGGCGTCCAGGCCGCGGGCGTCAGATCGAACGTCAACCGGCTGACGACCGTGCTCCTGATCGGCGCCGTCATCTGGGCCTACCTCGGGATCATCTTCGAGATCCTGACCGAGACGGTCGCCTGGGAGCGCTGGGAGGGGACGATCGAGTACACGTTCATGGCGCCGCTCTCGCGGCCCGTGCACCTGCTTCGGGATGGGCGTCTTCGCGGTCGCCTACGGCGTCGTGCGCGCCGGGCTGCTGTTCGTCGTCGTCGCCTTCCTGTTCCGGCTCTCGCTGCCCGCACGCGAACTTCGCGAGCGCGCTCGTCGCTGCTCGCGATCGCGTCGGTCTCGTTCCTCGGCGATCGGGATCATGACCGCGGTGCTGCCGCTGATCTCGCCCGAGAAGGGAACGCAGCTCGGCTTCGTCGCCCAGGGCGTGCATGCTCGTCGTCTCGGGCGTCTACTACCCGGTCTCGGTGCTGCCCGCGTTGGATGCAGGCGATCGCGAAGATCTCGCCGGCGACCTACGCGCTGCGCGGGATCCGCGCCGCGATTCTCGACGGCGCGGGCGTCGGCGCGCTGTGGGGCGACATCTGGCCGCTGCTGCTGA
>CAVXWI010000029.1:0-16534 GCA_963765345.1 uncultured Actinomycetota bacterium
GGAGGCCGGCAGCCCGTGGACGGTGAGAAACCCGATCAGCGCAAAGAGGAGGCCCTCCTTGGCCGACTCGCGGATCCCGTAGCGGTCGATCATGTCGATCGGGACGCCGGGCAGCCGCCGCGCGAGCTCGCCCATAAGCGTGCGGTTGCGGGTACCGCCACCCGCGGCAACCACCTCGCTGACCCCGAGCTGGCGCAGGTCGGAGGCCACCACTTCCGCGCTCAGCGTCGTCAGGGTCGCGAGCAGTCGTCGGTCGCGATCGTGCGGTCGCCGATCCGCTCGAGCAGGTAGGGGAGGTGGAAGAGCTCCTTCCTGTCGACTTCGGCGCCGGCGCGGCGTAGTAGGGCTCCTCCAGCAGGACGGAGAGCAGCTCCTGGTCGAGCTGCCCTCTCGCGGCCGCCGCTCCGTCACGGTCGAAGCTCTCGCGCCCGTCGCTCCGCGCGCTCACGACCGCGTCCATCAGTGCGTTCGCGGGGCCGATGTCGTAGGCGAGCGGTTCGCGGTCGGGTCCCACGACGGTCACGTTCGGGATCCCACCGAGATTCAGCGAGCCGCAGGTGCGCTCCGGGTTCGAGCCGAGCAGGAGCACGTCGAGCAGGCTCGCGAGCGGCGCGCCGTGGCCACCGGCGGCGATGTCGCGGGAGCGGACGTCGCTCACCACCGTAGCGCCGGTTCGCTCGGCGATGAACGCCGGTTGGCCGAGCTGGAGCGTGGCGCGCGCCGACCGTCCTCGACCCAGTGGAACACGGTCTGGCCATGCGAGCAGATGATATCGACCTCGCCCGCCGAAGCACGCGACGCGAGCTCCGATGCGGCCTCCGCGAAGCACTCGCCGATCGCGGCGTCGATCCGGCAGACCTCCTCGATGCTTGTCGCGGCCGGAGGAAGGAGCGCCGCGATCGCATCGCGGAGCGACGGCGGGATAAGGCGCCGAGACGTGCCCGCGCAGGGCGGCGACAACGGTCGTGCCGCCGAGCTCGAGCTCGGCCGCGACCGTCTCGATCGCGTCGAAGGAGGTGCCGGAGATCATGCCGATCACGCGCATCGCCTGCGCCGTCTCTCCGCGGGTCGGCGGCGTCGCGCAGGCCGTCGCCGAGGAGGTTGAAGCCGACGACCGCGACGACGATCGCGATCGAGGGCCCCGCGAGCGTCCACCAGGCGATGCCGGCGAGGGTGCTCGAGTCGGTTGACCATCTCGCCGAGCGAGGCGGTGGGCGGCGGCGGGCCGAGGCCGAGGAAGCTCAGGCTCGCCTCGGCGAGCACCGACCAGGCGAGCGAGAGGCTCGTCTGCACGGCCACCACGCCGGCGACGCTCGGGAGGATGTGCCGCAGCAGCAGCCGCGTGGCGAGAAGCCGAGCACCGGCCCGGCGCGGACGAAGTCGGCGTTTCGCAGCGAGAGCACCGGCGCGCGCACGACGCGGACGAAGATCGGGATGTAGCCGACGCCGATCGCGAGCGCGCTGTCGAGAATGCCCGGGGCCGAGCGCCGTCACGATCGCGAGCGCGAGCAGGATCGCCGGGATCGCGAAGACGACGTCGCGCGCGCGCATGATCAGGGTCGAGGTCACCCGCCCAGATAGCCGGCGACGATCCCGCCGAGCGTGCCGATCCCCCCCGCGATCAGCGTCGCCAGGCAGGCGATCTCGAGCGAGACGCCGATCCCTGGAGCACGAGCGAGAACACGTCACGGCCGAACTGGTCGGTGCCGAAGAGGTGGCGGCGCTGATGCCCTTCAGCACCGCCTTCGGGTCCTGGGCCTGGGGGTTGTCGGGCGTGAGGCCGACGGCGCGAGGAGCGCGCCGAGCACGACGAGGCCGACGAGGATCGCGCCGATCCGCCGGTGCGGCTCCGCCAGAGGGCGCGCAGGAACACGGGCCCGGAAGCGCAGGCGGCGGCGCGCCGCCGCCGGGCGGTCATGGGCGCTCGACGCTCAGCGGCTCGCCCCCGACGAGGGCCATCTCAGCGGGCTCTCGCGCGCGGGTCGATCAGCGCGCAGAGGACGTCGACGAGCATGTTCACGACGACGAAGCCGGTCGCGAAGAGCATCGTCACGCTCTGGACGACCGGGAAGTCGCGGTTGTTGATCGAGGTCACAAGCAGCCGCCCGAGGCCCGGCAGCACGAAGATCTGCTCGACGATCACCGTGCCGCCGAGCAGGTAGCCGAGCTGGATCCCGGACATCGTCACGATCGGGACGAGCGCGTTCAGGAGCAGGTGGCGCCAGACGATCGGCGCGGCGGCTGATGCCCTTGCCGCGGGCGGTGCGCACGAAGCTCTGGCTGCTCACCTCGAGCACGGCGGCGCGCGTCGTGCGCATGATCGCCGCGCCGATGCCGATGCTCAGCACGAGCGCCGGGAAGAAGATCTGCTGGAGGTTGAGCCACGGGTTGCTGAACAGGCTCGCGTAGCTCTCCGAGGAGGGGAAGTAGTGGAACTCCGAGGAGAGGAACGTGACGAGCGCCGGTGCCGATCACGAAGCTCGGGACGCCGAGCCCGACGACCGCGACACCCTGCCCGACGCCGTCGCCGAGCTTGCCCGGGCCGCAGCGCGCCGATCATCCCGAAGCCGACGCCGATCAGGAGGCCGAGCACGATCGCGAGGATCGCCGAGCTCGAGCGTCACCGGCAGCGCCTGCGCGATCAGCGTCGAGACGGGCTCCTGGGCCGAGAGCGAGACGCCGAGGTTGCCGCTGAGCGTCGCGCCGAGCCAGGAGAAGAACTGCTGGAAGGCGGCTGGCCGATCCCGTAGTAGTGGTCGAGCGCAGTGAGCTGTGCCGGCGACAGCATCCCGCCTCGACGCCGAGCGAGGCGGTGATCGCGTTTCCCGGCAGCAGCCGCAGGATGACGAAGACGACGATCGAGACGCCGAAGAGCGTGACGACCGTGCTCGACGAGCCGCCGGGCGACACCGGTCAGCAAGCGCATCTCTCCTCGTTCGGAACACACGCGGCCTGCCGGCCATCTTGCATGCCCGGCAGGCCGCGGATGTACGTGGCTAGGAGACGGTCGAGGACGCGAGCGACTTGAGGTCGCGGTCGGGCGGCAGCGTGAAGCCCTGGACGTTCGAGGTCACGGCGGCGTAGTCGTAGCTGTCGAACAGCCAGACCCAGACCGCGTTGGCGGTCAGGTAGTGGTTGAGCGCCGCGATGCGGCCTCGTCGCCGCGCCGGCGTCGTCGCCGCGTCGCTCGCGACGATCAGCTTCTGCGAGCGCCGGCTGCTGTAGCCGGCGGGCACGCCGAGGTTCGCGCCCGGGCCGAAGTAGCGGCCGTACATGACGTACGGGTTCGGGTTCGGCGCCGTTCTCGGCGAACGCCGCCTGGAACTTGCCCTTGAGCCAGTCCTGGATGTAGGCGTTGCCGGCGAGGTTCTGGATCTGCATCTTGATCCCCGCCTGGGCGAGCTGCGACTGCACCGCGGTCGCCTGGGCGGTGCTCGTCGCGTCGAGGTCGGTCGAGGTCATGGCGGTGAACGAGAAGCCGCTCGGGTCACCGGCCTTCGGCGAGGTAGGCCTTCGCCTGGCGTCACGTTCTGGCTCGGGCAGACGCCGGGATCGGGCTCGGGCGTAGGGGCCGAGCGGCACCGGGCCGACGACGTCGCCCTGGCCGAGCAGGGCGCTCGCGACGACCTGCTGGCGGTCGATCGCGCACGAGAGCGCGAGGCGGTTGTCGAGGTTCGCGAGCGGGCCCGGTCTTGTCCTGGAGCATCAGCGCCCGGTAGGAGAGGTCGAGCACCTTCTGGACCGTGATCGAGCTCGGCAGGTGCTCGGCGACCTGCGGCTCGGTCAGCAGCCCGAGCTGGACGCTGTTTGCCTCGAGCGCGGATGCGATCGACTGCTCGGTGGGGATCGTCTTGATCTCGATCTGCGGGAGCGTGACCTTGCCGCCCCAGTAGGTCGGGTTGGCCTTGACGGTGAACGAGTTGTTCGGCGTCCAGCTCACGAACGTGTACGGGCCGGTGCCGTCGGGCGTCTTCGCGAGCGTGCCGGCATTGATCGCCTTGGTCGAGAGCATCGAGAGGTTGGCCGAGGTCAGGCCGTCGAGCACCGAGGTGTCGGGCCGCGAGAGCTCGAACTTCACGGTGTAGGGGCCGACCGGGACGATCTTCTTCATCGTGGCGAGGAACGACGCGGAGGCGTCGGCGGTCTTCGGGTCCTCGGCGCGGTCGAGCGAGGCGACGACGTCGGCCGAGGTGAACGTGCGTGCCGTCGTCGAACGTGACGCCCTTGCGCAGCTGGAGCGTGAGCGCCTTGTTGCCGTCGCAGAACTTCCAGCTCGTCGCGAGATCGGGGACGATCTGCAGCTTGGCGTTGAACTGGACGAGCGTGTCGTAGATCAGCCCGAGCGCCTGGAAGTCGAGGAAGTTCGTGACGACGTCGGGATCGAGCTTCTGCACGCTCGAGGTGTTCGCGACGACGACCGACGAGCTCGCGCTCGTGCGCGCCGACGGCGCCTGCGCTGCACGCCGCGATCGGCGCCGAGCGCTGACAAGCGGCGACGGCTGCCGGTTCTGGAGACCTCGTAGACGGGGCATTTCGTTCCCCTCCCGATCGACCGATGAGCTGCGCGATCATACAAAATTCGGACTGGTACGGTCAATTGGTTATCTCGAGTGCCGCGCCCGCACCGCCGGCGCGCAGGGGCTGGTGCACCGTCAGCCGTCGCTGCTGGAGGCCCAGGGGTGGAGGCCGCAAGAAGGAACGGGTTGACGTCGAAGAGCCGCGCGGCAGGCCGCGGCGGTCGGCACAGCTGAAGTCGGGACGCCTGCGCGAGGCGCTGGTCGAGCTGATCCGCGAGCCCTCCCGGGCGCGAGCCTGCCGACCGAGCGCGAGCTCTGCGCGACCCACGACGTCTCGCGGGCGACCGTCCGGGCCGTGCTGCGCGGCTCGAGACCGCGCAGCGGATCTACCGGCGCCAGGGGAAGGGCACATTCGTCGCGCGGGCGAAGCTCGAGCAGCGCCTCGGGCTCACGAGCCACACCGAGGAGATGCGCGCCAGCGGCATCCTCCCGGGCTCGAAGCTGATCAACGTGACGCGCCTGCCGGCCGGCGCCGAGATCGCCGCCGCGCTGCGCCTCGTCCGCAGTGCCGAGGTGCTCCGGATCGAGCGGCTGCGTCTCGCCGACGGCGAGCCGATCGCGATCGAGGTGCTCTACCTGAACGCGAGCCGCTTCGACGGCATCACGGCCGAGCTCGGCGACAACGTCTCCTTCTACCAGCTGCTCCGCTCCGACTACGGCGTCGAGCTCGCCTCCGCCGAGGAGACGATCGAGGCGGTGGTCGCCGGCCCGCGCGAGGCCGAGCTGCTGAACTGCGCTGCCGGCTCGGCGCTGCTGCTGCTCTCGCGCCTGACGCTCGACACGGGGGGCCGCCCGATCGAGTACGTGCGCTCGCTCTACCGCGGTGACCGCTTCCGCTTCCGCCAGCACCTCGAGCGCGGCAGCGGCGCAGGGCCGGACGGCGGGGGTCAGCCGCTGCTGCGAGCCGGACGGCCGCCGACGCGCGCCGGCTGGCCGACGTCTTCGTCGCCGCCTGGCGGCGACGAGTACCGCGGCGTGCTCGAAGCGGCGTCCTCGACGCCCTCGACGAGGGCGAGGTCGCCGCTGGCTCGGAGGCTCGCTCGCCTCGGCCCCGAGCAGGACGACGGTCGCCGAGACCGCCGACGGCAGGGTCGTCGGCTTCGTCCGCTTCGGCCGCGACCCCGAGGACCCCGCGAACGGACACATCTACGCGCTCTACGTCCACCCGGACGCCTCGCGGCCGGGGCATCGGGCGGCGGCTGCTCGAGCACGCGCTCGCGGCGGCTCGCGGCCGCCGGGCACGGCGACGGTGACGCTCTGGGTGTTCGAGGCGAACGCGCGCGCACGGCGCGTTCTACGCCGCCGCGGGCTTCGTGCCCGACGGCGGCCGGCGCGTCGAGCCCGAGTACGGCGCCGAACGAGGTCCGGCTGCGTCCGCGGCGGCCCACGCGAGCCGGTCGCGCGCCGTGCACGGCCGAGGCGAGGGCCGCTCGCGAGCGAGCTCGCGGACCGCGGCGCCGGCGGGGCTCGCGACGCGCGGGCGACGCGCTCGCCGGCGCGCTCGCCGGCGGCGATCGCGGCCGGGTTCCCGGCCGGCGCGTCGCTCGCTCGTCGTCGACGCCCACGGCGAGCTGCTGCGCGCTCACCGGCGGCTGCGGCGTGCCTCGTCGGCGAGCGGATCGCGACGGCTCCGGACACGCTCTACGACCTCGCGTCGCTGACCAAGGTGGTCGCCACCGTTCCGCTCGCCCTCGTGCTCGCCGAGCGGGGCGCCTGGGCCTCGACGACCCGGCCGCGCGCTGGCTGCCCGGCTTTCCGCGCGCGACCTCACCCTGCGCCAGCTGCTCACCCACACCTCCGGGCTCGTCCCCCATCGCGAGTTCTACCGCCTCGGCAGGCGGGGCCTCGGCGATCCGGCCGGCCGTCTACGCCGAGGCGGTCGGCGCCGTACCCGGGCCCGGTCGCCTACAGCGACCTCAACTACATGCTGCTCGGCTGGGCGGTCGCAGCGCTGCGCCGGACGCCCGCTGGCCCGGGCTCTTCGCCGAGATGGTCGCCGCGCCGCTTCGGGATGGAGCGCACGCGCTTCCGGCCGCTGACGCGCGAGCCGGCGCCGAGATCGCCGCGACCGAGCTCGACGGCGACCAGCGCCTCGAGCCCGGTCTCGTCTGGGGCGAGGTGCACGACGGCAACGCCTGGGCGCTCGGCGGGATCGCCGGCCACGCCGGGCTGTTCGCGCCCGCCGACGACCTCGGCCGGTTCGCGAGCGCGCTGCTCGCGCCGGACCGCCACCCGGTGCTCTCGGCCCGGCTCGATCGCCGAGATGACGCGCTACCAGGCCGGCGACCCACCCGACGTACGCGCGCTCGGCTGGCGCCTCGACGCGACCGAGTGGGGCCCGTGGCCGGCCTCGACGTACTGGCATACGGGCTTCACCGGCACCTCGCTGCTCGTCGCGCCCGAGCTCGGCTGTGCGGTCGTGCTCCTGCTGGGAGGCGTTCACCCGGTGCGCCGTCTCGAGCAGCAGGCAGAGCTGCGCGCGGAGGTCCACCGGATCGTGCTCGAGGCGCTACGCGTGAGCGGCGCCGATCGCGCCGACCTCCGCGGACTGACGACCGAGCAGGTCCGACCCGGCCTGGACGACCTCGACCTCCTCTCGGTCGAGGAGCTCGTCGCGCTCGATGTGCGCCGACGTTCGCCGCGTCCCGGAGGCGGTCGCCGGCGGCCGAGGCGCAGATCGCGCACGCCGTGGACGGCGTCGCCGCGGCGCTCGCAGCGGGGCGGCCGGCTGATCTATGTCGGCGCCGGCACAGCCGGGCGGATCGGCATGCTCGACGCCGCCGAGGCCGGGCCGACCTTCAACGTGCCCCCGGGGCAGGTGGTCGGGCTGCTCGCCGGGGGGCAGGGCGCGTTCGAGGTCGTCGGTCGAGAACGCCGAGGACGACCGCGACGGCGGCGCCAGGGCGGTGAGCGAGCTCGCTGTCGGCCCGGACGACGCGGTCGTCGGGATCGCCGCCAGCGGCCGCACACCCTTCGTGCTCGGCGCCGTCGAGGCCGCAAGGAGTGCCGGCGCCCTGACGGTGGGCGTCGTCTGCAACGAGGCGACGCCGCTCGCCGCCCTCGCCGAGATCGCGATCGAGGTGCTCGTCGGGGCCGAGATCGTGGCGGGCTCGACCCGGCTCAACGCCGGGACGGCGCAGAAGGTCGTCCTCAACATCATCTCGACGGTGGCGATGGTCCAGCTCGGGAAGACCTACGGCGGCCTGATGGTCGACCTGCGCGCGACCAACGCCAAGCTGCGCGACCGCGCCACGCGGATCGTCGCGGAGATCGCAGGCGTCTCGGGCGAGCGCGCCCGGGCTGCCCTCGAGCGGTGCGACTGGAGCCCGAAGAGCGCCGCGGCGCTGCTCGCCGGCGCGAGCGATCCGGAGGCGGCACGCCGGCTCCTGGAGCGGCACGAGGGCCGGCTGCGCCCGGCGCTCGCCGAGCTCGGCCCGGCGCGGGCCGCCTCGCCCGGCCCGGGCCCGGACACCCGGCGGCTCGGCGTCGCCGGCGCGTTCGTCGGCGGCGCGCTCATCCGCGGCGACGTGGCCGTCTCGGACGGGGGTCGTCTCGGCCGTCGGGCTCGGCGGGCCCCGGCCGAGGGCTCGCGATCCCCGGCCTCGTCGATGCGCAGGTGAACGGCTATGGCGGAGTCGACCTCCTCACGGCCGAGCCGGACGAGCTCGAGGCGCTCGCACTGGCACTTCTCCGCGACGGCGTTGCCGCCTACCAGCCGACGCTGATCACGAGCGCCGAGGCCGACATCGTCGCCGCCCTCGGGCGGATCGCCGAGACGCTCGCCGGGCAAGCCCACGGTGCACGCATCGTCGGCGTTCACCTCGAAGGGCCCTTCCTCTCCCCCGCCCGGGCAGGCACCCATCCGCGCGCGCACCTGCGCGAGCCCGACCCCGAGCTGCTCGAGCGGCTGCTCGCGGCCGGGCCGGTCAGGACGGTCACCCTGGCGCCCGAGCTGCCCGGTTCCCTCGAGCTGATCGAGATCTGCGCACGCCGTGGGGTCGCCGTCTGGCTCGGACACAGCGAGGCGAGCGCCCGCGAGGCCACCGCCGCGTTCGTCGCCGGGGCGACCGCCGTCACACACCTCTTCAACGCGATGAGCCCGATCAGCGCCCGCGAGCCCGGTCTCGCCGGCGCCGCGCTCGCAACCCGGGGATCGCGCTCCAGCTGATCGCCGACGGGGTACACGTCTCCGACGAGCTGCTGCGGGTCGCGTTCGCGACAGCGCCCGGGCGCTGCAGCCTCGTCACGGACGCCGTCGAGGCAGCAGGGCTGCCCGACGGCACCTACCGGCTCGGGGAGACCGAGATCGAGGTTTCGGGCGGAGTCGCGCGCCGCGCCGACGGCGTCCTCGCCGGAGCACCGGCCGCCTCGCCGACGGCCTCGCCCGGCTCGGCGCGCTCGGTATCGACCTGGCCGACGCGGTCGCCGCGGTGACGGAGCAGCCGGGCCGCTTGCTCGGCGGCGGGATCGGGCGGCTCGAGCTCGGCGGCCGCGCCGACCTGCTGATCGTCGATGAGCTGCTCGTACCTCGGCAGGCGCTGGCCGCAGGTCGCCAGCTCGAGGAGGTGGCACGCTGAGCCCGGAGGGGCCACCGCCCGAACCTGGTCAGCTCTTCCTGCGCGAGATCCGCGAGCAACCCGAGGTGCTCGAGCGGATTGCCGGCAACCTGGCGAGCCTCGACGAGGCCGCGGCCGGGCTGCGTGAACGCGATATTCGCCTGATCAGGATGGCCGCGCACGGCTCGTCCGACAACGCCGCCTCGTACGGCGTCTACGCGTTTGCCCTCCTCGCCCGGCTGACGGCATTCCGGGATTCGATCTCGCTCACCGTGTACTTCGGCGCCGAGATCGACCTGCGCGACTCGTGCCTGCTCGCGCTGTCACAGTCCGGAAGGACGCCGGATGTCGTCGACTATCTCGACCGGGGGTCGCGACGGGGCGCACTCACGATCGCGGTCACGAACGACGCCGTCTCGCCACTGGCCGCCGCCGCCGACATCGTCGTCCCCCATCCACGCGGGCGAGGAACGAGCAGTCGCGGCAACCAAGACGTACGTCGCCGAGGTGGCAACGCTCGGTCTCCTCGCCGCCCACGTCGCCGGGCGGGGCGAGCGTTTGCCGTCGGCCTTCGGAAGACAGCCTCGATTCTTCGTGACTGGCTGCCGCAGGCCGAGGAGGCAGTGGCACTCGCTCGCGCCGGAGTTCGCCCCCGTCAAGCGCATGCTCGTCGTCGGACGCGGTCCGGCGTTCGGGACGGCGCGAGAGATCGCGCTGAAGCTGCTCGAGACCTGCCGGGTGGCTGCCGCCGCGCTGACTGCAACCGATCTCGCGCACGGCCCGGTCGCCGCACTCGACGGGCTCTTCCCGGTCTGGGCGGTCGCCGGCAACGCCGACGCCGGTCTACGAACGGTCGATCGATGCGGTGACCCGAGCCCGCGCTGCCGGGGCTACGAGTGATCGCGAGCGGCCCGGCCGCCGGCGCGGTCACGGACGCGACCAGCACGCTCCCGGCGCCTGCCGCACCGCTGCCCCTGCTCGGAACCGCTGCTCACGGTCGTGCCCGGCCAGCTCTTCGCCTCGGCCCTCGCCCTACGCCAAGGACCTCGACCCGGACCGTCCCGCCGGACTCGCCAAGATCGCGCTCGCGCCGTAGACGTCTACCCAGGACCTGTTACGAGGTCTCCGCCCTCCTCTGCGTAAGCCTGTCTTCGACCGCGAAATGGTGCAAGCACCACTCACAGTCGCGGGCGCCACCGCAGGACACGTGGACTTCCAACGCTGCGCCGATTACGACCGGCGATTAAGGAGAGCGCCTTCTAGACTGACCCCTCGGGCCCCCGTAGCTCAGTGGATAGAGCAGCGGCTCCCGTAAGCGCGACGCGCAAGTTCGATTCTTACTGGCGGCATTAGTGAGCTACCCGCGCGTCAGTGCGCACCTGTTCTCACCGACTGACGCCAGGGGGACGAAGGGCCGAGTTACCCGCCAGGACGAATCACCCGGTGACTGACCCTGAGCTTCGCGCGTTTAGCCGGCCGCCCGGAGGGCTTCGAGGAGTTGGGTCGCGGCGACGGTCGCTGCGCCGACGTGTCGGTCGGCGGCGCCGTATGAGAGGTAGACGTGCCATCCGGGCGGGGGAGGGCGCCTTGGACTAAGATGACGTTGTCGATGTCGCCGGTTTGTTCCCACGGAAGTTCCGGGCGCATGATCGGGTCGGGAAGCAGCGACCCACGGCCCGTTTTCGGCGTCGAGCAGCGCCAGCCTGGTCGCGTACCGCCGGCTCCGTCGCGCTCGTGGTAGAAGAGCAGCAAGCCCTCGTCGCCGTCTGCTGCAGGCGGGGCGCCGGCGCCGACACCGAGCGCAGCCGTCGACGGGCCGATGATCGTGTGACGCTCGAAGGTCTTGCACGTGTTCGCGCCAGTACCCGCGGGCCGGGGCCCAGAGCTCGATCGAGCGAGTCGAACAGCGCGAGCTGCATGTTCGGATGGATGCCGATGGAGCAGTCCGAGACGGCCGTCGCTCAGGTTGAAGATGACCGCATCTTTGTCGCATCACCGTCCGGCCCGAGCTGCGGACCAAGCTGTGCTCGAGGTAGAAGCGACCGTGCTCGTATCCGAGCCGCTGCGCCCTACGCGCCAGGGGAACCCGACTCGGGCGCCGGCAGGTTCGTGAGGACATGACCAAGTATTCCCTTCGCCGTCGCAACCCGCCGGACGCGCGGATCCTCGGTATGAGTACACCCCGCCAGGGTTACCGTGGCGAGCACCTGCTGAAACTCGTAGCGATGCCGTCAGCTCGAGACGTAAGACGAGTACATCGGAGACGTAGTTAAGGAAGCGTAGCCCCGGGGCCGTGTTGTGTCGATAGCCGTCGCGAATGCCGCGTGCGAAGAGGTGGAAACGCCGTCGGTGGTAGAACACGCCGGCATCTAAGATCGGACCGTCCAGCCCGGGCACCGACCCCGCCGCTATCAGGGGCACGTCGCTCACACGGCGAACCGTGACGGCGGAGTTGAACGACGATCCACGCGAGCCGGTCAGCGGACACACTCCCGGATGTCAGCCGGGAATCGAACCCGTACCGAACGTGAGGGAACCAATCTCACAACTCCCTGCTTGTTCATCTCGTCGCCCTCGAATCCGTCGGAAAGACTCCCGAGTGCCGTTCCCGGTTGGAACTGACGCTGCTACTTCTGTAGACCGACCTCACGGGCTACCTTGTTAGGGACCGTGTGCTGGTCTGGCTGTTCCTACGAACTTTTTAGGGGAGCAACCCTCCCGGTCGCCCACCGACTTAAACCATGTCTTCGCCTATCCACTGGCGCAACCTAGAGGAGATCGGCGCCGGACAGAACCCCTCGGAATTGTGGCTTGTCCCGTCAGCGCGGGATACAGTGGATAGATCGCTCAACCGGCGGCAAAAGAGCATGGTTGAGCCAAAAAGCCCCCGTAGCTCAGTGGATAGAGCAGCGGTTTCCTAAACCGCGTGCACAAGTTCGATTCTTGTCGGGGGCACTCTCGTCGTGGTCCCTCCAGAAAGTGGCTTGGCTTAACAGCCAACCCATAATCGGCCTTTTCTACGGGTGGAGGCACACCCCTTCGCGGCACCCGCCGGGCAATCGCCTGGGCGTCCGATTTCTGTTCCATTCTTGCCGCGGGCACTGACAAGCTCCCAAGCCGAGGCGAGTGTCG
The DNA here is from genome assembly GCA_963765345.1 of uncultured Actinomycetota bacterium. GTDB lineage: Bacteria > Actinomycetota > Thermoleophilia > Gaiellales > Gaiellaceae > PALSA-600. The sequence goes on from CAVXWI010000029.1 coordinate 12,266, forward strand.
TTGCCGGCGAGTGGACCTGAGCTCTTGCTCGCCTCCCTTGATGTCCCAAGCGTCGATCGCCACGAGCTCACCCCGCCCGAGGCTCTCGGCAGCGACCGGGTCGTACAGAGTACTTCGGCGAGTCGAGACCGCCCGGCGGAGCGCCGAGCGTGGCAGGAGGTCAGGGCGCTGCCTGGGATAGCGCTCGCCCGCGAGGGGCGCGCCCGCGAAGGACAGCAGCTGCCCGGCAGGATCTGGCCGAGGCCAGCAGCGTCGGCGACGAACCTCTTCCAGCGAGCGGCTGCGATATCACCGTCCAGCTTCGCCTCTCGGACGCGCCGCTGGTGAGCGCCGCGACGAGCGCCTTGACTCCGGCGGGGTGATCGAATGCGCGATCGCCTCGGCGCCGCTGGAAGCTTGGGGCTGATTGAGCTCGGAGACGAATGAGAGCCCGCCCGGTTCGCTCGCGGTCTCGCTCGCAGGGATGCCGAGGTGTCTCCAGCTGCCCCCTGACGAAGGCCGCAATCTGCCTGGTCGCACTGGCCTGGGAACTTCAAAGCCGACCGAAGTAGTGGTGGAGGAGCGCCCCGAGCGTCCGCTCTGTGGCGGTCAACGAATCCAGGGTCTGCGCGAGCTCGAGCTGGAGCGCCTTGAGCGCCGCCGACTGCAGGGCAGACGCGCTCGCGTCGTTGGTCGCCTGCGCCTGCGAGAGGCGGTCGATCGCGGTCGAGATCGCGCCGTAGGCGCTCGCGACCCGCGCAAGTGCGAGCGTGACCGCCTCCTCGTCGGAGACGAGCGTCAGGCAGGCGGCATGGGCGCTCCCCGCCGAGGAGGCACAGAGCGACGGGGGTGGTGCCAGCGTCACCGTGCCCGGCACGGGCACCTCGTCGATGCGGAGTCGCGGGCGGGTCAGAGAATCATCTGTAGGAAGAGAAGAACCAGATCAGCGTCGAGCCACATGCGTCGTGCCTTCGCCTGCAGGTCGTTGATCGGGTCGCTGTTCAGACCCGAAGGCTCTTTACCTCGTCGTACACGACCTTCATCGTCGCGATGACCGCGGCGTTCTCCGGGCCAGCGATCGCTGCGGGGGCCGCGAGCAGTCCCGCCAGTGACTTGGCCGAGAGCGCGAGTCCGGCGCACTGCACGACCGACTGGACAAGCGTGTTGCGCGCGTCCGACCGCGCAAACTCCTTCAGCCGCTTCTTCAGGTTGACGAGGGGTGCCTCGGGCGTCGGCGCGGTCGCACACGGCACGTCGCCGACCTCGACCTGGAGATAGGAGTTCGAGACGCCGTCGGTTCCGTACGGTTCGTCGGGGGCGAACCCCAGTCGGCCTGAAAGAGGAAACCTGCACCGGCTTCCCGCCGAGATGGTCACGGTCGGCTGGGATCCGCCGCCCCGAGCGCCCTCGACTCGGCACTCACAGCCCCGCTTGGAGGGGCCAATAGCCTGAACCCGTTGCACGTTGTCTGGGGCGACAGCGTCGCCAGTGCGTCGAACGGGACGGCGGCCGTGAGGAGGTACTGGGCGGTTCGAGGGTTATACGTCAGGTCGACGGCGTCCGGGGGAGTCGCCTCGTACCCGGGCTTCTCGGTCACCTGGATGTTCTTGTAGTCGATGCCGGCTTTCCCAGGAGTCGGCTGGATGACGAAATTGCACGTGCCGTCGAGGGTCGTGTAGTGCCAGTTGACCTGGACGCCGTCATAGATGTCCTTCGAGGTGAAGCCTGGCCACAGCGGTCCAGGTGAGCACCAGGCTGCCGATGTCACCCGGGATACCGCGCGGCTGGGGTTGTCGAGGTGGAGCTCGCGTAGGTCGTCTTGAACGTCCCCTTGTAGACGATCAGGATCTGGGTGTGGGGTGGGAGCCGCGGCCGTCGCTCCCGACCCGGAAACGAGCATCGCCGTGCCCGCCGCAGCCACCGCTACTCTGGTGGCGAGTCGCCAACCAAACACGAGCCCACCCGCACGCCGCATCGACGTCCATATCCTCACACTTCGCTGATGCGTCGACAAGGGCGTGGACCCGCGTAGACACTGAGCCCAGCTGAGGCCGTAACACCCCGGGCATCGAGGGGATAGCATCACGCTCGTGGTCGACGGCGCTCCTTCTTTTGACCCGGCAGATCACGCCGGGACGCCTGCTGATAGGCAACTCGACGGCCGGACGGCGATTGAGGACGCCCGCGGGGCGGTCTCCACGCCCTACGAGACCGTCTCACCGGCCAGCTCGTGCTTCCGGGCGATCCTGAGTGGGACGAGGCTCGCCAGGCCTGGAATCTCGCGGTCGATCAGAGGCCGTTCGCGGTCGCGTTGGTCGAGTCCGTCGAGGACGTCGTCAAGGTCGTCGAGTTCGCGCGTGCTCATGGGTCTTCGGATCGCCCCGCAGGGAACCGGCCATGGAGCCTCGGCGCTCGCGGTGCTGGACGACACGATCCTCGTGAAGACGACGCGCTTGCGCGGCGTCGAGATCGACGCCGGCGCCCATCGCGCGCGCATCGAGGCTGGAGCGCTCTGGGAGGATGTCGTCGAGCCCGCTGCCGAGCAGGGGTTCATCGTTCTCCATGGTTCCTCTCCCGATGTCGGCGTGGTCGGCTACACGCTGGGGGGCGGCATGGGCTGGCTGGCGCGGAGCCGAGGGCTCGCGGCCAACAGCGTGACCGCGGTCGAGCTCGTCACCGCCGAGGGCAGGTTCGTGCGGCTGGACAGCGAGAACGAGCCCGACCTTTTCTGGGCCGTCCGGGGCGGCGGCGGCAGCTTCGGGGTCGTGACGGCGACTCGAGCTCGAGCTGTACCCCACGCCCGAGCTGTACGCAGGCGCGATGTTCTGGCCCGTCGAGCGGGCGGCCGAGGTGTTGCGCCGCTGGCGCGACTGGACCGAGACGGCGCCGGACGAGGTCACGTCGGTCGGCCGGATCCTTCATTTCCCGCCCTTTCCCGATGTTCCGGAGCCGATGCGCGGCAAGAGCTTCGTGATCGTCGAGGCGGTCTTCGTCGGCCCGGAGAGCGACGGCGCCGCGCTGGTCGCGCCGCTGCGAGAGCTCGGTCCGGCGATGGACACCTTCGCCGCCGTGGGGCCGAAGGCTCTTCAGCACCTGCACATGGACCCGCCCCACCCCGTTCCGGGCGTCGGCGACGGGCTCTTCCTGGAGCGGTTGCCCGACGAGGCGATCGACGCGTTCGTCCAGACAGCCGTCCTGCCGCTGATCTCGATCGAGATTCGGCAGCTCGGCGGGGCGATGGCGAGTCCGGCGGAGCGCCACGGCGCGGTCGGCACGCTCGATGCCGGCTACGTGGCGTTCGCAGTGGGGATGGCGCCGAACCCGGAGGTCGCCGCCGCGGTCCACGAGGCAGTCGATCGGGTGAAGGCCGGTCTCGCCCCCTGGGAGTCGGCGCGAACGTACTTCAACTTCGCCGAGCGGCAGGTCGGGGGTGCGCGGCTCTACCCGTTGAAGACCTACACCTACCAGCGGCTGCGCAAGATCAGGGCCGCGCACGACGCCGGCGAGTTGTTCGTCTCCAATCACCCGATCCCGCCGGCCGCCGTCATCGATGTGTCGCGGATTGCGAGCGCGCCTCTGTTCGTCGACCTCCCCGCCGCCGAGCTCGACGCGCTCGCCGCGGCGATGGGAGAGGCCGAGGTCGACGCGGGCACCGAGGTCGTCACCGTCGACGAGTCCGGATCGACCGTCTACCTGATCGAGGAGGGCGACGCCGAGGTAATAGGTGCCGGCGGCCCGACACCCGTGACCCTCGGCCCGGGCGACACCTTCGGCGAGATCGCGCTCCTCCTGACAGCGGGAGAACGAACCGCCACGGTCATCGCCCGGACGCCGATGAGGCTCCTCGCGCTCTCCGGCCCGGACTTCGAACGCATCCGGGGAGATGTGCCCGAGCTCGAGCGCTCCCTGCGCCGCCTCGGGCTCGAGCGCACCTCACGGTAGATCCCACCCGCCGCTTCAGGGCCGAGGCAGATCGGCGAGCGGCCGAGCCGAGGAAGGTGGTCGCGATCACCCAAGCCGCGTAGCGCCCAGGCGAGTCGGAGTCGTTCGGGGTCGGGACGGATGGGGACTTCGAGCACCTCTGCGCACCACGACGAAGTCAATCGACCGACTTCCTCAACCGCGTGCGCACGTTCGCTTCTTGCCGGGGGCACTCGCAGCGTTGAGCGCAAACAAGGATGGATGAACGGTTTTGCGCAATCTCGTCCCCGGCCAGACCGTGGTTTCCCGGTCGGCCTCGGCCAAGCCGACCTTCGTCTGCTCCGAATCGTCGGCCACGGCGCCCGGCAA
>CAVXWI010000030.1:0-51715 GCA_963765345.1 uncultured Actinomycetota bacterium
GGAGGCGATGCGCACGCCGCTCGGGCGAGAGTTGCCGGTTCTTGTCGAGGCGGCCGTCAGAGGTCCCGGTCACGCTTGACGAGGGATAGTGGCAGCTCGTAGCCGCAGGCCTCGATGATCTCGAGGAAATTGTCGATGCTCGGGTCAACGGTGCCCTGTTCCCAACGAGCGATCAGGGAGCGAGGACGCTTGCTCAGTTCCGCGAGTTCGTCCTGGGTCAGTTCGGCCCGAGTTCGGGCCTCCCGGATGAGATCGGCACCACGCATAGCGTCAGCTTACGGCATGGGCTGAGTGCGCGAAAGGGTGCGGAGCGCAGATACGTGACATTGCTGCTCCTCTCCGTGTTTGAGAGCCACTTGCGGTATGGAACCCATATTTGGTACAAAGAGATAACACGCGGCAAAGGGGGGAGCGATGGCGTCGTCCCAAAGGGCACAGCAGCGGATCGGGGACTTCTATGTTGATGCGGTTCTGCCAGCCCTTGCCGCTCGCCTCGACGAGGCCTTCCCTGAGTTCGGCTGGAAACAGGATGCGCGCGGCTGGGTCGCGACAAACCAGGAGATGACTCATCGCGTCCTTGGGGTGAGGGCCGAACGAGTTGTGGCACACGGCGCAGCTCCATCTGGCTTTCTCGTCCACGGAGGCGAGTCCACGTTGTGGACCGCGTACCTCAACGGCGGGGTCACGCCCCGCGGCGAGACCTTTCGCACTGTGGTTGCGGAACTCGCAGACCGCGCCGGAGTGGACGTCGTGTCAATCGAGCGGGCGCCGCCGCCAAATCGTCGGGCCGAGCTCTTCCGCGATTTCTTTGCCCTCTGCCAGACAGAGCTCCAGAGCGACGCCGAAGGGGTAGTGGCCGAGTATCTCATCAAGCGGGGCTTTCGCGCAGATACGATCGGCGACGCGCAGCTCGGGCTGGTGCCGAACGAGCTTCGAACGAAACACGCACTTCAGGCGGCAGGTTACTCCGAGCTCGAGATCGCGCAGTCAGGCGTTATCGCCGACGGTCGATGGCCTGGAAGGCTCTGCGGAGCATGGCGCGACGAGCGAAGCCACATTGGGACATTCTGGGCGCGTTCGCTCGGAGATTCCGATCCTGCTACGCGCTATCTCTACCTCCGGGGCGCAACTCGCTCCGACCTGCCTCCGTACGGCTTCTCTGACGTTCTCCGCCTGCAACCGATAGAGCGACGCGAGCTCGTGCTCGTCGAGGGTCTGATCGACGTCCACCGGCTAGCTGTCGACGGGATGCCGAACGTCGCCGCAGTCGGCGGTGCGCGGGTGCAGCCGGGAACGATCTCTCACCTGACCCGCGCGGGGGTCGATTCTGTCGTCCTGGCTTTCGACAATGACACCGCGGGCCGCGACGGGATTTCCCGCGCGGTCGAAGCGTTCAGCCGCTCCCAAGAGGCCCCCGCAATTTCGGGTCGTCGAGCCGACCGTACTCGGGGACTCGAAAGACCCGGATGCGTTTGTCCGGGAGCACGGGATCACCAGTTTCCGCAGCGCCGTCGACCAGGCCGAGTGCGGAGTCACTTGGCGGGCGACAGAACTCATGGGGGAAGTCAAGCCGCACGACGATCCGAACGTACGTCGCACGGCGCTTGCTCGCGCAGGCGAATGGCTCGGAACGCTGCCGGCGCGCCTGGCGCTCGAGCAGGAAGACGCACTTCGGATCGTCGCCGATTCATGTGGCTACTCGGTACCAGCCGTCGAACGTTCTTTCCGGGCTCGCTTCTGGATTGAGCCGGCCCGCAAAGCGCATACCCGCGACCGAGGCGTCGGGATCGAGCGATGAGCCAGATGGAACTACGGCTGCTAACCGTGCCCGAGGTTGCTGAGGTTCTCGCTGTGCATCCGAAGACAGTTCGTCGGCTCGTAGCGAATGGAGAACTCGTCGCAGTCAAGATCGGCGCGGCCGTTCGCGTGCGCCGCATAGACATCGACGCGTTCGTCGACGAGCACCGGACACAGCGCGCTGCCGGGACCCGAACGCCCCGCGCTCGAACCCGCGTCGCCCCCTCGAATTCGTCCTTCGCTGACAGACTACGGTTGGTCGATCGTGAGCGTGCATCGAATTAAACGCGGCGACGGCCGTTACATCTACGAAGTCCGTTGGCGAGAAGGTGGCCGCGGGGGTAAGCAGCGGTCTGCCACATTCGATAGACGCCGGGACGCCGATTACTACGAGGCGTCGCTCCGCCGAGCAAAGCAGCTCGGACAGCTCGGCTCGGAACTCCTGGGATCGAACCAGTCCTTGAGGAGTTCATCGGCGAATGGTGGGAGAAGCACGCCGTCCCGGTGCTCGCGCCTGGCACGCTCGCGAGCTACGTGCATCCGATCGACAAGTGGATCATCCCTTACCTCGGGCATCTCCGTATGCGCGAACTCAGCAGAGAGGCGATCGATGGATACCGAGCTTCGCTCGTCGCCGCGGGAGCTGGGGCGCCGACTGTCAACCGCTGCCTGGGGATTCTTCAGGGGATCCTGCAGCGCGCCGTCGAATGGCGGCGCATCAGTGGCAATCCGGTCGCCGGAGTTCCACGGGTACCGCACACGCGCAACGCCGCGATCGACGCGCGTTCGCCCGAGGTCGTCGAAGCGATACGAGACGTGATGGGCCTCCAAGACTCGGTACTTGTATCTGTGCTCGCCTACGAAGGACTCCGACCGGGAGAGGCCTTTGCGCTCCAATGGCGCGATGTCTTCGCGGACCAAGGAGAGACACGGAGGCGGCTCCTCATCCGGAAGGCGCTCTCGGATCACAAGGTCTCGCTCACCAAGTCGCAGCGCGATAGAACCCCCGAGCTGTTCACACCGGTCGCCGATGATCTCGTTCAGTTGTACGACGCGCAGGGCCGGCCCGCGTTGGACAGGCTCGTCTTCCCGGACACGATCAGTGGTCACCTACGCCGGCAGAACTGGCGCAGACGTGCCTGGATACCGGCTTTGAAGCAGGCCGGGCTCGCCTATTTCCGCCCCTACGACCTCCGCCACACTTGCGCAACGCTCCTGATCTACGAAGGGCGCCCGCTCAACGAAGTGGCTCGCCACCTCGGCCAGCCGATCCGGGCTTCACCGCCCGCACGTACGCCCACGTCTATGAGCGATGCCGCGGATCGCCGTCAGGTCCCGATGAGCAGGCGATCTCGCGGGCCCGTGTTCGGGTGGTGTTCGGTGAAGAGCCGGAGCCGATCCCGTCACGCCCCGCAGGACGACGGAAAATCCCTGCAAAACTGAGGAAGCCGACGCGCGGATTCGAACCGCGGACCCCTTCATTACGAGTGAAGTGCTCTACCAGCTGAGCTACGTCGGCCTAGGCACTCTGAGTGTACCCAGGCACCTCACAACAGAGCCGTTTCCTGCACGTTCCAGCCCCGCGTGCCCGCAGACCAGGCGTTAAAAGGGTTCACCGAGCCGGTCGCGCTTTCATCCCCCGCCTCCGCTGACCTTCCGTCCTCCGGCCTTGCGGCCTTCTACGTACTGGCCCTCAGAAGCGGCTTCGACTTACTCGCGCTCCGTACTCGGTGCGAGCGGCAACCTACGCGCTCTGCTGCACACCGGCAAGGGCGCCGCCGAGACGAAAGTCGCAACAAGCGCGAAGTTCTGATCAGGCGACCTGCGCAGCGGCCGCTGCGCGGGCCTCGTTGATGACCTGCTCGGCTTCGCTTCGGTTCCCGAATCCGTTCGTAACGACCGAGCCTTTGTGGTCGAGGTCCTTGTAGACCTGGAAGAAATGCTCGATCTCGTCGCGGAGTAACGGCGGAATGTCATGAATGTCGGTGAGGCGACCCCAGGTCGGGTCCTTCAACGGCACGCAGATCACCTTCTCGTCAGGGCCTTTCTCATCGGACATATGGAAGATCCCCACCGGACGGACGCGGATCCGGCAGCCCGGGAAGGTCGGGTCGCTGACGAGGACAAGCGCATCGAGCGGGTCCCCGTCTTCGGCCAGCGTTCCCTCGACGAAGCCGTAGTCGGACGGATAGCTCATCGAAGTGAAGAGTCTCCGGTCGAGGACGACACCCCCGAGCTCATCGTCCCACTCGTACTTGTTGCGCGACCCGCCCGGGATCTCGACGAAGACGACGTCGGCGCTCATGCGCGGACCGAGGCGCGCCGTGCGAGCGGCAGCGAGCCGAGCTGGATCGTGAGGGTGAGGACGAGCGCGAGGGCGAACGCGTCCGCGATCGGGACCCGCGAGAGGACGAGCACGAGCGTGCAGGCAAAGCCCATCAGCGCGAAGAGGCCTGCGAGCAGCCCGCGGTAGACGGCGATTGCCGCACCGGCTCCGGCGGCCCGGTGGACAGACACCGCGAGGAGCGTCGAGATGAGGGGATAGGTCGTGACCGTGCCGCTGACGCCGGGGCCGAGGGTGGCGGCGAACTCGGTGATCGCTAGGACGAGGCCCGTCGCGAGAGCCATCCGAGCGGGAAGCTCCCAACGGGCAGACCGCGAGACGAGCGCGGTGCCGGGTCGCACGATTCGAAGTCCGACGACGAGAACGGCCAAGGCGCACCCGGCGAGGAGAAAGAGCGACGGTGCGAGGGAGTCCAGCACGGCTCCGGTTGCCGCGAACGAGGCCGTGCCGGCTGCAAGCGCCGCCGGCCAGCGGCCGCCACGGGAGGCGACCGCGACGTACCCGAGCACGAACGCGGCCTGGGCGGTGACGCCGGCGACGAAGCCGGTCGCGACACGAGACGTGAAGGAGGGTCCGTGCTCGAGCACGAGGAAGAGCGCAACGGGCCCGCACGTAAATGGAAGCCCGATCAGCCAGCCGCCGACCGCCGGACCGAAGCGGCGTGCAGCAAGGGTCGCGAGAGCGATCACCGTTGGGGTGATCGTCAGTTTCAGCAGCAGGAGAGCCACGGGCGCCTCCCCAGGCTACCTGGGTCGCCTACGTGCGCAGCTCGCGAGCCACCTCGACGAAGAGGGCCTCGAGCGCGAGCTGCGGTGCGAGGTTGAACTCCTCCAGCCGCCGCCACGTCTCGCGCACCGCTTCGGCGGCGCGCTCGGCCCCGACGAGACGCTCGCGGGTCGCGTCGATCCGGAGCTCCGCGAGACGGTCGACGTGCGTCGCCGCCCGCTCGGCGCCGACTCCGACGACGACGAGATCGCGATACCAGGACGCGAGCTCCTCGAGCTGGGCGAGGAACTCCTCACGCTCGGCGCCCCGCTGGGCGCGACGAACGCGCTGCTCGGCCTCGCGAACCGGCAGCTCGAGGCCTTGGACCTTCACCTCCTCGAGGTCGCGGGCCTCCGCGCCACGCTCGCGCGCGTTCTCGATCAGCGCCGCCGCCGCATCGGACGGTTCGAACCCCGGCTCGGTATAGACGGCGCGAGCCTGCTCGAGCAGCGTCTCGTCGGCGCCGCGCCGCTTGGGGTCGAGCAGCCGGGCAAGCCGGTCGAGCCGTCCGCCCGCGACCCGCGCAAACGCCAGCCGCTGCGCCTCGTCGAGATCGGGCGCGCGGATGTCGATCGCCTCGCGGATCGCCCGCTCCGAGAGCCGGCTGAACGGGACGAGCTGGCAGCGGGAGCGGATCGTCTCCGGGATCGGCCCGAGATCGTCGGCGACGAGCACGATCACCGCGTAGTCCGGGGGCTCCTCGAGATCCTTCAGCAGTGCGTCCGCGGCGTCCTCGTTCATCAGGTGCGCGCTGAGCATGAGGTAGACGCGGAACGACGCCTCGAAGGGCCGCATGTGCAGGTCACGGCGTAGCTCGCGGATCGCGTCGATGCGAATCATCTCGCCGAGTGCGTCGAGCTCGTACAGATCGGGATGCACGTTGCGCGTCGTTCCGAGGAGCTCCCGCGCGAACGCACCCGCGAGCTTGCGCTTGCCGACGCCGGCCGGCCCGTAGAAGAGATAGGCGTGGACCGGCCCTTCGTCGAGCGCCGAGTCGAGGAGGCGCTTGGCCTCCTGCTGCTCGCTAAAGCTCTCGAACCTGCTCACGAACCTGCTCCGCGATCGCCGCCGGGGCTTCGCTCGCATCGAGGATCGCGACTCGCTCGGGGAAGAGCCGCCCGAGCTCGCGATAGCCGTTCGCGACGGCAGTGCGAAACTCGTCGTCTTCGCGCTCGATCCGGTCGAGCTCGGCCCCCTGGCGACGCCGGGCGGTGTCGGCATCGAGCGTGAGCACGAAGGTTCGCACCGGCAGCAGCCCGCCCGTCACGACACGATTGAGCTCGAGCACCTCGTCGATGCCGAGACGACGCGCGATTCCCTGGTAGACGAGCGACGAGTCCACGTAGCGGTCGCAGACGACCCAGGCGCCCCGCTCGAGGGCGGGGCGGATCACCCGCGCGACGTGCTCGGCCCGCGCCGAGGCAAAGAGCGTCGCCTCGGCCCAGGCGGTCATCTCGAGCCCGTGGAGGACGACCTCACGGATCGCCTCTCCGAGCGGCGTTCCCCCGGGTTCCCGTGTCGAGACGACCTCACGGCCCTGCTCACGTAACCACTCTGCGAGCAGGCTCGCCTGGGTCGTCTTCCCCGAACCGTCATGTCCCTCGAAGGTGATGAACACCGGGCACCTACGATATGGCGTGCGCGCGACCGTGACAGGGGGTGCGGGCTTCATCGGCTCGAACCTCGTCGATGCGTTGATCGAACGCGGTGACGAGGTCGTCGTTGTCGACGACCTCTCGTTCGGAAGCCTCGCGAACGTCAATCCCGCGGCGACGCTCGTCGAGCGCGACATCCGCGAGGGCGTCGACCTCGACGGCACCGACGTCGTCTTTCATCTCGCCGCCCAGACCGACGTCCAGACCTCGGTGCGACGGCCGGCGCACGACGCGGAGGTGAACGTCGTCGGCACCGTCAAGGTCGCCGAGGCGGCCCTGCGGGCCGGGGCGCGAGTCGTCTTCACCTCGACGGGCGGCGCGATCTACGGCGAGTGCGACGGGCCCGCCGCGGAGGACAGCCCGCTCCGACCCCTCTCGCCGTACGGGATCGCGAAGCTATGCGCCGAGCAGTACCTCCTCGGCTTCAACCGCATCCACGGTACGCGCCACGTCGTCACCCGACTCGGAAACGTCTTCGGGCCGAGACAGGCGGCAAGCCTCGAGGGCGGCGTCGTCGCGATCTTCCTCGACTACCTCGGCCGCGGCAAGCAGACGGTCGTCTTCGGCGACGGTCTGCAGACGCGCGACTTCGTCTACGTCGGTGACGTCGTCGAGGCGTTGCTCGCGGCGGCGGTGCACGAGGGAGGCGGGGTCTTCAATGTCGGCAGCGGGGCCGAGACCACGGTGCTCGCCCTGCACGAGGCGTGCGCCGCGGCCTCGGGGGTGACCGCGACGCCGGCCTTCGAGCCGGCCCGCCTCGGCGACATCCGGCGCTCGGCCCTCGCCGTGGCGCGCGCCGAGTCCGAGCTCGGCTTCCGCGCCCGGACCGGGCTGACCGCCGGGCTTGCCCGCACCCTGGCGGCGACGAGCACCGAGCGGTAGCGGAGGACTCGCCCGGCGCCCGGCGAAGTCGGGAGCCCCGTGGATGCCCCGTTCCTCACGCAGCAGGAGCTCGTCCGTCCCTGGCGCCGGGCGACGGTGGTCGCCTCGGCCGTCGCCGCGATCGAACTCGTCCTGCTGCTCGGTGCCGGCTCGGTTCTCCTCGCGAAGCCAATCTCTCACGTGATCCGCAGGGAGGCCCTGGCCGCCGTCAGCACGCCGCCGAGCAAGCAGCTCCAGCAGGCGGTCCGCCAGATGAATGCACCCCCCGGGAAGGCCCGGCCTCACAGCCAGGTCAAGATCATGGTCTTCAACGGCAACGGAGTGAACGGGGCCGCGGGCACCACGGCAGCCCACCTGCATGGCCTGGGCTACAAGATCGCCGGCACGGCGAACGCCCATCGTCAGGACTACGCGACGAGTGTCGTCATGTACCGGCCGGGGTTCCGCTCCGACGGGATGCGGCTCGCCAAGGCGATCGGCGTCAAGGTCGTCGGCCCGCTTGACGGCATCGTGGCAGGCGCGCTGCACGGCGGCGAGATCGCCGTCATCGTCGGCGCCTGAGCCTCCTCAGCACTTGTACGTGCCAGAGTTGACCTCGGCGAGCGCCTGGGCGTAGCTCGGCGTTGTAGGGCGGGTACTGACCGTCGAGCACGGTCGAGTGACTGAACGAGGGCAGCGCGGCATACGGGCAGCCGAGATCGAACTGCAGCGTCCCGAGCTGGTACCACGCGTACGCGTTGTCGGGTTGGACGCCGGTTGCCTGCTTCAGGTACCCGAGGGCCGCCGAGATCGCCTGTCCGTAATGCTGCCGCCAGCCGGGTCCCCGCGCTTTGAGGATTCTGGCGGCAATGTTGCTCTCCGCGTTGGCCGCGGTGAAGAGCGGGTCGACCACGAGCGGATCGACGGTGCGAGCCCGCTTGGCGAGCGAGATCGCCTGCGCGTCGTTCGAGCCGAGCGCCGCCTCGGCCCGGCCCTCCCAGTGCCCGCCGAGCCAGACCGCGAGTAGCGAGACGGCGGCGATCGCCAGGAGCCCGCTCACGGTGACGGCGGTGAACGGGCGCGGGCGCGGACGGGTAGAGGGCCGAACGGCGAGCGCCCCGGCGATCAGGAACACGGGCCCCGAGACCGAGATGAAATCCCAATCGATGTCGAGCAGCCCGTGCAGGAAGTATGCGGGCAGCGCCAGGGCCAGAGCGAGCTGCGGGCCGGGGCGGCGGCGGCCGCGGACGACGAGCCAGCCGATCGAGCCGAGAAAGAGCAGCAGGCCGATCACGCCGGTCTCGCTCAGGAACTGCACCGGCAGGCTGTGCGGCTCGATCGTCTGGTCGAGACTCGTCTTGCGGTAGCGCAGGTTCGTGAACGGAAACGAGCCGGCGCCGGTTCCCACGACGGGCTTCGTCTGCCAGCCTTGCCACGCCTGCGTCCACCACGCCCAGCGGAAGTTCGAGCTGACCTCGACAAGCCGGCCCGGCGACTGGGTCACGTCGCTGGCGCTCGGGGCGGTGAAGCTCCGCCACCACGACTGCGCGTGCGTCGCCCCGACAACGAGCGCCGCCGCGGCAAGCACGGCCAGGAGTGCGAAGGAAAGCCGGCGCACGAGGCTCGTTCCCGGCAGCTGAAAGCGGGCAAGACCGGCGGCGATCAGCGCGTTGGCGATGAGCACGACGCCGAAGACGATCCCGGCGCGGACACGGGTCGCGTGCGGCTGGCCGTCGCTCGTCAGCCCGGCGAGGGAGAACGCGACGGCGAGGGCGCCGGCCGCGGGTAGCCCGGCCGCCAGGAGCGTCGAGAGCGCCTCGATCCACGCCTTCGAGAGCACCATCCAGAGCGCGATCACCACCACCGCGACAAGGACGCCCCCGCGCGAGTAGGTGAGGCCGATCACGACGAGCCAGCCGTAGACGAGCAGCGTCCCCGCCGTCCGTTGGCGGGTCGCGAGGCACAGGCCGAGCGGCAGCGCGACGTCACCAAGCAGGGCGAGGGCGTTCCAGTACCCGACCGGGCCCGTCAAGCGGGCGACCTGCCCGTAGTCGTGGAGCCTGGGAACGACCTTGCCGGCGAGCGACCAGACGCAGACCGCGCCGAGCAAGGCCGAGAACCCGTAGAGGAGCCGGCGGGACTCGGTGCCGAGGTAGGCGCCGATCAGCGCGAAGGCGAGATACACGATCGTGCGGTTCGCGTAGCTCCAGCTACGGTCCGGCTCGATCGACCAGGCGACCGAGAGCGCACACCAGGCCGCGAATGCGGCGAACGGCAGGAACACGACGGCGCCCGCCGGGGGCCTCTGCGTCGCGAAGAGCCACCCGACGAGGGCCAGCGCGGCCAGCCCGAGCCACGGCAGCGACCCGGTCCCGGGGTCGTGTGCGAGGAAGAGCGAGGCGGCGACGAGGGCGAGCGCCGGGAAAAGCGGCGAGCGTAGTTCGTGAGCCAGCCGCATCCCGTTCGACGCTAGCATCCGCTCCTGACTGTGTCTGTGTGACTAACAATCGCCTTACACAGTCGCAACCGGGCGCATATCCTCGTCCGGAAGACTCGTCATCATCACCTTTCGGACACCTGCTCAAGTCGCCCAGTGATCCCTAGACGCATCCGCTGCATCCGTCTTGTCTTGCTCTGCGTGCTTGCCGGCGCGTTGACGCCGTTTCCGGCTCTGGCCGCGCAGGCCCACTCCGGCCGCACCATTCCCTGCTGGGAGTCGCTGCTCAACGACTCCTACGACGGCGCGATCAGCAAGATCTACCCCCTTCCTTGCTATGGCGAGGCGATCAAGCACCTGCCGGCCGTCGCGACGATCTACGGCAGCGAGAAGCAGGAGATCCAGGCAGCCGAGGCCGCTGCCGCACACGGCAAGCTGGCGCGCGGCGTCGTGATCGTGACGACGACCACCACCTCGAAGAAGGCGACCGGCATCTCCTCGTGGCTCGACAAGCTCGATCCCGGTAGCGCAAACGCCTTTCCGACGCCGCTGCTCATTCTCGGCGTGCTCGCGATCCTGCTCGTGATCGCCGGCATTGCCGGCATGTTCTGGCAGCGCTCGCACCCGCGCGACGGCGGCCCGCCCGCGACCCCGTAGGCCCGCGCCGCGGAGCCGGCCCGGTAGAATGGGAAGGCGAAACGGGGCCGCAAATTAGCGCTTTTTGCGGGTATCCATCGTTCCGCTCCCGTTCCATCCGACGGGCGTCATACCCTCCGCGGTTCGCCCGTCAGCGTGATGATCTGGTCATCTCGTGCTGCTGGCGCCCGTACCGGCCGATCGCGGAAGAGGAGAAGACATGGCGTCCCTAGAGCAGGAAAAGGTCTCCGGAGTAGAAGAAAGCTCGGTTCAGATCAAGCCAGAACGGCTCGTGAACGCAGTTAGCAGGGAGGACGCCAGCCTGGCCGTTCGCCGCTACTTCACCATTCCCGGCCGCGACCCCTTCGACGAGATCGAGTGGGAGCTGCGCGACGCGTTCATTCCTGGCAAGGAGCGGCCAACATTCGACCAGAAGGGCGTCGAGTTTCCCAAGTTCTGGTCGCAGACAGCGACGAACATCGTCGCCCAGAAGTACTTCCGCGGCCGCATGTCCTCGCCGGAGCGCGAGCGGTCGGTCAAGCAGATGATCGGCCGGGTCGTCACGACGATCGGCACGTGGGGCCGCGAGGGCCGGTACTTCGCGACCGAGGACGAGGCGCAGACCTTCGAGGATGAGCTGAAGGCGATCCTGGTCAACCAGCTCGCCGCGTTCAACTCGCCCGTCTGGTTCAACGTCGGCTTCGAGGAGAAGCCGCAGTGCTCGGCGTGCTTCATCCTCTCGATCGAGGACTCGATGGACTCGATCCTCGACTGGATCCGCCGTGAGGGGGTCATCTTCCGCGGTGGCTCGGGCTCCGGCGTCAACCTCTCCCGCTTGCGCTCTTCCAAGGAGCAGCTCTCGAAAGGCGGCTACGCCTCGGGGCCTGTCTCGTTCATGCGCGGCGCCGACGCATCGGCCGGCACGATCAAGTCGGGCGGCAAGACTCGCCGCGCGGCGAAGATGATCGTGCTTGACGTCGATCATCCGGACATTCTCGAGTTCGTCTGGTGCAAGGCCCGTGAGGAGGAGAAGGCCCGCGTGCTCGAGGCCGCGGGCTACGACATGTCGCTCGACTCGCCCGACTGGGCCTCGATCCAGTACCAGAACGCGAACAACTCGGTCCGGGTCTCCGACTCCTTCATGCAGGCGGTCGAAAGCGACGCGGATTGGAATCTGACCGCTCGCGTCGACGGCTCGATCGTCGACACGATCAAGGCGCGCGACCTGCTGCGCCAGATCGCCGACGCGGCCTGGCGCTGCGCCGATCCGGGACTGCAGTACGACACGACGATCAACTCCTGGCACACGCTGCCCAACAGCGGGCGCATCAACGCCTCCAACCCCTGTTCGGAGTACATGTCGATCGACGACTCGGCCTGCAATCTCGCCTCGCTCAATCTGATGAAGTTCCGCCGTGAGGACGGCGAGCTCGATGTCGAGGCGTTCGAGCATGCGGTCGACGTCGTCTTCCTCGCGCAGGAGATCCTCGTCGGGAACTCCTCCTACCCGACGCCCGAGATCGAACGGAACGCCAAGGCCTACCGCCAGCTCGGCCTCGGGTACGCGAACCTCGGCGCCCTGCTGATGGCGCGCGGGCACCCATACGACTCCAGCGAGGGACGGGCCTACGCCGCAGCGGTGACCGCCTTGATGACCGGTCGCGCCTACCGGAAGTCGGCCGAGATCGCCGCGCGGATGGGGTCGTTCGCGGGCTACCAGCCAAACGCCGCCGCGATGATCGGCGTGATCGCGAAGCACCGGGCAGCGGTCGGCAACATCGCCGACGCGCAGACGATTCCGAGCGACCTGCTCGCGAGCGCCCGCCGGGCGTGGGACGAGGCGCTGAACCTCGGCGAGGTCGGCGGCTACCGCAACGCTCAGGCGACCGTGATCGCCCCGACCGGGACGATCTCGTTCCAGATGGATTGCGACACCACCGGTCTCGAACCGGACTTCTCGCTCGTCAAGTCGAAGAAGCTCGTGGGCGGCGGTGAGATCACCATCGTCAACAAGACCGTTCCGCTCGGCCTCGACAAGCTCGGCTACTCGCCGAGCGAGATCGACGAGATCGTCGCCTTCATCGACGAGCGCAACACGATCGTCGGAGCGCCGTTCGTCAAGACCGAGCACTATCCGGTCTTCGACTGCGCGATCGGAGAGCGGGCGATCCACCACTCCGGCCACGTGAAGATGATGGGGGCGATTCAGCCGTTCATCAGCGGCGCGCTGAGCAAGACGGTGAACCTGCCCGAGAGCACGACCGCCGACGAGGTCGCCCAGGTCTACATCGACGCCTGGAAGCTCGGCGTCAAGGCGATCGCGATCTACCGCGACAACTGCAAGGTCGCCCAGCCGCTCTCGGGCAAGTCCGACAGGCCGGCGACCCTGCTCGCTCCGGCCGGTGGAGCCGGGGTCGCTGCCCCCCGGCGGCGGCGCCTGCCGGATGACCGCACCGAGGTCGGCCGCAAGTTCCGCGTCGGCGAGTACGAGGGCTACATCCACGTCGGCCTGTTCGATGACGGCACCGCCGGCGACATCTTCGTCGACATCGCCAAGGAGGGGACGACCCTCGCCGGGCTGATGAACTCGTTCATGATCTCCGTCTCGCTCGGGCTCCAGTACGGGGTGCCGCTCGAGGTGTACGTCTCGAAGTTCGCCCACATGCGCTTCGAGCCGTCGGGGCTGACGAACGACCCCGACATTCGCTCCGCCAAGTCGATCGTCGACTACGTCTTCCGCTGGATGGGGAAGAAGTTCCTCACGGTCGACCAGCAGGAGGAGGTCGGCATCCTCTCCCCGGAGGTGCGGGCCCGACTGTCGGCAGCCTACGCCGCCGGAGCGCCCGGGCTCCCCGAGTTCGACGCGCCGATGCCGACGCCGGGCCAGACGGCGCTCTTCAATACGCACGAGGACGCGATCGAGTGCTCGCGTTGCGGGGGCCGGATGGTCCGTGCCGGCACGTGCTACACCTGCCGCGACTGCGGCACCTCCACCGGCTGCAGCTAGCCCGGCGGCACCTTCTGCGCGCGATCTGATTGCCTCATCGGCGAGGCAATCAGATCGTCGGCGCACCCACTGGCCGCGTGGCGCCGACGTCGGTTGCCGAGCTGTCGCCGGGTAGGAACCGTGCGATCGCGACGAGCGTCATCGGGAGCCGGGCTGCCCCGAGCGCGGCCTGACCCGCGAGCCTTCGTCGGGCCGCGGGCCGACCGGACGGCGGCAGCTCAGTGGACGGCGGAGGCGAGCCCGGCCGCGAGGTTCGAGGCCAGGCCGGTCAGATCGAAGACCTGGTCGGCCGGTGGCGCCGTCACGCTGACGGGCGTTCCGTAGTTGCTGATGTCGACCTGCGCCTGCACGTCGGTCGTCCCGCCCGCGGCCGGCAGGTTCTCGTCGATCGAGGCGCGCCGAACGAGACCGTCGGCGCCGATCCAGACGTCGACCGGGATCGACGTCGGCATGCCAGGGGCGCTCAGCCGGGCGGCGAGGCTCTGACCAAGCGCGCCGCCGACCGAGCCGGCGACCTTGTCGAGCTCGATCAGCGCCCGGTAGTGGGTCGTCGGCACGAGGTCGATCGTCTCCGAGCCGAGCGACTGTACCTGGCCGCTCGCCTGAAGCAGGGCGAGGATGTCGGCAGGGTTCGCGGTCGCCTCGCCGATCAGCTGGCTGACGTCGACTCCGACCTGCTTGCCGACCTGTTCGAGATCGAGCCTGACCCAGGTCGCCCCGCCTGGGAGCTCGGCAGCGAGCGACGGGACGTTGACGTACACGACGGGATCGCCGTTCTCCTGGAGATAGCGGAGCTCGACCTGCCCCGACCCGGACGGGACGCCGACGGCGGCGAGGACGCTCGAGACGTCTGCCGTCACGTCGGCCTCCTGGCCGTCGAAGACACCGGTCGCGGTGACGGAGACCGGCTGGCCGCCGGGAGCCGTCGTCGAGACGGTCAGCGCCAGGTTCGCGCCGCCGGCGTCCTCGCTCTTCATCGCGGCGGCGGCGACGGGGTCGACGCGGTTCGAGAACCCACCGACGACGAGAGCCGCGCCAGCGCAGCACACCGCGAGCGCCAGGGCTATCCGCATGCCTCGCATGCTTCTCTTGTAGACGGGACCGGCGCTCCCGTCAAACGGCAACCGGCCGGCTCACCGCCGCTCGAGCGCCAGCCTGACCCCGAAACCGATCAGGACGATCCCGGTGAACCGGTCGAGCGCCCGGCGAACGGCCGGCCGGCGAAGCCAGCCCGAGGCGTGCCCGACCGCGAAGGCGTAGGCGGCGAGCCACGCAAGCGTCAGCACCGCGAAGACCACACCGAGGACGAGCAGCGGTGCGAAGGCCGATCCGTGCCCGTGGACGAACTGGGGCAGCAGGCTCGTGAAGAAGACGGCGATCTTCGGGTTGCCGAGGTCGCTGAGAATGCCCTGGCGGAACGCCCGGATGCCGCTCGCTCCCCGCGCTGCAGGCGTGTCCGCGACGACTCCGCGGGAGCGGAGCAGCTGAATGCCGATGACCGTCAGGTAGACGGCGCCGGCGATCTTCAACGCATCGAAGCCGACCGTCGAAGCCCGCAGCAGCGCCGCGATCCCGAGTGCCGCCGCCGCAGTCCAGATCGTCAGGCCGACGGAGACGCCGACCGCCGCGAGCACCCCGGAGCGTCGGCCCCCGACCACCGCGTTCTTCGTCACCATCGCCGTGTCAGGCCCCGGGATCACGATCAGGAGGATCGCGATCGCGAGGAACGGCAGCAGCTCGATGTGCACGCGGGGAGTATAGGACGCCGGAACTAAGTGATAGTGAGACTGAGTCTCACTCCTTGCTAGAGTCACGTCGTGGGATCCTCGCTGCGACGACTGCTGCACCTGACCGTGTGCTGCCTTGCCGTGCTCGGCCTGGCAGCGTGCGGGGCCGCAGGCCACCGTCAGTCACGCCTCCAGGTCGTCGCCGCCGAGGACTTCTGGGGCAGCATCGCGAGCCAGCTCGGCGGCGACCGGGTGACCGTCCGCAGCATCATTGTCAACCCCGATACCGATCCGCACAGCTACGAGCCGACCCCATCCGACGCACGGACGATGGCCGGCTCGACGGTCGCGATCGTCAACGGGATCGGCTACGACAACTGGGCCTCGCAGCTGCTCGCGGCCGACTCCGGCCACCGCGTCATCGTCTCGGTCGGCGACGTCCTCGGCCTCGGTGCCGGTGACAACCCGCACCAGTGGTACTCGCCGGCCGCCGTACGACGCGTGATCGCCGCAATCGTCGCGGCCTACGACCGGGTCGACCCGGCGGCCGCACGCTACTTCGCCAAGCGGGAGCACGTCTTCGAGACGACGGCGCTCGGCCGGTACGACGCGCTGTTAGGGGAGATCCGCCACCGGTATGCCGGCGTCCCGGTCGGCTACAGCGAGAGCATCTTCGCGCCGCTCGGCCAGAGCCTCGGGCTGAGGCTGCTGACGCCGCCGAGCTTTGCCGACGCGGTCGCCGAAGGCGGCGACGTGACGGCGCAGGACACGGAGACGGTCGAGCGCCAGGCGCGCGACCACCTGATCAAGGTCTGGGTCTTCAACAGCCAGAACGTCACGCCCGTGGTCGATCAGGTGAACGCGATCGCGCGGGCGGCGCACATCCCGATCGTCACGATCACCGAGACGCTCTCGCCCGCGACGCTCGACTTCGAGCAGTGGCAGGTCTGCCCAGCTCGCACGGCTCCTCACCGCCCTCCGGCGGGCGACCGGACGGTAACGGTGGCGGCGAGGTCTCCCGCCGTCGTCCTTCGCGACGCCGCCGCGACGATCGGCGGCTCGATCGTGTGGAGCGGCGTCGATCTCGAGATCGAACAGGGCGAGTTCGTGGCGGTGCTCGGGCCGAACGGGGCCGGGAAGTCGACGCTTCTGCGCGTGCTGCTCGGGCTCCTGCCGTTGAGCGGCGGCTCCGCGACCGTGCTCGGTGCCCCGCCGGGCCGGCGAAACGGCTCGATCGGCTACCTGCCGCAGCGTCAGGCCTACGACTCCTCGACACGGATCCGTGGCGTCGACCTCGTCCGCCTCGGGCTCGACGGCAACCGCTACGGACTGCCGCTGGCAAATCGTCACGCCGCGCGGTCGCGCGTCGACGAGGTGATCGAGCTCGTCGGCGCCCGACCGTTCGCAGGCCGTTCGATCGGCGAGTGCTCGGGCGGGGAGCAGCAACGGCTGCTGATCGCGCAGGCGCTCGCGGCACGCCCGGAGCTGCTCCTGCTCGACGAGCCGCTCGACAGCCTCGACCTGCCGAACCAGACCGCCGTCTCGGCGCTCCTGGCCGGGATTTGTCGCTCCGAGGGCGTCGCCGTCTTGCTCGTTGCCCACGACGTCAACCCGCTCATCGACGATCTCGACCGCGTCGTGTACGTCGCCGGCGGGCGGCTCCTCTCCGGTCGCCCCGACGAGGTGATCACGAGCGAGACGCTGAGCGAGCTCTACGGCGTCCCGGTCGACGTGCTGCACGCCTCCGACGGCCGCCTGGTCGTCGTCGGTCAACCCGATACGCACGCTCATCACGACCGCCACGCCCACTGAGCAGCGGAACGTGAACCCGCACCTCTCGATCGATCTGGGCTCGGACGTGAGCCAGCTCCTCGCCTATCCGTTCATGGTGAACGCCTTCGAGGCGGGCACGCTCGTCGCGCTGATGGCCGCCGTCGCCGGCTGGTTCATGGTGCTCCGGCGCCAGAGCTTCGCCGGGCACACCCTCGCGATCACCTCGTTTCCCGGCGCGAGCGGCGCGGCCCTCGCCGGCGTGCCCTTGGCGATCGGGTACTTCGTCTCCTGTGCGGTCGCGGCCCTGGCGATCGCGGCCGGCTCGCTGCGGCGCGGCACGCGCGATCCGCGGCAGGAGTCTGCCGTGATCGGGACGGTCCAGGTTGCGGGCCTCGCGCTCGGCTTCCTCTTCCTGAGCCTCTACCACGGCATCCTCGAGGACCTCGAATCGCTCCTGTTCGGCTCGTTCCTCGGCATCACGAGGGACCAGGTGCTGACCCTGGCCGGTGTCGCAGCCGGCGCGCTCGTGTTCTTCGTGGCGGCCGGCCGGCCGCTCCTCTACGCGTCCGTCGACCCGGCCGGAGCCCGCGCCCGTGGCGTCGCGGTGCGGCTGCTCGACCCCGCCTTCCTGCTCGTCCTCGGGCTCGCGGTCGCCGCGACGGCGCAGATCACCGGCGTCCTCCTCGTCTTCGCCCTCCTCGTCGCGCCGCCGGCCGCAGCCCAGCGCCTGACGGCCCGCATCCCGCTCGGGCTCGCTCTGTCGGCGGCAATCGGTCTCGCCGTCACCTGGCTCGGGCTGACGCTCTCGTACTTCACGGACTATCCGATCGGCTTCTTCGTCCCGACACTCGGACTCGCCGCCTACGCCGCCGCGACCCTCGCGACCGTCCGCTGATGCTCGACCAGGAGTTCATCCGGAACGCCCTCCTCGCCGGCTCGGCGATCGCGCTCGTCTCGGGCGCGGTCGGCTACTTCACCGTTCTCAGGGCGCAGGTCTTCGCAGGAGACGCGCTCAGCCACGTCGCCTTCACCGGCGTCCTCGCGGCAGCGCTCGCCGGCGTCGATCTCCGGATCGGGCTGTTCGCGACGACGGTCGCGGTGGCGCTCCTCTTCGCGGCGCTCGGCGAGCGGCTGCAGGTCGACGACGTCGTCATCGGTGTCGTCTTCTCCGGCGTCCTCGGCCTTGGCGTCCTCTTCCTGTACCTCTTCAACCGCGGCAGCGGTGGCAGCAACGGGGTGATTGCGGCCCGGACGCTCTTCGGCTCCATCTTCAGCCTCACCGCGGCCCAGGCCGCGTTCGCGGCGGTGGTCGCTCTCGGCCTCGCCGCTGCGCTGAGCGTGATCGGGCGGCCATTGCTCTATGCGACGTTCGCGCCAGAGGCCGCGGCGGCCCGGGGCGTGCGGGTCGGAGTCCTCGGCGCCCTCTTTCTCGTCGTGCTGGCGGTGGACGCGGGCGAGGCGACCGAGGCCGTCGGCGCGCTGCTCCTGCTCGGTCTGATCGCGGCGCCGGCGGGTACCGCGATCAGGCTGACGGCGAATCCCCGGCTCGGGGTGCTGATCTCGTCTGCTGCCGCGCTCGCCTCCGTCTGGCTCGGGATCACACTCGCCTACCTCTTCCCGACCCTGCCGCCGAGCAGCACGATCATCGGCGTCGCCGTCGCTCTCTACGCCGCGGCGTTCGCGGCGACCTGGCGCCCGTCGGGTTAGCGGCAGTCGGCGCAGGCGCCGTGGAGCACGACGTCGTGGCCGGCGACGGCGTAGCCGGACGTCTGCTCGAGGCGGTGGATCGCGTGCTCGAGCTTGCGGTCGGCGAATGCCTCGACCTTCCCGCAGCTGTCACAGACCAGATGGTGATGATGGCCACCGCCGGCGTGGACGGGTTCGTAACGGGCAATTCCCGAGCCGAGGTCGATCCGCTGGACGAGGCCCTCGGAGGTGAGGAGATCGAGGACGCGGTAGACGCTCGCGATCCCGACCCGCCGGTCCGAGCCGCGGAGCCGGTCGAAGATCTCCTGCGCGGTCAGGCAGCAGTCCTGACCGCCGAGGAGCTCGATCACCGCCCGGCGGGCCCCGCCGTTCCTCAGACCTTTGCGCTGCAGCGCCTCCAGGGTCGTGCCCGCCCACTCCGCCTCGACCGTCGCAGCCATCGCAACGATGATAGCGGTTCTCATGAACCGTCTTGAACCGCGACCGGGTCAGCAGAGATGATGAAGGCCACCCGATCTGAGGAGGCGTCGTGAAGGACTTCAAGGCATTCCTGCTCCGCGGCAACCTCGTCGACATGGCCGTCGGCATCGTGATCGGCATCGCCTTCGGCGCGGTGATCACGTCCTTCGTCGCCGACCTCGTCACGCCGCTGATCGCGGCGATCTTCGGCAAGCCCAGCTTCTCGAGCCTGACGTTCACGATCAACAACAGCCAGTTCAACTACGGCGCGTTCCTGAACGCATTGCTCGCATTCGTCCTCGTCGCGATCGTGCTCTTCTTCCTCGTGATCAAGCCGGTGAACGCGCTGGTCGCACGCTCTCGTCGGGAACCACCGGCCGACCCGACCACCCGCAGCTGCCCCGAGTGCCTGAGCGAGATACCGGTCGCCGCGACACGCTGCGCGTTCTGCACGACCGAGCTGGCGCCGGCAGCCTAACGGGGCCGGCGCCGCAGGCGGTAGTCCGCCGCCTCCTGGACGAGCGCCTCGAAGAGGCGCATGTCCTCGCCCGCCTCGGGATGCCAGAGCACGCCGACCGTGAAACGGCGCCCCTCGTACTCGAGCGCCTCGACACCACCGTCGGCGTCGCGGGCCACCGGTCGGAGACCCGCACCCAGCGTCGCGAAGCCCTGATGGTGGTGGGAGTGGATCTCGACCCGTTCGCCGAGCACCGACGAGAGCCGCGATCCCGGCTCGAGCTCGACGCCGTGCTCGGAGAAGCTGCCGGGAGTGTCCCTGTGGCCGTTGTGGCCGACGACGTCCGGGAGATGCTGGACGAGATCGCCGCCGAGTGCGACGTTGAGCACCTGCGAGCCGCGGCAGATCGCGAGCACGGGTACGTCACGCTCGATCGCCGCGGTGAGCAGCGCCAGCTCGGCGCCGTCGCGCTCGGGCACGACCCCCGTCGTCTCGGCGTGCGGCTCCTGGCCGTAGAGCTCCGGGTCGAGGTCGGAGCCGCCGGAGAAGATCAGGCCGTCGAGCGCGCCGAGGGTCTCGTCGACCGCGTCGTCCAGCGGCGGGACGAGCAGCGGGCGGCCGCCGGCGCGGACGACGGCGCGGACGTAGTCGATCGGGACGAGCGCCGCGGTCAGCTCCCAGACCCCGAACGACGCCGGGGTGACGTACGTCGTGATCCCGATCACCGGTCTGCCGACCATCCACCCATTCTGATCGCTCTGCCGGCCCGAGGGAACCCCCGCCGGAAGCAATCGGTGCGGCAGCATGGTCGAAAGGCGGAGACGGGGCGGTGAACGACCCTTGCGCACCCTCGCGAAGCTGCGCACACTCGCGGGGCACGCGCAGCTACGGAAGGCTCGCGGGGAGAGGCCGGGCGACAAGGAGTTCGTCCCCCAAGGCCTCTGGCAGAGGAGGGGTCCGATCCTTCGGGCCTCTCCTCACGCGTCCGCAGACACCCGGCGCGGCGAAACGAGCTCGCTCACAGTCTCCGAACGACACCCGAACCCTGCTCTGAGGACTGGGCCCTAGCATCTCCGGGGGTGGCGGGCCGGCCAAGGAGCGCTGGCGGGGGCAGCGAAGTAGCCTGGATGCGCTGGTCGACGACAGCGCTCGCGACCGGCGTCGGCAGGTACTGGAAACGGGTCGGCTCGGCCGCGCTCGTGACGGGGCTCGGCCTCGTGCTCGCCGGCGGCGGGGCGGCCTCACCGGCGGCGAACTCGGCCTCGTCGTTCAGCGGGTACGCGCTCGATTCCTGCAACGCGCCGAGCCAGGCCACCCTCAGCGCGTGGCTTGCCTCCCCCTACCGCGCGGTGGGGATCTACATCGGCGGCCAGAACCGCGCCTGCGACAACAGCGAGCTCTCACCCGCGTGGACCGCCAGCAGCATCGCCGCCGGCTGGAGCCTCATCCCGCTCTACGTGGGCCTGCAGGCTCCCTGCGTCGACCAGTCGGGGCTCGCCAAGATCAGCCCGGCGCTCGCCGCCAGCCAGGGCACGGCCGCCGCCGACGACGCGGCGAATGACGCCGCGGCGCTGGCCCTCCCTCCCGGCAGCCCGATCTACCTCGACCTCGAGGGGTACGCGCTCAACGACCCGGCGTGCACCGAGGCGGTGCAGGAGTTCGTCGCCTCCTGGGTCAACGAGCTCCACACGCTCGGCGATCTCGCCGGTGTCTACGGAAGCGCCGCCTCGACGATCAGGGACATGCAGGCGCTCGCAACCACCGGCTCCTCTCCCGACGACGTCTGGATCGCCGACTGGGACGGCGTCGAGAGCGTCTTCGGCGACCCCTACGTGTCGGACGCGCTCTGGGCGAACCACCAGCGGCTCCACCAGTACCGGGGCGCACATGCCGAGACCTGGGGCGGAGCGACGCTGCAGATCGACTCCAGCTTCGTCGACGGCGCCGTCGTCGGTACCGCGGGGGCGGCGCCGGTGACGGCGCCGTCACCGAGCCCGGCCCCGGCTCCGGCCGCAAGCGAGTCGGCAGCCGGATCGGTGACCTCGGTCGACGGGAACGCGAGCGTCAGCTGGCCGCCCGGCGCCTTCCAGCAACCCGTCGTCGTGACGCTGACCCCGGCCCTGCCGTCCCAGCCGGTTCCGGGCTTCACGAGCGGCGGCTACGGCGTCGAGCTCTCGGTTCAGCAGACGGCGAGCGCGATGCTGCGGACCGGCCTGGCGGAACCCCTGACGATCCGTATCGCCGCCCAGGCAGGCGCGCTCGCCCCGATGACCTCGACCGACGGCGCCACCTGGCGGCCGCTGCAGCCGCTCTTCTCCGGTGCGCTCCCGAAGGGCGCCGGGGCGGGCTACACGCGCAACCCGGACGGGTCGGTCGACATCGAAACGATGGCCGGCGGCTTCTTCGCCCTGCTGCCGGAGACCGCGCCGCCTTCCGCCCCCGTCGGCCTGACGGGGCACTTCTCACGCGGCGACCTCGTCCTCTCCTGGCCGGCCGCGAGCGCTGCGAGCGGGCCCGCGATCTCCTACCGGGTGACGCTCGGCAACCGTCCACTGCTCTCGATCCCGGGCCAGACGACGGCGGCGGTGGCGACCATCCACCCGAACGCGCCGAGCGTCTTCCGGGTGATCGCCACCGACGCGGCCGGCAAGGTGAGCGGGCCGTCCCCCCCGCTGGTCGTGTTGCCGTCGAAACGCCCGCAACGGCTCCCGCAGGTGCTGCCCAGGTGGGCCTGGGCGCTGTTCAACTGGCAGGAGTCGGGCAGGTCGGGGCCGCGCCCCGCGGCGCCGAAGATCGTTCCCGCCTGGTACTGGCGCTGGTACGGCTGGCGGGTGGCGCCATTCCATATCCGTTCCTGAGCGTCGCCGCGGCGGGATCGCGGCTGCTGCCAGCCGGTTTTGGGTCTATGCTCGCGAGAACTCGCCCGAAAACGGCGGGGCTTGGCCGGCAACGACACGGAAAGGGCTTGGACAGATATGGACGCGCTCTCAAAGCTCTCCCGCGAGGCGCAGGTGGTCCTCGGGGGACTCGTGCTGTTCGTGATCATTTCCTTCTTCGACTGGCAGTCGGTTTCGATCGGCCCGTACACGTACGGCTACAGCCTGTGGCACGGCTTCGGCATCATCGTGGCGCTGGTCGCCATCGTCTTCCTGCTCTGGGAAGTCGGTCGGCTCCTCGACTACAAGATCCAGCTCGGGGAGTTCACCCCCGCGATGGTCTCGGCGATACTGGCAGTGCTCCTGCTCGTCTTCACGGTGATCGTCTTCCTCGACTGGAGCGACTTCCGCGCGTGGCCCGAATGGGTCGGGACGGTCCTCGCGATCGCGATCGCGGTCGCCTCGTTCCTGCGCGCCAAGGTCGAAGGGGTCGAGATGCCGAAGATGCCCGCCAACGTCAAGGTCGGCGGCGCCGGCTCCGGCGGAGCGGCCGCGTCGAGCACCCCGGCCTCCCCGGTGCCAGAGACCCCGGCGCCCGTCGAGGACGCGGGCTCGCCCGACTCGAGCGAGGCGTAGTCGCCACCCTGTCCTAGCCGGCGAGTTCACGGCAGGGCGCCCGCGCGGCGGGCGCCCTGCGCTCCTCCGGACGGCGGCTAGCCTGCAGGCGTGGCGACCGGCGCCGACCCCCGACTGCCGCCGCGCCTCGCGCTGGCGTCGGACGCCGCCGCGATCCTCGTCTTCGTCACGATCGGCCTCCTCTCGCACGGACGCGGGCTCGGCCCGGCCGGGTATGCACGCGATGCTCTGCCCTTCCTCGGCTGCTGGTTCGCTGCGGCGCTCGCCTGCGGGCTCTATACCCGGCCCGGCGCCTGGCGCCTGCCGTTGACCTGGGCGGTCGGCGTCCCCGCGGCCGTGCTCGTGCGAGCGCTCGTGCTCGACCGCCGCTTCGGCGGCAGCGAGGCGGCGTTCCTGGCGGTGTCGCTCGTGATGATCGCGATCCTCGTCTCGGGGCTCCGGGCCGCGCTCACGCTGCGGTCTGCGCGCCGCGCACGCTCATGATCCCGTCGATCAGCCCGTAGGCGACGGCGTCGCTCGGCGTCATGAAGCGGTCGCGGTCGATGTCGTGCAGCACCTGCTCGACGTCGCGGCCGGAGTGTCGAGCGATGATCTCGGCCATCTGGCGGGTCAGCTCGAGGATCTCGCGCGCCGCGATCTGGATGTCGGCCGGCGTACCCCTGGCGCCTCCCGAGCCCTGGTGGATCATGATCTTCGCGTTCGGGAGCGCGTGGCGCTTACCGGCGGCGCCGCCGCAGAGGATCATCGCCGCGGCCGACATACCCATCCCGAGGCACACGGTCGCAACATCGGGCCGCACGTACTGCATCGCGTCGTAGATGGCCATGCCCGCATAGGCCGACCCGCCCGGTGAGTTGACGTAGAGCCAGATGTCCTTCTCGGGGTCTTCGGCCTCGAGAAAGAGCAACTGCGCCGCGACGAGGTTCGCGACCTGATCGTCAACCTCCTGGCCGAGGAAGACGATGCGCTCCCGGAGCAGCCGCGAGTAGATGTCGAACGAGCGCTCGCCGCGGCCGTCCGCCTCGAGCACCATCGGGATCACCTGACCGACCAGCATGACCAACACCTCCTGTAACGTGCAACTTGTAGGTTGCCTACTATATACGCAACCAGGAGGTTGCTGATGATTCGCAAGGAGATCGTCCTGCCGGCGACGCGCGAGGAGGTCTGGGCCGCCCTGACAGATCCAGCCGAGCTCGAGAGCTGGTTCGCCAACGACGTGACGCTCGAGCTGCGCCGCGGGGGCGAGGCGCGGTTCCGCTGGGGAAACGGCGAGTCGCGGCACGGGGTCGTCACCGAGGTCGAGCCGGGGGAGCGGCTCGCCTTCACCTGGGACGGCGAGGGCGAGGTCGAGTTCACGCTGGCCGACGACGCAGACGGCACCCGCCTGACCGTCGTCGAGACCTCGTCGGCGTGGACGACCGCGCTCGAGCTCCAGGCCTCGGCGCTGGCGCATGTATGAGACGCCCGGCGGCGCCGGGCTCGATCAGGTGTTCTCGGCCCTGGCCGACCCGAGCCGGCGGCACGTGCTCGGCTATCTCGCCGATCACGGGACGGCGACCGCGACCGAACTGACCGGCGAGCTGCCGATGAGCAGGCAGGCGGTCTCCAAGCACCTCGCGACGCTCAGCGGCGCCGGCCTCGTCGAGGGCGAGCGCGCCGGCCGCGAGACCCGCTACCGGCTGACCACTGCCGGCACCGAGTGGGACGAGCGCCTGGACGCCCTTCGCCGCCACCTCGAACGGCGCAGCTAGGCTCGGTCCCGGTGCCGCTCTACGACCTCGTCTCCGACCTGCCGCTGACGATCGAGGTCCTGCGCTTCGACACCGCCGCGGTCGAGGTCGGACAGGGCTTCACGCGCAAGACGACGACGGTGACGCTCGCCGGCGCTTGCCTGCGCCGGTCTGGGCGAGGACGTCACCTACGACGCCTCCGAGCATGCGGCCGACCGGCTGCCGCACCTCGACCTCGCGGGCGCGTGGACGCTCGGCTCGCTCTCCCGCGAGCTCGACGCGCTCGATCTCTTCCCGCACGGCGAGCCGGGCCAGGCGGCCTACCGCGACTACCGGCGCTGGGCCTTCGAGTCGGCGGCGCTCGACCTGGCGCTCCAGCAGGCCGGGCGTTCGCTCGGCGAGGCGCTCGGGCGGCCGCCGCAGCCGCTCTCCTTCGTCTCCTCGACCCGCGCCGCCTCACTCGACGGCTGGCTCGCTCTCTACCCCGCCCTGCGCTTCAAGCTCGACCCGACCCCGGAGTGGACGGACGAGCTCGTCGCGGAGCTGGCCGCGCGCGGCGACGTCGACGTCGTCGACCTGAAGGGCGCCTACCACGGCACCGTCGTCGACAACCCGGCCGACCCGGTGCTCTACCGGCGCGTGGCGGAGGGCTTCCCCGAAGCCTGGATCGAGGACCCCGCGCTGGACGAGGAGACGGACGCGGTGCTCGAACCCCACCGCGCGCGGATCACCTGGGACGCACCGATCCACTCCTGGGCCGACGTCGAGGCCTTGCCGTTCGCGCCGCGCTGCCTCAACTGCAAGCCGTCGCGCTTCGGCTCGGTCGCACGCCTGTTCGAGTTCTACGACCGCTGCGCCGAGCACGGGATCGCCCTCTACGGCGGCGGGCAGTTCGAGCTCGGCGTCGGCCGCGGCCAGATCCAGCTGCTCGCCGGGCTGTTCCATCCGGACGGCCCGAACGACGTCGCGCCCGGCGGCTACAACGCGCCCGAGCCGCTTGCCGGCCTGCCCGTCAGCCCGCTCGATCCGCGGCCGGCGCCGACCGGCTTCCAGCGCGCCGAATAGCGGCGCTATCCTGGGCCCGATGCGCGGGCTGCTCGCCGTCCTCGTCCTGGCCGCCGCGGCCGCCGCACCGGTACCGGCCCTCGCGGCGGAGCCGCCCGATCCCTGCGTGCTGATCACGACGGTCGACGCCTCGACCGCGCTCGGCGGCACGCCGGCGAAGCCGAGGACGAAAACCGTCGGTCTCTCCCGGTCCTGCACCTACACGCGTCAAGCGGCAGATCGATGACGGTGGCGACGCGCGCGGTCTCCTCGCAGGCCGTCTTCGACCGGAACGCGAAGGCCAGCAAGGGCATCGTCGTGCCGATCGAGGGGATCGGGGCCGACGCCTGGTCGGCCAACGGCACGACGCTCCTCGTCTGGAAGAGCGGCACCGAGATCACGGTCACCTTCGTCGGCGTGACGCCGTTCGTCGCCACCCAGCAGTCGCTCGCGAAGACGGCCGTCGGCCGGCTCTAGCCCTGCTCGAGCCCGGGCCCGCCCGCCTCGAGACGAGCCACCCGCCGCGAACCCGGCGCCCTGCCGCCGTCGGCCGCCTCGACCTACTCGTACCGGAGCGCTTCGAGCACGTTGAGCCGTCGAGGCGCGGCGCGCCGGGAAGATCGCTGCGAGCAGCCCGACGAGGATCGCGGCGATGACGAAGATGACGATCGTTCCCCACGGGACCGCGAAGGGGATGCCGCGCAGCGCACGGTCGAAGACGGCGGCGAGGCCGAGCCCGACCGGGATCCCGAGCGCCGCACCGAGGAGCGCGGTGATCACCGCCTCGTGCCTGATCATCCGGCGCGTCTGGCGCCGGGTCATGCCGACGGCGCGCAGCATCCCGATCTCGCGGGTCCGCTCGAAGACGGTCAGGACGAGCGTGTTCACGATCCCGAAGAGGCTGACGATGATCGAGAGCCCGAGCAGGATGTAGAGCAGCGCGAGGAAGGTGTTCAGGCCCTGCTCCTGGTTGGAGATGAACTGCTGCTCGGTCTGGATCTTCGCGTCGGGAAACGAGTGGAGCACGGCGTTCAGCTTCTTCGTGTTCGCCGGCGTGACGCCGCCCGGCATGTTGATCAGCGTGTAGACGTTCTGCGGGTTCGGGTAGAGCGAGTCGAAGGTTGCCGACGAGATCGAGACCGAGCCGAGCGGGTCGCCCGAGCGCGGCGAGGCGTAGATCGAGCGGACGCGGAGGCCGATGAACTTGCCGGCCGGGCGTCTCCAGCCGCACCGGCGCCCCGACGGTGAGGTGGTGGGAGTTCGCAAAGCCGCTCGAGAGCACGGCGCCGGTCGCGCCGAGCCCGTCCAGCGACGCGTTCGTCCCGTCCTTCCAGCTCAGCTTCAGCACCTTCGAGATGCCCGGCTCGAGCCCGGCGACCTGGACCGTCTTGCCGAAGGCGCGGCCGTCTCCGGCCCGGACGCCGGCGACGACGGTGGCGACGCCCGAGCTGCGGAGCGCGTCGGCGGACGAGACCGACGTCGGCGTGAAGCCGTCCTGCGAGGTGAGCGCGTAGTCGGCGTTGAACTCGCTCGTGACGGCGCCTTCGAAGGCGTTCCGGAGCCCCTGCGCGAGCACCGCCACCGCGGTCACGAGGGCGAGACCGATCATCAGCGCGGCCGCGGTCGAGGCGGTCCGGCCCGGGTTGCGCATGGCGTTCGAACGCGCGAGCTTCCCGGCCACCCCGCCGACCAGCGTCGCCGGCCAGCCGAGAATCGAGGCAAGCGGCCGCGCGAGGCTCGGGGCGACCATGGCGACGCCGATGAAGAGGGCGCAGACGCCGACGGCGAGGACGACCAGGCGCTGGCCGGTCGTCATCCCGCTGCCGAACGCGGCGAAGACGACGAGCGCGAGCGCGACGGCGCACACGACGACGGCGACGACCGGCCCGAAGCGCGCGAACCGTGAGGGCGGCAGCACCGAGCCCTCGTGGACGGCCGCGATCGGCGGCACCCTCGTCGCCCTGAGCGCCGGCCGCAGGCTGGCGAGCAGCGTCACGATCACGCCGAGGGCGATCGAGACGATCACGGTGCGCCAGGCGAACACGAGCCCGGTCTGGGGCAGGTCGACCCCGGCCGACTTGAAGAGCGCGTCCAGCCCCTTGGCGAGCGCAAGGCCGACGAAGAGGCCGACGATCGAGGCGAGCGGTGCCCGTGACGAGACCCTCGACGATGACGACCCGGCGGACCTGGCGCCCGGTCGCGCCCGACCGCGCGGAGGGTCGCGAACTCGCGCGTCCGCTGCGCGATCGTGATCGAGAGCGTGTTCGCGATCACGAACGCGCCGACGAAGAGGGCGATGCCGCCGAACGCGAGCAGGAAGTACTTCAGGAACGAGAGCGCCGAGGTGATCTGATCGGAGCTCTGCTTCGCCTGCGCCTCGGCGGTGAGCACCTGCGTGTGCGGCGGCAGGACGGTCTGGATCTGGTCGACGAGCGCCTGCGTTCGAGACGTTCGGCTTGGCGGCCGACGTCGATCTGGTCGAGCTTGCCGACCTTGTGGAAGAGCACCTGCGCGGTCGGCAGGTCGAAGATGGCGATCGTCGCGCCGCCGATCGAGGTCGAGTTCCCGAAGCGGACGAGGCCGCTGATCCGGAACCGCTGCTCCTTGCCCGCGCGCGGGATCACGGAGACGAGGTCGCCGACGGCGAAGCCGTTCTTCGCGGCCGTGTGCTCGTCCATGCCCACCTCGTGCGGGCCCGAGGGCCAGGTTCCCTCGACGAGCGTCAGCGGGTTGAAGCGCAGGTCGCCGCCGCTGTTGACGCTGAAGGCAAGCCCGGGTGCGCCGTTGCTCCCGACGACCTTGCCGTTTCGGCCGACGAACTGGGCCTGGTCGCCGATCCCGCCCGCCGCGGCCGCCACGTCCGGGAGGCGTTCGACCCGCGCGAGCGTCGAGGCGGGGAACGAGGGCGCGTCCTGGGTGCCGCCGAAGACGGCCTTGCCGGTGACGACCGCGTCGGCCGCCGAGTAGGCGGTCGTGAAGATCGCGTTGAAGCCGGCGTTGATCGTGTCGGTGAGGACGAACGTGCCGCTCACCATCGCCACGCCCATCACGATCGCGAGCGAGGTGAGGACGAGCCTGAGCTTGCGCCCGAGCAGGTCCTTCACGGCGACGCGGATCACGAGGCCGGCGCCGACCTCGAGCTGGTTCATCGTCTGCAGCACCTCGGCCGCGGTCGCTCCCTTCTGGTCGAGGACGATCGAGCCGTCGGCGATGTAGAGGATCCGGTCGGCGATCGCGGCCGCGCGCGGGTCGTGGGTGACCATGACGATCGTCTGCCCGTAGGTGTCGCAGGAGTCGCGCAGGAGCTTCAGGATCTCGTCGCTCGAGCGGGAGTCGAGGTTGCCGGTCGGCTCGTCGGCGAAGACGACGGTCGGGCGGGAGACGAGCGAGCGGGCAACGGCGACGCGCTGCTGCTGGCCGCCCGACAGCTCGGAGGGGCGGTGGCTGAGCCGCTCGCTCAGGCCGACCTTCGCCATCAGCTCGGCGAACCAGGCCGGATCGACCTTCTCGCCGGCGACCGAGAGGGGCAGCTTGACGTTCTCCTCCGCGGTGAGCATGGGCAGCAGGTTGTAGAACTGGAAGACGAAGCCGATGTGCTTCCGCCGCAGCTCGGTCAGCTGGTTGTCGTTCATCCCGGTGATCTCCTCGCCGGCGACGGTGACCGTTCCGCTCGTCGGCTTGTCGAGGCCTGCGAGGATGTGCATCAGCGTCGACTTGCCCGAGCCGGACGGCCCCATGACGGCGGTCAGCTTGCCGCTCTCGATCTCGAGCGAGACTCCGCGCAGCGCCTCGACCGCGGTCTCGCCCTGTCCGTAGCGTCGCGTCAGGTCGGTTGCGGTGACAACGGATCCGTTGCTGCTCACGCTCCCGAGCCTACCGACAGCCGCGACCGTGACAACGCACCTGTTCCCGTTGCCCGGCCGGCGAGCGGCGGCGCCGTGCGTCAGGCCGCGGCCGCACCCGCGAAGCGCGGGATCACGTCGCGGCCGTAGGCCGCGAGCGTCTCCTCCTGCGCGTTCGTCATCAGGTAGACGTTGAACTGGTCGACCCCGATCGCCTCGAGCCGCGCGCAGCTTCTCGGTGCAGGCCTCGGCGGTTCCGATCACGGTGAAGCGGTCGCAGATCTCGTCGGTGACGAACTCGCCGTGGGCGGCCCCGACCCGCGAGTGGTCGTTGTAGTCGTAGAACTTTCGCGCCTTGACGAAGTCCGTCAGCTCGGAGGGGATGTCCGAGTCGTACCCGTAGCGCTCGACCAGGTCCATGACGTGGTTCGAGACCATCGCCGGGAACCAGCGCACCTCCTCGCGGCAGGTGGCGAGGTCGTCGGCGACCTTCGAGGGCGCGCCGACGACGCACTGGAGCGCCGCCGGGTCGCGACCGGCCTGCTCGGCGGCCTTGCGCGCCGTCGCCATGATCCACTCGATGATCACCGGATCGGCGAGCTGGATGATCACCCCGTCGGAGACGCGGCCGGCGACGGCGAGCGCCTTCGGGCCGTAACCCGCGACGAGCAGCGGGATCCGGGGCTCGGTGCGGGCCCAGGCGAGCCTCAGCTCCTTGCCGTTCCACCGCACCTCCTCGCCGTTCATGAAGGCGCGGATCATCCGGCACGACTCCTCGAACTCGGCCATCTTCACCGGCTGCTGCCCGATGTAGCGGCGCGCCGAGTCACCGCGCCCGATGCCCATCACCATCCGGCCGCCCGAGATGTCGTGGAGCGTCGCGTAGGCGCTCGCGAGCACGGTCGGCTCGCGCGTCCCCGGGTTGGTGACGAAGTGGCCGAGCTTCATCGTCGAGGTCGCCGCGGCCGCGAGCGCGAGCAGCGGGATCGACTCCTGCCAGAGGACGTGCGAGTCGTAGGTCCAGCCGTAGTCGAAGCCGTGCTCCTCGGCGAGCCCGATCAGCTCGAGGAACCGCGTGTGCGGCGGGTCGGGCAGAACGGTCACACCGAAGCTGATCGCCATGGCGCGGAGCCTACCGCGAAGATACGCGCGTGAAGATCATCGGCACCGGGCTCAACTACGCCGCACACATCCGCGAGCAGGGGCTCGTGCCGCCGGCGGAGCCGCTCCTCTTCGGCAAGTTCGCGAGCGCGCTGATCGGGCCGGGCGAGCCGATCGTCCTGCCGCCGGAGTCGAGCCACGTCGACTCCGAGGCGGAGCTCGCCGTCGAGATCGGCCGCGTCGGCAGGCGGATCCGGGTGGACGACGCGCTCGAGTTCGTCGCCGGCTACCGCTGCGCGAACGACGTGACCGCCCGCGACCTGCAGCGAAGCGACAAGCAGTGGACGCGGGCGAAGGGGTTCGACACCTTCTGCCCGCTCGGGGCGGAGCTCGTCCCGGCCGCCGAGCTCGGCGACGGCGGCGGCCTGCAGATCACCCAGCGGCTGAACGGCGAGCTCCTCCAGGCGGGCGACACCGCCGACCTCGTCTTCGGCGTCAGGCTGCTCGTCGCCTACGCCTCGGCGGTCTTCACGCTCGAGCCGGGCGACCTGATCCTCACCGGCACGCCCGCGGGGGTCGGCTTCCATCGCTCGCCGCCCGTCGCGATGGCCGACGGCGACGTCGTCGAGGTCGAGATCGAGGGGATCGGCGTCCTGCGCAACCCGGTCGTCGCCGAGACGTAGCGCCGCCGGCTTCCGGGCGGCCGGCCCTCAGGCGGGCGCGAGCCAGGCGAGCGTCTTCGCGGCGAGCCGGTCGAGCGCCGCGACCGCAAGCTCGAGGTGCTCGTGCCTCGTGTCCTCGAGCCGCGTGTGCGAGAGGCCGCGCAGGCTCTGCACGAAGAGCATCACCGTCGGCACGCCCGCACGCGCGACCTCGGCCGCGTCGTGCAGCGGTCCCGACGGCAGCCGGTGCGACCTCCCGGCGACCTCGCCGACCGCCTCGTCGGCCAGCCGGATCAGCGTCTCGTCGAAGAGGATCGGCTCGATCTGCCAGAGCCGCTCCCACGAGACCTCGATGCCGCTCCTCGGCCGCGAAGCGGTCGGAGGCGGCCTTGCGCGGCGGCGAGCATGCGGGCGAGCGTGTCGGCGTCGAGGTGCCGCTGGTCGAGCAGCTGCTCGGCCGTCTCGACGACCGAGGTGACGATGCCGGGTCGGCAGACGACGTTGCCCGAGGTGCAGACCGCGCCGCCGCCTGCCGCGAGCGCGATCGCTCGGATCTCGAGCGCGAGCTTCGCGGCGCCGGCCAGCGCGTCCCGCCGCTGGTCCATCGGCGTCGAGCCGGAATGGGCGGCCTGGCCGTGCCAGGTGACGCGCGATCGCTCGACGCCGAAGGTGCCGAGCACGACCCCGAGCGGGAGCCCGAGCGACTCGAGCACCGGTCCCTGCTCGATGTGGAGCTCGAGGTAGGCACCCGCATCTGCGAGCTGCGCTCGCGCCTCGAGCGCATGCTCGAGCTCGACGCCGTGCGCGCGCAGGGCGTCGGGGAGTGCGACGCCGTCACGGTCGGCCAGCTTCGCGAGCGCGGCCTGGTCGCGCATCGAGCCGGCCGCGGCCGAGGAGCCGAAGAGCGACCGCCCGAACCGAGCGCCCTCCTCGTCGGCCCAGTTGACGAGCCTGACAGCCACCGGCGCGCCCTCCTCGGCGATCCGGCGGAGCACCTCGGCGCCGGCGACGACGTTCAGCGAGCCGTCGAGCCAGCCGCCGTTCGGGACGGAGTCGAGGTGACCGCCGATCAGGAGCGCCGGGCCTCCCTCACCGACCGTGAACCACTGGTTGCCTGCCTGATCGATCTCCTCGCGGGCCCCGGTCGCGGCGAGCTTCTCGCGCAGCCAGGCGCGGGCGCTCTCCCAGGTCTCCGTCCAGGCAACGCGCTGGGCGCCCTCGGCGTCGCCCGTGAGCTCGCGGAGCTCCGCGAGCTCGGCGACCGTCCGGGCCGGATCGAGCGGCATCGCGGCGATCGTACTCGCGCCGGACGGCGGCGGCAGCGCCGCCGGAGTGATCTACTATCGGGCCGTCGAGCGAAAGGAGGAGCCGTGTCGGTCCTGATCAAGGGCGGCCGCGTCGTCACCGCATCCGACGACTACGTCGCGGACGTGTTCGTCGAGGGCGAGCGGGTGACGCTGATCGGCGAGCGGCTCGAGCTCGACGCCGACCGGACGATCGACGCACGCGGCAAGTACGTCCTGCCGGGGTGCGTCGACCCCCACACCCACCTCGATATGCCGTTCGGCGGGACGGTGACGATCGACGACGTCGAGTCGGGCCAGACGGCGGCTGCGTTCGGCGGCACCACCTGTCACGTCGACTTCTGCATCCAGGGCAAGGGGCAGAGCTTCGGGGACGCGCTGGCCGACTGGCACGCCAAGGCCGACGGCAAGCAGCTGATCGACATGGGCTACCACATCGCGGTCACCGACCTCTCGGCGGAGGGAGCGCTCGACGAGCTCGCCTCGCTGCCCGACCGCGGCGTCACCTCCTACAAGCTCTTCATGGCCTACAAGGGCGCGCTGATGGTCGACGACGAGACGCTCTTCCGAACGATGGAGGTGGCGGCGAGAACGGGTGCGCTGGTGATGGTGCATGCCGAGAACGGCGATGCGATCGACGTGCTCGTGCGCAACGCGCTCGCGGCCGGCCACACCGAGCCCCACTGGCACGCGCTCACCCGGCCGCCCGAGACCGAGGGCGAGGCGACCAACCGGGCGATCCAGCTCGCCCACATCGCCGGTTGCCCCCTCTACGTCGTCCACGTCTCCTGCCGCGAGGCGGTCGAGCCGATCGCCACCGCGCGCGCGAAGGGCTGGAACGTCTTCGGCGAGACCTGCACCCAGTACTTCTTCATCGACTCGACCTTCCTCGAGCGTCCGGACTTCGAGGGTGCGAAGTACGTCTACACGCCGCCGCCGCGGGACAAGGCGAACCAGGACGTCCTCTGGGACGCCGTCCGCACCGATGTCCTCTCGGCGATCTCGACCGACCACTGCGCCTTCAACTGGGACGGCCAGAAGACGATCGGCCGCGACGACTTCTCGAAGATCCCGAACGGCGGTCCGGGCCTCGAGAATCGCCTGCAGATGATCCACCACTTCGGCGTCCGCGGCGGCAGGATCACGCTCAACCGGATGGTCGAGCTGCTCGCGACGAATCCGGCGAAGCTCTTCGGTCTCTACCCGCGCAAGGGGACGCTCGCCGTCGGCTCTGACGCCGACATCGTCATCTTCGACCCCGACAGGCGCGTGACGATCTCGGCCGCAGCCCACCACTCGCGGATCGACTACAACCTCTACGAGGGGACCGAGGTGGTCGGGTCGCCCGAGACGGTGCTGCTGCGCGGCAACACGCTCGTCGAGGACGGGGAGCTCGTCGCGCGGCCGGGGATCGGGCGCTACGTCGCCCGGGCCAGGTTCGGCGAGGAGCTGCACGCGGGCAGCGCGGTCCACGCGTAGCGATCACGCTGGCGGCGAGCCCCGCCGTCGGCCCGGCGAACGTCGGTCGTGCGAGGCACGTCCGTTCCCGTCGCCTCTGCGCGATCGGGCCCGGCGGCCATGGGTATCCTCGCTCCTTTGCTGATCGAGCGCTTTGGGCGAATGATCAAACCGACTGCTCAGACGATCATCGAGTC
Organism: uncultured Actinomycetota bacterium; assembly: GCA_963765345.1. Lineage (GTDB taxonomy): Bacteria > Actinomycetota > Thermoleophilia > Gaiellales > Gaiellaceae > PALSA-600. The sequence goes on from CAVXWI010000030.1 coordinate 34,479, forward strand.
GGCGCTCGCGACCCTGCGAGACGAGGGCTTCGCCGGCGCCACCTCCCGCGCGATCGCGCGACGAGGCGCGTTCAACCAGGCGCTGATCTTCTACCACTTCGGCTCGCTCGAGAACCTGCTCGTCGCCGCCCTCGAGCAGACGAGCACGGAGCGGCTCGCCCGCTACCGGGAGGCGGTCGCGCCCGCCGCGAGGCTCACCGACCTGATGCCGGTGATGGCCGCCCTCTGGGACGAGGACCGCGAGGCCGGGCACGTCCGCATCGTCGCGCAGGTGATCGCCGGGTCGGCGAACCGACCGGAGCTCTCCTCGCGGGTCGTCGAGCTGATGGAGCCGTGGAACGAGCTCGCCCGGCAGACGCTCGAGCGCGTCCTGCCGCCGGGGCTCCCCGCCGCGGAGCTCGGGTACGCCATCGTCGTCTGGTATCTCGGCGCCAACCTGATCGCCTACCTCGACCCGGGTGGGAGCCGGCTCGAGGCGCTGTTCGCCGAGGCCCGGCGCTGGACGCCGCTGCTCGAGCCGCTGCTCTCGGCCGAGACGTAGCGGCCACCGGGGCCGCGCCCGCCCTACCTGCGCGTCGAGACGTAGACGAAGGCGGCGATGTCGTCGATCTGCGCCTTCGAGAAGACGGCTGCGTAGGCGAGCATCTGCGTCGTGTACTTCTGCGCCGCGGCCTTCGTCATCACCGACGCCCCGCCCTTGCTGATCGCGGTGATGATCTGCGACTCGGTCAGGAGGACCGTGTTCAGGTCGGGACCGATCGTTCCCTCGGTCGCGGCGGCCTTCAGCGTGTGGCAGAGCCCGCAGGTGGTGACGAACGTCGGTTTGCCGGCCTTCGGGTTGCCGACGATCTTGGTGGAGCCGTGGGCGACGGCAGCCACCGGTGCCCCAGCCCCGAGGGCGAGCGCCGCCGCCAGGCCGAGGGCCTGTCTCCTCGCCGTGAAGCCGGAGAGCGCCTGCGGCAGCATCGATCCAGTATGGCGCCCGCAGCTCGTGCGGACCGTTACCGCGGTGTAAGGATTCGCGACGGGCGGGGCGCGGTCAGGCGAGCGCCTGCTCGAGCGCGGCGCGCAGCCCGCGGTAGCGAAACTCGACCCCGTCGAGCCGGCGCGAGACGGCGTGCTGGCCGTGGAGGAGCAGGTCGGCCTGCTCGCCGAGAGCGAGGCGGACGGCGAAGCCGGGCGTCGGCACGAGCGCGGGCCGGCCGAGCACGGCGGCAAACGCCCGGGCTGCCTCGCGCTGCCGCAGCGCCTCGGGGGCGACGGCATTGACGGGGCCGGCGAGCTCGTCGCTCTCGAGCGCGAGCCGGTAGACGCGGACGAGGTCGTCGAGGTGGATCCAGGGAAACCACTGGCGACCGCCGCCGACCGGCCCGCCGGCGAACAAGCGAACGGGGAGCGCCATCAGCCTGAGCGCGGGAGCGCCCGGGCCGACGACGAACGCCGTCCGGACGGCGAGGTGACGGCTGGGCGCGGCCGCCGCCGCCGCCTCCCAGTCGACGACCAGCCGGGCCAGGAAGGAGTCCCCGGGCGGCGAGGCCTCGTCGACGATCGCGTCGCCGGAGTCGCCGTAGTAGTCGATTCCCGAGGCCGTCACGAACACCGCCGGGCGCTCGGCCGCGGCCTCGATCGCCGCGGCGAGCAGCCGGTTCGTCTCGATGCGGCTACTCCGCAGCACCTCCTTGCGCCGCGGCGTCCACCACGGCCCGCCGATCGAGGCGCCCGCCAGGTTGACGACCGCGTCGGCGCCGTCGACCTCGCCGCTGGCGGCGTCCCAATCGACGGCGCGCACGGGCCCGGGAGCCAAGCGGCGGGAGACGGCGACCACGTCGTGGCCGTCGCCGGCGAGCGAGTCGGCGAGGGCGCGGCCGACATAGCCCCGTCCCGCCGCCGATCACGACCTTCATCGGGTCACCGTGCCGCCATCCGTGGTTGCTCGCAGCTGATCGTTCGACTAAAGCATTTGCTCAAACACCTGTCAACTGCCGTCAGGCAGACGGGTAGCCCCAACTCGCCAGCTCCCGGTGCAGGAGCGCGACGAACCTCGCGTTCTCGCGCCAGATGTTCGAGCCCTGCAGGTAGCCCTTCGCGAGCGCGCGTGCGAGCTCGGCGTCGCAGACGGCCTTGTCGCCGAGCCGGTATTCGTCGGCGCACCAGGCCGCGAGAACACCGCGGATGTCAGAGTCGACCTTGCCGCGCTCGCTCGTGTAGGCCTGCCACCACTGGGCCGCGTCCTTCCTGACGAGGTCGAGCCGCGTCTGGGTGACGTCGGCAAAGGCACCGTCTCGGTCGATCGTCCAGACCTGGACCGGGAGGCCCGAGGCCGCGAAGGCCGTGAAGGCGTAGGCGAAGCGGTCGTCGGCGCTGACGAGGTCGACCGTGCCGCCGTGCGTCTTGATCGCGTAGCCCGGATCGCCCCAACTGTGTGCGATGAGCCTGCCGGGGTGGGGCCCGTCGGGCAGGACGACGAGCGTCGCGAAGCAACAGTGGGCGCCGCCCGTGTAGTAGTCGAGCACGGCCTCCGGCAGTCTGTCGCCCCAGAGGTTGTGGAGCGAGAGGAGCTGCTCGGTGGCGAGGCCGCAGCGGACCGGGGTGCAGAGCTTCCGGGCAAAGACCGTCTTCCCGGCGACGGTGACCGTGAGACTGAGGTCGCGGGAGTCGGGGATCCCGTAGCTCGATCGCCGCCGCTCGATCGTCATCACCGCCCTGACCGCGCCGCTGCGCTTCGTCACGGTGACGGTCTTCCACGGGGTCGGGGCCGCCGCGGCCGCGGCGGCTGGCACGATCGCTACGAGCGCCAAAGCGAGCGCCGCGACGAGCAACCGGGCGGTCTCAGCGGGTCTGGGGGAAGCCGAGGTCAACCTGCGAGGTCGCCGGATCGGGCCAGCGGGCGGTTACGACCTTCGAGCGGGTGTAGAAGTCGATCCCCTCCGGGCCGTAGATGTGGCGGTCACCGAACAGGCTCGCCTTCCAGCCTCCGAAGGAGTAGTAGGCGACCGGCACGGGGATCGGGACGTTGATCCCGACCATGCCCGCCTGAACGTCGAACTGAAACCGGCGTGCGACGCCGCCGTCGCGGGTGAAGATCGCCGTGCCGTTGCCATAGGGGTTCTCGTTGATCAGCTCGACCGCCTCCTCGTAGGTGGCGACGCGAGTGACGCCGAGGACCGGGCCGAAGATCTCGTCGCGGTAGTTGTCCATCCCCGGCTCGACGTGGTCGATCAGCGAGGGCCCGAGGAAGAACCCCTCGCCGGGCGGGACGGTGTCGCGGCCGTCGACGACGACGGTGGCGCCTTCACCGCTCGCCCGGTCGACGTAGGAGGCGACGCGGTCACGGTGCTCGCGGGTGACGAGCGGCCCCATCTCGGCGCCCGGCTCGAGCCCGGGCGCGACCTTGACGGAGGGGATCCGCGCCTTGATCGCGTCGACGAGCTCGTCGGCGACGCCCCCGACGGCAACGACCATCGAGACGGCCATGCAGCGCTCGCCGGCCGATCCGTACCCGGCCGAGACGGCGGCGTCGGCAGCCATCGCGACGTCGGCGTCCGGCAAGACGACCATGTGGTTCTTCGCGCCGCCAAGCGCCTGGCAGCGCTTCCCGGCCGCGGTCGCCGTCTCGTAGACGTGGCGCGCGATCGGCGTCGAGCCGACGAAGGAGACCGCCGACACGTCCGGGTGGGCAAGCAGGGCCTCGACCGCGACGCGGTCGCCGTGCACGACGTTGAAGACCCCGGCCGGGACGCCGGCCTCGGCGAGGAGCTCCGCCGTCAGCATCGAGGCCGAGGGGTCCTTCTCCGACGGCTTCAGGACGAACGTGTTGCCGCACGCGAGCGCCGGCGCCCACATCCACATCGGGACCATCGCCGGGAAGTTGAACGGCGTGATCCCGCAGACGACGCCGAGCGGCTGGCGCACCGAGTAGACGTCGACGCCGGTCGAGGCCTGCTCGCTGAAGCCGCCCTTCAGGAGCGTCGGAATCCCGCAGCAGAACTCGATCACCTCGAGCCCGCGGGTGACCTCGCCGACCGCGTCCGTGAGCACCTTGCCGTGCTCGGCGGTGAGCAGCCGGGCCAGGTCCTCCTTGCGGGCGGCGAAGAGCTCCCGGATGCGGAAGAAGAGCTCGGCGCGGCGGGCGAGCGAGAGCGAGCGCCACGCCGGGAAGGCCGCCTTGGCGGCCTGGACGGCAGCATCGACCTCCGCGCTCGCGGCGAAGTCGACCGTCCCCGTCTGGTTGCCGGTCGCCGGGTCGAAGACGGGCCCCGCCCGCCCCGAGCTGCCCTCACGGCGCCGACCGCCGATCCAGTGGTTGATCGCCTCGACCGCCTGCGGCGCTTCGGCCAGGTCCGTCATCGTCTCCTCCCGCGTCGTCACGGCAGCGTACCGCTCGAGCGGATGTCGTTACGATCCCGCCGTGGCGACCATCGACACGAATCCGGAGCTCGGGCAGCAGATCGTCGAGGACGCGAAGCGGTACGTCCTCTACTCCTGGTCGGTGCAGGACGCGATCTCCCCGATCGCGGTCGCCGGCGGCGAGGGCAGGTACTTCTGGGACTACGACGGCAAGCGCTACCTCGACTTCGCCTCGCAGCTCGTGAACGTCTCGATCGGGTACGGCCATCCGAAGATCGTCGCGGCGATCAAGGAGCAGGCCGAGACGCTCGCGACGATCGGGCCGCCGATGGCGACCGAGTCACGCTCACGGCTCGGCAAGCTGCTCGCGGAGGTCACTCCGGGAGACCTCTCGTTCTCGTTCTTCACGAACGGGGGCACCGAGGCGAACGAGAACGCGATCAAGCTCGCCCGCTGGTACACCGGCCGCCACAAGATCGTCGCCCGCTACCGCAGCTACCACGGCGCGACGGGCGGCTCGATCACCCTCACCGGCGACCCCCGCCGCTGGCCGGCCGAACCCGGCATCCCGGGCGTCGTCCGGATGCTCGACCCGTTCACCTACCGCTGCCCGGCCGGCCACCCCGACCCGTGCCCAGTCTGCACCGGCGGCCCCCACCTCGAAGAGCTCCTGATGTACGAGGGGCCCGAGACGGTCGCCGCCGTCATCCTCAAGACGGTCACCGGGACGAACGGGATCATCGTCCCGCCCGACGGCTATCTGCAGTCGATCCGCGAGGTCTGCGACCGCTACGGGATCCTGCTGATCTGCGACGAGGTGATGGCCGGCTTCGGGCGCACGGGCAAGTGGTTCGCCGTCGACAACTGGGACGTCGTGCCGGACATCCTCACGCTCGCCAAAGGGATCAACTCGGGCTACGTGCCGCTCGGGGCGATGGTCGTCAGCCCCGCGCTCGCCGACTGGATCCGGCCGCGCTTCTTCGCCGGCGGCCTCACCTACTCGGGTCACCCGCTCGCCTGCGCCTCGGCGGTCGCCTCGATCGAGGCGTTCCAGGAGGAAGGGATCGTCGAGAACGCCGCCGCGATGGGCGCGGTCTTCCGCGAGGAGCTCGCGCGCCTCGCCGACCGGCACCCCTCGATCGGCGAGGTACGCGGCCTCGGCTGCTTCTGGGGCCTCGAGCTCGTCCGCAACCGCGAGACCCGCGAGCCGCTCGTCCCGTTCAACGGCTCGGGCGAGGCCGCGAAGCCGGTCGCCGCCCTCGCCAAGCACGCGCTCGGCAAGGGGCTGTACCTGATGACGCACTGGAACGTCGTCATGGTCTGCCCGCCGCTGACGATCACGCGCGAGGAGCTCGACGAGGGGATCGCGATCCTCGACGAGGCGCTCGCCGTCGCCGACGAGTTCGTCGCTTAGGCGACGTAGGCGCGCGCGACGACCCGGGCGAGCGCGCGCTCCAGCGCCAGCTCGCTGCGGCCGCGGCGCGTCAGCCGGTAGCTCCCGCGCCCCCTGGCGACGAGGCCGGCCTCCTCGAGGCTCCTGAGCGCCGGGAAGAGGGCTCCGCCGCCGCCGCGGGCAAGCGCTGCGGTCTGCGGAAAGCGGGCGACGAGGGCGAGCAGCCGTGCCTCGGACATACCCGAGCGTAGCGACGGCCGTCCGCCCGCGCCGGGCCGCCGCCTCGCGCGCCGGGGCGCTCTCGGGCCGATCGCCCTGCAGCACGGCGCCTGGATGGGCATCATGGAGTCGTGACTGCCGCCGACAGCCCGTCCACGCGGACCGAGCGATGACGGCGGGTCAGCCGCAGGTCTCGTCGGGTTTCGGCGGGCGTTTCCTCGTCTTCTACGTGCTGCTCGGCGCGGTTCTCGCGGCGGCGATCACCGGTCTCGTCCTGGTCGTCCTCCAGCCGGGCCATCGCAAACCGCCGGCCTGGTCGGCCTGGCGGCCGGCGAGCGGGAGCGCCCAGAAGATGACGACGGAGATCGCCGACCACATCGGCAACCAGTACCTCCTGAGCCGGTCCGGCAACCAGCTCGTCGCGATCATCCCGGGCCCGCCGGAGCTGACCCAGGACACGAGGGTGGCGAAGGTCTCGACGATCGCGATCCGCAGCTCGCCGACGAGCAGCACGTTCAGCCGCATCATCAGCACGAGCGGCAACCTCCAGGAGCAGTTCTGTGGCCTCGGCGCCTCCTGCTCGATCGAGGGAGGCACGGCGACGGCGGCCCGTGAGCGCCTGCTCCGGCGCGAGGCGCTCGAGGTGGCTCTCTACACGTTCAAGTTCGTTCCCTCGGTCAACGCCGTGATCGCGTACATGCCGCCGCCGCCCGGACAGGCACCCTCGACGCTCCTCTACCTCGAGCGGAGCAACCTCTCGCAGGAGCTCTCGAAGCCGATCATGCGGACGCTGCCGCTCGCGACGCCGCCGCTGCCGACGGTGGCGGACCCGAAGGAATCGCACACGATCGACGCGCTGACGCTGCCGGTCGAGTACGGCTTCCAGTACGAGGCGCTGACCGGCGGGACCGAGGCGATGATCCTGACGCCCTCGACCTGAGCCGTCCGCCTGCCGGCGCCCGCCGGCTCATGTCCCGCGGAGGAGCACGAGGGCGCTCGCGGCGACGAGCGCGGCCGCCAGGGCGGCGTTGACGAGACGAGCCCGTCCCGGTGCGCGCAGGAGCCGCGTCAGCGAGGCGCCCGCCAGCAGCCAGGTCGTGTTGATCAGGACGATCATCGGGATGAGGAGAGCGACCTTGGCGCCGGCGTCGAGCGCCGCCCGGCCGGCGAGGTGGGCGCTCGCGAAGACCGCGGCGATCGCGATCCACGCCTTCGGATTGGCGAGCCCGAAGACCGTCCCGCCGGCGAGCGTCGGCGGTGTCGCCGGAGCCGCTCCGAGCGGGGGCGCCGTCGCGATGTGGTAGGCGAGCCAGAGGATGTAGGCGACCGAGACACCGACGAGCACGAGCCGCAGGCCCGGCACCGCGAGCAGTGTGACGGTGATCCCCGAGGCGACGGCGAGGAGGACGATCGTCGTGCCGGCGACGATCCCGGCGAGGTAGCCGAGCGATCGCCGGACGCCGTAGGTCGAGCCCGCGGCGGTCAGGCTGATCGTGGCCGGCCCCGGGCTGCCCATGATCGCGAGCGAGGCCAGCACGAGCGGGCCGGCGGCGCCCCAGCGAACGAGCGCCGCGGGGAGCGGTTCAGGCATCGCGGCGCGGGTACGGTGCCGTCATGCCCGAGACGCTACGAGGCGTCGCCGGCGATCGTCTTGAACGATCGTGCGGACGCCGGCCCGACTCGATCCGGTTCGGGGCGAGCCTGCCCGGGCTCGAGCGGGCCGAGCTGCACCTCTCGGGCCGTCCGTTCGTGCCGCACCGACACGACACCTACGCGGTCGGCGTCACCATCGCGGGCGTGCAGACATTCCGCTACCGGGGTCGGCGGCACATCTGTCTCCCGGGTCAGCTGCACGTCCTCCACCCCGACGAGCTGCACGACGGGGCGGCGGCGACCGACGACGGCTTCGGCTACCGGATCTGGTACATCGCCCCCGACCTCGTCGCCGAGGCGCTCGGGGGCGGCCCCCTGCCGTTCGTCGCCGACCCGGTCCACCGACCGGGACCGGTGGCGGCGCCGCTCGTTTCCCTGCTCGCCGACATCGACTCGCCGGTCGGTGAGCTGGCGCGGGTCGAGGTGATCGCGGCGATCGCCGACGGCCTTCGCCTGCTCGCGGGCGATCGTCCCGGCGTCGGGCGGCTCGACCGGCGGGCCGCCGAGCGGGCGCGCGACTACCTCGACGCGCATGCCTCCGAGCAGACCCCGGCGAGCGCGCTCGAGCAGATCGCGGGCGCCGACCGCTACACGATCGCCCGCGACTTCCGTCGCGCCTTCGGCACGAGCCCCGACAGGTACCGGACGATGCGCCGCCTGGCGCTCGCGCGACGCGCGATCGCGACCGGGCGGCCGCTCGCCCTGGCGGCCGCCGAGGCGGGCTTCGCCGACCAGAGCCACCTGACCCGGCAGTTCAAGCGCGCCTACGGCCTGACTCCCGGTCGGTTCGCACGGGCGGTGGCGGCCGCGTCGGCAGGACCGCCGTTCGAGCGTCCCGCCGGGCGCTAGGCTCGGCTCGTGCGGCAGAGCGTCAGCCTCGTCACCCTCGGCGTCAGCGACTACGGGCGCGCGAAGGCGTTCTACGAGGCGCTCGGCTGGGCACCGGCGCTGGAGGTGCAGGAGACGACCTTCTTCGAGGCAAACGGCGTCGTGCTCGTCCTCTGGAGCCGCGAGAAGCTCGCCGCCGACTGCGGCCTCGCCGACGACGGCGCCGGCTTCGACGGGATCGCCCTCGCCCACAACGTCGGCTCGCGCGAGGAGGTGCACGAGCTGATCGAGCGTGCGCGCGGCCACGGCGCCGAGATCAGCCGCGAGCCGGCGGAGACCTTCTACGGCGGCTATGCGGGCGTCTTCCGCGACCCCGACGGCCACTGCTGGGAGGTCGCGCACAACCCGGGCTTCGGGCTTGCGGCCGACGGCAGCGTCATCCTGCCCGCGGGTCGCATCGCCCGCGTCCTAGCGAAAGAGGTCACGGTCGGCCGGGATCACGAGCTCGACGGCGAGCCCGTCCCCCTCGACCAGGGCGCCCCGCACGATCACGACGGGGACGCCGTCGGCCTTGCCCCGGCGCACCAGGTCGGCGGCGGCGGCGAGCTCGTCGGCGACCGCGATCTGGGTCGAGCGAAGCGCCGAGCCGCTGCGGTCGCGGGTGCCGCGGAGGTCGCGGAGCGGCGCAATGCCGGCGACCCCGATCGCGACGTCGGTCGTGCCGCGGCGGAAGGGCCGACCGAACGAGTCGGTGACGATCACGGCGACCTCGACGCCGGCCCGTTCACGGAGCCCCGCCCGGATGCCGGCGGCGCTCGCATCGGGGTCGACCGGCAGCAGGATCACCGTGTCGGGCTCGGCGATGTTCGAGTGGTCGACGCCCGCCGAGGCGCAGACGAAGCCGTGTCGCGTCTCGGCGATGACGAGGCCGCCTCGGAAGCGCACGATCCGTGCCGTCTCCGCCAGGATCACCTCGAGCTGGCGCAGGTCGGTCTCCGGGCCGGCGATCTCGCGGGCCCGTTCGGACGGCTCGATCCCCGCGAGGGAGACGACACGGCCCTCGGCCTTCGAGACGGCCTTCTGCGCGACGACGACGACGTCCCCGTCGCGCAGCGAGACCGCCGCCGCGACGAGCGCCGCAAGGTCTGCGCCCGCCGCGATCTCGGGGAGCCCCTCGACGGGCAGGATCTCGATCACGCGTTCGGGATGCCCGTGAGCGTGACGCCGGCGTGGGCGCGGTAGCGGCGGTTCAGGTTGACGATCACCGCGGTCAGGCCCTCGAGCGTGCGCGCCCCGGCGAGCGGGCCAGCATCGAGCGCGCGGCCTGCGACGAGCCTCGAGGCCAGCGCGAGGGCGAGCTCCTTGGCGACCGGGTCGTCACCGCAGACGAGCGCGTCCTCGTCGGTCGCAGCCCCGACGAGGTTGGCGGCCGCGATCGAGTGGAGCCCGGCGACGACGGGGGCATCGACGACCGCCTGGATCCGCTCGGCGAGGGAGGTCTGGTCAGGGTCGGGCCGCACCCCGTCGGCGGCGAACACCAGCTCGCTCGCGACCGAGAGCAGTGGCGTCGAGCCGAGCGCGGCCCCGATCTCGCGGGCAGTCTCGAGGGCCGCATCGGCCTTGACTGCCAGCACGGCAAGGTCGACGCCCTGGACGGCCTCGCCGTTCGACCGGCCCTCGACACCGCCCCCGAGCTCGGCCGCCGTCGCGCGCGCCCTGGCCGCGTCGCGCGAGCCGATCACGATCTCGTCCTCCCCGAGCGCGACGAGCCGGCCGGCGAGCGCCCGACCGAAGCTGCCGGTCCCGCCGAGGATCGCGACCCTCACGCGACCGTGGCCGCCGCGTCGAGCACCGCCTGGGCAAGACGCCGGCGTGCCCGATCGTCGACCATCAGCGTCCGCGCGACCACCGGGCGGACACCGCCCGGGAGCTCGGCGCCCGCGTCCGCCTCGTCGATCACGAGCGCGTCGATCAGGCCCGCGTAGCAACCCGCGATCGCGTCGGGCCCCGTGCCGCCGGCAAGCCGCGCGAGCATGCGGTCGGCGGGGCCTTTCACCGCCCGGCCCGCGATCAGCGGGCTGACCGCGACGCAGGGGACGCGCCGGCGCTCGAGCGCGGCGCGGACCGCCTCGACCGCGAGGATCGGGCCGATCGAGACGTACGGGTTGCTCGGTGCGATCACGATCAGGTCGGCCTCCTCCAGCGCGGCCAGCACGCCTGGTGCCGGACGGGCGTTGCGCGCGCCCGTGTAGTGGACGGCGTCCACCTCGTCCCGGTGGCCGCGGGCGACGAACCACTCCTGGAACGAGAAGGTCCCGGCCGGCGTCTCGATGAACGTGCGCAGCGGATCGTCGGTCGCCGGCAGCAGCGTGCAGCGGAGCCCGAACGCCTCCGCCAGGCGTGCGGTTGCGGCCGAGAGCGGACTCCCCGCCCGGAGCAGCTCGGTGCGGACGAGATGCAGGCCGATGTCGCGGTCGCCGAGGCGGAACCAGGACTCGCCGCCGAGCTCGGCGACGGCGGCAAGGGCGTTCCACGACTCCTCGGCCCGCCCCCAGCCGCGCTCCTCGTCGGCGACGCCGGCGAGCGCGTAGAGGACGCTGTCGAGATCGGGCGAGACGTGGAGGCCGAGACTCTCGAGGTCATCGCCGACGTTGCCGACGATCGTGACCTTCTCCGGGTCGAGGACGGCGACGAGACCGCGGAGGAAGCGGGCGCCGCCGACGCCGCCCGAGAGGACCGCCGCCCTCACGCGGGCGCCCCGGTGCGGAGCGAGGCGAGCGCGCCGCGCGTCCACAGCCCGAGCCGTCCGGTCAGCCGTTCGAGATCGCCGAGATCGTCGACGTCGTCGACGAGGTTCGGGGCCTCGACGCGCCGCGACGTCGAGAGCGCCGCGAACCGGGCGGCGCTGCCCGGCCCGTAGAGCGGGACGAACAGACCGCTCGAGGCGAGCGCGAGCGCGTTCGTCGTCCCGTCGCACGGCCGGGGCGTAGGCGAGTCCGCCGGCCGGGACCGCGCCCGCGAGCGCCAGCAGGTCGCGGGCGGTGACGCACGGCAGGTCGGCGTTGACGACGAGGAGCGGGCCGGCGCCTCCGGCCGCGAGCGCCGCGGCCGCGAGGCCGGCGCGGACGGCGTGGCCCTGACCGCCGCCGGGATCGGGGACGAGCGTGGCCTCGCCGGCGTCGGTCGAGGGTCGGCGCGACGACGAACGTCGGCCCGACCGCGGTGCAGGCCGCGACGACGTCGCGGAGCATCGCGAGCGCGAGCACGGACCGGGCCTCGCGGGGGAGCGGACCGAGCCGGCTTTTGCCCTTCTCCCCGCGGAAGGGAACAACGAGCGACGGCATCCGCGTCGGACACTAGCTTCAGGCGGGGAGGCCGGCGAGCCCCGCGCGGGTGATCGCGGCGGGCGGCCGGCTCAGGCGGCGTCGAGGCCGGGCGAGCGTTCGACCCACTCGCGCAGGTCGAACCAGTGCGACGCGCGCAATGCGCTCGCGAGGGCGGGGTCAGTGTGCTCGTCGAAGAACACGTGCCGGTCGAGATCACAGCAGATCGCGACCGCGTCGAGATCGACCGAGTCGAGCGTGACGAGCGCGTCGGCGGGAAGTTGAGCCTCACGCAGGGTGTAGTGCTTGAACTGGAGACCCGGATCGAGCTCCATCAGCCGCGGCCACTCGGGGCAAGAACGAGAGCTCATCCGTCTATCCGATTGGCGCAGGGGTCGTGATTTCCTGCAGCGTCCAGCGCCCCTCGAGCAAGACCGCCCCGGTCTCGACGCCCGCCGGGAAGACGAAGAAGCGGGCGGCGTCGTCGAGGAGGTGCAGGAGCCGGCCGCCGCGGGCCTCGATCAGCGCGCAGCGGAGGTGGAAGTGGCCGTCGGCGAGCGGCAGCCGCTCGATCTCGAAGCGGAGCACCCGCTCGCCCGGGCCGGCAGCCCAGCCGAGCGTCTCGGTCGCCTGGGTCGTCCCGCCGAGGACGAGCCCGTCGTGGCCGCGGAGCTCGAGCGAGACGGTCGGCGGTGCGACACCGGCGTCGGAGGCGACGACGAGCTCGACGATCGCGCGCTCCCCGGCGGCAAACGCGTCGCGGGGGTCGCCCTCGGCGTCGAGCAGCCGCACCGAGACGACCCGCGCCTCGCCGCTTCCCCACTCGCGCAGGCCGGCGGCGAGCTCGTCGGGGCTGCGGTCGCCGGCGAGCAGCCGCCGGTACTCGGCGATCGCCTCGCGGGTGGCGCCGTTGAAGACGACCGAGCCGTGCCGGAGCAGGACGGCCCGGTCGCAGAGCCGCTCGACCGCCTGCGCGTCGTGCGAGACGAAAACGATCGTGCCGCCGCGGCTCTTGTACTCGTGGATCTTGCCGAAGCACTTGCGCTGGAACTCCTCGTCGCCGACCGCGAAGACCTCGTCGAGCAGGAGCACGTCGGCCTGGATGTGGGCGGCAACCGAGAACCCGAGCCGCATGTACATGCCCGACGAGTAGGTGCGGACCGGCAGGTCGATGAACGGCTCGAGCTCGGCGAACGAGACGATCTCGTCCATCACCTCGGTGATACGGGCCTTCGAGAGCCCGTGGAACGCGCCGTTCAGGTAGACGTTCTCGCGGCCGGTGAAGTCGGGATGGAAGCCCGCGCCGAGCTCGAGCAGCGAACCGATCCGGCCGCTCGCCGCGATCCGTCCGGAGGTCGGCTTGAAGATGCCGGAGACGAGCTTCAGCAGGGTCGTCTTGCCGGAGCCGTTGCGCCCGACGAGGCCGAGCGCCTCGCCCGGAGCGACCTCGAACGAGACGTCGCGCAGCGCCCAGACCTCGCTCGTCGCGGCGCGCCGACGGGCGATCACGGTGTCCTTCGAGGGTGCGGTAGGGCCGCTCCGAGACGGTGAACCGCTGCGAGACGCGGTCGACGACGATCTGGCCCGGCGTCATCGCGCCCCTGCGCGATGCGAGACCCCGCTGCTGCACGATCCGCGCGAGCACGTCGACGAAGCCGGGCTCGGCGTTCGGCATCTCGATCCGGTCGAGCTCCATCCCGAGCTCGGCCGCCTTCTCCCGCGCCTCGGTGTCGATGTCCCAGCGGATCTCCAGGTGGTCGGAGACGAACCCGACCGGACAGACGAGGACGCGGTCCGAGCCGGCGTCGTGCAGCGCCTGGAGGTGGTCGAGGATGTCGGGCCCGAGCCATGGCTCCCCGGTCGGCGATTCGCTCTGGAACGAGAACGACCAGTCGGCGACCGCGGCCGCCTCCGCGACGAGCGCGGCGGTCTCGAGGAGCTGGTCGCGGTAGGGGTCGCCCTGGGCGAGGATCCGCGCGGGCAGCGAGTGCGCGGTGAAGACGACGTGGCGGTCCGTTCCCCGGATCCGGTCGGCGAGGAAGGCGACGAAGCCGGGGTCGTCGTGCCAGCTCTCGACGAACTCGAGCCGGGCACGGCCGGCGAGCCCCCGCTCGAGCTGGTCGCGGTAGCCGGCGATCGAGAGCCCCGAGTAGTGCGGCGCGAGCACCAGGCCGACGACGGTGTCGGCGCCGCTCGCGACCGCCCGGTCGGCCGCCTCGTCGATGTGCGGCGTCCAGTGCTTCATCCCGGTGAAGACGCCGAGCCCGAGCCGGTCGGCCAGGCGCGAGCGCGTCTCCTCGGTGATGGCGTTGAGCGGGTTCGACTCCTCGATGCCGAGCCGGCGGTAGCGGTCGACGAGATCCTCGAGGAGCTCGGGTGCGATCGCCCTGCCACCGCGGATGTCGGCGTAGTAGGCAGGGACGTCGGCGAGCCGGTCCGGCGAGCCGTACGCCATCAGGACGACCGCAGCAGTCACAGGCAAACGCTAGCCGACGGCAGCGGCCGGGCCGCCCGGCGAGGCGAGAGCAGGCGGCCGGAGCGGGGAGCCCCGCGGCTGCCGCTCACGGCGTCGCGGCTGCCGCCGCGTCCCGTGCGACCGGTTGGGGCGCGGCCGTCTCGGCGTGGACGAGCTCGCGGAGCCGGCCGAGGACGTCGGGGTCGGTGCCGGGCAGGACGCCGTGGCCGAGGTTGAAGATGTGGCCCGGGCGCCCGCCGGCGCGGGCGAGCACGTCGCGCGTCGCCGCCTCGACGCGCTCCCACGGCCCGAGCAGCACCGCCGGGTCGAGGTTGCCCTGGACGGCGCGGCCGCCTCCAACCGTCGCCCAGCCCGTGTCGAGGGGGATCCGCCAGTCGAGCCCGATCACGTCGCCGCCCGCCTCGGCCAGCGCCGGCAGCAGCGTCGACGCCCCGGTGCCGAAGTGGATCGTCGGGCAGCCCAGCTCGGCGAGCGCGACCAGGACCCGCTCGGACCACGGCGCGACGAACTCGGCGTAGTCGCCGGGCGCGAGCGCGCCCACCCACGAGTCGAAGAGCTGGATGGCGTCGGCGCCTGCCTGGGCCTGCGCGGCGGCGTAGCGTGCGAAGGTCGCTGCGAGCTTGTCGAGCAGCGCCCGCCAGACGGCCGGCTCGCGGTACATCAGCGCCTTGGTGACGGCGAAGTCCCGCGAGGGCCGGCCCTCGACGAGGTAGCCGGCGACGGTGAAGGGACCACCGCAGAAGCCGACGACTGCCTGCTCGGGACGGAGCGCCCGGCGGACGAGCCGGATCGCCTCGAGCACCGGCGCGAGCGTCTCGTCCGGGTCGGGGACGCGCAGCCGCTCGACAGCCGCGAGCGGTGCGGACCGGCTCGGCGACGACCGGTCCGACGCCTTCGACGAGCTCGACCTCGGCGCCCATCGCGACGACCGGGGTCATGATGTCGGCGAACAGCACCGCCGCGTCGACGCCGTGCCGGGAAACCGGCTGCAGCGTCACCTCGGCGGTCAGCTCGGCCGACCGGTTGATCTCGAAGAACCCGTGACGCTCACGGATCCGGCGGTACTCGGGGAGCGACCTGCCGGCCTGCCGCATGAACCAGACCGGGGTGCGCTCGACCGGCTCGCGCCGCGCGGCGCGCACGAGGAGCGGTTCCACGTACCTAGACTAGCCGCCCATGACGAAGGGGCCGCTCGCCGTCCACTGGGGCGACTGGACGCTCGCGGAGCCCCATGCGGGAACCGTCGGTGTCGCCCGGGTCGAGCTCGAAAACGCGGGCACGGTCGCCTGGCGCGATCCGGTCCTGCTCTCCTACCACTGGCTCGACCTGCGCCAGAACCCGATCGTCTGGGACGGGGAGCGGACGCCTCTGCCCCACGTCCCGCCGGGCGGCCGGGCGACGGTCGAGGCGTGCGTGCGCGCCCCGATCCCACCGGGGCGCTACCGCTTCGCCCTCGACCTGGTCGCCGAGCACCGCGTCTGGTTCTCGCAGATCGGGAGCGAGTCGGTCTCGTGCGAGGTCGGCGGTGCTGCCCCGGCCGGGCATCCCGCACGTCGAGCTCCCCGACTGGGTCGAGCCGGCGCCGGACTGGCACGAGCGGGTCGCGGCTGCCCACGCCGAGGGCTACGGCGTCGTCGCCGGCTCGCTCGACTGGCTCGGCGGGCTCGGGCGACGGCGCCCGAAGGTGCTCGCCCCCTACACGCCGGGCCCGGGCCGCATCCCGGGGTTCTCGCACGCGCTGCTCTGTCCGTCGGTGCTGGCCGGCGTCACGATCGAACGGCTGCCCGACGTCGCCGGCCTGCCGGCCTTCGCGGCGCCGGCGGGCGAGCCCTGGATCTACGACGGCCGCGATCGTCCTCCGGGTCAGGCCGGTGTCGGGCGGCGCTACAGCTCGATCGCGAGCCGGTCGTCGATCCGGCTGAAGACGATCGAGCCGAGGGTGAGCGAGACGACCGCCGCGACCGCGAGGTAGATCACGTCGCCGGTCGCGGGGACGTGGCCGCTCCAGAGCGCGTCGCGCACCGCGGCGATCGGCGGCGCGACGAAGTTCCCCCACCGCAGCACCTCGATCAGCTTGTGGTGTGCCGCCGCGGACGCCGGGATCGAGGCGAAGCTCCAGAGGATCGGGGTGAGGAAGAACCAGGGGATGAGCGCGGCGGCGAGGATGTGCTCGGTGTCGCGCAGGATGACGTTCAGGCAGGCGGCGACGAGGGCGACGCCGGCGACGAAGCCGGCGTAGAGGACGGCCAGCGGGAGTCGCGAGCCAGACGGTCCCGCGCGCGCCGGGGATGAAGATCAGCGAGAGCACGATCAGGATCACGAGCATGACCGCGAACGTGATCGCCTGGGTGGCGACGACCGAGAAGGCGACGAGCTGGCGCGGGAAGCGGACCTTCTTGATCAGCTCGGCGCTGTCGACCATCGAGCGCGCGCCCGTCTGGAGCGAGACGGCGAAGAAGATCCAGCAGGCGATCCCGGCAAGCAGGTAGAGCGGGTAGTGCGGGATCTCCTTCTGCTTGTTCCAGATCAGGCCGAAAACGAGCAGGTAGACCGCCATCAGCGCCAGCGGGTTGACGAGCGACCAGACGACACCGAGCGCCGAGCCGCGGTACTTGGCGTGGAAGTCGCGCCGGAAGAGGTTCGCGAAGAGCTCCCGGTAGCGGATGAGATCCGTGTAGACGGCCATCCGGGTCAGTGTAGGGGCGCCTGCAGGGGCACCCGCACAGGAGGCGGGCGGCGGCGCCGGGGCGGCCAGGACGCCCGATTCCGGCCGCCTTGGGCAGTAGCGTCCTCACAAGGTGCTAACGGCGTTCGACTACCCTGCGTGTCCGTGAGCACCGCCGTCGCGATCATCGCGCTGCCGGCTGCCTCGGCCGTGATCTGGCTCCTGCTCCACTCGCCTGCCGCGAGGCGGCTGAAGACGATCCCGACGGGGGAACGCTGGAGCAGCGCCCCGACGCCGAGCCTCGGCGGCATCGGCATCTTCGCCGGCTTCACG
>CAVXWI010000031.1:0-15901 GCA_963765345.1 uncultured Actinomycetota bacterium
GGAGGCGGCGGGAATCGAACCCGCGTCCGCGGACGCACCGGCAGAGCGTCTACAAGCATAGGTCGCGATTGGAGATTCGCCCGGACAGCTGGTTCACGACCGACCCACCGCCGGGCTAGCCATCCTGAGGTCTCGCGCCGCCGGCGATTGGCTTTCCTTTGGCGCCAGCCCGTTTGTTGATGCCGCATCCGAGCCACGGGCCGAACTCGGGGCGACACGCTAGCTAGGTGTTTAGGCGATTAGGCAGCGAGTGCGAGGTTATTTTCCGCACTTGCGTTTGTTTTCCGGTTGTTTTACGAGGCCGACCGGAGACCTCGGCTTGCAGCTCTGCCGGAGAACCGACCACGTCGAAGCCATGGCGCCCCCGTATGTTGTTTCGCATGGTACTCGGTCGCAGATCGTCCGTAGCACGCCGGGCAGCGGGCGGACGTGCTCGCGATCGCCGGACTACGGCGACGCCTTCGACGAGCGAGCCGCCGGCCCGGCGCGTCGATCTCGCCGCGAAGGGCGCGCGCTTCGCCGCGGCGCCACGCGTTCGCCGGGCGACCTCGGCGAAGGCCTCCTCGACGATCCCCGCAGCTCGTCCCAGGCGAGACCGCGGTCGAGCCGGACGCCGAGCCAGCCGCGGTGCCCGACGTAGGGCGGCACGAAGAACCGCTCCGGGTCGGCGCCGACGAGCATGCACTGCATGCCTTCGGGCGCCGCGCACCAGAGCGCGAAGCGGCCGTCGCCGTGGTGGTCGCGAGACACCATCAGGAAGGCCGCTTGCCGCGGACGAAGAAGGTCGGCGCGCCGTGGCTCAGCCGCTCCTCGACCTCCGGGAGCCCCAGGCAGATCCGCCGCAGCCGCTCGAGGACGCGATCGCCTCGGCCTTCGCTCCCGCTCAGCGCGCGGCCTTGAGGGCCCGCTCGATCTGCCGCTTGGCGTCGCGGTCGGCGAGCGTGCGCCGCTTGTCGATCGGTGTTCTTGCCCCGCGCGAGCGCGAGCTCGACCTTGACGCGCCCGTCCTTGAAGTAGAGCCGCGTCGGGACGAGCGTCAGCCCCTTCTCGCGCACCTGGCCGTAGAGGCGGTCGATCTCGCGCCGGTGCAGCAGCAGCTTGCGCGGCCGCGTCGGCTCGTGGTTTGCGCGGTTGCCCTGCTCGTAGACCGCGATCTCGGCGCCCTGCAGCCAGGCCTCGCCGTCGCGGACGTCGGCGTAGGCCTGCGCCGAGCGTCGCGCGGCCTCGCGCAGCGACTTCACCTCGGTCCCGGTCAGCACGATCCCGGCCTCGAAACGCTCGAGCAGCTCGTAGTCGTGGCGGGCCTTGCGGTTGTCGGCGATCAGCTTCTCGGCCATCTCGACGCGATTGTAGGGCTGCGCGCCCGCCGTCGCGCGCCCGCCGGGAGCGACGCTCGACCTTCGGCCCTCGGCTCGGCGCGCGATCGACTCGACGCCCCGCACGGCGATCGGGTCGCCGAGCCGGTAGCCGCGGCCGGAGCGGCGGCCGACGAGCGCGGTCGCCGGTCGCGTTCAGCTCGAAGAACTCGCCGGGCAGCCGCCGCGCCGGCAGGAAGCCCTCGAAGACCTCGCCGAAGCGGACGAAGAGGCCCGAGCCGATCATGCCGGTGATCTCGCCCTCCCAGGGCTCCTCCCAGCCGCGCTCGAGCAGCGCGTCGTCGAGGAGCCAGGCGAGGCAGATGTCGTCGGCGAGGTACTCGAGTCTGCGCCGCCTCGCGCTCGCGCGCCGAGGCGTGCTCGGCGAGCTCCGTCGAGGTCGTCGGGCGGCCGGTCGTCGTCGAGCCCGAGCTCGCGCGAGGAGCGCGCGGTGGACGACGAGGTCGGGGTAGCGGCGGATCGGCGAGGTGAAGTGGCAGTAGGCGGCGCTCGCGAGGCCGGAGTGGCCGAGGTTGCGCGGGTCGTAGCGCGCCTGCTTGAGCGCGCGCAGGACGAGCGACGGGAACGCCTCCCGCCCGCGGCCCGAGGCTCGACGTAGTCGGCGACCGGCGCGAGATCGCGCCGGCGAGCTCGGCGGCCTGACTGCGGCGAGAGCGTGCTCGGGGGCCGGCGGCGTCGGCACCTCGAGCGTCCGCGAGCTTCGTCGAGCAGCAGCTCGACCGACCTGCGGGTCGGGCGGCTCGTGGACGCGGTAGAGCGCTCGGCGGTCGCGGCCGGCGAGGAACGCGGCGACGTGCTCGTTGGCGCGGATCATCAGCTCCTCGACGAGCATGTGCGCGTCGGGCTCGCCCTCGAGCCAGGCGCTCGGCGACGCGGCCGTCGTCGAAGCGCGAACGCGACCTCCGGCGTCGTCGACCTCGAGCGCGCCGCGCGCGAAGCGCGCCGCGCGGAGCTCTGTCGCGAGCTCGTCGGCGAGCTCGAGCTGCTCGACGATCTCCGGGTGGGCCCTCGCGCCGCTCCGCCTGCGCCGTAGGTGAGGCGCGCGTCGCGAGCTGATCACCGAGCGGTAGAAGAGCGGCTCGCCGCCCGGCGGCATCTCGACCGTGACGCAGAGCCGGTCGACGTGCGGCCGCAGCGAGCAGGCGTCGTCGGCGAGCTCGGGCGGCAGCATCGGCGCGACGAGGCCGGGCACGTAGGTCGAGAGCGCGCGCTCGGCCGCGCCGTGGTCGAGCGGCGAGCCGGCCGGACGAAGTACGAGACGTCGGCGATGTGCACCCAGGCGCGGATCCCGTCGGGCTCGCGCCGGAACGAGAGCGCGTCGTCGAAGTCCTTCGCCGTCTCGGGGTCGATCGTGAACGCGGTGAGCTCGCGCAGGTCGACGCGGCCCTCGAGGCGTCCGGCTCCGGCAGCTCGAACGGCTCGAACTCGACGCGGGCGCCCTGCTCGACCAGGAGCGCCTCGAGCACGTTCTCGATCCGCTTCGGCGCTGCCGAGGCCGCGCTCGACCCGCGCGCGCCCGCGGCCCGGGCGCACGAGGGCGAGGTCGCCCGTGCTGCAGGTCGCCGCGCCCCTTCGCGTCGAGCACGAGCGGCACGCCCGGGCGTGAAGTACGGCTCGCCGACGAGCAGCTTGCCGCGCCGGCTCGACCTCGACGACGAGCCGTGGTGTCTCGCTCGGCGCCTCGGCATCGGCGCGAGCCTAGCCTGGCCGGCGAGCGCGCGCCGAGGCCGGCGCGACGCGCGGCTCAGACCTGCAGGAAGCGGCGCAGCGTCAGGCCCGAGCCGAGCGCGCCGAGGCCGAGGCCGATGCCGAGCAGGATCAGCGCCGTCAGCGGGAACGCGAGCGCGTGGACGCCGGGAGTCGGTCGAGAGCGCGTTGTGCAGGATCGCCGGCAGGGCGACCTCCTTGCCGACGATCAGGAGCAGCACCGCGAGCACCGCGCCGCCGAAGCCCGCAGAGCAGGCCCTCGATCATGAACGGGCCGCGCACGAACCAGTTCGTCGCGCCGACGAGCTTCATCACCTCGATCTCACGCCGCCGCGAGAAGATCGAGAGCCGGATCGTGTTCGCGATCAGCAGCGCCGCCGAGATGAGCAGGATCGCGGTCGCGATCGTGAAGACGACCTCGATCACGTGCGCGACAGTGGAGGATCCGGCTCGAGAGTCGTGCTTGCCGTCGATCGATCTCGTGGACGCCCGGCGGCAGCGGATGGCGAGGCTCGTGTAGAGCTTCTGGATGTCCTCGGCGTTCGTCGGGCGTGACCTCGAACGTGTCGGGAAGCGGGTTGTAGGGCAGCGTCCTTGGTCAGCGCCGGCTCGGTCTTCTTCATCTCGCGCGAGCGCCTGCTGCCTTCGAGATGAACTTGACCAGTGCGCCGACGAGCGGGTTCGCGCTGAGAGGCTGCGGGCGACCGCGTTCTCCTCGGCCTGCGTCGCCTGGCCGCCCGTCTCGGAGCTGGTCTTGAAGTCGACCTTGACGAGGAGCTCGCTCTTGACGTGGTTCGACCACGAGACCGTCCAGGTGCCGAGCGCGATCAAGAGCCCGAGCAGGAACATGCCGATGAGCACGGTCATCATCGCCGCGAAGGTCGTCGAGAGGTTGGCGCCGAGGCTCCGCCACGCCTCGGAGACGCAGGCAGCCGGCAGCTCTCATTCGCCGCTGTAGCCGCCGCGGCGCTCGTCGCGGGCGAGCCGCCCGTCCTCGAGCTGGATCACGCGCTTGCGCATCTTGTCGACCATCTCGCGGTCGTGGGTGACCATCAGGATCGTCGTGCCGGACTGGTTGATCCGGTAGAGGAGCTGCATGATCCCGACGGAGGTGTCGGGGTCGAGGTTCCCGGTCGGCTCGTCGCAGACGAGGAGCGGCGGGTGGTTGACGAACGCGCGCGCGATCGAGACGCGCTGCTGCTCGCCGCCGGAGAGCTCGTCGGGGAGCGAGTTCATCCGGTGCGAGAGCCCGACCATCGAGAGCACCTCGGGCACCTTCTTGCGGATCGAGCTGCGGCTCTCGCCCTGCACCTTCAGCGCGTAGGCGACGTTCTCGGCCGCCGATGCGGTTCGGCAGCAGCTTGAAGTCCTGGAAGACGCAGCCGATGTTCCGCCGCAGCATCGGCACCTTCGAGCGCTTCAGCCGGGTCAGGTCGCGGCCGCCGACGACGATCTTGCCGCTCGGTCGCCTCGAGCTCCTTCAGCAGCAGCCGGACGAGCGTCGACTTGCCCGAGCCGGAGGCGCCGACGACGAAGACGAACTCGCCCTTGTCGATGTGGAAGGTGACGTCGCGGAGCGCGACGACGTCGGGCTCGTAGACCTTCGTCACGGCCTCGAAGACGATCATCGAGCCGCCGCTCGGGGTGCGTCCGCTCGAGCTCGGGCGGCTCCGCGAGCGCAGTCGTCGTGTCGCTTTGGATGAGGTCTCGGTTCCTGCACGTCGAACCGAGTCGGCGCCTCACGCATACCTCGGCGCCCGGTGCGAGTGGGCCGGCAAAGTGTAACGCACACGGCTACCTGACCTTCCCGGCAGCCTTCGCAAGCAGGTAGGCGTGGATGAACGGGTCGAGGTCGCCGTCGAGGACGCCCTGGGCGTTCCCGGTCTCGTAGCCGGTGCGGCTGTCCTTGACCTGCTGGTAGGGGTGGAGGACATAGCTGCGGATCCACTCGCCGCCGAAGCCGGTGTCGGCAGCGCCGCCTCTCTCCTTCGCCATCATCGCCTCGCGCTCCTCCTCGCGCCGCTCGACCAGCCGCGCCTTAAGCACGCGCATCGCCGTCTGCTTGTTGGCCGACTGCGAGCGCTCGTTCTGGCACTGGACGACGATCCCGGTCGGCAGGTGCGTGATCCGGACGGCGCTGTCGGTCTTGTTGACGTGCTGGCCGCCGGCGCCCTGGGCGCGGTAGGTGTCGATCTTCAGGTCGCCCTCGTCGATCTCGACGTCGGTGTCGTCCGGGCAGGAGCGGCGCGACGATCACCGTCGCGAACGACGTCTGGCGCCGGTGGGCGGCGTCGAAGGGCGAGAGCCGGACGAGCCGGTGCTTGCCGCGCTCGGCCTTGAGGATGCCGTAGGCGTTCTCGCCGCTCGAGCGTGAAGGTCGCGCTCTTCAGGCCGGCCTCCTCGCCCGGGCTCGCCTCGAGCAGCTCGAGCCGGAACCCGCGGTTCGGCGCCCCAGCGCTCGTACATGCGCAGCATCATCTCGGTCCAGTCCTGGGCGTCGGTGCCGCCGGTGCCCGACTGCAGCGTGACGACCGCGTCGCCGGTGTCGTAGTCGCCGTTGAAGAGCGCCGCCTCCTCGAGCCGCTCGAGCTCGCCGGCGCAGCGGCGTCGATCGACGGCCGCGATCTCGTCGGCCATCGCCGGGTCGAGCTCGTAGAGGTCGCGCGCGTCCTCGTACTCGCGCGTCAGCCGCTCGTAGGTCTCGAGCCGCCTGCGCGACCCGCGCGTGCTCGGTGCTCGATCCTCTGCGCCCGCTCCTGGTCGTCCCAGAAGCCGGGCTCGTTCATCGCCTGCTCGAGCTCGGCGCGCCGCGCCCTCAGCCGGTCCGGGTCAAAGGTAATCACGGACCCAGCCGAGCTGGGCCCTGATCTCCTCGAGCTGCTCGGCGAGCGGGACGTCCTGGTCGGCCATCGCGAGGTCGATGCTAGCGGCGGCGACGGGGCTAGGCGCCGTGGCAGCGCTTGTACTTCTTGCCCGAGCCGCACCAGCAGGGGTCGTTCCGCCCGACGCTCTCGCTGCGCCGACTTGACGACCGTGCTGCTGGGCGCGGCCGGCGCCGTTGCCGCTGCCGTTGCCGGCGGCCTCGGCGGTGCCGCCGGCGGCCGCGATCGCCTGCGCGCCGGCGCTCGTCTCGTGCTCGTAGCTGAGCGGGCCGCCGCCGTTGCCGCCCTGGGCCGCCGGCAGCGGCGCCGCCGGCCGTCGACCGGGGTCGCCTCGACCTGGGCGTGGAAGAGGAGCGCGACGACCTCCTCGCGGATCGCCCGGTTCAGCTCCTGGAACATGACGTGGCCCTCGTTGCGGTACTCGACGAGCGGGTCCTTCTGGGCCATCGCCGCGCAGGTGGATGCCCTCGCGCATGTAGTCCATGTTCTCGAGGTGCTCGCGCCAGCGGACGTCGACGACCTGGAGGACGAGGAAGCGCTCGAGGTCGCGCATCAGCCCCTCCTGGATCCCCTCGATCTCGCGTCTCCCGCTCGGCGTAGGCCTCGAGCGCGTCGTCGAGGAACTCGGCGATCATCGCCTCGCGGTCGAGCTCGGCGAGCTCCTCGGCGGTGACGCCGGTGCCGTAGAGCGCCTCCATCGCGTTGACGAGCTCGCCGAGGTCCCACTCGGCCTCGACCTCGCGTCGCGGTGTAGTTCGTCGACGACGTTCGCGATCACCTCGGGCAGCCACATCCTGCTTGATCTCCTCGGAGAGGTCGCGCCCCTCGAGCACCGCGCCGGCGCTGCTCGTAGATCACCATCCGCTGGACGTTCATCACGTCGTCGTACTTGAGGACGTTCTTGCGCTGGACGAAGTTCTGCTCCTCGACCTTCTTCTGCGCGTTCTCGATCTGGTTCGAGAGGATCTTCTGCCTCCATCGGCTGGTCGTCGGGCAGCTTGAAGCGGTCCATGATGTTGTAGATCCGGTCGCCGGCGAAGAGCCGCACGAGGTCGTCCTGGCCGGAGAGGTAGAAGCGGGTCTCGCCCGGGTCGCCCTGGCGGCCCGAGCGGCCGCGGAGCTGGTTGTCGATCCGGCGCGCCTCGTGCCGCTCGGTGCCGAGGACGTAGAGCCCGCCGAGCTCGCGCACCGTGTCGTCGATCTTGATGTCGACGCCGCGGCCGGCCATGTTCGTCGCGATCGTGACCGCGCCGACCTGCCCGGCGTCCTTGATGATCTCCGCCTCGCGCGCGTGCTCCTTCGCGTTCAGCACCTGGTGCGGGACGCCCTGGCGCTTCAGCAGCTCGCTGAGAGGAGCTCCGAGGTCTCGACGGCGATCGTGCCGACGAGCACCGGCTGGCCCTGCTGGTGGCGCTCCTTGATGTCCGCGACGACGGCGTTGAACTTCGCCTCGACCGTCTTGAAGATCAGGTCGTTCTTGTCCAGGCGGGTGACGTCGACGTTGGTCGGGATCGGCACCACCTCGAGCCCGTAGATCTCGACGAACTCCTTCTCCTCGGTCTTCGCGGTGCCGGTCATCCCGGCGAGCTTCTCGTAGAGGCGGAAGTAGTTCTGCAGCGTGATCGTCGCGAGCGTCTGGTGCTCCTCCTGGATCTGGACGCTCTCCTTCGCCTCGACCGCCTGGTGCAGCCCCTCCGACCAGCGGCGGCCCTCCATGATCCGGCCGGTGAACTCGTCGACGATCTTCACCTCGCCGTCCTGGACGACGTAGTCGATGTCGCGCTTGTAGAGCGCCTCGGCCTTCAGCGCCTGGTTCAGGTGGTTGACGAGCTGGACGTTCTCGGGGCCGTAGAGGTTCTCGACCTTCAGCGCCCGCTCGACCTTCTCGATCCCCGAGCTCGGTCGCCGAGACGGTCTTGTGCTTCTCGTCGAAGAGGTAGTCGTACTCGTGCTGGAGCTCGGCGTCCTCGAGCCTTCGTGCCCTTCGACTGGATGCCGCGCAGCCCGCGGGCGACGCGCGCCATGTCGTAGAAGGTCCTTCGCGGCGGTCGTCGGCTCGCCGGAGATGATCAGCGGCGTCCGCGCCTCGTCGATCAGGATCGAGTCGACCTCGTCGACGATCGCGTAGCCGTGGCCGCGCTGGACCGTGCCCTCGAGCGCGATCGCCATGTTGTCGCGCAGGTAGTCGAAGCCGAACTCCGAGTTCGTGCCGTAGGTGATGTCGGCCTCGTAGGCGAGCTTGTGCGCCGGCGGGTCCATGCCCGACTCGATGTGGGCGACGGTCATCCCGAGCCGCTCGTAGACGCCGCGGTTCCACTCGGCGTCGCGCCGGGCGAGGTAGTCGTTGACCGTGACCAGGTGGACGCCCCGGCCGAGCGTGCGGCCGTCGAGGCTCTCGGCGGTCGGGAGCGCGTTCAGGTAGAGCGCGAGGCTCGCGACGAAGGTCTTGCCCTCGCCGGTCTTCATCTCGGCGACGTCGCCCTCGTGGAGGACGATCCCGCCCATCATCTGCACGTCGAACATCCGCTGGTCGGACTCGCGCACGCGCGCCTCGCGGACGGCGGCGAAGGCCTCGAAGAGGAGCTCGTTCAGCTCCTCGCCGTTGCCGAGCCGCTCGCGGAACTCGACCGTCTTCGCCCGCAGCGCCTCGTCGGAGAGCGCCTGGAACTCGGGCTCGAGCGTCGCGACGTACGCGGCCTGCTCGGCGAGGCGCTTCATGCGCCGGCCCTCGCCGAAGCGGAGGAACCTCTCGAAGCCCGCGGAGGTGGAGCTCATGCTGACAGGGTATCCGCTGCCTCCGGCCTGACTCCTGCCGCCGAGCCGGCGCTCAGAGCGGGCTGCTCTCGACCTCCCAGGCGTCGCCGTCGATCCGGTGGGCCCGCACGACGTGGCCGTCCCGCTCGAGCGTCGGGATCGAGCCGAACGAGCGATCGCCGTCGACGATCAGCGTGTGCTCGCCGTCCTGGCAGACGAGCTCGATCTCCTCGCCGTCGGCCTCGGGCAGCCGCACGACCTCGATCCGGCGGCGCGGCGACCGCCCAGAGGCCGTTCTCGCGGCGCACCGCCTCGGCCCGGTAGGGCGGGCTGAGCTCGCGCTCGATCGCGGCGGCAAGCGGTCCCGCCTCGCCCTCGCCGAGCACGACGAGCTCGCCGGGGGCGAGCGCGACGAACTCCCGCCGCTCGCCGGCGAGGTCGGGGGCCGAGACGGTCGTGACCGCGTCCCACTCGGCGCGAGCGCTGGATGCCGTGGATGCCGTCGATGCCGGCGGCATCCCAGCGGCGGCGGCGCGGCCGGCTGGGCCGGCTCGGCCGGCTCGGCGAGCGGGACGCCGCCCTCGCGGGCCAGCTTGACGTGCAGCGGCTCCCGGCGGCGGAAGAGGCTCAAGCGCCGTGGTGCTCGGTGCGGCGGCGCCGCTCGAGGCGGCGCTTCTCACGGTAGGTGACGACCTGCCGCTCCAGGCTCTCGACGAGCCGGTCGATCGAGGCGTGCATGTCGGAGGTCGACTCGGTCGCCCGCATCGTCTGGCCCTTCGCGAACACGGTCGCCTCGGCGGTCTGCGGGCGTGCTTGCTCTCCTCGATCAGCTCGACCTCGACGGCCGTCCCGTCCGCGAGCTGCTTGGCGAGGCGGGCGAGCTTCGACTCGGCGTAGCCGCGAACCTCCGAGCTGAGCTCGAAGTTGCGGGCCCTGACTTCTAAGCGCACCGGCAACCCTCCTGCGCTCGACGATGGGCTTCGAGGTTAGCGAACGGCGGGCGCTCGCAACGGGTCGGCGCCGCGCGCGCTCAGGGCTCCGGCGAGTACTCGGCGCGGAGCGGCAGCCCGGCGGCGGCGCGGTAGACGCTGTCGGCGGCCTGCAGCTGGGCCGGGTCGCCGATGTCGAGCCAGGCCTCGCCGAAGCTGAAGCCGTAGACCGGCTCGCGCTCGGCGAGCCAGGCGAGGAAGCGGCCCGGCGGGTCGGGCGCGTTCCCCTCGTCGAGGTAGCGACGGAGGAGCGCCAGGTGGTCGGCCGAGAAGAGGTAGGTGGCGGTCGAGACGAGGTCGCTGCGCGGGTGCTCGGGCTTCTCCTCGAGCCCGACGACGCGGCCGTCGTGCGTCGAGCTCGACGACGCCGTAGAGGTGGGCGAGGCCGGGGTCGGCGAGCCGGTGCACCGCGATCGCGCTCCCCCCCTTCGCGCGCCAGAAGGCGATGTAGTCGGCGAGCGAGAACTCGAAGAGGTTGTCGGCGGCGATCACGAGCAGCCCCTCGCCGCCGGGGTCGGACCGCTCGAGCACGAAGCGGATGTCGCCGAGGGCGCCGAGCCGGTCGTCGTTGGACGCCGGTGCCGTCGTCGTAGACCGTGACGCCGCGCGCTCGCGGCCCACTCGGCGAAGGCCGGCGCGTAGAGGGCGTTCGTGACGACCTCGACGCCGTCGATCGCGCCCGACTCGGCGATCCGGTCGAGGATCCAGTCGGCCATCGGGCGGCCGCCGACCGGCAGCAGCGGCTTGGCGATCCGGTCGGTCAGCGGCCGCAGCCGCGTCGCGTAGCCGGCGGCGAGGAGGAGCGCCTTCACGCCGGCGCCCCGCGCCGAGCCGCGCGCCGCGGTCGGGCGCGGGCGCAGCAGGCCCGGGCGGCCGGCGCGGTCGCCTGCGGGCCGGCGGCTACGTGCGGGAGCTGGCAGCGCGGCTCAGGTGCCTTCGTCCCACGAGGCGAGGTACTTCGCCTGCTCCTCGGTGAGCTTGTCGATCGTCGACGCCCATCGTCGCGAGCTTCAGGCGGGCGATCTCCTCGTCGATCTCGCGCGGCACCGGGTAGACCCGCCGCTCGAGCGTCGCCGCGTGCTGGACCGCGTACTCGGTCGAGAGCGCCTGGTTCGCGAACGACATGTCCATCACGATCGCCGGATGGCCCTCGGCCGCCGAGATGTTGACGAGCCGCCCCTCGGCGAGGAGGTAGAGGCGCCGCCCGTCCGCGAGCGTGAACTCCTCGACGAACCGGCGTGCCTCGCGCGTCTCGACGGCGAGCGCGCGCAGGGCCGGGATGTCGATCTCGACGTTGAAGTGGCCGGTGTTGCAGAGGATGGCGCCGTCCTTCATCGCGACTCAGGTGCTCCTCGGCGATCACGTGCTTGTCGCCGGTCGCGGTGCAGAAGATGTCGCCGATCGGCGCCGCCGCCTCCATCGGCAGCACCTCGTAGCCGTCGATCAGCGCCTCGAGCGCCCGCATCGGGTCGACCTCGGTGACGATCACGTGCGAGCCCATGCCGCGGGCCCGCATCGCGACGCCGCGGCCGACCCAGCCGTAGCCGGCGATCACGAAGCGCTTGCCGGCGAGGAGGACGTTCGTCGCGCGGATGATCCCGTCGATCGTCGACTGGCCGGTGCCGTAGCGGTTGTCGAAGAAGTGCTTCGTCCGGGCGTCGTTGACGGCGATCACGGGGAAGGCGAGCGCGCCGTCGGCCTCCATCGCCTTCAGCCGGATCACGCCGGTCGTCGTCTCCTCCATGCCGGCGATGATGTCGCCGAGCTGCTCGCGGCGGGCGGTGTGGAGGACGCCGATCACGTCGGCGCCGTCGTCCATCGTCAGCTGCGGCTTGTGGTCGACCGCCGCCTCGATGTGCTGGTAGTAGGTGTCGTTGTCCTCGCCCTTGATCGCGAAGACGGAGATGTCGAACTCCTCGACGAGCGCCGCGGCGGCATCGTCCTGGGTCGAGAGCGGGTTCGAGGCGCAGAGGACGACGTCGGCGCCGCCGGCCTTCAGCGTCCGCATCAGGTTCGCCGTCTCGGTCGTCACGTGCAGGCAGGCCGAGATGCGGTAGCCGGCGAGCGGCTGCTCGGCCGCGAAGCGCTCGCGGATCGCGCCAGGACCGGCATCTGCCGGTCGGCCCACATGATCCGGCGCACGCCCTCCTCGGCCAGCGCCAGGTCCTTCACGTCGTAGCGTCCCGTTGTCTCCATCCCTCTCCTCAGTTTTGCGGGGCAGTCTAGTTGCGGTCTTCTAGGCGGCGAGCAGGCGCTCCTGCTTGCGCTGCTCCCAGTCGATCCAGGCGCCGGCGTCGGCGCCCGCGGCAAGCCAGCCGTCGACGAGGGCGCGCAGCTCGGGCTCGCGGCGCGAGCCGCGCCGCGAAGGCGAGCTCGTCGAGCCCGACGCCGAAGCGGTCTCGCAGGACGCCGGAGGGTGCGGAGCCGGTTGCACTCGGCGAGCCCGTAGACGCGGTAGCCGCCGGCGCTCCGGCCGGGGACGACGAGCTCGTGCGCCTCCAGGTAGCGGAGCATCGCGGCTGACCACCCCGTGCGGGCGGCAGCCGCCCCGACCGTCAGTCCCTCCATCGCCCGCACCTTACCACAGTTATGTCAATGTTTCGCTGTCTCGGCCTGCAGTCGCGAGCCGGGCCGGGCGGGCGGCTCAGGGGTCGGAGGTGCCCTCGCGCCCGTAGCGCGTCGTCGAGCCGGACGACGTCGTCGAGCTGCGGCGTCGAGACCTCGAGGATGGTCGTGTCCTCGAGCGCCGTGATCCGGTGCACGGTGCCGGGCCGGTAGCGGAACGCGGCGCCCGGGCCGACGACCGCCTCGGCGAGCGTCTCGTCGCCGACGGCGCCGAGCTCGATCCGGGCGCGGCCCGACTGGATCAGCCACGACTCGTCCTTCTCTCGTGGTACTGGAGCGAGAGCGACTGCCCCGCCGCGACGAAGAGCAGCTTGCCGACGTAGGCGTCGCCGACCGCCCAGATCAGCTCGTGGCCCCACGGCTTCTCGACCCGGCGCGGCGCGAATCCCCACGGCGCGAGCGGCGCCGAGCTCGGGCTCGCCTCGCCCGTCAGGCGAGCCACTCCGGGTGCGCGGCGAGGTGGTCGGCCGCCGTCGCGCAGCTCCTTCGGCGTGTTCACCGTCAGCCAGAGCCCCTCGTGGCGGTAGGCGAAGAGCCGGCCGCTCGGCGGCGAGCTCCGGGAAGGTCGTCGACTCGTGGTCGCCGCGCTCGGGGAAGCGCGTCGAGCGCCTCGGCGCCGAGGACGTAGATGCCGCAGCTGACCCAGTAGGGGATCTGGCCGCCCTCGCTGAAGCCGCTCGATCAGCGTCGTCGTCGCCGAGGTCGACGACGCCGAAGGGCGAGCGCGGCCGGGCGACCGCGACGGTCGCGGCGCCGCCGGCCTCGCGGTGGCGCGCGAGCAGCGCCTCGAAGTCGACGGCGACGAGCTCGTCGCCGTTCAGCGCGTAGACGTCGCCGCGCTCGCGGCGGAGCGCGGCGGCGAAGCGGATGCCGCCGCCGCGGCCGAGCCGCTCCGGCTCCTCGGCGGCGACGACCTCGGGGCCGAGCCCGGCGAGCTCGCGCTCGAAGCGCCTCGCCCTGGCCGGCGGCGCAGGAGATGATCACCCGCTCGACCCCGGCCTGGCCGAGCCGCGCGACCTGGTAGGCGGCAAGCGGCCGCCCGCCGACCTCGACGAGCGACTTCGGGCGTCCGCCGGCGGCGTCGCCGAGCCGCTCGGCCTTGCCGCCGCGAGGATGATCGCCTCCACCGCTCAGGCCTGCTGCCCGTCGGCCGGCGCTCGCCGGGCGGCCGATCCCCTCGTAGGCGAAGCCGGCCGCGCGCACGGCCGCCGGGTCGAGCAGGTTGCGGCCGTCGATGATCAGCGGATTCGCCATCGCCGCGCGCATCTCGGCGCTCGCGAGCCCCGTCAGCTCCGGCCACTCGGTCACGATCACGGCGGCGTCGGCGCCGCGCGACCGCCTCGGCGACCGTGCCGACGATCTCGACCCCGCCGGGCAGCCGCTGCCCGTCGGCGACCGGGTCCCAGCCGCGCACGCTCGGCGCCCTCGGCCAGCAGGCGGCCGGCGAGCACGATCGAGGGCGCCTCGCGCATGTCGTCGGTGTTCGGCTTGAAGGCGAGGCCGAGCAGCGCGACCGTCTTGCCGCGCAGCGGGCCGAGATGCCGCTCGAGCTTGCCGATCACGCGCCGCTTCTGCAGCTCGTTGACCTCGATCACCGCCGAGAGCAGCTGGAAGTGGTAGCCGGAGTTCGAGGCGAGCTGCTTCAGGGCGAGCGAGTCCTTCGGGAAGCAGCTGCCGCCGTAGCCGAGCCCGGCCCGCAGGAAGTGCGGCCCGATCCGCCGGTCGAGCCCGATCCCCTCGGCGACCTCGACGACGTCCGCCCCGGTCTTCTCGCAGACCTCGGCGATCTCGTTGATGAACGAGATTCTCGTCATCAGCGCCGCGTTCGAGGCGAGCTTGATCATCTCGGCCGAGTTGACCCCGAAGCGGAGGATCGGCCCGTCGATCGCGGCGTAGAGGCCGGCGACGGCGTCGCCGTCTGCCTCGTCGAATGCTCCGATCGCGATCCGGTCCGGGTGCATGAAGTCGCGGACCGCGCTCCCCTCGGCGAGGAACTCGGGGTTCGAGACGTAGCCGACGTCGCTCGAGGCCGCGCTCGTCGAGCCCGTGCCGGATCTTCTCGCCGGTGCCGACCGGCACGGTCGACTTCATCACGAGGATCGCGCGGCCCGGCAGCGCCGGCAGCTCCTCGACGACGCTCCAGACGCGCGAGAGGTCGGCGTCGCCCGACTTCGTCGGCGGCGTGTCGACGCAGACGAAGAGGAACGGGCAGTCGGCGAGCTCGCCCGCGTCGAGCGTGAAGCGGAGCCGCTCGCGGTTTCGCTCGATCAGCTCCGGCACGTCCTGCTCGTGGAAGGGCACCTCGCCGCGCCCGAGCGCCTCGATCTTCTCCGGCACGATGTCGCGGACGACGACGTCGTGGCCGAGCTCGGCAAAGCAGACCCCGGTGACGAGGCCGACCCAGCCGGCACCGAAGATGCCCACCCGCGCCAAGCCGCTGACTCTACTTCGGCGGCGAGGGGCCTGAGCCCCTCGGCGATCGCGATCATCGTCTCGTTGGAGAGCGAGTTGAGCAGCGTGTTGACGACCCAGTAGCTGCGGTTGCCGACGCGGAGCACGACCATGTGCAGGTTCGGCCCGGAGTAGTAGAGCTGGAACTCGCGGCCCTTCAGCCGTCTGCTGGAAGCTCCTGTCGGCGAGGATCGGCGGGTTCGGCATGTCGGTCTCCTGGATCCCCCAGTACTCGCCCTGGCGCGTCGACGAAGACGAGCCTGACCGCCTTCGCGTGCTCGGCCTTGTCGATCCAGTAGAGCCGTGCGGCGACGTCGCCGTACTGGTCGTCGGGGGACGAGCTCGCCTCGAGCACCGTCGGCACCTCGAGCCGGAAGCCGGCCCGGTGCGCGAACGGCTTGATCAGGTCGAGGCCGGTCGTCGGGTCGTAGCGCACGTAGGCCGGGACGTGCGTCGGCGCGGGCGGCGCCGGTGGGCGGGCGACGAGCCGGCCGTGGTAGACCGAGCCGACGACGACGACGACCGTCGCCCCGGGGTCGAGGGCGCCGGAGCGGCCGGTTCTTCGGCAGCGGGCCGACGTCCGCGGGGACGAACAGCTTCGCGAGCCTCCGCGCGGCCGCCTGCGGAGCCCTTCTGGTGGTTGTCGTAGTAGATCTGGGTGTGGAAGTAGCCCTCGCGTGGGGGCGTTCGGGAGCGACGTTGCCCGGCGGCAGGACGGTCACGTAGCCCTGCTGGCGCAGCTCGTAGGAGCCGTTCGCGGCCGAGCCGGCGACGCCGTTGCCGTTCAGGACGAGCACCGAGGTCTTCGCGACCGGCGGGGCCGCGGCGGCCGCTTCGGCTTCGCCTTCGTGCCGACCGCGGCGGCGTTCGCCGCCTGCGAGGAGCCGACGTCGGGATGGGTGAACTGGTACCAGGCCTGGTTGAGGTCCTGCTGCGAGGTGCTCGTCATGCTCGAGCCGGTCACGCCCTGGATCCGGTCCTGGAAGAAGTGGCCGCCGGGCAGCGTCACGAGGAAGAGCGCCCAGGAGAGCACCGTCGTGTCGCTCGGGTTGCCGCCCACCTCGACGTTGTGCTCGATCGTCGAGATGATCGAGGGGAGCTCGGTGACGCTGAACTT
>CAVXWI010000032.1:0-23399 GCA_963765345.1 uncultured Actinomycetota bacterium
TCACGAGGAAGAGCGCCCAGGAGAGCACCGTCGTGTCGCTCGGGTTGCCGCCCACCTCGACGTTGTGCTCGATCGTCGAGATGATCGAGGGGAGCTCGGTGACGCTGAACTTCTGCTCGAACTGCTCCTTCAGCGCCTCGATGAACTCCTGCTGGCGGGCGATCCGGTGGTAGTCGTCGTCGGTGTGCCGGTAGCGGACGAACTCGAGCGCCTGGGCGCCGCTCGAGCAGCTGGTAGCCCGGCTCGATGTTGATGTTCGCGTAGTCCTCGGCCGCGCTGCCGTTGTTGACGTGGTAGTAGCGGCGGTCGATGTCGAGCCAGATGCCGCCGAGCTTGTCGACGATCTCCTTGAAGCCGTGGAAGTTGACCTTGACCAGGTAGTTGATCGGGAGGCCCGTCAGGTGCTTGACGGTGTCGACGGTGCCGGCCGAGCCGCAGTCGGCGTAGGCGGAGTTGACCCGGGCGACGCCGAGGGTCGTCGCCTGCCGCGGGCAGTAGATCGGGACGCCGAGGTCGCGCGGGATCGAGAGCAGCGTGATCGTCTTCGTGACCGGGTCGGCCCGGACCAGCATGACGGTGTCCGAACGGGAGACCGACGAGTAGGCGGCGCCGGCCCGCTGGTCGTAGCCGATCAGGAGCGCGATCGCCGGGTGACCCGGCAGGCTGACGTCGAGCTCCTTCTGGGCGATCTTCACGTCCTGGGAGTGCGCCCGCAGGCCCGAGACGGTCTCGTGGAACCAGAGGAACGCGCCGCCCGCGACCGCGACCCCGACGCCCGAGCATGACCAGGAGCGCGACGAGCAGGATCTTGCCGACGAGGCCGACGGTGCTCCGCCCCCGCGGTGGTTGCCGGTAGCGGACGACGGTGCTGGCGGCGGCGGGCGGGAAGACGGCGTGCCCGTTCTTGCCGTTCTGGCCGGCGGTCCGCCCGACCCCTCTCTTCAGCGTCGTCCTCATTTCACGAAACCGGCGCCCGTAGGCGCCTGCCGGACAAGGATAGCCGACGCCCCGGCGTGACCGGGCTACGTGCCGCGGGCCGCGAGCGTCGTCGCGATGTGGTTCTCGAACGAGGCGAGCTGGCTCGCGAGGTCGGCGGGCGAGACGACGTTGACGAAGAACGCGGTCCGGCCCTTCGTCAGGAACAGGTAGTCGCTGTCGACCCCGACGCGCTGGCCTCCCGTCACGACCGAGAGGCCGACCCGGTAGAGCGCGATCCGGTCGCCGGCGGCGACGACGGGGAGCCGCCTGACGTGCTCGATCGTCGCCTGCGCGCCCGCGAGCCCCGAGCGGAGCAGGTCGTAGGTGAGGCAGCCCGGCAGCGAGGGGCGCAGGATGCGCGCGGCAAGCGTCTCGGCCTGCCTGGCCGTCTGCAGGATCTCGACGTCCGCGTCGACCTGCAGACCCTGGCTCGCGAGCGTCAGCGTCGACTCGGCGTGGCCGGTGATCACCAGGTCGGAGTCGTTCGGCTGGTCGGCGGGGCAGAGCGGGATCTTCAGCGACTGGGGCTTGACCGCCCCGCCGCTCCAGGCAGCGCCGAGGTCGCTGAAGCGGAGGAGCGAGGCGCTTGGCGATCGCCTGGTCGGCCCTTCGTCAGGTGCACCTTCGGGCTCGAGCGCGTCGGCGCGCGCGGCCGCCGCGAGCAGCAGCGCCGAGGCGAGCGCGACGGCGACCGCGCGGCCGGTCACGCCGGCAGCGCTCCGGCCCGCTTCAGGATGATCTGGGCCAGGCCTTGCTCCCACCGGCTCAGCTGGTCGGCGGCCCCGATCGGCGCGACCACGGTGAACTCGTACTCGACGCGTCCCTGCCCGAAGAAGACGTAGTCGCTCAGCAGGCGTCCCGTGCGGCCCGCCGCCTCGCAGCGTGATCTTCGCCCGGTAGGCCGCGCTGACCGACCCGGTCGCCGGAAACGGGACCTGCTCGACGGCGGCCGAGACGACGTTTCTCAGCCGCCTGAGCTGGTAGCCGATGCAGCGGCCGAGCCGGGGCGAGATCGAGCGTGCGAAGTCCTTCTCGACCATCGCGGCGCTCTTCAGCACCTGGACGTCCTGGTCGAGCTCGACCCCGGCCGGCGGGAAGGAGTAGCGCGCGTCGGCGTGGCCGGTGACGACGAGGTCGGACTCCTTCGGGTCGAAGCCCGGGCAGTTCGGCGCGGTCAGCGGCGCCGTCTTCACCTGCCCGCCCCGCCAGCCCGCGCCGAAGTCGGAGCGGTGCAGGAGCAAGGCCGACGGCCTCGCCTGGTCGGCGCTCGTGATCCTGACGGTCGGCGAGTCGGCGAGAGCCGAGGCGGTGAAGGCGAGTCCGATCAGTGCTGCCGCTACGAGTTTGGCAGCAACCACTTCTCCACTTGTACCACGGGAAGTCCTTTACGAGCTGCGTAGTCCTGGAGCTGGTCGGGGCCGATCCGCCCGACCGAGAAGTAGCGCGCCTCGGGGTGCGCCAGGTAGAGGCCGCTGACGGCGGCGGCCGGGGTCATCGCGAAGCTCTCGGTCAGCTCGATCCCGACCGCGGGCGCGCCGAGCAGGGCGAAGAGCTTCTCCTTCTCGGTGTGGTCCGGGCAGGCGGGGTAGCCGAACGCGGGCCGGATGCCCCGGAAGCGCTCGGCGACGAGCTCGTCGGTCGCGAGCTGCTCGTCGGGGGCGTACCACTCGCGCCGCGCCCGCTGGTGGAGCCACTCGGCGAACGCCTCGGCGAGGCGGTCGGCGAGCGCCTTCGCCATGATCGCGCGGTAGTCGTCGTGCTCCGCCTCGAAGACGCGCGGCGAGCTCGTCGGCGCCGTGGATCGCGACGGCGAAGCTGCCGAGCGCGTCGTCGGCCGGAGCGACGTAGTCGGCCAGGCAGAGGTTCGGCCGCCCGTCGCCGTGGATGCCCTGCTGGCGCAGGAAGCAGTAGCGCGTCCCGTCGCAGACGACGTCGTCGCCCTCGGCCCGCGCCGGCCAGAAGCCGTAGACGCCGCGAGCGGCGAGCGAGCCGTCGGCGACGATCTCGGCGAGGGCGGCGGTCGCGTCGTCGTAGAGCTCGCGGGCGGCCGGCTGCTCGAGGATCGCCGGGAAGCGGCCCTTCAGGTCCCAGGCGTGGAAGAAGAACTGCCAGTCGATGAACGGGACGAGCTCGGCGAGCTCGGGCTCGACCGGCCGCGTGCCGGTGAACGGGGGCTCGGGCAGGTCGGCGTACCCGAGCGCGGGTCGGTTGGCGCGCGCCTCGGCGAGCGGCAGCAGCGGCCGACGCTGGCGCTCGGCGTGCAGCGCGCGCAGGCTCCTGCTGCCGGCGCCGGTTCTCCTCGTCGAGCGCGCCGCGCCGCGCCGGGTCGAGCAGGCTCGAGACGACGTCGACGACCCGGCTCGCGTCGAGCACGTGGATCGTCTCGTGCGAGTAGGCGGGGGCGATCCGGACGGCGGTGTGCTGGCGCGAGGTGGTGGCGCCGCCGACGAGCAGCGGCACGGCGAGGCCGCGGCGCTCCATCTCGGTCGCGACGTCGACCATCTGGTCGAGCGACGGCGTGATCAGCCCGGAGAGGCCGACGATGTCGGCGCCGACCTCGTCGGCCGTGTCGAGGATCCGCTCGCCCGGCACCATCACGCCGAGGTCGATCACCTCGTAGTTGTTGCAGCCGAGCACGACCGCGACGATGTTCTTGCCGATGTCGTGGACGTCGCCCTTGACCGTCGCGAGGACGATCTTCCCCTGCGCGCGCCGCCCCGTGCGCTCGTCGGCCATGAACGGCTCCAGGTAGGCGACGGCGCGCTTCATCGCCCGCGCCGACTTGACCACCTGGGGCAGGAACATCCGGCCGGAGCCG
Organism: uncultured Actinomycetota bacterium; assembly: GCA_963765345.1. Lineage (GTDB taxonomy): Bacteria > Actinomycetota > Thermoleophilia > Gaiellales > Gaiellaceae > PALSA-600. The sequence continues at coordinate 3,797 of CAVXWI010000032.1, forward strand.
AAGAGGTCGCCGACGATCCGCATGCCGTCCATCAGCGGGCCCTCGATCACGTCGAGCGGCCGCTCGCAGCCGAGGCGGGCCTCCTCGGTGTCGACCTCGATGAAGTCGACGATCCCGTGCACGAGCGCGTGGGCGAGCCGCTCGGCGACCGGGGCCTCGCGCCAGGCGAGGTCGCGCTCGCGCGGCATGCCGCCGCCCTGCACCTGCTCGGCGATCTCGACGAGCCGGTCGGTCGCGTCGGGGCGGCGGGCGAAGATCACGTCCTCGATCCGCTCGAGCAGCTCCGGCTCGACGTCCTCGTAGACGGCGAGCTGGCCGGCGTTGACGATCCCCATGTCGAGCCCGGCCCGGATCGCGTGGTAGAGGAAGACGGCGTGCATCGCCTCCCGCAGCGCGTCGTTGCCGCGGAAGGAGAAGCTCAGGTTCGAGATGCCGCCGCTCGTGCGGGCGCCCGGGCAGCGCTCCTTGATCCGCGGCAGGGCGTCGAGGAAGTCGCGGGCGTAGGGGTCGTGCTCCTCGATCCCGGTCGCGACGGCGAGGACGTTCGGGTCGAAGATCAGATCCTCGGCCGGCAGGCCGGCCGCCGTCGCGAGGTCGTAGGCCCGGCCGCAGATCGCGACGCGCCGCTCGACGTCGGTCGCCTGGCCCTGCTCGTCGAAGGCCATCACGACCGCGGCGGCGCCGTAGTCGCGGATCTGCGCGCACCTGCTCGAGGAACGGCTCCTCCCCCTCCTTCAGGCTGATCGAGTTGACGATCCCCTTGCCCTGGATCGACTGCAGCCCGGCCACGAGCACGCTCCAGCGGGAGCTGTCGACCATCACGGGCAGCCGCGCCACCTCGGGCTCGGTCGCGATCGTGTTCAGGAAGGTGCGCATCGCCTCCTCGCTCTCGAGCAGGTCGGCGTCCATGTTCACGTCGAGGGCGTTCGCGCCGCCGCGCACCTGCTCGAGCGCGACCTCGACCGCGCCGGCGAAGTCGCCGGACTCGACGAGGCGGCGGAAGCGAGCCGAGCCGGTCACGTTCGTCCGCTCGCCGATCAGGACGAAGCCGGTGTCGGGCCCGAGCTCGAACGGCTCCAGCCCGCTCCAGCGCGGCCGCGGCACCCGCGGCGGCGGCACCCGCGGCGCCAGCCCGCCGACGGCGGCGGCGATCGCCGCCGTGTGCTCGGGACCCGATCCGCAGCAGCTGCCGGCGACGTTGAGCAGGCCCGCGCGGGCGAACTCGGCGAGCAGGCCGCTCGTGATCGCCGGCGTCTCGTCGAAGCCGCCGAACGCGTTCGGCAGGCCCGGCGTTCGGATGGGCGCTGACGAGGCAGGGGGCGATGCGGGCGAGGTCGGCGACGTAGGGGCGCAGCTCGTGCGCGCCGAGGCTGCAGTTGACGCCGACGATCAGCGGCTCGGCGTGCTCGATGCTCGTCCAGAACGCCTCGATCGTCTGGCCCGAGAGCGTCCTCCCCGAGCGGTCGACGATCGTCGCCGAGATCCAGAGCGGCAGCTCGGGCACCTGCTCGCGCGCGGCGACGATCGCCGCCTTCGCGTTCAGGGTGTCGAAGACGGTCTCGAGCAGGAGCAGGTCGACGCCGCCCTCGGCGAGCGCGCGCATCTGCTCGGCGTAGGCGTCCTTGACCTGGTCGAAGGTGTGCGTCCGGAAGCCGGGGTCGTCGACCTTCGGGCTGAGCGAGAGGGTGACGTTGAGCGGCCCGACCGAGCCGGCGACGAAGCGGTCGCCGGCCGCCTCGCGGGCGATCCGCGCCCCGGCGAGGTTCATCTCGTAGACGAACGGCTCGAGCGCGTAGTCGGCCTGGCCGATCGAGGTCGCCGTGAACGTGTTCGTCGTCGCGATGTCGGCGCCGGCGGCGAAGTAGCGCTCGTGGGCGGCGGCGATGACGTCGGGCCGGGTCAGGTTGAGCAGGTCAGGGTTGCGGGTGACGTCGACCGGGTGGTTCGCGAAGCGCTCGCCGCGGTAGTCGGCGGGCTGCAGGTCGGCGCCGTGGATCAGCGTCCCCCAGGCGCCGTCGAGCACGAGGATCCGCTCCCGGGCGATCCGGCTGATCTCTGCCCGTACGTCGCGTCTGCTCATCGGCGCACCTCGTCTCGTTTCCGCTGCTTGCCTGAAGAGGGCGACGGGCGCCGGGGCGCGCGTAGCGGCTCTTTAGGCGGTTGTTGACCCGGTCGCCAAGCTGCCGTCAAATCCCCGGGCCTCCCAGGGTAGCAGCGGCCCGGGCGGCGCGGTCAGACGGCGTAGCGGGCGAGCCGCCGCGCCGAGATGCCGGTCACGTGGCGCTCGAGCGAGGCGGCGGGCGGGACGGCGAGCGAGAGGAAGAGCGTCTCGACGATGCCGCGGCCGTCCGCCTGCATGACGAGGTCGACGTAGAGGCGGCCCCACCGGCAGTCGCGCCTCGATCCGGTAGGCCTGCGAGAGCGGCGAGCCGGTCTGCAGGCGGCCGGCGGGTGACGCTGACGGCCGCGCCCGCGAGCGTGCCGCCGAGGTCGGCCTTCAGCTCGCTCGCGACGCAGCTCTTCACCCCGCCGACCGCGGCGGGGCTCGGCATCTGCTCGCGGGCGAGCGTCGAGGTCTTGAAGAGCATCACGAACGAGGTGAGCGTGTCGAGGGAGCGGCCGAGCGTCGAGATCGAGCCGCCGGTGATGATCAGGTCGGCCTCGGCCTTGGTCGGGGTGTCCTGGCCGAGGCAGGCGGTCGACGGGCGCCGAGCTCATGATCGAGCCCAGGTCGACCGTCGAGGGGCTCCGCTTCGAGCCGACCTCGCGCCAGCCCGGGCCGGCGTCCTTCGCCGTCAGGCCGATCCTGAGCGCGCGGGCGTTGTCTGCCCGCCGCCAGCTCGGCTCGGCGGCGCTCGCCGCCTGCGCCGCGATCCCGGCCGCCACCAGGCAGAGGAGGAGGCGCGGCGGCCTGCCATCCCCGGCTCGCCTAGCCGCCGCCGACCGCGAGCTGGTTCTCGGCGTGCCTGATTCGCTGCTCGACCTGCCAGCGGTCGGCGCCCGACTCGCCGCTGTCGATCGCCTCGAGCTCGGCCTGGGCCGCCTCGAGCTGGGCACGGGCGCGCGCCTCGTCGATCTTGCTGGCCTCGACGGCATCGTCGACGAGGGCGATCGCCCGGTCGTTCAGCATCTGGAAGAACCCGGGCCCGGTCGCGAACTCGAGCACCTCGGCGCCGTCGCCCAGGTGGACCCGCGTCGAGCCGGCCTTCAGCGTCGCGATCAGCGGCGCGTGCCGGGCGAGGACACCGATCTCGCCGATCTGGCCGGGGACGATGATCATCTCCGCCTGGCCCTCGAAGGCGGCCCCGTCCGGGGTGACGAGCGACAGGTCGAACTTCTTACCCGTGCCGGGCACGGCCGCCTCCCTCCTCCCGCGCCCGCAGGGCGCCGCCGCGGCGGCCGCTGCTCGCGGGGCCGAGCACGCGCGCAGCCACGTCAGGCCGCCGCGAGCTGCTTGCCGCGCTCGACGGCTCCCTCGATCGTCCCGACCATGTAGAAGGCCTGCTCGGGCAGGTCGTCGTGCTTGCCGTCGATGATCTCCTGGAAGCCGCGCACGGTGTCTTCGAGCTTGACGTACTCGCCGGGCGTGCCGGTGAAGACCTGGGCGACGAAGAACGGCTGCGAGAGGAAGCGCTGCACCTTGCGGGCCCGCGAGACGATCAGCCGGTCCTCGTCGGAGAGCTCCTCGATCCCGAGGATCGCGATGATGTCCTGCAGGTCCTTGTAGCGCTGGAGGATCTCCTGGACGCGCGTCGCCGTCTCGTAGTGCTCGTCGGAGACGATGCCGCGGCCGAGCGCCCGCGAGGTCGAGTCGAGCGGGTCGACGGCCGGGTAGATCCCCTGCTCGACGAGGGCGCGCGAGAGCACCGTCGTCGAGTCGAGGTGGGCGAACGTGTTCGCGGGGGCCGGATCGGTCAGGTCGTCGGCCGGCACGTAGATCGCCTGCACCGAGGTGACCGAGCCCTTGGTCGTCGAGGTGATCCGCTCCTGCAGCTGCCCCATCTCGGTCGCGAGCGTCGGCTGGTAGCCGACGGCGCTCGGCATCCGGCCGAGGAGCGCCGAGACCTCGGAGCCGGCCTGGACGAAGCGGAAGATGTTGTCGATGAAGAGCAGCACGTCCTGGCCCTGGTCGCGGAAGTACTCGGCCATCGTCAGGCCGGAGAGGCCGACCCGGAGGCGAGCGCCCGGCGGCTCGTTCATCTGGCCGAAGCAGAGCGCGACCTTGTCGAGCACGCCCGACTCCTCCATCTCGATCAGGAGGTCGTTGCCCTCGCGCGTGCGCTCGCCGACGCCCGAGAAGACCGAGACGCCGCCGTGCTCGCGGGCGAGGTTCGCGATCAGCTCCTGGATCAGCACGGTCTTGCCGACGCCGGCGCCGCCGAAGAGGCCGATCTTGCCGCCGCGCACGTACGGGCGCGATCAGGTCGACGACCTTGATCCCCGTCTCGAAGATCTCGATCTTCGAGACGAGGTCGTCGAACGCCGGCGGGTCGCGGTGGATCGACCAGCGGAGCGCGTCGGCCGGCGGCGCCTCCTTGCCGTCGACGGGCGCGCCGAGGACGTTCCAGACGCGGCCGAGCGTCACCTCGCCGACCGGGACGGAGATCGGCGCGCCGGTGTCGACGACGGCGACGCCGCGGGCGATGCCGTCGGTCGAGTCCATCGCGACCGCCCGCACCCGGTCGTCGCCCAGGTGCTGCTGCACCTCGGCGATCAGGTCGTCGCCGTCGGGCCGCTCGATCCGCAGGGCCGAGTAGATCGCGGGCAGCCGGCCCGGGAAGACGGCGTCGACGACGACGCCCTTGATCTCGATCAGGCGTCCGACGTTCTCGCCGTCGCCTGCTGGCTTACCGTTCTTGGCCATCTCTCTCCTGGAGCGTCGCTTCGTCGGGGCTCGGGTGGAGGCCCGCCGTACCGCGGCGGCCACCGCTCGGACGCGCGCGGGCCGCCCGCCGCGGCGGAGTCTAGCGGAGCCCCTGCGCGCGAACCGGCGGAGCAGACCGCGGCAGGCACCGTTCGCGGCGCCGAGCGGCGGCGCCGGGCGGCTACTGGGTGAGCGCGTCGGCACCGGCGACGACCTCGAGGATCTCCTGGGTGATCTCGGCCTGGCGGGCCCGGTTCATCGCGAGGGTGAGCGAGTCGATCAGCTCGCCGGCGGCCTTCGAGGCGTTCCGCATCGCCGTCATCTGGGCGCCGAAGAACGAGGCGGCCGACTCGAGCAGGGCGCGGTAGAGCTGGGTCTCGACGTAGACCGGCAGGAGCCGCACGAGGATGTTCCGCGGCTCGGGCTCGAAGTAGAAGTCGAGCGGATGCTCGGACTCGAGCGCGCCGCCGCGGCTCGGCGACCGCCTCGGCGGGGGCATCGCCCGCGAGCGCCTCCTCGGGGATCGGCAGGACATCGCTGACCGTCACCCGCTGGACGAGCGGCGAGACGAAGGCGTTGTAGACCATGACGACACGGTCGACCTCGCCGGCGACGTAGGCCTCGGCGAGCGCGCGGGCGATCGCCTGGGCGTCGGCGTAGCTCGGCCGGTCGCTGAACCCGCTCCACGACTGCGCGAGCGGCAGCCGCCGGAAGCGTACGGTCGAGGCGGCCTTGCGACCGACCGTGAAGTAGCGCACCTCCTGCCCGGCGGCCTGCGCCTCGCGCATGACCGCGAACGAGCGGCGCACCACCTGCGCGTTGAAGGCGCCGGCGAGGCCCCGGTCGCCGGCGACGAGCACGATCCCGACCGTCTGCACGCTCTCCCGCCGCTCGAGCAGCGGCAGCCGGACGGCGCCGGCCGCCTGCGCCGTCCCCGCCATCAGCTCCGTCATCCGGTCGGCGTAGGGCCGCATCGCCTCGATCCGCAGCTGGGCGCGGCGGAGCCGGGCCGAGGCGACGAGCTCCATCGCCCGCGTCAGCTTGCGCGTGTTCGAGATCGAGCGGACGCGCCGCTTCAGGTCTTGGGTCGAGGCCAACTAGGCGGCCTGCTCGACGTTGAAGATGCCCTTGAACTTCTCGATCGCGGCGTTCAGCCTCGCGGCGGTGTCGTCGTCCAGGTCCTTCGTCTCGCGGATCGTCTTCAGCACGTCGCCGTCGGTGCGCAGCTGCTGGCGCAGCTCCTCCTGGAAGCGCGGCACCTGCTCGGTCGGGATGTCGTCGAGGTAGCCGTTCACCCCGGCGTAGAGCGCGGTCACCTGCTCCTCCATCGGCCAGGGCGCGTACTGCGGCTGGTTCAGCGTCGCGACCATCTTGGCGCCGCGGTTCAGCGCCGACTGGGTCGCCTGGTCGAGCTCCGAGCCGAACTGGGCGAACGCCTCCAGCTCGCGGTACTGGGCGAGGTCGAGCCGCAGGCGGCCGGCGACCTTCTTCATCGCCTTCGTCTGCGCCGAGGAGCCGACCCGCGAGACGGAGATGCCGACGTTGACGGCCGGGACGCACGCCGGAGAAGAACAGGTCCGACTGGAGGAAGATCTGCCCGTCGGTGATCGAGATCACGTTGGTCGGGATGTAGGCGGAGACGTCGCCCGCCTGCGTCTCGATGATCGGCAGGGCGGTCAGCGAGCCGCCGCCGAGCTCGTCGTTCAGCTTGCAGGCGCGCTCGAGCAGCCGCGAGTGCAGGTAGAAGACGTCGCCGGGGAAGGCCTCGCGGCCGGGCGGGCGGCGCAGGAGCAGCGAGAGCTGCCGGTAGGCGTCGGCCTGCTTGGTCAGGTCGTCGTAGATGACGAGGGCGTGCTCGCCCTTGTAGAGGAAGTACTCGCCCATCGCGGCGCCGGCGAACGGCGCCATCCACTTGATCGGCGCCGCCTCGCTCGCGGGCGCGGTGACGATCGTCGTGTAGGCCATCGCGCCCGCCTCGCGCAGCCGCTCGTACACCTGGGCGACGGTCGAGGCCTTCTGGCCGACGGCGACGTAGATGCACTTCACGTCCTGGTCGGCCTGGTTCAGGATCGTGTCGACGGCGATCGCGGTCTTGCCGGTCGAGCGGTCGCCGATGATCAGCTCGCGCTGGCCCCGCCCGACGTTCGTCATCGCGTCGATCGCCTTGATCCCGGTCTGGAGCGGCTCCTTGACCGGCTGGCGCTGGATCACGCCCGGCGCCTTCCACTCGAGCGGGCGCGTCTCGGTCGCGTTGAGCGGCCCCTGCCCGTCGAGCGGGTTGCCGAGCGGGTCGACGACCCGGCCGAGCAGCGCCTCGCCGACCGGGACGGAGGCGACCTTGCCGGTGCGCCGGACCGGGTCGCCCTCGCGGATCTTGTCCCACTCGCCGAAGAGCGCGACGCCGACGTTGTCCTCCTCGAGGTTGAAGGCGAGCCCGACGACGCCGTGGTCGAGCTCGAGCATCTCGAGCGCGACGCAGTTCTCGAGCCCGTGCACCCGGGCGATGCCGTCGCCGAGCTGGAGGACGGCGCCGACCTCGGCGAGGTTCGTTTCGACGTCGAACTCCTCGATCCGCTGGCGCAGGATCGAGGTGATCTCTTCGGGGCGAAGCTTCACGGGCTGGCTCCTTCTCGCTCGAGGTGGTTGCGATCTCTCTCACGGGTGGGCGAGCTCCTGGCGAAGCCGCTCGAGGCGGCCGCGGACGCTCGCGTCGAGGCGCAGCGAGCCGGCCTGGAGGACGAGCCCGCCGATCAGCTCGGGGTCGACCGAGTGCGTCGCGGCGACCTTCCGGCCCGACTTCTGCTCGATGTCGACGACGATGCGGTCGAAGGCAGCCTGCGAGAGCTCGTCGGCGGTCGTCAGCTCGACGTCGAGCACCCGCTCCTGCTCGGCAAGCAGCGCCGCGAACTCGGCGGCGATCTCGCGCAGCTCGCCCGCGCGCCCCTTCTCGACGACGACGCGGGCGAAGTTCGAGACGAGCTCCTCGCCGCTGCCGAGGATCTGCTCGAGCACCTCGGCCTTGACCCGCGACTCGGTCTCGGGGTTGACGAGCAGGGCGGCGAGCTCGGGCACCTCGTCGATCGAGCGCGCCGAGGTCGGCGAGCTCGTCGGCGACGGCCGGCAGCCGCCCCGCGGCCTGCGCGGCCTCGAAGAGGGCGCGCGCGTAGATGCGCTGCGCGGCGGCTATGAGCGGCTCCCCTCCAGTTGCGAGAAGTCGATCTCGGCGAGCGCCTCGTCGATCAGGCGCTGCTGGTCCTTGCTCGTCAGGGCGCCGCGGGTGATCTTCTCCGCCGCGAGCAGCGCCTGGTTTGCCACCTCGAGCCGGATCTCGCCGAGGGCCTGCACCGTCGCCTGCTGGATCTGGCGCTCGGTCTCCTCGAGCCGGCGCTTCCGGTCCTCCTCGGTCTCCTCGCGCATGCGCGCCTGCTGGGCCTCGGCGAGCCGGCGGGCCTCGGCGAGGATCCCCTCGGCGTCCGAGCGCGCCTGGCCGAGCAGCGCCTTGTGCTCTTCGAGCAGGCTGCGCGCCTCGTCGCGGGCGCGGTCCGCCTCCTCGACCGATTGCCGGATCCGCTCGCGGCGGTCGTCGATCAGCTTCTGGATCGGGCCGAACGCGTAGCGCTTCAGCACCCAGAGACAGATCCCGAACGAGACGAGCGTCCAGATCATCAGGCCAGGGATGACCTTGATCAGCGGGTTGGAGCTGGCAAGCATCGGGCGTCTCGCCTAGACGAGCACGTAGCCGAGCAGGCCGCCGAGGAAGCCGTAGAAGACGACCGCCTCGGTGAGGGCGAATCCGAGCCACATCAGGCCTTGCAGCTCGCCGCGCAGCTCGGGCTGGCGGGCGACCGACTGGATCATCGACCCGAAGATCACGCCGATGCCGGCGCCGGCGCCCGCGGCGCCGAGGCCGATGCCGAGGGCGAGCGCGATCGCCTTGCCGGCGTGCACGACCGGGGCGTTGGCGACGTTCACGGCCAAGAGACTGAGCATTGCGCGGTTCTCCTTGTTCGCGTGGGTTCGTTGGTGGGGCGCGATCGGCCCTAGTGCTCGGGCTCGATCGCCGTGCCGATGTAGATCGCCGAGAGGGCGGCGAAGATGAACGCCTGGATCGTGACGACGATCACGACTTCGAAGACGTAGAAGAGGAACGCGGCCGGGAGCCCGAAGAGGCGCCAGGGGTAGCTGTGGATGATGAAGACGAGGCCGATCATCGTCAGGATCAGGATGTGGCCGGCGAGCATGTTGGCGAAGAGCCTGACCGAGAGGCTGATCAGCCGCATGAACTGGGAGAGCACCTCGATGACGATGATCAGCGGCAGGATCGCCTTCGGCACCTCCGGGATCCAGGAGCGGAGGTAACCCCAGAGGCCGTTGTAGCGGATCCCCTCGATGTGGGTGAAGGTCCAGGTCATCAGCGCGAGTGCGAGGGTGACCGAGATCGTCGAGGTGGCGGCGTAGATGCCGAAGACGGGGAAGCCGTGGTAGGTCTGGCCGGTGATCGGCAGCGGGATGAAGCTGATCAGGTTGAGGACGAAGATGAAGAGCATGATCGTGGCGCAGTAGGGGAACCACTTGGCGATCGCCTTCGTCGGCAGCCCGGTCTCGGCGACCTGGGTCTGGGCGATGTCGTAGATCACCTCGCCGAAGCTCTGGCGCCTCCCCGGGATCTGCTTCAGGCGCCAGCGCATCAGGCCGAGGCCGAGCAGGAGGTGAGCACGGTGCCGAGCCAGAGGTAGACGACGGCCCGGTTGATCGAGAGGTCGAGCGGGCCGAGGTGGATCGGCACCCAGTCCTTCAGCCGGAATTCGTCGACGACGCTGAAGCCCGACGCCGACGCGCTCGCCGGCGCGGTGAGCGCCAGGACGGCCAGCCCCGTGACGAGTCCCTTCAGCCTCACGTTCCCGCCTCTCCTCCGTAGTACAAGACCAGCGACGAGCAGAACTCCGCCGAGAACGCGACCGCGTAGACGGCAACGGCCGAGAGCCCGAGGCTCCGGTCGGAGACCGTGACGGCGAGCAGAACCACCATCGCCACCACCGACCGAAACATCCTGCCCAGGGCCACCGCTCCTGAGCTCGCGAGATTACCCATCCCGAGCGGCAGCCGCTGGAGAACCAGCGCGATCGCCTGGCCGGCCGCCCAGAGCGTCGCCGCGAGCACCCAGCCGCCGATCGGCCAGCCGGCGACGAGGAAGACGGGCAGTGCCCCGACGACGACGATCGAGCCGACGATCGCCGGACCGTAGCTGCGCGGACTCGGGTGTGAGGCGAGCACCGGCATCAGGCGAAGTACTCGTGGTAGCGGAGGTAGACGCTCGAGACCCCGGCCGGCAGCCCGACGACGGCGCCGACGATCAGGCCGATCTTCGTCGAGCCGGCGAGCCAGCCGAGCAGGGCGCCGAGCCCGATCGCGAGGAGCGTCACTGCCGCCAGCAACGCGCCCGCCTCGACAGGAGGAAACGACCGGGGCGCGGGCGGCTCCATCGGCGGCCAGCATAGCGGAGCGGCCCCGACGGCGGCGCGAGTTCGTGACAGCGCAAGCGGCGCTCCCAAGCGGCAAACGCCCGACTTTGTTTCAGGTGTCGCTAGGCGGTCTTGCGCGCCGCTTCCTCGCGACCCGCCTCGAGGCGCCGGCGGATGAACGGGTTCGCGAGCTTGACGATCTCGAGCAGGTAGACGACGTACAGCGAGGCGCCGATCGCGAGGAGCCCGATCGCCGTGTCGATCGCTACTCCCGCCAGGTTCCAGTGGCCGTTCGGGTGCGGGTGGACGAAGCGCGTCGCGAATGCCGCCAGGGCGAGCGCGGCGCACCAGGCGTAGAGGTAGAGGACCGAGCGGCGCTGCGAGAAGCCGATCGCCTGGAAGCGGTGGTGGAGGTGGGTGCGGTCGGCGACGTAGATCGGGACGGCCGTGCTTGATCCGCTTGGCGACGACGAAGGAGGTGTCGATCAGCGGGATCGCGAGCACGAGCAGCGGCAGGACGAGCCCGGTCAAGGCAGCCGTCTTCGAGAGCCCCTCGACCGAGACGGCCGCAAGCGTGAAGCCGAGCAGGAGCGCGCCCGAGTCGCCCATGAAGATGCGGGCCGGATAGAAGTTGTGGCGCAGGAAGCCGACGCAGGCGCCGAAGACGACCGCATTCAGGATCGCCGCGTTGACGTCGCCGCGCGAGAGTCCGATCACGCAGAACGAGAGCGCCGAGATCGCGCAGACGCCAGCGGCGAGGCCGTCGAGCCCGTCGAGGAAGTTGACCATGTTCATCACCGCGACGATCCCGAATATCGTCAGCGCGATCCCGAGCGGCCGGGGCAGATGCTGGACGCCGAGGAACGGGAAGGTGAACTCGTGCACCCAGACCCCCGACCAGCAGACGACCGCGGCGGCGGCGATCTGGCCCGCGAGCTTCTCGAACCAGCGCAGCCCGCGGAAGTCGTCGATCGCGCCGACCGTCGTGGCGATCGTGGCGCCGAGCAGGATCGCGCGCATCTCCGAGTTGAGGTGGAGGAAGGCGAGCGCCGGCACGAAGATCCCGAAGAAGAGCGCGAGGCCGCCGAGCCGGGGGACGGTCGAGCGCACCTGGCGCCTGCCCTCCTCGGGACGGTCGACGACGCCGAGCAGGCGCGCCATCCCGCCGACCGCCGGGGTCAGGAGCACGACGATCCCGAGCGCGATCAGCGCGCCCCAGACGACCTCGAGATTGCCGATGAGCTCGTGCCAGACCACGAACGCCCCTTACTTCGTCCCGTAGAGGCGATCTCCCGCATCGCCCAGGCCGGGGACGATATAGCCGTGCTCGTTCAGGTGGGAGTCGATCGCGGCGACGAACACGTGCACGTCCGGGTGGGTGCCGGCGAGCCGCTCGATGCCCTCGGGGGCGGCGATCAGCGAGATCAGCGAGATCTGGCTCGCACCGGCCCGCTTCAGCACGTCGACGGCGTGGACGGTGGAGTTGCCGGTCGCGAGCATCGGGTCGAGGAGGAGCACGTCCCGCTCGGCGATGTCGGCGGGCAGCTTGACGTAGTACTCGACCGGCTCGAGCGTCTCCTCGTTGCGGTAGAGGCCGATGAAGCCGACCCGGGCGACCGGGATCAGCGAAAGGACGCCGTCGAGCATCCCCATGCCGGCGCGGAGGATTGGGCACACGGCGACCTTCTTGCCCGGGATCCGGTGCGCCGTCGTCCGCTGGAGCGGCGTCTCGACCTCGATCTCCTCGAGCCCCATCTCCTTGGTCGCCTCGTAGGAGAGCAGCAGGGTCAGCTCGTTGACGAGGCGCCTGAACATCTCCGTGTCGGTGTTGACGTCGCGGAGCAGACCGAGCTTGTGCGCGACGAGCGGGTGGCCGACCTCGACGACGGTGCCGGCACCGGCCAGCTGGAGACCGGTCCCACCCACGCTCACCGGCGCCTCCTAGCTCTGCGCACCGGCGTCGCCGTAGGTCGTGTAGCCGCGGAAGCCGGGATAGAGCGGGCGGCGATCGCAGAGGGCGGTCGAGCGGGCGGCGAGCGCGTCGACGTCGGCGTCGTCGGCGAGTGCCGAGACGATGATCGAGGCGACCTCGGCGAAGTCGTCCTCGTCGAAGCCGCGCATCGTCGCCGCCGGCGTGCCGATGCGGACGCCGGAGGCGACCATCGGCGGCCGCTCGTCGAACGGCACCGTGTTGCGGTTGACGGTCAGCCGGCACTCGTCGAACCGCTCCTGGGCGGCGAGCCCCGTCCAGTCGGTCGCCCGCAGGTCGAGCTGCACCAGGTGGGTGTCGGTGCCGCCGGTCAGGACGTCGAAACCGCCGGCGATCAGGCCGGCGGCGAGCGTGTCGGCGTTCAGGCGGACCTGCAGCTGGTAGTCACGGAACGCCGGCGTCGCCGCGATCGCAAAACAGACCGCCTTCGCCGCAATCGTCTGCATGAGCGGGCCGCCCTGCATGCCGGGGAACACGGCCCGGTCAAGCGCCTGCGCGTGCTCCTCGCCACAGAGAACGAACCCGCCCCGCGGCCCGGCGAGGGTCTTGTGCGTGGTCGAGGTGACGAAGTGCGAGTGGAGCACGGGGTTCGGGTGGAGGCCTGCGGCGACGAGGCCCGCGAAGTGCGCCATGTCGGTCATCAGCAGCGCGCCGACCTCGTCGGCGATCTCGCGGAACCGGTCGGCCTCGACCCGGCGCGGATAGGCCGAGCCGCCGCAGACGATCAGCTTCGGCCGCACCTCGAGCGCCTTGGCGCGCACCTCGTCGTAGTCGACCATCATCGTCTCACGAGAGACGCCGTAGTGGTGGAACTCGTAGAGCTTTCCCGAGAAGTTGACCTTCAGCCCGTGGGTCAGGTGACCGCCGTGGTCGAGCGAGAGCCCGAGCACCCGATCGCCCGGCTCGAGCACCGCGAAGTACACCGCCATGTTCGCCTGCGCACCCGCATGCGGCTGTACGTTTGCGTGGGCGGCGCCGAAGAGCGACTTGGCGCGCTGGCGGGCAAGCTCCTCGATCTCGTCGACGACCTCGCAGCCGCCGTAGTAGCGCTTGCCCGGGTAGCCCTCCGCGTACTTGTTGGTCGGCGTCGAGCCAACCGCCTCCAGCACCGCAGGCCAGGTGAAGTTCTCCGAGGCGATCAGCTCGATCTGGCCGCGCTGCCGTGCGAGCTCACGCTCGAGGGTGTCGGAGATCTCGCGGTCGATCTCGGCGAGACCCGCGGTCCGGAGGTGCTCGAAGGTCTCCTGCACGATCGCCATCGCTCGCTCCTTGCTCGTGGCCGGGACTCCATCGTAGTCTTCCGGCTGGGTGAGCTCCGTCGAGGAGCCACCCGCGCCGGCACGTCAGCCGTGACCCGCCGCAGGCGCGCGCCGCCCGGCAACCGGCGCGAGCAGCGGGTCGACGACCGTGTTCGGCGTCGCCTAGGTGCGGCGCGAGGCGGCCCGCGCGAGGGTCGAGGCGAGGGCCTCGCCCGCGAGGGCGATCGCCTCCTCGGGATCGCCGGCGCCGACCCGAAGCACCGCCGGCGCCGGACCGCTGAAGTCGATCACGGTCGAGGGAAGGCCGGGCAGGGTGCCGGCATCGATCTCGGCGCCGCAACCGGAGCGGATCGAGGGCGGGACGTCGGCGAGACTCGCCGGCGGCGGCGACCCCGGCTCGTTGGCGCTCGTCGCCGCGACCGCGCCGACGGTATCGAGCACGCGCTGGGCCTCGGTCGGGAGCATCGCGACCCGGACGCCGATTGTCTCGGACCGTTCGCCGGCGAGCCAGCCGTAGCGGCGCGCCGGGTTCGGCAGCACGAGCGTGAACGGCCCGGGCAGGAGGGTGCGCACGATCAGCTCGGAGCGGCCGCGGAGCTCTGGCACGCACTCGATCAGCATCTCGACGCTCGCGGCGATCATCGCCGAGGGCTGGCCCTCCCCCCGGCCCTTCAGCTCGTAGAGCCGCCGCACGGGTCCCTCCCGGTAGGCCGAGGCGCAGAGTCCGTAGACGCCGTCGGCCGGCAGGAGGACGGCCTCGCCGGCTCGGATCGCCGCGATCGCCTTCGCTACGTCTGCGGGCGCCATCGCGCCTCGACCACCCTTTCCCTCCCCGCGAGGTCCCGTGTGATCGTAGCCTCCTCGAACCCGAGCTCCGTCAGCAGGCCGGAGACCTCCCGCGCGTGCTCGGCGTGGGACTCGAGCACGAGCGCGCCGCCCGGCGCGAGCACGCCACGGGCGGCAGCGGCCAGCTCGCCGCTTCGGTCGCCGACGACGGCGAGCCGTGGCTCGAAGTCGCGCACCTCCGGCATCAGCGTTCCCACCTCGTCCTCGGTCACGTACGGCGGGTTCGAGACGACGAGGTCGAAGGGGCCGTCCTCCCCGGCGAGCAGGCTCGTCTCGGCAAAGCGGACGCCAAGGCCGAGACGCTCCGCGTTCTCGCGCGCAAGCGCGAGCGCCTCCCGCGAGACGTCGCTCGCGGTGACGAGGGAACCGGGGTGCTCGTCGGCGATCGCGAGCGCGATCGCCCCGCTCCCCGTGCCGACGTCGATCACCCGCGGCGCCGCCAGCCCCGCGATCGCCGCGAGCGCACGCTCGACGACGATCTCGGTCTCGGGGCGCGGCACGAGCGCGCGCGCGTCGGTCTTCAGGGTGAGCCGGCGGAACCCCCATTCGCCGAGGACGTACGCGAGCGGCTCGCGGCGGCCGCGCCGCTCGACGAGCGGGCGGAGCGCGTCTCGCTCCGCCTCGGTCAGCGGCCGGTCGAAGCCGGTGTAGAGCTCGAAGCCGCGAGAGGCCGAGGGTGCGCGAGACGATCAGTTCGGTGTCGAGCCGCGGCGAGTCGACGCCGCAGCGCTCGAGGTATCCCGTGGTGGCGGCGACCAGCTCGCCGAGGGTCAAGCGCCGCCGCCCTCGAGCGCCCGGCGCTTGGCGTCTCCGGCGAGCGCATCGGTGAACTCGTCGAGATCGCCCGCGAGGACGTCGGCGAGCCGCCCGCTCACACCGACGCGGTGGTCGGTGACGCGATCCTGCGGGAAGTTGTAGGTGCGGATCTTCTCGGCGCGGTCGCCCCGCCCGACCTGCGCCTTGCGGGCCGCCGCCTGCTCGGCCTGCTGGCGTGCTCGCTCGGCCTCGTAGAGGCGCGCGCGGAGGACCCGCATCGCCTTGGCCCGGTTCTGGAGCTGGGAGCGCTCGTCCTGCATCTCGACCACGAGCCCCGTCGGGAGGTGCGTGATCCGGACGGCGGAGTCGGTCGTGTTGACCGACTGGCCGCCCGGCCCGGACGAGCGGTAGACGTCGATCTTCAGGTCGTTCTCGTCGACCTCGACGTCGACCTCCTCGGCCTCGGGCATGACGGCGACCGTGGCGGTCGAGGTGTGGATGCGGCCCTGCGACTCGGTCTCCGGCACGCGCTGGACGCGGTGGGTGCCTCCCTCCCACTTGTAGACCGAGTACGCGCCGGATCCCTTGATCGCCGAAGACGCCCTCCTTGATCCCGCCTCCCTCGCTCGGGCTCACCTCGAGCTGCTTCCCAGCGGAAGCCGCGCCGCTCGGCGTAGCGCTCGAGCATCCGCGCGAGGTCGGCGGCCCAGAGCGCTGCCTCGTCGCCGCCGACGCCCTGGCGGATCTCGACGATCACGTCCTTCTCGTCGGCCGGGTCGGCCTCGACGAGCGAGCAGCTCGAGCTCCGTCGCGAGCCGGTCGGCCTCGGCCTGGTACTCGGGCGACCATCTCGACGAGCTCGGGGTCGGCGCGTGCAGCCGCGAGGTCGGCGATCGCCTGGCGCCAGGCCTCGGCGAGCCGGTAGGGCCCTTCGAGCCGCTTCAGGCGCCGGCCGGCCTCCTCGGCCTCGCGGCGGTCGTTGTAGACCGCGGGGTCGGCGAGCCGCTCCTGCGCCTCGGCGTAGGAGCGCTCGAGCTCGGTGACGAGTCGTTCGAGGTTGGACATGGCCGCGCCTAGGCTAGCCGCGGGCCCCGTGCGGGCCGGCCGCGGCGCCTCCCGCTCGGGGCGGCTAGTCCTCGGAGGCGGCCGAGACCTCGTCGCCCTCGGCAACCTGCTCGTCCTCGTCGTCGGCGAGGACGAGATCCGGCAGCTCGAGCGTGATGTCGATCCCGGCGAGCGCGCGCGAGATCGGGCACATGATCTTCGCCCGTCTGCGCGATCTCGTAGATCTGCTCGTCGGTCAGCCCGGCAACCGTCACCCGCGCGGTCAGCGCGGACTCGGTGATCCCCATCCCGGTCTCGAACGTGACCGCGCAGGAGACGTGCATGATCTCGGGCTCCCAGCCCGACGCCGACGAGGCCCGAGCGTGAACTGCATCGCGAAGCACGACGCGTGCGCGGCGGCGAGCAGCTCCTCCGGGCTCGTCAGCGACTGGTCCTCGTCGACCCGCGACTGCCAGGTCAGCTCGAGCTCCGGAATCGCGCCCGTCGTCGTCGAGACGATCTGCCCTCGCCGTCGATGAAGCCTCCGATCCATTCCACCTCGGCCGTGCGAATCGTCGGCATCTACGCCATCACCTCCACTCGTCGGTCGGCCGGCGAGAGCCGGCCCTCGTGGTCGAGGACCTCCCGCAGCGCCCGGATCGACACCTCGAGCTGGTCGAGCGTCGGCTCGCGCGTCGTCAGCCGCTGCAGCCAGAGGCCCGGCGCGAGCAGCGTCATCAGGATCCTGTTGTCGGCGTGCTTGCCGGCGAAGCGGATCAGCTCGTAGGCGATCCCGGCGATCACCGGCAGGAAGGCGATCCGCGTGATCATCAGCCACTACCAGCGGGAGCCTGCCGAAGATCGCGAAGACGAAGACGCCGATCACCATCACCCAGAGGAGGAAGGCCGTGCCGCAGCGCGGGTGGATCAGCGAGTGGCGCTGGGCCACCTCGGGGGTCAGCTCCTCGCCGGCCTCGTAGGCGTTGATCGCCTTGTGCTCGGCCGCGTGGTACTGGAAGACGCGCTTCAGCGACGGGATCAACGAGAGCAGCGCCAGATAGCCGACGAAGAGCGTGACGCGGATCAGGCCCTCGACGAGCACGAACCAGGTGCCGTTCGAGATCGGGAGGCTGTCGGCGATCAGCGCCGGGCCGACCTTGAAGGCGGCGATCGACGAAGCCGATCGCGACCGCGAAGGAGAAGAAGAGCGTCCAGCCGCCGAGCTCGAACGGCCTCGTCGTCACCCTCCTCGGCCTCGGCGACGGCGTAGTTCGCGGAGACAGTCAGCGCGCGGAAGCCGATCGTGAGCGACTCGCCGAGCGCGACGACGCCGCGGACGATCGGGAGGCGCAGCGTCCAGTGGCGCGCCGCGAGCGGGTGCGATCGGGCGGTTGACCTGCGCGATCTGGCCGTCGGGCTTGCGCACGGCGACCGCCCAGTTGCGCGGTCCGCGCATCATGACGCCCTCGAGGACGGCCTGGCCGCCGATCGCCTGTGCCATGGTTAGGGGGAGCCGCTTCCGGCCGAACGGCCGGCCTTCTCGAGCCGCCGCTGGAAGCGCTCGACGCGGCCGCCCGTGTCCACGAGCTTCTGCTTGCCCGTGTAGAACGGATGGCACTGCGAGCAGATCTCGACGTTCAGCTCCGGCACGGTCGAGCGCGTCTGCGAACGAGTTGCCGCACGAGCAGTGAACGGTCGCGAAAACGTACTCGGGATGGATCTCGGCCTTCATCGAAAACCCAGGATACCAGAGGCGGTTCGGGCCGCGACGTTGCCGCCGCTGACAATGGCGACCGGGACGCTCGGCGTCGATCTTGCCGGCGAGGAGCGCGGCGGTGGCCGCTGCGCCGGCCGGCTCGCAGGCGAGCTTCGCCCGCTCGTAGAGGAAGCGGAAGCCGTCTCGATCTCCTCCTCGCTGACGAGGATGGCGCTCGATCTCCCGGCAGATCTCGAGCGGCGAGCCGCCCGGCGAAGGGCGCGTTCAGGCCGTCGGCGATCGAGGCCGGCTCGACCGGCGACGGGCTCGCCGGCGGCGAGGCCGGCGTGGAGCGCCTGGCTCGTCTCGGGCTCGACCGCGATCACGCGGATCCGGCCGGCCGCACCGAGGGCTGCGACGATCCCGGGACGAGCCCGCCGCCGCCGACGCGGGACGAGACGGCGTCCGCGTCGGGCGCGTCCTCCTCGATCTCGAGGCCGACGGTGCCGGCGCCCGCGATCACGAGCGGGTCGTCGAACGGATGGACGAGGTCGCGCCCGGTCTCCTCCTGCAGCTCGCGCAGCCGCACGAACGCCTCGGCCGGGCCCGCGGCCTCGAGATCGACGGTGCGCGCCGTAGCCGCGGGTCGCGGCGATCTTCAGCTCGGAGGCGCCTGCCACATGACGACCAGCGCGTCGACGCCGTAGCCGCGCCGCGGCGAAGGCGACCGCCTGGGCGTGGTTCCCGGCCGAGATCGCGATCACGCCCCGCGCCCGTTCGGCCTCGCGAGTCAGCGAGCTCAGCTTGTTCAGCGCGCCGCGCGGCTTGAAGGAGCCGGTGCGCTGGAAGAGCTCGCACTTCAGCCGGGCGCCGAGCGTGCGCGAGGAGAGCAGCGGCGTGCGATGGAGGTGCGGCCTCGATCGACCGGCCGGGCGCGGAGCACGTCGTCGCGGTCAACCACGCTGCCGCACCGCCTCGAAGAGGAGGATCGCGGCGGCCGTGGCCGTGTTCAGGCTGTCGATGCCGCCGCGCGGCGATCGGGATCGCGACGCGCGCGTCGGCGGCCGCCAGCCAGTCGCCGGCGAGCCCGCTGTCCTCGGCGCCGACGACGAGCGCCGTCGGCGCCGTCAGATCGGCATCGGTGTAGCGCGTTCCGCGCGCCGGCGACCGCGGCGACGAGCTGCGACGCCGAGCGCCGCGCACCTCCTCGAGCGTCGCCTCGACGACCGGGAGCGTGAAGACGGCGCCGGTCGAGGCGCGGATCGCGTTCGGGTTCCAGGGGTCGGCCTCGGCTCGGCGACGAGCGAGCGCGTCGGCGCCGGCCGCGTCGGCCGAGCGGGCCATCGCGCCGAGGTTGCCGGGCTTCTCGATCCCGACCGCGACGAGGTAGAGGCTCCCGTCGCGCGGCAGCTCGCGCTGCGGCGCCTCGACGACCGCGAGCACGCCCTCGGGCTCGGCGCGGTAGGCCATCTTCGCGAGCACGCGCGCGCTCACCGCTTCGCCCTCGTGCCAGTCGAGCAGCTCCGGCGCGAAGTAGGTCTCGACGATGCGCAGCCCGGCCGACCGCGCCCGTTCGACCTCGCGCGGGCCCTCGGCGACGAAGAGCCCGACTGCGGCGCCGCTCCCGGCTCCTGCCGCAGCCGAGACCACCTCCTTACGCGCGCGGTTGTCGACCGAGGTGATCAC
>CAVXWI010000033.1:0-57658 GCA_963765345.1 uncultured Actinomycetota bacterium
GCTGATGATCGCCTTCACGCCGATTCAGCCGTTCATCATCACGCTCGCCACCTGGACGATCTGGGACGGCGTCGCGTTCGGCATCCTCCCGATCGAGGGCGGCACGGTCTCGCCGACCCTGATCAGGGGGGTCTCGGGCGACATTCTCGGCGTGCCCAAGTCGGTCTGGATCGTCGTCCTGCTCTTCCTCCTCTGGCGCTGGCTGCGTTCGACCAGATTCATCGACGACCTCGTCGCGATCGGAAGCGACCAGAGTCGGGCGCGCCTGCTCGGAGTCAGGATCGGCAAACGCAAGATCCAGTGCTACGCGGCGTCGGGCCTGCTCGCGGCGCTGGCGTCGATCTGGGTGACCGGACAGACCCAGGCCGGCTCGCCGGACGGCGGCGACCAGTTCATCCTCAGCTCGATCGCGGCGGTCGTGATCGGCGGTACGAGCATCTTCGGCGGCAAGGGTTCCGCCGCGAGCTCGATCATGGGCGCGATCACCTTCCTGCTGATCCCGATCCTCGTCTTTGCCCTCAACCTCACCTCGTTCTGGAGCATCTTCCTCGAGGGCCTCGTCCTGATCGTCGCCGTTACCTTCAACTCGATCATCCAGACGCGGGCGCGCCGGTGAGCGGCTTCATCGTCGACGGGCTGCGGCGAAACAGCGCGATCGTGCTGGCATTCGTCATCGCCGGCGTGCTCTTCGTCGCCGGGACGATCCAGGCGACCGGCTTTGCGAGCTACGACCACACGCGAACCGTGTTGATCACCGCCTCGTTCATCGGACTCGTCGGACTGGGCCAGACCCTCTGCATGCTGACGGGCGGGATCGACCTCTCGATTCCCGCCAACCTCGCAGGCGCCGCCGTGCTGACCGCATTCCTTGCCAACGGAAGCTCGTCGCCGCTGATCTGGATCGTCCCGCTCGTCATCGGTCTCGGCATGGTTGTCGGCCTGATCAACGGCCTCGGGGTCGCCTACGCCGGTGTGCCGCCGATCATCATGACGCTCGGGATGAACAGCGCGATCGAGGGGCTGCTCCTGATCTACACGAACGGGGGGCTCGCCTCGGCGGCGCCGCCGGGACTCGTCAGCTTCGTCAACGGCAACACGCTCGGGTTCTCGACGATGCTGTTGATCTGGGCCGCCGTCACGGTCGCGGCAACGGTGCTGCTCAGCCTGAGCACGTTCGGCCGCAAGCTCTACGCCGTCGGGACGAATACACGAGCCGCGCTCCTGGCGGGTATCCGCGTCAGCCGCGTCCTCGTCGTTCCCTACGTCGTCTCCGGGGCGACCGCGGCGCTGACCGGCGTCCTGCTCCTCGGCTTCCTCGGCCAGGCCTTCGTCAACATGGGCGACGAGTACCTGTTCTCCTCGGCGATTGCGGTTGCCGTCGGCGGCGCGTCGATTCTCGGCGGCAAGGGCCACTACATCGGCACGGTCGCGGGCGCGATCATCCTGACGCTGATCGTCGCGAACCTCAACCTGCTCTCACTCGGCCAGTCCGCGGTCGACATCTCCTACGGCCTGATCCTGCTCGCGACCGTCTACCTCGCCACCGTGCGGCTGGGCAGGCGCTAGACCGTGACGATCGACACCCTCGGCCGCGGCGGGAAGCAGGGTCGGAGCCCTGAGCGGCAAGGTCTGCCTGCTGATCGGCGGCGGCGGCGGCATCGGTGCCGCGACCGCGCTTGCCTTCGCGCGCGAGGGCGGTGCGGTCGTCGTCGCCGACATCAAGGGCGACCTCGCAGAGGCGGCCGCCGAGCAGGTGCGTGCGGCAGGGGGCGAGGCGTGGAGCAGCCAGGTGGACGCGCTCGCGGACGGCGCTCTCGACGCGCTCGTCGAGGAGGTCGTCCGCCGGCACGGCCGGCTCGACGTGGTCAACAACCTGACGAGTACCACGATTCTCGTACCCTCGGTCGAGCTCACCCTCGCCGACTTCGCGAAGGTCTTCGAGGCGACGGTGCTCGCGCAGTTCGCCGGCGCCCAGGCGGCCGCGCGCCGGATGATCGCGGCGGGCGGCGGCGGCTCGATCATCAACATGAGCTCGATCGGCGGCCACGGCGGCCTCCCGCGGCGCGCCGCCTACACCGCCTGCGCCGCGGCGATCGTCAACCTGACCAAGACGCTCGCCGTCGAGTGGGCCCCGCACGGGATCCGGGTGAACGCGATCGCGCCCGCCTGGATCATGACCGACGCCCTGCGTGGCTACAACGAGTCGTTTCCCGGGGTGCTCGACTTCGCCGCGCTCGAGGCGCGAATCCCGCTCGGGCGGTTCGGCGCGGTCGACGAGATCGCCGAGGTGGCGGTCTTCCTCGGCTCGGCCGCGAGCAGCTTCGTCACGGGGACGACGATCCTCGCCGACGGCGGTGTCACCGCCTACGTCGGCCCCGGCGGGCGACCGAGCGAGCAGTGACCCAACCAGCCACGAGGAGAGGAGAGCCGTGAAGGTGTTCAAGACGGAAATCGCCAGGAGCGAACTGCTTCGGCGCGTCGGCAACCTGGCTCAGCTCGGAGGCATCGAGCTGCTCTCGCACGAGCAGGGATACGCGCGCGGCAGCCGCTTTCTCGATTTTCGGACCGGGAGCGGCCTTCGCTTCTCGGTCAACGTCGACCGCGGGATGGATCCTGGCTACGCGGAGTTCAACGGCGCCTCGCTCGCGTGGCTCCCGCCCAAGATCTTTCCGGCTCCCTCGTTCTGGGAGAACGACGACCACGCCTGGGTGCGTTTCATCCTCGGCGGCCTCTGCAACACCGCCGGTCTCGTCACGATCGGCAACCCGCAGACCGTCGACGTCTCGCACTTCAAGTTCCACTCGCGTCCAGAGGACCGCTACGGGACGCACGACCGGGTGGCGATCCTCCCGGCGAGCCACTTCAACTACGGCGAGCGCTGGGAGGGCGAGCGCTGCTTCCTCTGGGCGGAAGGGCACGGTTCGCCAGGAGATCGTCTACGGCGAGAACCTGCTGCTCCGGCGGCGCTACGAGGCCGAGCTGGGCACGAGCGCTTTCACGCTGCGAGACGTCGTCCGCAACGACGGCTTCTATCCGACACCCCACCAGCTCCTCTACCACTTCAACATCGGCTACCCGGTCGTCGACGAGGGCGCGGAGCTGCTCGCCTCCGTCAGCGGTGAGGTCGGCGGGTCGATCTTCGATGAGGAGACGGGATCCGCCGACCGCTATCGCACCTTCAGCGGGCCCGAGGCGGGCTTCTTCGCCGAAGGCTACGAGATTCCGATGGCGACCGGCACGGACGGCTGGGTCTCGGCCGCCATCGTCAACCGCGGCTTCACGGGCCTCGACGGTGGTCTGGGCGTCTCGCTGCGCTACAACCCGGCCACGCTGCCGACCTACCTGGAGTGGCGCATGATGGGCGAGGGCCTCTACGCCGTCGGGATGGAGCCGTCCACCAACGGCTTCCAGACGATCCCCGAGCTGATCGAGGCCGGGTACCCGATCATGCTCGAGCCGGGGGAGGAGCGGGTGTACGAGCTCGAGTTCGGCGTCCTCGCGGGCGGTGCCGAGATCGACGCGTTCGCCGAATCGTTGCCCCAAACGAGCGCGGAGGGGCGCTGATGGCCGAGATCACGATTCCCTCGGTCGGGATCGCAATGGAGGAGGCCCTCGTCGTCAAGTGGCTGAAGGAACCGGGCGAGGCCGTCGCCGTCGACGACCCGGTGGCCGAGATCGAGACCGACAAGGCGACGATGGACATCGTCAGCCCCGTCGCGGGCACACTCGGGCCCCACCTCGTCGAGCCTGGCGCGATCGTGCCGGTCGGGGCGACGATCGTCCACGTCCTCGCCGAGAGCGAGGTCGTGCCGGAGGTGCCGCAGGCCGGGCCGCCAGTGCCTGCCGCGACGACCGCAACCGCAGGCGATCCCGCGGCCGGCGAACCCGTCGAAGGCGATCGCGCCGCCCACAGCCTCAGCCCGCGCGCCCGGCGCCTCGCGCGGGAACGCGAGCACCAGCAGGCTGCCGCGCCCGAGCCGGCGGCGGACGGGCGCTTCCGCGACCTGATCGCCGCGAAAGTCTCCGAGTCGTGGCGGGAGATCCCGCACTTCGCCGTCTCACGCGAGGTCAACGCCGAGCCGATGCAGGCCCTGCTCGTCGAGGTCCGCGCGCGTGGCGCCTCGCCGGCCCCGACGCTCACCGACCTGCTCCTGCGGGCGCTCGCGCTCGCGCTGCGCGAGCACGGCCAGGGCGGTGCCGTCGATGTCGGGCTCGCCGTCGCAACACCCCACGGCGTCGTCATCCCGGTTGTCCGGGACGTGCTCGGGCAGGACCCCGGGGAGCTCGCGCGCTCGCGCAGCGACGCGGTCGAGCGTGCGCGAGGAGGCAAGCTCAACCAGAGCGACCTGACCGCGGCGCCGACGTCGACCCTCTCGAACCTCGGGTCGTTCGGGGTCGACCACTTCACGGGGATCATCGCGCTCGGCCAGACGAGTCTGCTGACCGTCGGGCGGGCCCTTCCGCGCGTCGTCGCGGACGAGCGTCGCGCGATCAGCGTCGTCACGACCTTCAGTGCAACGCTCAACGCCGACCACAGAACGGTCGATGGTGCAGAGGCGGCACGCCTCCTCGTCGCGTTCGCGTCCGCGGCCGAGGGCATGAACTCGAACGCTTGGGAGAGGAGAGCATGAGCGAGAACGCAACGGTCGCGGCTGTGCCCGAAACGCCCCTCGAGCTTCGGCTCGACGGGGTGCTCGGCCAGGATCTCAGCGAGTGGCTGTCGACGATGCTCGTGATTCGTGAGTTCGAGGAGTCGCTCGAGGCGCTCACGGCGAGCGGCAAGATCCCCGGCTCCGTCCACCAGGCCTCGGGGCAGGAGGCCGTCGCAGTCGGCGTCATGCGCGCGCTCGAACCCGGGGACATCGTCGCGAGCCCGCATCGGCCGCACCACCACGCGCTCGCCAAGGGGATGTCGCCCGACGTCGTCATGGCCGAGCTCTGGGGCCGGGCCGACGGCTGCGCGGGCGGGCGCGGCGGCACGATGCATCTCAACGACTTCTCGCTCGGATACTTCGGGTCGAACGGGATCGTCGGGGCCTCGCTCGGGATCGCGATGGGCGCCGCGCTGGCCGCGAAGCTCCGGAGCTCGGGCCAGGTCTGCGTCGGGTTCTTCGGCGAGGGGGGCGCGAACACGGGGCGCACCTGGGAGGCGATCAACTTCGCGACCACGCAGCAGCTGCCGCTGATTGCCTTCTGCGAGAACAACCAGTACGCGGTCGAGACCTACATCGGCCGCGCGATCGCCGGCCCCTCGATCGCCGAGCGGGCGGCAGGGTTCGGTCTTCCCGCGGTGCAGATCGACGGCCAGGACGTCTGTCGCCGTCTACCGCGCAACCGTCGAGGCGCGCGAGCGGGCGCGAAGCGGCGGCGGTCCGACGTTCATCGAGGCGATCACCTACCGCTACCACGGCCATAACACGGGCGAGATCGCCGAGTACCGCACCGAGCAGGAGGTCGAGCACTGGCGGTCGACCCGCGACCCGATCGACGGACTCCGGCGCGCGCTCGAGCAGGCCGGACTGCTCGATGCCGGCGGGCTACGGGCAGCTGCTCGAGCACGCACGCGGGGTCGTCGCGGAGGCGATCGCATTCGCGGAGGCCTCGCCGCTGCCCGACCCGAGATCCGCGGCGAGCGGCGTCATGAGTCTTCCCTTCGACGCGAGAGGGCCGTCATGAGCGAGGTCGTCACGGTCGGCAGGGCGTTCCAGCAGGGGTTGCGCGAGGAGATGATCCGCGACGAGTCCGTGTTCGTGCTCGGCACCGACCTGTTCATCCGCGGCGGGCACTTCGCACAGGTGAAGGGAATCGGGCCGGAGTTCGGCCACGAGCGCGTCATCGACGCGCCGATCTCGGAGGCGGCGATGGTCGCCGCCGGCGTCGGCGCCGCGATGAACGGCATGCGCCCGGTGATCGACCTCAACTTCATCGACTTCGCGTTCGGCGCGATGGACGAGATCGCCAACCAGGCGGCGAAGGCGCGCTACCTCTGGGGCAAGCCGGTGCCGCTGCTGATCCGCGCCTCCTCCGGGGTCGCGCTCTACGCGGCCCAGCACAACAACAGCCTCGAGGCGTGGTTCATGCACACGCCGGGGCTCGTCGTCGTCATGCCGTCGAATGCGCGCGACACGAAGGGCATCCTCAAATCGGCGCTGCGGGGGGACGACCCCGTCATCTTCTTCATGCACAAGCGTCTGACCGGCGCGCGCGGAGAGATCGGCGGCCCCGACGAGCTCGTGCCGATCGGGCAGGCAGCCGTGGTGCGCCAGGGTCGCAAGGCGACGCTGATCTCGAGCGGGATCGTCGTCGGCAAGGTGCTGCGCGCGGCGGAGGAGCTCGCGAGCGACGGGATCGACGTCGAGGTGATCGACCTGCGCACGATCTTCCCGCTCGACACCGAGACGATCGCCGCGTCGGTGCGCAAGACCGGGCGGGCGATCGTCGTCACCGAAGAGCCGCCCTACGCGAGCGTCGCCTCCGAGATCGCCGCCTCGCTCCAGGAGAGCATCTTCGAGTACCTCGACGCGCCCGTCGCCCGCCTGACCGCGGCTCACGCACCGATCCCGCACGCACCGAACCTGATGGAGGCGCTGCTGCCGCAGGTCGAGGACATCGTCACGACGGTTCGCCGCTCGCTCGAGCGCTGGCCGGCGAGCGAGGAGTAGGCGGCGCTGACCGCAGCGGCCCGGTCAGACCGTCGGGAGTCCGAGCGCGGCAGAGCGCCGCGTTCTCCCGCTCGTAGGCGCGCAGCGGCGGCTTGCTCGGCCAGCGATTCCCACCAGGCGGCGTACTCCTCGATCATGCGCCGGTTTCCGGTCGCCATCTCGATGCCGAGCTCGCGGACGAGCTTGCTCCCGTCGAGGACGTAGTGCTCGGCGGGATAGGGGAAGACGATGTTCGTCAGGTCGACCGTCTCGGCCGCCACCCCGAGCTCGCTCTCGTCGATCGAGACGATCTCCGCATCGACGCCGAGCACATCGGCGCAGAGCTCGACCCAGCCGCGATTGGTGATCGGCCTCGGATGCGGTGCAGTTGTAGGCCTGGCCGCCCGCCACGCTCCGGTCGCTCGAGCGTCGCGACGATCGCCCGCGCGACATCGTCGGCGTAGACGAACTGATTGAGCGCGCTGCCGCCTCCGGGCAGCAGGATCGGGCGCTCCGGCGGCGAGCCGGCCGAAGGCGAACGACTCCCGGTCGGCGAAGTTGCCCGGGCCGAGGATGAACGGGAGCCGGAACGCCGTCACCGCGAAGCGCCCCTCGGCATGAGCGTCCCAGAGCAGACGTTCGGAGGCGACCTTCTCGCGGCCGTAGGCTCCCCAGATCGGAATCGGTCCGAATGGTGTCGACTCCGGCCACGGAAGCTCCGCCGAGGGTCGGTAGACCGCCCCGCTCGAGATGAAGACGTAGTGGGCGACCCGCCCGGTCAGCCCGTCCGCGGCGGCACGCGTCCACTCGGAGAAGTAGGCCGACATGTCGACGACGGCGTCGAAGCGCCGGTCGCCGAGCCCGGCGAGGCCGTCGGGTTGCGAGCGGTCACCGCTGATCGCCGTCGCGCCGGGGATCGGGTCCCCGGTGACGCCGCGATGCAGAAGCGTCACCTCGGCGCCGGCTGCGAGCAGCAAGCGGGCGACGTGACGGCCAACGAAGCGGGTACCGCCCAGGATCAACACTCTCATCTCGTCACTCCTCGGCTCGCGGGGACCGGGGGAAACGCCCGGCGGACTGCGTGACCCTGTGTGCCGGCGGGGCCCGCATCAGTCCTTCGTCCCGCCGGCGTTCAGCGCGAGGTTGCCGCCGTCGACGGGCAAGAGGACACCGGTCACCATCGCCGAGGCGTCCGAGACGAGGAAGATCGACCGGGCCGACCATCTCGTGCGGCTCGCCGAGCCGGTTCGAGCGGAATGCCCGAGAGGAACTTCTCCCGGATCGGGCCGAGCTCCGGGTTGTCCAGACGGTGGCGCAGCCCCGGCGTCAGGAACTGGCACGGCTGGATCGCGTTGACGCGGATCTGGTACCGCGCCCACTCGATCGCGAGCTCCTTGGTCATCATGACGATGCCGCCCTTGGAGATGCTGTAGGGATAGGAGCCGCGGCCGGTCGCCGAGGTGCCGCCGATCGAGCACATGTTCACGATCGCCCCGCCCCGCCCGCGCGCGATCATCCGCCGGCCGGCCTCCCTGTTGCAGAGGAAGTAGCTCGTGACGTTGATCCGGAAGGCCTGCTCCCAGTCGGCGAGCGAGAGCTCCTCCGGCTTCCCGAAGAGCGGCGTGTAGGCGAGATTGACGAGGATGTCGACCTGGCCGAAGGTCTCGTCGATCCGCGAGAACGCTGCCGCGACCGCGGCCTCCTCGGAGGCGTCGGCCTCGAGCACGAGCGCTCGGCGCCCCTGCCCGGCGACGCCCGCCGAGGAGAGCTCGAGCGTCTCGCGGTCGACGTCGATCAGGGCGACGTCGGCGCCGAACGCCGCCAGGCCCGCGCAGATCGCCGTGCCGAGCCCGCCGCCGGCGCCGGTGACGACCGCGACCCGGTCGGTCAGGTCAAAGATCCCGTTCAGGGTCGAGCCCTCTCCCCGAGCGCCCGCGCGTTGACGAGGCTCGGCACCGGCTCGCCGTTGAGGTAGGCGCCGCAGCGCTGCGCGAGCAGCCGGCGCAGCGTGACGAGCGAGGCCTCCGAGTACCAGGCCGAATGGTTTGTCAGCAGGAGGTTCGGCGCCTCGAGCAGCGGATCGTCGGGATCCGGCGGCTCCGTCGGCAACACGTCGAGCGCGGCTCCCGCGATCGTTCCCGCCCCGAGCGCCTGCGCGAGCGCCGCGGTGTCGACGAGGCCTCCGCGCGAGACGTTCACGAGCAGCGCGTGCGGCTTCATCGCCGCGAGCCGGCTGGCGTTGACGAGCTCCGCCGTCTCGGGCGTCAGCGGGCAGTGGAGCGAGACGACGTCGGCGAGCGCGAACAGCTCGTCGAGCTCGACCGTCTCGACGCCGGGCGGCGACGCCTGAACCGGATCGAAGGCGATCACCCGCCCGAAGAACGGCGAGAGGAGCCGCACGACCTCGGCCCCGATCCTGCCGACGCCGACGAGGCCGAGCGTGCAGGCCGAGAGCGGCTGCACCGGCCGCAGCTCGCTCCATTCGCCCCAGCGGCCGGCCGCGATCAGCTCCCGCGAGCGGGCGAGCTTTCGCCACGCCGCGAGCACGAGTGCGGCCGTGTGCGTCGCGACCTCCTCGACGCAGTAGTCGGGCACGTTGATGACGGCGACGCCGTGGCTCGTCGCCGCATCGAGGTCGACGTTGTCGACGCCGACGCCGTAGCGGCCGATCACGCGCCAGCTCGGGCAACGCTCGATGATCTCCGCGCCGATCTGCCCGTACTGGACGAGGACACCGTCCGCGCTGCCCGCGACCTCGACGACCGCAAGGCCCGTGACGCCGCCCGCGTCCTCGACGGTGACGCCGTACGGAGCGGCGGCGGCGACCTCGACGCTGATGTCCCCGTAGGTGGCGTCCAGGACGACGAGGCGGCCGCTCATCAGGCTGCGCCCTCGGCGAGGTAGTCGTGCAGGACACGTCCGGGTACGAGCGTGAAGTCGGCCCGCCAGAAGAAGCCGTTCAGCGGCTCGAGCACCGGCAGGCGCCAGACCGGCGCCTGCGCGTTTGGGCGCAGCTCGACCGAGCACGGGGCGGTCCAGCACTCGTGCACCCGCACGTCCGAGAGCCGCCGCGCCGTCAGCTGTCGGATCGCGGGGCGAACCGTCGATGTGCGGGATCAGCTTGTAGTTGATGTTCTCGCTGAAGTCGAAGTGCCGGCGGAGCTCGTCCGGGTCGACCGCACGCTGCTTGTACGGCAGCGTGGCGGTCAGGATCGTGATCCCGTTGCGCTCGACCTCGCCGACGATCAGGTCGCCACGGGTTTCGAGCCTCAGCGACGCGAGCTTCT
The DNA here is from genome assembly GCA_963765345.1 of uncultured Actinomycetota bacterium. Classification (GTDB taxonomy): domain Bacteria; phylum Actinomycetota; class Thermoleophilia; order Gaiellales; family Gaiellaceae; genus PALSA-600. The sequence goes on from CAVXWI010000033.1 coordinate 9,929, forward strand.
TCGGCTGTCCGTGCACCTCGCGGCCGTGTGCAACCCCGACGTCGGAGTCGAGGTAGAGCCCCATCGAGTAGCCGCCTTCGACGGTCTCGCCGCCGCCTCTGAAGCGCGCGCCGAACATGACGTTGCACTCGTGCGCCTGCCCGACGAAGTCCGTGTCGGGCATCAGGTAGATGTGCGCGAGCACGGTGTCCCCGGTCGGCTTCGAGCGGCGGCGGCAGCAGCCGCGCGATCGCAGCCGGATCGGTTCGCCAGGCTGCGGTGAGGATGGACATGTTCCGGAACCCGAGCGGAAACGGGGGCACGAGCGGCGCATCCCAGGGGGACGAGAACGGCCCCTCGGCGGCGCCGGCGTCCTCGAGCGGCTGGTCCTGGTCCGGTGCCCCGCGCCAGCTAGTCATGTGCGTGCCTCGCGACCGCGTCCCAGTCCCACTCGAGCCCGAGACCGGGACGGTCGGGGAGAAGCGCACAGCCGTCGACGACCTCGAGCTGGGTGGCAAGCAGCTGCTCGAGCCCGTCGAGTCCGGAATCCGGGGGCATGTACTCGAGGCCGGCCGGGTGGAGGTCGACCGCCGCGCCGAACTGCACGTGGACGTTGGCGTGGACGTGGGCCGAGAGCTCGAGGCCGGACGCCGATGCGAGCGCCGCCGCCGCCATGAACTCGCGGACGCCGCCGACGACGGTCGCGTCACAGCGCACGACGTCGACCGACCCGGATTGCAGCAGCTCGCGGAACGCCCGGTGACCGGAGAGGTTCTCGCCGAGACCGATCAGCAGCCCGGTGCGCCGCCGCAGATCGGCGACGAGGGGCGCCAGGCTCTCCGAGAACGGGTCCTCGAGGTAGGCGAGGTCGAACTCCGCCAGGCCCCGCAGCCTGCGGAGCGCATCGTCGAGGCTCGATGAACGACCGGAAGGCGTCGGCGACGAGGACGCAGTCGGGACCGACGACCTCGCGGACCGCGGCGAGCCGGCGAACGTCGACCGCCGGCTCGTCGGCGCCGATCGTGACCTTCACCGCCCGGCAGCCGAGCCGCAGGAACCCGGCCATCTCGTCCTGGAGACCGTCGAGTCCGTCGTCGCCCTGGCGCCTGTAGCCGCCGACGGCGCAGACGGGGACCTCCGCACGGCGCCTGCCGAGCAGGTCTGCGAGCGGAGTGCCGGCGCGGCGGCCGAGCAGGTCCCAGAGGGCGAGGTCGACGGCGCTCGCAGCGACCGGGAACAGCCCGCGCTCGGCGTAGGGCCAGTACGCCCCGGCGAGCTGGGCGCGAAGCTGCTCGGGCCGCGCCGAATCGCCGCCGAGCAGGAGCGGTGCGAGCGCGCTCTCGATGATCGCCGGCGACGGGAAGGCCGCGCCCGAACGCGTAGGCAGTCCCTTCCAGGCCGCTCTGCGTGCGGATCCTGACGACGGCATAGGTGCGGCGGGTGACGACCGCCTGCCCCACGACCAGCGGTCGCGGCAGGGGAACCGAGCAGTCGAAGCAGGTGACATCCCGGATCGGGTCAGGCTCGAGTCCCGGGCGGTCACGTCCTCCCGCGCCGCTCACCCGAGCTTCCCGGCGAGGACGGCAGGCGAGGCAACGGCGGGCGCGGCGGTCGAGTGCCGCACCCTGAGGCTCGTGGAGACCATCTTGACGCGAGGTTGCAGGTCAGGATCGGAGAGCCTCGAGATGACCATCCGGCTCGCGAAGCGGGCGAGATCGTCGATCGGCCGGAAGATCACGGTGAGCTGGGGCTTCTTGACCGAGGCGAGCTCGCTCTCGTCGAAGGCGATGATCGAGACGTCCTCGGGAATCGAGATGCCCTGCAGGTCGAGATGTTCGAGTACACCGGCGGTGACGATGTTCGGGACGCAGCAGAGGATCGCGGTCGCGCCGGCCGCGATGGCGCGCTCGGCGATCTCCCAGCCGGAGCGGCGATCGATCCGGTCGTACGGAACCACGATGCTCGACGGCGGCCTCGAGCTCGAGTCGCGCGGCGGTCGCCTCGAACTCGGACCTCACCTCGCGGCCGGGCCGGACGTCGAGGCTGATCGTCGCGATCCCGACCGAGCGATGTCCGAGCTCCGCAAGATGCTCGACCGCGTCGCGGACGCCGCTTCGCAGGTCGGTGAGCGCCGTGTCTCGGGTGATCCCGGCGATCTCGCGGTCGATCAGCACGATCGGCCTCGTGATCGAGGCGAGCAGATCGGCGAGACGGGGGTCGCGGTCGTTGACGAGCGAGAGCACCAGGGCGTCGACCCGGCGTGCGCGAAGCGACTCGAGCGCGAGCCGCTCGCCGGCGACGTTCCAGCCCGAGCTGACGATCACCAGGCCGACGTGCACACGCCGCAGGTCCTCCTCGATCACCTCGGCGACGCGGCTGAAGACGTCGTTATCGATCGCCGGCAGGAGGAGGCCGACGAGCGAGCTCCGCGTCGTTCGCAGCCCCCGGGCCGCCGCGTTTGCGCGGAAGTCGAGTCGCGAGACGGTCTCGAGCACCTGCGCCCTCGTCTCGGCCGCGACGTTCGGCGAGTCGTTGAGGACGCGCGACACGGTCGACTTCGAAACGCCCGCCTCGCGCGCGACATCGAGGATCGTCGTCTCGCGGACGATCGCCGTGAGCCGCGCGGTTCGTAGACCTCTCAACCATTGTCGGTATCTCCTGCAGTTCGCCTGTTTGGACGCTTCGCGGGAACGTTCCCTACCATACGACGCTCCCCTGTCGAGAACAAGTTCGTACGTCAAAACATGGCCCACATCGATACGACAGCGCAAGCGCTGGACGCAAGCCTGGAACTCCTCTCCCCCCTGACGGTCGGAGCGTATCTGGTGCGGCGGGGAGTGATCGCAGGTCTCGACGGTGTCGATGCGCGCGAGCTCGCCGGCGGGGTCTCGAACGTCGTCCTCGCCGTCTCGGCCGAGGACGCCCGGCTCGTCGTCAAGCAGGCACTGCCGCGGCTGCGCGTCGAGGACGAGTGGCTCGCCAAACGCGAGCGCGCGATCACCGAGGCGAGGGCGCTCGAGTTCGCGGCCCGGATCACGCCCGACGCCGTGCCCGCGCTCGTCGACCTCGATCGCGACCGCTGCGCGCTGACGATCGCCGCCGCGCCCGAGAGCTGGGTGACCTGGAAGAGCCGCCTCCTCCGCGGCGAGGCCGACCCGGCGATCGCCTCCCGGCTCGGCGAGATCCTCGCGGCCTGGCACCGCTCGAGCTTCCGGGACGGGACGGCCGCCGCTCGCTTCGGCGATCTCGAGGCGTTCGAGCAGCTGCGGGTCGATCCCTACTACCGGACGATCGCCCGCCGCCGGCCGGAGCTGGCCCCCGCGGTCGCGTCGTTTCTCGCGCGCATGGAGGCTGCCCGCGTCTGCCTCGTCCACGGCGACTATTCGCCGAAGAACATCCTCGTCGGCGACGACGGCATCTGGGTGATCGACTTCGAGGTCGCCCACTACGGCGACCCCGCGTTCGACGTGGCGTTCATGCTCAACCATCTGCTGCTCAAGCGGCTGCACGTCCCGACCGCGAGCGCCGGCCTCGAACGCTGCGCGCTCGGCTTCTGGCGTGGCTACGAAGGCGCCGTCGGCGAGGAGCTCCTGCCCGACGCTCGCTACGTCTCCGGACACCTGGGCTGCCTGATGGTCGCGCGGGTCGATGGCAAGTCACCGGCCGAGTACCTCTCGCCCTCCGAACGCGAGACCGCCGCGAAGGTTGGCACGCAGTTGCTGCTCGCTCCGCCCGACTCGCTCGAGGCCGTGCTCGCCCTCGTCGCGGACGATCGTCCGATGACGCCGACGATCTCGGCGGTGAACGCCCGCGAGATCCTCGACTCCGGCGGCCGCCCGACCGATCGAGGTCGAGCTCGCGCTCTCCGATGGCACGCGCGCCCGCTCGAGCGTGCCAGCGGGAGCCTCGACAGGCCGACACGAGGCACACGAGCTCCGGGACGCAGACCGGGAGCGTTTTGGCGGCAACGGCGTCCTCGGCGCGGTCGCGAATGTGCGCGAGACGATCGGCCCGGCAGTGCTTGGGCGGGATCCGTTCGACCAGGAGGGGCTCGACGCGCTTCTCGTCGAGCTCGACGGGAGCGAGGACAAGTCGCGGCTCGGGGCGAACGCCGTCCTCGGCGTCTCCACCGCGGTGGCGCGCTCGGCTGCCGCGTCGCAGGGGATCCCGCTCTGGCGGCACCTCGGCGGCGGCGGGGTCCTGCCGCTGCCGATGGTCAACATCATCAGCGGCGGGCTCCATGCCGATGCGGCGCTCGCGTTTCAGGATTTTCTCGTCGTTCCGATCGGGGCGTCATCGTTCCGGGAGGCGGTCGAATGGGCGGCGGGGGTGCGCAGTACGACCGGCGAGGTCCTGCGCGAGCGCGGCCTCTCGACGCTGAAGGCCGCCGAGGGCGGCTTCGGACCGCCGCTCGAGGGCTGCGAGGCGGCGCTCGATCTCCTCGTCGAGGCCGTCGAGCGCTCGGGCCGCTCGGCCGGCGACGAGGTTGCGTTGGCGATCGACGTCGCCGCGACCCACTTCTGCGACGGCGGCTCGTACCGCCTCTCGAACGCGTCGCCGGGTCTCGACGCCGCCGGGCTCGTCGAGAAGCTCGCCCGCCTCGTCGACGACTATCCGCTCATCTCGCTCGAGGACGGTCTGGCCGAGGACGACTGGGACGGGTGGGCGACGCTGACCCGGCGGCTCGGCGACCGCACCCAGATCCTCGGCGACGATCTCTTCACGACGAGCCCGGCACGGCTCGCGACGCGGCATCGAGCGCGGGATCGCGAACGCGGTGCTCGTGAAGATGAACCAGATCGGGACGCTCACGGAGACGCTCGACGTGCTCGCGCAGGCCCGGCGCGCGGGCTACGCGACCGTCGTCTCCGCCCGCTCGGGAGAGACCGAGGACGATTTCATCGCCGACCTGGCCGTGGGCACCTCCGCCGGTCAGATCAAGATCGGGTCGCTTGCCCAGTCGGAGCGGCTCGCCAAGTACAACCAGCTGCTCCGCATCGAGGAGGAGCTCGGTGAGGAGGCGGTCTTCGCCGGGCGCGACGCGGTCGCCCCCCGCCGGTGACCCGCACGGTGGCATGCCAGTACCTCAACCCAAGGGTGGTCGCATGAACGACGGTTCGTTCGAGAGTGAATGGCAGGAGCGGTTCGGCTGCTCCCAGCCGAAGGTGATCTGCGTCGGCCTCAACTACAGCGATCACACCGACGAGTCGGGGATGGAGAGACCGAAGGCCCCGTTGCTGTTCGCGAAGTTCGCCAACACGATCTGCGGTACCGGCGAGGCGATCACCTTGCCGCCGGGTATCGGGCACGTCGACGCCGAGGCCGAGCTCGCCGTCGTGATCGGGACGGTCGCCCGAAACGTCTCGCCCGACGACGCCGACGGCGTCGTCGCGGGCTACCTGTGCGCAAACGACGTCAGCGCGCGCGAGGCCCAGTTCGGTGACGGCCAGTGGTTCCGCGGCAAGGGATACGACACGTTCTGCCCGCTCGGGCCGCGGTTCGTCCCGGCAGGCGAGCTCGGCGACCCGGGCGACCTGCGCATCCAGCAGCGACTGAACGGGGAGCTGCTCCAGGACTCCCGCACGAGCAGGCTGATCTTCGACATTCCCCACCTGGTCGCATACGCCTCGGGCGTGATGACGCTCGCCCCCGGCGACCTGATCCTCACCGGCACGCCGGAGGGAGTCGGCTTCTTTCGCGACCCGAAGATCGCGCTCCGAGACGGAGACGTCGTCGAGGTCGAGATCGAGGGGATCGGCGTGCTCGCGAACGTCGTCCGCGAGGGCCGCCCGGCAGGATGATCCGGTCGGCGCACGACCGGGGTCGGGCCACCTCGTCCGGGCGCCGAGGCACGGCACCCCGGGTGAGCCTCACGGATCAGGAAGCGGATTCAGCGGCGGGCTCGTGCTGACGATCGGCAGCCCGCGGCCCGTGGGCGGCAGGCTGTTCTCGGCGCTTCTGCGATAGTCGAGTCGTGTTCTTCGTCGTGCTGCGCCGCACCGGGCCCGACTGGGATGCGTCTCGTCCGCTCGAGCAGCAAACGGGGTGGGCGGCCCACGCGGCGTACATGGACGGGCTCGCCGACTCCGGCTTCGTCGTCCTCGGTGGGCCGCTTGCCGACGAGATGCGGGTCGTGCTGGTGGTCGAGGCGGAGTCCGAGGACGACGTCCGCGCCGCCCTGGCGCGTGATCCCTGGAGTGACAGCCACCTCCGGATCGAGACGATCGATCTCTGGGCGATCCGCTTGGACGGCCGCCGGCCGGCGGATCCTGCCTGAGCGAGCCCCCGACCGCGCGGACGCCTCCTGTTAAGCGTCGAAGTTCCCGCAAGCCGGGGTGTCCCGAGCCTCGATCCAGGGATATCATCTCGCCTGTGCGCGGGGTGCGTCGGAGGGGGGCCCAGACTGCAGGTTTTGCTCTGCTCGCGCTCGTCGGTGAGCTGACCGGCCGCAGTCTCACGCTCCGCCTCGACCTCGCCGTCCATGTCAGGCCACGGGCGGCGCCGATGGCGCCGTACTACCCGTTCCTGCTGGCGGGCATCCGGCTGGCGGCGGCGCTCGGTCTGGCCTGGGTGGCGTGGCGGCTCCTCCGTGCCCACCTGAGCGCAAGCGCCGGCGAGTCGCTGCTTCGCGCGCTCGGTCAGCAGCGGCGGCTCGGTGCACCCCGGTTTCGGCTGACGCTGCGGCCGCGGCTCTGGCTGGCCGCGTTCGGCGCGACCTCGCTCTGGTACCTCGTCCAGAGCGACTCCGACCGGATCCGGGAGGGCCGCTGGCCGCTGCTCGCGCCGTGGCTTCACACCTACGCGCTGCCGGTCTTCGCCGTGCTCTCGGTCGTGCTCGCGCTCGGCTGGGGAGCCGTCCGCGACTGGCTCGGCCGAGGTCGAGCGCTACGCGAGCGCCACCTTCGCGCTGGCCTGCCGCGTCCTTCGGCGAACCGGCGCAGGTGGCGCGTCGCCGGCAGCGGCCGTGCGACGACCGGGCTCCGCGCCACCTCTTCGGCGCACGTCTTCGAGTCCCGCCCGCCGCCTCTCCCCGCCTGACCCGCGCCCGCACTCGCGGCCGCGGGCGTCGTCTGTCCACGACGTCTCGAAGGGGAGAAGGTGGAAACACAGCTGCATACACACGTATCCGCTGGCGTCGGCTACCGGAGCCGCCGCGCCCGTGCGGTCGCCCTGCTCGGCCCGCTGACCGTGCTCGCGGGCCTCGTCTGGGCGATCATCCAGCCCTACCGGATCACGCTGCTCCACCCCCACCACCAGGGCTTCTGGTGGCTCGTGGTCGAGCCGCCGCTGCTCGTCGTCGCCGCCGGGGTGTTCTTCGGCCTCGTCATCGCCCGGCCGCTGCTCGCCGATCTGGAGGGAGACCGATGCAGCCCCGCGCTGAGTTCGTCCACTGGCTCTTCGGCACGGGCGTCCTCGTGCTCGGCCTGATCATGCTCGCCGAGGGGATCGTCGGCGAGGAGGTGTGGCGGCTGCGGCCCTGGCGGGTCTACCTCTGGCCGGGGATCGCCTTCGGTCTCGGCGTGCTCATGTGGCCCGTGATGACGTTCTTCACGAACTCGGCGATCCACATGGTCGCGCACGGCATCTGGGCGCAGGCGCTGATGGTGATGGGCGCCGCCGAGCTCGGGCTCGCCAAGGGGAAGCTGACGAGCCGCTGGTGGCGGCTCGCGGCGCCGGTCGGGATCGCGATCTCCGGCGTCGCGTTCCTCGTGCACGAGCAGAACCCGTGGTTCTTCGCCCGGGCCGCGTTCCTCCACCACCTGATCGGCTGGACGCTGATCGGGGCGGCGCTGTTCCCGCTCGGGCTCGTCTTCCGGCCGCGCTCGCCGGTCCTGCAGCTCGGGCTTCGGGCTCTTCGTGCTCGCGCTCGCCGTGATGCTCTTCTGCGACCGCGACATCGCGCCGATCTTCGGCCACCTCTCGCCGCTCGCAGGGCCTCCGCACCGGTGAGACGGCTGCTCCTCCTGTTCGGCGCCCTGGCGCTCGCCGCTGCCGGCGGTCGCCTGGGCGCACGCGACGCTCGAAGGCGGAGTCGCCGGGCTTCCAGCAGGAGCTCGCGGTCGCACCGCGCGCGGTGCACCTCTCACTTCGACCAGTTCGTGCAGTTCCCGTCGATCGAGGTCTTCAACCCGTCCGGCCGGCAGTTCGCGGGCACCGCGGTCGCCCACGGCCTCAACGTCGTCGCGGCGGTGCGGAAGCTGCCGACCGGGGCGTACACGGTTCGCTGGCACGTGCTCTCGGCCGACGGGCACGTCGTCTCGGGCGTCTGGACGTTCGGCGTCCGCGTGCAGGCGCTGCCGCCGACCGAGGCCTACGGCGCGAGCGGGCCGACCCGGACCGAGCACGTCGTCCGCTGGCTCTACTTCCTCTCGTTCGCGCTCCTGATCGGCTCGCTCGGCTTCCGGCTCATCTGCCTGCGCGGGCCGGCTGCCGCCCGAGGTCGAGCGGCGGCTCTACGCCGCTCTCGCTGATCGGCGTCATCGGCGTGATCGAGGTCGGGATCCTGGCGTTCTGCCTGCGCTGCGAGGACGTGCTGCAGCTGCCGTTCACGAAGTACCTCTACGGCGATCTGACGCCGATCGCCCAGGGGACGCGCTTCGGGCAGGCGTTCATCATCATGACGCTCGGCTTCGCCTTCGTCGCCGCGCTCGTCTACCTCGCCTGGCTGCTCGAGCGGCGGTCGCTGCTCGTCGCGGCGCTCCTGCTCTCGCTCTGTCTGCTCTCCGGGCTCTCGCTCTCGGGCCACGACGCGGTCGACCCGGGCTCGTCGAAGGCGACCGAGCTCGCCGACTGGGTGCACATCTCGGCCGCGTCGCTCTGGATCGGCGGCCTGCTCTCGCTGGCGATCGCCGTCTGGCCGGTCGCGCCGGAGGTGCGCCGCGACGCGTTTCTCCGCTTCTCGCGGCTCGCGACGGTGCTCGTCGCGCTCGTGCTCGCCGCCGGGACCTACCTGGCGCTCGTCCGCGTCCCGCATCTCCGCGACCTCTGGACGCAGAGCTACGGCATGGTGCTGCTCGTCAAGATCTCGCTCGTCGCGACGGCGGTCGCCTGGGGCGCCGTGCACCACTTCTTCGTCCGCCCGAGGCTCGCCACGGCCGGCGACGGGTTGCTCGCGCGGGTCGGGCGAAGCCTCGTCGGCGAGAGCCTGATCGGGGTCGCCGTCCTCCTTGCCGCGGCGGTGCTCGTCGACTCGAAGCCGCCGCCGCGGCCCGCGGCCGCTCCCGTCACGCAGGCGGCGCCGCCGCTGAGCAGGTCCCGGAGCCGTTGGGCGTAGGCGGGCGCGGTCGGCTCGTCCTCGTGGCGGAAGTAGACGTAGGCCGGCGGACGCAGCCTGGCCGCGAGCTCGCCGAGCTGGCGCTCCGAGTACGGCGGCTCGCGGAGGCGGATGTAGCGGAACGGCTCGGCGCGCGAAGTCGTTGACGGTGACGAGCTCGGTGCGTCCCGCCCACGACTCGTGGCGGAAGTCGAAGGCGAGCTCGAGCCCAGCCCCGGCGGCGAGCAGCTCCGCCAGCAGCCCCTCGTCGCGCCTCTGCTGGACGACGACGCGGACCGGGCCGAGCCGGTCGCCGAGGGCGGCGACGCGGTCCAGGAAGAGCGAGACGGCCTCCAGGCGCGCGAGGGCGAGCTTCGGCGCGAACCGGAAGCCGTCCGGCACCGCCGCCGCCCAGCGGCCGAACTGCTCGGCTGTCGGGAGCCGGTAGCCGGTCGTGTTCAGCTCGACCGTGTCGAAGCGCTCCGCGTAGAACGCGAGAAACTCGGCCGGCTTCAGCCGGCCGGGTAGAACCCGGGCCGCCAGGACGGGTACGACCAGCCGGAGGTGCCGACGTGGATCTCCACGGCGGTACGGTACGTCCGGGCCGACGGTTAGGTTGCCCTGCCCTGGCCGCCACGACGGATATGAGCTCCGAGACGATCGAGGTCCTCGACCACGGCTTCGTCCGCCTCGACGGTGCGCTGGCCGACGACCTCTCGGTCGTCAACGGCGCGCGCGTCTCGTTCGCCCGCCGCAAGGAGGAGATGGACGAGTCCGACGAGGCGCTGATCCGCTTCCTGATGCGCGACCGGCACGGGAGCCCGTTCGAGCACAACGCCTTCCGCTTCCACATCCGCTGCCCGATCTTCGTCGCCCGCGAGTGGTTTCGGCACCGGATCGGCTCGTTCAACGAGTTCAGCCTCCGCTACGCGAAGGCGACCGACGACTTCTACGTCCCCGAGGCCGCCGACGTGCGCACACAGGTCGGGAAGCCGGGCGCCTACACCTTCGAGCCGGTCGACCCCGAGCTCGCCGAGCGCACACGCGAGGAGCTTGGCCGAGGTCTACGAGACCGCGTTCACGGCCTACGAGGAGCTCGTCGAGGCCGGCGTCGCCCGCGAGCTCGCGCGCTCCGTGCTGCCGGTCGGCGCCTACACCCAGTTCTACTGGACCGTCAACGCCCGCTCGCTGATGAACTTCGTCTCGCTGCGCAACTCGGAGTTCGCCCAGCTGGAGATCCGGCGCTACGCGGAGGCCGTCGAGGCGTTCTTCGCCGAGAGGATGCCGGTCACCCATGCGGCGTTCCTCGCCAACGGCCGCGTCGCGCCGTAGCTCCGACCCCCTAAAAAGCTTCTAAGAGTTCCCTGTTCGGCGCGAATACTGGGCGCCTCCAGCCGTTTAACAGGTGAACGCGTCGTCGCAGAGGAAACGTAGAAAACCGCGCGACCGCGAACCGACGAATAGAGGAGCACATTGACTGAGGACACGATCACGATGCACGAGGACGAGGCAGCGGAGGATCTGGTCGCGCCGCGCGGCCGGAGGCCCCACAGCGCCGGCGCGGAGGAGATCGAGGCTCCTGCGTACGTCCTCGACGAGATCGACGAGGCCTTCGCCGAGGAAGACGACGACGACGACTTCGAGCTCGACCTGACGGCAGAGCCCGCGCTGACGACCGATTCGCTGCAGCAGTTCCTGAACGAGGCCGGGCGCTATCCGCTGCTGACCGCGGCGGAGGAAGTCGAGCTCGCCAAGCGGATCGAGCGCGGCGACCTGGCCGCCAAGGAGCGGATGATCACCTGCAACCTGCGGCTGGTCGTCTCGATCGCCCGCCGGTACCAGACGCAGGGGATCACCCTCGGCGACCTGATCCAGGAAGGGGTGATCGGCCTGATCCGGGCGACCGAGAAGTTCGACTGGCGCAAGGGGTTCAAGTTCTCGACCTACGCGACCTGGTGGATCCGCCAGGCGGTGCAGCGTGGCGTCGCCAACAAGGCGCGCACGATCCGCATTCCCGTCCACGTCGTCGAGCGCGAGCAGAAGGTGACGCGGACCGAGCGCGAGCTCTCCGCCAAGCTCGGGTACGCGCCGACCGACGAGGAGATCGCCAAGCACGCCAAGCTGCCGCTCGCCCAGGTGCGCGAGGTGCGCGAGGCCGCACGGGCGGTCGCCTCGACCGACGCGCCGATCGGCACCGACGGCGACACGAGCTTCGGCGACCTCTTCGCCGCCGGCGGCCCGACCACCGAGGACGAGGTCGACGCGACGATCCGCGGCGACGCGGTCCGGCGGGCGGTTGCGAAGCTGCCCGACCGCCAGCGCGACGTGATCTCGCTGCGCTTCGGGCTCATCGGCGACGGCCCGAACTCGCTCGAGCAGATCGGCAAGCGGCTCGGCATCACCCGCGAGCGGGTTCGCCAGATCGAGGCAGACGCCCTCCGCCGTCTCGCGGCGGACGAGGCGATCGCAGACGCGGCCTGACGCCGGCCGCACGGTCGCTCCGGCTGACCGCCTGCCCTCTCCCGGCCGTGGTGGCGGTCTGGTACCGCCGCCGCGGCCCACCCGCTGCCGCCTCGGGTGGCTCGGTCGAGCGCCGGCCGGGTCGCCCAGGTCAGGTGGTCGTCATGACGACGTGGCCGGGCGGCTTGACGCCGGGGGCCATCCTCGTCACGACCCAGCGGGTCGACTTGGTGATCTTGTAGGCGACGCTGAAGGTCACCGTCGTCGACCCGTGGTCTGCCACCTCGAAGGTGCCGCAGAAGGCGACCGGTCTGCCGTTCTGCCAGACCATCAGGTAGTAGCGCTCCTTCTGCTGCAGCGCCGGCAGCCCGGCGACCGTGAGCTGGATCGGCCAGTTGCCGTTCGCGTCGCTCGAGCCGACCCTGAGCGAGGCGAACGAGTTCTGCTGGCCGACGCCCTGCATCGGGACGATCCGGATGACATGGATCGCGCTCGTCTGGTGGGCCTGGTTCGCGAGCACGTAGCCGCCGCCGAAGCAGGCGGCGGCGACCGCGGCCGCGATCAGGAACGTCGCAACCGGTCGGCGGCGATGATCGGCAAGCGGGACGACCTTTGCCTCGTCGGGCTGCTCCGGCGGCCGTGCGAGCGCGGTTGGGAGGTCGGCCGGCGGACCCGCCGCGACGAGGAGCTCGTGCACCCGGAGCAGCCGCGCCCGCTCCTCCGGGCTGAGGTCCGTCAGGTCGACCAGCTCGTCGAAATCGGCCGTCACTCGAGCTCACCCTCCAGGATCTCGGCGAGGTGCATCAGCGCGCTGCGCGTCCGCGTCTTCACGGTACCAAGCGGAATTCCGAGTTGTGCGGCGACTTCGCTCTGCGAGAGATCGCTCCAGTAGGCGAGCGCGATCACGTCCCGCTCCCGCTCGGGGAGCCGCTCGAGCGCCCCGTGTACCTGCCACTGCGTCCACGACTGCTCGGCACGCTCTTCCGGCCCCGCCTCCGCCGAGGCCTCCTCGGGCGCCTCGGCCGCGGGCTCGTTCCGGACCCGGCTTCGGTCGACGATCGCGTTCCTCGCGACGCCGTAGAGCCACGGCGCGCCGGGCCCCCGCTCGGGCTTGTAGGTGCTCGCCGAGCGCCAGATCGAGACGAACGTCTCCTGCAGCGCGTCCTCGGCGCGACCGCGGTCGCCGAGGCGCCGGAGCGCCAGGCCGAAGACCGGGCGGGAGTAGCGGCGGTAGAGCTTGTCGAACGCCGCCCGATCACCCTCCCCGGTCCGCTGGATGAGCTCTCCATCCGAGCACACGAGCCGCATCCTAGGGATGATCTCCGCCACAAGCGCCACTGCCAGTCATTCGGACGGCGAGGCGCAGTCGGATTGTCGTCGGCCTCGACGCCGCGTCGGGCGCTAGCCCCCCGCGGCCTCGAAACGCCGGGCGACCTCGTCCCAGTTGACGACGTCCCACCACGCCGCGAGGTAGTCGGGACGGCGGTTCTGGTACTTCAGGTAGTAGGCGTGCTCCCAGACGTCGATGCCGAGAATCGGCGTCTTCCCGTCCATCAGGGGGTTGTCCTGGTTCGGGGTCGAGACGACCGAGAGCGCTCCCCCGTCGACGACGAGCCAGGTCCAGCCGGAGCCGAAACGCTTGACGCCGGCGTCGTTGATGAGGGCCTTCAGCTGGTCGGGATCCCCGAAGGTGTCGTTGATCGCCTCTTCGAGGTCGCCGGCGGGGTTGCCGCCACCGCGCGGCTGCATGATCTGCCAGAAGAGCGAATGGTTCCAGTGGCCGCCGCCGTTGTTGCGGACCGCGGCTCGCTTGGCCTCCGGGATCTGGTCGAGGTTCGTGATCACCTCGTCGAGCGGACGGTTGGCCCACTCGGTGCCCTCCAGGGCGGCATTGAGATTCGTCACGTACGCCTGGTGGTGCTTGTCGTGGTGGATCTCCATCGTCTTGGCGTCGATCGTGGGCTCGAGCGCGTCGAAGTCGTACGGCAGCGCGGGAAGCTCGAATGCCATCGGTCCTCTCCTTTTGCGTTGGTCGGCGTCACTGGGAGAATATGCTCCGGGGCGTAGCGGAGGAGTTGACCGTGACGCTCGCGTATAAACCAGGACGATGACAGGGCAGGTGCCACAGGGACGCAGAGCTTCGTGACGTTCGTCGCGATCGTCGCCGGGGGCTACCTGCTCGGCTCGTGTCCGTGGGGCTACTGGCTCGTCCTGGTCTTCAGGGGCGAAGACGTCCGCGGGCAGGGCAGCGGGGCGACCGGCGCGTCGAACGTCTGGCGCGCCTACGGGCCGAGGCTCGGGGTCGCCGTGGTGCTGCTCGATGTCCTCAAGGGCTTCGTGCCCGCTCTCGTCGGCGTGCTCGCGGTCTCGAACCTCTGCGGAATCCTCGCCGGCGCCGCCGCCATGGCCGGGCACGCGCGGCCGCTCTTCCTGCGCTTCGCGAAGGGCGGCAAGATGGTGGCGACCGCGGGCGGCGTCCTCTTCGCGGTGGCGCCCTGGGCGGCGCTCGCGGTCGCGGTCGTCTGGCTCGCGACGTTCGCGCTCTCCCGCTACACCTCCGTCGCCTCGCTCGTCTCCGCCGTCGCCCTCCCCGTCGCCGCGGTCGTGCTTGGCTACGACCTCGCCGTCATCGTCTTCACGGCGGTCGCGGCCGCCGCGGTGATCGTGCTGCACCGTTCGAACCTGCGGCGGCTGCGGGCGGGCACCGAGAACCGCGTGCACCTCCGCGGCGCCGCCCAGCAGACTTCGAGCACGAGCCCGTCGGGGCCGCCCGCTGGCGATCGCTTCGCGACCCTCGTCGAGCTGGCCTGCCACGATCTCCGGACACCGCTTGCGACCGTCTCCGGATTCGCGAGGACCTTGCTGGCGGCGGACGCAGCCGCCGGGCCGGAGCCCCGCTTCGTCGAGCTGATCGACGAGGCCGCCGGGCAAATGGCCCAGCTGCTCGACCAGCTCGGCCTCGCGGCGCGGATCAGCTCGGGCCGGTACGACCCGGTCACCTCTGCGGCGGACACGCTGGCACTCGCGGCCGGGTCGGGCGACCGGCGGATCGGAGCCGTCGGCCAGGGCATGCTCGTCGAGACCGACCCGGAAGCGGCGCGCCGGGCGTTGGCCGCTCTCGCCGGCGCCGCGCTGCGCTTCGGCGAGCTGGCGGAGGTCACCTGGCAGGTGAGCGGTCGCGAGCTGACGCTCGGCCTGCTGCCGCCGGCGGCCGGGGCCGTCGTCGACGGCTCGGCGCCACGCGACCTCGGCGCGCTCGTCGCCCGCATCGTGATCGAGCGGCTCGGCGGTTCGCTCGGCGTCGCGGCGGGTGCTCTCCACGTCCGTCTCTGACGGGCCGCGTCGTCCGACACCGCACGGGCATACTCGCCCCGTGGGCGTCGAGGCGGGGTCGGGCGAGAACGTCAGCTGGCGGCGACCCGACCGCAAGCTGCTCGTGCTCCGGCGGCTCGAGGTCGGCGTCGCCTCGGCCGCCGTCGCCCTCGCGGGCGGCATCTGGCTCGGGTTGCGCTTCAGCACCGGGAGCGGGCTGATCGCCGCCTGCCTCGCGATCGCCGCGGGGCTCGTCTGCGAGCGGATCCTGACGAGGCGGTTCTCGGCCTGGGGGTATGCCGAGCGCGAGGACGACCTGCTCGTGCGCCGCGGCGTCCTCGTCTACCGGCTCTCGGTCGTCCCCTACGGCCGGATGCAGTTCATCGACGTCAGGGCGGGTCCATTCGAGCGGTCCTTCGGGCTGGCGACGGTGCACATGCACACGGCGGCTGCGGCAAGCGACGCCCGCATTCCGGGCCTCAATCGCGCCGAGGCCGCCCGCCTGCGCGACCGGCTGGCCGAGCTCGGCGAGGCCGAGGCGGCAGGCCTGTGAACGAGGGCGAGTGGAGGCGGCTGCACCCGCTGTCGCCGATCGTGCGCGGCGGCCGCGGGACGGTCGCGATCGCCATCGTGCTGCTGCCGGCGCTGTTCGGCGGGCGAACCCACCCCGACCACGCGATCGTCGAGCTCGCGGTCGTCGGGCTCCTGATCGTGCTCGGATTCATCACGTGGCTCGTGACCAGGTGGCGGATCGACGAGGACGACATCCTGATCGAGACCGGTCTGATCCGCCGCCGGTCGCTGCGCTTCCCCCTCTCGCAGCTCCAGTCGGTCGACATCGTGCGCCCGGGTCTCGCCCGGCTGGTCGGCGTCGCGGAGCTCCGCCTGCGGATGGGCGGCGCGACCGGCGACACGGGTCGCCTCGCCTACCTCGGCGAGCGCGAGGTCGAGCCGCTGCGACTCCGGCTGCTCGCGCTGGCCGGGGGCGCGGCGACCGCCGCCGGAGCCGCGCAGCCGCAGGCGCCGCCCGCCGAGCAGCTCTTGACGACCGTCCCGACGCGCCGGCTGATCGCCTCGATCCTGATCAGCGACGTCGGGATCTTCGCCGAGCTCGTCGCCGTTGCGTTGATCGTGACCGCTGCCGTCTCGCCGACCGCGGCCGAGGGGCTGGTCGAGCGGCGGGCTGATCTGGATCCTCGCGATCGGCACCCTCGTCTGGCGCCGTTTCAACCAGGAATACCGGCTGACCGTCGCCGACAGCGACGACGGCCTGCGGGTGCATTCGGGGCTGATCGCCCTGAGCGCAGAGACGATCAGGCCCGGCCGGGTCCAGGCGGTGCGGATGGTCGAGCCGCTGCTCTGGCGGCCGCTCGGCTGGTGCCGCCTCGAGGTCGACGTGGCCGGGCGACAGCGGTCGAAGGGCGAGGGGCAGGCGCAGCGCGGCCGCCTGCGGACGGTACTGCCCGTCGGCTCGCGCGCGGTCGTCGAGGAGCTGCTCGACCGGCTCGTTCCCGACCGGCCGGCGATCGACGCGCGCCCCCCGCGACGGGCGCGCTGGAAGAGCCCGCTGCGCTACCGGATGCTCAGGGTGGGACGGACGCCGACCTGCGTCGGGACGACGAGCGGGCGTCTGCGCCGCGTCACCTGCTGGGTGCCGCTCGAGAAGGCGCAGAGCTTCCGCCAGGTGCAGGGCCCGTTGCAGCGGCGGCTCCGCCTCGCGACCGTGCACGTCGACACCGCCGGACGGGGCGTCCGCGCCACCCTGCGTGACCGGGACGCAGCCGAGGCGGCGGCCGCGATTGCCGAGCTGCCGGAGCTCGCGCGCTCAGCCCGGCGGCGCACCGGCGCTCGCGCCGGGCTGGCTCGGGTGACGGCGCCGCTCGCGGCCGACGGCTGAGGCGGCCGAGCCGGCCCGGGCCGGCTCGGGCGAGCGCCGCTCGCCGCTAGCCGGTGGCCTGCTGGGTCGAGGCCCAGGCGGGCTCGCTCAGCGAGTGGCAGGACCGGCAGCGCGCCTCGTAGGAGTCGAGCGCGCCGATCTGGACGGTCGCGCCGTCGAAGGGGGCGGGCCGGCCGTCGAGAAGCCGCTGGGTCAGCGTCGCGGGACCGCCGCAGCGGTGGCAGACGGCCTCGAGCTTGTCGACGAACTCGGCGACGCAGAGCAGGGTCGGCATCGAGCCGAACGGCTCGCCGCGGAAGTCCTGGGCGAGGCCGGCCGCGACCACGCGGGCCCCCCGCCCGACGAGCCCGGCGATCGCCTCGACGATCCCGTCGTCGAAGAACTGCACCTCGTCGATCCCGACGGCGTCGTACCCGGCCGCGAGGCGGAGCACCTCCGAGCCGGAGACGGCGGTGACCGCTCGCATCTTCGCCCCGGCGTGCGAGACGACGTGGCCGACGTCGAAGCGGTCGTCGACGAGCGGCTTGACGATCAGCGCCCGCTGACCCGCGATCTCGGCCCGGCGGAGCCGGCGGATCAGCTCCTCGCTCTTGCCGGAGAACATCGGGCCGCAGACCACCTCGAGCCAGCCGCCGCGGTGAGGCTGCGTCCGAATCACGGAGCGTGACCCTAGCGGGGCCACCAGACGTACACGTTCGTCGGCTTGCGGACGAAGCCGAGACGCTTGTAGAGGCGGTTCGCCGACTCGCGGTAGGGCATCGAGGTCAGCTCGAGCATCAGCACCTTCGCCTCGTTGGCGCGGGCCATCGCCTCGCGGACGAGCGCCTCGCCGACACCCTGGCCGCGGGCCGAGGAGTCGACGATCACGTCCTCGATCCGCGCCTTCAGGCCCGACGAGACGCGGTACATGACGAGCGTCACCGTCCCGACGATCGAGCCGTCGTCGCCGTCGCGGGCGACGAGCACCGTCTGGCCGGCGACGGTCTCGGCGAGCTGGCCGAGGGTCGGCGGCGTGCGCGCCTCGCTCAGCTGCGGGAGCAGGCGGTGGACGGCGGCGAGGAGCTCCTCGGTCGCCTCGTGCGCCTCCTCGATCGTCATCGCAGCAGCCTGGAGAGCCGCCGGTCCTTGAGCACGCGGCCGCCGGTCTGGCACTCGGGGCAGTAGTAGATCGTGTGCTCCTCGAAGTCGATCCTGGCGAGCGGGGTGCGGCAGCGCCAGCACGGCTCGCCGAGCCGGTCGTGGACGCGGTAGGTGGCGGCGTTGCCGGCGCCCTGGAGCCGGAGCTCGAGCCCGCGCGCGAGCTCGTCGCGGATCGCGGTCGCGAGCCGCTCGGTCTCCTCCTCGGAGAGCTGGGTCGAGAGCGCGTAGGGCGAGAGGCGGGCCGCGTGCAGGATCTCGTTCGCCCACGCGCGCCCGATGCCGGCGATCGCCCGCTGGTCGCGCAGGAGCGAGTGCAGCCGGCGCGAGTCGGCGGCGAGGATCGGCGCGAGCGTCGCGGCCGTCAGCCCGTCGGCCTCGGGGCCGAGAGGAGCGAGCTCGGCCGCGAGCGCGTCCGGCCGCAGGAGCCAGACGCCGGCGCGTTTCCTCTTCCCGGCCTCGGTGAGCACGAGCTCGCCGCCGTCCTCGAAGCGGAGGCGGAAGACCGGCGTCTTCGGGCCGCGCTCGCCCGGGGGGAGGTAGCGGATCCGCCCGGCGCTCATCAGGTGCACCATCAGCGTCAGCTCGCCGTCCTCGGTCGGGAAGAGCAGGCGCTTTGCGCGCCGGCGGGCGCCCGCGAACCGCTCGCCGGCGAGCGCCGCGAGCGGTGGGTCGAACGTCTTCAGCGTTGCGATATGCGCGGGGCCGGCCTGCGCGACAGGGCTTCGCGCGACCTCGGGGTCGAGGGCCCGCCGCCAGGCTTCGACTTCCGGCAGTTCCGGCATTCCCGCAGCGTAACGGCGCGCCACGGCGATCCGGTCGCCGCGCCGGCCGCCCACCCCGCGGGTGGGACGTCAGGTCTTGAAGACGACCCTGCCCCCGACCGAGACCAGTCCCGGTCGGCGGGCGCCGCGGCTCGTCTAGAGTCGCGCCGGCGAGATGAGCGAGGCGGTCCGGTTCGAAGCTGTCGGGCTCTGGCGCACGAATGGCGGGGTCGCGCAAGACGATCCTCGCCGGCGTCGACTGGAGCGCGCGCTCCGGCGAGCACTGGGGGATCATCGGGCCGAACGGAGCGGGGAAGACGACGCTGCTACGGATCGCCGCCGCCCAGATGCGGCCGAGCGAAGGGGCGGCCTGGGTGCTCGGCGGCCGGCTCGGGCGGGTGCCGCTCCACGAGCTCAGGCGGCGGGTCGGGCTCGTCGAGCCGGCGCTCGGCCGCCGTTTCTATCCCGCCCAGCGGGCGGTCGACGTCGTCCTCACGGGCCTCTCGGGGACGATCCTGCTCCCCGAGCTCCTGCCGCCCGGCGCGCGCGAGCATGCCCGGGCCGCGCTCGACTCGGTCGGGGCGGCGCCGCTTGCAAGCCAGCCCTTCGCGTCGTGCTCGGAGGGCGAGCGGGCGCGAATCCTGCTCGCCCGCGGCCTGATCGCCGAGGCCTCGCTGCTTGCCCTCGACGAGCCTGCCGCGGGGCTCGACCTCGGCGGGCGTGAGCTCCTCCTCGACTCGTTCGAGCGTGCGGTCGCGAACCGGCCGGAGCTGACGACGCTGACCGTGAGCCACCACCTCGAGGAGCTGCCCCCGAGCACGAGCCATGCCCTGCTTCTTCGCGACGGCCGCGTTCTCGCGGCGGGCCCGCTCGAGGAGGCGCTGACGGACGCGACCCTGTCGGCGTGCTTCGGGCTGCCGCTGCGGCTCGAGCGGCTCGGCGGCCGCCTCTTCGTTCACGGCGCTGAGCGGCCGCCGCTCACACGGTGAGCTTGACGATCGCGGCGATGCCGACGACGACGATCGCCGCCTTCAGCGCCGCCGGCGGCAGGACACGCGCGAGCCGCGCGCCCAGGTGCCCGCCGACGGTCGAGCCGACGGCGAGGAGCGCCGCCGCGCCCCAGTCGACCGGCCCGAGCGCGACGAAGACGAGCGCCGCGGTCAGGTTGGTCGCCGTTGCGAGCACGTTCTTCAGGGCGTTGACCCGGTGTAGTCGCTCGGTCAGCCCGAGGCCGAGCACGGCCAGCAGGAGGATCCCCTGCCCGGCGCCGAAGTAGCCACCGTAGACGCCGACCGCGAACAGCGCCGCCGGCGTCCAGCGGCCCCCGCTGAACCCACGCCGCCGGCGCCGCGCCTCCAGTCGTGCCGCCAGCCAGGGCTGCGCGACGACGAGGACGAGTGCGCCGGCGATCAGGTACGGCACGACCACCTTGAAGGTCGAGGCGGGCAGGGCGAGGAGGAGCCCGGCGCCCGCGAGCGCGCCCGCGACCGAGGCGACGGCGAGGCTGGCCGCGCGCCGTTTCTGGCCGGCGAGCTCGGAGCGATAGCCGATCGACCCGGTCACGCCGCCCGGCACGAGGCCGACGGTGTTCGAGACGTTGGCGACGACCGGCGCGTAGCCGAACCCGAGCAGGACGGGGAAGGTGAGCAGCGTGCCGCTGCCGACGACGGTGTTGATCGCGCCTGCCCCGAGGCCCGCGGCCGCGATCGCGACCGCCTCGGCGACCGTCACCGTCGGCTCCAGGGGGGATCCAATACTGCGATCTTGGATCCCTAAAGCGGGAAGGATGTCGAGTTTTTCGGGGTATCCGCGCAACATCGGATCCAAGAACGTGGTAGTCTGCATACAGAGATCCCTTTCCGGACTGCTTCGATGTCGACCGCCTTCCAGCTTCCCACACACGAGACCCCGGTCGGAGCACCGCGTCACCTGAAGGTGACGGGCGCGGCGCCGGCGCTCGGTTTCGAACGGTGCGAGGACCCCGGCTGCTCGGTCGGCGCCGAGGGTACAGCCTCGTCCTGTGGCCGGCTGGCCTGCCCGGCGTGCGGCTGCAGCGGGACGAACCTCTCGACGATCGAGCTCGTCGACCAGCTCGCCACGGTGCGAATGCACTGCACCTGCGGCTACAGCTGGCTGCGAGCGAGCAACCCCTTCTGAGCCCGTTCTAGACTGCCGTCCATGGAGGGCGGCACCAAGGCCGACGAGATCGCGCTCGCGTTGGAGGAGGCGATCGTCTCGGGGGCGCTCGCCCCGGGGTCGGTGCTGAGGCAGGAGCAGGTTTCGGCGCAGTACGCGGTCAGCCGGACACCGGTTCGCGAGGCCCTCCGCCGGCTCGCCGCGCTCGGACTCGTCTCGTTCGAGGCCAACCGCGGGTTCCGCGTGCGGACCCTCTCACGCGCCGAGATGTGGGAGGCGTTCCTGCTCCGTGCCGAGCTCGAGAGCCTCGTCACGGGCGTCGCTGCCGAGCGGATCACCGCCGCCGATCTCGAAGAACTCGCCACTGCCGAGCGGCGCTTCGCGCGGCTGACGCGGGCGCTCCGTGCCCGCGAGCCCGGCGAGGACCGCCGGTCGCTGACAGTCGAGTGGATGCAGGCCAACCACGGGTTCCACGACGTCATCTACGCGCGTCGCCGACCTGCCCTACATCGAGCAGGTCGCAAAGAGCGCCCGCCGTACCTTCGCCGGGCCCGCGGTCTGGGCACCGGGTGACGGGTCGATCGACGAGCTCTACCTCGCGAACGAGCACCAGCACGCGGCGATCCACGCCGCGCTCGCAGCCGGGAGCCCGGAGGGCGCTCGGGCGCTCGCGCGGGAGCATGTGCTCGCGTCGTTCCGCCTCCTCGAGACGATCCTCGAGCAGGTCGGCCGTGCGTTGGCGGACCCGCTTCCCGCCCGCGGCAGCCGGGCCTCCTGAGCTGCGAGGCGGCGCTTCCCGCGGCAGCCCGGCTCTTACCGTTCTCTAAGACAGCTCTTAGGGTCGGACCCTAGCCTCGGTCCAGTTCATCCAGGCACCGGACGACTCGAAAGGTGGTGGAAGATGCGGCGATCACTGTCTCGCCTCGTTGCTCTTGGCGCACTGGCCACGGCTCTCGTGGCCCTCGGCGCCGGTGCCGCGGCCGCAACCCACGGCCAGGCGCCGTTCCCGCGGCTTGGGTTCCAGGGCTTCCAGGGTGCCGCGCCCGGCGGCGGGCCCGGCGGTTTCGGCTTCGGGGGGCCAGGACTCGGCTTCGCGGGGCCCGGCTTGCGGATCGGCGGCGGATTTGGCATGGGTCCGGGCGGCGGCGCGGGGACCCTCGACGCGGACGTGCTCACCTCGGCGGCGGCGTTCCTGAACGAATCGGTCTCGACCCTGACGACCGACCTCGCCGGCGGCAAGACGCTGGCGCAGGAGGCGACGGCGAAGGGGAAGACCGCGGCCGATCTCATCACCGCGATCGTCCAGGCCCAGACGACCGTCTACGACAACGAGAAGGCGGCGGGCTGGATCACGGCCGATCAGGAGACGGCGCTCGTGACGGGCTTCACGAACACGGTCACCGACCTCGTCAACAACGGCCCGCCGGTTCCGCCGGTTCCCCCGGGCGGCAAGGGCGGGCCGGGCGGCAGCACCGGTGGACCGCTGCAGCTTGCTGCCACCTACCTCGGGATCTCGGTCTCCGACCTGCAGCAGGACCTGCAGGGTGGCAAGGATCTCGCCGACGTCGTCGGCACGGTCACCGGCAAGACGGTCGCCGGCCTGGTGACGGCGCTGGAGGCACCCGCGAAGACGAAGCTCGACGCGGCCGTGACCGCCGGCACGATCACGCAGGACCAGGAGACGGCGATCCTGGCCCGGATGACGACGCACCTGACCGACTTCGCCAACACGAAGCCGGGCACAGCTCCCTCATCGTCGAGCACGAACACCGTCCGTCAGAGCCTCATCCGCTTCCTCTCGGTGCGAGAACACGGCAAGCGGTTGTAGCGCACGACCTCCCAGGATCCGACAGCGAGGCCGGGCGCGAGCCCGGCCTCGCCGTCGCGTTGCCGGTTTAGGCGGGAACGCGACGGCGGCGGGCCGCGCCGGTCCGCTCGGCCGCCGCGGCGACGGCGGCCGCGACGGCGGGGGCGACCTCACGATTGAAGACGCTCGGGACGATGTACTCGGCGCTGAGCTCGTCGGGCTTGACGACGGAGGCGATCGCGTCGGCTGCGGCGAGCTTCATCTCGTCGTTGATCGTTCGTGCGCGGGTGTCGAGTGCGCCGCGGAAGACGCCCGGGAAGGCGAGCACGTTGTTGATCTGGTTGGGGTAGTCGGAGCGGCCGGTGGCGACGACGGCTGCGAGCCCCTCGATCTCCTCGGGTGGGATCTCGGGGGTCGGGTTGGCCATCGCGAAGACGATCGCGTCCGGTGCCATCGCCGCAATCGCCGCGCGGCTGACGGCGCCGGGGCCGGAGAGGCCGATGAAGACGTCGGCGCCGACGAGCGCCTCGTCTGCGGTGCCGGCGAACCCGTCGGGGTTCGTCCGCCCTGCGTACATCGTCTTCCAGGGGCCGAGGTCGTCGCGGCCAAGGTGAAGCGCGCCTTGGCGGTCGCAGCCGATGATCGAGCGCGCGCCGAGGCCGAGCAGCATGTCGGTCGTGGCGACGCCGGCCGCGCCGACACCGGTGAGGACGATCCGGACGTTCTCCGGGCGCTTGCCGACGAGCTTGAGCGCGTTCAGGAACGCGGCCGTCGTGACGATCGCGGTCCCGTGCTGGTCGTCGTGGAAGACGGGGATGTCGAGCAGCTCCTGCAGGCGGCTCTCGATCTCGAAGCAGCGGGGCGCCGAGATGTCTTCGAGGTTGATCCCGCCGAAGCCCGGGGCGATCGCGGCGACGGCGGCAACGATCTCGTCGGGGTCGGTCGTCGCGAGGCAGATCGGCCACGCGTCGACGGCGCCGAACTCCTTGAACAGCATCGCCTTGCCCTCCATCACGGGCATCGCCGCCTCGGGGCCGATGTCGCCGAGCCCGAGCACCGCGGTGCCGTCGGTGACGACGGCGACGGTGTTCTGCTTGATCGTCAGGTTCCAGACCTTGCTCCGGTCCTCGGAAATGGCCAGGCAGACCCGCGCCACCCCCGGTGTGTAGGCCATCGAGAGGTCGTCGCGCGTCTTCAGCGGCGATTTCGCCACCATCTCGATCTTGCCCCCGAGGTGCAGCAGGAAGGTCCGATCCGAGACGTGCTCGACCTCGACACCGGCCAGCGCCTGCACCGCGTGCACGATCTGCTCGATGTGGTCGGAGCTCGCCGCGTCGACCGTGATGTCCCGCACCTTCTTGCCCTGCTCGACCCGGACGAGATCGATCGCGCCCAGGCTGCCCCCCGCGTCGCCGATCACACGGGCCACGTCCGCGAAGGCACCCGGACGGTCGTCCAGATGCAGCCGGAGCGTGGCGCTGAAGGACGCGGATGGATGGGCGTTGCTCACGGCGCCATCGTCGCAGAACGGCGCCGGCTGCTGCCGCTCAGTAGCGGCGGATCCCCGCCGTCGTCCCGATCACGAGCAGTGGCGCCGCCGCCGGCCGGAGCCAGCGGACGAGCTGCAGGAGCTGGCTCTCGCGAAGCGAGATGCAGCCCGTCGTCGGATGGCCGAGCTCGACGTGGATGAAGATCGCCGAACCGCGCCCGGGTACGACCGGGTGCGCGTTGTACTCGACGAAGACGAAGTAGGCGTAGGCGCGGGTCGAGCGCCAGAGCGCCTCGCTGGTGCCGCCGAACGGTGGCGTCGCGCCGCAGGGGACGTGCTGGAAGGTGTTGTAGTCGGCCGAGGAGGGATCCTCGTCCCACCAGTCGCCGCAGACGAGGCGGTGGTAGCGGTACTGCACCCCCGGATCGGGCGCGACGCCGTAGATGACGGGGCCGATCCCGAAGGCGCCGGTCGGCGTCGTCCCGTCGCCCTCGACGTGATGGGGCGAGAGGCCGGCATAGCCGAAGTAGACCGGCCAGGGCCCGGCGACGGGGCGGAAGCAGGCGCCGCCGCTGCGCTGCCACAGCTCAAGGGCGCCGGTCGTCGATGCCGACGTGGCGGCGACCGCGGTGACGAGCTGCGAGGCCTGCCCGGTGGCCGCGAGGCTCGCGGCCAGGTTCGCGGGGCAGGAGCCCGCGGCGGCCGTCGCGGAAGCGTGCAGGGCCACGAGCGCGACCGTGGCGGCGAGAAGGCAGGCTGAGCGCGACGCGAGTACCCTCGGAACGATATGGCCCGGGCCCGGTGGATCGTCGCAGTCGCCCTGCTCGCGGCGGCTGCGCCGGCTGCCCAGGCGGCGCAGCCGCCGCCCTTCACGATGACGGTCGCTCGTATCAGCGCGGCCGAACTGCGCTGGTCGTACCGGCCGGGGTGTCCGGTGCCGCCGTCGGGCCTCCGCCTCCTTGCCGTTTCCTACTGGGGCTACGACGGGCACAGCCATCGCGGCTCGCTGGTCGTGAACAGCGCCGTCGTGACGGCGGTCGGGCGTGTGTTTGCGACGCTCTATGCCGAGCGGTTCCCGATCAGGCGGATGGAGCCGGTCGAGGCCTTCGACGGCAACGACAACCGCTCGATGGCGGCCGACAACACCTCCGGGTTCAACTGCCGCTATGCCGTCACGACCGGCCCGAAGCAGTGGTCGGCCCACGCCTACGGCGAGGCGATCGACGTCAACCCGGTCGAGAATCCCTACGAGCTCGCCGGCCGCGTCTACCCGCCGGCGGGCGAGCCGTACCTCGATCGCGCCGACGTCCGGCCGGGCATGGCCGTGCCCGACGGGCAGCTCGTGGCGGCGTTCGCCGCGGTCGGCTGGCAGTGGGGCGGCCGCTGGGCGGGCTCGCCCGACTACCAGCACTTCTCCTCGACAGGCGGCTGAGAGCCGTCGCTTGACAGGCGCGGAGCGGTGTGAGAGAGTCCTCGCGTCAAGTCCTGTGGGCCCTCGGGTTCGCGGGACTTGGCGTTTAAGGGGCTGCGACCCGAAGCTGGAAGGGCCGACGAGCCGGAGCCGGCCCGAGGGCAGACGAGGGGACGGCAGGAGCGGGGCGCACGGAACCGCGCGAGTATCGTGCCGGGATGCCGCTTCCCGACCAGTTTCGAGCGGAGCTGACGCGGGAGCTCGCAGGCGGCTCGCTGATCTCCGAGCCGGCGCAGCTCAGGACGTACGAGTGCGACGCGCTGACGGGCCATCGGGCCGTGCCCGAGCTGGTCGTCATCCCCGGCTCGGTCGCCGAGGTGCAGGCGGTCGTGCGGTCGTGTCATCTGCACGGCGTCCCCTTCGTCGCGCGCGGCGCCGGCACGGGGCTCTCCGGCGGTGCGCTGCCTGTCGCCGACGGCGTCGTGATCTCGCTCGCGCGGCTCAACCGCGTCCTCGAGGTCGATCTCGACCGCGCCCGGGTCGTCGTCGAGCCCGGTGTGACGAACCTCGAAATCACGAAGGCCGTCGCCGGCGAGGGCTTCTACTACGCACCCGATCCTTCGAGCCAGCAGGTCTGCACGATCGGCGGCAACGTCGCCGAGAACTCCGGCGGCGCGCACTGCCTCAAGCACGGGTTCACCGTCAACCACGTCCTTGCGGCCGACGTCGTCCTCGCGGACGGCGAGCTCGTCACCCTCTCCCGCGACGACGACGGCCCCGACCTGCTCGGCGTGTTCGTCGGCTCCGAGGGGACGCTCGGGATCGCCGTCCGGATCACCGTGCGGGTGCTACGGGTCCCCGAGAGCGTGCGAACGCTCCTCGCCGGGTTCGCCACCGTTGATTCGGCGGGCGACGCCGTCTCGCACGTGATCGCCGCCGGGGTCCTGCCCGCAGCGATCGAGATGATGGACGCGCTGACGGTCGAGGCGGTCGAGGCGGCGGTCGCGCCCGGGTATCCCGCCGGTGCGGGCGCCGTGCTGATCGTCGAGCTCGACGGGCCGGCGGCGCAGGTCGCCGAGGAGTCGGTCGCCGTCGAGGCGATCTGCCGGCAGTTCGGCGCCTTCGAGCTCCATGCCGCCGAGACCGCCGTGGAACGTGAGCGGATCTGGCGCGGCCGGAAGTCCTCGTTCGCCGCGATGGGCCGGATCGCCTCCAGCTACTACGTCCAGGACGGTGTCGTGCCGCGGACGAAGCTGCCCGAGGTGCTGCGCCGCACCTCCGAGCTCGCGGCCGAGTACGGGTTGCGGGTCGCGAGCGTCTTCCACGCCGGCGACGGCAATCTGCATCCCCTCGTGCTCTACGACGAGGCGGTTGCCGGGGAGCCGGAGCGCGCCGAGCAGCTCGCGACGGCGATCCTCGACGTCTGCATCGACGCGGGCGGGTCGCTGACGGGCGAGCACGGGATCGGCGTCGACAAGGCGTGCTCGATGCCGAAGCTGTTCGGCGAGCGCGACCTCGAGGCGATGCGCCTGCTCCGGGTCGGATTCGACCCGGACGGCCTCGCAAATCCGGGCAAGGTGTTTCCGACCCCGCGACTCTGCGGCGAGGTGCCAGGCCCCTACCGCGCCCACCCACTCGAGAGGGCCGGGCTTGCCGAACGTCTCTGAGCCTGCGACGCTCGCGGAGGCTGCCGCCCTGCTCGCCGGGGGCCGGCGCGTCTCGATCGAGCGGGATGGGGGCGAGGTCGTCCTCTCGACCGCCAGGCTGAACAGGCTGCTCGAGCACGAGCCGGGCGACCTGACCGCGATCGTCGAGGCGGGGATGAGGCTCTCGGAGCTGCAGTCCTACCTGGCCGGGTACGGCCAGATGCTCGCGCTCGACCCGCCCGGCGACCCGACGATCGGCGCCTGCCTGGCCGGCGATCTCTCCGGGCCTCGCCGCCACCGCTACGGCGGCATGCGCGACCTCGTCCTCGGCGTCTCGGTCGTGCTCGCGGGCGGTCTGGTCGCGAGCTCGGGCGGGAAGGTCGTCAAGAACGTCGCCGGCTACGACCTCGGGAAGCTCTTCTCGGGCTCGCGGGGCCGCCTCGGCCTGGTCGCGCGCCTGGCGCTCCGCCTCCACGCGCGCCCGGCCGCAGAGGCGACCGTCGTCGTCGAGTGCGACGACCCGCACGCGACCTGGCTGGAGATCCAGCGCTCCCAGCTCGAACCGAGCGCGGTCGACCTGCTACCACCCCGGCGCCTGGCGTTCCTCTTCGAGGGCCCCGTGGACGCCGTCGAGGCCCAGGCAGCCGCGTGCCCTGGCAAGCGCGCCGACGGGACGATCTGGGTCGAGAGCGGCGATCGGCAGGCCGCGGCCGCCGGGCGGGCCGCCTTTGCCTGGCAGGACTGCGCCCTGGCCCGGCCCGGGCCCGGGATTGCCTACCTCGCCACGGCGACCGAGCGATCGTGGTCGGCGCTCGCCGAGCGCATCAGGCGGTCGTTCGACCCCGAAGGCATCCTCGCCTGATGGACGCGAGGCTGATCGCGGACTGCGTCCACTGCGGCTTCTGCCTGCCGAGCTGCCCGACCTACGAGCTCTGGCACGAGGAGATGGACTCACCACGCGGCCGGATCTGGCTGATGAAGGCGGTCGAGGAGGGCACGCTCGAGCTCGACCGCACGGTCGTCGAGCACTTCGACCGCTGCCTCGGTTGCATGGCGTGCCTCACCTCCTGCCCGTCAGGCGTGCAGTACGACCGGCTGATCGAGCTCGCCCGGGAACGGGTCGAGCAGGTGGTTCCGCGACCTCTCGGCGACCGGCTGCTCCGCTCGGCGGTCTTTGCCGTGTTCCCCTATCCGAGGCGGCTCCGCTTTGCCCTCCGCTTCGCCGCGCTGCCTGCCCCCGGCCCGTTGCGGCCGCTCCGGGAGCTCGCCCCGCGCTGGCGCGAGGCGGTGGCGCCGCCCGCGGAGACGCCCGCCGTCGGCGAGCCGATCGCGCGCGTCGGGCTTCTGACCGGCTGCGTCCAGTCGGTGCTCTTCGGTGAGGTGAACCGGGCCTCCGCACGCGTCCTCGCCGCCTGCGGCTACGAGGTCGCCGCCCCCTACCGCGGCTGCTGCGGCGCCCTCGCGCTCCATTCCGGGCGGCGCGAGGAAGGGCTCGGGCTCGCCCGACGCACGGCGGCAGCGTTCGCCGCCGCGGGGGTCGACAGGATCGTGACCAATGCCGCCGGCTGTGGCTCGCACCTGAAGGAGGCCGACCTGAACCTCCCCGTCGAGGACATCTCGGAGACGCTGGCCGGCGGGCAGGTCCCGGAGCGGTCGCCGCTCGAGCTCCGCGTCGCCTTCCAGGAGTCCTGCCACCTCGCCCACGCCCAGAGGGTGCGCTCCGAGCCGCGTGAGCTGCTCCGCTCCATCCCCGGGCTCGAGCTGGTCGAGCCGGCCGAGCAGGAGCTCTGCTGCGGCAGCGCCGGCATCTACAACCTCGTCCAGCCGGAGGCGGCCCGTTCGCTCGGCGACCGCAAGGCGGCGAATGTCCTCGCGACCGAGCCCGACCTCTACGTCAGCGCCAACCCCGGGTGCCTGCTCCAGGTCTCGGCCGCGCTCCGCCGCGCCGGCCGGCCACTGCCGGCCGCTCACCCTGTCGAGCTCCTCGACGCGTCGATTCGCGGCGTCGCTCCACCGGCGCGCGTCTAGACTGACATCGCTATGGGCTCGCTGCCTCTGACCGGGCGCTGCAACTGCGGCTCAGTCCGCTTCGAGGTCAGCGAACAGCCGACGCTCGCCAGCTGGTGCCACTGCACCCGCTGCCAGCGCCGCAGCGGCACGTCCGGCTCGCTCCAGGCCCGGGTTCCCGCCGCCGCGCTCGCAGGTGCTGAGCGGCAAGGATGTCCTTCGCGCGTGGGAGCCGCCCGACGGGAGTCCAAAGGTGTTCTGCTCGGCGTGCGGATCGAGTCTCTGGTCGGCCTCGCGCGACGGCGAGGTCTGCTTCGTCCGCTTCGGCGTCTTCGACTCCGATCCGGGTGTCCGACCGAGCTTCCGCCAGTTCGTCGCGTACGCCCCGGCCTGGGACCCGCTGCCCGACGACGGCCTGCCGCGCTTCCCGGAAGGCCGCCCGCCGTCAGCCTGAGCCGCCGGCGCCGCCTGCCGGGACGACCGCGATAGAGTGGGTGGCGTGTTCGGGCCCATCTTCAAGGGAATCGGTCTCGCTGCGAGCCCAAAGGGCCGGAGGGCGATCCGGACGGCTGTGGTCTTCGCGCAGACCGCGGAAGGGAGGCGGCTCCTCGCCGAGGTCCGTCGCGCCGCGGCGAGCCCCGAGGGGCGAAGGCTCGTGGATCAGGCCGTCAAGGCGGCGGCGCACGCGGGGAAGACCGCGAGGGCGCCGGAGAACCGCGAATGGATCAGGCAGACGGCGCGCACGCTGCGCGAGCGCGGCCGCTGAGTCTCAGGCCTTGAGCACCCCCGGCCGGCAGAGCCCACCCGCTGCGCCGCCGGCCGCACCCCCGGGCGGCCCCGCCGCGCCGGCCCGACCGCGCTTTCGCTTCAGCTGGCGCCTCGCTGCGCTCTTTGCCGCGCTGCTCGTGCTCAACGTCTGGATCAGCGGGCGCGCGACGCAGAGCGCCACCCGCGTCCGCGTCCCCTACAGCCCGTTCTTCCTCGACGAGGTGCGTGCCGGCGACGTCGTCTCGATCACCTCCAAGGGCACCGCGATCCAGGGGACGTTCAAGACCGCGACGAGCTACGCCGGCTCGAAGGCCTCGACCGAGTTCCAGACGGAGATCCCGGCCTTCGCCGACACCACCTCGCTCTCCGACCTGCTCCAGACGAAGGCCGTCGTCGTCAACGCCAAGCCGCTCGCCGGCAGCCTGCCGTGGTGGGAGAGCCTGCTCCTCAGCTTCGGCCCGACGATCCTCTTCATCGGCCTGCTCGTGCTGCTGATGCGCCGCGCCGGCAACGTCCAGGGAATGCTCGGCGCGTTCGGCCGCTCGCGGGCGCGGCGCTACGAGCCGTCGGGCATCCGCGTCACCTTCGACGACGTGGCCGGAATCGACGAGGCAAAGCGCGAGCTCACCGAGGTCGTCGACTTCCTGCGCCACCCCGAGAAATACGTCCGGCTCGGCGCCCGCATCCCGCACGGCGTGCTGCTCTCGGGGCCGCCCGGAACCGGCAAGACGCTGCTCGCGCGGGCGGTCGCCGGCGAGGCCGACGCGCCGTTCTTCTCGATGTCGGCCTCCGAGTTCGTCGAGGCGATCGTCGGCATCGGCGCTGCGCGCGTGCGCGACCTGTTCACGCAGGCGAAGGAGGCGGCGCCGGCGATCGTCTTCATCGACGAGCTCGACGCGATCGGCCGCTCGCGGACCTCGGGCATCGCCGGGTTCAGCGGCGGCAACGACGAGCGCGAGCAGACGCTCAACCAGATCCTGACCGAGATGGACGGCTTCGACTCCTCGACCGGCGTGATCGTGATCGGCGCCACCAACCGCCCCGACGTCCTCGACCAGGCGCTGCTGCGCCCCGGTCGCTTCGACCGCCGCGTCGCCGTCCAGCCGCCCGACCGCGTCGGGCGCGAGCAGATCCTCGCAGGTGCACACGCGCGGCGTCCCGCTCGCGCCCGACGTCGACCTGGGCCGGATCGCGGCGACGACGCCCGGGATGGTCGGCGCCGACCTCGCGAACCTCGTCAACGAGGCCGCGCTCCTCGCGGCGCGCCGCGGCCACGACCAGGTGCTCGAGGCCGACTTCACCGACGCGCTCGAGCGGATCGTGCTCGGCGCCGAGCGCAAGGTGATGATGAGCGAGGCGGACCGCCGCCGGACCGCCTACCACGAGGGCGGCCACGCGCTCGTGGCGATGCTCACGCCCGGCGCCGACCCGGTGCGGAAGATCTCGATCATCCCGCGCGGGCTCGCGCTCGGAGTGACGTTTTCGGCGCCGGACGCCGACCGCTTCAACTACGAGCGACGCGAGCTGATCGCCAAGATCAAGGTGGCGCTCGGCGGCCGCGCCGCCGAGGAGATCGTCTTCGGCGAGCCGACCACGGGCGCCGAGTCCGACATCCAGCAGCTGACGGCGATCGCGCGCCAGATGGTCGGCCGCTGGGGGATGAGCGATGAGATCGGGCCGCTCGCGGTGCTCCCGGCCGACGGCGCCGGGCCGCTGCTTCCCGGCGTCCGGAGGTCTCGGCACGCACGCAGGAGCGGATCGACGAGGAGGTGCGCCGAATCGTCGAGGACTGCCATCGAGAGGTGCTCTCCCTGCTGGCCGAGAACCGGGCCAAGCTCGACTCGCTCGCCGCGGCGCTGATCGAGCACGAGACGCTCGACGAGGACGACGCCTACGCCGCGGCGGGCGTCGCGCACGCCCGTCCCACGGTCGTGGGTCCGCTCGCCGTCGCCGCCAAGGTCGGCGAGCTCTCGAGCCCCTCGGCCTGAGCCGCCGTCGGGCGGCGGCAGCGCTCACCTTCGAGCCCGTCACCTCTCTCCGGACGCTCGGCGGGCTCGGCCTGCGGTCGCGCCACGCTCTCGGCGAGCTCCCCACGATCCGCGCACCACCCGGGCTCACCACCCGAGGTCGCCAACGTCGGTGGTCGTCACTCAGTGGCCGAAGTGCTCCCAGTGGACGGCGATGATCAGCAGCAGGCCGGCAAGCGCGAGTGCGGCACCGGCGACGATCATCCGGGCGTTGCCCAGCTTCAGCTGTGGGATGTGCGCGGCGGCGAGCCAGACCCCGGCGAACAGGATCAGGAGGAAGCCGATTTCGGCGAGGCGGACGCCCGTTTGACCTGGGTAGGCAAGAAGGAGAGTCATTGGAGGCATTCTGTCTGCGCCGTCCCCTCCGTGTCGAGAGAGGGCCTTGCTCGGGGTCGGGGCAGCCGGGGTCGATGACGATCACGTCGGCCTCGGCGGCGCGCCCGATCTGGCGGATGGTCCGGAGAGGGTGGGCGGAACGCCGATCTCTTACTGGGTTTCGGTGGTGGTGCGGAGAGGCTGTTCGCGAAGGAGCCAGGTGAGCAAGAAGGCGACGAAGATGATCCCGGTCGCCGTCAGGAAGACCGGCTGGAGAGCGGCGGCGAAGGCCTCGATGTAGGGCGTGTGGACGGCTGCGGGCAGGTGTTTGACGATCTCCGGGTTGGCCTGCGCCGGGATGTGGACGCCGGCCGGGAATCTGGCGGCGAGCTCGCTTCTGAGCCTGTTGGCGAAGATCGCGCCGAACGCCGCGACGCCGATCGAGCCGCCGATGCCGCGGAACATGGTGGCGCCCGAGGTCGCGACGCCGAGCAATCGATGCTCGACAGAGTTTTGGGCGGCGAGCACGAGTACCTGCATGACCAGGCCGAGACCGAGCCCGAGGATCACCATCGCGACGATCGTCTTCCACATCGGCGTCTCGACAGTGAGCCGGGAGAGCAGGAAGACACCAACCAGCATGATCGCGGTGCCGATGATCGGAAATGCTTTGTAGCGACCGTAGCGGCTGATCAGTTGGCCGCTGATGATCGAGGTGACGAGGAGGCCGCCCATCAACGGGACGAGGGTCAGGCCGGAGCTGGTCGGGCTATGCCCCTTGACGACCTGGAGGTAGAGGGGGAGGTAGGTGATCGCGCCGAAGAGGGCGAGGCCGACGATGAAGCCGACTGCGCTCGTGACCACGAAGATGCGGTTGTGGAAGAGCTCGAGCGGGAGGATCGGTTCGGCCGCGCGGCGTTCGACGAACGGGAAGACGGCAAGAAGGCCGACGCCGGCGATGATCAGGAGCAGCATCGGGGCTGAGCCCCAGCCGTAGGTGGTGCCGCCGAGGCTCGAGAACAGCACGATCGCTGAGAGGCCGGCGGCGAGTACCCCAGCACCGAGGTAGTCGACGCGGTGGTGGACGTGTTCGCTGGGGGCGTGGAAGGCGATGGCGATCACGGTCAGGGCGATCGCGCCGATCGGGAGGTTGACGTAGAAGATCCAGCGCCAGGAGAGGTTGTCGACGAAGAAGCCGCCGAGCAGCGGCCCGATCACGGTCGAGACGCCGAAGACCGCGCCGAAGTAGCCCTGGTAGCGGCCGCGCTCGCGGGGCGAGAAGATGTCGCCGAGCACCGCCATGGTGAGCACGATCAGGCCGCCGCCGCCGAGCCCTTGCAGGGCGCGGAAGGCGATCAGTTCGGTCATGTTCTGGCTGATCCCACAGAGGGCCGAGCCGATCAGGAAGAGCACGATCGCGCTTTGGAGGAGCGTCTTTCGCCCGTACTGGTCGCCGAGCTTGCCGTAGAGCGGCCCGGACACGGTGGAGGCGAGGAGGTATCCGGTCACCACCCAGGAGAGGTGGTTGAGACCGCCGAGATCTCCGACGATCGTCGGGAGCGCGGTCGAGACGATCGTCTGGTCGAGCGAGGCGAGCAGCAGCACGAGCATCAGCGCCGCGAAGATCAGGCGGACGCGCTGCGGCTGCTGCGCCGCAGTGGCCGTCGTCGGTACCGGCGTGACCGCCGTGGTCACGTTGCCGTCGCTTCCCGTCGTGGCGGGCCGGTCGCGCCTTGGCGAAGCTGCCGGTGGGGGCAGCGTGTCGCCTTGCCCGGCTCTTCGTCCCCGGGCGGCGGCCCTGCTTTCGGCCCGGTCGGGAGCAGGCCGAGGCGTGCGAGCAGCCGGCGCGATCGGCGGTAGGCGAGCGGCTTCGTCCGGGCGGGCGCGTCGATCACCGGCTCGAGCCGGGGCTCAGGGAGCACAGAGCGGAGCACGCGTTGTTCCTGTGCTCGCGCGAGCACCGGCTCGAGCGGAGCGGAAGACGTCCTGGTGACTGTCGCCATCGTTGGGTCTAGTTTGCCTCGCGCCCGTCCTTCCCGTCCGAGCGTGCCGTTCCAACGACCACTCCGACACGGCACATCACCCGCGCGGCTTCGCCGCCACGGGCCAGTACTCCCTCCGCTGATCGCTGGGATCGCGGCGAGATCGCGCCACGCTCGCCGAGTGCCGCATCGATCCCACAGAGCGGCCGGTCGCGCGACCCGTGGGCTTGGTCGCCGCTCGGGTCGAGCTGCCTCGGCCATCACCTTCTGAGAGTTCCGTCAGCGCCTTGCGTCGGGAAGCAACCACAGGAGCTCGATCACGTTACGGAGTGCGACAGCGCATGTCGCGGAGACGGGGGCGGGCATCGGTTCGGTCGAAACGGCGTTCCAGCCCCCACGACGGAAGCCCGCGAAGGACGATTTACGATGCGCGTTGGTGTGTCCACCAAGCCGCGAAGGCGATCAGGATGAGCGCGACACCGGCAAAGAGTGCGGTCTCGATTCCCTGGAGGGGCCAGAAGTCGCTTGCCGGTTGGTAGACGGCGTGCATGGTGGAGGAGCCGAGGCCGACGGCGACGTGGACCTGTGCTCCGAGCGGGCCGGATCCCTGCCTGACGACGACACTGGGGCCGCCTCCCGTTTGGCTGATGATGTTGGCGTGGTTCAGGTTCGCCGGTTGCCCGGCGGCGCCATGCCAGGTCGCCCTGAGGGGTGCGACGAGGCGGTTTCGCAGCCAGGTATCGACGAAGATGCGGGCGACGAAGTAGCCGACGAACGCGAGGGTGACGGCTGCCACGGCCCGGCGCCAGACGACGCCGATGGCGAGCGCGAGGGCGAGTCCGAAGAGGGTGTAACCGAAGACGACGGTGCCTTCGGAGTCATAGGTGCCGGTCTCCATCCGCCCGTTGAGGTGGACGAACGGCGCGCGCCACCAGGTCGTGATCAGGATCAGCGCACCAGCGATGAGGAGGGCGGTGGCGATCGGGACGGCGAGCTTGGTCGCGATCCAGCGGCGCCGGGTGATGCTCTGTGTCCAGGCGAGCCGGTAGGTGCCGCTCTCCAGCTCGAGGATGAACGGCGCCGCGAGCAGCACACCGATCAAGCCTGGAATCAGGGTGAACCAGTCGAGCAGGGCGAAGAGCGGTCGGAAGCGCAACTGGAATCCCACGATCGCCTGGTTGCAGCTGTACGAGGGGTTCGCGCCGAGGCAGGCGGCGAGGCCGTCGTGATGGTAGGCGGACGCCATCGTGATCCCCGTCGGGACGAGCAGCGCCGTGATCAACGCAAGGATCCCGACGGCGATCAGTGTCTCGGTGCGTTGGAGGCGCCAGCTGACCCAGGTCATGCCCCGACCCCCCCAACGACGCGCGCGGTCTCGGGAACGACCGTGGGGCGGCGATGGCCGAGGTAGGCGAGGACGATCTCCTCGAGGTCGACCTCGTGTACCTCCCAGCAGGAGTCGTAGACGTGCCCGTTGGCCCGCACGAGCAGTGTCGTCTGCCGCTCCGTGTGGCTCTCACGGATCACCTGATGAACGCGCGCGACGGTTGCCGGGTCACAGCGCGGGCCGGTCAGGAGGCGGTGACTCGCGACGAGCTGGTCGATCGGCCCGACAAGCTGCGTCTCGGCCTGGGACAGGATGATCAAGTAGTCACAGACGCGCTCCAGGTCAGCGATGATGTGAGAGGAGAGCACCACCGTCATCCCGGTGTCGACGGCGGCCTCCATGGTCGTCTGCAGGAACTCTCGACGAGCAAGCGGGTCGAGCGAGGCGACCGGCTCGTCGAGCACGAGCAGGCTTGGACGCTTCGCAAGGGCGAGTGTAAGCGCGACTTGCGCCTGCTGTCCGCCCGAGAGATTTCCGATCTTCTGGTGGAGCGGCAGCCCGAGCCGGTCGAGCCGATCCTGCGCGATTGCCGCGTCCCAGCTCGGGTTGAGCTTGCGCCCGAGCTTGAGCGTCTCGGTGATCGTGAAGCCGCGGTAGAGGGGATGCTCCTGCGCGACGAACCCGAGCCGCGGCAGTACCGCCGAGGAATCCTCGCGCGGCGAGTGTCCGAGCACACGCACCTCGCCGCAGCTCGGCACGCTCAGCCCGACCGCGAGCTGCAACAGGGTCGTCTTGCCGGCGCCGTTTGGCCCCACGAGCGCTGTCACCGACCCGAGCGGCACCTTGAGCGTGCAATCCCGAAGCGCCCACTGTCGACCCGTAGCGCTTCCCGAGCCCGGAAGCCTCGATCGCGTAAGCGTCGCTCATGCTGCCCTCACTGCCGTCGGCGGCCGAACCGTGTCAGCAAAAAGAGCGGCCATGTTCTCCTCGTCGAGCCCGGCTGCCCGGGCCCGCTCGATCCAGCGGCGAAGGCCCAAGCGCAACTCCTTCCACTCATCCGGCGGCCGCGAGGGCAACTCACTCGAGACATATGTCCCCATGCCGCGCCGACCCTCGACCAACCCCTCGTGATCAAGCTCGCGATAGGCCTTCAGCACCGTGTTTGCGTTGATCGCGAGACCGCCAACGACTTCCTTGACCGTCGGCAGCTGATCGCCGGGCCGCAAGATCCCCAGCCGCACGGCCTGCCGCACCTGCTGCACGAGCTGCAGGTAGGTCGGAACCCCGGAACGCGCGTCCAAGTGAAACTC
The DNA here is from genome assembly GCA_963765345.1 of uncultured Actinomycetota bacterium. Lineage (GTDB taxonomy): Bacteria > Actinomycetota > Thermoleophilia > Gaiellales > Gaiellaceae > PALSA-600. Next base: position 46,956 of record CAVXWI010000033.1, read on the forward strand.
GATCACCGCCTCGACCCTTTCACTAGTCAGCTAGACAAAGAGACTAGTAGCGTATGAAGGAGCTCCCGTCAAGGGGGCGGTGCCGCCGTTCAGGCGGCAGTCGGCTGACGATTGCTCTCGTCGTGACCCGATCCATCCGTCGTAGCGGCGAGCAAGACGGGGCGGTTGGGTCGGTGGCGGTGGCTCGTCTCCGCACGCTCTCCACGGTGCCGCGTGCGGTGGCTCTCTCCGCGTGACGCACGGCTCTCGCAGGGGCGGCCCGCAACGGCGAGGTGAGGTCAGGGCTACGGCTGACGGAAGTAGTGGCCCTGCTCGAGGTCAGCGAGGAGCCCGGGGTGCACGGGCTCCCATCCGAGTAGCTCGCGCGTGTGCGCGCTCGAGGCCGGGCTGTCGAGAGCGAGGAAACCGGCCAGCCAGGCGAAGTGCGCGCCGGCGTCCGCGGGAGAAATGGCGACGACCGGCAGGCTGAGATGGCGACCGATCGCGTCGGCGACGGCACGGATGGGCACGCCCTCGTCGGCGACCGCGTGGAGGGTCGATCCCGCCGGCGCGTCTTCCAGCGCGCGGCGGAACAGGCGCGCCGCATCGAGCCGGTGCACGGCAGGCCAGCGATTGGTTCCGTCGCCGATGTAGCCGGAGACGTCCTTGCTGCGGGCGATGCCGACGAGCGTCGCCATGAAGCCATGATCTCCGTCGCCGTGCACGGTGGGTGGGAGTCGCAGCACGGACGAGCGGACGCCGCGAGGAGCGAGCGAGAGGACGAACTCGGCGGTCGCCCGCCGCGCTCCAGGGCCGTCGCCGGACACAGCCGGCCCTGCGTCGGGATCGTGCCCGTCCCGTTCGGTCGCGAGGCGTCCCGGTGCGACCCCGAGCGTCCCGGAGGCAATCACGAGCGGTCGATCGGACCCCGCGAGCGCTTCGCCGAGGGCCTCGACGGCGTGACGATCCGCTGTCTGCAGCACCGTGGAAGTCCCCCGAGAACGCGATCTCGTGCTTGAACGCGAGGTGGATGACGCCGTCCGAGTCAGCCGCGGCGGCCTGCAACGCGCCGAGGTCGTCGAGGGTGCCGCGGTGCACGGCCGCCCCGGCGGCCGTGAGGGCAGCGGCGGAAGCATCCGAGCGGGCAAGGCCGACGACCTCATGGCCGGCGCCGATCAGCTCGGGCACGACGGCGGAGCCGATCCAGCCGGACGCGCCGGTGACGAATACGCGCATGCGAAGAACCTCCCTTTTCTGATGTCAGTTACCGTCATCAGGATAGCAGGATGATGACAGTCGCTGTCTTCACTATCATGAAAGGCGATGGGACGCTGGAAGCCAGACGCACGTGGCCGGCTTGAGCAGGCGGCGCTGGAGCTCTACAGCGAGCGCGGCTTCGAGCAGACCACGGTCGCGGAGATCGCCGAGCGGGCCGGGCTTACCGAGCGCACCTTCTTCCGGCACTACGCCGACAAGCGCGAGGTCCTGTTCGGTGGAGCCGGGCCGCTAACAGAGCTGCTCGTCAGCAGCGTCACCGCCGCGCCTGCCTCCGCCGCGCCGATCGACGCAGTCGCAGCGGCCCTCGAGGCCGCCGGCGCTGTACTCGAGGAGCGGCGAGAACTCGCCCGCCGGCGCCACCTCATCATCGCCGGGAACCCGGAGCTTCGCGAGCGTCAGCTGATCAAGCTTGCGTCCTGGGCCGAGGCGCTCGCCGACGCGCTGCGCGCGCGCGGTGTTGCAGATGCGACCGCACGCCTGAGCGGCGAGGTAGCGATGGCTGTCTTCGGAGTTGCCTTCGAACGCTGGGTCGGCGAGACGAATCGTCGGAGCCTCCCCGAACTCATCCGCGCGACACTCGACGAGTTGAATGCGCTCACGGCCGATGAGCGCGGGTCGCCGGTGGGGAGCTCAGCCTTGTAGGCGAAGGCAGCTTGCCGGCCGTTCGACCCCTGTCTGCGGGTGTTGGAGCGGTATGTCAGGTGCTGCCGGGCCAAGGTTCGTCGGCGGCGCCTTCCACCTGAGCGTTGGTGGACGTTTCCCGCTCCGCATCCTCCCTAGCGTCCGCGTTTGCGCCAGCGGCCGGGGTCGCCACGGGTTCCTCTCCTTCGGCCTCGGCCTCGACCGAGCCGCCCAGGCGCCCGAACCACCGCTTGATCCCTTCAAGGCTCATGCTGACGCTCCGACTCGAACTCTAACCTCGTGCCCGGGAGGTTGCGTCACGGTTCCCTTCATGGCGTTCAGTGGTGAGGACGACATCCTGGACGCGCTTGTCTCGGTAGCTGATCTTCGTCGATCGGCGATCAAACGCCGACGGACTCGTCGCTCTGGAACAGCGAGAAGGAGTTTCCCTCGGTGTCCTTGCAATGCGAGAACCAACCGACATGCGGGATTGGCGTTTTCTCGTCGGCGCTGCCGCCGCCTTCGCGCACCTTGGTGATCGCAGTGTCGATGTCCTCCGTATCGAAGTAGACGACCGTTCCGGTGCCGGCAGCGTCCGGCCTCGAGTAGACCGCACCACCTTGGTCCTCGCCCGTCCGCACCATGTAGTACTCCATCCCCGGCATCGCCGAGTCGCCGAACTCCCAGCCAAAGACACCGGTCCAGAACAGTTTCGCGCGCTCGGCGTCAGCCGCCGGCAACTCAAAGTGGACGATCTTCCCAGCCATCTCCGCTCCTTTCTTAGCCTGACCGCAAACAGTCCTCACGGTCCGGTCGAACGTCGTTCCATTCTGCTCCCGGAGGTTCTCCGTGTCTAGGCCGCGAAACGCCGCCCGGGCCGGGTGAGGTTCAGGCATCTACCCGAGGCGCTGCCCATCCTCTTCGCAGATTCGTTCAGTGCGCCGCCACGCTTGGAATCGACCCGCTTCGGATGGCATCGGCGTCGGCGTGGAAAGAGGCCAGCGGCGCCGGAGCCTCAAAGATCGAAAACGAGTTTCCGACCCGCGGCTGGATGGCGCACCGTCCGTTAACCGAGGAACGCGGTCATGCGGATCGAGACGAGGATACCGGGGATCTCGACGCCGAGCTTGGCGACGTAGCGAGTCGGCGGCTCAGCCGGGAACCAGGTCGCGTATTCGTCGTTCATCCCTGCGAAGTCCGTTGGCCTGGTCAGGAGCACGCCGACCTCGACGACGTCTTCGAACGTTGCGCCGGCTGCATGCAAGACGGCGTGGCAGTTGGTGAGTGCCTGCCGTGTCTGTTCCTGAATCGTCGGGCCGGCGATGTTCCCGGTGCTCGCGTCGATACCAACCAAGCCCGAGATGTGGACGTGCTCCCCGGCTTTCACCCCCTGGCTGTACAGCGGCGAGCTGGGAACATTGGGCGTGCTGATGATCTCCCGCACGCGCTCAAGGATGCCCTCAACACGCATCGCTGTCGAGGGCGAGGCAGGCAAGATTCATGTCCGGTGGCGCGTTCGGCTCGGCCCAGGATTTGAATGCTGGGGGACTGCGTCACCGCGGCGAGACGTGAGGGCTGCGCGATAAACGGCGAGATCCTTGCCGCGTAGACTCTGGTCCAGGAGAACCTCCTCAGAGAGGATCCCGGGAGGTGCCGAGATGACACGGTCGATCGCGTGGGAGAAGGTGACCCATGCTGATGTGTTGCGTGCGATCAAGGAGTACGACGGACTGGGGCCGGAGCGGTTCTTCTCTGCGCATGGATTTGCCCCGGCGACGACCTATGACCTGGTCTGGGACAAACGGCGCTATCCGCCGAAAGCGATCTTGGGCACGGCGTATGAGTTCGCGACGGGCGAGCGCCTTGCCTCCAGTGATTTCGAGGGCGGGAAGACCGGGGCGGTCAAGGTGCTCGGAAAGCTCGGATTCACCATTCAGCCGCGACGACCAGCCACGTAATGCTGCCCGGCATTGGGAATCCCCTGGAAGTTCCTCTGGATGTCAAGGGGTAGCGAGCGAGCGGCGGTCGTGGGGGTGAAGGCCTGGCGCCGAGGGGGCGCTTCTGGCAGGGCAGATGGCGGCTGCCCCGACCACCCTCGGGCCCGGATGGCTGGCTGGTCAACGCGGCGACGCTGCTCGGGCTGGGGACGGGCGGGTTGGAAGGCGCACGGTCACCTGCGCTTCCCCAGTCGCGGTCACGGTCGCTGGTGCACGACGAGTACGGAGAAGCGTCGAGTGGTGTGACGACGGCGGCGGCGACGCTGCCGAGCAGGTGCCCCACGACCCCGCTGCGGCGGTGGGAGCCGAGCACGATCAGGCTTGCCTTGCGCTCCTCGGCGGTCTCGACGATCCCCTTCCAGGTCGGTGCTGCCTCGACCGCCATGCTCTGCGATCGGAACCCGGCCTTCTCTGCCAGCGAGGCTCCTTGGCTGCGGTCTGTCGCGCGGCCTCCTCGACCTCGCTGGCGTTCTGGGCGTCGAAGTGTTGGTCGTCGACGGGTACGAATCCGACGTCTGCCGGTTGCCAGACGCAGAGGACCAGTGCGTCGCGGCCGGGTGCGAGCTGCCGGCCGGCTTGCTCGATCGCGAGTTGGGCAAGCTCGGAGCCGTCGTAGGCGAAGAGGACGGGTCCGGAGACCGCGGCGTCTGGGTGCGTGGCCGCCATCTCAGTCGGCGCTTTCGGTCGCGACTTGTGTCGTGGCGATGCGCTCGACGGAGCTTTGCCAGCAGCGGCGGGGAATACCAGGCCGGGCGCTCGCCCGCGAGGAAGCGGTCGAGGTCGGGGGTCTGCGGGCGGGCGCCGCCGAGCGCGTAGAGAGCCACGCCGACGAGCGCGCCGGCGACGGCGAGCCCGAAGCCGATCCAGAGCGCGATCTGCGTCCCGACATCCGCGCTGCTGCCGACGTTCGCGGCGAAGTAGACGAAGATCGGCGCGACCATGAACGCCGCCACCGCCCGCAACAGCTCGACGATCGCGAACACTCGCTGCAGGTTGGCCGACGGCAGCGAGAAGCCCGGCCACGAACAACGCGGGCGCGACCGTCGCGCCGAGCCCGATGCCGGTCAGGCCCGAGCCGACGAGGGTAGCCGCCTGGCTCGAGGGCACATTGATCGCGAAGACCAGGATCCCGGCGGCCAGAAAGACCATGCCGACCAGCGGGAGGTAGTGCATCGCGCGCCTGGTGATGACGAGGCCGAGCACGACGGCGGTGATCACCGCTCCAGCGACCTCGGGCAGGTAGAGGACGCCGATGTGAAGCGGGCTGTAGTGGCCGGCCAGCGCCGCGGCCGTGAGGACCGTGGCCGACACCGACGCGGCCGCGGCGAACAGCGCCACCGCGATCCCCGCGACGGGCATCGTGCTCGTGAGCATCGTGCGAATCGTCAAGAGCGGCCGCTTGGCGCGGTACTGGTAGACGACCAGGACGACGATCGCCGCCAGGCCACCGAGCAACGGCACGATCACCACGGGATCGAGGAAGCGGTGGCTCGTGAGCTGCGAGGCGCCGAAGAACGCGGCCACACAGCCAACGCGCCGCCAGCGCGATCGCCGGCAGGTCGCGCGGCGAGTCGGGATTGGCGGGCGGGCGCGTCCTCGAACGTCAACACGGCCAGCACCAAGGCCCCGACGGAGATCCCGGCGACGATCCAGAACAACGGCCGCCACGCGTCTCGCCTGCGCCTGCAGCCCGCCGATGAACGGGCCGAGCGCCACGGCGCCGAAGATGCACATGTTCATGATCACCGCCGTGTCGCGCAGCTTGTTCGCCGGATAGCCGATCGCGAGCGGCGGCACCGCGGCGATCAGCAACAGGCTCGTGCACAGGCCCTGGATCACACGGCCGGCGATGTACATGCCGGGATCCTGCGCCGCGGCCGCCAGGATCGAGCCGATCACGAGCAGCGCCGCGTAGCCGACCAGCATCCTGCGCTGCGGGAGGTGCTGGGCGAACTGGACGGCCAGCACCGTGCCCACCGCGTAGGCGGCGTTCGCCAAGCCGGAGCTCAGGCTGAGCGTCTGCGCGCTCATGTGCAGCTGCTTGCCGATGATCGGTGCCAGTGGCTGCGAGCGCGGCCGAGAGCGCGAGGTACGGGATCAGCGCGAGCATCACCATCGCCGCGACCGCGGGATAGCGGCCGGCAAGCGGGCCCTGGCGCATTCCTCCTCCTCGGCGAGGTCCCAGTCGGCCCGCGCGTGGTCGTCGGCGTTCGGTGGTTGCTCGTCGGAGGCCCCGCTGGCGCCGGACGCCTCCGGCGGTTGCCGTGACGTTCGGTGAGCTTCCTGCATGCCGACCCCCCTTGCAAGGCAGACGTTGCGATAAAGTGGAGGACACCTCCGAAACACCCGGAGCCAACCTCCGGATAATATACGGAGGTAACCTCCGCTTGTCAAGTCGAGTGAGCCAGACCGAGATCCAGCCGCAGCGCCCCCAGCGGGCCGATGCGCGCGCGAACCACGACAAGCTCGTGGCGGCCGCCCGCGCGCTCTTCACCGACAAGGGCACCTCGGCACCGCTCGAGGAGGTGGCCGAGCGGGCCGGGGTCGGAATCGGCACGCTCTACCGACACTTCCCCACGCGCCAGGCGCTCCTCGAGGCCGTCTACGTCGACGAGGTCGAGGCAATGGCGCGCGCAGCCGACGACCTCGCGGAGCTGCCGCCCTGGGAGGCGCTCTCCGAGTGGCTGCACCAGTACGTCGGCTTCGCGGCGACCAAGCGCGCGCTCAACGAGGCGCTGATGGAGACGGATCCGAACTCCGACGTCCTGCTCACGTGTCGCACGGCGATCGCCGGCGCCGGTACCGCACTCGTCGAACGCGCCCAACGCGCCGGCGTCGTGCGCAACGACACGAACTTCATGGACGTCGTGCGGATGGTCGGCGCAATCGCGATGGTGCCGACCGAAGACCCCGAGCAGAAGAAACGCCTGCTCGAGCTCGCGCTCGACGGGCTCCGCTACCACCCGCACGACTCCTAGCGGCGATCGCTCCGCGCGTCTCAGAGCGCCCGGGGTCCTCCTCATCCGAGGGTGCCTGCGCGGCAACCCCGAGCTTTCCGCGGTGCCGTGCTCGCTCCCCTCTGCCGAGAAAGCCGATCGATCGTGGATCCTGCTAGCCGGCCAGCACCTGCATGGCAAATCGAACTGCCATCGCGCCGTCGCCGACCGCGCCCGCAACCCGGTTCGACGCTCCCGCGCGGACGTCGCCGGCCGCGAACACACTCGGGCGAACTGTCTCGAGGAGGTGTGGCTCGCGGTCGGTCAGTGGCCAGCCGAGATGTCCCTCGCAACGCGCCGCATCCTCGCCGCAGAGGAGGAAGCCGCCGTCGTTGACCGCCAGGATGCCGGTAGCAGCCTCGCTGCACGGTTCCCCGCCGATCATCACAAACACGGCCACTGTCGGAACCTGCTCGACGCTGCCGTCGCGGCGGTCGCGCAGGGTCACGGACTCGACGGTGGCCGTGCCGTGCACGGCGATCAGCTCCGTCTCGGTGATCACCTCGATCCGCGGCGACCGTTTGATGCGATCGACGAGGTAGTGCGACATCGTCGACTTCGAGCGACGTGCCTCTCACGACGATCCGGATGCTGCGGGCGCGGGTGGCGAGGTGCGTGGCTGCTTGCCCGGCCGAGTTGCCGCCGCCGACCACGATCACGTCCTCGTCGCGGCAGCGCTCGGCGTCGGTGGGCATCGCCGCGTGGTAGACGCCGGCGCCCCGGAAGCGCTCGATGCCCTCGGCGTCCAGTTCGCGCCAGCGGGCACCGGTCGCCATCACCAGCGAGCGTGCGAGCACGTGTTGGCCGTCGTCGAGGTCGACCCGTACGAGATCCTCCATCCCGTCGGCCAGCTCGACCGCGCGGTGGAAGCTCGACAGCACGGCGTCGAAGCGGCGCGCCTGGAGCGTCGCCTTGCGGGTCAGCTCCGTTCCCGAGACGCCACTCGGGAAGCCGAGGTAGTTCTCGATCCGCGTGCTCGTGCCGGCCTGGCCGCCCGGCGCCCAGGCCTCGGCGACGAAGGTGCTCAGCCCCTCCGAGCCACCGTACACGGCGCTGGCCAACCCGGCAGGCCCGGCGCCGAGCACGACGAGGTCGAACCGCTGCCCATCGACCTCGGCGCGCAACCCCAGCGAGCGCGCGACCTGGGCGGCGGACGGGTTGCGCATCACCTCGGTGGCATGCACGAGCACCGGCGTCTCCGAGCGCGGAATGTCGAGCCAGTCAAGGAGCGCCGCGCTTTCTGCGTCCGTGTCGACGTCGTACCAGCGGACCGGCAGCAGGTTGCGCTCGAGCAGGTCGCGCACCTCGAACGCGCGGCGCGAGTTGCGCGGGGCGATGAGCCGCATCACGCCGTGCCCCTCAGCTTCGTTCCACGCGCGCCTCGCAAGCAGCGTGCTGAAGATGTGCTCGCCGAACTCCGGCCAGCGCGCGACCAGCTTGCGCAGCCCGGCACGGTCGAACATGATCACGTCCGTCTGCTCGACCGCGACGCACGCGTTGATCGTCGGCTCCCCGGTGAACATTGCGATGTCGCCGATGAACGTGCCCCCGTCGGCCTGGGCGATGTAGACGTCCTTACCCGGCTTTCGGTCGATGAACTCGACACGGCCGCTCTCGATCACATAGAAGGGCGCCTCACGGACAGCGTGCTCGTACAGCACCTCACCGGGCAGGAACGTACGCCGCTCGCCGCGCTCGGCAAACCACCCGAGCTTTGCATCCGAGAGCCTCGGAAAGAGGACCTCGTCGTCGAGGTCGGGAAACCGCTCGCTCCGAACCACCTCGGTGGCAGCCACGCACGGAGGCTACCCGTCCTTTTGCCCCTACGGCCGGGCCAGCTCGGCGCTCGATCGATTCGAGAGGCCGTTCAGCCGAGGCCTTGCAGGTGGGGACGCGGAGGCGGCGATGAGTCTCCTGTGCAAGGACAGAGCGGGAGCGGGGGAGCAGCGGTGGTTCGCGTCCTATTTGTTGGGGTTTGGCTTCCGGCCGCGGCGAGCGACGACGCGGCCGCCGAACTTCTCGGCTTCTGCGTCTGTCACGTCAAGCTCGCGAGAGCCCCTGCGGGCATCGGCAAAGGTGATCCGGACGGTGGCTCCTTTGCCGTCGGGAATTTCCTCTCCTGAGACATCTGAGACGCGAACCGTTTTCTTTGCCATTCGTCCTCCTCGTCGGGTGGGTGGGGTGGGCGCGAAAACACTACTTGCTTCGCTCAGGGGAACTCACTCAGACGACGCCGAGCTCGCCCGCATGCGCGCCGCGCAGCCTGGATCGCGCGGCGCCTCCGGCGAGTTGCCGTCCGAAGATCGGGTGTTGAGGTGACGAATAGATTCGTGCTGGCATGACAGATCGGTCTGGGGAGAGCGGGGACGTGGTGGCGAATCTGAGCAAGATCGATCAGGTCGTGGTGCTGATGCTTGAGAATCGCTCGTTCGATCACATGCTTGGGTATCTGAGTCTCGCCGCCGTCGACGGTGGCGGTGGGCGCGACGAGGTCGATGGGCTCGCGGCGGACATGGCGAATGAGTGGGCGGGGCGGAGCTACCCGGTTCATCGTTTGACTCGGACTGCTTTTGAGGCGGTTGAAGATCCTGACCATTCGGGTGCGGCGACCACGGTGCAGATCGCGGGAGGGGAAATGACCGGTTTTGTCGAGAGCTTCGCGGCTAAGCTCGCCGAGCGGGGCGCTTCCGACCGCGATCCTGGGTTGGTGATGGGCTACTACAGCGCGGCCGAGCTTCCGGTTTATGACCACTTGGCCTTGGAGTTCTGCGTCTGTGATCGTTGGCACAGCTCCGTCCCGGGCGCGACCTGGCCCAATCGCCTCTACGCGCTCGCGGGACGAGCGGATGGCAGTCGTGACGATAGGCCATCCGGGAAACCGATCTACGATCTGCCGTCGTTTGTGCGCCATCTCGACGCACACGGCGTTGGCTGGCGTTGGTATTCCTACGATCCGGGAACGCTTCGTTGTGTCGACGGTCTCTACGCGGTTGACCACTGGGACCGCTTCGCCTTTGTCGACAAGACGAAGCTCTCGTGGAAGACCGACCTCGAGGAGTTGCCGTTCATCGACGAGTCGAGCGCAAGCTTCCTCGAAGACGCCGCCAACGGCCGCTTGCCTTCCGTCTCGTGGATCGACCCTAACTTCAAGGACTTCGATCTCTACGGCGGAGAGGCGAACGATGACCATCCGCCCTCCGATGTTCGCAACGGCCAAAGGCTCGCGCTCGCAGTCTACGACGCGCTTGCCTCGGGGCCGCAATGGGCGAGCACGGTGCTCATCGTCACTTACGACGTGCACGGCGGTTTCTACGACCATGTTCCGCCGCCGGCCGCTGAAGATGACGACCCCGAGTTGTTCGGCTTCTACGGGATCAGGGTTCCGGCGATCGTCGTCTCGCCATGGGTGCCTCGTGGGACGGTCTCGCACACCCTGTTCGATCACACCTCGGCTCGTTAAGACGATCCTCATGCGTTTCTGCGCCGGCGACGATCTCGCCCGCCCTTCCCCGATCGGTGCGCTCCGCGACTGGCTCCAGCCGGGCCACCCTCATTACCTCGGCAAGCGCACCGCCGCCACCAACGATCTCGCAGAACTGCTCTCCGAATCGGCTCCGCGACCGGCGCCCGTGCGCGACCAACTCATCGGCTCAGCCGCGAACGAGCGGGCAGAGGCCCTCCACGCGGCGATGCTTAACCCCGTTAGGCGCAACCAGACCAGCAAGTTGACCGACCTACAAGCCGGGATCGCGCTCGCCGCTCGACACCTCCGCCAGCGAGGCCTTCCTCCAAACCAGCCCTGATCGCGGAGTCGACGATGCTGATCGGTCGC
>CAVXWI010000034.1:0-182068 GCA_963765345.1 uncultured Actinomycetota bacterium
TAGCTCCGACCACGAAGCCAACCCCGCGCGGACGCCCAGCCGAGTCGCCGGGGCCGGGGCCGGGGCCGGAGAGCTAGACGCCGAATCGCTTGCGAGCCTGATCGAGCGACCCAGGGATGATGTACGGCACGGGCGTCATCTTGGTCACCTTGAACTGCCAGGGTGCGCCACCGAAAAGGAAGCCAGACTTCTTCGTCGTGGGTGACGCGGCGAAGTTGATCGTGACGCTGCCGCCTACCGCGCAAAGACACGTCGGTGGCTGGACATTGCCGCGGCACGAGATCTTCCCGGCCGCGGTGAGTGAGCACGCTCCGCCGCTCACGCTCGTGATCTTCGTGACCTTCCACCCTGCCGAGGGCTCCCAGATGAAACCATTCAGGTAGCCGATGCCACTCGTGTTCAGCACCTGAAGCTGGTAGGAACCGTTGAGGTAACGGAAAACGACGTTCGTGTCGGACCCGGAGAGGTGAATCAGCTGAACGACGCCCTTGTCGTTCTGCTGGAACACGACTCGCCGGTTTTCGACATTCCAGTTCCAGCCGAACGCCTCGTTCCCGCCCACTAGCTTGCAGCCATGGCCGTTGGCGTACTGCTCGCCGGCGGGATGCGTCCCGACCGCGCAGTGGCCGCCGCCCCCCGATTGGCATGCGCCGGCATAGGCAAGCCCATTCGCGTCCGGGAACGCGGTGCAGTACCAACCCTTCGGCCCGTGAAGCACGGTCGAGTTGCCCGAAACGCGGATCGGGATCTTCAGTTTCGAGAGCTTGTGGATCCAGACGTCCGCGTCTTTGCAGCTGTAGTTAATCGCGAAGGCCTCGTACAGGTCGCTCCGGATGTTCGCAATCACTGGCGGGAGGCCCTTGACGGGCGGCCCCTTCGGATAGACCCACTCCGGCCCCGTGACCGGCATGCACTCCGGCGCAGACAGCTGATGACCTGCGAGCGCCGCCAGAGGATTCGACCGGGTCACGACAGGCGCGTCGGCCTTCGGCTTCGACGAGCCCGCCCAGGACGCCGTAGAGCCCCCGCCGACCAGCGCGATCAACAGCACCGCCGCCACGATCAGCACAACCAATCGGCCCCGCCCACGCTGACCCTCTGGTTCCGGAGGGCCTTGGGTATTGCGGGGAGCTTGCGCCTGTCGCCGAACCCGCAGCTCGCGACGCTTTCTCCTCGCCTGGCCCATCCCCAACCGAGTATAGCCCATCGCCAAAACAGGCCGCCGACGGGCAGAAACGACACCTGCACCGGCCGACATGCGATAGTGGTGGCTGGAGATGCGCGCTGGCCTCTTCCTCGGAGCCGTCCTCGTGCTCGCTCTCGCGGCGGGCACGGCACGCGCCTCCACCGACCCCTACCTCGACCAGGCCAATGCGGCTGTCCCGTGTCCCACGGCACCGCCGGGTTGGACCAATGACCCAGCGAGCGAGGGCGGCAGGACTGTCCTGACCCCGCTCACCGCCCTCACCTCCCCCGATGGCCTGACCGAATACTTAGCCGCACCGGTCGTCGAAATCGACTGCTACTACCAGACGGCCAGCCGCAAAGGCCTCGAGGTGAGCGTCCGCTATGCCCTTCCGATCGATCTGAATCCTTGGAACGATTTCGACATCGGCTGCACCGAGACCGGTCATCCTGAGGCGGCCTCGACGGTCTCCCAGGCGTTCAACAGCCGGACAGGCGTCTACCGCATCGTCGCCGTCAAGAGCTGGAGCCTGGCGACGTTCGTCGACGGTCTCCATGAGCTCACTCCAACCGACGTCCCGCGTTTCGTGGCGATGGCCAACGAGATGCTCAAGGCCGCTCAGCCTCTCGCGCACAACTGCTGTCTCCCCGGTAACCACGGCCCGGTGGCGGTGAAGTCGATCTGGCAGTTCAGCTTCGACGCGGACGTCACGAGCGGAGGTGTGAGGAGTAGCGGCAGCACCAGCGGCTCGTTCGCGACGAGCCCGAGCCCGAGCGGAACGACCACCGGGGCGATCACGGGCCTCAACGCCAGCAACTTCCGCCTGAGAGTGACAGCCGGGGGGAAGACGCGATCGCTCTCGATCCACGTCGCGGCCCCGCTGGCGTTCAGTCATTCCTTCGGGTCGCAGCTGGCCACCCAGATCGTCGTGCTCGCCTCGAACGACGCCGGCTGTCCGGCGGGTTCGAAGGGCACGCTGTCCGTGACGACGCCGATGTTGACGTCCCCGACCGTCAAGCTCAGCGTCTGCGGGCACACATACCTCGACGGGAAGGGATCGGTCAAGGCGACGATCCTGTCCGTCTGACAAACCGCCGCGACGCTCCGACCAGCCGTCTGGCAGGCTCCGCGGCCGGCGGGGAGAGGAACGCGAACGATCTCTCTCACCGACGGTCGCACGCAAATGGCGCTGCCGGTGCGAGGCACGAGAGGTAGGCGGAGAGAGACCCAAGCGAGAAGAATCCCTTCGCGGCCTAGCTTCAGTCGAGGTTGTTCGGGAGTCAGAGTCCGTCGAGGCATCGTGGCCGGGCGTGACCGGCCTTCAGCCGAGCTTGACGCTCGGGATAGGGAGCTCGAAGGATCGCAGCCACGCCCGGAAACGGCCAAGGACGTGGCCGCGATGCTCGGAAACGACTCGGGCGGGCCGCAAAGCGGCCCGCCCGAGTCAGGACGTCGTTGAGCTCGTCCGGGGTCGGCTAAATGCAGCCGTCGTTATCGTCCGGCTCGGTCCCCATCTCGTCGCCGTCGGCGTCCGCGTTACCCGACGTCTGGATGGTCACTCCCGGCGGGCAACCCGACGAATTCCCGCCCCCGGCGCTGCCGGAGCCCGGGCGGCCCGACGTCGTCGTTGTGCCGCCGCCAGACGACGAGCAATCGCCCGGTACGGGGCAAGGAGCCGTCGCCGCTGTGGTCGTCCCTGTCCCTGCCAGCTGCGCCTTGTTCCGCTCAGCGAGGAGGAACGCTGCGAGCGTCGCAATCTGCGTCGTGCTGAGGCGGCCAGCAAAAGGTGACATCTTGAACTTGTACTTCGCGACTGCCGCCTTGGTCATCACGGCGGCACCGCCCTTCGAGATCGCCGTCTCCCACTTGGGCAGCGTCAGAACCACGGTGTCGAGGTTCGGCCCGATCGTGCCCTTGGCTCCCATCGCCTTGAACGTGTGACACCCGGCGCACCCCGACGAGGTGAAGAGCTTCTCCCCTGGGGTGAGGTTCACAGCGCCGTGCCCAATGGCGTTTCCGGCGATCACGGAGATGCCGGCTACCGCTAACGCAACGACCGCGACCGTGCGACCGAGATACCGCCGTGAGGGATGTCTCATATTGCTTTGCTCCTTCTGTTCAACGCCGTTGGTGGACTCGCCGCCCCGTGAGTTGTCTGCACGCACTACCGGCCCTCCAAGTCGCGAACACAGGCGCTCGGGCGGCACCTATCACGGTAGCGGAAGGAAGGATAGCCAACCGTTCGCAGCAATCGCTGAGGAGAGCGGGTCATAACTGTCTTTCGAGGCTCCTCGAGGCCTTGGAATCCAGGAATGCCGTTCCCCGACACCCCCCGGGTGGCGATCGTATCAGCAGCCGAGGAACGGCCCTGTGAGAGGTACCGACCGGGCCCGCGAGCCACGCCCCCGGCGTGGCGCTCGATCGCCTCGCCGGTAGCTCGCCGAGCGTCGGCGCTGGCCGCGAAGGCGCTCAAGCAAACGGCCTCCCGCTGCCAGAGCAACGGGAGGCCGTGAGAGTCGTTCTCGGAGAGCGAGCTCGTTCAGCCCGCGACTGTAACTGTCGCCTTCGTCGTTCCCTTGTTGTTCGTGACTGCGATCTGGGTTGCACCGGCCTTCGTGCCGGCCGGGATGATCAGGTACAGAATTCCGTCCGACGGAATCGCGTAGGCCACGGCGGCGCCTCCGACGGTAACCCCCGTGGTGCCGACGAAGTTCGCCCCGACGAGCTTGATCCTCTTCCCTGCCGTCGCGTGGCTGGGTGAGGTGGTGATCACCGGCGCGTCCGTCGCGACACCCGTGGACTGGCACGGGTAGACGACCGCGTTGCCGCCCGGAGCGGTGGCCGAACCCGCCTTAGTCGTGACGACGACCGGGCCGGACTGAGCCGTGGGGCCGACGACCGCGTACACGTACTGATCCGAGCCGACGATCACCTGCGGCGAGGGCACGCCGCCGATCGTCACGCTGACCGGGCCACCGTCGGTGACGAAGCCAGCGCCGGTGATGAAGAGCACGGTACCGGGGCAGTTGCCCTGGGCCGTCACGACATCCGGAACCGACGCCGAGCCGCCGCGCCAGCTCGCAATCGTGACCGCGCCGGCCGTGCTGGCCATGAGCGCGCCAATGGCCGCCAGAGCCGAAACACAGAGCAGTACCTTGAGAAGCGAACGAGCAGAACCTCTCACGTCGAGAGTCCTCCCTCCTCCGATTGAACGACTAGATACCGGGGTAAGACGTCGAAATTATCACGGTTCCGGATCGCCCGCAACGGTGTCGGGCGCCGAGCGCCCAGCGCCGCGCACGAAGAGCAGGCGCAGAGGCTGGACGTCGCAGGCTTTCCGGGCGCCGGAAAACGGTGTCCGGCGCCTCGCCCGGCCTTTTTCAGTAGACCCGGAACACGCCCCGGAACGCCTTCCCGGGGTTTGACGGACTCGCGAACGGGAACGAACCCCGGCTTGAGCAGGGCCCGCGCGAAATGGTCTTTCTGCCCGGGCTTGACTGTGAACTTCCTCTTCATGAAGACGAGGCTGTGTGCCTTGTGACCGCGGTTGAGGACATAGAAGACGGCGTAGTCCCCGCGCTCGGCTGGCGTTCCAAGGTAAAGGTCGTTGGATCCACCCGGACCCTCACGGTAGATCCCGTAGTAGAGCTTCTTGTCGGTAAAGATGAAGTAGACCTGGATGGTGTTCCCAGGCGCCGTCGTTGCTCGCGTCGCGAGCGCTGCAGGGGCACCCGCGACCGAGAGTGCGATAGCGAGGCTCATCGCCGCAGCAATCCCTCGAGTTCGAGCCACAGCTCTCGCCTTCCTTTCGCCACGCGCCTTCACGAAGGACGCTCTTTGAGCGAGGAAGCCGTCCTCGCACCGAGGATTCTACAGCGCAGAGAGCGTCGACCGCTCGGCGCACTCCACGCCCTCACGGCGAAATCCGGCGATCACCGCCATGACCAACCAACGACTTCCGCCCGCCGAAGCTCCGCACCTCCGGGTTTCGGGCGACCGCCGAGCTGGCAAGCCGGTGACCAGCGACGCCGGAAGGCCCGCTCGCTGTCGAGAGGAGGTGCTCGCACCCCTGCGCGGCGGGTGGCACTCACCGCCGAACCGATCGGCCATTTCCACGGGGTTGCACGAGCTGCGTCGGCCCGCGGCGAGGCTCCCCATCCGGCATCACAGCTGATCGGGGAGCCGCCGGACTGCCCCCTCCCGGGTCCGAATCCGGCGGTACGCTCAGCGCTCCGGAGGGCGCCGGTAGGAGTTGGTGGAACCCTTCGAGTCCGGGTCGGGCCACGTACGCGCTGGGCAGGGCCCGGTGGATCGGCGCGAGCACGCCGATGCGCCGGTACCCGTTGCTCGAGCAGGCCCACTCGCGGGCTTGCCGCTCGGGGATGCGGAGCTCGACCAGGGGCGCGTCGCTTGGCGCAGAGACGTTTCCATTCCTTCCAGCGGACCTGCCGTAGGCCGTGTCTGTGCCTCGCAGCGTCACGCTCTTGAGCAGGCACGCCAGTTCATCAGGGATGTTGCGGCGTGGTGCGATCGATTTGATCTCGACTTCATTCCTCGACGGATTCAGCATGACGCGCTGATGGCGAGAGCCGCACGACGGGCGCAGGACAGGCAGGTGCTGAGGTTGATGCGGCGCCACCTCCAGGCGGGCGTTAGGGGTGGTGGTCTGCTCCATGTGAGCGAGGAGGGCATGTCTCAGGGCTCTCCGCGCTCGCGGCTGCTCTCTGCGAATGTCATGCTCGACGACCTCGTCTGGGAGCCGGAACGACGCGGGCACCCCATCGTCCGCTGCGCCGTTGACGGGCCGCATCTCCTTCAAAAGCGAGCGGGCGGGGCGGCGCGCCATGGAGAGCATGACACAGTACCTCGAGCAAACCGCGGAACCACCCCAGGTCGCGAGTTCGTCTCGGGCTTCCCTCCCACCCGCCTCACGGCGACGCAGTCGCTTCCGACTCATCGTTAGAGCCATCTCTCCCACCGGGGACTCACGTCCCCAAGCTCCTGCCCATGCCGGACGTACAACGCGAAGGGGGCCCGAGCGGGCCCCCTTCGCTTCGATCTGATCTTGCCCGCGTCTACAGGGAGAACACGGTCAGCTGGTCGCGCTGACCGGTCGCTGTCGCCCCGGGCAGGCCCGCGATGCCCACGCCGTGGTAGCTCGCGAGGTACTCCTTACCCTTGTACTCGTAGACGACGGTCGGCGAGATGGCCGTGTCGTTCGGGATGCCCCACGTCCACAGCAGTGCACCCGTGGTCGCGTCGTAGGCGTCAAGCTGCGCTCCAGGTGTCAGGAGCGTCCCTGCGCCCTGCTGGGTCGTCCCCTGGTTGGGCAGGGTTCCCGCCATGTCGCTTCGCCCCTTCCACCAGGTAAACACGACGTTGCCTCCGGTCGCGAGCACGCCGCTGTAGCAGTCACCGAGGCCAGTTGCCTGACCGACGACCTGGAACCTCATCGTGTTGTTCGAGAGGTTGATCGCCGAGAGGAAGCCCTGGATCCCGCTCGTCGCCGACGCGCTCACGCTAGTCGTCACGTACGAGCCAGGCGACGTGGTCGAATGCGCGCCGCCCTCGTTCTGGACACAGGCGTAGTACGTCGTCGTCGCGGGGTCGTATGCGGAGGGTGGATAACCGAAGTTGCCTCCGCCGCCGGCACCCCCGTACACGTAGTACTCCCCGGTGTAGAACGCTGCGCTCTGCGTCGTGCCGATGATCGGCCACCCATTGGCCAGGTTGGTCAGCTGGGTCGGACTGTTGGTCTGGATCGTGGCCGTCGCACTTGTCGCGTACTCGTCGACCAGCGGGTTACCCGGGAAGTTGCACTTCGCGAGCCCCGCCGGCGAGTAGTCGACGACCGACATACAGAACGACGCTCCGCTCGGCACGGGCTGCGACGCCGACATATGGGTCGTGGCAATCCCCTGCCCGCTCCCGTCGAACGTCGGCACGTCCGTGATCTTGAAGCCCGGGACCTGGCTTCCGTTCTTCTCGTTCAGCACGTAGAAGAAGCCACCCTTGCTTCCCTCGACGTCCACGGGGGTCATCTTCCCGTCGATCGGCACGCGCAGGATCATCGGCGGGTGCGGGAGATCGAAGTCGAGCTCGTCGTGGCGAGTGGTCTGGAAGAACCACTGGAGCTGCCCGGTCGTGTCGCTGACGTTCATGATCGTCTCGGTCCAGAGGTCGTCGCCGAATGCGCGTCCGGTCTCCGGGTAGGGGTTACCTGTGCCGTAAACGACCCGTCCCGTCTGCGGATCGACTGCAGGGACCGACCAGACCGCGGCCCCACCGGTGGCTGCCTCGGCCGGGTTGCCCCAGGAGAGGATGTAGGGGACCTGCGTCGGGTCCGGCAGATTCCAGGACCGCCAGAGAAGCGCGCCCGTCTTCGCGTTGTAGGCGTCCAAGTGACCGCGGAACGGGCTCTCGCCGCCGTTCGGGGCCGAGAGGAGGATGCCGTCGGTGCCCGGAACGTCGTAGTACTGCGTGAACGGCGCCGACTCGGCACCGGTCACGTCACCGTAGGTGCCGGCACCGATGACCGAGGTCGTCCAGACAGGCGCGCCCGTCTTCGCGTTCAGCGCGACGATCGACCCGTCCTGCTGGCCGGCGTAGACCAGGTTGAGCCCCGGGCTATACGACGTCGTACGGGTGTTATCGACGCGAACCCGCTGACCGAGCTGGGTGAGCTGCGGGCTCGCAGGCCCAGCGTAGTTCCAGGCGATCGTGCCGGTGTCGGGCGCCATCGCGGCGACCCCTTGGATGTACGCCTGGTAAAGCAGGTTGTTCGGGCAGCAGATCGGCTGGCCCTCCGGGCTCAGCTGAATGCTCGGGTCATTGAACTGCTGGTTCCAGACGACGTGCAGATTCTGGACGTTCGTTGAGTTGATCTGTGTGAGCGTCGAGAATCGCGAGTTCGACCAGTCTCCCTCGCCGCTGATCCAGTTCCCGCTGGCAGGCGTTACGCCCGCGGGCAACCACGACGGCGTGGCCGAGGTTCCACTCGCTGACGCCAAAGAGACGACGGTCACCCCGATAAGCAACGCGGCGGTGGCGAGAACCAGAACTCTACGCATGCGGCCATTCCCTCCTTTATGGCTTTTTGTTGGCCCCGGTTCGGGCGTGATCCGCCTTGCGGGGTGTCACGCACGATGTGAACGAAAGGATATTAGACCGGGTTGGTGACGAGGGCAAGCGAGAGGCGCGTCACGGCGTCGGCCACTCGCTCGCGAGCCATCGACTCGATCAGTAGAGCGCCCCACCCTGCGGGGCCACATAGCAGGTGCCGGCCTTGTAGGCTCGGTACTCCTCGTTCGGCCAGACGGCTCGCCAGACGGTTCCCTGTTTCAGCCAATAGGCGTAGACGACTGCGTAACGTTGTGCCGTCGCGGGCGACGTCTTGTAGCCGATGATCAGCTCGATCTCCTGGACGTTCTGAGGCCCGACGAGGGCGAGGTCGATCGGCAGATCGGTCGCGTTCGCGACCAGGACTTTCGTGATCGTGATCGAGGAAGGGGCGAGGGGATGGGCGCGCTGACAACTGCTCCAGCGCGACTGCGAGACCGCCTTCTGGTACGCCGGGAGGAGGTACTTCCAGACGCGGGCGTAGTTGTGCGCGAGGGCGTCGTTCGCGATGTTCTTCGCGAGCTGGGCGGCGACCGCCGGCCATTCCGTCGAACCAAGGGGTTCGACTCCGACGGGCGGGGCGTTCTTTGCCATCGCCGGTGCGGCAAGACCGAACCCGACCGCGACCAGGCCAAACACGACAAGGACTCTTGCACGACGCATGGCTCAGCCGTCTCCGGTGGCGGATGATACCCGGGGAACGAGCGAGAGGTCGCTCGAGGCGTCCGGACCAGAGGCCGTCTACTGGTCTAGGCCTGCACGATTCGAACCGAAAGCCCGCCCGCCTTCGCGAGTGTCGCGTAGACCGTCGCGACGCAGGTGGGCGGACGCGCGTAGGGGAGGGCCAGATGCACCACCCCGGCTCCGTCCACCGAAGTCTGCCCACCCGTCTCCCTGGTGTAGAGGTGGTCGGCGGGGTCGGCAGGGTTGCCCTTCTGACAGACAACCGCCCACTGCACTTTGACCGGCTGGCGGGGGACTGGCACGACCGTCGCGGAGAGCGCGTTCGGCACCACCGCCGTTCCGTGGGCATACCAGACCTTCGTACCGGCCAGGTGGACGCCAAGACCAATCGTCTTGCCTGTCGCCGCCGCCCCCGTCGCGGAGCCCGCTGGCGCGATCAGTAGCGCGCAAAGGAGGGTGCCCAGTGCGCGCACGTTCGAACGCTCGCCCGCGTCAACTGTGCGTCGAGGTGTACACGTACGCCGCGACGTCGCGGATCAACGCCGCATCGAGGACAGGGTTGCGGCCGCCATAGCGCGGCATGCCGGTAGGCCACCGCTTGCTCGCCGCGTGGCCTACCGTGATCGCGCTGAGGAGCTTGGCATAACTGAGCCGTGCCGTATCGAGATTCGGCCCATCGCGCCCCGTGCTTCCCGCCGCCTTCAAGGTGTGGCAGGACCCGCAGAAAACACCGGCCCGGAGGAAGAGCGACTTGCCGAGAGTCGGGTTGCCCGGCGTCGCGTTCCCACTCGCGAACGCGACCGCGCTCAGCGCGAATGCCACGACAACAGCGACCAAGGCGAGGACACGAACGACCACAAAAAGCAGCATAGCCTGAAGAAGGTCGAGGTCGACGCGGTGCGGCATCGAGTGCAGCGAAGCTGCGAAGATGGCTGAGAACGAGTGAGAACCGCCTGCCGTCTCCTCCCCTTCCAGCGGACGTTTGCACTCGCGTCCCTCGCGCTCGTCCTCGGTGGCTGCGGGTCATCTGCTGAGCCGTCGCGGCAGGTTCTCAACGCGGTCGGCAAGACGCTCTCACTCCCGGGGGTGGCGTACACCGCAACATTCGCGCGGCCACGGCTCTTCGGAAGCTCCGTCCGGGTACTGGGCGGTAACGCCGTTTACGACCTCGCCGACGGAATCGGCTACGAAGCCCTGAGCCTGCGAGCGCAGAACGGCCTCGCTCGGACGCTCTACTTGGACTTCTTGCCGGCTGGCTTCTACCTCGCTCCGGCGCCAGCGCCGGCCGGGGTGTTTCCGGCCGGGAAGAGCTGGATCGCGGTCACGCTCGCCAGGACTCCTTCAGCGAGAGCGAACGACCGACTCGCCTCACAGGCAACGGGACTCGCGCCGGAACTGGCGCTCGACGAGATCGCCTGGGGCGCGCGCTCCGCCTCGTCGCTGGGCTCAACCGTCGTCGGGCACATACCGATGTCCGAGTACCGCGTCTCGGTCGACCTCACCAAGGCGCTCTCGGCCGCCCGGGCAGCCCGGCGCCCTGCACTCGCAGCCGCGATCGCGAGCGAGCTTCGCGCCACTCCGTCGGGGCGGATCTCGCTCAAAGTCTGGGTAAACGGCCCCGGCTACATCGCGAAGGTCGAAGCTCCCGTGCCGGGGAGCGGGCTCGGCACGGTGTCGTTTTCTTTTACGGGCTTCACCGCGGGGTTCAAGCACACACGGCCGCTTCCGTCGCAGACGGTGTCCGTCGCTTCACTGCCCCACCCGTCACGGTCGCTCTGGGCGACCGCAACCGGGTCATGACCCGAACCCTGCTCGCGCGACCAGCAGCGCAGCCTCCCTGTCGTCGCCGAGCGCCGAGGCAGAAAGACTCGTGTGGGCGATCCGCGACAGCGCGGGCAGCTGGCCGTTGGGCGCCACGCCCGGTCGAACCGGATACTCGAAGTCGTCCCCCCGCGCAATCAGACGCTGCCCCGCTCGGCTGACGAGGAAGGCGACGAAGCGTTCGGCGTCGCTGAAGTGGTGCGACGAGGCAAGAACCGCGGCTCCGGAGACGTTCACGACCGACCCGGGATCGCCGCCCGGGAAGTAGTAGAGGCTCGAGTGCATCCCACCGGGACCCAGCTCCCGCCGCAAGCGGTACCAGTAGTACTGGTTGATGATCCCGCTGGCAACAGCTCCGCTGTTGACCGCAGCGACAACCGACTCCTCGGTCTGGTAAACGTCGGCGTTCCGCTTGAGCCCTGCGAGCCACGCCGTGGCGGCGTCGACCCCGTGCGTGGCGATGACGGCGCCGACGACGGGTGGGAAATCGGAGTCGAGTGGAGCGACCGCGACTTTCCCCTTCCAGCGGGGCGAGGCAAGATCGAGGACGGAGGTCGGAAGCTGCGAGCGCGGGAGCAGCGACGGGTTATACACCAGCGTGCTCACGCGCAGCGCCAGCCCAACCCAGTTGCCGTCGGACGCGCGATAGACGGCGGGAACCTGGCTGAGCACCGAAGCGCCGAGGCGGGCGAGCAGCCCGTGCTCGTCGAGCTCGACGAGGTCGGGCGAGTTCTCGGTTATGTACGCGTCCGCCGGCGACGAGCCTCCCTCCTGGAGGATCTGGTCGGCCAGAACGACGCTGTCGTCCGAGCGAAGACGCACGGAGATCCCGGTCTTTTTCTCGAAGGCCGACACGAACGCTGTCGTCAACTCGAGGTGCTGGCCGTTGTAGACGACGATCGAGCGGCCCACCGCCGCCGCCACAGCCGGCAGCCGTCACGGCCACGAGAGCGAGGAGGGACGGCGAAAGCCGCCCTCACGCCGCTGCCCCGTCGGCTGTGTCGTAGACCGTGACAAGCCCCTCGACGTACAGCTCGACCTGGTCGCCTGCTGCAACGCCCGTGCCGTCGAACATCCTCGCCGTCACAGAGGCCTCAGAGCCCTCCGTGAGCTCGAGCCGAAGAACCGTTTCGGCGCCGTAGAAGCTCTCCCCGACGATCCTCGCCGCCACCCCTCGCCCGGAACCGTCCCGATCGACGCGTATCTGCTCCGGCCTGATCATCACCTGGACGGGACCCTCAACCGGCTCACCGCGCAGGCAAAGCGTTCCGAGAGCACATGTTACCGCACCGGATCGAGCCTCCCCCGGCAGGACGACGGCCTCGCCGACGAACCTCGCCAGGTCGAGGTCGACGGGCGTGCGGTAGAGAACGTCGGGCGCTGCCACCTGCGCCAGACGCCCGTCACGGAGCACTGCGACCTGACGTCCAGTCGAGAGGGCCTCCGCCTGGTCGTGCGTGACGAGCACTCCGGTCGCATCGGCGGCGCCGAGCGCATCGAGAACCGCGGCGCGCGTCTCGACCCGCAGCGAGGCGTCAAGCCCCGAGAACGGCTCGTCGAGGAGGACAACGTCCGGGCGAGGCGCGAGCGCCCGCGCGAGCGCGACGCGACGCTGCTCGCCGCCTGACAGCTCGTGCGGCTGACGGCCGGCGTAGATCCGATCGAGGCCGACGAGATCGAGCGCCTCGCCGATCCGGACGCCGCGTCGTCGCTCTGAACGGTCGAGCCCGAACCCAACGTTCTCGGCAACCGTCAAGTGCGGGAAGAGCGCGCCTTCCTGGGCCACGTATCCGACCGCCCGCTTGTCGGGCGGAACATGGATCCGATCGCCGTTGGCGACGATCTTCCCTCCCACCGTGATCGTGCCGGCATCGAGCGTCACGAAGCCGATCAGGAGACGGAGAAGCGTCGTTTTGCCGCTCCCGGAAGCACCGAGGACCGCGGTCAACGTTCCCTCCGGCACGACCAGGTTCACACCGGCGAGAACGACCCGACCGCCGTAGGACTTCACCACACCGAGGAACTGGAGCTCGGCCACGGTCAGCGAACCGCGAGCCCCCGAACCCGACCGAAACGGCTCATGAGCAGATAGGCGGCCATCACCGCGAGGCCGATCAGGACGCCCGCGAACGGCGCAGCGGCCGCGAATAAGACCGTCGAGCTGTTCGCGTTGAACTCGGTTCCGAGCGTGTAGAGGTTGATCGGCAACAGCACCTGGGCGGTGGAGAGGTCGCCGAGGGTGAAGGAGAAGACGAGCACGAGCGCGGCGACGATTCCCGGCCGCGCGAGCGGGACCGTCACTCGCCAGAAGCTGGCCAGCGGGCCGACCCCCAGTGATCGCGCCGAATCCTCGAGTGAGCGCTCGATCTGCCCGAAGGTGGCCCGCAGCGCCACGACTGCAAACGGGACGAACAGGACGGCCTCGGCGTAGACGAGGAGCGCGAAGCTTCCGTAGAGGAACTGGGCCCAGCGGCTCGCCCCGTAGGCGATCGCGATCGCGGCAACGAGGTCAGGCAGCGCGAACGACAGGTACGTCGTCCGCTCGAGCAGCGTCACCGAGGGAGAGCGGTAGCGCACGGCGGCAACGGCGATCGGTAGAGCGAGCACGAGCGCGATGACCGCCGCCGCGAGGCCGACCTCGACCGAGGTGATCGTCGCCGGCAGCAGGTACTGGAGGTTGCCGCCCGCGCTCGAAAGAGCAGCGTTGCTGCTCTCGGTGAACCACTTGACGAGCATCGCGACCGGGATCCCGACGCTGATGGCGACGACTGCCGTGAAGGCGAGCAGCACAGGGACGGCCGCCCGGCCAAGCCGGTAACGCTCGGGCACCCGGCGGGCGCCCTGACTCACCCGGGTGTAGTTCGCATGCCCGCGCAAACGCGCCTCGCCGAACAGCAGGACGAGGCAGAGCCCGATCGATGCGATCGCGAGCGACGCGGCCCCCGACGCGCCGAACCCGAGCTGATACTGCGCATAGACATCGAGGGAGAACGTCTGGAACTTCAGCCCGACGAAGGCGTCGAACTCGATCAACGCGTCCAGAACGACCAGCAGCATTCCGCCGAGCAGCGCCGGCCGAAGCTGCGGCAGCACCACCCGGACGAACGTCCTGACTCCGCCGAGGCCCAGCGAGCGCGCGGTCTCTTCGAGCGCAGGGTCGAGGCCGCGCATGGCTACCGCGACGAGCAAGAAGACGATCGGGTAGTAGGTGAACGCGACGATGCCCGCAGCCGCGACGAAACCCTGGAACGAGGGGCCGAACCCCGCCCAGGCGTAGCTCGTGACGAACGGCGGGATCGTCAGCGGCACGACGAGCAGGACTGCCCAGAGGCGCCGGCCAGGAAGGCGGGTGCGTTCGACGAACCACGCGGCGCCGAGCCCGATCGCGCCGCAGACCGGTGTAGCGGCTGCCGCGACCTCGAGCGAGTGGAGGATGAGGGTCAGCGTCGAGGAAGTATTAAGTGCGGTTCCGACACCGCTGAAGCCGCCATGCAGTGCCTGCACCAGCGTGACGAGGACGGGTGCGGCGACGAGGAAGGCGGCGACGACGCAGGCGGCAAACAACCCGTTCGGCAGCCCCGTCCGCCGTCTCGTGAGCCGTCGACCCATGCCTGACCAAGCTAGCAGGCCCAATTTCTCGCTCGAACGCCGACACGCGCGCTGTCGCACCGCGGCCGGGGCCAAACCCGCGCCGAGCAGACATCGAGCGGATGCGAGTTGTGCACGGGCCCGACGTTTCCTTATAGTGCGACCTACGTGTCTGTCTTTCTTCCCTCCACCCGGTGGGCGGTGGTGGTGCTGGCTCTGGCGTTGCTCTTCGGCGTCGGCATTCAGACCTCCTCTGCCGCGAGGAGCGCCACAGCGGCAGCCCCCGAGACCGTCAACCCGAATACATTGGGACGAGGCTCCGGTGACGCGGTCGTGGTCGTACGCTGGCTCGGCCCGAACGCCTACCAGCTCGACGTCCAGAACACGAGCGGCATCGGGTTCATCAACCAGTTTGTTTGGACTCCCCCCATCGGCCTGACCGTCACGGCGGTGACGAGCTCGGAGGGCGGCAAGTGTGCGCTCGTCAACGCGGACATCCAGTGCAACGGAAACGTGGCCCCTCCGACGTGCACATGTCTCGCGGGCGGCGACCTGACGGTCAATTTCACCGCGACGGGGCTTCAGCCGACGTTCGCCAACGGCTACTACACGTACTACGGGATGGTCGGGGCCTTCCTCCAGATCACCGAGATGACACCGGTGCCGTATCACATCCCCTCCTCGCTCTCGCTCGTCTCGGACCTGCCGCTGTGTAAGAAGGGACACACGAGCACGAAGTCGAATCCCTGCGTTTGACCAGCGTGAGCCCCCGTTCGTGCTCTCGGCTGCGCGGACCTGGGGAGAGGACTCATCCAGCTCTCGTGCCGCCAAGAGCCCGGCTCCAGACGGACGCAAAACGCAGAGCGACTACCGCGCAGGCATCGAAGGACGCATTCGCCACCTCAAACGCAGCTACCGCCCCCGCGCTCGCACTCAAAAGCCTCGACGGGACGCGCGCCTGAACGGGCTGGACGATCCTCGGCTACGACCTCGGCACACTCGCCATCCGAAACCACTGACGGTCTCTAGCCTTAACCGCCCGATCCCACCGGGCACCCCAACCAGGCTCGCTTGGCCGCGCCGACACCGGTGCGGCCAACACCCGATGAGGCCGTTTCAGCCAAAGGCCGTTATCTAGGGGACGTAGCTAGCAGCTCCTGGGGAGACCGCGCACCTTCGGGCTGAGCGAGCCATGCGCCCGCCCGAGGTCAGTCGGCGAAATCGAGCGGTTGTCCCCACGTTCCTCCTCGCAGCCTATCCAGCGTCGCCTCACGAGCGCGGCAGGATCGTTCGCCAGCAAGCTGCACTCCACATTCAGCCGGGAGTCGTGTTGACACCTTTTCGAGGCTTCGGTCACCCCTTTTCAGAGGCAGCCGTCACCGTCGGTTGGGAAGCCGCCCTCGTTGTCGTCGTCTTCATCACCGGCACCCGGGCCGACTGCGATGAGAGTCCCCGGCGCGCACGCAGGGTCAGTCGCCTGGCCGTTGACCACACCGCCGTTTCCACCCGCGCCACCGCCGCTGCTCGGCGTGGTCGTAGTCGTGGCCGGAGTCGTGGTCGGGTCGCGCCGGAGCCGGCCGAACCCGAGGGAGCCGTGCTCGCCAGCGTCACGGTCAGGAGACCCTTCATTCCCGAAGCGGCTTGCGAAGGGGTGCCCGAGAGGTATTCGTAGGTCCCGCTTGCGCTCAGCTTCACGGTCACTTCGGCCGTCGCGCCAGGCGCAAGGGCCTTGGTCGCGACTCCGGTGCACGAGTTCGCCTTATCGGTCGCGCTCGGCCGCGTGCAGATTTTGAACGAATGGTGGAGCTTGCCCTTGTTCATCACCTTGAAGATCGCGGTCGCAGCGGTGATTCGCGACGGCGAGAGGTGAAAGGAGAGCTCGTGCGGCACGCCAACCGTCACCGAGATTGTCTCGCTTGAGCTGCTCGAGCGCGCCTGAAGGGCTGCTGGCAGGGCGGCGACTACGAACACGGCGATAACGAACGGCAAGCTGATCCGCAAGCGAGGCATCCGGGCTCCTTTCAAGGGCTGCGCAAAGCGATCGTGGTATCCCCAAGCTCGCTGCGTCGGACGCGGGCCAGCGAGGCTTCAATCACCCTAGCATCCTCGGTGAGAGCGACTCGCACCACCTCCGGGACAGGCGACGCCTCGTTGGCGCCCGGGGTTATCTCCGCTGCGGGAGCGGAGGCCCTGCCGTCGGCAGGCGCCGTTGGCCAAGCAACTTCACGGCCGCACTATCGACGATCCTCCTCGATGCCCCGGCGAGCCGCTTTTCCGTGCCCGAAACCCGACCGACGAGCATCGGCCGCCGATTGCCCAAACGTCGGTCGCTCGGGGTCCGGCGGATTCATCTTCCCGATCCGGGATTCGGAGCTTCTCGTGGTGCAATCGCGAATCGATGCAGCCGCCTGCCTGGAACCAGCGTGAAGGCCACCGAGCATGCGGCGAGTCATCGCAAGGTGAGCGGGATGGTCCTCAGCCAGCCACCGCACTACGCGGCGGCGATGTCCGAGAGCGCGGTTACTGAACGAGGACGACGTCGAGCCGGGTGGTGTTCTTCCGTCCGGTCGGGGCGGACGTCAGTTGGCCCCGCGAGCCGAGATACGCGCTCGTCCCGCCAACGACGGCGAGCGTAAACCGACCCGTTATGAGGTCGGCCGGGCCCGAAGCGAACATCGTCCCGCCGGTCAGCTCGAGGTTGGCGTCGCAGGCCGCTTGTTGGGCGAAGTTGAAGGTGCAGGAGTAGACGGCGGTCCCGATGGGCTTCGCCAGACCGGCGTCCGCGTAGAGCTTGAAACTGAAGAGTGCCTGGTCGCCGGCTCGGGTGCCTTTGGCGCCCGAGTTCGCGTTGGTGGGTGGTGTCAGCTTTGCGTCGGGGTCGAACGGGCTTGTCACGTCACCGCGTGCACGGTCGTCGGCGTGGTTGAGGAATTGCAGGCGTGTCGCTTTCAGGTAGATCACGAGCGAGCGTGTCCGGTAGCGGCGGCCGCGGACGCGGCGACACGCCGACCCCGCCGAGCGCTGCGAGAGCCGCGAGGACCGCGGCGAGTCTGCAGGGTCATCCCCGCAATCCCTCGACCTGCAGGTCGAAGCGCTGGGAGTTCTTCGCTGCGGGGCGTGAGGTGACTTGGCCGAGTGCGCCGAGGTAGCTGTTGGTGCCGCCGGTGATGCTGAGGACGAAGTCGTTGCTGCCAAACGCGACCGACCCGGACGCGACGATCAGGCCGCGGTCGAGCTCGAAGTAGGAGTTGCAGATCGCGTGCTTGGAGAAGTCGTAGTAGCACGTGAAGATCGCCGAGCCGAGCGCCTTCTTCTGCTTCGGGCTCGAGTAGAGCCGGAAGTTGTAGAGGACATCGTCGCCGGGAAACGGGCCGGCCTTCTTCTCGACGCCGCCGCTGACGATCACGAGCGACTTCGCGACGTTGAACGGGTTCGTGCTCATCCCGCGCAAACGGTCATCGGCGTGATTCATGAACTGCACCGTCGCCGGCACGGCGAAAATCGTCAGCTTCGCCTGCGCCGCCGCCCGCGCCTCCCCACCCCCCACGGCGACCACGAGCGCCGCGGCAACGACCCCCACGCGCAGCACGCCGCGACGGTCATGAAAGCAACCGGAAGTCGATCCGCTGCGCGTTCCGCGGCGCAGCCGCGACAAGCACCTCACCACGCGCCCCGAGATACTTCTTCGTCCCGCCCGTGATCACGATCGTGAAACCACTCGCGCTGAAATCGACCGGCCCCGACGCCACCAACGTGTTCGCCCCCGCAAGCTCGTAGTACGCCTCACAAAACGCCGTCCGCGAATAGTTGAAATAGCACGTATAGACGCCCGAGCCAGCCCGCCGCTGCAACGTCTTCCCGGCATAAAGATTGACCCCGTAGACAGCGACATCGCCAGGAAACGGCCCATTACCCGTACTCGCCAACGGCGGCGCCAGCTTGTTCACCCCAGCCCCAAACGGATTATTGATCTTCCCGCGAACCCGATCATCAGCCGTATTGATGAACTGAACCCCAGTCGCGACACTATACACCGTCACCGACCTCAACCCGCCCGTCGCCGCCGACGAGGCCGAGGCGGCGACGGCCACGAGCAGCGCTGCGAGCACGCCAACCCCGACCGTCCACGTCGTCACACGGATCGTGAACCTCCCACTGCGCGACTCGTTCTGGTGGACGGCAAGACTCGGCACCGCTTCAGGCGACACCCGTCCCACGATAGCTGCTGGTGACCGCGGTCATTCGGCGGGCCCCGGCGGCGCCGACGTCCGCTAAGGTGAATCGTCGTGAGGCCCATCATGCCTCGGTCGAGGCGAATGCTCGCCGTACTTGCTTTCTGCGTGGTGGCCTTGGCTGGGGGCATCGTCGCCGTCGTTTTCGTCGCGCTCGACACGAACAACAAGGGCGGCGGCTCCACGCCGACGACGGGCGCATACGCGCCGCTGACCGTGCCCAAACCGCCCCTGATCATGTCTGGCGGGGTCATCCTCGACGAGCCCGACGCAGAGAACCAGGACTGGCTGAGCGCTGCGCTGACGCCCTTGCCGGGCGTACACCGCTACGAGATCACGGTCACGAACGCCTCCAACGTCGGATACATCAACTCTTTCGAGTGGTATCCGCCTTCGAACGCTCGCATCGTCGCCGTGACCGGCAGCAGCTCCGGGCATTGCACGCTCACAGGTCTCCCCGGATTCGGAGGCAGCCAGTTCAGGACCGTCCTCCTCTACCCGAACATCTTCTGCAACAAGCTCGATCTGAAGCCGCCGAGCTGCACCTGCCGAGGCGATGGAGGATCGATGACCGTCTCGTTCACCCTCAACAGCGAAGCCTTCTTCGCCGGCGCGGCTCGCGTTGTAAGCGCAGCCCCCGTTCTCAAGATCATCCCCTCCTACGTCAACCCCTGAGACGACGCGACCGCGGCGAGCGTTGCCTGGAAAT
The DNA here is from genome assembly GCA_963765345.1 of uncultured Actinomycetota bacterium. Classification (GTDB taxonomy): domain Bacteria; phylum Actinomycetota; class Thermoleophilia; order Gaiellales; family Gaiellaceae; genus PALSA-600. The sequence goes on from CAVXWI010000034.1 coordinate 19,340, forward strand.
CACCTGTGCTACGTCCCAAGATCACTCGACTCGCGCAACTCGCGACCCTCGCCGGGACACTCGTCCTCGCAGCCTGCGGGACGACCACGGTCGATTCCAGCGGGCTCAGCTCGGCCGACCGCGGAGCAGCTCAGACCGCCCTGAGCGCCCTCGACGGTTCAAACATCCCGCTCCTTGTCCTGGCCATCTCAGGAGACGTTCAGGAGGCCCCTGTAGCCTGCCGGCTCCACCTCGTCACCCATCAGCCGAGAACCTTCAAGGTTTACATGTTCTGGATTCCGTGGCTCGCCGGCGAGGACTACACCTGGCTGAACATGACCCTGAGCGAGGACCGCTCGCACGACCGGTTCCACCTCGGATCGGCCCATCCGGTGCTGCCTGGCGGCCAGCTGTCCGCCAACGGACGGAGCATCGTCCCTGGGACGGTCGACACGAACCTGCTCTCGAAGTACGGGCGCCAGCAGCTGAAGAAGAACCATGAGGTGCTCGTCGCTCACGCTGGCGACGTCTTCACCCAGCCGGGATCCGGCTGCCAGGTACTCAGAAACGGCGACCTGAGATTGCTCCCGAACGCGGCCACCTGACGCCCGTCCCCCGGCGGGTCTGCCACGACCGTCAGCCTCCCGGCGCTCCCTCCCAGCGCTCTCGTCGGCCGACGACCTCCCGGCGATCGAACCCAGCCGACCTCGCCGCACCAGCATCTCCTCCGCCAGACGCCGCCGACACCCCCGACGTTCGCCCGCAACCTGCCGCCGCACTCCACCGACCGAACGGCGCTAGGCGCCACACCAGAAGACCGGTTTCTTTCTCCCAGGCCTTCTCGAGTAGCGGGGGCAGGATTTGAACCTGCGACCTCCGGGTTATGAGCCCGGCGAGCTACCTGACTGCTCCACCCCGCGTCGCAGAGAAGATCGTACCAGCCGAACACCACCCGGAAGTGCCGCAGCGATGCCGAAACCGACGGGCATGACAAGAGCGCCGGCGAGCGCGTCGAGAACGAAGTGGTTTCCGGTGGCAAGGACGGTGAGCACGACTGCGGCCGGGTAGAGAACGGCCACCAGGCGCACGGCCGGTGACCGCGCGTACAGGATCAGCCCTGCGGCGACGGCGATCGCCCAGCCGACGTGGAGCGACGGCATCGCGGCGACCGGGTCAGAGAGGCCGCCCGAGCCCGGCGAGCCGATATCGATGTCGGAGAACCGCCGGAGCGTATCTTCGAGGCCGAGGCCGGCCACACGCGGAGGCGCGGTCGGAAACCGCCACGCGACGAGGAAGGCGATCGCAGTCGCCACCATGACGCCGTTGCGGAAGCACCGGAAGCCGTCGCGGGAGCGCCGATAGAGCCAGCAGAAGAAGAGCCCCGTCCCGAGGAAGTGGGCGACGAGATAGAAGACGTTCATCGTCTCGACGAGCCCAGGCGCACTCAGGAAGCGCGCGCTGGAGCGGCAGCTCCCACGCGAGGTGCGCGACACGCTCGAGACCCGCGATCTCGCGCGCGTGGGCGAGCGCGAGCGGCCAATCGGGCCGTAGAGCGAGGCGCATCGCCTCGTAGGCGCCGACCGCACCGAGGACGAGCGCGACCTGGACAAGGCCGTCGCGCCGCGAGCCGATCCTCCTCACGCCACCGAGTGTAGAGAGGCTGCGCCGGACTACGATGCCCACGATGAGCCACGTCGTCCTGCTCGCCCTGATCGTCTTCGCCGTCGCGGTCGTCGGCGGCTTTGCGCTCGCCTCGGTCCGCGGGCTTCGCCGCCTGGCGCGCCTTCCGAGGCTTCCGGCGCGTCAGCGAGCCCGCCCTCACCGACACCGCGACGAGGATCGCCGGGATCGAGGTGAGGACGGCAGCGGCGACCGTCGCAGGTCGAGCGCCTCGAGCGCGCGCGGGCGCAGCTGAGCGAGTCGCTCGCGACCCTTTCCGTCCTCTCGCAGGCGGCCGGGGAGGCCTGGAAGGTCGTCCAGCGCGTCCGCACGGTGATGCCGCACAAGTGACGCGCGTCGCGGCGATCGACATCGGTACGAACTCGACGCGGCTGCTCGTCGCGGATGTCGACGGCGAGCGACTCGCGCCGGTCATCCGCCGGTCGGTGGTGACGCGTCTTGGCGAAGGCGTCGACGCCGGTCGCCGCCTGCGGCCCGAGCCGATCGCACGGACGCTCGCGACCGTCGGTGCCTTTCAGGAGGAGATCACGCGGCTCGGGCCCGAGCGCACCATTGTCGTCGCGACGTCCGCCACACGCGATGCCGAGAATGGAGGGAGTTCCTGGCCGAGGTGACACGCCGGTTCGGCTTCCCGACGCGCCTCCTGTCGGGGGACGAGGAAGCAGAGCTGACCCGGCGGGGCGTCGGCGCAACCGACGAGAGCACGCTCGTCCTCGACGTCGGCGGAGGTTCGACCGAGCTCATCCTCGGCCCGTGGCGGACGAGCCTCGACATCGGCTCGGTTCGTCTGAGCGAGCGATTCCTTCGCTCTGATCCGCCGACACCGGCCGAGCTCGCGACCGCGGCCGGCTACGTCGACGACCTCCTCCCCGAGCTCGGCGTCACGGCGGCGATCGGCGTCGCCGGGACGGTCGCCCAGCTCCATCAGATCGCCGGCGAGCTGACCGCCGAGGCCGTCGAGAGGGAGCTGGCGCGGCTGGCCAGGCTGACCGTCGCCGAGCGCGCCGAGGTGCCCGGCATGGACCCCGCCCGGGCCCCCGTGATCGTCGGCGGCGCGATCGTCGTCCGCCAGGTGATGCGCCGTTATCGCCTCGAGGCGCTTGCCTGGAGCGAGCGTGACCTGCTCGACGGGGCGGCGCTCCTCGCCGCCTCGACTTGTTCCTAGTCCCCGGGGAATATGGTTGCGCAGTCAACGTTTATGGATATACTTGCGCAATCAATCTTCAGGAGGTTCGAGCACGATGACGAGTACCGAGGTTCAGACGAGAACGCTTCCGAGCGGCACCTACAGCGTCGATCGCGTCCATTCGACGGTCGCGTTCGAGGTCGAGTACATGGGGATCGGGACGTTCGGCGGCGACGTGACGCGACTTCGACGCGTCGCTTGTCGACGGCCGCCTTTCCGGCGCCGCGCGGATTGCGACGCTCGAGGTGAAGGACGAGAACCTGCACGCGCATCTCCTCTCGCCCGAGTTCTTCGACGCCGAGCGCTACCCCGAGGTCTCCTTCACGGCCGAGACGGCCGAGCTCGCGGGCCCCGAGGTCAGGTTCGAGGGCGAGATCTCGATCAAGGGAGTGACGCAGCCGGCGACGCTGACGGGCACGATCGTCGGCCCGGTCGCCGATCCGTACGGCAACGAGCGCTATGGGCTCGAGCTGAGGACGACGGTCGACCGCACCGCGTTCGGGATCACCTGGAACGCCGAGATGCCGGACGGCAGCAAGGCCCTTTCCGACGAGGTGACGCTGAAGGCGACCCTCTCGCTCGTCAAGGCGGCCTAGCGTTGCGGATCCTCGCCATTTCCGGCAGCCTGCGCCGCGACTCGCACAACACGTCGCTGCTTCGCGCCGCCGGTGACCTGCTTGGCCCGGGGGACACGCTGGAGCTCTGGCGGGGGTTGCGCGAGGTTCCGCCCTACGACCAGGACGACGACCTCGGCCCCGCGCCGGTGGCGGTCGCGTCGCTCCGCGACGCGGTCGCCTCGGCCGACGCCGTTCTGATCGCGACACCCGAGTACAACCACTCGATTCCGGGTGCGCTCGAAGAACGCGCTCGACTGGGCCTCGCGGCCGTTCGCAACGAACGTCTTCCGCGGTAAGCCCGTCGCCGTGATCGGTGCGAGCGCGGGCCTCTTCGGAGCGGTCTGGGCCCAGGCCGAGCTCCGCAAGGTGCTGACAGCGATGGGGGCCCGCGTCGTCGACGTGGAGCTCCCGGTGGGGCAGGCGGCGGAGAAGTTCGACGCCGACGGCCGGCTCGTCGACGAGACGACCCGCGATCGGCTCGGCGAGGCGGTCGCGGCACTCTCGGCCGAGCTCGAGCTACGGCTCGTCGCCGCCTGAGCGAACCGGCCGGCTACTCGGCGTCGTTCTCGGGCGGCGGCTCGTCCTCCTGCAGCCGCCGCTGAACCGACGACCGCGAGAGGACGCCAACGAGCCGGCCCCGGTCGACGACCGGGACGCGCTCGTAGTCGCCGGCCTCGAGGAAACTGAAGGCGGCCGAGAGCGGCGTGTCGGAATCCACGGTCGCGTTCGCCGCCTCGGCGATCTCGCGCAGCCGCGTCGTGCGGGGGTCGAGGCCACGCGCGACGACCTCCCGCACGAGCGTCTTCCGCGTGATCACGCCGAGGAACGCTCCGCAGTCGCAGACGAGCACGGAGCGAACCTCGGGCCGCATCAGCGCCTCCCCGGCCTCCTGCGCGGTCGCGCCTGCCTCGAGCGCGTGCGGATCGGCGACCATCGCGTCGCGAACACGCTGGGTCACGGGTAGATCCCCCTCGCCTCCAGAGCCGCCGCGACGTCGCGGATGCCCGAGATCAGAGCGGCGCTGCGCAGCGAGACGCCATCGCTCGCGGCGAGCCCCCAGACGCGATCGAAGGCATCGCCAAGCTTCTCCGCGAGCCGTCGGCGGATCTCGTCGCGATCCCAGAACAGACGGCTCAGGTCCTGGACCCACTCGAAGTACGAGACCGTGACGCCGCCGGCGTTCGTGAGCACGTCCGGCAGGACCGGGATCCCACGCGCCGCGAGGATGGCGTCGCCCGCGACCGAGGTCGGGCCGTTCGCGCCCTCGGCGACGAGGCGACAGCGCAGCCCGCCCGCGTTGGCCTCGGTCACCTGGTCCTCGCGAGCCGCGAGAACGAGCACGTCGCAGTCGAGCTCCAGCAGCTCTTCGTGGGCGAGCGCTCTCGCCGGGAAGCCGACGAGCGAGCCGTGCTCGCGCGCATACTCGTGCAGTGTCGGCACGTCGAGGCCGGTCGGGTCGTGCACGCCGCCAGAGATGTCGCCGACACCGATGACTGCCGCCCCGTGGTCGTGCAGCTCGGTCGCGGCGACACCGCCGACGTTGCCGAATCCCTGGACGACGAACCGGAGCTCGGCGAGGTTCCATCCGAGGCGCGCGCAGGCGCGCTCGATCACCATCACGACGCCCGCGCCGGTCGCCTCGTTGCGGAAGACCGAGCCGCCGATCGAGATGGGCTTGCCCGTGACGATCTCTGGGACCGCATAGCCCTTCTGCGCCGAGTAGGTGTCCATCATCCAGGCCATCGTCTGCTCGTTCGTAGCGATATCGGGCGCCGGGATGTCGATCTCGGGACCGATGAACGGCGCCAGGTCGGAGGTGAAGCGCCGGGTGATCCGCGCGAGCTCGGGTTGCGAGAGCTCGTGCGGGTTGCACCGGACACCCCCCTTCGCGCCGCCGTAGGGGAGCCGCAGGAGAGCGCACTTCCAGGTCATCCACATCGCGAGCGCCGCGCACTCGCCGAGGTTGACCTCGCCGTCGTAGCGGATCCCGCCCTTCGTCGGCCCGAGCACGGACGAGTGCTGCACCCGGTAGGCCGGAAACGAGCGGACGGTGCCGTCGTCCATGCGCACCGGCAGCGTCAGGATGATCGCCCGCTCCGGGAACCGGAGCCGCTCGGCGACGTGGTCGGAGATCCCGGTCCGCGGAAGTGCCTGCTCGAGCTGCGTCAGCGCCTGACGGAAGAGCGGCGTGTCCCATTCGAGGGTGTCGGCGCGATGGGCGACCTCGACCACGCAGGGACTGTACTGCTGAGGAGATGCCGGGGGAGGGTCTCGAACCCCCAAGCCCGCAAGGGCACCCGGTTTTAAGCCGAGCGCGTCTACCAGTTCCGCCACCCCGGCGCAGGGCGGACGTCAGGCTAGCGGGCCGAGCTGCTCACGCGGGTTGGAGCGCCTGCGCACCGAAGAACGCCGCGACCGCGTGCCGGTCGTCGACCATCGGGGCCCGCGGCAGGGCGGCGAGGAACGCTCGGCCGTACGGCTTCGTCCGCAGCCGCGGATCGAGGATCGCCACCACCCCGTAGTCGTCGTGGCTCCGGATCAGCCGCCCGAAGCCCTGGCGGAGCTGAAGCATCGCGATCGGCAGCGCGTACTCGCGAAACCAGTCACCGCCGTCGGCTTCGACGGCCTCGCAGCGGGCCTCGTGCAGAGGGTCGCCGGGCGCCGAGAAGGGCAGCTTGTCGATCACGAGCAGCGACAGGGACTCGCCCGGGACATCGACGCCCTGCCAGAAGGTTGAGGTCGCGAGCAGCACCGAGTCGACCTCGCAGCGGAAGCGCTCGAGCAGCTGCTCGCGCGGCTGCTCGCCTTGGACGAGCACCGCGTAGGGAACGCGGCCGGCAAGTCGTTCGCGGATCACCTCGAGCGCCCGGTAGCTCGAGGTGAGCACGAGCGCCCGTCCACGCGAGAGCCCGAGCAGGGCGACGACCTCCTCGGCGACGCTCTCGCTGAAGCCGGGGCCGCGCGGGTCGGGCATGGTCCGCGGGACGTAGAGCAGAGCCTGCTCGCGAAAGTCGTACGGGGAGCCGACGACGAGCTCGCGGGCGTGATCGAGGCCGAGCCGGCGGCGGACGAAGCGTGCGTCGTCGCCCGTCGTCAGCGTCGCCGAGACGAGGATCGCCGTTGGGCCTTCGTCCCAGAGCCGGTCGCGGAGCTCGACTCGAGACATCGACGGGCGCCCAGGCGATCGCGTCGGGCTCGGCCCAGACGACCCGTTCGAGACCGCCTGGCTCCAGACAGGCCTCGACCTGGGCGGCGGTCATGAGCGCGCGGCGCGCCAGCTGGTCGAGACCCTCGGCGCGCCCGGAGAGCTCGCCGGAGAGGGCGGCGAGCGCGTCGACGAGGACGAGCGCCGCCTCGACCGGGATCGCGCGCAGGCGCTGGCGCCCGACGGCCGGGGCGACCGCCCGCAGGAGCCGTTCACCCGCCTGCTCGACGCGATCGACGGCACGGGCCGGCACCGCGACGGCCCCGTCGCGGCAGGCGCGCTCGACATCGGCGGCGAGACGGCGAAGGCCGGCACGGGAGACGCGACCGCCGAGCCAGGTCGCTGCCGTCTCTTCCAGCCGATGCGCCTCGTCGAAGACGACCGCATCGTGCTCGGGTAGAACGCCGAACCCGGCGGCGACGTCGGCGAAGTAGAGCGCGTGATTGGCGATCACGAGCTCCGCCTCCCCCGCCCGCACCCTGGCGGCCTCCGAGAAGCAGGTCGAGACGAAGGGACAGCGGCGGCCGGCGCAGCGGTCGGCGCCGACCGCGAGCTCGGCCCAGAGCGCCTCCGACGGCTCGAAGGGGAGCTCGGCTCGGTCGCCGGTCTCGGTCTCGTCGAGCCAGGGCTGGAGGGCGTCCCAGCCCGCCTCGTCGCGGGGATCGCGCAGCAGCATCGGCCCGAAGCTCGCGAGCTGCTTGCGGCACACGTAGTTCTGCCTGCCCTTCAGCACGGCGACCGAGACCTCCCGGCCGAGCGCCAGCGCCGCAGCCGGGACGTCCTTGGCCAGCAACTGGCTCTGGAGCGCCTTGGTCGCCGTGGCGACAACCACCCGCCGGCCGGACTCGAGCGCCGGCAGCAGATACGCCAGGCTCTTGCCGGTGCCCGTCCCGGCCTCTGCGACGAGATGCTCCCCCGAGGCAAGCGCGGCTTCGACGGCGGCGGCGAGCGCGGCCTGCTCGGGCCGGGACTCGAAGCCGGGAAGGGTCGCGGCGAGCGCTCCGCCCGGGGCAAACGCGTCGTGCACGGGGCTGCAGCCTAGCCAGGCGAACGGCTGTTCCCTGCCGCCCGCGACGGCTCCGAGGAAAAGTGCGCTCCGAGCGAACTTTTGCGGAGCGGCAGGGATTGACCGGACCCGGCAGGGGCGTATAGCTTCCTGCACGTCGGATCCGGTAGGTCTTCGGACTCGCTGGATCCGGCACTCAGCTCCGGTGGGTCCTCGGACTTGCCGGGGCTGAATTTTTTTCCTGGTGCCGCCTGCTCGCCGTCCGACGCGGTCTCTACCGTTCGTCGGCTCGTGACTCTCGCGGCGGTCATCGCTCTTTTGCTGGTTGTCTTTGCCGTCCTCGGCGGGGCCGGCGTCTGGTTCGCCGGCCTGCTCCGGCGCGAGCTCTCGGCGCGGGCGCTCGAGGTCGACCAGCGGCTCGGAGGGATCGGCGAGACGCTCGGCCGCCGGATCGCCGACCTCGACCAGAAGGTCGACCTCCGCCTCTCCGGCATGGACAACCGTCTGCTCGTGAGCGCACAGGCGACAGGCGAGACGACGGCGAGGATCGCGGAGAAGCTCGGGGAGATCGGCGGCACGGCCACGCAGATGCTCGCCCGGGCGAACGACCTCGCCCGGCTCGAGCAGGCGCTCCGGCCACCGAAGGCCCGCGGCGGGTTCGGCGAGCTCTTGCTCGAGAACCTGCTCCGCGACCGGCTGCCCCCGGCGGCTTACGAGATCCAGCACACGTTCTCCTCGGGCGACCGTGTCGACGCCGTCGTCCGCGCGGGTCGGCTGCTCTCGCGTTGACTCGAAGTTCCCACTCGAGAACTTCGAGCGGCTCACCGAGGCGCCGACGGACGAGGAGCGTCAGCTGCATCAGAGAGCGTTCACACGGGACGTCCGTGCCCACGTCGACGCGATCTCGACCAAGTACATCCGGCCCGAGGACGGCACCTACGACTTCGCCTTCATGTACGTCCCGGTCGAGGCGGTCTACTACGAGCTCGCCTGCGGGCCATCGGTCGGCCTGCAGGCGTACGCCCACGAGAAGCGTGTCTTCTTCGTCTCGCCCACGACCTTCACCGCCTACCTGCAGGTGATCGTGCTCGGCCTCCGCGGCATGCAGATCGAGGAGCACGCCAGCGAGGTCCTGAGCTACGTCGCCGAGCTCGGCAAGGACTTCGGGCGGTTCAAGGAGGACTTCGAGCTGGTCGGCACCCACCTCGGCCGGGCCCAGTCGAAGTTCGCCGACGCCGACAAGCGGCTCGACAAGTTCGCCGGAAAGCTCGAGCGGGCAAGCGAGGACCGCCCGCCCGAGCTCGACACACCCGAGCCGCTGCGCCGGGTCGAAGCGGCCTAGGGAACGATCGCCCCGCCGCTGTCGTTTTAATAGGCGACAGGTTTTTCTCAGGAGGCGAGATGGGCACAGAAGAGATTCACGATTTGGTCATCATCGGCGGCGGCCCGGCCGGGTATACCGCGGCGCTCTATGCCGCCCGTGCCGAGCTGCGGCCTCTCGTGATCGAGGGGTACCAGTGGGGCGGGCAGCTCATGCTCACGAGTGACGTCGAGAACTATCCGGGCTACCCGGACGGGATCATGGGCCCCGAGATGATGCAGAACTTCCGCCGCCAGGCCGAGCGGTTCGGCGCGCGATTCGTCACCGCGGAGGTGACCGGAGTCGACTTCTCGGCGAGGCCCTTCCGGGTCTCGGTCGAGGACGACGAATATCGCGCACGCGCGGTGATCGTCGCGACCGGCGCGACCGCGCGCTGGCTCGGACTCGAGTCCGAGCGCAGGCTGCAGGGTCGCGGCGTCTCGGCGTGCGCGACCTGTGACGGTGCGTTCTTCAAGGAGAAGGAGATCGTCGTCGTCGGCGGCGGCGACTCGGCCTTCGAGGAGGCCCTCTTCCTGACGCGATTCGGCACGAAGGTGACGCTCGTCCACCGGCGCAACGACTTCCGCGCCTCGCCGATCATGGTCAGCCGCGCGAAGGCCAACCCGCGGCTGGAGCTGCTGACCCCCTATGCCGTCGAGGACGTCCTCGGCGACTCCGTCGTCAGCGGGCTCGTGCTCAGAAACACCGACACGGGCGAGCGGCGCGAGCTCGCTGCGCAGGGGTTCTTCGTCGCGATCGGACACGACCCGAATACGAAGCTCTTCCTCGGCCAGCTCGACCACGACGAGAACGGCTACCTGGTCACGAGAGCCGGGAGCACCGAGACGAACGTCCCGGGCGTCTTCGCCGTCGGTGACGTCCAGGACCACGTCTACCGGCAGGCGGTCACCGCCGCGGGTTCGGGCTGTATGGGCGCGCTCGACGCCGAGCGCTACCTCGCAGACCTTGCGGACCCGGCCGAGGTCGCAGTCGCGAGCTGAGTCCCCGGTAGGTCGGGCGTTGCGACGCGACGACCCGCCGTCGTCTCGCGTGAAATCGCGTCGTCGCGGCCAGCCGACAGGCTAGCCTGAGATTCGTGCCGTTCTACATCTGCCCGCGCTGCAAGACCCGCCGGCTCGACCGCGACGGTCGCGAGGGCCTCTCGCAGGAGCCGCCGTCGTGCCACCACTGCGACTTCGGCTTCATGTTCGAGCTGCTCGAGGACTACTACCCTGCCCAGTCGACCGGCTTCGTCGTCTGCGACCAGGAGGGGCGCATCCTGGCGAGCGGGCACGGGATCTTCGAGCTGACCGGTTTCGAGGAGCCCGACCTGATGGGCCGGGACGTCGTCGAGGCCTTCCAGCTCTCGGATGCGAAGCCGATCGAGACGGTTCGCGAGTGGGGCGTACGGCAGCTCGGGAAGGAGCTCTCGGTACGGACGCACGCCGGGCTCGAGAAGAAGGTCATCGCCGACTTGTTCCCCGGCTACGACGATGAAGGCGGGCTCCTCCTCGCGCTGACTCCGGAGTAGCGCGCGCTCGGGCAGAGCTCCGAGATGACACACCCGGCACACGCGGGCCTGCGCGCATCGCAGACGCGTCGGCCGTGCCAGATGAGCAGGTGCGGGAACCGCGCCCAGTCGGGGCGCGGCACAAGCTTGATCAGGTCACGCTCGATCTTCACCGGATCCTCCTGGCGTGTGAACCCGAGCCGCTGCGAGAGTCGCCGGACATGGGTGTCGACGACGATCCCCCGGGCATCGCCGCGCTCGGCCGAGACGACGTTGGCTGTCTTGCGCGCGACGCCTGGCAGCCGGAGGAGGGCGTCGAAGTCCTCGGGCACCTCGCCCCCGTGCTCGGCGATCAGGATCGCCATCGTCCCCCGCAACGACCTCGCCTTCTGACGGAAGAACCCGGTCTGGAAGATGTCTCGCTCGAGCTCCTCGATGGGAACGGCGAGATAGTCCTCGGGCGTTCGGTATTTGCGGAACAGGTTCGCGGTGACCCGGTTGACGTTGACGTCCGTCGTCTGGGCAGAAAGCATCACCGAGACGAGGAGCTCGAGCGGATTCTCGAAGCGAAGCGCGATCCGGGCGTCGGCGTACTCCGTCGCTAGCCGCTCGATCACGGGCCGAATCCGCGCGCGCTTCGGCCCGACCTTCAGGCGCGCCTCGTGGATATAGCTCGTCGCCACCGCGGCTCGACGCTAGCGCACGAGGCCGATGCCGATCGGGGGCCGCGCAACCCTGATGGCGGCTAGCGCGGAGCGGTAACGAGCCCGGCCGGCTCGACCAGCGGCCCGCCTGCCGGCCCACCGGGCAGCTTCGGGCCGGCACAGGCGACGTCGAGCACCGGGCAGCCGGCACACGTGAACGTGCCGGGGTTCGGCGTGAACACGCCTGCAGCGATCCGCCCGATCGCCGCCGAGAGCTCTGCCTCGAGCACGCCGGCCTCGGCACGGGAGAACGTCGATGCCACCTCGCCGTCTGTGCGCTCGAGAAACGTGTAGACGACCTCGACCTCCTCGGCGCCGGCCCGGAAACAGGCGAGGGCGTAAACGAGCCGCTGGAGCCGGTAGTCAGACTCGACTACCTCTGCGGGCGTTCGCTCGCCGAGCACGTTCGTCTTGAAGTCGACGACGAGGGCCCGCTCGCCCACCCGCTGGAGGATGTCGAGGCGGCCGCGGAGCAGGACACCGTCGTGGAGGAACGCGAACGGGCGCTCGGGCCGCACCCCGTCGAGCCCCGCGAGCCGGCGGGCCAGTGGGGAGTCGCAATAGGTGCGGACGAAGGCGGCGATTCGTTCGAGCTCCTCGTCACTGACGGCGGGATACCACGACGTGACGACCGCGAGGTCGGGCGGCCGGGGATCGGTCGGCTCGACCAGCTCGAGCAGCCGGTGCACCGCGTCCCCGATCTCCGTCGCTGCCAGCCCGCCGCCCGGCCCCTCGCCCTGCCGACGCTCACGCAGGCCGGCGACCCGTTCGGCGTAGTACCGGTACGAACAGCGCTGGAAGAGCGCGAGCGCCGAGTACGAGAGCTGGCGAACGTGATGGAGGCCGGGCTCCGGCACCTCCGCGAGCTCCGGCAGTGCGAGGCCGTGCAGCACCGGTGCGGCGGGCACGTCGTCGAAGAGGGAGAGCTGTCCCTCGGCCCCGTCCGGCTCCGCGGGCTCGGGCGCAGCCGTGCTCGCCCGGTCGACCCGGACGAGGAACGAGGCACCGCCGCGCTCGAGCTCGAAGACGGCCTCCTCGCCGCCGAGCTCGGGCTCGCAGTCGAGCTTGGAGAGCACCCAGCCGATCGGGGTGTCGCGCCCATCGCCGACGGCACCGGAGACGAGCAGCCGGTCGATCGCGCGCGTCATCGCGACGTAGTAGAGGCGGAGGCGCTCGGCCCGCCCGGCCTCACGCTCGGCGTCAAGCACCTCGTCGTAGCCGAAGACGCCGCGACGCTCGCCCGAGGCCGGGTGTGCGACCTTGAACCCGAACCGGCCGTCGGCGAGGGCGAGGATCTCGTCCGCCGGCGGCGGGCCGCCGAGGTCGCGGCCAGCATCGGCGACGACGACCACCTTGAACTCGAGACCCTTGGCGGCGTGGATAGTGAGGAGCCGCACGGCGTCGGCTCCCTCCTCCTCGGAGACGGCCTCCAGCTGAGCGGCCCCGAGGTTCTCCTGATCGCGGAGAAAGCCGACAAAGCCTTCGAGGTCGCGCCCGCGCACCTCCTCGTAGCCGCGGGCGAGCCGCATCAGCTTGCGCAGGTTCGCGTAGCGTCGCCGCCCGTCCCAGCGCGCGAGCACCGCCAGGTCGTAGTCGTGCTCCGAGACGACGAGCTCGCAGAGGCGCTCGAGCGAGACGCTGGCGGAGGCCGAGACGAGCCGCTCGAAGCGTTGCTTGAAGGCCCGGACGAGTCGCTCGTCCTGCGCCGAGAGCGGCTCTGGCAGCGCGCGCTCGATCCCCGTGAACAGAGGCCGACGACCCGCCTGCCGGCGGATCAGGATGAGGGCGTCATTCGAGACGCCGACGAACGGCGAAGCGAGGACCGTCGCGAGCGCCTCGTCGTCGTAGCGGTTTCGCAGCAGGCGAAGGTACATCCGGAGGTCGACCACCTGCTGCTGCCCGAGGTAGCGCCGGCCCGTCGCCCGGTGGGTGGGCAGGCCGAGCGCGCGAAGCTCCTCCTCGTACCACTCGGCGTCGGTGCCCGCGGCGAAGAGGAGCACGATCTCACCCGGTACGGCGGCGCCCGTGTCGACGAGCTCGCGCACCCGCCGCGCGACCGCCCGGGCCTCGGCGCGGCGCCAATGCTCGCCCGTGTCCCGATAGCTCTCCTTGTCGGTGATCAGCAGCTCGACCGGGTGCCCGAACACCGGGTCGGGGAACTCGCCCGACGCCGCGAGCGGCTGGTAACCGTCGCCGAACTCCTCACCGAAGACGTGGTTGATCGCCGCGAGTACCTCGGGCCGAGAGCGGTAGTTCTCCGTCAGCGACAACCGCTGCGCGGCCGCCGCCCGGCGCTCGCGGAAGACGCCGACGTCTGCGTGGCGAAAGCCGTAAATCGACTGGAACTCATCGCCGACGTAGAACACCTCCTTGGCCGGCCCGGCGGCGATCTGGTCGATCAGCTCACACTGGAGGGCGTTCGTGTCCTGGAACTCGTCGACCATGATCGCGCGGAAGCGGAGCTGCTCGGCCTCGCGAACCGACTGGTCGCCGGCCAGGAGGTCGCGGGCAAGCAGCTGGAGGTCCTCGAAGTCGAGCGCCGACTCGCGCTCCTTCCCTGCCGAGTACTCGGCCGCGAAGAGCGCGAGCAGCTCCTGGAGGAGGTCCTTGTCACGCGTCGCCGCCAGCTCCAGCGCTGCCTGCTCGACGTTCCGCCGCGCCTCCTCGAAGCCGGCCGCGCGATCGCCGCGCGTCCGCAGCGCCGCCAGGTCGATCAGGGTCTCGGGGAGCGAGGGAAGGTCGAGTGCAGCCTTCGCTGCGGCGAGGTGGTTGTCGGTCGCGCCGTGATCGTCGAGCAGACAACGGGCAGCGTCGCGCAGTTCCCGCAGCCGGCCGTCCAGGTCGGCGGGCGCGTCCAGCTCGAGCAGGAGCGGCCGGCCAGCCGAACGCAGCGTCTCGTAGACGCCGGTCAGCATCTTGCGGAGCCGGCCGCGCCCGTACGTCGCGAGCAGCGTCAGCCGCTCCCGCTCCTCACCGCTGCAGAACGCCTCGATGGCGCGATCGAAGGCCTCGCCGCGAAGCACGGCCGCGTGCTCGTCATCGAGCTCGTGGAAACGGGGGTCGATCCCGACCGCGAACGGGTGGGCGCGAAGGAGGCGGCTGCAGAACCCGTGGATCGTCGAGATCCAGGCGCCGTCGAGCTCACGCGCCAGGTCGAGCCGGCCCCGCTCGGCGAGCGCCCCCCGGATCCGGGAACGCAGCTCACCTGCGGCCTTGCGCGTATAGGTGATCACGAGCACCGAGTCGACGTCGAGCCCTTCGTCACAGACGGCAGAGACGAAGCGCTCGACCAGCACCGAGGTCTTGCCGGTACCGGCCCCGGCCGACACGAAGACCTCGCCGCGTGCCTCGACGGCGGCGCGCTGGTGCTCGTTCACGACCGCTCCACCCGGCACATCGTCCAGAGATCGCACCAGGTCGGGCAGTCGCCGCCCTTCGGGTCGTGGGCGACGCTCCCGGCGCGCATGCGGCGCGCGGCCGCGAGGCCTCGCTCGCGCGCGGTCTCGACCTGGCTCCAGAACTCGTCTTCCTCGAGGTAGTCGTTCGCCTTGAAGCCCGGAAGCTCGTCGCGCGAGTCGGCGCGCAGCATGCCGCGAGCGGCCCGGACCCCGGAGAGTGCCCGGTAGACGCCACCGAGCGGCTCGATCCCGGCGAGGTCGCGCAGAACGAGCATGTAGAGCGGCACCTGCAGGCGCCGCTCCTCGTCGATCTGGCGCGCCGAGTACGACCCCTTGCCCGATTTGTAGTCCTGAACGATCCCGCTGGCGCTGAGCGGGTCGACGTCGATGCGATCGATCTTCCCGCTGGCGAAGAGCCCGTCCCCGAGCGCGAGCCCCCGCTGCAGCTCGGGGGCCGAACGGTCGGTGCCGAACCCGACCTCGAACCGCCGCGGCACGAGGGCGAGCGGGGATTCGGCCTCGGCGCGGACGAAGCGTTCGAGATCGCGACGCAGGCTCTCACGGAGCTCGGCCGCCTCGACCTCGCGAAGCTCCAGCCGCATGCCCGAGCCGAAGGCCTCGTCGAGGCAGCGCTCGAGGAACGAGACCGCCTCCTCCACCGTCTGGGGCGTGACACGGTCGACTCCGAGCTCCTTCGGGAGACCGGAGTAGAACGCGTAGAGCGCCTGATGAGCGAGCTTGCCCCGCAGCAGGGCGTCGGCCTCGGCGTCGATCGTCTTCGGGTCGACGACCCGCTCGAACAGCCAGGCAGAGGAGCAGTCGAGGAACCGCTCGAGCTCGGTCGCGCCGAATACGGTTCGACTGGAAAGCTGCTCGAGGACGACCGCGTTGCGGAGCACCGGATCCCGCTCGAAGGCGTGGAGCGCCCGCCCGAGACGGCGCGTCCAGTCGTTCGCCGCGGCGAGCGCGAGGGCGAGCTCGCGACCCTCTGCGTCGGCCGCCAGCCGCGCGAGCGCCCGCACCCGCTCGCGCTCGGTCGGCGCGGTCTCGATCGGCCAGGTGAGGTCGGAGAGCGTGCGCCGACGGGTTGCCCGCTCGACCTCGTCGGGCGCGAACACCGAAGCCGCGTCCTGCCAGAAGGGGCTCGCCTCGATCGGCGAGCCATCGTCGCTCGCGGCCTCTCGAACGAGGTAGAGCCGTCGCGACGCCCGGGTGCAGGCGGTGTAGAAGAGGTAGCGGTCGCGACTGACCGGGTCGGGCCGCTCGAGGCGTGCCTCGAGCTCGCGGCGCTGATCGTCGTCCAGGAAGGGCGAGCCGGTGCCGCGTCGTGGCAGGACGCCTTCCTCGAGCCCGAGCACGAAGACCGTCTCGAAGCGACGCGTGCGCGCACGCAGGAGATCGAGCACCGCGACCCGTCCAGGCTCACCCGCCGGCGGCCCGGGTACCTCGAGCCGGGCGAGCGCGTCGAGCAGCTCGTCGCCGCCGAGCGGGCCGCCGACCTCCTCGACGACCGCGAGCTGGTCGAGAAACTCGGTCACCGCCGCGAACGAGCGGAGGTCGAGACGCGGCTGTTCACCCGCGGGCGGCGTTGCCAGGCCGTAGGCCGCCCGCACCATCGACTCGACGAGGGCGCGGACGCCGGCGACCGGTGACGGGGCCTGCCGCAGCTCACGCAGCGCGACGAGCGGCGCCTCGCGCAGGCGCTCGGTCTCCTCCTCGACGCGCGCCGCCGCCTCGATCGCCCGCCCGCGCAGCCGGCCCTCGGTGTAGTCGACGCTCGCCCGCGCGATCCCCGAGTAGGGGGAGCGGAGGAAGCCGTAGAGCTCACGGCGTCCGCCGCCTGCCCAGGCGAACCGCAGCAGCGACAGGAGGGCGTGCCCGAGCGGCGTCAGCGCGAGGCGCACCGGCGCCTCGACGGCGTACGGGATCCCGAGGCTGCCGAAGACCGTCGCGACCGAGGCCCGGTACCGATCGACCGCCGGCACGATGACCCCCATCTGCTCCGCCGGAGTACCGCCGCGGAGGGCGGCGAGCAGCTCGTCGCCGACGAGTTCGAGCGTACCGCGGGCTCCCGCGCCGGCGAGAAAGCGAACTGCGCCCCCGATCGGAGCGTCACCTCCCGGCTCGTCGAAGAGCGAGCGCTCGAGGTGGGCGAGCGCGGGCGCGGCGAACTCCTGCGATCGCGGCGGGAGCTCCTCGACCTGGCCGCCGGCGAGCGCGGCGAGATCGGCAGCCGTGCGGGCCAGCGACGCGAAGGCGGCCCGGCCCGGCTCGTAGGGAAGCGAGACGCAGACGTCGGCTCGACCGGCCAGCGCCTCCAGGAGCGACCACTCGGCCGCCGTCAGATCCTCGAAGCCGTAGGCGAAGACTGGCTCGCCTCGCCAGGCGTCGAGGTCGCCGCGAAGACGCTCGCAGGCACGCCGGCGAACGAGATCGCGGTCCCGGAGACCGAGCCGTTCGAGCTCGCCCCGGTAGGCGGCGAAGAGAACGGCGAGGGTGCCGCCGAGGTCGGCTGGATCGAGCAGTCCCCCTTCAAGCTCGGCGAGAGCGGCGTTGAGCGAATCGCTGAAGCCGGAGAAGCGGGCCGAATCCGGCAACGATGCCCCGCTCCGCACGGCGTTCGCGACCGCGCGCCGCGCGACGAGCGCCCGTTGCGCTCCACGCGCGACCGGGCGGGCGGCAGGGTCGGACGCGGCGAGCCGCTCGAACAGGTCGTCGAACGTACCGATCGAACCGCCAAGCAGGCAACCGCAGCGCTCGAGCAGATCGCGCTCGACCCGGGCGACGTCCGCCCGGTTCGGCACGATCAGAAACGGCTCGTCGGTAAGACGCGCCAGATAGCGCTCGAGCAGGAGCGTGACCTTTCCCGCATTCGCGGGGCCGACGACAAGGCGAAGGCTCATGGGAGTGGCCCCATCGGGCCATCGTAGATCCGCCCCCTGACAGCGACGGAGGTCGGCGGCGCGGTCGTTTGCCGCTCCGTGCGCGATTCGACACCGGAGAACCGAGGCCGCCCGGCCGGGGGCGCCCCGTCGCCCCCGGCCCGCGCGCAGCTCAGCTCGCGACGACGGACTTCGGGCGGCGACCGCGTCGCGCCGCGGGACGCCCGGGCATCTCGCCGGCGCAGCCGTCGCAGAGGTCCGCGACCTTTGAGCCGCGCCGGGCATCGGTGAACGTGACGCGCAACGCAGCACCCTTGTTCTCGCCCACTTCCTTTCCGCAACTGTCACAAACGAGCACGGTTCTACGAGCCATGAATACGCCTCCTTCGACGAAACGAATGTCGAGAAGTGAAGCAAAAGTCGTCGCACCCGTGTCGAACGAACATTGCTCGCGACGTCGAGATGGCGACGAGGCGACAGCGTGCTTCGATCGGTGTTCATTCCCGCAAGTCGGATTCGAGCGTCGGATTTAGGGTTGATTGCGTCGCCAGACCGATCAGCGCGCCGGTGCAGCCTGCGGTATCCGAGGAAGCCGAGAACACCGAGCACGAGGATCACGAGCACGGCATAGAGGCCGTATTCCGTCACCGCCTGAACGGCTTTGCTCCCGAAGTAGTACGCCGCAAGCCCGATCGTCGTCGCCCAGAGAATTCCGCCTGCGGCGTTGAAGGCGGCAAATACCGGCCAGCGCATCCGGCTGAGGCCGGCGAGCCAGGCCGCGGTCTCCCGCAGGCCCGCAACGAAGCGCGCGAACAACACCGTCTTCGGCCCGTGCTTGGCAAAGTACGCCTCGCCTCGTGGCAGGAGCTTCGGCAGCGCGTTCCGGGCGAGCGGGATCTTGTCGACAAAGGCCAGACCTCCAAGCCTGGCGATCCAGTAGCCGGTGTTGTCGCCGACGATCGCGCCCGCAGCGGCGACCGCGATCACCTCGGCGATGTTGAATCGTCCACTGCCGGCCAGGACGGCAGCGGAGATCAGCGCAGTCTCGCCGGGAAGCGGGATGCCGCAGCCCTCGATCGCGACGAACCCGAAGAGCAGGATCAGCCCGTAGGTCGTGAGCTCGTGCGTCACGCAGGCGAGTCTAGGTCGACCCGCCGCAGGCGCCGCTTGCCCCCCGTGTTTCCGGTAGGGTCGCCCGCGCCATGAGGGTGGGAGTGCCGAAGGAGACCGCGAGCGGCGAACAGCGAGTCGCGCTCGTTCCGGACGCCGTCTCCCGGCTGGAGGGATTCACCGTCGCCGTCGAGCGCGGCGCGGGCGAGGCGGCCGGTTTCCCGGACGCGGCCTACGCCGAGGCGGGCGCCGAGCTCGTCGCCGACGTCTGGACCGGAGCCGACGCGGTCGTCAAGGTGGCCGGCCCGAGCGAGAGCGAGCTGGCGAGGCTGAGCTCCGGCGAGGTGCTCGTCGCCTTCCTCCAGCCGCTGACCGAGACCGCGAGAATCGACGCGCTGCGCCAGGCCGGCGTGCTCGCCTTCGCGATGGAGTCGATCCCGCGGACGACGCGAGCCCAGGCGATGGACGCGCTCTCCTCGCAGGCCACCGTCGCCGGTTACAAGGCAGTGCTGATCGGCGCCGACCGGCTCCCGCGTTTCCTGCCGATGCTCACCACCGCCGCCGGCACGATTCCGCCGGCCCGCGTCCTCGTGCTCGGTGCCGGCGTCGCCGGGTTGCAGGCGATCGCGACGGCCCGCCGGCTCGGGGGCGTCGTCTCGGGCTTCGACGTGCGGCCTGCCGTGCGCGAGCAGGTCCAGTCGCTCGGGGCGAGCTTCCTCGACCTCGGTGTCGTCGGTGAGGAAGGGGAGGGCGGCTACGCCCGCGAGCTCTCGCCCGAGGAGCAGGCGCGACAGCAGTCGGCGCTGGAGGAGCGCATCCCCGACTTCGATCTCGTGATCACGACCGCGGCGATCCCCGGTCGGCCGGCGCCGAGGCTGATCCCTGCCTCGGCCGTCGAGAACATGCGGCCCGGATCGGTGATCGTCGACCTCGCCGCGGAGACCGGCGGCAACTGCGAACTGACCCGTCCGGGCGAGGTCGTCAGCGTCCACGGGGTCACGGTGGTCGGGCTGCTGAACCTGCCGAGTGCGATGCCGGGACATGCGAGCCAGCTCTACTCCCGCAACGTCTCGGCACTGCTCGAGCACCTGGCCCCGGCCGGCGAGCTCACGCTCGACTGGAGCGACGAGATCACCGCAGGCGCCTGCGTCACCCGGCCGCCGGACGGCGACGGCGAGGCCCGATGAGCTCCGATCGGTTCGCTGGCGACCGTCGGCGCGGCGTGCCGGCGGCGGCGATTCGACTGCCCAGCCGCGCGAGACCAGCCCGCCCGGACCGGATCGAGGCCGTCGGGCAGCACCCCGTACCGTCGAGTTCCAGGAGGAGCGGATGAGCCACTACGCGCAACTCGTCGTCGAGCTAACGATCCTCGCCCTCGCGATCTTCCTCGGGCTCGAGGTGATCTCGAAGGTGCCGACGCTCTTGCACACCCCGCTGATGTCGGGCACGAACGCGATCCACGGCATCGTGATCGTCGGGGCGATCCTGATCGCGGGCACCGCGAACCCGGGCACGCTGGTCAGCTGGATCGGCTTCCTCGCGATGATCCTCGCGACCGCGAACGTCGTCGGCGGCTTCGTCGTCACCGACCGGATGCTCGAGATGTTCAAGCGTCGTGAGCCGCGCAAGAGCGAGGGCGACGGCACCCGCAAGGAGCGCTAGTGGGCCACACGACCTCGAATCTGCTCTACCTCGTCACGATCATCTGCTTCGTGCTCGCGCTGAGGTTCCTCTCCTCGCCGACGACGGCGCGGCGCGGCAACTGGATCGGGGCGGCGGGGATGGCGGTCGCGATCGTGGTGACGCTCGCCCAGCCGAGCGTCCACCTGAGCTGGCGGATCTACGTCGGGGCCGCCATCGGGGCCGTGTTCGGGGCGGTCGGCGCGCGCAGGGTGAAGATGACGGCGATGCCGCAGATGGTGGCGCTGTTCAACGGCGTCGGCGGCGGCGCGGCGGCACTCGTTTCCCTCGCGGAGTTCCACCTGCTCGTGCCGGCGCCCGGGCAGCTGCATGCCGACGTGTCGGTGTCGATCGTGATCTCGGCGCTGATCGGCTCGATCTCCTTCGCGGGCTCGCTCGTCGCCTTCGCGAAGCTCCAGGAGCTGCTCTCCGGACGTCCGATCACCTATCCGGCGCAGCAGTTCGTCAACCTTGCCCTGATCAGCGCGCTCCTGGCGGGCGGAGTCGCGATCGTCGCCGGCTACGAGCACGAGTGGGTGCTGACCGCGCTCATCGTCGGGGCACTCGTCTTCGGGGTGCTCTTCGTGCTGCCGATCGGCGGAGCCGACATGCCCGTCGTCATCTCGCTCCTCAACGCCTGCACGGGCCTGGCGGCCGCCGCGACCGGGTTCGAGCTCGGCTCGAACGTGCTGATCGTCAGCGGGGCCCTTGTCGGCGCGTCCGGGACGCTGCTGACGATGCTCATGGGCCGGGCGATGAACCGCTCGCTCGGGAACGTCCTCTTCGGCGCGTTCGGGCAGGTGCAGGCGGGCGCGGGGACGATGAGCGCGCTCGAAGGGACGGTCCGCTCGGTGAACGCCGAGGACGTCGCGATCATGCTGTCGTACGCACAGAAGGTCGTGATCGTGCCCGGGTACGGGATGGCGGTCGCGCAGGCCCAGCACTCCGTGGCCGAGCTCGCGGCCCTGCTCGAGGAGAAGGGCATCGAGGTCACCTTCGCGATCCATCCGGTCGCCGGGCGGATGCCGGGTCACATGAACGTCCTGCTCGCCGAGGCGAACGTCCCGTACACGACGCTGAAGGAGATGGACGAGGTCAACCCCGAGTTTCCCCAGACGGACGTCGTGCTCGTGATCGGCGCGAACGACGTCGTCAACCCCGCGGCGCGCAACGAGCCCGGGAGCCCGATCTACGGGATGCCGATCCTGAACGTCGACCAGGCCAAGCAGGTCGTCGTCAGCAAGCGCTCGATGGCCACCGGCTTCGCCGGCATCGACAACCCGCTCTTCCTCGACCCGAAGACGGCGATGCTGTTCGGCGACGCCAAGGAGTCGGTACTGAAGCTGATCGCCGGCGTCAAGGCGTTTTGAACACGGACGTCCCGGTCTTCCGGGCGAGGGACGTCGAGCTCGCCGTGCCGCCGGCGACCGCCCTCGCAGCGGTGCGGGAGGCCTTCGTGGCGCACGCCCGCGGCGAATGGACGATGCCGCCGAAGGTCTACGTGACCAACTATCCGGCGGGCGACTTCAGGGCGATGCCGGCGCTCGGCGGCGGGTATGCCCTGCTGAAGTGGGTGACGTCGTTTCCCGGGAATCCGGACATCGGGCTCCCGACGGTCTCCGGGCTGGTGCTCCTCTCGGACGCCTCGACCGGGCAGCTGAGGGCCGTGCTCGACGCCGGTGCCGTGACGGCCCTCCGCACCGGCGCCGCCGCCGTGCTCGCCGCCGAGGCGCTCGCGCGCGACGACGCCGAGACCGTCGTCGTGGTTGGTGCGGGCGTGAACGGCCGGGCGACGGCGCGGACGTTCCTCGCCCGTGGGCGCACAGTCTCGATCTGGGACATCGACCCTGACCGCGCCCACGCTGCGGCCGACGAGCTCGGTGCAGGCCTCGCGCCGTCGCTTCCTGCGGCTCTCGAGGCGGACATCCTCGCTACCGTCACCCCGGGCCACACGCAGCTCCTCGGCGCCGGCTCGCTCGCGCCGGGCCAGCACGTCAGCCTGATGGGCGCCGACGGGCCCGGCAAGGCCGAGATCGCGGCCTCCGAGCTCGCTCTCGCCCGCCGCGATCGCGGGCCGGCCGGCACAACTCCGGGCGGGCCGGGACTGCGCCTCTCCGGCGCCGAACGGGACGAGACCGAGAGGGAGGTCGGAGCCGACCGCGGAGGACGCGTCAGGCTCTTTTGCGACGACTGGGAACAAGCGAGTCATAGCGGCGACCTGGCACACGCAGTCGAAGCCGGCCTGATCGGCCGCGAGGACGTGACGCAGCTCGGAGCGGTGCTGGCCGGCGAGGCGCCCGGACGCCAGTCGAGCAGCGACATCACGATCTTCGACTCGACGGGGCTCGCGATTCAGGATCTGGCGATCGCGCAGGCATGCGTCGCGAGAGCGGGCGAGCTCGACCTGGCGACGCTCGAGCTGTAGGCGGCCTGCCGACTGGTTCAGCCCGGGTAGCCACTGGTAGAGCGCGTCCGGCTCGCGCTCCTCGTTTTCTTCACCGTCTGCCAGGCGGAGGCACCGGAACCCGTGCCGCTCGTAGAAGCGACGCGCGCCCTCGTTGCGCTGGAACACCCAGAGCCTCAGACCCGTCGGACGCCGTTCCTTCGCCTCCACGAGGAGTCGCGTTCCGAGACCCTGCCCCTGCGCGGCCGGGTGCACGTAGAGGTGCTCGAGGACCTCGTCGCCAAGCGCCTCGAAGCCGACGACCCGACCGCCGGTCTCGGCGACCAGAACCTCGTATTTGCCGAGGACGACCTCTGCGATCCAGGTGCGAGTCTCCGCTTCGGTGTGCAGACGAGGGAGAGAGGCCATCCCGGCGCGGGCGCCGCAGAACACAGCGGCGATCGGCCCGGCGTCCTCCTCCCGTGCGGCTCGAATCCGCATGGAAGACCGAGGCTAGCCCGGGGCGGTGAGCCGCCGCGTCCGGCCGGACGCTCGCGGCGCTCAGCTACCGGCGTGGCCCGGCGCGGAGGAGGCGCCGGAACGTGCACGCGCCGGATCGAAGGCGGCCAGCTCGGGCGCCGGCTCGCCGAGGATCGCCTTCGCGACGAGCTCGCCACAGGCGAACCCGAGGACGTTGCCGTGGCCCGAGTAGCCGCCGGCAACCCAGAGGCGATCGCTGCCCGGGAGGCGGCCGGCAAGCGGGAGCAGATCGGCGGTCTGTCCCCAGCATCCGGACCAGCGATGCGTGATCGCCGGCGCACGCCCGAGCAACTCGGCGGCCAACGACTCGAGCTGGTTCTGGATGAACGGCGTCGTCTCGTCGTCCGCGGTGCCTTCCGTCTCGAGGCTCGTGTCGCGGCGCCCGCCGAGGATCAGGCGGCCGTTCGGGAGCTGCTGCCAGTAGTCGTAGCCGCCGCGCGCGTAGTGCGGCCGGCCGTCCAGGCGTTCGCGGAGAGCCTCCGTCGCGAGCATCTGGCCGCGCATCGGCGCGACGAACGGCTTCAGCTCGGGAGCGAGCGTGTCGGTCATCCCGTCGACCGCGATCACCACCGCTTCCGCGTCGAGAGCGTCGATCGCATCACGGTCGATCGGGGAGCGCTCGGCGATCCGCACACCGGCGCGCGCGCCCTCGGCGGCGAGCCGCCGCACCCAGAGGGCAGGTGAGAGCGTTCCGTCGCCGGGATGGACGAGGCCGCCGGCGAAGAGCCGGCGGAGCGGCTCGGGCAGCGGGTCGAGCCAGACGGCGAGAAAGCCGTCCTCGCGCAGCGCCTCGTAGTCGCGCCGGAGAGCTTCGCACTCGTCGGCGTCGACGGCGAGCCGGATGCTTCCCTGCCGGTGCAGCGCGTCGCCGGCGAGCGTCGACATGCGGTCGAGTGCGTTTTCGGTCAGCTCCCAGAGGCCCCGCGTCGCCTCGGCTCCGAGCGTCGTGCGCGCCTCGGCGTAGCCGGGGCAAAGGCCCCTGAGCGCGAACCCGCCGTTCCGCCCGCTCGCGCCCGAGGCGATCTCGCGTGCCTCGAGCAGACTGACGCGCAGGCCGGCGCGGGCGAGTGTCAGGGCGCAGGCACACCCCGTCACCCCACCGCCGACGACGGCGACGTCGACACGTCCTGCGCTCGCCGCTGCAGGCACCGCCGGCAGCGGCCCCGCGAGCCAGTAGGACGTCGTTGCCACGGCGAGCGCTGCTCGGCCGCGGGTCAGCTTCGGAAGATCCGGGCGCGGGCGATCACCCAGCCTGCGACTTCGAGCTCGATCAGCGTCGCTGCCGTGTGCGCGGGCGGCTGGGCCTCGCCGGTGCCCGTCTCCTCGAGCGCCGCCGGCTCCGCGGCGACGAGGGCGACGGAGGCAGGCCCGGGAGCGGGGCCGGGGATGTCGAGACCCGCGCGGGGCCGGCCGATTCGTTCGTGGCGGGGGCGATCATCCCGGCAATCTAGACCGTGAACCGCGCTGCGGGCGTGCCGACTCTGTACCAGCGTGCCGCGCCGTCGGGCACGGCTGGCGTGTCACTTGGCGCCCGCCCGGGCTAGGCCTCGAACGAGACCGGCTCGGGGTCCGCCGGTCGCCGGTAGCAGCGCGCCCGGAACGAGCGACGATGGATCTCGCAGGGGCCGATCAAGCGGACGGCCGCGCTGTGGGACGGCGTGATGTAGCCGACGTGGGAGGCGAAGCCGTAGCCCGGGTACACGGCGTCGACCGCATGCATGTAGCGGTCGCGGGTGACCTTCGCGACGATCGAGGCGGCTGCGATCGCCGCGCTCTTCTCGTCGCCGTCGACGACCGCCCGGTGCGGCGGGGCGAGCGGGCCGAGCTTGAACCCGTCGACGAGACAGGCGTCGGCCGGCTGCAGCGACCAAAGTGCCTCGCGGAGGCCGCGCAGGTTCGACCGATGCAGGCCGTCTCGATCGATCACCTCGGGCGGGAAGACCCGGATCGAGACCCGCTCGGCGACGGCGAGGACGGCCTGATAGAGCTGCTCGCGGCGCTCCGGCCCGCACTGCTTCGAGTCGTTCAGGAATGCGAGCGGCCGGACGCGGTGCTCACGCAGCCGTTCGAGGTCGAACAGCACGCCGGCGACGACGAGCGGGCCGGCGAGCGGGCCTCGCCCGGCCTCATCGGCCCCGGCCACGTAGCGGACGCCGAGCCGCCGATCGAACGCGAGGAGCCTCGGGCCGGGTCGTTGCGCCACCCGCGCGAGAATAGCGACGGAGGCGGCGCGCCCAGGCACCTGCCGCCCGGGGCAAGCTCAGTGCTGGCGGAGCTCCCGCACGCGGGCCTTCTTGCCGACCTTGCCGCGGAGGTAGTAGAGCTTGGCACGGTTCACGTCACCGATCGCGGTGACGTCGATCTTGTCGATCTTGGGCGAGTGCAGCGGAAAGGTCCGCTCGACTCCGACGCCGAACGAGTTCTTGCGCACGGTGAACGTCTCGCGTACCCCGGCCCCTTGGCGCTTGATCACGATCCCCTCGAAGACCTGGATCCGCTGGCGGTTCCCCTCGATCACCCGGAAATGGACGCGCACCGTATCGCCCGCCTTGAACCGCGGCACGTCGCGCAGCTGGCTGCGCTCGAGTTCCTGGATGATCGTGCTCATACGGACGGGGCCCGGAGGGCTCCGACCATGCTAGCAAGCACGTGTCGGCCGACTACAGCCAGCCAAACAGGGCCAGGATCGAGATTCGTGACGGCGGCCAGTAGGTCGCGACCACCTTGCCGATCAGGTTGGCGCGAGGCACGGTACCCCACTTGCGCGAGTCGCACGATCCGGCCCGGTTGTCACCCATCATGAAGTAGTGGCCGGGCGGGATCTTCTGGGGCGGATAGGAGTAGTGGTCGCGGTACTCGGGTTTGATGTACGGCTCGTTGAGCTTCTTGCCGTTGATGTAGACGTACCCGTTCTTCTCCGACCAGACCTCGCCGGGTAGCCCGATCAGCCGTTTGACGTAGACGCCACCGGTCCCGCAGGCGAGCAGTGCCCTCGGCGGCGTGTTGAAGACGACGATGTCGCCGCGCTTCGGGCTCCCGAGCTCGTAGCAGATGCGGCAGGCAAGCACGCGGTCTGAGCCGGTGAACAGTCCGCCCGCAGCGAGGCAGCCGAGGCCCGGCCTCGCGCAGTTGAGCGTCGGCTCCATCGAGCTCGACGGGATCCGGTACGGGTTGATCACCCATTGCTTGACGGCAAGGACGATCAGGATCGCACCGAGGATCGTGACGAGCCAGTCGATCGTGACGCGGACGCCGTTCGGCAGACCGACGGTCAGGCGGTCGATGGGGTTTCTCAACGCACATGCTCCTTCCGCCAGCTGTCGATTCGGCCGTGGTCCCCCGACAGCAGGATGTCGGGCACGCGCCAGCCGCGAAACTCCGGCGGGCGCGTGTACTGCGGGTACTCGAGCATGCCCTCGAGCTCCGCCGAGAAGCTCTCCTTCTCACCCGAGCCGTCGGCGAGCGCCCCCGGGAGCCGGCGGGCGATCGCGTCGACGACCACCATCGCCGGGAGGTCGCCGTTCGAGAGGACGTACGGCCCGATCGAGATCACCTCCGAGCAAAGATGCTCGACGATCCGCTCGTCGAATCCCTCGAACCGAGCGGAGAGCAGCGCCAGGTGACCTTCGCCGGCGAGCTCCTCGACGAGCTCCTGGGTGAGCGGGCGTCCCTGCGGGCTGAGCCCGATCACGCGCTCGGGTGGGGCGCCCCCGTAGGCAGCCTCGAGCGCGGCCGCGACGACGTCGACCCGCAGCACCATGCCGGCACCGCCGCCGTAGGGCTCGTCGTCGACGCTGCCCGAGCGAAGGGGCGTCGTCTCGCGGTACGAGTAGAGCCTCAGGTCGAGCTCGCCACCGAGCACGGCCGCGACCGGCCGTTGCTCGGTCAGCCAGGCATAGGCATGCGGAACGAGGGTGAAGACATCGAGACGCAAAGGAATCAGCCGGGATCGGAGAATCCGGGCGCCACCAGGATACGCCGCGCCTCGAGGTCGACGCGAACGACACACGCGGCGACGAGCGGGAGCAGGAGGCCGTTGCCGAGGTCGAGCGCGTCATTCGCCGGACCCGGATGAACCTCGACGACCCGGCCGAGCGCACGTCCTCCCTCCTCGATCACGTCGAGCCCGACAAGCTCGAAGGCGTAGTACTCGTCCTCGCCGGTCACAGGCAGCGCGGCGCGCGGCACCGCGAGGGTCGCGCCCCGGCCGACGGGACGGTCGAGGCGGATGACGGGTCGTCCTCCGGCTCCGCGGCGGGCGACAACGACCTCCGCGTCCTCGCCATCGACGAGGAGACGGGCGCCGAGGGCGAACCAGCGCGGGTCGGCGCTCGGCTCCTCGACGAAGAAGGCGCCGTCGACACCGTGCGGGCGGCCGACCCTGCCGACGCGGACGAGCTCGGGCGCGCTCAACCGGCGATCTCGACGAGCACGCGCCGTCCGTCGCGGGCCGAGCTCGCCCGCACGACCGTCCGGAGCGCGCGGACGATCCGGCCGCCACGGCCGATCACCTTCCCGACGTCGTCCGGGGCGACGTGCAGCAGCAGTACGAGCGCCCCGTCGCGCTCCTCGCTCTCGACGCGGACGGCACCGGGATCGTCGACGAGCTCGCGCGCAAGATACGCGAGCAACTCGGCCACGGCGCCTTAGGAGATGCCCTTGACCTTGATCAGCCGGGCGACGGCCTCGGTCGGCTGCGCACCCTTGCCGAGCCAGCCCTTGATCTTCTCGTCGTCGAGCTCGATCGTCGAGGGATGGGTCTGCGGGTTGTAGCGACCGACGATCTCGAGGAAGCGCCCGTCGCGCGGCGAGCGCGAGTCGGCGGCGACGACACGGTAGATCGGGTTCTTCTTGGAGCCCACGCGGGTGAGCCGGAGCTTGACAGCCATGGCTCTAGGTTACCGACGACCGCTGCGCCGCTTGTTGTTCTTCCGTTTCTTCGCCCCGGAGCGGCGCTGGAGCGGCGCCACCGCGGGCGGACCACCGGGTAGCCCACCACCCGGCAGGCCGCCGGAGAGGTCGAGGCCCGGCAGCGCCGGCAGCTTTCCCTTGCCCATCTGGCCCATCATCTTCTCCATCATCTTTCGCGCCTCCAGGAGCTGGTTGACCTCCTGGACCGTCGTCGCCGACCCGTTCGCGATCCGTAGCCGGCGGCTCCCGTCGATCGTGTGCGGCATCGACCGCTCCCGCGGGGTCATCGAGAGGACAATCGCCTCGACACGCCGCAGCCGGCCCTCGTCGACGTCGGCGTCGGCCAGCTGGCCCATGCCGGGCATCATCTTCAGGATCCCCTGCAGCGGCCCCATGCGGCGGAGCATCTTCTGCGCCTGGAGGAAGTCGTCGAAGGTGAACTGACCCTTGCGCAGCCGGGCCTCCATCTCGGCGGCCTCGTCCTCGGAGGTCGCGCGCTCGGCGCGCTCGATCAGCGTGAGGACGTCACCCATGCCGAGAATGCGCGACGCCATCCGCTCGGGGTGAAAGACCTCGAGGGCGTCGAGCTTCTCGCCGGTCGTGGCGAACATGATCGGGCGGCCGGTAACGCTCTTGACCGAGAGCGCGGCCCCGCCGCGAGCATCGCCGTCGAGCTTGGTCAGGATGACCCCGTCGATGTCGATCCGCTCCTGGAACGCCACCGCCACCTCGGCGGCCTGCTGCCCGGTCATCGCGTCGAGCACGAGCAGCGCGTCGGTCGGGTCGGTCGCGTCCCGGACCCGTTCGAGCTCCTCCATCAGCTCGACGTCAACCTGAAGGCGGCCCGCCGAGTCGATGATCACGGTGTCGAGTCCTTCGGCCCGGGCCCGCTCGAGACCGCTCCGGGCCGCCTCGACGGGATCGGAGCTGTCGGTTCGGAAGACGGGGACGTCGATCTGGGCGCCGAGCTGTTCGAGCTGGTCGATCGCGGCCGGACGCTGGAGGTCGGCCGCGACGAGTGCGGGCTTGCGGCCGCGGCTCTTCAGCTCACGGGCGAGCTTGGCCGCCGTCGTCGTCTTGCCCGAGCCTTGGAGCCCGGCGAGCAGGATCACCGCGAAGCGGCCGAGCTCGAGCTCGGCCGTGTCGGCGCCGAGCAGGTCCGTCAGCTCCTCGTGGACGATCTTGACGACCTGCTGGCCCGCGGTCAGGCTCTTGCCGACCTCCTCGCCGAGCGCCCGCTCGCGGACGCGCTCGACGAATGCGCTCACGACCTCGAGGTTGACGTCGGCCTCGATCAGGGCGCGCCTGATCTCGCGCATCGCCGTCGAGATCGCTTCCTCGTCGAGCCGGCCCCGCTTGCGCAGGTCGCCGAGGGTGCTCGCGAGGCGTTGGGACAGGGTGTCGAACATGAGAGGCCAGTGTACTGGCGGCCCCCGCTGCAGCCTCAGCCCGGGATCTGCACCGTCGCCTTCAGCGTCCGCGTGTTTCCGGCGGCGTCGGCGAGCAGGACGCTGGCGGTGGCGGCGCCGGCGCCGACGGCGGCCGGCAGGGCGAGACGCAGCGCGTGCCAGCCGGGCGTCAGCTGCCCGGTTGCCGACCCGAGGACATGCCCGTCCCGGGCGACCTTTGCCTGCGCCGTCACGGTCTCGCCGGCATGCACGTCGAGGACGGCCGTCCGGTTTCCGTTTGCCGCCGTGATCACCGCCGCCGACTTCAGCGACGCCGCGACCGTCGTGTCGGCTTTTGCGGCGCCGCCCGCATTCGAGCGAACACCGCTGAGCCCAATCGTGAACGCGGCGGCGAAGCCGTCGGCGAGGCTCCCCGTCACGGGGACGATGTTGGTCGCGTCGGCCGAGCTCGTCAGCACGCTGTCGCTCTCGTCCGTCGTCGGGTCGGCCTCCGGCGTGCGTGTGTTGTACGGCGCCGCGCCGCTGAGGACGGCCCTGTTGTCGGCGTCCGAGAAGAAGATCTGGGTCGTGTAGTTCGTCACCACCGTCCCGCTCGAAGTCGTAGGTGCGGACACGGACGTGAATGTGGATGGCCCGGCCCGAGTACCAGCCGGGCCAGATCGTCTCGAAGCTCACCTGACCGTCGACCGGGGACGGTCCGATCCCCGCGTCGAGGCCGGTGACCTGGTAGCCGCGCAGGTAGTTCTGGCCGGCGGTGTCGGCGTTCGTCGTGCCGCCGCCGGTCTGCTGGCCCGGCTCGTCCGAGTAGAGCCCGTCGGCGTTTGCGTGCCAGATATCGACGTGCGCACCGTTGATCGCGCCGCCGTTCGCCGCGTCGAGAACGTTGATCCGGAGCCTCAGCGGCACGCCCGGCTGCACGGCGCCGGCGTCACGGGAGGCCGAGGCGGTGTTGCCGCGAACGTCGGAGCGGCGGAGCATCTCGTCGACCCAGTACGGGCCCTCGGTCATGCTCGGCGTCACCGAGACGCGACCGGCGCTCGTCGCCGCCTCGGCGGGGCTCGCGGTGGCGAGCTGCTCGAGCGCCTTCAGGCCGAGCCCGCTCCGGAACGTGAGGAGGGCGGCACCGGCGCTGCCGGCGACGCCGAGTGCCTGGCGGCGGGTGATCTCGTGGCTCATCGCTCTCACAATCCTTTCGTCGTCAACACGGCCATGATCGGGCCGGCCGCTGTGAACGGGCTGTGAGAACTCTGGGACGTCAGTCCGAGACGAGCGCCCGCGCGAAGTCGAGCGGGTCGAACGGGCGCAGGTCGTCGAGGCCCTCGCCGACGCCGATCAACTTGACGGGGAGCCCGAGCTCGAAGGCGATCGCGACGGCAATGCCCCCCTTTGCGGAGCCGTCCAGCTTCGTCAACGCGACGCCGGTCACGGCGACCGCCTCGGAGAAGAGCCGGGCCTGCTGCAGGCCGTTCTGGCCGGTCGTCGCGTCGAGCACGAGGAGGGTCTCGTGCGGGGCACCCTCGAGCCGGCCGGCGATGACGCGGCGCACCTTCGCGAGCTCGTCCATCAGGTTTGTCTGGGTGTGCAGCCGCCCGGCGGTGTCGATGATGACGACGTCGCCGCCGGCGCCGACAGCGTCGTAGGCAACCGAGGCCGGGTCGGCGCCGCGCTCGCCGCCGACGAACTGCGCACCCGCGCGCCGCGCCCACACCTCGAGCTGCTCCTCGGCGGCGGCCCGGAAGGTGTCGGCGGCCCCGACCGTGACCGAGCGGCCGTGCTCGTGCAGCTTCTGGGCGAGCTTTCCGATCGTCGTCGTCTTGCCGGTGCCGTTGACGCCGACGACGAGGATCACCGAGGGCCGCGCCGTGAGCTCGAGCGTCGGCGGCGCGCCGAAGAGCTCGGCGATCTCCTGGGCGAGCGCCTCGGCCAGGTCGCCGATCCCCTGGCGAGCCTCGAGCCGGGCAACGAGCTCTGCGGTCGCCCCGATGCCGACGTCGGCGCCGAGCAGCGCCTCCTCGAGACGCTCCCATGACGAGGAGTCGCCGGGATCGAACGCGGCGACGGCGAGCTGCTCGCCGAGCGCGCGCCGGGAGCGCGAGAGCGACTCGCGCAGCCGGGAGGCGAAGCCTCTTCGTGCCACCTCCGTCTCGTATGGCCCCTCGGCGTCGCCGAGGAACTCCGCCCAGCTCCGCGCCATGGCGGCGAACGCTAGCCGTTCAGGCCGTCGAGCCCTCGCGGATCTGGAGCGTCTCGAGGTCGGAGTAGAAGTCGAGCGCGTGGTCGCCGCCCTCGCGGCCGATCCCGGAGATGCCGATGCCGCCGAACGGCGCCGTCAGGTCGCGAACGAGAAACGCGTTCACCCACACGGTCCCGGCGCGGACCGCACGCCCGACCCGCTCGGCGCGCTCCCGCGAGCCCGTGTAGACGACCGCCGAGAGGCCGTAGCGCGTCGAGTTGGCAAGCGCGACGCCCTCGTCCTCGCCCGCGAAGGTCTGCAGGGTGAGCACCGGGCCGAACACCTCGCGCTGGACGATCTCGCTCTCGTTCGAGCGGGGCCGGACGAGCGTAGGCTCGTACCAGAGCCCGCCGCGCTCCGCCGGGTGACCGCCGCGAAGGATCTCGTCCCCCGCCACCCGAGCGCGCTCGACGAAGCCGGCGACCCGATCGAAGTGCTCGCGGTGGATCAGCGGCGAGACCGTGGTCGAGTCGTCCCGCGGGTCGCCGAGGACGTGACGCGGAGGCAAACCGGTCGAACAGGGCCGTAAACCGCTCCGCGGCCGTCTCCTCGACGAGGAGCCGTGTGCCCGCCAGGCAGACCTGCCCTGCGTCGTCGTACTGGCCGGCGGCCGTCCGGGCAGCCGCCTCGAGGTCGCTGTCGGCGAAGACGAGGAGCGGCCCCTTGCCGCCGAGCTCGGCAGCGAAGGGGACGAGGTGACGCGCGGCGACCTCGCCGATCGCCCGACCCGTCTCGGGCGAGCCGGTCAGCGAGATCCGGCGCACCTGTGGCTGCGCGACCAAGCGCGGCTCCGGCCTCCTCGCCGAGCCCCTGGAGGACGTTGAGCACGCCGGCGGGCAGGCCGGCCTGCGAGGCGAGATCGGCGAGGAGCGAGGCCGAGAGCGGCGACCACTCGGCGGGCTTCAGGACGACGGTGCAGCCCGCGGCGAGCGCCGGCGCCGCCTTCCAGGTCGAGAGCATGAACGGCGCGTTCCAGGGCGTGATCACGACCGCCGGCCCGCTCGGCCGGCGCACGACCCGGTTGTCGGTGCCGTTCGAGGACCAGGCCCGCTCCTCATGGGCCGCGGCCAGCTCGGCGTAGGCGCGGAAGTTCCGCGCGCCTCGGGAGATCACGCGCGCGCGCAGGGAGCGCAGGAGCATTGCCATGTCGAGGCACTCGACCGCGGCGAGACGCTCGACGTTCGCGTCGATCAGATCGGCGAGCCGGCGCAGATGGGCGGCCCGCCCCGCCGCGCCCAGGGCCGCCCAGGCCGGGAAACGCGCGCTCGGCGGCCTCGACCGCGAGCACGGCCTCGGCCGTCCCACCGCGCGCAACCTCGGCGAGGGGCTGCTCGTCGATCGGCGAGAGGTCGGTGAAGCGCTCGAGGCTGCCGACCCGCTCGCCATCGATGAAGTGGTCGGTCGAGATCTCGACCCCGGCGACGGTGGCGTGGGCGCTCACAGCACGCGGACGGTCTCGAGGTCGTCGACCGTGTACCCGAAGCTGAAACGAAACCCGTTCCCGACGCGAACCGGGTCGAGCGCGTCGAGCTCCTCGCCCGGAGCCGGCAGCAGCGAGAGCGTCGCCGTGCCCTCCCAGACCTCCGAGAGGACGCGGTCGCGGCTGCGCGAACGAACGAGCTCGTGCACCGCGGGCTCGTCGTGCCTGCCCGCCTCGAGCCGGGCGAAGTGGCGGACGTTGAGCAGCGGCGGCGCGTTGTGGGTCGGCCCGACCGCGGAGATCCGCTCGAGCCCGACCGTCCCTTCGGCAAGCAGCCGCTCCCCGGCCGAACAGGTCCCGCCGTAGGTCGCGCCGGGCCGGAGCCCGGGGTCGGCGGGCGAGTCGAGACCGAAGCGGCGGGTGATCCAGACCGAGCCGAGCTTCTTCGGAAAGCCCTGGATCCAGCCACGGGCGAGGGCGAAGTCGCGGTCGACCCAGATGTACGGGCACGTGGTCACCTCCTCCTCGCCGAGCAGGGCGTTGCAGACGACGAAGAACTCGCGGTACTGCGAGCGCGATGGGTCGACGAGCTCGCTGCCGCCTGCCGAGCAGGACTGCCAGTCGGCGAAGACGGCGGCGCAGCGACCGGGGTCGGGGTGCGGGGCGAGGCCCGGCGGCAGCACTGCGGCGACGGCGGCCGGCTCGGCCCAGAACTCGATCACGAGGAAGTCGCCTGCGTAGTGCCAGGGCGGGTAGGGAACGAGCGAGGCGCGGCCCTCCGGCGAGAGCGGCGTGGTGTACCCGCGCGGCGTCATGCGGGATCCGGCGGCGGCAGCGGCCGGCCGAGCAGCTCGAGGCTGTCCCGCTCCGACTCGATCGCGGCGGCGTCGAAGCGGAAGTAGGAGCGGGGCGGCAGCGGCCCCCAGGTGTTCGAGGAGAAGCGGTCGTCGGGCCAGTCGCGCGGCTCGTGGTCGCTCTGGAGCTGCTCCATGTCGCAGTACAGCTCGACGAAGCACGGCTCCTCGACGATGCGGACGTAGCTCGCGATGTTGCCGCCGACGCCGTGGCGTGCGGGTCCCCAGCCGAGCCAGCGCCCGTGGCGCGCGACCCGGTCGAGCAGGTCGCGCATCTGCCCGATGTCGACGGTATCGAACGCGAGATGGTGGAAGTGCGAGGTTCCCTTGCCGATCAGCGCCATCACGTGGTGGTCGGAGTCGACGTGGAACCAGACACCCTCGCTGCCGAGGCGGTCGCTGACCCGCATCCCGAGCACCTCGGTGTAGAAGCGGACGCCGTCGTCGACCCGGGCCGACAGGCAGTTGACGTGTCCGAGCCGGCGCGGCGCTCCCGGGCGCACGGTCAGGGACCGGCGGGCGTGGGCGACCCACGGCTCGCGCTCCCGGTAGGGGACGAGCTCGATCCCGAAGCCATCGGGATCGGCGAGGCGGATCGCACCGTCGCGCTCCTCGCTGGGGACCCCGCGCGCGGCGAGCGCCGCGCCCGCCTCCGCGAGTGTGCAGTCGCGCGCCAGCTCGAATGCGGTGTGGTCGTGTCCCGGTGTCCCGACCCTCAGCTCGAGCGAATAGGGCTCGTCCTCGCAGGCGAGGAAGGCTCGCCCCGCCTCCTCACCCCGGTCGAGCAGCCCGAACTCGTTTGCCCAGCGCAGACGTGCCTCGTCGAGGTCGGCGACGCCGAGGCAGACGTGGTCGATGCGCCGCAGGCGGATCACGCGGCGTCGGCTCCGGCCGCGAGCCGCGCCGCCTCCTCTTCGGGCACCGCCAGGGCGACGTGGATCGTGTCGGCCGAGACGTCGAGCTGCTCACCGACGCCGCCGAGGTCGACCTCCCACTCGACGACCGTGCTCGCGAGCCGGCCGAGGCCGCTGATCTCGACCTCGACGAGGTCGCCCGGGGCCATCGGGCGCGAGTTGGCGGGTGTCCCCGTAAGCAGCACGTCGCCGGGCTCGAGCGTGATCAGCCGGCTGATGTCGGCGAGCTGGTAGGCGACCGGGAAGAGCAGGTCGTCCGCGGTCGTCTCCTGGACGACCCGGCCGTTCAGATAGGTGCGCAGGGTGAACGCCGTCGGGTCGAACTCCGAGGCCGGGACGAGCTCGGGCCCGAGCGGGAGGAAGCCGTCCTGACCCTTGACGCGGAGCATCGAGCCACGGTCGGCGTGGCGAAAGTCGTGCAGGCCGACATCGTTCGCGCAGGCGTAGGCGCCGACGTACGCCAGCGCCTCGCCTGGCGCGATGCCCTTCATCCGCTCGCCGACCACGACCGCGAGTTCGCCCTCGTAGTTGAGGAAGCGCCCTCCGGCCGGCCGGCGGACGAGTCCACGGTGACCGTTCAGCGTCGAGGGTGGCTTCTGGAAGTACGAGGGCGCCCGCGGCGTCCGGGCACGGTACTCCTCGATCCGGCTGCGGTAGCTCAGGTGCACGGCGAGGATCTTCGTCGGCGCGACCGGGGCGAGGAAGACCGCGTCG
This sequence comes from uncultured Actinomycetota bacterium, assembly GCA_963765345.1. GTDB lineage: Bacteria > Actinomycetota > Thermoleophilia > Gaiellales > Gaiellaceae > PALSA-600. The sequence continues at coordinate 55,035 of CAVXWI010000034.1, forward strand.
GACTCCGGGACGCGCCGCCCGTCGGCCAGCACGACCACCGCGCCCTCGAGCCGACCGCGGCAGCGCTGCCCATCGAGGGCGAGGATGACGTGCCGGTCAGAGATGGCGCACATACTCGTCCAGCTCCCAGTCTGTCACCCACTGGGAGAAGCGCTCGAGCTCGTAGCGCTTGACGGCGAAGAACGTCTCGACGAGCTCCTCGCCGAGCCCGGCCCGTAGCCGCTCGTCGGCCTCGAGCGCGTCGAGGGAGGCGCCGAGGTCGGCCGGGAGCTTCCGCCCGGCCTCGGCCTCGCCGGCGCGGTAGGCGTCCCCGCTCACCGCGGGCGGTGGCACGAGCTCGCGTTCGATCCCGTCGAGCCCCGCGAGCAGGACGGCGGCGATCGCCAGGTGCGCGCACGCGCTGCCGTCGCCGGCCCGTAGCTCGACGCGGCTCCGGGCGCCGCTCTCGTGCGGCACCCGCAGAAAGGCGGTGCGGTTGTCATGGCCCCAGTTGACGTGTGTCGGTGCGAGGCTGTCGGGGACGAGCCGCTTGTAGGCGTTGACGGTCGGGGCGAGCAGCGCCATCAGCGCCGGCCCGTGCGCGAGCACGCCTGCGACGAACCGCGAGCGGAGTCGCAGCTCGCCGAGCTCGGCGCCGGCGCCGTCGTCGAAGGCGTTCTCACCCCCGCCCCCGGCGAGCGAGAGGTGGAGGTGGAACCCCGAGCCGCCCTGGTCGTTGAACGGCTTCCCCATGAACGTCGCGACCATCCCTTCGCGCGCCGCGAGCTCCTTCACGGTCGTCTTCAGGAGGAATGCCCGGTCGGCGGCGTCGAGCGCTCCGGAGTGCTCGATGTTGATCTCGTACTGCGAGTTCATGAACTCGTGGTTGGCGGCGAAGACGCGGAGGTCGAGCTGCTCGCAGGCGTAGAGCATCTCGAGTACGATCCCCCGCGGATCCGAGATCGGCCCGACCGTGTAGACGCGGGAGAGCTCGTCGACGTAGCGGCGCAGGCCGCCCGGCGCGTCGGCATCCCGCTCGAGCAGGAAGAACTCGAGCTCGGGCCCGACGATCGGCGCGAGCTCGCGCTCGGCGTAGCGCTCGACGACACGGCGAAGGAGGGCGCGGGGACAGGTCGGCGCGGGCGCCGACCCGTCGGCGAGCCGGGCCTCGCCGATGCACCAGGCGACGTCGGGCTGCCACGGCAGCACACGAAGCGTCGGCAGGTCGGCACGGACGGAGAAGTCGCTGTACCCGGCCTCGCCCCCGACGACCGGCGTATGACGCAGGTCGGTCGCCATGACGGCGGCACAGAACGCGACGCCCTCCTCGGCGAGGTGGGCGAACTTCGCCGCCGGGATGTCCTTGCCGCGGGCGATCCCATGCAGGTCCGAGTAGAGCAGCCGGACCGCCCGGACGCCGCGTTCGCGGAGCGCCTCGATCGGGTCGGCGTCGGGGCTCACGCGACCGACCGCACGGGCAGGCGCTTGATCCCGTTGAAGAAGTTCGAGCGGAGCCGGTCGGGCGCGCCCACCGGCTCGATCCGGTCGAGGTAGGGGATCATCTCTTCGAGCCAGATCCTCACCTCGAGCCGGGCCAGGTGGGCCCCCAGGCAGAAATGCGGCCCGCCGAGGCCGAAGCTCAGGTGACGGTTCGGGGCGCGCGTGACGTCGAAACGGTAGGGATCGGAGAACTTCCGTTCGTCGAAGTTGCCTGAGGCATACCAGAGCACGACCTTGTCGCCGGGCTCGATCACGCGGCCGTGCGCCTCGATCATCCGGGTCGCCGTGCGCCGGAAATGGTGGACCGGGTGGGCGACGCGGAGGATCTCGTCCGCCGCGCTCGAGGCGAGCGACGGGTCGGAGACGAGCCGAGCGCGCTCCTCGGGATGCTCGAAGAGCAGCTGCAGCCCAAGGCTGATCGTGTGCCTCGTCGTCTCGTTCCCGGCGGTGGTCAGCAGGATGAAGAACGTCTCGAACTCGCGCGGGCTCAGGCGCTCGCCGTCGACCTCGGCCTCGACGAGCCTCGTCGTGATGTCGTCGCGCGGCTGCCGCCGCCGTGCCTCACCAAGCTCGCGGCCGTAGGCCATCAGGTCGAGGGCGTACGGGCTCGAGAACGGCAGCTTGCGCAGCTCGGCGTCGCGGAGTGCGACCTCGGCGACCGCGGCCTCGCCCATCACCTCCGGGTCGGTGTTCCCGAGGAGCTTGTCGCCGAGGTCGATGAGCAGGCGCCGGTCCTCGACCGGGAGCCCCATGATCTCGGAGAAGACCCACATCGGGATCTCCGAGGCGACCGCCTCCACCCAGTCGAACTCGGCGCGCTCGCAGGCGCGGGCGAGGATCTCACGCGCGAGCCCCCGGATGCGGGCCTCGTAGGCGTTGACGACCCTGGGCGTGAAGCCCTGATTGACGATCGCCCGCAGCCTGGTGTGCCGGGGCGGGTCGGTGTCGATCATCGACTTGCGCAGCTCGAGTTCCTCGGCGGTCAGATCCTGGAGCGAGGTACCGCCCGTCTCCGACGAGTACGCCTCGTAGTTCTTCGCCGCCGCGACGATGTCGTCGTAGCGGGTGAGCGACCAGAAGCCGGCGGCGTCGGGCTCGTCCTGCCAGTGAAGCGGTGCGTCGCGGCGGAGGAGCGCGAACCACGCGTGCGGGACGCCCTCGACCCAGCGGTCGAGGTCGCCGAGGTCGACCTGCTCGAGCGTCAGCCCGGCGAGCGAGAGCCCGGTCTCCGCGGGGGCCGCGACAGACTCGGCGCGCTCGGACGCCGCCCGCAGCGCTGCCCGCGGCGGGCTCAGACGGACCTCGAGCACGCCGGCCTCGACGCGCGTCGAGAAGATCGGCAGCGGCTCGAGTGCGGGCGGCGAGAGGACGTCGCCTGTCCTGACGTCGAACTCCGAGCCGTGGCAGGGGCAGACGACGACCGGCCCGTCGAGCTCGCCACCGGCGAGCGAGCACGCCGCGTGCGTGCAGGTGTCGTCGAACGCCGCCCACGCGCCCTCGACCCGGCCGAGGCAGATCGCCCGGCCGTCGACCTCGATCCGGCGGAGACTGCCGTCCGGCTCGTCCCGGGCGGGGCCAACCGGGTGCCAGCGCGGGGTCGCCTGTTCGACCGGAGCGCTCATCGCGTGAGTTCCTGCCCGAGGCGTAGCACGTGCTCGACGAATGCGACCACGTCGGCCTCGGTCGTCCGGAAGTTGACGATGCACGGCCGGATGTAGGTGCTGCCGTCGATCCGCGCATGGGCGACCCAGAACTCGCCGCCTTCCTGCAGTCGCCGGACGATCTCGGCGTTGTGCGCGTCGAGGTCGGCGACGCCGGCCGGGGCGTGGCGGAACGGGACGACGGAGAGCTGCGGCGCCGCGGCGAGGGGCTGCAGTTCGGGGCGCTCGACGACCGAGTGGTAGAGCAGGCGGGCCTGGTCGAGATTGCGTCCGATCGCGGCGCGGAACGCGTCGGCCCCGTGCACGCGCAGCGCCAGCCAGAGCTTCAGGGCCCGAAAGGGGCGCGAGTACTCGAGCGTGATGTCGGCGGCATGCGCCTCCTCGCGGTCGTGAGGCAGGTAGGCGCCCTCGTGGCCGAGGGCAGCCTGGAGGTCGGCCTTGCGCCGGACGAGGACGACGCCGCAGGCCTTCGGGAGGTAGAGCCACTTGTGCGCGTCGATCGTGACCGAGTCGGCACGCTCGAGCCCGTGAAAGAGCGGCGCCGCGGACGGCACACGTGCGGCCGGCAGCCCGTAGGCGCCGTCCACGTGCAGCCAGACGTTCCGCTCGGCGCAGCAGTCGGCGAGCCCGTCGATCGGGTCGACCGCACCGGTCAGCGTTGTGCCCGCGGTCGCGACGACGGCGACCGGGACGATGCCGTCCCGGCGATCGGCGTCGATCGCCGCGGCGACCGCGTCCGGCCGCAGCCGCCGGTCGGCGTCGATCGGCAGGGCACGGACCCAGCTCGAGCCGATGCCGAGGAGCTCGGCCGCGCGTACAACGGAGTAGTGCACCTCGGCGGAGCAGTAGAGGGCAAGACGGGTGCCGTTCAGGCCGTGATGGCGGGCCCCGGGGAGTGCGCGCTCACGGGCGGCGGTCAGCGCGGTCAGGTTCGAGATCGTGCCGCCGCTCGTGAACGACCCGGCCTCGGCGGGAAAGCCGACGAACTCGCCCGCCCAGCGGACCGCCTGGAGCTCGACCTCGGAGGCCGCTCCCGCCCAGACGGCGAGATTGACGTCGTAGCAGGCCGCGAGCGCGTCGGCGATGACGCCGATCTCGAGGCCCGACGAGCCGATGAAGGCGAAGTAGCGCGGCCGCGGCTGGGCGATGCTCTCGTCGAGGGCCCGCGCGGCATCGGCGATCGCCGTCGCGGTGGCGCTGCCGCCTGCCGGCAGGCCCTCCCGCAGGAGCACGGCAAGCTCGCGGTCGAGCGGCGGCTGCCCGACCCGGAAGCGGTCGAAGCTCCGCCAGGCCTCGGCGATGACCGCCGCCGCGCCGGCGAGGGCCTCCTCGCGACCGACGTCGAGTCGGAGCACGGATCCCGCAGCCGTCGGCTCCGTCTCGACCCAGCTCACCCGCGCGACGATACCTCCCCGAGCGCCGCCGGGAACCGCCGCGCCAGGGGCTGCGGGCCACGCCGGCGCGGTTCGTCGTCACCCAGTCGCCTGGCGGGACAGCACGGCGGCGGCGGTGCGATGATCCGCACGTGGGTCGGGGGTTGAGCACGCGTCGGCTGGCTGGGTGCGCGCTCGTCGGCATCGCCGTCTACCTCGTCCTCGACGTCGCGCTCGTCTTCCTCCGTCCGCAGTTCAGCGTCCTGCACAACGCCGAGAGCGACTACGGCTCGACGGGGCGCTACGCGTGGGTCATGGACGCAAACTTCCTGCTGCGCTGCGCGCTCTCCCTCGCAGCGGCCTGGGCGCTCGTGCGCGTCCTGCCGCTCCGGTTCCGCACGGCGTTCTGGTTTCTCGTCGTCTGGGCCCTCGCCTCCGGCCTGCTCGCGTTCTTTCCCGACGACCCCGTGGGTACGCGGACGCGCGGGCCGGCCAAGGTCCATCTCCTGCTCGCTCTGATCGCGTTCGCGGCCGTCATCGTCGGGACGCTGCTCGCCTCACGGGTGATCCGTCGTACGCCCGGGTGGGAGCGCGTGGCGCCCGCACTGACGGTCATCTCGTGGCTCGCGATCGTCCCGATCCTGCTCCTCGGCCACGCCAAGCTGCGGCCGCGCTCCCTCGGCGGGCTCTGGGAAAAGACGCTTCCTGGCGCTCGAGCTCCTCTGGCTTGCCGTCGCGGCGGCCTGGATCGTCTGGGCACCGGGCCTCGGCGAGCAGCCAGACGGTCAGACGGGACTCCGCCTCCCCGCGACGGCGCCCGGCCCCGCCGAGCCACCGGGTGGGCGACTGAGCGGGCGGAGCTGCCCGGGCAGCGGCGGAGCCGCTCAGGCGGTCGCCGCGGCGGGCGTCTCCTGCGGGAGGCGCCGCGAGGCGATCTGGGAGACGCCCTCCGCGCCCATCGTGACGCCGTAGAGGACGTCGGCCGCCTCCATCGTGCGCTTCTGGTGGGTGACGACGATGAACTGCGCCTGACCTGCGTAGGCGCGCAGCAGCCCGGTGAAGCGGCCGATGTTCGTGTCGTCGAGGGCAGCCTCGACCTCGTCGAGGAGGTAGAAGGGGCTCGGCCGGGAGAGGAAGAGCGCGAACAGGAAGGCGATCGCGCCGAGAGCCTTCTCGCCGCCTGAGAGCAGCGAGAGCCGCGTGACGCGCTTCCCGGCCGGCCGGAGCTCGACCTCGATGCCCGGCTCGCCGATCCTCGTCCTCGGGCTCGGTCAGGCTCAGCCGGCCCTCGCCGCCGGGGAAGAGCGTGGCGACGACCTCGCCGAAGTGCTTCTCGACGGCGGCGAAGGTCTCCTCGAAGCGGCGCTCGACCGTCTCGGTCAGGTCGCGGCGCAGCTTCTCGAGCTCCTCGAGGCTCCGCTCGAGGTCGCCGCGCTGCGCCGAGAGCTCGTCGAGGCGCTCCTTCTCGGCCTCGTACTCCTCCTTCGCGAGCGGGTTCACCTGGCCGAGCTGCTCGCGGCGCCGGTGGAGGCGCTCGAGCCTCGCGGCCAGCTCCTCGGCGTTGTCACCCTCGGCGGGTTCGGCTCCGGCCGCGTCGAGACGGCGGCGGGCCTCCTCGACCTCGGCGCCGGCGCGCGCGAGCTCGACGTCGATCGCCGAGAGCCGCTCGGCCGCCTCGACGGTCGCGCGGCGGAGGTCGGCTTCCTCTGCGCCGAGGCGGCGCAACTCGGCGCCGAGCGTCGGCCGTTCGCGCGGCCCCGCTGTCGACGACCTGGCGGAGCGGCGCCTCGAGCCGTGCCAGCTCGGCGTCGAGCCCGGCGCACAGCCGCTCGGCGCAGCCGAGGAGCCGGCGGAGGACGGCAGGATCGGCCTGGACGCGTGCGGGGCCGAGCGCGGCTGCGGCGCTCCGGGCGGCGGCCGCCGCCGACCGCGGCGGCGTCGACGGCCTCCTCGGCGCGCGCCGCGAGCCCGTCGAGCTCGGCTGCGAGGGCACGGCGCCGGGCTTCGAGCTCGAGCAGGACGGCCTCTGCGGTCTCACCGGCGAACCAGAGCTCGCCGCGGATCGGATCCCAGCCGATCCCTTCCTCGGTGACCGCGGGGACGGGCGAGGCGAGAAGTTCGCCGAGCGGGACGACGCGAAGCTCGCGCACGAGCTCGCGCGGATCGCGGTCGACGAGGACGACGACCGAGCCGAGCCCGGCCGCCCGGACGCGTTCGACCAGCTCGAGGGCGCCGACCGCGTCGGCCGCCAGCACGGCCGAGGCCCGATGCCCGAGCGCAGCGGCGACGGCGCGCTCGGCGCCGGGGTCGGCGGCGAGCATCGAGAGCGCGAGCCGCTCGCCCGACTCGGCCAGGGCGCGAGCAGCCGGCGGCAAGCCCTTCCCGCTCGACGAGCGACCGCTCGAGCGCGGCGAGCCGCTCGCGTGCGAGCTCGACGCGAGCGGTCAGGTCATCGCGTCGACGCTCGGCCTCGTCGGCGGCACGGGCGAGCGTGGCCGCGCTCGGCGCGGCCGGTTTGCCACTCACGGCGTCGGCCGGGACCGCCGCCAGGTCGGCGCGCAGACGCTCGGCGAACGCCTCGGCCGCCTCGCGGCGAAGGGCGAGACGCTCGCCCTCCGAGCGGAGCCGGTAGAGCGCCGCCGTCGCGCCCTCTCGCGCCCCGGCGGCGTCCGTCAGCTCCTCCTCGGCGCGCGTGCGCGCCGCCAGCAGGTCGTCGAGCCTCGCGTCGCACTCCTTCCGCGCCGCGAGCTCGTCGGTGCGGCGATGCGCCAGCACCGCCGTCCCTGCCGCGAGCCGCGAGAGGTCGAGCGTCGCGAGCGCCGCCTCGATCCGCGCGACCTCCTCGCCGAGGCGCACGGCCCGCTCGGCGGCGGTCGCCTGCAGCGCCAGCGGGCGGAGACGCTTGCGCACCTCCTGCTCGAGATCTCGGGCGCGCTCGACCTGGATCGCGACGCGGGCGAGCTTCAGCTCGGCCCGATGCCGGCGCAGCTTGAACCGCCCGAGCCCGGCTGCCTCCTCGACGAGGGCCCGCCGCTCGCCCGGCTTGGCGCCGAGCACCGTCTCGACGCTTCCCTGCGAGATCACCGAGCGCAGTCCGCCGCCGAGCCCGACGTCGGAGAGGAGCTCGACGAGGTCGAGCCGGCGCACGGCCGCACGGTTGACGAGGTACTGTCCCTCGCCGCCGCGGTGGAGCCGCCGCGCCAGCGATACCTCGCTGAAGGGAAGGTCGGGCCAGACGCCGTCCTCGTTGTCGAAGACGAGCTCGACCTCGCAGAAGTCGGTCGGCCTTGCGGGCGGAGGAGCCGGCGAACAGGACGTCGTCGGGCTTCTCGGCCCGGAGCTCGTGTGGGCTCAGCGAGCCGGTCGCCCAGAGGATCGCGTCGGAGATGTTCGACTTACCCGAGCCGTTCGGACCGACGACGACCGCGACCCCGGGCTCGAGGTGGATCTCGACGGGATCGACGAACGACTTGAAGCCGCGGAGCTTGATCGCCTTCAGGTGCACGCTCGGCAAGTCTGCCCGGCGCGGCGGACACCCAGGCGGTCAGGAAGGTGCGGCGACCTCGTCCAGGCTGCGCGAGCGCCTCGCGCGCCGCCTCCTGCTCGGCGTCCTTCTTCGACCCGCCGGTCCCCGTGCCCGCCTGGACGCCGTCGACGATCGCCGCCGCGGTGAAGGTGCGCTCGTGCGCCGGTCCGTCGGCGGCGAGCAGCGCGTAGCTCACCGTGCGTCCGCGGCGCGCGAGCTCCTCCTGCAGCTCGGTCTTGTGGTCGACCTTGTGCGTGAGGGCGTACTCGATTCGGCCGTCGAAGGCGGCGACGATCGGGCCGGCGACCGCCTCGAAGCCGTGCTCGAGGTAGATGGCGGCAAGCGCCGCCTCGAGGAGCGCGGCGAGCACGTTGCGGTTCGTCGCCAGCCGCTCGGGCTCCTCGCCGCCGGGCCCGGGATGATGCTCGAGCAGGCGCTCGCCGAGGCCGAGCTCGGCGGCGAGCACCGCGCAGCTCGCGCGCGAGACGACCTGGGAGCGCAGCTTCGCCATCTGGCCCTCCTCGAAGTGCGGGAACCGGTCGTAGAGCGTGTGCGCGATCGCGAGCTCGAGGACCGAGTCGCCGAGGAACTCGAGCCGCTCGTAGGACTCGGTCCGGTCGTTTGCCCAGCTCGCGTGGGTGAAGACAGCCGCCGACCGCGCGGGCGGAAGCTCGGCGATCAGGTCGGCGAGGGTCTTACTGGTGCGACGTGACGTAGTCGACCGCCTGGCCGACCGTCGTGATCTTCTGGGCATCCTCGTCCGAGATCTTGATCCCGAACTGGTCCTCGAGCTCCATGATCAGCTCGACCAGATCCAGCGAGTCGGCGTCGAGATCCTCCTGGAAGGACGCCTCGGGCGTGATCTCGCCCGCATCGACGCCGAGTTGCTCGGTCAGGACTTCCTTGACACGCTCGTAGACCTCTTCCTGGGACGCTGCCATGTCACCTCATCGATCAGTCTGGTTACAGGGGTTGCGAAGCGCGCCGATCATACACTGAGGCGCCGCGCCTGCTAGCGGGCATCCTGCAGCTCGACCGCCGGCGCCTGACGGCGCTCGGTGCCCGGCAGGCGCTCGGCCAGCCGCTCGGCTACCCGGTGGTCGGCGCCGCGGGCGGCGAGCGCGATCGCGTTCCGGATCGCACGACGGCCGGAGTTGCCGTGGGCGATCACGGCAAGGCCGTTCAGGCCGAGCAGATAGGCGCCCCCGTAGGTGTCGGGATCGAGGCGTGCACGAAGGCGGTTGGCCGCCGGGCGGATCAGCAGGCCGCCGACCTTGCCGCGGGCCGAGGCGGAGATTTCCTCGCGGAGCAGGTTGAGGAGCTCCTTGATGCCTCCTTCGAGCAGCTTCAGGGCGACGTTGCCCGTGAAGCCGTCGGTGACGACCACGTCGCCCGCGCCCCGGAGCAGGTCGCGGGCCTCGACGTTGCCGGCGAAGGTGATCCCGGCCGTTGCGACGAGGAGCTCGTGCGCCTCGATCGTGAGCTGGTTGCCCTTCTCGGGCTCCTCTCCGATCGAGAGCAGGCGCACGGGCGGGCTGGCGAGATCGAGCAGCTCGGAGCAGAAGACGGAGCCCATGACGGCGAACTGCGCGAGGTGTTCCGGGCGGCAGTCGGCGTTGGCGCCGGCGTCGATCAGGAGCGAGACGCCGTTCCGCGTCGGCAGGGGGACGGCGATCGCGGGCCGCAGGACGCCGGGCGCCCGCCGCAGGTGCAGGAGCCCGGCGGCGAGCATGGCGCCCGTGTTCCCGGCCGAGACGACCGCGTCGGCCGCCCCGGTCGCGACGGCACGGACGGCAACGACCATCGACGAATCGGGCTTGGCGCGCACCGCCTCGCTCGGCTTCTCGGCCATGCCGATCGCCGTCTCGGTGACCACGAGGTCAAGGCCGCCCGCGTCGAGTCCGGCAGGCCCGTAGAGCGTGACCTCGACACCGTCGGCCGCCGCGAGCAGCGCCCCGGCGACGACCTCCCCCGGTGCGCGGTCACCCCCCAGCGCGTCGACTGCGACGCGGGCCATCGCCTAGCCGGGGAAGCGGAACCGCTCGACCTCGCGGCCCTTGTAGGTACCGCAGGTCGGGCAGACGCGGTGGGCGAGCTTGGGCGAGTTGCAGTGCGGGCACGTGTTCACCCGCGGCGCCTGGAGCGCATGCGTCGCCCGGCGCTTGTCGCGCCTCGACTTCGAGGTTTTCCTCTTGGGTACGGCCATCGGGACTGCGAAAGCGTAGCGGGAGCCGCGGAAAGGGTAGCTAAACCTCGTCGCGTAACGACTCGAGCACCGCCCAGCGCGGGTCCGCGGTCTCCTCATCGTGCCCGTGCGGCTCGTCGTTCAGACTCTTGCCGCAGCCGGGACAGAGCCCGGCGCAGTCGGACCGGCAGAGGATCTTGTCCGGGAGCGCCAGGGCGATCGCGTCACGGGCCCACGAGGAGAGATCGAGGCGGTTCTCCGCGACGTACGGCGACTGCAACTCCTCGTCGTCGGGGGAGGAGTCCTGGTACTCGCGGACGCGGATCGGCAGCTCGAGGACGGCGTCGCCGAGGCAGCGGTAGCAGGGCCCGTGCAGGCGCGCCGTCAGCTCGAGCGTGAAGACGGTCCCGGTGAGCGCTCGGGTGATCGCCAGGCCGGCGCCGACGGTCTCGGGGACCGGGACGTAGCGCTGGCCGCCGAGCTCGAAGACCGGCAGCTCGAGCTCGACTGCCTCGCGATGCTCCTCGCCGGGCCGGAGCTTCGCTTGGCGCAGGTCGAAGCTCGTCATCGGCCCAGGGTACCCGGGTCGGTAGCTCCCGGACGGAGCCGTCCGGGTCGTCGGGAGCCGCCTAGAACGACGGCTCGTCGACGTCCGCCGTGGCGAACACGTCTTCTTGCGAGCGCTCGTGCAGCCGCTCGCGACCGCGGCGGACCGCGGTCAGGAACTTGTCGAGATTCGACTCGAGCGTGGCGAGGATGCCGTCGGCCCAGTCCTCCATCTCGAGGCGGGTCTCGCGGGCGGTGCGCCGGGCCTCGTCGATGATCTCCTGCGCCTGGCGCTCGGCGAGCTTGACGATCTCGGTCTGGGAAGCCTCCCGCACCGCCTGCTCGCGGGCCTCCTGCAGCAGCCTGTCCTGCTCGCGCTTGGCCTCGGCGAGCATCTCCTGGCGCTCCTTGACGATCCAGCGCGCCTGCTTGATCTCCTCGGGGATCGTGGCGCGCATCTGGTCGAGGATGTCGTAGATCTCCTCGCGGTCGATCCGCACCTGGTCGGTCAGGGGGACGGCCTTCGCGTTGTGCACGAGGTCGTCGAGCTTGTCGATGAGAACGAGAACGTCCATTGGTCTGCGAATCCTACTCCTGGTCGTTGAGCGGGGCGCCACCACGACCGCTCGGGAAGAGCTCCTTCAGTCGGCGCGCGACCGCGGGTGGCACGAGGTCGTCGACATTTCCGCCGAACGAGGCGATCTCCTTCACGCCGCTCGAGGAGACGAAGCTGACCGATGGGCTCGCCATCACGTAGACCGTCTCGATCTCGGGCGCGAGCGTCCTGTTCAGCTGGTTCATCTGGAACTCGTACTCGAAGTCGGAGATGACGCGCAGGCCCTTGACGATCACCTTCGCCTCCCAGCGGCGGGCGAAGTCGACGACGAGCTCCTTGAAGACGTCGACCTCGACGTTCTCGCTCGCGGCGAGGGCGTCCCGGAGCAGAACGACGCGCTCCTCGATCGGGAGGAGGACGCTCTTGTGGTGCGGGTTGCCGACGACGCCGACGACGACACGGTCGAAGATCATCGCGGCGCGCTGGATCACGTCGACGTGGCCGTTCGTGACGGGGTCGTAGGAGCCGGGGCAGATGGCAGTGATCACGGCGCGAACAGCGTAAGGCGCGCGGAGCCGTAGCGGCGCGAGGTACGGATCTCGAGGCCCGCGAGTGCCGGCTCGGCGGCGGCGGGAGTCTGGAGAACGGCGAGCCCCTCGGCGGCGAGGAGCCTGACGAGCGCCGGCGCCAACCGCCCGTAGTCGTCGAACGAGTAGGGCGGGTCGGCGAGGATCAGGTCGTAGGGTCCCCGTTCACCGGCGAGGGCCCGGCCGACGTCCTGGCAGAGGACGGTCGCGCTCAGGCCGAGCAGCTCGAGGTTGCGCCCGATCGCCCGACACGCCTCGCGTGAGCTGTCGACGAACACGCAACGCTTCGCGCCCCGCGAGAGCGCCTCGAGCCCGAGCGCGCCCGAGCCGGCGTAGAGGTCGAGCACCGCGGCGCCCTCGATCGGGCCGATCAGGTTGAAGGCCGTCTCGCGGACGAAGTCCGAGGTCGGCCGCGTCTCGGAGCCCTTCGGCGCGGCGATGCGCCGCCCCCGGTGGTCGCCGGCGATGATCCGCACGCGCACGAGACTAACGCGACGGTCCGGGCGACCCGGCGCGCGGAGGACAGCCGCCGCGGGCGCCGGCGGGGTCAGGCGAGCGCCGCGGGGTCGGCGCCGGCCTGGAGCGGCGGCGGCGGCGTCGTGCCAGGGGCCGTCCTCGTCAACGAGCGCGGCGGCGAGCGTCCGAGCCCGCTCGAGCAGGTCGCGGTCGGCGCGCAGGCGGGTGAAGTGGAGCTCGCCGAACCCGGACTGCCTCGTGCCGAGGAGCTGGCCCTCGCCGCGAAGATCGAGGTCGCGCTCGGCGAGCTCGAAGCCGTCGCTCGTCTCGACGAGCGCCTCGAGCCGCGCCTGGGCGGAGTCGGTCAGCTCGAGCTTCGGCCGGGAGATCAGCAGGCAGTAGGACTGCTCGGCTCCGCGACCGACCCGGCCGCGAAGCTGGTGGAGCTGGGCGAGGCCGAACCGGTCTGCCTCCTGGACGATCATGATCGTCGCGTTCGGAACGTCGACGCCGACCTCGATCACGGTCGTCGCGACGAGGACGTCGAGCTCGCCCTCCTTGAAGGCGCCCATCACCGCGCGGCGCTCGGCCGGCTTCAGCCGGCCGTGCAGGAGGCCGACGCGGTAGCCGGCGAGCTCGGCCCGCCGCAGCCGCTCGGCTTCCGCCTCGGCGGCGCGCGCAAGCCGCGCCTCGGACGCCTCGATCAGCGGGCAGACGACGTAGGCCTGCCGGCCGGCGTCGAGGTGCGCCCGCAGGCGCGCGTAGGCCTCGCTCGAGCGCTCGGCGCCGACCCAGGCGGTGATGATCGGCTCGCCGGGACGCGGGCGGCTTGGCGATCTCTGTCACGTCGAGCTCGCCGAAGACGGTCAGCGCGAGCGTCCGCGGGATCGGGGTCGCCGTCATGTGCAGGACGTGCGGCGCGAGCGTCGCGAGCGCTTGCCGCTGCTCGACCCCGAAGCGGTGCTGCTCGTCGACGACGGCGACGGCGAGGTCGGCGAAGAGGACGCCGCGCTGGATCAGCGCGTGCGTCCCGACCGCGATCTGCGCCGCCCCGTCCTCGATCTCGGCGCGCGCCACCTTCGCCCCGCTGCTGCCGGTCAGCAGGACGACCCGGACGCCGAGCTCGGCGCAGATCCCTTCGATCGTCAGGAAGTGCTGCTCGGCGAGCGTCTCGGTCGGCGCCATCAGCGCCGCCTGTCGTCCGGCCTCGACCGCGCGCAGAAGCGCGTAGAGCGCGACGGCGGTCTTGCCCGAGCCGACGTCGCCCTGCAGCAGCCGCTGCATCGGCTGCTCGCGTGCGAGGTCGGCGTCGATCTCGGCGAGCGCCAGCTCCTGGTGCTCGGTCAGGGTGAACGGCAGGACAGCGCGGTAGCGCGCGGCGAGCAGGCCGGGCGGCGGCAGGGGGCGCCCAGGCTGTCGCTCGATGCGCGAGCGGAGCACGGCGAGCTGCAGCGCGACGAGCTCGTCGAGCGCGAGCCGCTGCCGCGCCAGCTCGGCCTCGTCGAGGTCGGTCGGGAAGTGGACCGCCGCGAGCGCGTCGCGGCGGATCGGGAGCTCGACACGTCGGCCGGCAGCGGGTCGAGCACGTCGTGGACGTGGCGCTCGAGCGCCGAGCGAACGAGCTCCCGCAGCCGGCTCGAGGGCACCTGCTCGCTCGCGCGGTAGACGGGAGCGTAGTCGGCGGTGGCGCGCGCCTCACCGAGGTCGTAGGCGCGAACCTCGAAGCCGTACCGTGAGAGCCGGCCACGCAGGCGCACGGCGAGTCCGGGCGCGAGCCGGTCGGCGAGCCACGGCTGGTTGAACCAGTTGGCGGTGATCGTCCCGTTCGCGTCGGAGACACGGGCGGTGACGATCGTCCGCCGCCGCCTGAGCCGCCGCAGCCGGATCGTCTCGACCGTGCCCGCGATCGTCACCTCCTCCTCCCCCCAGAGCTGGGCGATCGCCACCTCGCCGGCCGGCGGCTCGTAGCGGCGCGGCCGGCGGAGGAGCAGGTCGCCGACCGTCGCCAGCCCGAGCGTCCGCAGCTTCCTCGCGAGTCCCACCCCGACCGCGGGCAGCGTCTCGAGCGGCAGCTCGAGCCGCTCCGGGCGGCCGAAGCCGCGTGGACGCGGCCAGTCTCCCTCCTCGACCGGCCCCGAGAGGCCCGCGCGGGTCGGAGCAGCCGTCACCACCGGCTCCGAGTATAGGACCGCTTCCGGCGAGAGACCGCTATCCGTTGTCGTCGAACCAGAACAGCCCGAGTGTGCCCGGGCCCGGCATGGGTGCCGACGACCGCGCCGAGCGAGGCGACGACCTCGATCGTCGCGGCCGGCCGCGCCTCGCGGACGAGCCGCTCGAGCGTCGCGAGCCGGTCGGGCGCCGCCGCGTCGACCATGCCGATCCGCAGCGACGGCAGGTCGTCGGTCGCCGCGACGAGCAGGGAACGAAGCTCCTCGACCGCCTTCTGGCTTCCGCGCACGCGCTTGAGCGGGACGACCTCGCCGTCGACGATGCCGAGGATCGGCTTGACGTTCAGCAGCGTCCCCGCGAGCGCGGCGCCACGGCCGATGCGGCCGCCGCGAGCGAGGAACTCGAGCGTGTCGACGGTGAACAGGAGCCCGTGCGTCGCGCGATAGCGCTCGACGAGCGCGTCGATCTCCTCGTCGGTCGTGCCCCGCTCGAGCCGGCGCTGGACCGCGAGGGCGAGCATCGCGACGGCGGCGGAGACGGTCCGCGTGTCGATCACGCGCACGGCGGGTCCGGCGCGGGCCGCGGCGGCCTCGGCGCTCGCGTAGGTTCCCGAGAGCGTCGAGCTGAGCTGCAGCGAGTAGATCCGCTCGTAGCGCGAGGCAAGCTCTTCGTAGACGGCGAGGAAGTCGCCGGGCGTCGGCTGGGAGGTCGTCGGCGGCGAGACCGCATCGCCGAGCCGCGCATAGAGCTCGTCGGTGCCGAGGTCGACGTAGTCGCGGTAGCTCTCACCGTCGAGGTTGACGTAGAGCGGGACGACCCGCCAGTTCGGGAAGCGCTCCGGGCCGTCGGGGAAGTCGGCGGTCGAGTCGAGCACGATCGCCGTGTTCTCGGCGGTCAGACTCACCGCAGCGCTACCCCCCGGCCGACGTCGAGGATCGCCTCGACGATCTCGTCGAGGTTCTCGTCCTTCGTCAGGCAGGCGATCGCGCCGGCCTCGAGCACAAGCCGGCGCTCCACCGCGGTGACCGAAGCGGTCAGGCAGATGACGCGGGTCCCCGGCACCGCCCCGAGCAGCTCGCGCGTCGTCTGCGCGCCGTCGAGACCGGGCATGCGGTAGTCGATCAGGGCCACGTCGGGCGCGACCTCGCGCAGGCCTCGACCGCCTCGGCGCCGCCGGCGACCGAGGCGACGACCTCGATTCCCTCGCGGAGCCCGAGCAGCAGCTCGAGCGTCTCCCGGAAGAGGCGGTTGTCCTCGACGAGGGCGACGCGGACGCCAGCCATCGCCGGAGCTTAGTAGGCCGGTGGCGGCTACTCGGCCCCGACGAGCAGGGCGTAGTGCGGCTGGCCGCCGTCGTGCACCTCGAGCTCGAGCTCGGGATGGCGTCGCCGCGAGCTCGTCGAGCAGTCCGTCGAGCGGCTCGGGCTACTCGCCGGTCAGGAAGGTGAGGATGGCCCGCGGCCGTTCGAGCAAGCGCGCGACGACGGCGCGGGCGACCTCGTCGAAGGTGTCGCCGCCGGCGACCGGCGCGCCGTCGGCGAGCCCGAGCCACTGGCCCTTGGCGGATCGCGACGCCGTTCAGCTGGACGTCGCGGGAGGCGACCGTGACCGCGCCGTTGCGACGCCGGCGGCCGCCTCCGCCATCGCCGCGACGTTCGCTGCCCGCGAGAGCGCCCGGGTCGAAGGCGACCGCGGCGGTCAGGCCCGCCTGGAGCGAGGTGGTCGGCGACGACCGAGGTCGGGATCGGCGCCGCCTCGGCTGCGTGCTCGGCCGCGAGCAGGACGTTGGGGTCGTTCGGAAGCAGGACCACCTCGCGCGTCGCGCTCGCCGCGATCGCCGCGAGCATCTCGGAGGTCGAGGGGTTCATCGTCCGGCCGCCGTCGACGACCCTGGCGCCCGAGGCTCTCGAACAGCCTGCTGGTTCCCGGCTCCCGCAGCGACCGCGACGAGGCCGCAGCGGGGGTCGTCGGCGGCGGGAACCGCCTGCAGGAGGCGCCGCTCGCGCTCGCGGGTCTGCACGTGCATGTCCGCGATCTCGACGCTGGCGATCGATCCACGCGCGACGCCGAGCGAGAGCGCCCGGCCGGGATCGTCGGTGTGGACGTGGACCTTCAGCGCCGTCGGGTCGCCGACGACGAGCAGCGAGTCGCCGAGCGGCTCGAGCGCGCGCTCGAGCTCGTCGGCATCGAGCCGCTCGCCCTCGACGACGAACGCGGTGCAGTAGCGGAACGCGGACAGCTCGCTGATGGGCCGACGTCGAGGATCGCCGGGGGCTGGAGGCGAACGATCCGCTCGGGGAGCGGCTCGCCGGCGAGCACGCCGGCGATCCCGCGGACGATCTCGACGAGCCCGGCGGCGCCGGCGTCGACGACTCCCGCCTCGGCGAGGACGGCGAGCAGCTCGCGCGTCCGCAGGACGCAGTCCTCGCCGCGGGCGACCACCGCCGCGAGGTCGCCGCCCGCCTCGGCCTCCTCGGCGAGCTCGCGGATCGCGGTCAGCATCGTCCCCTCGACCGGTCGCCGCACCGCCCGGTAGGCGGCGTCGCTCGCCGCGCGCAGCGCCGGCGCGAGCTCGTCCGAGGCGGCGAGCGACTCGGCGGCGCCGCGAACGATCTGCGAGAGGATCACCCCGGAGTTCCCGCGCGCCCCCATCAGCGCGGCGCGCGTGGCCTCGTGGGCGAGCGCGGCGCGGTCATCGCCCGAGCCTGCCTCGAGCGCCTCGACGACGGCGGCGACGGTCAGCGCGAGGTTCGTGCCGGTGTCGCCGTCGGGCACCGGGTAGACGTTGAGGTCGTCGATCCGGGCGCGGGCGGCCTCGATCGCCGCCTGGGCGCCGCGCGCGAGCCCGAGCACACGCGCCCCTCACGCCGTCACCCGCACGTCCTCGACGAACGACCTCGACCGAGTCGACCGGCAGGCCCGTAAGCCGCTCGACCTCGTAGGTGATCTGCGAGCGAACGGTCGCGGCGACCTCGGCCAGGTTGAGGCCGTACTCGACGACGACGTGCAGCTCGATCCGGAGCCCGGCGGCGTCGCCGCCGACGCTGACGCCGGCGCGGCGGAGCAGCTGGCCGACCCGGGAGCCGGTCGTCGAGCCCGACGACGCCGTAGCAGCGCGCGGCGGTCTCGGCGACGATCTCGGCGACGACGTCGCGGGCGATCGTGATCGTCCCCCGGGACGTGACGAGGGTCAGGTCCGACACTGGCCCGTTAGACGCCCCGCGCTGAGCCGCGGTTGCGGCGGGCGGCGGCTAAACGGCGGTTTCTTGGCTGCGCCGCCGGCGACCTTGGTCACCTTGCCGCCCTTCAGGCAGCGGGTGCAGACATAGCGCGCGGCGCGGGACGCCGTCGACGAGCACCCGGACCCGCTGGAGGTTCGGATCGAAGCGGCGGTTGGTCGCCACCATCGAGTGGGAGCGGTTGTGCCCGAAACCGGGCGCTTTTCCCGCAGATCGAGCAGACCTTGGACATCGGCGAGCCAGTGTAGCTGGCGGCGGTCAGGCCGCGGGCGCTCGCCCGGAGCTGCGCGAACACGTCGGCCATCTCGAGCGCCGTCTGGACAGCCTCGCCGGCGCGGTCGATCCGCGCCTCGGCCTGCTCGACCGTCTCGACCGTGAGCACGCCGAAGGCGACCGGCACGCCGGTCTCGATCGCCGCCAGCTGCAGCCCGGAGGCGGCCTCGGAGGCGATGTAGTCGAAGTGGGGCGTCTCGCCGCGCACGATCGCGCCGAGCGCGACGACGCAGGCGTAGCGGCGCGTCTTCGCGAGCGCCATCGCCGCGAGCGGGAGCTCGAAGGCGCCCGGCACCGGCATGATCGTGACGGCGTCGGCGGCGACCCCGGCCTCCTCGAGCGCCTCGATCGCGCGGGCGAGCATCCTGTTCGTCAGGTCGCCGTTGTAGCGCGAGACGACGATCGCGACCGAGCGGCGGTGGCCGCTCGGCGTGCCCTCGAGCACCGTGTAGCCGTCGGGGACATCGATCTCGCCCGCCGCATGCTCGACCTGCACGCCCGCGGGCGGCGCCTCCTCGGCCAGTTCGGCGTCGCCGGCCTGCGGCCAGGCCGCGAACGGGTCCTCGGCGGCCTCCTCGGGGTCGGCCTCCTCACCGCCGGGCGGCGGCGTCTCCTGCAGGAGGATCGCCTCCGAGATCACGGTCTGCTCGGCGAGCGGATCACCGCCGAGCGCCTCCTCGGCGGCTGCCTCGTCCTCGTCGAGCGCAGACGCGGGCTCGTACGCCGGTGGAGCGCTCGGCGAGGTCGCGAAGGCGCCGGGAGCTTCCGCGGGCGCCTCGCTGCCGAAGGCGGGCTGGCCGCCCTCGCCGGGCGGGTTCTCCTCGTGCTCATGGTGCTCGTCGCTCATGATTCCTTCTCTGCTTCCCAGTCGGGGTTTCTCAGGTCCTGGTGGTGGAGGCGGTGGCCGAGCTTATCCCGCTTGGCGGCGAGATAGCGGCGGTTCTCGTCGTTGGGGACGACCTCGATCGGCACCTGGTCGACGACGGTGAGGCCGAAGCCGTCGATGCCGGTGAGCTTCTTCGGGTTGTTCGTGAGGATGCGGATCGTCGTCAGGCCGAGATCGGCGAGGATCTGGTTGCCGATGCCGTAGTCGCGCGCGTCGGCGGGGAAGCCGAGCGCGGCGTTCGCCTCGACCGTGTCGAGGCCCAGAGCCTGGAGCTCGTAGGCGCGCAGCTTGTTCAGCAGGCCGATGCCGCGGCCCTCCTGGGCCATGTACAGGAGCACGCCGCGATCGGCTCGCGCGATCTGGGAGAGCGCCTGCTCGAGCTGCTCGCCGCAATCGCAGAGGAGCGAGTGGAAGACATCGCCGGTCAGGCACTCGGAGTGGACGCGGACGAGCACGTCCTCGGCGCCGTCGACCTCGCCCCGGACGAGCGCGAGGTGCGCCTTGCCGGTGAGGGGCTCGCGGAAGGCAACGGCGGTGAACTCGCCGAACGGCGTCGGCAGCCGGACCGAGGCACCACGCTCGACGAGCTTCTCGTGGCGGCGGCGGTACTCGACCAGGTCGGCGACGGTGATCATGCGAAGGTCGTGCCGCTCGCAGTAGGCGACGAGGTCGGGCACCCGGGCCATCGTCCCGTCGTCGTTCATGATCTCGCAGATCACGCCGGCCGGGTTGAGGCCGGCGAGCCGCGCGAGGTCGACCGCCGCCTCGGTCTGGCCGATCCGCTCGAGCACGCCGCCGGGCCTCGCCCGGAGCGGCTGGACGTGGCCCGGCGTGACGAGATCGGAGGGCTTCGTCCCGGTGGCGATCGCGACCTGGATCGTGTGGCTCCGGTCGGCGGTCGAGATGCCGGTCGTGACGCCGTCGCGCGCCTCGATCGTGATCGTGAACGCCGTCCCGAACCGCGAGTCGCCGCGCCGCGGCATCAGCGGCAGGTCGAGCTCGTCGGCGCGGTCCTCCGTGAGGCTCAGGCAGATCAGGCCGCGGCCATGGGTCGCCATGAAGTTGATCGTCTCCGGGGTCGCGAACTGCGCCGCGATGACGAGATCGCCTTCGTTCTCACGGTCGGGATCGTCGACGACGACGACGAAGCGGCCCTCGCGGATCTCCTCGATCGCGTCCTCGATCGACGCGAAAGGGGTCGTGATCGCCATCGGTCCAGGCTACCCGCCGATCAGGAGCCGCTCGACGTATTTTGCGAGAACGTCGACCTCGAGGTTGACCACGTTGCCGGGCCCGAGCCCGCCGAGCGTCGTCGCCTTCGAGCGTGTGCGGGATGAGCGCGACCGCGAAGCCCTCCTCGTCGAGCGCGGCGACGGTGAGGCTCGTACCCTGGACGGCGATCGAGCCCTTCTCGACCGCGTAACGAAGGATCTCGGCCGGAGCGTCGATCCAGAGGCGGCGACCGACGCCCTCCTCCTCGCTCGTGCGGACGACGCCGACGCCGTCGATGTGCCCCTGGACGTAGTGGCCGCCGAGCGGCTCGCCCGCGCGGAGCGCCGGTTCGACGTTGACCGGGACGCCGGCGGCGAGGTTCCCGAGCGACGTGCGGACGAGCGTCTCGGGCACCGCCTCGAACGAGACGCGGCCCGCTGCCGCCTCGACCGCGGTCAGGCAGCAGCCGTCGATCGCGATCGAGTCGCCGACCGCCGCCGACGCCGCCGTCTCCGGGGCCTCGATCTCGAGCCGGACCCCGTCGTGATTGGCAACAATCGACGTTGTCAGGCCGACCTCCCGGACGATTCCGGTGAACACGGTGCAAGGCTAGCGACGGCTCCAGTCAGCCCGTCTGTTGTCCCCGGCGAAGACGTGCCCCGGCGAAGACGGTCCGCTCCGCGCTCGTCCCCTACTCGCCGTAGGCGAGCGACTCGACGGTCTCGCGGACGAGCACCTCGAGGTCGCCGCGCTCGCCCGGGAAGGCGTTTCCGAGCGCGTAGAGCAGCTCGTCCACCGCGACACGCTGACCGGGCGCCAGCTCGGCGGTGCCGATCTCCTCGATCCGTTTCCGCAGCTCGTCGTTGCCGAGCGTCCGCATCAGCCATTGCGAGAGCAGGCTGACGATCTCGTCATCGGTGCGCTGGGATTCGAAGTTGGCGAACATGGCCTCGGGTCGGCTCTAGGGCACGTGGACATAGGCTGCGAGCAGGACGTCCTCTCCGACCAGCCGGGCACTCAGGCGCGAGAGGTCGAGGACGGATCGTAGCCGCGGCAGCAGGTGCGGACCGTCGCCACCCGCCAGCACGGGCGCCACGAACACGAGCAGCTTGTCGACCAGAGCCGCGTCGAGGAACGCTCCTGCGAGCGTCGGGCCACCCTCGAGCAGCAGCGACTGGACGCCCTCGGCGGCGAGCGCCTGCAGCTCGTCCTCGAGCGGTCCAGAGCGCAGCTCGAGCCCCGTACCGGCCGGGAGCGGGCCGCGCCCGAACGCGAGCCGGCGCGGCTGACCGCGCGGAGTGGGCACGCCGCGTGCGTCGAGCCGCGGCGCGTCGGCGCGGACCGTGCCCATACCGACCGCGATGGCGTCGGTCGCGGCTCGCAGCTCGTGGACGAGCAGGCGTGCGCGCCTCGCCCGTCACCCAGCGCCGCCCGGGGACGACGACCTGTCCGTCGAGGCTCGCCGCGACCTTGTAGGTGACGAACGGTCGCCGTTTGGCAACCCAGACCCGCCAGGCCTCGTTCTGGACGTGGGCCTCCCACGCGTCGAGCAGCTCGACCTCGACCCCAGCGGCGAGCAGCGTCTCGATCCCGCCGGCGGCCTCGGGGTTCGGGATCTCGGGCACCGACGACCACACGCGCGATCCCTTCGGCGATCACGCGGTCGACGCACGGAGGGGTCGTGCCCTGGTGGGCGCACGGCTCGAGCGTGACAAACAGGGTCGCTCCGCGCGCCCGCTCGCCGGCGGCGTCGAGCGCGACCACCTCGGCGTGGCGCCCGCCGGCCTCGGTGACGCCCTCGCCGATGACGTCGCCGTCGACGGCGACGACCGCGCCGACCGTCGGTTTCGGGTAGGCCCGACCGGCGGCATCGGCCGCGAGACCCAGCGCACGCGCAAGCGTCATCGCAGCGCTTGTATCAGCAGCCGGCGGGATCGGTGCGAATCGTCGCCGGCACGGCGCCGTTCCGTCAGCCCCGAGGATTCATCGCCGCGATCCGCGAGCGGCGTCGATGACATCGGCCCCGAGCGCTGTGAGCCGATGCCGGTCGGCACGGCCACTAGACCCGGAGGCGGGCGATGAAGAAGCCCGAGGTGCCGTGCCGGTGCGGAGTCGTCAGCAGGAACTCGGGACGCTTCGGATGCGCGAAGGCGGCCATTCCTCTCCGAGCGGCTCCGGTTCGAGCCCCGAGGCATCGACAACCGCCTCGTTCTCGTCCGCGTTCAGCGTGCACACGGAGTAGAGGATGGTGCCGCCGAGACGGGTGCGCTCGGCCGCGGCGCGTGAGCAGCTCGAGCTGAAGGCCGGGGAGGGGCGTTGCGCGCCAGCGCAGGTCGGGCCGCCGGGCGAGCACGCCGAGGCCCGAGCATGGGGCGTCGACGAGCGCCCGGTCGAAGCCCCGATTCGTCGAGCTCGACGCACATCGGCATTGACGACCCGAACGTTTGTCGCGCCGAGCCGGCGGACGTTTTCCTCGAGTTCACGCGCGCGGCCAGGGTGGAGCTCGACCGCGGTGACCTGCCCGCGGAGCATCGTCGCCTTCGCGCCGGGAGCGGCGCAGGCGTCGAGGACGCGGTCGCCGTCGAGCGAGCCGAGCGCGAGCGCGGCGAGCTGCGAGCCCCGGCTCTGCCAGATCCTGACCCCGTCCGGCTCGCCGAACGAGCCGCGCTCGAGCCGGTAGGCGCCGGGGACGTCGGTCGGCGTGCCCGACCGGCTCCGCCGAGCGAACGACGAGCTCGGCCGGCTCGTTCTGGGTGCGCATCAGGTCGAGCGCCTCCTCCTCGCCGAAGTCGCGGACCCAGAGTCTCGTGGATCCAGTCGGGATAGGACTCGGCGAGCGGGCCGGGCGGCAGCGAGGCGACGAGCGCCGGGGAACCCGTCGGCGAGCCGACGGGCGACCGCGTTCGTGAAGCCCGTCGCGCGCGCCAGCCCGGCCTCGCGCACGAGCTCGACCGCGTCGTTGACGATGGCGTGCGCAGGGCAGTCGCTCCAGGCGAGCTCGTAGCCCGCGATCCGCGAGCGCCGCGCGGACGGGCGGGTCGAGCTCGGCGGCCGGTCGGCTGCCGAGCGCCTCGATCCCGTGGTCGATCGTCCGTCTCCGCTGGACGGTGCCGTAGGCGATGCGCTGCGCGAGGCGCGCGGTCGCGCGGCGTCGAGGCCTTCGGCGGCCGACGCGAGCGCACGGTCGGCGTAGGCGTCGTCCTCGAAGACGCGGCGAACGACCTTGAAGGCGGCTCGGCGTGCCGGCGCCGTCACGGCCGGAGCTCCGCGCTGGAACTCCTCGTAGCTCATCCGCCGCCGGCCTTCCGGCTGCACCTCGACCGGGACGAAGCGCCGTCCTCGAGGCGCGCCCGCCAGATCGGTGACTCGGCGTCCGTCGAGCTCGGCCCACGCGCCGATGTGCGGCGAGAGAGCGCGTACACGGCGCCATGCGTCGACCGGGTCGCGAGGTCGAGCTCGCGGTCGGCCGGGCCGATCTTCTCGGCGTAGGTCGCGCCCTCGGCGGGCTGCGGCACGAAGCGCGGGTCGGGAAGGACGGCGTTCGAGCAGGCGAGCGGCGATCTCGGCGGCGCGCAGGAAGACCGCGCCGGCGTCGTCGTCGCCGATCGGGAACGCCTCCTGCGCGGCGATCGGCCCGGCATCGAGAGCCGCCACGGTCTCGTGGATCGTGACGCCCGTCTCGGCGTCGCCCGCGAGGATGGCGCGCTCGACCGGGGCGGCGCCGCGCCAGCGCGGCAGGAGCGACGGGTGGACGTTCAGCCAGAGCGCGCGCTCGAAGCAGCGCGGAGGGGATCAGGAGGCCGTAGGCGCAGACGACGACGGCATCGAGCTCGCCGGCGGGCAGCTCGGGACGGGCCGGCTGCTGGACCTGGATCCCGAGCCGCTCGGCCGCCTCCTTGGCCGGCGGAGGGGCGAGCTTGCGGCCGCGGCCGCGCAGCGCGTCGGGGCGCGTGAGCAGGAAGGCGATCTCGTGGCTCGCTGCGAGGCGGGCGAGCACGTCCGCACCGAAAGGGGCCGTCGCGGCGACGGCGATGCGCATCTACCGCAGGACTGTCTGTGGCCGCAGGATCGCCATGGCCCCTTGCGGCTCTCGTCGTCGGTGCGGTCGATGATCAGCACCCCGTCGAGATGGTCGATACTCGTGCTGCACGGCGCGTGCGGCAAGACCTTCGAGCTCGAAGCGAACCTCGCGGCCCGCCGGGTCGACGCCTTCGAGCGTGACGCGTGACGGGCCGCTCGACCGGGACGCGGACATCCTCGAGGGAGAGGCAGCCCTCCTCGTCGGTCGCCTGCTCGTTCGAGGCGTCGACGAGCCGCGGGTTCGCAACCGCCTGAGGGCCCTGCTCCTCGTGCTCGAAGACGAACATCCGCTGCAGGATCCCGAGCTGGGTGGCGGCAAGGCCGACGCCCTGCGCGTCTTCCATCATCTGCATCATCCGCTCGGCGAGCGGCGGTCAGGTAGTCGTCGAACTCGGTGACCTCCTTCGCCTTCATCCGGAGCGCGACATCCGGGTACTGGCGAATCTGCGAGAGCGTGTAGTGGCGCATGGCCTCCCGCTGGCGCTCGCGCGCCTTCGCGACCGCCTCCTCGTCGAGCTCCTCGTGATCGTGCGTCGTGCTCGTCCGCGTGGTCGTGCTCGTGCTCGTGCGCGTGGTCGTGCGCGTGATCGTGTCAGTCGTGCTCGTAATCGTGATCATGTGCCACAGTGGTGGACAGTTTGCCAGGCGAGCGGCATGAGCGGGATGGGACGATACTCGCCGGGAGCGGCTGCCTGTGGGCTCGCCGTGCTGGCCGGCGTCGGCATCCTCCGCCGCCAGCAGCCCGCGCGCCGGTGCCGTCGGGAAGCTGAGTTTCCTTGCTCTTGCCGAGTACGACCTGGCGCGGACCGAGAAGGTCTTCTGGGATCCGAGGCTGCACTGGTACAACGAGCGGCTGCCGAAGACTGGAACCCGGCAAAGCCGCTCGCGCGCCTCTGGGCGGCGTTCCCGCTCTTCGAGGCGATCGACGCGGTCGCGATCGCAGACCCGACGCCGGCGACCGCAAGGCGGCCATGCGGACGTTCGCGCTCGGCGCCGAGAAGTACTTCAACTCGACGATCAAGCCGGTCGGAGGCTACGACTGGTACCCCGGGATCCGCGACCCGCAACGAGCACAGCTACTTCGACGACAACGGCTGGTTGGAGCTCGCCTACCTCGACGCCTATCGCGCGACCGGCGACGCCCGCGACCTCCACGACGCCGAGCTGGCGTTCCGGTTCATCGCGGTCTCCGGCTGGGACCCGGACGGCGGCGGCGTCTGGTGGGAGACGCTCGCACCTGCACAAGACCTCCGAGCCGCTCGCCGCCGAGATCTACACCGGGCTTCGCGCTCTACCAGTACACCCGCGAGGCGACGTACCTGCAGACGGCGGAGAAGTTCCTCGCCTGGGCGAACCGGTACTCCTGGAACACGGCGAAGGGGCTCTACCAGCGGAACGCCACCGATGCGACGGTGCTCGACTACGTCGAGGGGATGATGATCGGCGCCGACCTCGAGCACTGCCAGCTCAAGCGGCGTGCAGGGCCCGTGCGCCGCGGCCGAGCAGCTCGCGCAGGCGAGCGTGAAGGAGTTCCCGCATCTACGCCGACTGGACGCCGGCGGCGGACATGATCTACCTCCGCTTCATGCTCGACCTCTACCGATCGGACGGGAACCCCAGCTGGTACAGGCTGGTCGACGACAACGCGCGACGCGCGCGCATGCTCGGCCGCTCGCGCCCGACGGCCTCTATTTCAAGCCACTGGGACGGGTCGCGTTTCCCGGCTCGTCTGCTGCAGCCGGATGCGGCGACGCTCGCGCTCTTCGCCTGGCTCGGCGGAACGAGCCGCCGCCCGTATTTCAGACGGGGAAGAGCGCAAGGATCCAGCTCGCGTCGAGCGGGTCGCGCCGGTAGTCGCGCCCGCCGACCTTGACGAAGTCGCGTGAACGCGGGTCCATCGGGAGGCGCGCCTCGATCGGGTAGAAGCGGTTGTGCCTCTCGATCAGCTCGTTGACCTCGCCGAAGTCCCAGCTCGCCGCGACGTCGCCGCCACGCAGCCGCTCGCCCCCGCCCTCCGCGTAGGCCTCGGCGAGGCGCGCGCGGTGGCGCTCGATTTCCTCCTCGATCTCCGCAGGCGCATGCATGTAGGGCAGCGGCCCGCCGAGCGAGGCGACGTAGGTGTCCGGCTCCGGCCGGAAGCGGCGGACCCGGCGCGGCAGGCTCGCTCCGGCGAGCGGGTTCACGTCGCGGTCGTGCTCGAGCTGCGCCCGCTCCTCGCCGACGGCGGCGTTACGTCCCGTACCCCCCACTCGCCGAGGATCTGCTCGGCCCGAGTTCGCTTCACTCCCGGCAGTGTGCCGTACGCCGCGCGCTCGTTTCCGGGACGCCCGAGCTCAGAGCGACTGCGGGTCGACGTCGACGACGGCGGTGAGCCCCGCCCTGCGCATCGCCGGGGCGGCGGCGGCGAGCAGGGCCGCGGCACGGCCCGCGACCCCGCGCGGCCGGTCGGTCTTGGCGATCAGCGGCGCGCGGTGGCGGCGGCGCAGCCGCAGGAGCGGCGCCGGTCCGAGCAGGGCGACGTCCGGCATGCCCGGCCGCGATCTCTCGGAGCGCCTGCGCCACCGGCTCCGGCTCGGGGCCGGAGACGACGATTCGGACGAGGTGGCAGCTTGGCGGGTAGTCGAGCGCTGCGCGCCGCTCGATCTCCTCGGCCAGGAAGCCGCGGACGTCGTGACGGGCGGCGTGGACGATCGCGCGGGCGTCGGGCTGGAAGGTCTGGACGAGAACGCGGCCCGGCGCGTCGCGGCCGCTCCGGCCCGCGAGCTGGGTGAGCAGCTGGAAGGTGCGCTCCTCGGCTCGGAAGTCCGGCAGGGCGAGCGGCGTGGTCGGCGTCGATCGACCGCGGCCAGCTCGACGCCGGAGAAGTGGTGGCCCTTCGCGACCATCTGGGTGCCGAGGAGGACCGCTCGCTCGGTGTCGGCGAAGCGGCGGAGCGCGGCGGCCGTCGACTCGGGCGTGCCGGGCGTATCGGCGTCGAGCCGGATCGGCACGAGCTCGGGGAAGGCACGGACAAGCTCACGTTCGAGCGCCTGGGTGCCTGCGCCGAGCCGGGCGAGCTCGGCCGAGCCGCAGGCCGGGCAGGTCTCCGGGCCCGGTTCGGAGCGGCCGCAGTGGTGGCAATGGAGGGCGCCGTCGCGGTGGAGCACGAGCGCCACGTCGCAGTGGGGGCAGCGGATCGTCCGGCCGCACGCCCGGCAATGCAGGGCCGGCGCGACACCGCGCCTGTTCAGCAGGAGGATCGCCTTGCCGCCGCTCTCGCTCACGCGCCGCAGCTCGGCGAGGAGCGGCGCCGAGAGCGGGTAGCCGGCCTCGCGGCGCAGGTCGACGATCCGAACCGGCGGGAGCGGGCCGCCGACACGACCGCCGAGCTCGAGCCGTTCCAGCGCCACCCAGCTCTCGGGCCGCGGCGTCGCCGAGCCGTAGACCGCGACGGCGCCTTCGAGCGCCGCTCGTTTGACGGCGACGGTTCGCGCGTCGTACCGCGGGTCCGAGTCCTGCTTGTAGGAGGCGTCGTGCTCCTCGTCGACGAC
This sequence comes from uncultured Actinomycetota bacterium, assembly GCA_963765345.1. Classification (GTDB taxonomy): domain Bacteria; phylum Actinomycetota; class Thermoleophilia; order Gaiellales; family Gaiellaceae; genus PALSA-600. The sequence goes on from CAVXWI010000034.1 coordinate 82,793, forward strand.
GATCAGCCCGAGCCCGGGCACCGGCGCGAAGACCGCCGAACGGGCGCCGACGACGATACGTGCCAGGCCGCCGGCGATCCGCTCCCGCTCGTCGCGCCGCTCGGCGTCGGTCAGGCCGGAGTGGAGGATCGCCACCGTGTCGCCGAAACGCGCCCGCACGCGCCCGACGGTCTGGGGTGCGAGGGCGATCTCCGGGACGAGCACGATCGCCCCGCGGCCCCGTTCGAGCACGGCTGCGCACGCCTGCAGGTACACCTCGGTCTTCCCCGAGCCCGTCGGCCCGTAGAGCAGGAACGCGTCTCCGCCGCCGCCGTCGAGCGCGGCGACGATCCGGTCGGTGGCGGCGCGCTGCTCGGGCAGAAGCGCCGCGGGTGCGCCCTCCCCGGGCAGCGAGTGGCGCTCGGCAGGTGGAGCCTGCTCCCTGCGACGGCGCCGTAGCTCGGGAGCGACGAGCGCGAGCGCCCGGGCCGGGGTCGTGCCGTAGTACCCGGCGAGCCAGAGCGCGAGATCGACGAGCTGCGGCGGAACCTGGCCGAGCACGCGGTCGATCGCGATGGGGTCGACACCCGCCGGCGCGCCGTCTTCGAGCCCGACGACGACCCCCCGGGCACTCCGGCGTCCGAACGGCATCGCGACGATCGCGCCCCGCCCGACCCCCTCGCCGACCTCGTAGGTGAAGGCGCGGGCGAGCGAACGTGCCGTCACGAGGGGGAAGATCGACGCGTACGGCACCCGGGCAGGGTAGTGGGCGGTGCCCCGGTTCCCCCGCGGCGGCAGAAGGCGTGCCGGCACAGCCCTTGACGACGAACGACTCCTCGTGGCGCTTCGTCGCGAAGACTGTCCGCGTGCCGGCGCTCAGATCGAGGCGGGCGACCCGCGTCCCGGTGAAGCTGACCCCGCTCAGGGCCACGGCCCTGGCGCCGGCTCGCTTCAGCTAGAAGCCGCCGCCGCTGGAGGCGTCTCTGATCACGATCTCGGCCGCCGCCGCAAGCACGGGGCAGACTGGCCGCGAGCCGACCCACGCGGCGAGTCCCGTCGGCGTTCACGTCTGCTCCTGTGCCCCGGCCGCCCGGATCCGCTTCCAGGAGACGGTGCGCGCCATGATGTACATCGCGATCGCGCCGAGCAGGAGGTTGAACGCGACGACGGCGATGTTCATGCCGACGCTGAAGGCGAGGAGCAGCGACTTCGAGATCGCCTCGCCGCGGAAGAGGAAGACGATCAACCCCTGCTTGGTGCCGGCGCCGCCCGGTGTGGCCGGGAAGAGCGTCGCGAGGGAGTCGACGACGAGGGCGAGGAGGGCGTTGTGGATCGTCGCCGGAACGTGGAACGCGAGCAGGAAGTAGTAGATCGAGGTGATCCGGCAGATCCAGGAGAGCGCCTGCGGCAGCAGGACGCCGCCGACGAGTCGGCGCGGCTCACGGATGATCGCGAACCCGCGCATGATCCGTGCCCGCATGGGGCCGCCGGACTCGACGAACGCGATCACGCCGATCACGACGGCGCCGGCGAGCAGCGCGAGCCCGATCTCGGTCTCGCGCGCGTTCTTCGCGAAGAAGCCCCAGTCGACCGACGGCAGGCGCGCATAGACCTGGTGGGTTGGCAGGACGCCGATCCAGAGCGCCCAGGCGATCAGCGAGCCGGCGACGAAGAAGTCGAGCAGCGTCTCGGCGATCAGGGTCGGCGCCAGCGTCGCGTAGCTCGAGCCGTCGATCCGGTGCTTGATCAGGTAGAGCTTGACGGCGTCCCCGGCCCGGGCCGGCACGATCGAGTTGACACCGACGCCGGCGACGTACGCGCCGAAGACGCTGCGGAAGCGGATCCGCTCGTCGGGGTAGGAGGCGCACAGGATCGTCCGCCAGGCGATCGCCCGCAAGGCGATGCGCACGAAGAAGATCCCGAGCGCGATCCCGAGGTACTCCCAGCGAACGGCCGCCAGCTCGTCGCCGAAGACCCCGACCGCGTGGAAGAACTCTCCCAAACTGCACTACAGCGTACGAGGCCGTCGCCCCGGCAGGGCCGCCGGCCGTCCACGGCTACGATGCCCCGAGATGGCGGTCGGGCACTCGGTCGACGAATACCTGGAGACGATCTACTTCCTCGCGTTCCCGATCGGCGAGTACCACCCGCAGGACGCGACCCCGGCGACCCTCTCCTCGCGCGTCGCCGAGATGCTCGGCGTCTCCCGGGCCTCGGCCGGTGAGATGCTGAAGCGCCTCGTCGCCGAGGGGCTCGTCGAGCGCGGCGAGCACAAGGAGGCGATCCTGACCGAGACCGGCCGCGAGCGCGCCGAGCTGGCGGTGCGCAAGCATCGGATCATCGAGCGGCTGCTCACCGACTTCATGGGGTACACGGCAGCGGAGGCGCACGTCCACGCCGACGAGCTCGGCGACACCTTCAGCGAGGACATGGTCGATCGGATCCGCGAGCGGCTCGGCAACCCCGAGCGCTGCCCGCACGGGTGGCCGATCGACACCGTCTTCGAGCAGGCCGAAAACCACGAGCTGGAGCCCCTGTCGGCGCTCGCGCCGGGCGCGCATGCGACGATCGTCCGTCTCGCCGAGCACGACGGCGAGCTGCTGCACTGGTTCTACGACCAGGGGCTCGTGCCGGGGGCCGACGTCGAGCTCGTCGCGGCGAAACCCGCCGCCGGACAGCTGCGCCTCCGGCTCGACGGCGCCGACCGCGCCGTCAGCGAGAAGGCGGCCGCGGGCCTCTTCGTCCGCCCGCGCTAGTTGACGCCGACCGCCGGCTCCTCGCCGAGGCCGACAGCCTGGCGGAGCGCCGCCACCTTGTCGGTGCGCTCCCAGGTGAAGTCGGGATCGTCGCGGCCGAAGTGCCCGTACGTGGCGGTCTTGCCGTAGATCGGCCGGCGCAGGTCGAGGTCGCGCAGGATCGCGGCCGGACGGAGGTCGAACACCTCACGGACGAGCTCGTCGATCAGCCCCTCGTCGACCTCGTTCGTCCCGAAGCAGTCGGTGTGGATCGAGAACGGGTGGGCGACGCCGATCGCGTAGGCGACCTGCACCTGGCAGCGCTTGGCGAGCCCCGCCGCGACGATGTTCTTCGCCACGTGGCGCGCCGCGTAGGCGCCGGAGCGGTCGACCTTCGTCGGGTCCTTGCCCGAGAAGGCACCGCCGCCGTGCGGCACGGCGCCGCCGTAGGTGTCGATGATGATCTTCCGACCGGTGAGCCCGGCGTCCCCCATCGGGCCGCCGACCACGAACTTCCCCGTCGGATTGACGTAGAGGAAATCGGGGTCGTGCAGCCGCCGCTCGTCGTAGAGCCCCTGCGGCAGCGCCTGGGGCAGCACGTGCTCGATCAGGTCCGGCTTGATCACGCGCTCGGGGTCGACGCCTTCGCGGTGCTGGGTCGAGATCAGGACGCGCTCGATCTCGACGGGCCGCTGGTGGCCGTGCTCGTCGACCTCGTAGCGGATCGTCACCTGCGTCTTCCCGTCAGGGCGGAGGTACGGGAGTACGTCCCGCTTGCGGACGTCCGCGAGGCCGCGCGCGAGCGCGTGCGCGACCGTGATCGGGAGCGGCATCAGCTCGGCCGTCTCGTTCGTCGCGTAGCCGACCATGAACCCCTGGTCGCCCGCCCCGACGCGGTCGAGCGGGTCGTCGTCGCCCGGATCGTGCTGCACCTCGAAGGCCGTGTTGACCCCCTGGGCGATGTCGGGCGACTGCTCGTCGATCGCGACGATGACGGCGCAGGTCTCGGCGTCGAAGCCGAACTTGGCGCGCGTGTACCCGATCCCAGCGACCGTCTGGCGCACGAGGCGCGGGATGTCGACGTAGGTGGTCGTGGTGATCTCGCCGCCGACAACGACGAGGCCCGTCGTCACGAACGTCTCGCAGGCGACCCGGCCGAGCGGGTCGTCGCGCAGCACCGAGTCGAGAACGGCGTCTGAGATCTGGTCGGCGACCTTGTCGGGATGCCCCTCGGTCACCGACTCCGACGTGACGGAGTAAGAGCGGCTGGCGATCCCGGAACCCTACCGACCCGTTCCCCCGCGGCTCCGGGGAAACCGCTCTACTCGTCCCGCGGGCGGCGCCCCATCAGCCCCGCGGCGAGCTCGGCGAGCGAGGCGCCGCCGAGCACGGAGCAGACGCTCTCGGTGATCGGCAGCTCGACCGAGAGGCGGCGGGAGAGCTCGCGCAGAACCGGCGCGGTCGTGAGCCCTTCGACGACCTGACCGATCGCGGCCGCCGCCTCCTCGGGGGAGAAGCCGCGGGCGATCAGCTCACCGGCGCGGCGGTTGCGCCCGCTCGGGTGCCAGCAGGTGACGATCAGGTCGCCCATGCCGGCAAGCCCGGAGAACGTCTCCGGGTCGGCTCCCGCCGCTTCGCCGAGCCGCGCCATCTCGACGAGGCCGCGGGTGATCAGCGCCGCCTTGGCGTTGTCGCCCGCTCCGATCCCGTCGCACGCGCCGGCGGCCAGCGCGATCACGTTCTTCGCCGCCGCGCAGAGCTCGACGCCGATCAGGTCGTCGTTCAGGTAGACGCGAAAGACCGTCGAGTTGAGCGTCGTCTGCAACTCCTGGGCGAGCGCCGCGTCCTCGCTCGCGATCACGGCTGCCCCGGGCAGCCCGGCCGCCACCTCCTCGGCCATGTTCGGACCGGACATGACGGCGACCGGGCGGCCGCGGACGAGCGTCGAGAGCCGGTCGCCGCTCTCGGGATCGAGGCCCTTGGTCAGGCTCAGCAGCGGCGCCGAGCCCGGCAGCGCCCTCGACGACCGTCCGGAACGCGCGGCTCGGGAGGGCGACGACGACCAGGTCGGCCTCCTCGAACGGGGCCTCGGCGAGAGTGGTCGCCGAGACGTCGGAGAGATCGACCTCGGGCAGGTAGCGCGGGTTGCGGCCGGTCTCGCGAATCGCCGCCGCGTCCTCGCTGCGCTGCGTGGCGAGCGTGACCGTGATGCCGCGGTCGGCGAGCAGCCGCGAGAACCCCGTTCCCCAAGAGCCGCCGCCGACGACGACGGCGCGGTTCACGAGCGGCGCCGGAAGTCGATCGTGACCGGCACGCCCTCGAGGGCGAACCGCGCCCGCAGCTCGTTCTCGACCCAGTAGCCGTAGTCGCGCGTGATCAGGCTCGTGTCGTTGACCGTGAAGCGAAAGCGCGGCGGCCGGGCCGACACCTGCGTGCCGTAGAGGAGGTTCAACCGCTTGCGGCCACGCGAGGGCGGCTGGCGGGCCTCCTTCAGCTCGCCGAGGAACCGGTTCAGCTCGCCGGTGCCGATCCGGCTCGAGTAGCTGTGTCGAAGAGCTCGGCCGAGCGGTCGAAGATGCGGGCGATCCCGCGCCCCGTCTTCGCCGAGGTGGTGACGATCGGCGGCCGCTGACGCAGCCGCCGTTGGAGCTCGGGCCGCACCTCCTCGATGTCCACCGACGTAACGTCCCACTTCGAGAGGACGACGAGCGTCGCGCACTGCGCCTTGCGGGCGACGTCCGCGGCCATCAGGTCCCCCTCGACGATCCCTTCGCCCGCGTCGATCAGGCAGAGGGCGACGTCGGCCCGCTCGGCCGCCTCGAGCGAGCGCAGCTCCGAGTAGTACTCGATCCCCTGCCGTTGTCGCCGCTTGCGGCGCAGACCGGCCGTGTCGACGAGCTGGAAGATGCGGCCGTCGCGCTCGACGACGGTGTCGATCGCGTCCCGCGTCGTCCCGGGCACCTCGGAGACGATCGTGCGCTCGACGCCGATCATCCGGTTGAAGAGCGACGACTTGCCGACGTTCGGCCGGCCGAGAATGGCGACCCTGATCGCCTCGTCGCCGACCGCCCGGCGCTTCTCGCCGCTCTGCTCGAGCCGGGCGACGATCTCGTCGAGCAGGTCGCCCGTCCCGTGCCCGTGCATGCCCGAGAGCGACAGCGGGTCGCCGAGGCCGAGCCGGTGAAACTCGAGCTCGAGCGACTCCTGCCCCGGGTCGTCGATCTTGTTCGCGAGCACGAGTACGCGCTTGCGCGAGAGGCGGAGGATCTCGCCCAGCTCCTCGTCGCCGGGCAGGAGGCCGGCCCGGGCGTCGACGACGAGCAGGACGAGGTCGGCGTCCGCGATCGCCAGCCGGGCCTGCTCGACGATCGAGCGGGCGACGTCATCCTTGCTCGCCACGTCGACGCCGCCCGTGTCGATGAGCAGGAACCGCTTGCCTGCCCAGTCACAGACGAGCTCCTTGCGGTCGCGGGTCGTGCCGCTCGTGACGTGCACGACCGCGGCCCGGCTCGCGGTGAGCCGGTTGATCAGCGTCGACTTGCCGGCGTTCGGGAAGCCGACGATCGCCACGGTGCCGATCAGGTCGCCGGCGTCGGCTTGCTCGTCCGGATCGCTCACAGCGGTGGGGTAAGCCCCTCGGGCCGGCCGCGGGCGTGCACCTCGGCGAGCCAGTCGAAGAGGATGTTCAGGCGGCGCTCGATCTCGGCGCTCGCCTCCTTGTAGCCCTTGCCGCCCCGGGCGAGGCCCTCGAACAGGAAGGGCTCGCCGATCGCGATCGAGCACGGCGCGAAGTTCCCGGGCTTCCAGAACTGGGTGCCGTAGACGGCGATCGGCACGACCGGCACCTCCTCCTGGATCGCCACCATCGCGGCGCCCGGCTGGACCTGGCCCGGCCGCCCCTGCCGCTGTCGCGTGCCCTCGACAAAGAGGCCGACCGCCCTGCCCTCGGCGGCGGCGCGGCGCATGAGCCGGACCGCGTCACGGTCGGACTCGCCGCGCCTGATCGCGATGATCCCGTGCCAGGCGAGGAAGGCGCCGAAGCCGGGCACCCCTGCGCAGCTCGACCTTCGCGACGAAGTTGATGTTGCGGGGGGACTGTGACCCGACCACCGGGATGTCGACCCAGGCGAGGTGGTTGACCGCGATGACGCAGCCGCCGTTGACCGGCACCCGCTCGCGCCCGTAGGCACGCGACCGGCAAAGGGACGAGGTGAGCGGCGAGAGCCACAGGCGCGACGTCCTCCACGCGAAGTCGCCGTCGGCCATCAGGCGGCGGTCTTGGCGCGGACGAGACCCTCGATGCGCGCGATCACGTCGTCGATCGCGAGCTCGGTCGTGTCGATCTGATGCGCGTCGGCGGCGGGCTGCATCCGCGCGTGGTCGGACTCGTCGCGCAGCTTCAGATCGGTCGCGAGCGCGTCGGCGCCGATGTCGGGCCGCTCGGCCTGACGGCGGCGTGCCCGCACCGCGGGCTCGGCGACGAGGTAGACCTTGACGTCGGCCTGCGGCGCGACGACGGTGCCGATGTCCCGGCCCTCGATCACGACGTCGCCCTCCTCGGCGAGCTCTCGCTGGCGGGCACGCATCACCTCGCGCACCTCGGGGTGGCGGGCGACGACCGGAACCATCTGGTCGATCCGCACCTGCCGGATCGAGTCGGTGACGTCGGTGCCGTCGATGAAGACGCGACCGGTCGCGTCGAAGACGATGGGGTTCGCGCGCGCGAGGTCGCCGAGCGGCGCGCCGAGGCCGAGGTCGAGGCCGCGGCGCAGCGCGAGCCAGGTGAGGCTCCGGTACATCGCCCCCGTGTCGAGGTAGCGGAAGCCGAGCCGCGCCGCGAGGGCCCGGGCGACCGTGCTCTTGCCGGCTCCCGCCGGCCCGTCGATCGCGACGATCACGAGCCCTGGCCCCTCATCGCGCCAAAGGCTAGGGGAACGGCGGCCCGAGCGGATCCGCCGCAACCGCTCAGGCGATCTCGCCCGTCCGACCGAGACCGGCGAGCACGTCGTGGAAGCCGGGGAAGCTGATCGCGACGCTGTCTGCCCCGCGCAGGCGGACGCCGTCTTGTGAGGCGATGCCCGCGATCGCGCCCAGCATCGCGATCCGATGGTCGCCGGCGGCGTCGATCGTGCCACCGCGCGGGCGGGCCGGGACGCCGCGGACGACGAACCCGTCGGGCCTCGCCTCGATGTGGACGCCGATCGCCCGCAGGGCGGCTGTGACCGTCTCGATCCGGTCGGACTCCTTCGCGCGGAGCTCCTCGGCGCCGCTGACACCGGTCGTGCCGTGTGCCTTCCCGGCGAGGAGCGCGACGAGCGGCAGCTCGTCGACGAGGCGAGGCACCTCGGCGGCGGCGACGCTCGTGGCGACGAGCTCGCCGCCGGTCACCTCGACGTCGCCGATCTGCTCGCCGGCGATCGTGCGGCGGTTCAGGAAGCCGACGCGGGCGCCCATCCGCTCGAGCACGTCGAGGAAGCCGGTCCGGAGCGGGTTCAGCCCGACGTCGTGGACGGTCAGCGTCGAGCCCGGAAGCAGCGCCGCCGCGGTCAGGAACGGCGCCGCCGAAGAGATGTCGCCGGGGACGAGCACCTCCGGCAGGCGAAGGGCCGTTCCCGGCTCGAGCGTCACCGAGCCAGCGCCGGCGGGTCAGGCGGGCGCCGGCCGAGGCGAGCATCAGCTCGGTGTGGTCGCGGGTAGGCGTCGGCTCGTGCACCGTCGTCTGCCCGCGGGCCCCGAGCCCCGCGAGCAGGATCGCCGACTTCACCTGCGCGCTCGCGACCGGCAGCGTGTACTCGATCCCGGCGAGCGGGCCGCCGACGACGGCGAGCGGCAGCCCGCCCGTCGGCGAGACGATCTCCGCTCCCATCAGCGAGAGCGGCTCGACGACGCGACGCATCGGGCGACGCGAGAGCGACTCGTCCCCGCTGAGGTCGAAGTGGCCGTCCTGGAAGGCGACGATGCCGGTGAGGAGGCGGGCGAGCGTGCCGGCGTTGCCGCAGTCGATCGGCTTCCCCGGCGGGCGGAGGCCACGCAGCCCGACCCCGTGGACGATGAGCGTGTCGACGTCCTCCTCGTCGACCTCGACGCCGAGGGCCCGCACCGCCGCCAGCGTCGACTCGGTGTCACCGGTGCGCCCCCAGTGCGTCACGCGCGTCTCGCCCTCGGCGATGGCGCCGATCAGCAGCGCGCGGTGGGAGATCGACTTGTCGCCGGGGACGCCGATGTGCCCGTCGATGCGAGCGACCGGCTCAACCCTCATCGAGCACCGCCGAGACGACGACCCCGTACCCCTGCCCTTCGAGCAGTTCGGCGGCCCGCCGCGCCTCGTCCTCGCCGCTGACGAGCAGCGTCAGGGTGCCGCCCCGCTCCGGCGAGATGTGGTCGAGCTCGAAGTCGCGGATGTCGATTCTCGCCGCGCCAAAGGTCTGGGTGATCTCGGCGAGGACGTTCGGCCGGTCGGCGACGTGAACCTGGACGCGCTGCAGCGCCCCCGCATCCCCGTAGGCGACGTCGAGCAGCCGACGGCGGTTCGCGGCGGCCTCGGCGATGAAGCCCGCGATGAACGCACCGTCCCGCCGGCCGAGAGCCGCCTCGACCTCCTCGATCCGGCGGCGATGTTCGGCAAGGCCGGCCCGGACGGCGTCGGCGTTGTCGAGGAACACCTCGCTCCACATGCGCGGGTTGGCGCCGGCGATCCGCGTCATGTCGCGGAGCGAGCCGCCGGCCGTCGCGAGCGGCTCGTGGCCCTCGACGCGCGTGGCGCCGGCCTGGTTGACGACGACGTTCGCGAGCACGTGCGGCACGTGGCTCGTCAGCGCGACGAGCTCGTCGTGCGCGGCGGGCTCGATCGCGTGCGGGAACGCGCCGAGGTCGACGACGAAGCGGTGGACGACGGCGTGGTGCGCGGCGCTCGTCTCGGCCGTTGGCGTCAGGAACCAGGTCGCGCCCTCGAAGAGACCGGCCGAGGCGTGCTCGGCGCCGTGGACCTCCTTGCCGGCGATCGGATGGCCGCCGACGAACCGTGGCGAGCCGCCGGCGGCGGCGACGATCGAGCCCTTGGTCGACCCGACGTCGGTGACCGTCGCCTCGGCGCCGCTCGCCGCGAGAGCGCCGGCGACGGCGGTCGCGAGCGCCGCGACGGGCGCGGCAACCACGACGAGGTCGGCGCCGGCGAGCGCCGCGGCGAGGGAGCCCGCCGGCTCGACCGCCCCGCGCGCCGCCGCCTGTGCGAGCGCGGCCGGATCCGGGTCGAAGCCGATCACCTCGGCACCCAGGCCGCGAGCGTCCAGGCCGATCGAGGCGCCGATCAGACCGGTGCCGACGACGGCGAGCCGCTGAACGGCCACGTCAGCTCCGCCGCATCAGCTCGGCGAGGCGGAATGCGAGATCGAGTGACTGGCGGCCGTTCAGGCGGGGGTCGCACAACGTCTCGTAGCGCGCGTCGAGGTGCTCCTCGGCGAGCTCTTCCGAGCCACCGAGGCACTCCGTGACGTCGTCGCCCGTGTACTCGAGGTGGACGCCTCCCGGCCACGCCCCTTCGGCACGGCAGGCGGCGAAGAACCCTTCGATCTCGGCCATGATCGCGTCGAAGTGGCGCGTCTTTCGTCCGGCCGCCGTCGTGAAGCCGTTCCCGTGCATCGGGTCGCAGGTCCAGACGACGGGCTGGCCAGCCATCCGCGCGGCGCGCAGGAACGGCGGCAGCAGCTCGCCGACCCGCCCGGCTCCGAGGCGGGCGATCACCGTCAACCGGCCCGGCGAGCGATCCGGATTCAGCCGCTCGCAGAGCTCGACGAGCTCGTCGGGCGTCGCACCCGGGCCCAGCTTGACCCCGATCGGATTGTGGACACCGGCGAAGAACTCGACGTGAGCGCCGTCCGGCGCGCGCGTCCGGTCACCGATCCAGAGCATGTGGGCCGAGCAGTCGTACCAGTCGCCGGTGAACGAGTCCTTGCGCGTGAGGCCCTCCTCGTAGTCGAGCAGGAGGCCCTCGTGACTCGTCCAGACGTCGACCTGGTGCAGCTGCGGCGTCGCCGCGAGGTCGATCCCGCACGCGGCCATGAACGACAGCGCCCGCTCGATCTCCGAGGCGAGGGTCTCGTAGCGCTGGCCCTGGGGCGAGGTGGCGACGAAGTCCTGGTTCCAGGCGTGCACCTGCGTCAGGTCGGCGAAGCCGCCCTTCGTGAACGCCCGGACGAGGTTGAGCGTCGTGGCGGCGTGGTAGTAGCCCTCGAGCATCCGCTCCGGCTCGGGGACCCGGGCAGCCGCCGTCGCCTCGTCGTCGTGGATCATGTGGCCGCGGAAGACCGGGATCTCTCCGGCCGGCGTCAGCTCGATCCCGTTCGTGCGCGGCTTGACGAACTGACCGGCGATCCGGCCGATCTTCAGGACCGGGAGTGCGGCCCCGTAGGTCAGCACGGCCGCCATCTGGAGCAGGATCTTCAGGCGCTCACGGACGGCGACGGCCGAGTACGCGGCGCCGGAGTCGGTCAGCCGGTCGAAGTCGTGGAACGACTCGGCGCAGTCGCCGGCCTGGAGCAGGAACGCCTTCCCGGCCGCGACCTGCCCGAGCGCGGCCCGCACCTGGCGGGCCTCGCCCGCGAAGACGAGCGGCGGCTGGGTGTGCAGCCGGCGGCGGATCTCCTCGACACGCGCGGCATCCGGCCAGTCCGGTTGCTGGAGCGCTTCGAAGCCCCGCCAGGACGACGGGGACCAGGTCGAATCGACGACCGCCACAGTCGAAGTGTAGGGGTGCTCGCTAAGCTCGACGGGTGCGCATCTTCTCGGGGATCCAGCCGACCGGCGCCAAGCACTTCGGCAACTACTCGGGGGGATTCCGCCAGTACGTCGCCACCCAGGAGCAGGCCGTCCGAGGCGGGCGGCGTCGCCTTCTTCTGCATCGTCGACCTGCACTCGATCACGGTCAACTACGACCCGGGCGACCTGCGCGAACGAACCCTCGACCTGGCGGCGCTGCTCTACGCGACCGGGCTCGACCCCGACCGCTCGACCGTCTTCGCGCAGAGCCACGTGACCGCGCACGCGGAGGCGGCCTGGCTGCTCGCCGGGGTGACGAGCTACGGGCAGCTCGGGCGGATGACGCAGTTCAAGGAGAAGGCCGAGCGTCAGGAGGTCGTGACCGCCGGCCTCTTCACCTACCCGATCCTGATGGCCGGCGACATCCTCCTCTACCAGACCGACCTCGTCCCGATCGGCGACGACCAGCGCCAGCACCTCGAGCTCGCCCGCGACATCGCCGAGCGCTTCAACGCGCGCTTCGGCGAGACGTTCACCGTGCCGAGCGGCGTCTATCCGGAGATCGGGGCGCGGATCATGGACCTGCAGGAGCCCGCGAAGAAGATGTCGACGACGGGCGGTACCGCCCAGGGCACGCTGCTGCTCCTCGACCCGCCAGAGACGATCCGCCGGAAGGTCCGCTCGGCCGTCACCGACTCGGGCTCCGAGGTGCGCCGCGGAGACGACAAGCCGGGCGTGACCAACCTGATCGACGTCATGACCGTGGCCACCGGCGAGCCCCCGGGCGCGATCGAGACGCGCTACGACGGCGGCGGCTACGGGCAGTTCAAGAGCGACGTGGCCGACGCGGTCGTCGAGCTGCTCGCGCCGATCCAGGCGCGCTATGCCGAGCTCCGCGGCGACCCGGCCGAGCTGACGCGGCTGCTCTCCCTCGGTGCCGAGAAGGCGCGAGGCACGGCCGCGCCGACCCTGCGCTCGATGTACGAGCGGATGGGCTTCGTCCTTCCCGGCTAGCGGCTCGTCTGTCGGAGCAGCTCGACCTCCGCGGGGGTCAGCTCGCGCCACGTGCCGGCAGCGAGGCCCGCGAGCGTGAGCGGCCCGTACCTGCTGCGGTGGAGGCGGGAGACCGGATGACCGACCGCCGCCAGCATCCGCTTCACCTGGTGCTTGCGGCCTTCGTGCACGACGAGCTCGACCCGGCCCGGGCCGAGCCGCCGCGCCCTCGCGGGAGCCGTCCGACCGTCGTCCAGCTCGACGCCGCGATGCGAGCGCGGCCAGCGCGGCGGGCGAAGGATCTCCCTCGACCTCGGCGACGTAGACCTTGTCGACCTGGTAGCGGGGGTGGGCGAGGCGGTGGGCGAGCTCACCATCGTTCGTCAGCAGGAGGGCGCCGGTCGTGTCCGCATCGAGCCGGCCGACAGGGACGATGCGCGCCGGGTGAGCGACGAGTTCGGCGACAGTCGGCCGCCGGCCGGGGTCGCGCAGGGTCGTGACGACACCCGCCGGCTTGTGCAGCAGCACGTAGGCGAGCTCGTGGAGCCGCAGCGGCCGCCCGTCGAGCTCGACCCGGTCGCGGGCGGCGACGAAGGTGTTCAACGCCCCCGGCTCGCCGTTGACGGTGACCCGTCCGGCCTTGATCAGCTCGTCGGCGCCACGGCGAGAGGCGACGCCTGCCCGGGCGAGCCAGGCGTTCAGCCTCATCGCGGTCAGTAGACGGCGTGCCGGTAGACGACCTTCGTCGTCGTGGCGCTCGAGACCCTGATGATGGTCACGTACCGGTTGCTGATCCCGACGGTGTACGTCCCGATCAGCGGCTGGTACCTCGCGTTCAGATAGACGACCCCGAGCGCGTTGCCGCCGCCGATCGCGGGCGTCGCGAACACGCCCAGGTGTGTCCCGGCGACCGCGGCGATGTCGTCGACGCCGAGGCCGATCGCGGTCGAACGCGTCGCCTTGCCGGAGATCGGCGCCGCCGACGTGAGCGCCGGCTCGGCATAGCCGACGTACGGCTTGTCGCTCCCGGGTCGCTCGATGACGACCCCTTTCTCGGTCGCGACCACGGCGTACCCCTTGCGCACGCTCGAGCGCGGGGCATCCGGGTAGTGCGCACAGGCCACCCCGACGAGGGATCCCTGCTTCAGCACCGAGCAGTACATGTCGGTCCCGGTCAGGTGGAGGAGCGTCTGGGGGCGAACGATCACCACCTTGCTCGCCGGGGCGGCCGCGACGATCGGCGCGAGGCAGAGCCCCGCCAGGGCACCCGCGAGGAGCAGGCGAGAAGCTGTCGCGGCGCGAGAAGCCAACCCCGGCAGTATCGCACCGCCGGTGTCAGTAGAGCAGGGCCGAGAGGCGCCGGCGATAGCGGGTCGAGAGCTCATGCCCCTGGCCGAGCTCCGCAAAGAGCTCGACCATCGTCTGCCTCGCCTGCTCACGGCGCTCGGCATCGCGGGCGCGCTCGAGCAGGATCTCGAAGGCGCTCTCGTAGTCTCCGGCACGCAGCGCCGCCGCCACCTGCTCGTCGTCGACCCGCTCGGCAACCGGCGGCTTGGTCAGCTCGTCGAAAAACGCGTCGACCGAAGCGCGCGACCGCGCCCCGACGAACTCGGCCACGACCTCGCCGCGCCGGAAGGCCTTGACGGCCGGGATGCCCGAGACCTGGAAGCGATCGGCGAGCTCCCGGTTCGTCTCGACGTCGACCTTGGCCAGCGTGACCTCCCGACCCTCGACCGCCTCCTCGAGCACCGGCGTCAGCTGCCGGCAGGGCTGGCACCACTCCGCCCAGAAGTCGACGACGACCGGCTCGCGCTGCGAGCGCTCGAGCACCTCGGCTGCGAATGTCTCCTCGGTTACGTCCATCGAGCTTGTCCAACGGCCGGGTGGCCACGGCTCTTCCCTGCGGCCCAGCCTGCGGCCGGCTGGGCAGGCGGCCGAGCCGTTACCGGTTCGACCTGCCGGTGCACGAGGCTCCCGCCGCCGGGACGGCGAGCGGCGCAAGCGCGTCGCGGCGCGAGGCCCGTCGCGACTCAGGCGGGGCGCTTCTCGGCGACCGCTTCGAGCCGTTCGCGGATCTCGGCGGCGTCGGCGCCGACGTCGTCGAGCCGCGGCAGCTCGGCGAGCGACTCGAGCCCGAAGACACGCTCGAACAGGGGCGTCGTCGCGTAGCGAACGGCGCCGAGGTCACGGTCACGGCCAGCCTCGGCCAGCAGCCCGCGCTCGACGAGCCCTGCCACGGCTGCGTCGGCATTGACGCCCCGGATCCGGGCGATGTCGGGCCGCGTGCAGGGACCGAGGTACGCGGCGATCGCGAGCGTCTCGAGCGCGGGCCCCGAGAGGCCGCGCTCGACCGGACGGTCGAAGAGGCGGTCGCAGGCCTCGGCGGCCTCACGCGAGGCCCGGAAGGCGAAGCCGCCGGCGACGTGCTCGAGCACGATGCCGCTTCGTCCTTCGCGGTAGCGCTCGGTGAGCAGCTCGATCGCCGCTGCGATTCGGTCGGCCGCCTCGGACGTCGCCTCGGCAAGCTCCTGCTCGCTGAGCGGCCGGGGGGCGACGACGAGGAGCGCCTCGAGCGTGCGGGCGAGCTCCTCGACGGGGTGGGAGACGACTAGCCGGAGTGGGCGGTCCACGCGAGGCTCCTTTCGGCGGAGGGTCGGGAAATCCTTATCGCGGCGAACGGCGCGGCCTGGGCGAAGGAGAGCTCGCGCTGCTTCGCGAGCTCGAGCAGCGCGAGGAACGCGACGGCGATCTCGACACGCGAGAAGCCCGTCGACCTCCTGGTCGAAGTCGAGGACGGTGCGGCGCGCAAGCAGCGACCGCCAGCGCTCGACGAACTGCGCCACCGGCGGAAACTCGAGCGCCATGTGAGCGGTCGACGGCGCCGGCGGCTCGGCGGCGAGCGTCCGGAGCGCGTCCGCGAGCCGCGAGGCAGGCTGCGACGCGATCACCGGCTCGGGTCTCGCCGGTGCGAGCGGCGCCGGCCCGAGCCGGAAGAAGCGGTCGCGCGAGGCCGCGAGGCGATCGGCGAGCCAGACGGCTGCCTCCTTCGCACGCCGGTACTCGGCGAGCCGCCGCGCGAGCTCCTCGGCGGCCGCCTCTGGCTCGAGCTCGGCGAGCTCGGCGTCCTCGTCCGGGAACAGCCCGCGCGCCTTCAGCTCGAGCAGGGCCGAGATGAGGACGAGGAACTCGCCGCAGGCGTCGAGGTCGAGCCCCCGCGCGGCCGAGAGGTGCTCGACGAACGCGATCACGATCTCGGCGAGGTCGACCTCGTGGAGCGGTAGCTCGTCGCGCAGGACGAGCGTGAGGAGCAGGTCGAACGGCCCTTCGAACGCGTCGAGGTCGAGGTCGAGCCCG
Source organism: uncultured Actinomycetota bacterium (assembly GCA_963765345.1). Taxonomy (GTDB): domain Bacteria; phylum Actinomycetota; class Thermoleophilia; order Gaiellales; family Gaiellaceae; genus PALSA-600. Next base: position 98,608 of record CAVXWI010000034.1, read on the forward strand.
CCGACCGGGGCAGACGCCGCATTCTCCATCCGCGGCAGGCTAGCCCTGCTACCGGACGCGACCTCGCGGCACGACCATCTTCGGGCGCCCCGGGTCGGGCTGTGGCCGCGGGCGCTCGCGCGGCTGCCCGTCGCGGCCGGAGCCGCCGCGCCCGAGCACCTGCCACCAGACGAAGAAAAGCGGTCGAGCCGACGAAGAGGACGATCGAGACCCAGGCGTTGATGCGCAGCCCGAGGAAGTGGTGCGACGGGTCGATCCGCAGCAGCTCCTCGAAGAAGCGCCCGAAGCAGTAGTACGCGACGTAGAGGGCGAAGAGCGCCGGCGGCCTGAAGGTGTAGCGCTTGTCGAGCCAGAGGAGCAGCGCTACGCCGGCGAGGTCCCAGAGCAGCTCGTAGAGAAACGTCGGCTGGTAGGCCTTGGCTCCGAGGTACTTGGCGGCGAGGCCGAGCTGATGGTCGGCGTCGATCTTCAGCCCCCACGGCAGCGTCGTCGGCTTGCCGTAGAGCTCCTGGTTCCACCAGTTGCCGATCCGGCCGATGCCCTGGGCGAGCAGGATGCCCGGTGCGGCGGCGTCCATGAAGGCGGTCCCGCTGACGCCGGCCCGGCGGACGACGATCACCCCGGCGATCGTGCCGAGCAGGATCCCGCCCCAGACGCCGAGCCCGCCTTTCCAGATCTCGAAGATGCCCTCCCACTTCGGCGTCGGCACCTCGTTCCAGGAGGTGAGGTCGTGGTAGGCACGAGCGCCGATGACGCCGAAGGCAACCCCCCAGACGGTGACGCGGATGACGAGGTCGGTGTCGCCGCCGGCCCGCTTCCAACGGACGGAGGTCAGCCACACGCAGAGGAGGATCGCGACGAGCAGCGTCAGTCCGTAGAGGTGGATCGTCAGCGGACCGGCGTGGATGACTCCGCTCGAAGGCGAAGGGATGAATCCGAGCAGTGCCCCCATCGGCAAGGGATTGTGCACGTTTTCTGCGGCGGTTCGGAGCCTCGCGTCTCGCGCGCAGACTCACTCGCGTGAGTCACACGGACGGGCGAGGCTCCCTCGGCGCTCTGCTTCGGCGGGCTAGCGGAGGATCTCGAGCGCGAGCGCCGGCGGGCACCCCGCTTCGACCAGCTCGATCGCGCGATGGAGGTCGATGTCGGGCCTCGTGGCGAGCTCGCGTGCCGAGATCAGGTCGTACCCCACTTTCTCAAGTGCCTCGGCGCGCCAGCGCTCGACCTTCTCGGTCTCGGTCTCGACGGGGGATTGAGTTCGGTTGCGGCCATCGATCTCAGGGCTCCTTGGGTTTACATCGGTACATTCGGTTAAACGCCTTAGCAGGTTCTCTTGCTGCCGCGGGACCGACGTATTTACGGAGAATTAACGGGTTGCCGGTTCTGGCGATCCGCAGCCGCTAGGCAAGCGCCGATTCGCCGAGTAGAGCCCGTACCTCGGCGTAGAAGTCGGGGTCCGGCTGGACGCGGAAACCGGGGCCGAGCCGGAAGACGAGAGGCCCATTCGAGGTAACACAATCGACGAGGACCGGGCTCTCGCCCGGGAACTCGCGCAGCAACGCTGCCAGCTCGCCGATCGTCCCCGCCTGCGCCCGCGTGGCGTCGATCCGGAGCCGGACCGTGCGCTTGACCGCGACCGACTCGAAGGCGGAGATCTCCTGGGCGATCAGCTTCGTCTCGCCCTCCTTGTGGTCGACACGGCCCTTGACGATCACGATCCGGTCGGGGGAGCAGAGCTCGCCCGCCGCGGCGTAGGCGGCCGCGAAGACGACGCAGTCGATCCCGCCGGTGACGTCGTCGAGGCGGAGGAAGACCATCTGCTCGCCGCGCTTGGTGACGAGCTGTCTGACCTCGCTGACGATTCCGCCGACCGTGACGCTCTCGCCGTCGCGACGGCGCTCGAGCTCGGCGATCGTCGCGTCGGTCTTCGCCCGCAGCTCGGCGCGAAGCGCCGAGAGCGGGTGTTCGGAGACGTAGAGCCCGAGCGTCTCCTTCTCGAGCCGGAGCAGGTCGGGCTTCTCGAACTCCTCGGCCGAGACGGGCGGGTGATGCGCGGCCCGAGCTGGCCTCGGGCGCGCCGAACTCGCCGTCGAAGATCGATCCCTGCCCGGCGAGCCGGTCGGCCTGCTGCTTCTGCCCGTAGGCGAGCGCCTGCTCGAGCACCTGCAGCATCCCCAGCCGCGTGCCGGGCAGCGCGCCGCACTTGACGAGCGACTCGAGCGCGCGCTTGTTGACGACCGACGGGTCGACGCGCTCGGTGAAGTCCCAGATCGACTCGAACGGGCCGCCCTCCTCGCGCGCGCCGATGATCGTCCGGCACGCGAGCTCGCCGACGCCCTTGACCGCGTTCAGCCCGAAGCGGATCTTGCCGCCGACGACCGCGAAGTCGATCTGCGACTCGTTCACGTCGGGCGGCAGCACCTCGATCCCGAGCTCGTGGCAGGCATTGACGTAGAAAGGGACACGGTCCTTCGTGTTCATCACCGAGCTGATCAGCGCGGCCATGTACTCGCAGGGGTAGTGCGCGCGCAGCCACGCGGTGCGGTAGGAGATGAGCGCGTAGCAGGCGGCGTGCGCCTTGTTGAACGAGTAGTCCTGGGCCTTCTCCATGTCGTCCCAGAGCTGGCGGGCGACCGAGTCGGAGGTGTCGTTGGCGATGCAGCCCTCGATGAACTTGTCCTTCAGCGAGGCCATCAGCGCGTGGTCCTTCTTGCCGATCGCGCGGCGCAGGTCCTCGGCCTCGAACAGCGAGAAGCCGCCGAGCTCCTTGGCGATCGCCATGCTACTGCTCCTGGTAGATCGAGATGCCGAACGTGCCGCCGAGGATCGGCTTCAGGCGCGGATCGAGATAGGTGACCGCTTCGAGGCCGTTCTTGCGGTTGGCGTAGATCGGGATGTACTGCATCGGCCCCGGCCGGTAGAGGGCGCCGAGCGCGACGAGGTCGTCGAACTCGGTCGGCTTCACGAGCCGCAGCGCCTCGCGCATCCCCGACGACTCGAACTGGAAGACGCCCGTCGCCTCTCCGCGCGCGAGCATCTCGTAGGTCGGCGCATCGTCGAGCGGGATCCGCGTGATGTCGAGATCGCCGATGAGCTCGACCGCCTTGTCGATCACGTCGAGGTTGCGGAGGCCGAGGAAGTCCATCTTCAGCAGCCCGAGCGCCTCGACGTCCTTCATCTGGAACTGCGTCACGACCTCCTGGTCGGCGCCCTTCTGCTGGAGCGGGACGACGTTCATCAGCGGCTCGGCGCCGATCACGACCCCGGCGGCGTGGATCGAGTCGGCGCGCGTCAGGCCCTCGAGCGGCCGGGCGAGGTCGACGATCTCCTTCGCGACCGGGTCGGAGTCGACTGCCTTGCGGAGCTCGGCGCCGGGCTTCAGGCACTCCTCGAGCGTCTGGCCCGGACCTTCCGGGATCAGCTTCGCGATCCGGTCGACGGCGCCGTAGGGAATCTCGAGCACGCGCCCCGCGTCGCGGACGGCGGCGCGCGCGGCCATGGTCGAGAAGGTGATGATCTGCGCGACCCGGTCGCGGCCGTACTTCTCGGTCACGTAGTTGATCACCCGCTCGCGGCCGGCGACGGCGAAGTCGATGTCCATGTCGGGCATCGTCTTGCGCCCCGGGTTCAGGAACCGCTCGAAGAGCAGGTCGTAGCGGATCGGATCGAGGTCGGTGATCTCGAGGCAGTAGGAGACGAGGCTGCCGGCGGCTGAGCCGCGCCCGGGACCGACGGTGATCCCCTGCTGCTTGGCGAAGTGGATGAAGTCCCAGACGATCAGGAAGTAGTCGGTGAACCCCATCTCCCGGATCGTCTTCAGCTCGTAGCGGAGCCGTTCCCGCAGGTCGTCCTCGACCTGTTCGTAGCGCTTCGCGAGCCCCTTCTCGCAGAGCTCGACCAGGTAGTCGAACGCGTCGCGGCCGCTCGGGACGGGGAACTTCGGCAGGAGGATGTTGTCCGAGCGAGATCTCGACGTTGCAGCGCTCGGCGATCTCGAGCGTCCGTCGCAGCGCCTCGGCGTGGCCCGGGAAGTCGCCGGCCATCTCCTCCGGCGACTTGAAGTAGAAATGGTCGGTCTCGAACCGCCAGTGGTTCGGGTTCTTCAGCGAGTCGCCCGACTGGATGCAGAGGAGCGCCTCGTGCGCGCGCGCGTCCTCGTGGCGGAGGTAGTGGACGTCGCCGGTCGCGACGGTCGGGAGCCCGGCGGCGGCGGCCAGCTCGACGAGCTGCGGCAGGATCCGCGCCTGGACCTCGAGGTGGGCGTTCTGCAGCTCGACGTAGACGTCGTCGCGGCCGAAGACCTGGACGAGCCGGTCGAGCTCGGCACCGGCGTCCGTGACCCGGCTCTCCTCGAGCGCCTTGCAGACGCGGCCAGAGAGACAGCCCGAGAGGGCGATCACCCCGGCCGAGTGCCGCTCGAGCAGCTCCCAGTCGACCCGCGGCTTGTAGTAGTAGCCCTCGAGGTAGCCGAGGCTCGACAGCTTGATCAGGTTGGCGTAGCCCTCGTTGTCGGCCGCGAGCAGCGTCAGATGCGCGTAGCCCTTCTTCTGGGCGCGCCGGTCGTCGGCGACGTAGACCTCGCAGCCGATCACCGGCTTGACGCCCGTCCCCTTGGTGGCCTTGAAGAGCTGCACCGCCCCGGCCATCGAGCCGTGGTCGGTGAGCGAGACGGCCGGCATCTCGAGCTCGGCGGCCCGCTTGACGAGGTCCGGGATCCGGCAGGCGCCGTCGAGGATCGAGTACTCGGAGTGGACGTGGAGGTGGACGAACGGAGCGTCAGCCATGCGAGGTGGACACCTTACAAACCGTCTCGGCGCGCACGGCCCGGCGCCGCCGCCACGCCCGCGCAGTTTGCGGGCGACGCAATATGTGATGCTCGTGGGCGCATGCGGATGCCGCCGAGAGAGCCGAAGCAGACCGAGAGCGACGCCGAAACCGCCGCGCGCTACACGTCGGCGGTCTACGGCTCGATCCTGGCCGCGGCTCTGATCGAGGCCCTGCGCGCCGAGCACGTCGCCGCCGAGGCGATCGCCCTCTCGCTGCTCTCGACGATGGTGGTCTTCTGGCTCGCCCACGTCTGGTCGGGCCTCGTCGGCGACCGGATCCGGCACGGGCCACGGCCGCAGCTCCACCGCGTCGCCGCGGTCGCGCGGGCGGAGTGGCCTCTCGTCGAGGCCTCGTTCGTGCCGCTGGTCGCGCTGCTGCTCGGCTGGGCGGGCCTCTACGGCAACCAGACGGCGGCACGCATCGCGCTGGCCGCCTGTATCGGGCAGCTCGTCGTCTGGGGGCTGATCGTCGGCCGCCGCGCCTACGAGCACTGGTGGGCTGGAGCGCTCGCCGGCCTGACGAACGGCGTGCTCGGACTGGCGCTGATCTTCCTCGAGGTGAGGGTGCTGCACAGCTGATCGCGACGGCCCGGCGGGGCAGAGGCGGTTCGGGCCAGCGCGTATGCTGCGACTGCTTGCTTAACACGGTGTTCCTCGTCCTCTCAGAATCGGGCGGGTAGTCTCGCTCGAGGCAGACGAGCCCATGAAGGGGGGCGCTTTTGATCGAGGCGATCGGCCTCACGAAGGACTACGGTGAGAAACGCGCGGTTGACGCGCTTTCCTTCACGGTCCAGCCAGGGATCGTCACCGGCTTTCTCGGGCCGAACGGCTCGGGCAAGTCGACGACGATGCGGCTGATCCTCGGGCTCGACCGGCCGACTGCCGGCACGGTGACCGTGAACGGAAAGCTCTACCGCGACTACCCGGCGCCGCTCCACGAGGTGGGTGCGTTGCTGGAGGCACGCGCCGTTCACACCGGTCGCTCGGCCTTCAACCACCTGCTCGCGCTGGCGCAGACCCACGGCGTGCCCAGAAGCCGCGTCGACGAGCTCGTCGACCGGGCCGGCCTCCGCGATGTCGCCAAGAAGCGGGTCGGCCAGTTCTCGCTCGGGATGGGCCAGCGCCTCGGCATCGCCGCCGCGCTGCTCGCCGACCCGGACATCCTGATCCTCGACGAGCCGGCCAACGGCCTCGACCCCGAGGGGATCCAGTGGATCCGCAACATGCTGAAGGAGCTCGCCGCCGAGGGACGTACGGTCTTCGTCTCCTCACACCTGATGAGCGAGATGGCGCTGACGGCCGACCACCTGATCGTGATCGGGCGCGGAAAGCTGATCGCCGACCTCTCCGTCGAGGAGTTCGTGCGCAGCGCCTCCAAGAACCTCGTCCGCGTTCGCTCGCCCCAGGCGGCCGAGCTGCGCGAGGCGATCGTCGGCCCCGACGTGACGGTGACCGTTGCCGACGACGGCTCGCTGGAGGTCGCCGGGCTCACCCCCGAACAGGTCGGCGAGGCGGCCGCGGCCCGCGGCTTCGTCCTCCACGAGCTGACCCCGGTGCGCGCCTCGCTCGAGGAGGCGTTCATGGACGTCACCCGCGGCGAGGTCGAATTCCACGGGCTGACCGCGGGTGAGCAGGCGCGCGAGCCGGCCGCCGAGAAGGCCGTCGCGTGAGCGCGGTTTCCGCCCCGCCCGCCGCACCCGCCTGGACCGCGCGCCTGCGCGTCACGCAGGCCCGCGTGATCCACGCCGAGTGGACGAAGTTCCGCTCGCTGCGCTCGACCTGGTGGTCACTCCTCGTCACGGTCGTCCTCGCGGTTGGGTTCCCGCTCATCGCCGCGACGATCACCGGCGCTCGCTGGTCGCATATGAACCCGGGCGAGCGGCTCAACCGCCATCCGCTCGACATCGCGCTCGTCGGCGTCAGGCTCTCGCAGCTCGCGATCGGCGTTCTCGGCGTCCTGATCATCAGTGGCGAGTACTCGACCGGGATGATCCGGGCCTCCATCTCCGCTGTTCCCAAGCGGCTGCCCGTCCTCTGGGGAAAGGTCGTCGTCTTCGCTCTCGCCGCGTTCGCGCTCGCGGTCCCGTGCGTGCTCGCCGCATTCTTCGGCAGCCAGGCGATCCTCAACATCCACCACATCCTGCAGACCTCGTTCTCGGCGCCCGGCGTGGCCCGTTCCGTCCTCGGCGGCGCTGTCTACCTGATGGTGATCGGGATCTTCGCGCTCGCGCTCGGCGCGATCACGCGGAACACGGCCGGCGGGATCGCGCTCTTCGCCGGAATCGTCTTCGTGATCCCGCCGCTCATGAACATCCTCCCGACGAACTGGAACAACGCGATCTCCGAGTACCTGCCGAGCAACGCCGGCGCCGACATCTTCTCGCTCACGCACGGCGCGCACGACCTCGCTCCGCTCCCCGGCCTCCTCGTCTTCTGCGCCTACACGGCGTTCGCGATCGCGGTCGCGGCCGTGCTGCTCGTCCGCCGGGACACCTGAGCCTTGTCACGCGCCGAGTGGCCGAGGGCTAGGCTGAGCGCAGTGGAGATCGAGCCCGACGTCAACGTGGTCGGCGGGAAGCTGCTGCCGTGCTCGAGCTCGCCGCTGACGGGGTTCTACCGCAACGGCTGCTGCTCGACCGGCCCTGACGACATCGGCGGCCACACCGTCTGCGTCGTCGTCGATGCCGACTTCCTCGCCTTCAGCAAGACGGCCGGGAACGACCTCTCGACGGGGCGGCCGGAGTTCGGCTTCGCCGGACTGGAGCCGGGCGACCACTGGTGCCTCTGCGCCTCGCGCTGGCTCGAGGCACACGCGGCGGGGTACGCGCCCGAGGTCGTCCTCGGCGCCACCCATGCCCGCGCCCTCGACGTGATCCCGATCGAGCTGCTGACGGCACGCGCGGTCGCGCCGGACACGGCCTGAGCGAACGGGACGATTTCTTTGCTCGTTGCGGCGAATCGTTGCTGCCGCTGTATTGCTCCTGGGGTGAGGCTTGCATATGGTCGAGCCCTCACCGAGCACGGGACGCGAGTAAGGTGATCCCGCCTCTGGGGACCGTGTGCGGAACCCCCGCTAGAGCCCAGAGCAGATGGTCAACGGAGGCGGAGGATGAAAGCGTTACCGGCTCGGTGAGCCCCCTTGCCGGTCGGCATGGCAAGCTCGCGTTGTGGAGCATCTCCTCGCGATCGTGATCGGCGTCGGGATCGTCGACGCCGCCAATCCCTCGACGATCGCCCCGGCCCTCTACCTCGCCGCCGGCAAGGACGCGCGCCGCGGCCTCGCCGGGTTCATCGTCGGCGTCTTCGTCACGAACCTGGCGGCCGGCGTCCTGCTGGCGCTCGGCCCGGGCCAGGCGATCATGGCCGCCGTCCCGCGGCCCGGTGACCAGACTCGCCACATCATCGAGCTGACGGCAGGCGGACTGATCGTCCTCCTCGCTGCGGTGCTCTGGCTGCAGCGCAGCCGGGTCGCTCAGCACGTCACCGCGAACACCGCCCGGATCGACCGCTCCTCGCTCCTCCTCGGCGCCGGCATCGTCGTCGTCGAGTTCCCGACCGCGGTTCCCTACTTCGCCGCCATCGCGGCCGTCGTCGACTCCGGGAAGCCAATCCCCACCCAGGTCGTGCTGCTCGTGATCTTCAACGTCTGCTTCGTCCTGCCGCTGCTCGTCATCCTCGCGCTGCGCGCGTTCGCCGGCGAGCGGGCCCGGGGTTGGCTCGAGCGCGCCCGTTCGGGCATCGACCGCTGGCTGGCGACGCTCGTCCCCGGGCTCGTCCTGCTCGTCGGCCTTGTCCTGATCGCCATCGGCGCCTACGGCCTGATCACCGACCGAACCTAGCCTCAGCCTGCCTCCGCGATCAGGTCGCTGACCGCCGGGGAGCCCGCGAGCAGGAGGACGCCGGCGAGCGCGATCGTGAGCCCGGCCGCGACCGGGATGCCGTCGACGGCGGCCGATCCCCAGTGCTCGATCAGGAAGAACGGCTCGAGCACGATCGGCAGGAACGTCTGCACCGCCGTCGAGACGGGCACGACGGTCGTCGCCGGCCGCCGCTGGAACGCGGTCATGTTCACGAGCGTCGCCGCGACCCCGATCGCGCAGGCCGCGACGCCCCAGGCGGCCGCCTGCCCGTAGTGCCCGGTGTTGAAGTCGTCGCCGAGGAGCTTCGTCGCGACGTTCGTGGCGCCGAACCCGCAGCCGCGTCGCGACGATCGCGAGCATGCCGGTGTCGAAGCGCGTGCCGCGCACGAGGAACGGCAAGAGCCCGGCGAGCGCGAGCCCGCCGAAGACGGCGAGGACGGCCGCCCAGCCGCGATGTGCCTCCGAGTGCGCCGGCGCGCCCCAGGCGACGAGCCCGACGCCGGCGATGATCCCGACGACGCCGGCAACCTCGCGCCTGCCGACCGGCTCGTGCAGGATGCGAACGCCGAGCACGAGGACGATGAGCAGGCCGAGCGAGAGCACCGGCTGCACGAGCACGAATGGCGCCTTCGAGTAGGCGATCGCCTGCGGCCAGACACCGAGGATCCCGAGCAGCAGGCCGAGCACCCAGCGCGGGTGGCGCACGAGCCGGGTGAGCAGCCCGAGGCGGAGGGAGAGCGAGTGCGGCGCGACCCGGGCGTCGATCGCCTGCAGAACGATGCCGACGTTGAAGAGGATCGAGGCCACCAGCGCCGCCAGAAGACCGGAGCCGTGCACCGGACCATCTTGCCCGTCGCCGCTTCGGCGACCGACGGCTCTTCCGGGGCCAGGAACAACCGCTCAGATATCGTTCGGCAACTTTCCGGAGCCTGCCGGGCCCGGATCCTCCTGGCGTCTGCCTCCCCGACAAGACTGGCGGTTACTCACCACATGGAATTCGACAAGTTCGCCATCGGCTTCGACCACCGAGACCGGGAGCGCCTCCACGCCCTCTGGGACGGAATCCTCGACGACAACCAGTGGTCCGACGGCGCTCTCGTCAAGGCATTCGAGGAGTCCTGGTCGGCCTGGAACGGGCTGCCGTCGGTTGCGACCTCGGCCTGGACGGGATCTGCGCTCGCCGCGCTCGAGTTCTTCGAGCTGCGCGGCAAGACCGTCCTCTGCCCCTCGAACACGTTCATGGCGACGCCGCTCGCCATCCTCGAGGCGGGCGCGCGGGTCGAGTTCGTCGACTGCAACCGCGACGACCTCTGCATGTCGTTCGCCGACTTCGAGCGCAAGGTGCACGAGCACAAGCCGGCGGCGGTCTTCCTCGTCCACATCGGCGGGCATATCGCGTTCGAGATCGACCAGATCGTCGAGCTCTGCCGCGCCGAAGGAATCGTCCTGATCGAGGACTGCGCGCACTCCCACGGCGCCTCCTGGAACGGGCGAAAGCCCGGCGCCTTCGGTGACGCGGGGATCTGGTCGTTCGCCCCGACGAAGACGATCTCGACCGGCGAGGGCGGGATGCTCGTCTCGAGCAACCCCGACCTGATCGACGTTCGCCCAGGCCTTCCGCAACTACGGCAAGCCCGACTACAAGACCCACGGGCTCAACTACCGCATGAACGAGTTCACCGCCGCGCTCGGGATCCTCGGCGCCGAGCGGCTCGAGGAGATCGTCGCCTGGAAGAACAGGGTCGCCCGCAACGAGCTCGACCCGCTCTACCCCTCGCGGCTGGAGCTGCCCGAGGGGATGGTCTCGGGCCTCTACAAGTACATCGTCTTCCAGCCGCTCGAGCGGTCGACCGGGAAGGTGTACGACGAGCCGTGCCACCGCGTCATGGGTCACGCCGTCGACCTGCCCAACAGCGACTGGGTCGCCGCAGAACCACTGGTGCGCCCCGCTCTACTACCGACCCGCCACGATGCCCGCCCTCCAGGCGGTCTCGGGTTGAGGCGGTCGGCGTGAAGGCCCTCGTCACCGGCGGGTCGGGTTTCATCGGCTCGCACGTCGTCGACAAGCTGATCGAGGCCGGCCACGAGCCTCGGATCGCCGATCTCTCGGTCTCGCCGTGGCACGACCCGGGCGAGGTCGAGACGGTCGTCTGCGACCTGAACGACGAGGCGGCCGTCGCCGGGGCGGTCGCGGGCTGCGACGCGATCCTCCACCTGGCCGCGATGGCCGACGTCAACGAGGTCGTCACCGACCCGGTCCGCACCGACCGGGTCAATGTCCGCGGCACCCTGACGCTGCTCGAGGCGGCCCGAGCCGAGGGTCTCGAGCGCTTCCTCTACGCGAGCACGGTCTGGGTCTACGGCAACGCGCCCGGGCCCGAGCCGCACGACGAGGACACCCCGCTCGTGCTGCCGCCGCACCTCTACACGGCGACCAAGCTTGCCGGCGAGATGTACTGCCGCTCCTACCAGGCCCTCTACGACCTGCAGACAACGATCCTTCGCTTCGGCATCCCCTACGGTCCCCGCGCGCGCCCGGCGGCCGTCGTCCCGACGTTCATCGGCAAGGCGAAGGCGGGCGAGCCGCTGACGATCGCCGGCGACGGTAGCCAGACGCGGCAGTTCGTCTACGTCGAGGACATCGCCGAGGGGATGGTCGCCGCCCTCGCGCCCGCCGGGGCGGGGCGCGTCTACAACCTCGTCGGCGACGAGCAGGTCAGCGTCCGCCAGATCGCCGACACCGTCAGGGAGCTCGTGGCCGACGTCCCCGTCGAGCGGGTCCCCGACCGGCCCGTCGATCTCAAGTTCGGTCAGGTCTCCGGCGCGCGCGCGCTCGACGAGCTCGGCTGGCGGGCGCGCACCGGGTTTTCCGAGGGCGTCCGCCGCTACGTCGACTGGCTCGCCGCGACGAGCGGCTCGCCGGTTGCCAGCGCCGCCTCGAGCACCGCCGGCAGCGCCGCCGCCGTCTGACGCCACGAGCCTGGCGCGCTGTAGGCGTCACTGTCGTGCAGGAGCACGACGGCGCCCGGGCCAAGCCGCCGGGTCGCGAGCGCCGCGATCGCGGCCGGCGTCGCGCGCGCCGTCCAGTCCCGGCCCCAGTGCGACCAGAGCAGCGGCGACCACCGCTCGCGGGCCAGCGCCAGCCCGGCCAGGCTGAAGACGCCGTACGGAGGGCGGTAGGAGAGGCTCTGGCAGCCCGTCGCCTCGCCGATCACCGCGGCAGCGCGCTCGAAGATCGGCACGGAGGCCGCCCGGGCTACGCCGCAGCAGCAGCGTGTGCCGGTAGCCGTGGATCCCGATCTCGTGGCCGGCGGCGGCGATCTCGGCGGCGAGCGCAGGGCGGCGCTCGACCTGCTCGCCGACGAGGTAGAAGGTCGCCCGCGCGCCCGCGCGGTCGAGCTCGGCGAGCACGGCCGGCGTCCCCTCCGCGTGCGGCCCGTCGTCGAAGGTGATCGCGACGCCCCGGCCGCCCGGCAGCCGCAGCGGGATGCGAAAGAGCGCTGCGAGCGGCGGAAAGACGGGGGCGGCCGCCGGGGCGCACCACGCCGCCAGGGCACCGACGCCGGTGGCCGCCAGAGCCGCGTCAGCGCGCATGTGCCGTCTGCGCCAGCTCGGCCTCTGCGAGGACGAACGAGGCAGCCGACGGGAGACCCGAGAAGTCGACGGCGGTGCGGCCCTGGGCGAGCGCCGAGGCGACCGCGGCGCGGAGCGCGGCGGGCGTCGCGGCGACCTGCGCGAGCCCGAAACGCCTGAACGCGCGATTGTGCAGACGGACGTGGCCGCGGCCCCAGCCGTACGAGATCGCCGGGCAGCCCCGCATCAGCGCCTCGAGCACCGTCAGGCCGCCGGTCGAGTGGACGAGCGCGTCGGCGGCGGCGAGCCAGTCGGGCATCTGGTCGGTGAACCCCTCCACCCGCACGCGCTCGTCAAGCGCGAAGTCGCGCGCAAGCTGCACGCGCAGCTCGTCGTTGTGGCCGCAGAGGCACACGACCTGGTCGACGCCGTCGACGCCGAGGACCTCGCGAACGGCGCCCTCGACGTCGCCGACACCCCAGCCGCCGCCCGAGACGAGGACGATCTTCGCCCCGGGGTCGAGGCGGAGAACGTCGCGCGCGTCGGTGACCTCGCGCGGGACGAGGAACTCGGGCTCGGTGAAGCCGTGGACGCAGTGCACGGCGGTCTCGTCGCCGGCGATGCTGCGCACCTCGTCGATCGATTCGGGGTGGGTGACGAGATGGAGGTCGGCGCCGGGGGTCGCCCAGTAGCGGAGCGCGGCGAGGTCGGTGATGACGGCGCAGACGGGGACCTGCAGCCGGCCGGCGCGACGAAGCCGCCCGAGCACCTCGGTCGCGTTCGGGTAGACGGAGACGACGATGTCGGGGTCGCTGGCCGAGATCAACCCCAGCAGCCCACGCGAGCCGAACCGCGTCAGCGCGAACTGGGTCGCGCGCCGCGTCATCGCGAAGCCGGCGAATACCCAGAAGCCGACGTCCCAGAGCCAGAGAAAGCGGAAGAAGACGACGCGGGCAGCGCCCTCGCTGACCGCCGAGACCGCGCGTCCCATCGCGGGCAGGCAGTCCTCCGTGATCACCTCGACGTCGGGCCGCTCGCAGCGGAGCTGGTCGGCGAGCCGCCGCGCAGGCGCGTCGTGACCCTCACCGACGCTGGCGGTGAGGATGAGGATCCGGGGCGGCACGGCGCGGTACGCTAGCGCGCCGGGCCCGCGTGGGCGGTCTACTGCCATCCCCGTCATCGTCTCATTCGCCGGTGATGTCGCCGCGCAGGAAGAGCAGGTACGCCGCGAACAGCGAGGGAATCGCGTAGGCCGCCGATCAGCCAGGCCGCCCGGATGACCGGCGCCCAGTCGATCGGAACACGGAGGAACCCCTGCCACGCCTGGAACTGGGTCGTCAGGAGGTACGGCTGGGTCGCCCCAAGCCCGGGGAGGATCGCGATCAGCTGCATCAGGAGCGCGAACATCAGCGTGCCGACGACCGAGGCGGCGCTGTTGCGAGTCAGGGCGGAGAGCAGGAGCCCGAAGCAGGCGATCGCCGCGAGCGGCATCAGGTAGACGGCGAAGCTCGCCGCGACGAGGCCGAGCGACCGCGGCGCCGAGACCGTCGTCCCCGAGAGCGAGATGAGCGGGTTGAACCCCGATTTGATCGTGCCGGCCACGACCGCGGTCACCCCCATGGCGAGGAGCGCGGCCAGGGCGTAGGTGAACGCCGTCGCCGCCTTGCCCGTGAAGATCTGGCCGCGGTCGAGCGAGCGGGTGAGGATCGTCTTCATCGTCCCGTTGTGGTGCTCGGAGGCGATGATGTCTCCCGAGACGAGCGCCGTGATCAGCGGGAAGAGCCAGATCGAGCCGAAGAGGAGCAGGACGAGCGGGATCGCGAGCCCCGATTCGCGCACATAGCGTCCGAAGGCGACGTCGTTCGGCTGGCCCTTCTGCAGGGCGAGGGCGACCGTGAAGATGATCGGGACGGCGATCGCGGCACCGAGGCCGAGGTACGTGCGCTTCTGGGAGACGAGCTTGCGCAGCTCCCAGCGGTAGACGACGAGCGCGCCCGTCATCCGGCGATCTCCAGCAGCGGTGGCGCCGTCCCGGTGTCCTCGGTGAGCGCCAGGAAGAGCTGCTCGAGCGTCGCGCCCTCGGCGGCGAGGCTGTAGATCCCGATCCCCGCCTTGCCGAGCTCGACGGAGAGGCCTGCCACCTGGTCCGGGAGCGCCTGGAAGACGAGGTCGTCGCCGCCCGGGGCGACGCGGAGGCCGTGGCCCTCGCAGAAGGCCCGCGCGCGGGTCGGATCGGTCACCCGCAGCCGGTAGCTGCCGGTCGAGCTCGAGAGCAGCTCGCGCAGGCTGCTCTCGCGGACGATGCGGCCCCGGGAGATGATCGCCACGCGGTTGCAGAGCTCCTCGACCTCGCTCATCAGGTGGCTCGAGAGGACGACCGTCATTCCCTCGTCGGCGAGCCGGCGGACGAGGGCGCGCATGTCGCGCATCCCGGCCGGGTCGAGCCCGGTCGCGGGCTCGTCGAGGAGGAGCAGGCGCGGCTAGCGCAGCAGCGACGCCGCGATCCCGAGCCGCTGCCGCATCCCGTGCGAGTAGCCGCCGACGCGGTCCTTCGCGCGGTCGCGCAGCTCGACCGACCTCGAGCACGGCGTCGATCTCCGTCCGCCCGACACCGAGCCGGTCGTAGGCGGCGAGCAACTCCAGGTTCTTGCGGCCGCTCAGAGTAGGGGTAGAAGCGAGGGCCCTCGACGAAGCCGGCGACACCTTCGAGCGCCCGGGCGCCGCGAGCAGCGGGTCGCGGCCGAAGAGCCGTACGGTCCCGTCGCTCGGGCGGATCAGGCCGAGCAGCATCCGCAGCGTCGTCGTCTTGCCGGCCCCGTTCGGGCCGAGGAAGCCGTAGACGTCGCCCGCCTCGACGGTGAGATCGACGTCGGTCAACCGCGACGATCTCGCCGAAGCGCTTGACGAGGCCGCGCGCCTCGACCGGTGCGGTCACCGAGACCTCAGGAGGCGAGCGCCTGCGCGGCCGACTCGGCGTCGGCTTGCGTCACCGAGCCGGCGACCGTGAAGTCGACGCCGGCGCGTTCGAAACGGAGCACGGTTCCGAGGGCGTGACGAGCTCGTGGCCCGTCGAGCCTCTGACCGTGACGGTCGGCAGCCCGGCCAGCAGGTCGCCGGAGCCGCTCGGGCCGCTCGCCCCGTGCTCTGACGACGAGCAGGTGCCGAGGCCGTCGCCGTAGGTGAGGAGCGCGCCGGCGTCGCTGCCCGACCCGGTCAGGCGAACGTCGCCGAGGGCGAGGCCGTCGAGCGTGTCAGGGGCGACCAGCGTGAACGGGCACGGCTGCGGCGACTGCGGCGACGCCGGTCACGGGCGCCGCGGAGCCAGCGGCCGGCGCGCTCGCAGGCGGCGTGAGGGTGACGACGTTGGCGCCCGGCGGCGGCGTGATGTCGACGTCGGACGACGCGACCGGGCCGTAGCTGATATCGGTCACGGTCAGCTCGAGCACCGGCGCGCTCGCGCCTCTCGCCGTCACCGCGACGTGAAGCGGGACGCCGGTCGCGGCGTCCCAGCTGAGCTCGACGCCGCCGACCAGGCCGCCGCCCGTCTTCGGCGAGACCGTGACGGTGTAGGCGGGCTGCCCGGCGACCGAGTCGGGGGTCGCCCCGGAGACGTCGGCCTCGGCGGCGAGCGCGCTCAGCGCGCTCTCGATCTCCGCGACGCTCGGCGGGGTCGTGCCCGCTGCCGGCGCGCGAGGAGGCGCTGCGGGAGCGCGAGCTCGTAGGCGGTGTTCGACGAGCCGTCATAGACGCTGAGGGTCGTCCCGTCCGAGACGATCTCCGTGTCTCCGGCGGATCCGATTGCAGCTCGAGCCGGAGGTGACCGTCGTTCGTGATCCAGAGGCGACCCGATGGCGCCCGAGAGCAGCGGCGAGGCTGCCCCGAGCGCGCCGAGCGAGGTCGCGTCGAACAGGTGGTTGGTGAAGCTGATGTCCGCGCTGACGCCCTCGACGGGCGGCGCGCTGAGCGCATCGTGGACGGCCTGCGCGAGCGGCTCGGCCGGCGGGGTCGAGCCGCCGCCGCCAAAGGCGGTGACAGCCAGTGCCGCGGCGGCCGCGCCGGCCACGGCGACGGCGCCGACGAGCGCCAGCAGCCCTCGGGTCGAAAGACGACGGAAGATGTTCATTTGCGGCTCCTTCTCGACTGCAGCGGCCTCCAACACTTGTAGCAGCGGCCGGTGAGAAGAGGGTGAGAGCTACTCTCGTCAACGCGCTCGCTCGGGCTCTGACGGCGCTCGCGGCCTCGGTGATCGTGCCCGGCCTCGCGGGTTGCGCTTCGGCAAACACCGAGAACGTCCGGGCCAGCGCCGCCCTGCGGGGCACGATCGGCTACGGCAGCTTTTACTCCGCCGCCCTCGCGGGCACCGACCACTTTGCGGTCTACCTGCCGCCGGGGTACACGACCTCGGGACTGCGCTATCCGGTCGTCTACTTCCTGCACGGCCTGCCTGCTTCGCCGGACGCCTACCGCTCGATCGCCGTGATCGCGCGAGCAATTGAGGAGTCCCGCAACCGGGCAATCGTCGTCGGCGTCCAGGGCGCCGCCACGGCGACAGCGATGCCGAATGGCGAGACTGGGGGCCGGGGCGAGACTGGGAGACAGCGACGGCCGTCGAGCTCGTTCGGGTGATCGACGATCGCTACCGCACGATCCCGACGTGGGCGGGACGCGTCATCGTCGGGATCTCGGCGGGCGGGTACGGAGCAACGCTGATCGCCGATCATCACCCGTCGGTTTACAGCGTGATCGAATCCTGGAGCGGCTACTTCCAGCCCACCAACCCGGCCGGGACAGCGGTCCTCGACCTCGGCTCCGCGGCAGCCAACGAATGGGCGGACTTCGCGCGGCAGATCCGCTCCTGCACCAGCGCTTCGCACCCTGGTGGAACTCGACCACCTACGCCTTCTACGTCGGCACCGACGACACGCGCTTCCGGCAGACAAACGAGGCGATCGACCGGGAACTTCGCGCCTACCGCGTCCCCAACGTCTACTTCCGCCTCTACCAGGGCGCCCACTCCTGGAGCCTCTGGGCAAGTCATGCCGAAGATTGGCTCGGGCGGGCCCTCGCCGACGCAGCGAAGCCCGTCAGGGATCCGCTCAAGAGCAAGGAGCACCGCACCGGCGGTGACGAGGCAGAACGCGACAAGGCGGAGATCGCCGAGCGCGCCCGGCGGCAGCCGCTCCTGGAAGAGCGTCGCCCCGGCCGCGATCGGCAGCGCGTTCGTGCACAGCGTCGCGAGCCCGATCGTCGCGAGCGCACCTCCGCGCTGGAAGCCGAGCTGCAGGCAGACGAACGCCAGGCCGTGCGCCGCGAGCACCACCGGGACGAAGACGAGGAGGGCCGAGGAGACAACGGCCGCCTTGGTCGCGATGTCGCCGGTCGCGTAGAGCGTGCCGGCCGCGATCCCGAGGCCGGCCGCCGCCGGGAGCCCGAGCCCGATCGCACCGGCGGCGGCGGCCGCGGCGAGCGCGAGCAGGGCCAGCCAGAGGGCGACCGTCGCCGCCGGGGGCACGATCCCCGCCGTACGGGCGCCAGCGAGGGAGCAGCCAAGCAGGCACAGCCCGAGCACCGAGACGGCGACGGCAACAAGCTCGCGCCGGCGCAGCGAAGGGGCGCCCGGCGTGAGGGCGACGAGCAGCGCGAGCACGCCAAGCCCGCCCGCGGAGACCGACTGGACGAGCGAGAGCGGCGCATACCTCAGGGCGATGACGTAACAGACCCAGCCGGCGATACCGACCGAGAAGCCGACCAGCCACCGCCTGCTCGCGAGGAGCAGCCGCAGCGAGCGAACTGGGCGCCGGACCTGGAGCGGCGGCAGCACGACCGCTGCGCCATGCTGAGCGAAGAAGCCCCAGTTGAGCGCGACCGCCGAGGCAAGGGCGAGCGCCAGCCCTAGCTCGACCCTCACCGGCGGGTGGCCTGGAACGGGAGATAGGCCTCGGCGGCGAGGGCCGCGATCCCGACGCGTGGGAGGTCGAGGCGGCGCTCGTAGACGAGGAAGCGCCGCTCCCAGCGCGGGAAGAACTTGCGGTTGAACGCGAGCAGGTTGTCGAGCTGGAAATGCCCCTTCACGGTCAGGAGTGCGCGCCGCTGGAGCTCCTGGCCGACGGTCAGCTCCGATTCGCCGCCGAGCAGAGCGGCGAAGGGCGAGAAGTTGAGCGAGACGTGGCGGTATCCCTGCGCGCCGGCCCAGCGGACAGCCTCGCAGATCAGCCACTCGTTGAACCCGTTCGGAGTCGCACCGCGGAGCCGCGGCATCGACGAGAGCGACAGGGCGCCGCCCGCACGGGCGACGGCGAAATGGAGAAACCCCTTGACCTGCCCGGCGGCATCCTGCCCGACGAAGAAGACCGCGTCCTCGGCGCCGGGCGTGAAGAGCGTGTCGAACGCCATCACGAACCCCCGCTCGGGCTGACCGCCGCGCCAGGCGGCCGCGATCCGCTCCAGCTCCCTGCGGAGGTCGGTGCCGATCTCGCCTGGCCGCAGGATCGCGACCTGGTAGCCGGCGCGCTCGACCCGGTTGACCGACTGCCTGACCTTGCGGATTTCGCGCCCTTCGAGCGCGAAGGCCGTCGTGTCGACGACAGCCTCATCGCCGTGGTAGAGCGCGTTCAGCCCGTGCACCCGGTAGAGCGCGAGTCGTCGCTCCGAGACGCCGAGCACCGCGATCCGCCAATCGCGGCGGTGCGCGTACTCGATGAAGCTCGCGACGAGCGGCGGGAACCAGGCCGGCTCGCCGACCGGGTCACCCGAGACGATCGCGACGCCGCCGATGACACGGTAGGCGAGAAACGCTTGCCCCTGCGGGTCGAGGAAGTACGACTTGTCGCGCCGGAGCGTGAACGGCGAGAGCGTGTCGACACCGAAGCGGCGGACGAGCTCCTCGACCCGGGCCCGCTCGACCGCCTCCTGGCGTACCCGGTGCCGCCACGGAGCCAGCCAGCCCGCGACGATCCAGACCGTCGCGCCGATGCCGAGCAGGAAGAGGCTGAGCGGGAACCACTTTCCGAACGAGCCCGCGAGGTGCGGCGAGCCGTGCAGGTGGAGGCCGAGGAGCGCGCTGACGATCTCGCGCGTCGCGAACGGGACCGTGAACGGCTGGTCGGCCGCCAAGCGGTTCACCCAGAGGCTCGCGCAGCCGAAGCAGAAGATCGCGGCGACGGCGACGAGGCCCCGGGTCGCGATCAGCCAGCGCGTCTGCAGGTCGCCGGGAAGGTCGAAGTCCTGGCGCCGGGCGACGAGGAGGATGAGTACGAAGGTCGAGACGAGCGTTCCCTGGTTGAGCCCGTGCAGCACGTGCAGGCACGTCGAGAGCGCCGCGACCGTGACCGCGAGCTGCCAGGCGCGGTGACGCCGGCGCGCGAGGCCCCGCGAGGCGAAAAGGAGGGCGACCCCGGCGAAGGCGCCGGCCGCCCGGGAGAGCGGTCCGACGGCGTCCGGTGTCAGGTCGCGAAGGACGCCGCGGCCTTCGCCCGGGAGCACCGTGTGGAGAAGCTCGAGCGTCGCCGCTGTCGCAACGAGCATCGCGACGATCGCGGGCGACCGCCGGCCCGCGGCCCGCGGCCGACCGATCAGCGCGACCGAGAGCCCGACGAGCACGGCCGGCAGGTAGATGACCTGCAGCCGCTCGGTCACGCGGAACGCCACCCGCGCCGGCACCTGCCGCGTGATCGCGAGCGAGACCCCGACCGTGACGTAGAGCAGCAGGCCGGTGGCGACGGCAAGCACGAGCGCGGCGACCGCCCGCTGGAGGCCCGCCCACCGCGCCACCGCCCCGAGCAGGAGCCCGGCTGCGACCCAGACGGAAACGAACCAGAGCAGGGGCACCGACGAGTGCCGCGCGAGCTCATCGAGCGGGAGCGCCTCGGCCATTCTCGGGCCCGGCAGGCCGGTGGCGCGGACGAGGTAGAACCAGCCCGAGGTCGCCACGATGACGGTCAGGGCGATCGGGGAGAGCGCGAGCTTACGCCACAGCATGCAGGTGCCTCGAGGCGGCCAGGTAGGCGTCGGCCGCGTTGCCGCGCCAGAGCGCCCAGTTGTGGCCGCCGCGCACGATCCGGAAGCGGAACGGGATCCGCGACCGCGCGAGCTCGCGCGCAAAAGCCTGGTTCTGCGCACGGAACTCGTCGTCCTGGCCGACGTAGAACCAGAAGAACAGATGGGCGCGCCGGAGCGACGCGGCGGCGTGACCAATGGTCCGCAGCGGGGTGTTGTAGCGGAGCAGGCTTTGTCGGTTATCGAAGATCGAGGGGATGTCGTCGGCGGTCTCGTACCCCGACCAGCTCTCGACGAGCCCGAACTCCCCCGGATGATGGATCGCGATGTTGATCGCCCCGTAACCGCCCTCGGAGAGGCCGCCGATTCCACGCGCCCACCCCCGGTCGATCGTCCGGAAGCGGGCGTCGACCACGCGGACGACGTCGCGGGCGAGGAAGGTCTCCCATCCCTCGCCCGGCCGCGCGCCGTTTGCCCACTCCTTGTCGGTGAACGAGCCCGTCGACCCGAACGGCATCACGAGGATGATCGGCCTGGCGCGGTGGAGCGTCACGAGCTCGTCCTCGACGACGCCCATCCGGACCGTCGAGAGGAAGGCACCCGGCCGCCCGGGCTCTCCGTGCAGGAGGTAGAGGACGGGATAGCGTCGCGTCGGGTGCGACGCGTAGCCCGGCGGCAGGTAGACGTCGACCGGCTGATGGCGGCCGCCCAGGGCGGAGCTCGCGACCTCGATCCTGATCGTCGTGCCACGCGCCTTGACGTACGCCGGGTCGTGAGGCGGCGCGAACCCGCGGTAGAGCCAGTAGTTGTCGACGTAGCGGTAGACCCCGAGGAGGCCGAAGACGGCGAACGTGACGACCGCGAGCACGACGAGCACCGGCCGGACGTGCATCGGCGCTCGCACCGAGATCACGTGCGATTTGTAACCAGCCGATGCCTGCTCGCCGGTTGAGGGCGATTACAGCCTCAGGGCTGCTCGGTTAGGCGGGTTTAACGCCACCCGTCGCCCTCCGGCGCCAACGCCGGGCAGCCCGGGCCGCCGCTATGGTCGATTTCGGTGCACCTGCTCGCCCTCGCCGCCACGGCGCTCACCCTGCCCGGCTTCAGCCACCTCACGAGCGGCCCGGCGGGTGGCGAGGTCTTGACCGGGACGATCCCGGGGACGCCTCGGGCCGCCTGCATCTACCTGCCGCCGCGCCTCGACCTGACGCGCCGCTACCCGGTCGTCTACCTGTTGCATGGACTGCCCGGCTCGCCGAACGAGTACGTGTTCGGGACGCAGATCGACCAGTTCGCCGACCAGGGGATCGCGGCCGGGAAGGTGCGGCCGTTCATCGCCGTGATGCCACCCGCCGGAGCGACTGCCTCCTACGGTGGTGAGTGGGCCGGGCCGTGGGCGAAGGAGCTCGTCGACGTCGTCGTCCCCTGGGTCGATTCGCATCTGCCAGCAATCGACGCCGCGAGCGGACGGGTGATCGCCGGGCTCTCTGCCGGCGGTTTCGGGGCGATGGATATCAGCCTCCGGAATCTGTCGCTCTTCCGGACGGTCGAGTCCTGGAGCGGGTACTTCGAGCCCCTGCACGATGGTCCCTTCGCCCACGCCTCCGCGGCCGAGCTGGCCGCGAACGATCCCGTGCTCCTTGCGAGCTCCGAGGCGGCTGACCTGCGCGCGCGCCGGATCCGCTTCTTCGTCTCGACTGGCCCCGTCCACAGCCACCAGATCAGCCCCGCGAGCAGCCGCGCCTTCGCGGCCGAGCTGCGGCGGCTCGGGGTCGACGTCGCCTACCGTTCGTTCAGCAGGCTGCAGGGCGAGTGGCGCGACCAGCTCGACGCGGGCCTCAGCTGGGCGCTCAGCGCCGGCTGAGCGGGGCGCGCCTCTCAGTAGAGCTGCGGCTTCTCGAGCACGTACCAGCCGTAGTGCACCGTGCGCTGGGCGGGCGCGAGCTCGCGTGCCCGGTCACGCTCGGGCCCGGCACAGCCGGCGAGGTCGAGGTAGCTCTCGATCTCGCGCTCGACCGAGACCGGCTCGAACCGGCGGAGGATGAGGCCGTTCGAGTCGAACAGACCGCGCAGGTCGACGTCTGCAAGGATGCGGGTGGTGGTCTCGTCTCGGGCTCGCTCGAAGCGGTTCAGCTCGATCGCGGCAAGCGGGTCACCCGGTGCGAGCTGGTCGACGACGAGCATCGTCCCACCGGGCCGCAGCACGCGGTTCATCTCCGCGAGCACGAGCTCCGGCCGCTGGAGGTGGTGGAGGGTTCGCGCCGTCGTGACGAGGTCGAACGCGTCGGGCGGAAACGGCAGCTCGTACGCGTCGGCTTGGCCGAACGAGACATTGGCGGGGGCCCGCTTCCTCGCCTCGGCGAGCAGTTCCTCGACGACGTCAACGCCGACGACCTCGCGTACGAGCGGTGCGAGCCCGATCGCGATCGCCCCGGCGCCCGTGCCCACGTCGAGCGCGCTCTCCTCGCCGGTCAGCGGCAGCAGACGAGCCAGCCGCTGCTCCGTCTCCTCCGCGCGCTTATCCTGCAGGTCGGCAATCGTGGCCGCCGTCTCGCCGAACCGCTTGTGCACCGCCTCCGACACCCGTCCGATTGTAGGGCCAACCGATGCAGGAACCTGCGCCGGGTCGTCGTAGAGGACCGGGCGCCCGACGCGGACTGCGGGTGCTCCCGCACCACGTCATGCGCATGAGGCTCCTCATCCCGCTGGCCGGGACCCTCGCCCTGATCGCCGTCTGCGTCCCCCAGGGAGGTGCGACGACGCCCAAGAAGATCGCGGCGAAGCAGGCCGAGGCAAATCGGATCCTCAACGAGATCGCCGTCATCGACCAAGGGCTGAACGCCGTCTCGGAGCAGTACGACGGGGCGCGCCTCCAGCTGACGGCGCTGCGACACGACCTGAAGAGCGAGCGCGCCTCGCTCGCCGTCGCCAAGCGCCGCTACGAGCAGGCGTTGCAGCGCGCGGCACGGTTCCTCGTCTGGCTCTACACGGCAAATCATGCCTCGTCGCTCGACGTCATCCTCGGCGCGCACTCGCTTGGCGAGCTGCTGCAGCTCTCGGACGCCGAGAACGCGATCGGTCGGCAGGCGACCGTGATCACCGAGCAGACGACCTCGGCGAAGCAGTCGCTCCAAGCAAAGGTGCGCCAACTCGACGAGGACCGCGCGGCCGCCGCCGCGACCGTCCGCGAGCTTGCCGCCAGCCGGGCCGAGATCCTCCGCAGCCTCGCGACGCGCCGCAAGCTGCTCGTCTCGGTCCAGGCGGAGGTGAGCAGGCTCGAGGCCGTCGAGCGTGCCCGCCAGGCCCGCCTCGCCGCGGAGGCCCGCGCCCGGATCGCCGCCGAGATCGCGGCGCGCCAGAAGGCGGCGGCCGCGGCGGCCGCCGCCCTGGCCTCGCAGCGCGCGGCGCGCGCCGAGCAGGCGAGGGCGGCTGCTGCCGCCGCCGCCGCAATCACGGTGGAACCGCCCACGGCCGACGCCACGACCGCCACGACCGCCACGACCGCCACGACCGCCACGACGCCGGCAGAGGCGACAGCGCCCGACGACACCGCGGGCGCGCCCGCCACGACGACCCCCGCGCTCCCGACCCTGCCGCCGTCCACGCCAGGCACGACACCTCCCGTGATCGCCCCGAGCCCGGTCATCCCGACGGCGGACCTCCCCGCGGGGCACCCCCAGGCGGCCGAGATCGCGCTCCAGTACCTCGGAGTTCCCTACCTCTGGGGTGGTGCCACCCCGGCTGGCTTCGACTGCTCCGGCCTCGTCAGCTACGTCTTCGCCCAGCTCGGCGTCGACCTCCCGCACTTCGCCGCCGCCCAGTGGGGCTACGGGGTGCCCGTGGCGGTCTCGCAGCTGCAGCCGGGCGACCTCGTCTTCTTCAACGATCTCGACCACGTCGGGATCTACCTCGGCGACAACGAGTTCATCGACGCGCCTCACACCGGCTCGTTCGTCCGGATCGATACCCTCGCCGAGCCCTGGTACGCGAACCACTACGTCGGCGCCAGGCGCGTCTGAACGCCGGCTCGCTGTCGTAGACTGCGGGCCGGTGCCCGAGCAGCCGTATGGATCAGCGCTCGCCGCGGAACTGGCCGACGACGTGCTCGAGCGCTTCCTCCGCTACGTCCGGATCGACACGCAGTCAGCGCGCGAGTCGGCCACCTACCCGAGCACGGCGAGGCAGCTCGACCTCTCCCGCCTGCTGGCCGAGGAGCTTCGCGGGCTCGGGCTCGCGGAGGTCGAGCTGACCGAGCACGGCTACGTGCTCGCAACGCTCCCCGCCGTCGGGGCCGACGGCGGCCCGACGGTCGGGCTCCTCGCCCACGTCGACACGTCGCCGGACGCGCCGGGTGCAGGGGTCACGCCCCAGCTCTGGCGCGACTACGACGGCGGCGAGCTCGTGCTGCCGGGCGATCCCGCCCAGATCCTCTCGCCGGCGACCAATCCGCTGCTCGCGGAGCGGCTCGGCCACGACCTCGTCACCTCCGACGGGACGACCCTCCTCGGCGCCGACGACAAGGCGGGCGTCGCCGAGATCATGAGCGCGGTCGCATGGCTGCTCGGCCACCCCGAGGTGTCGCGCGCGAGGACGCGGATCGGCTTCACCGTCGACGAGGAGGTCGCCCGCGGCACCGAGCGGTTCGACCTCGAGCACTTCGGTGCCGACTTCGCCTACACGGTCGACGGCGAGCTCGTCGGCGACATCCAGAACGAGACGTTCAGCGCCGTCGAGCTGAAGGTGAGCTTCCACGGCGTCGCCATCCATCCCGGCTACGCCAAAGGGAGGCTCGTCAACCCGATCAAGCTGGCCGCGCGCTTCGTTGCGAGCCTCCCGGCCGACCGGCTCTCGCCCGAGACGACGGAGGGACGGGAAGGCTATGTGCACCCGTTCGAGTTCTCCGGCGACGCGGCCGGCGCGACCGTGACGATGATCCTGCGCGATCACGACGAGGCCAGGCTCGCGGAGCACGAGGCTCTCGTGCGCCGGCTGGCCGAGGCGGCCGTCGCCGACGAGCCGCGGGCGAGCGTCAGCTTCACGCGCTGGGATCAATACCGCAACATGCGCGAGGTCCTCGACCGCACCCCGCACGTGGTCGCGCGGGCACTCGAGGCGACCCGTCGCGCCGGCCTCGAGCCGAGGCTCACCTCGATCCGGGGCGGCACCGACGGCTCACACCTGACCGAACATGGCCTGCCGACCCCGAATATCTTCACAGGCGGGAACGACTTCCATTCGCTCCGGGAGTGGATCAGCGCCCAGGACATGGCAATCGCCGCCGCCACCGTCGTCGAGCTCTTGCGCGACGTCGGCGACCGCTAGCGGAGGAGCGGGCAGGCCGGCGTCGAGGCTGGCCTGCCCGCCGCCGCCTACATCTCGAGCGTCTCGTAGACCTCGACGTCGCCGCCCGAGCCGAAGATCGGGCATCCGCGCGCCTTGGCGACCGCATCGTCGAGGCTCGCAGCCGACAGGATCGAGTAGCCGGTCAGTCCCGAGCCGGCGGCACCGTTGCCACCGCCCGCGGACACCGCCGCCGAGCCGGCGAACGGGTTGCCCATGTCGACGACCGAGTCACCGAGGCCCCCGAACCAGGCCCCCCACGCTTCCATCTGGGCCTTCTGCTCCTCCTCGGTCGCCGCCATGCCACCGCCCTTGTAGACCAGCACGTACTTGCCCATCGTCATCTCCCTTCGCCGTTGACTTCCACCCTATGGAAGACCGGCCCTCCCTCCCGGGCCGTTCTCCAAACTGTCACTGCCCTGCCCGCCAGGGGTCGGGTCCGGGATCGCCGCCTTCGGCCCGCACGACGAGCCGGCCGAGGTAGTGGTCCCAGCCGCGGCCGTGGCTCTCGACCGAGTCGGGGTTCGGCAGGTCGCGGTGGGTGAACCGAAGCCGCGTCCCGCTCCCTGCGGGTATGAGCTCGATCTCGACCGTGCTCGTCCCCGGCGGCACGACGTTCGGCCCATCGCCCCCGGCCTCCCAGCCCCAGGTGTAGACGAGCCGACGTGGCGGCTCGACGACGACGAACGCGCCGCTCGCCACCAGCCCGGGGATCACTTCCATCCAGAACTCGCCGCCCGGGCGCGGGTCGAGACGCGCCGCCTGGCCCCACCAGGTGAGCGCCCTCTCCGGGTCGACGAGGAGTTCCCAGACGGTCTCGGGACTGGCAGCGATCTCGAGCTCGCGCTGCAGCTCGAGGCGTTCAGTCGTGCTTTCCATGCTTTCTCCTCTCCTCGCGTTCGGCTTCGCGTTTGAGCGCCTCGAGCCGGTCGTCCCAGAACCCGTCCAGGAACGCCTTCAGCTCGGCGAGCCCTTCGGGCCGGGCGCGGTACAGGCGCCTCGTGCCGTTGCGTCGTTCCTCCACGAGCCCCGCCTCCCTGAGAACGGTCAGATGCTGGGAGACCGCCGGCCTCGAGACGTCGAAGTGCGCGGCGATCTCGCCTGCGGAGAGCTCCTCGTCGCGGACGAGCGCGAGAATCCGCCGTCGCCGTGGTGCCGAGATCGCCTTCAGTGCGGTCTCCATAGCGCTGAGTGTAAGTGCATCTCTTACGTAAGTGTCAACTTAATGATCTCGGCCCGACCCGGTATCCGTACGATGGTCGTAACCATGCGCCAGGCCGCCGACCGCATGAAGCCTCTCCGCCTCGTGGTCGCCGTCGCGATCGGTCTCGGCCTGGTCGCGGTCGCGTCCGCCGCGGCAAAGCTGCCGCTTGCTCCGCTCGCGAGCGCCGGTCCGCTCGCCCCGGCGCCGGCGCCCGGGCCACTCAGCCTCGAGCTCGTCCCGATCCCAGCGGGCGCGACGCTCGTCAACCCGCAGGCAGTGAAGCTCGGCGAGACGATTGCCGGTATCCCGTGCCAGTCGGCCGAGAAGGTCGCCTTCCACATCCATGCCCGCCTGACGATCTTCGTCAACGGCGCGGCACGGCAGGTCCCCTTCGGGATCGGGATCGGCCCGCCGCTCTACGGTCAGTCGCTGAAGGGCCACGGTGTCTTCGTCACGCAGGGCTCCTGCTTCATGTGGCTCCACACCCACGCCGCCGATGGGATCATCCACATGGAGGCGCCGAAGCTGACGACCTTTACGCTCGGCCAGTTCTTCGCCATCTGGGGGCAGCCGCTCTCGAAGACGCGGGTCGGCCCGGCGAAGGGAACCGTGACCGCGTTCTACAACGGCCAGGTCTGGACGGGCGACCCGGCCCAGATCCCGCTCTCGAGCGAGCTCCAGGTCCAGCTCGACGTCGGCAAGCCCGTCGTCGCGCCCGAGCACATCACCTTCCCGAAGGGGCTCGCGCCCGCGAAGACGAAGTAGGGCGCGCCGGGGCTCAGAAGGGGAGCTCGACGTTGCCGACGTCGAGGCCGAGCGAGCGGGCGAGGCGGACGCCGTGGTCGACCTCGCTGCGCAGCCGCGCGATGTCGGCCGAGCGCATCGCACCGCCGATCCAGGCGCGCTCGCGCGGGCGCCAGAGCTCGTGCTCGACGAAGACCGGCAGCAGATCGTTGGCCGCGATGACGAGCTTCGCCTTCGTCTTCTTGCCCGCCTCCCGCAGGAGCACCCGCTCGTAGGCGACCCCGGCGCCGTGGTGGATGCCGTCGTCGACCGCAAGCCGGTTGCAGAGGTTCTCGAGCACCGTCCCGGGCGAGGACTTCGCGATCATCCGGAACTTCGGGATGATCAGCCGCTCGAAGAAGACCTGCATCAGAAAGACCTTCTCCTCGAGCGTGTCGGCGCCGATCACGAGCTTCGCCATCTTGTCCAGGTAGGGGTCGCGTTCGCCCTGACCGCCGGCGAGCTCGACGAGCTTCAGCCACGCCTCGGTATGGCGCGACTCGTCCTGCACCATCGTCGTGTAGTAGAGCTTCGCGTCGTGATGGGTGGCGAGCGCGAAGAGCTGTGTCGACATCTCGACCGCGAGCTCGTCGGCCTGCAGCTGCTGGGTGATCACGGACCGCCAGACGTCGCGCCGCCGTGCCTGGTGCTGCGGCGAGCCCGCGCAGCTCGGGGATCGGCGGGCTCTCGCCCCAGGGCAGGTCGCTGACCTGCCACTCGGCGCGCTTGGCGAGGTTGTAGAAGCGCAGGACGTCGTCGTCGTGGTCGCGCTCGGGGGTCTCGAGAGGTACGCGCTCGGCTTCCATCAGGGGGATTATGGCGGTCTCGGACACCTGGAACTTGCGGATAGACCGCCGAGTTTCTATCCTGCTGGCAGTACATGGCCGCACGCACGCCGATGACATCCACCGCCACGGGCCGGCTCGGGACGAGCCGGATCCGCGCACACGCGGTCGTGAACGTCGACAAGGCGCGCTCGAAGGCTGCCAGCTAGCCGGCGCTCTCTCCCGCCCCGCCGGCTAGGACTCAAGAAGCGGCGGGGGCCCTTCCACTCAGAAAGGCCTCACCGGTGACGCTCAGCGCCACTCCGTTCCATCCCAGAAAACCGCGCCGACGACCGACCGCGCCGATCGGGCTCTACGATCCCGCGTTCGAGCACGACTCGTGCGGCGTGGCCTTCGTCGCCAAGCTGGACGGGATCGCCTCGCACGAGACGCTCGTGCGGGCGGTGACGGCGCTTGCGAACCTCGAGCACCGGGGCGCCGCCGGCGCAGACCCGCTCACCGGCGACGGTGCAGGCATGCTCCTCCAGCTCCCGGACGAGTTCTTCCGGGCGGTCGTCGCCGAGGAGCTCCCGGCGGCCGGCGCCTACGGCGTCTGCGTGTGCTTCCTGCCGCGCGACGACGCGGCCCGCCGGGCCGAGCTCGAGCGGATCCTCGTCGCCGCGGTCGAGGCCGAGGGTCAGCAGGCCATCTGCTGGCGCGACGTGCCGATGGAGCTCGAACACATCGGCGTGACCGCGCGCGAGGTTGCGCCTTCCGTCCGGCAGCTCCTCGTCGCCGCCTCGGCCGACCTCGCCGGCGACCGCGATGCGTTCGAACGGAAGCTCTACGTCATCCGCCGCAGCGCCGAGATCAGCGCCGGCCCCGACCTCGTCATCCCGAGCTTCTCCGCCAAGACGGTGGTCTACAAGGGGATGCTGATGGCGCCGCAGCTCGCGCGCTGCTACCCCGACCTGCGCGACGAGCGGATGAAGACCGCGCTCGTCCTGATCCACTCGCGCTTCTCGACGAACACCTTCCCGAGCTGGGAGCTCGCCCATCCCTACCGGATGATCGCGCACAACGGCGAGATCAACACGTTGCGGGGCAACGTCAACTGGATGCGGGCCCGCGAGTCCCAGCTCGCCTCCGAGCTCTTCGGCGACGACCTTGCCAAGCTGCTCCCCGTCGTCCGCCCCGGTGGTTCGGACACCGCCAACTTCGACAACGTGCTCGAGCTGCTCGTACTCGCGGGCCGCTCGCTCCCGCACGCGATGATGATGATGATCCCCGAGGCCTACGACGGCCGGGAGGACATGAGCGAGGAGCTGCGCGGCTTCTACGCGTTCCACGGGTGCCTGACCGAGCCGTGGGACGGGCCGGCCTCGATCTCGTTCACCGACGGCACGGTGATCGGCGCGACGCTCGACCGCAACGGGCTCCGCCCCGGCCGCTGGCTCGAGACGAAGGACGGCTGGGTCGTGCTCGCCTCCGAGACCGGCGTGCTCGACGAGCCGGCCGAGAACGTCCTTCGCAAGGGGCGCCTGCAGCCGGGTCACCTCTTCCTCGTCGACCTCGTGCAGGGGCGGATCGTCGAGGACGGCGAGGTGAAGAGCTCGATCGCGGGCCAGAAGCCGTACGGACGCTGGTTCGCCGAGGGCGTCGTCCACCTGAGCGACCTGCCCGAGCGGCCGCCGCGGGTACCGCGGGTTGAACCGCTCCGTGCACGCCAGCTCGCGTTCGGGTACACGCAGGAGGACATGAAGGTCGTGCTGGCGCCGCTGGCACGGAACGCCGAGGAGCCGATCGGCTCGATGGGCAACGACCTCGCGCTGGCCGTCCTCTCCGACCAGCGCCCGCTGCTCTACACCTACTTCAAGCAGCTGTTCGCGCAGGTGACGAACCCGCCGATCGACTCGACGCGCGAGGCGGTCGTGATGAGCGTGGCGACGAGCGTCGGCTCGGAGCGAAACCTGCTCGGCGAGTCGCCCGAGCATGCCCACCAGCTCGTGATCGAGCAGCCGATCCTGCTCGACAGCCAGCTCGAGGCGCTCCGCCAGGTCGACTCGCACATCTTCAAGGCGCACACGATCGACATCACCTGGCCCGTCGCCGAGGGGCCCGAGGGACTCGAGGCGGCGATCGAGCGGATCTGCCGGGAGGCAGACGAGTCACTCGCCTCCGGTGTCAACATCATCATCCTCTCCGACCGGATGCTCGGCGCCGACCGGGTGGCGATCCCGGCGCTGCTGGCGATCTCCTCGGTCCATCACCACCTCGTCCGCGAGGGAACGCGCCTGCAGGCCGGCCTCGTGATCGAGTCCGGCGAGCCGCGGGACGTGCACCATTTCGCGACGCTGATCGGCTACGGCGCGGCCGCGGTCAACCCCTACGTGATGCTGGAGACGCTGGCCGAGCTGGCGGCGGATGGCTGGCTGCCGGAGGGAATGACCGCCGAGGAGGCGCAGAAGCGCGCGATCAAGGGCATCGCCAAGGGCCTCCTGAAGACGATCTCGAAGATGGGGATCTCGACGATCCCGTCCTACTGCGGCGCGCAGATCTTCGAGGCCGTCGGGCTCGAGCCGGAGCTCGTCGAGCGTCACTTCACCGGCACGCCGTCGCGGATCGGCGGGATCGGCACGTCGGTGCTCGCCCAGGAGGCGCTCGACCGGCACGCGCGCGCCTATCCGCGCGACGGCGGGCTTCTCCCGCTCGGCGGGGTCTACGCGTGGCGCAACGAGGGCGAGTACCACCAGTGGAACCCCGAGACGATCGCGCTCCTCCAGCACGCGGTCCGCCACGGCGGCTACGAGACCTACGCGCGAGTACGCGACGCCTCGTGAACGAGGAGGCTGCACGGAAGGCGACGCTGCGGGGCCTGCTCAAGTTCCGTCCCGCGAGCGAGCCGCTGCCGCTCGACGAGGTCGAGCCCGCCGCCGAGATCGTCAGGCGGTTCTCGACCGGCGCCATGTCGCTCGGCTCGCTCTCGCGCGAGGCGCACGAGACCCTCGCGATCGCGATGAACCGGATCGGCGGCAAGTCGAACACCGGCGAGGGCGGCGAGGACCCGGTTCGCTACGTGCGCGACGCGAACGGCGACTCGCGCCGCTCCGCGATCAAGCAGGTGGCCTCCGGCCGCTTCGGCGTCGACGTCCACTACCTGACGAACGCCGACCAGCTGCAGATCAAGATGGCGCAGGGCGCGAAGCCGGGCGAGGGGGGCCAGCTGCCGGGGCACAAGGTCGACCCCTACATCGCGAAGATCCGCTTCACGACGCCCGGGGTCGGGCTGATCTCGCCGCCGCCCCACCACGACATCTACTCGATCGAGGACCTGAAGCAGCTGATCTACGACCTGCGCTGCGCGAACCCGACAGCGCAGGTGTCGGTGAAGCTCGTCGCCGAGGTCGGCGTCGGGACGGTCGCGGCCGGCGTCGCCAAGTGCAACGCCGACCACGTGCTGATCTCGGGCCACGACGGCGGCACCGGCGCCTCGCCGCTCACCTCGGTGCACTACGCGGGGATCCCCTGGGAGATCGGTCTCGCCGAGACCCAGCAGACGCTCGTCCTCAACGACCTCCGCTCGCGGATCTGGGTCCAGACCGACGGCCAGCTGAAGACGGGCCGCGACGTCGTCATCGCCGCCCTGCTCGGCGCCGACGAGATGGGCTTCGCGACCGCGCCGCTGATCGCGACGGGCTGCGTGATGATGCGCGCCTGCCACCTGAACACGTGTCCGGTCGGGATCGCGACTCAGGATCCCTTGCTACGCGAGCGCTTCGCCGGCCTGCCCGAGCACGTCGTCAACTTCTTCTTCTACGTCGCCGAGGAGACGCGCGGGATCATGGCCGAGCTCGGGATCGCGCGGTTCGACGACCTGATCGGCCGCGTCGACCTCCTCACCGCCGACGAGGCGATCGACCACTGGAAGGGGCGTGGCATCGACCTCTCGAACCTGCTCGCGGTCCCCGACGTCGCGGCGGGGACGCCGCTTCGCCGGACGCGCGCCCAGGACTCGCCGCTCAGCTCCGCGCTGGACTGGCAGCTGATCGAGCTCGCGGGCGAGGCGATCGAGACGGGCCGGCCCGTCAGCGCCGAGCTGCCGGTGCGGAACGTGCATCGAGCCGTCGGGGGGCTGCTCTCGCACACCGTCACGGTTGCGCGCGGGCGCGAGGGCCTCCCGCCGGGAACGGTGCGGTTCGCGTTGCACGGCTCCGCCGGGCAGTCGTTCGGAGCGTGGCTCGCGCCGGGGATCGAGCTGACGCTCTTCGGCGATGCGAACGACTACACCGGCAAGGGGCTTTCGGGCGGCACGGTCGCGATCCGGCCGCCCGAGGCAGCGACGTTCGCGGCGGAGGAGAACGTGATCGTCGGCAACACCGTGCTGTACGGCGCCACCAGGGGCAAGGCCTTCTTCCGGGGCCTCGCCGGCGAGCGCTTTGCCGTCCGCAACTCGGGCGCGGACGCGGTGGTCGAAGGGGTGGGCGACCACGGCTGCGAGTACATGACGGGCGGCAACGTCGTCGTGCTCGGCCCGACGGGGCGCAACTTCGCGGCCGGGATGAGCGGTGGGGTCGCCTACGTCCTCGACCAGGACGGCGACTTCGCGGGCCGCTGCAACCACGAGCTCGTCGAGCTCGAGCAGCTCGCCGAGACCGACGCCGACATCGTCCGGGCGCTCGTCGAGGAGCATGCCGCGCGGACGGGCTCGCCGGTCGCCGCGCGGCTGTTGGCCGACTGGGAGGAGACGGTGGCGCTGTTCGTCAAGGTGATGCCCCGCGACTATCGAGCGGCGCTCGAGCGGCTCGCAGCCGGAAACGGCTCGGTGCACTATCCCGACGAGCACCCGGTCTCGAGCGGCGGCGAGGGCTTCGTGACGGCGGAGATCGAGAGCGGGACGGCGGCCTGATGGGGGAGCTCGGCGCCTTCCTGAAGGTCGACAGGGTCGAGACGCTGGAGCGCCCGCCGGCCGAACGGGTCGCTCGACTACCGCGAGTTCGTCCGGACGCTCGCCGGCTCGGAGCTCGCCGCGCAGGGCGCCCGCTGCATGGAGTGCGGGGTGCCGTTCTGTCACAGCGGCTGCCCCGTCAACAACCTGATCCCGGACTGGAACGACCTCGTCTACCGCGACCGCTGGGAGGCGGCGATCGAGCAGCTGCACCGGACGAACAACTTCCCCGACTTCACCGGCCGGCTCTGCCCGGCTCCGTGCGAGGCGGCGTGCGTCCTCGAGATCCGCGAGGGCGAAGCGGTGACGATCAAGCAGATCGAGCTCGCGATCGTCAACCGCGCCTGGGAGGAGGGCTGGATCCGGCCGGCTCCGCCGGTGCGGGAGTCGGGCCGGTCTGTTGCCGTGATCGGCGCCGGGCCGGCCGGGATGGCCTGCGCCCAGCAGCTGCGGCGCAGCGGGCACGCCGTCACCGTCTTCGAGCGGGACGAGGCGGGCGGGGGGCTCGTCCGCTTCGGTGTCCCCGACTTCAAGATCGAGAAGTCGGTCGTCGAGCGCCGGGTCGACCAGCTGGCCGCCGAAGGCGTCGAGTTCCGCTTCGGGGCCGAGGTCGGCGGCGAACGTCGACGCCGAGGAGCTCGCCGGCTTCGATGCGGTCGTGATCGCGACGGGCGCGCGGGTGCCCCGCGATCTCCCGGTCCCGGGGCGCGAGCTCGCCGGCGTCCACGTCGCGATGGACTACCTCTACCAGCGAAACCGTTTCGTCGCGCGGGAGGAGGGACCGCTCCCGCCCGGTGCGCCCGAGCCGCCGGGCGGGGCGTCGGTGATCACCGCGGCCGGCAAGAACGTGATCGTGATCGGCGGCGGCGACACCGGGGCCGACTGCGTCGCGAACGCCCACCGCGAAGGCGCGGCCTCGGTGACGCAGATCGAGCTGATCGGCGAGCCGCCGCGCTCCCGCCCCGACGCGATCTCGCCCTGGCCGCGCTGGCCGCTGAAGCTGCGCGTCCCCTACGCGCTGAAGGAAGGCGGCGCGCGCGATTTCGCCATCTCGACGACGAAGTTCACCGGCTCGAACGGTCACGTCGAGTCGATCCACTGGTCGCAGAACGCCGGCGCGCCGCCGTTTTCGCTCGTCGACGGGACGGAGGAGAGCCGGCCCGCCGAGCTCGTCCTGCTCGCGATGGGCTTCCTCGGCCCCGAGCCGGCCCTGCTCGAGGCGCTCGGCGTCGAGCGCGACGAGCGCGGCAACGTCGAAGGCGACCCGCTACGAGTCGTCCCGCCGAGGCGTCTTCGCCGCCGGCGATGCCCGCCGCGGCCAGTCGCTGATCGTCTGGGCGATCAACGAGGGCCGCCGCTGCGCGGAGGCGGTCGAGCGCCACCTCGCCGCAGGCGGCCTGACCGCCTGTCGACGCCGTGCCAGCCGCCGAGCGCCTCGCGATCAGGTGCCGCGCTGCTCGGCCCCGGCGGTCTGCTCGGGATCCCGCTCGGCTCGGGTCTCGACCGGCGCCGGCGGAGCAGCGAGCAGCCTCATGGTTGCCGAGGGGGAGGAACGCATGCCGAATCGCGGCGGCGCTTCGACCGCCTTGTCGCGCCAGGGCTCGCCGGGACTAGGGCGGATCTCGGCCCGGAGGACGGACCGGTGTTCGACACCGCGCGCGCGACCGGCAGCTCCCAGTAGGGCGAGAGCCAGTGCTCGAGATGCGACTCGAAGACGGTGCGCTCGCGGAGCTCAGCGGAGGTGAGCCGCCCAGGAGCGAAGCGACAGTGTCGTTGCTCCCCGAAGAAGAGCGCCTCGCAGGCCCCCCGGGTCGTCGCCCAGATCTTCGCGAGCCCCCACGACGGGCCAGCGCCTCGAGCTCGGCGCGCGTCGGCCTCGCAGGCGGCGCACGCCACGTCGACAGGTCGCGCACCATCCGGAGCGGCCGGTGCTCCCACGAATGGGCGGCGACGATCAGCGCTGGTGAGCTGGGCACGGCGCAAGCACCCCGTCGATCCCGAGGAGCGTCGCGAACGGCGGCCGCACACGATCTCGGCGGCGCTCGGGCCGGGCTCGCCCGCCCGGCCATTTCAGGCCGTCGTGCACCTCGACCTTCAGCGGCAGCGACTCCCAAAGCAGGGGCGGGCAGGTGGTAGGTCGCCTCGGCGCCCTCGCGCATGGACGACGAAACCCGCCTCGAGCAATGCCCGCTGCACCGCGTCGGCGTGCGGCGTCGAGCAGGTCGATGTCGCTGAAGGCACGCGAGCCTTCCGGGTAGCGGCGGGCCAGCTCCGGCCCCTTGAAGAGCACGAGCGGCCCCTCGCAGCTCGCGCGGATCCGCTCGAGCAGCGGCAGCCGCGATCCCCGCGAAGACCGCTGCCGAGCGCTCCTCCCGCTGCAGCGGCGCGGGGACCGTCGAGCCCGCGGGCGCGGAGCCGGCGCGCCGCCAGCGGCCCGAGCCCGTGCTGCAGCGCGCCGAGCGGGCTCGAGCGATCGAGGATGGCATCGACGGACGACCAGAGGTCGACCGGCTGCCAGCGGCCTCGCGGGCCGGCACGCCTGACGGGGCGATTGCACTGACCGCGATCTTATGGCGGGGATCGGCGCACGAGCCCGGCTCGACCGGTCGCGGACGGGCGCCAGGGCCCGGATCCGTGACGTCGAAACGGGCCCGCAGGCCAATGGCTGGGCCAAAACCTGGCCGAAGGTCCGGAATTGATCCGTGAGCCCGGTTGACCCGGTTGACCTGCGACGCCAACCCTTCTAATACTGAGTCGGTCGGAATACACACTCGATGGAAAGGATCAGGGGGATGAAGAAGCGTTACGAGCGTCCGGCCGTGATCGCGAGCTACACCGCCAGGGACCTGAAGGACGGAGGCGGCGCTGGTCGTCGCGAACTCGTATAGCCGGCGGCGACCCGTGGTGGCAGCTGCGAGTAGCTACGTTGGCCGTTGAGCCGCCGCCAGGCGGCGGAACGCCGAGGGTTCGGGGGCGGTAACGCCCCGACCCTCGACGGCTAAACCTTCCGGGCGCTGGTGACGACAAAGGATTCTTGATGGACGTCGACGCCACCACGAAGATCGTCCCCAGGCAGCACGTCACCCTCACCCGGACGGGCGAGGAAGGCCGTCCTCGTCGATACGTCGACCGGACAGGTACACGTCGTGAACGCAACGGCGGCGCGAGCCTGGGAGCTCTGCGGCTGCGGGCAAGAGACGACGGTGCGGGTCCCTGCGTCGCGGCGATTGCAGACGAGTACGAGGTGCCGGAGTTCGAGGTCGAGACCGACCTGCTCTCCCTGCTCGAAACCTTTCGCGCGCTCGAACTGATCGAGCTGATACCCTCGTCGTGAGCGAGCCGGCCCGCGAGCTCGCCGCGGACGTCGCTGACGCATTCCTACCTGGTGGCCGGCGTTCCCTGCAGCGTGACCGCGGACGCGCAGGTGATCGAGCTCGTCGAAGACACCTACGGGGCCTACCTCTGCCCCGAGCCAGCCGAGCGGCCTACGCCCTGCGTGTCTTCCCGCCGGCAGGGGGGGCTCGCCATCGCCGATTCGCTCGGGCGGACCCGGCCGTGCGCCGATGAGAGCGATGCGGCGTTCGCGGCGATCGAGGCCGTCGTCCGCCATGTGACCGATCGTCTGGCCGGACGCGGCGTGTTTGCGATCCACGCCGCCTCGCTCGTCCGCGACGGTCGCGGAATCATCATCTGCGGCCGGAGCCGAAGCGGGAAGACGACGCTCGCGCTCGCGCTGCTCGCGTCCGGATTCGGCCTCCTCTCCGACGAATTCGCGCTCTCGGATCCCGGATGCCCGGACGATCCTCCCGTACCACCGCGGCGTCCACATCCGTCCCGGGACGCCGGAGCTCGTCCCGGAGCTCGCCTTCCTGACCGACCGCCCGCAGCATCCGCTGAGCGGTGGCTTCCAATGGACAGTCGCGGGCCGAGGAGCTCGATCAGCTCTTCCGCGGCTGCCTGGCAGGCGCCAGCGAGCTCCACCACGTCGTCCTGCTCGGGGCCCGAGGCGATCACCCCGTGAGTCGCCTTGAGCCCGTCGCCCAAGGGTGTCGCAGCGGTCGAGCTGCTGCGCCAGACGACGGCCACACCGGAGCAACTTCGACGGCGTCATCGAGCAGGATGGCCCGGCTCGTCGAGCGGGCAACCTGCCTGCAGCTCCGGCCCGGCCCGCTTGGAAGCTCGGTCGAGCTGCTCAGCGAACTCGTCGGGGGCGACGATGGCCCGAGGCTGAGGCCGGCGTCGAGGGCGACGCACGCCTGCGACAGCTCGCCGTCGTTCGCCGTCCATCACGGCGCCGGAACGGCCGCGTGGGTCGTGGCCTCCGGCTCGAGCATGCAGCCTCTGATCAGGGCGGGAGACGAGCTCTACGTCGAGTTCGGTCCGCGCCGCTACCACCTCGGAGAGATCGTCGTCTTCCCGGAGGGCGGGCGGTTCGTCGCCCACCGAGTCGTCGGCTGGACGCGGCGGGGCGGCCAGAGGCTGCTCCTCACCCGCGGCGATGCCACGGTCGACCTCGACAGGCCGTTTCCGCCCGAGCAGGCGCTCGGGGTCGTCCGCGCTTGCCGGCGGCAGCCCGACGGCCTCCAGACCCCGGTTCTCGACCGGAGCCCGGGGGCGACCATGGTCGCGGTCGTCTCGCGGGCAGGCGGCCGCCTCGTCGGTGCGAGCGAATCGCTCCCCCCGGCGCTCAGGCGGCAGCTCGCCGGTCCGTGTCGGCGGATCGCCGGCGCCTCGGTCGCCCGGCTCGCGATCCTGCTCGCGCGGCCGCCGACCCGTCCGCCCGGACTCAGCTGACGCGGGTTGTTGCGCGCCTCTGCGGCCACGCTCAGGGAAGCTGCCAGTCGCTACGGAGGAGCAGCGAGCCGCCCCGCATCGAGGGATGGTGCGCGGTTGGGTAGAACGAGGTCGCGTCGACCGTGAACGGCGCCACGTCGGAGATCCAGTCGGCAACTGTTCCGTCGACCCAGGCGAGCAGCGTCCACGCGTAGTCGCCGCCGTTCAGCGGGAGCTCGGGCACATTGCAGGCGATTGTCCCCTCGCGGGGCAGTGCGACCCCCTGGGCGAACTCCGACCGCGTGCTCAGGGTCGTCACTCGTCCCGAAATCGAGGAGTCGACGGAGAAGCTCGAGCACGACGTCCTTCAGCTCTTGTGGAGCGCTGTAGGTGACGACGAGCGAGGCGGCACCGCCGGCGTCGACGCGCACCGACGGGTCTCCGTCCGCCGTGCGCAGCTCGGCCCGGCAGAAGCGGAGCGCGCCGGTGCCGACGCGGTCGGTGCGAGCCTCGAGGTCTGCTCCGGCATGCTCGATAGCGGTCCGCAGGTACTCGCTCGCGACCGACTGGACGTCCCCGTCCCGGCGAATCGCGCCCCGCTCGAGCCAGATCACCCGCGAACACAGGCTCGCGACCGCCGACTGGTTGTGGCTGACGAAGAGGACGGTACGACCGCTGCCGGCGGTCTCGCGCAGCTTCCCGAGGCACTTCCGCTGGAACTCGGCGTCTCCGACCGCGAGCACCTCGTCGGCGATCAGAACGTCCGGCTCGACGTGTGCTGCGACGGCAAAGGCGAGGCGGACGTACATCCCGCTCGAGTACCGCTTCACGGGCGTGTCGATGAACTGCTCGATACCGGAGAACTCGACGATCTCGTCGAAGCGGGCGGCGATATCCCGCCTGCGCATCCCGAGCATCGTGCCGTTCAGGAACACGTTGTCCCGACCGGTCAGGTCGGAGTGGAACCCTGTCCCGACCTCGAGCAGGCTCGCAACCCGACCGCGGAGAAGGGCACGACCGGCGGTCGGATCGGTCACCCGCGAGAGGATCTTCAACAGCGTCGACTTCCCGGCGCCATTGCCGCCGATCAACCCGACCACCTCGCCAGGCTCGACATCGAACGACACGTTGCGCAGCGCCCAGAGGACTCGCGACTCGTCATCGGCGTCGAACCGGTGCAACTGCCGCAGGCGACGGAAGTTCCGCAGGGGAGCGAGGGTGCGACTCGCCACGGCCCCGACGAGCGACTCCGACCGCGGCTCGCGCGCGCCGAGACGGTAGCGCTTCGAGACGTCGTCGACCGAGACGGCGAAGGCGTTGCTCGTCATGCGATGTCCGCGAAGATCCGCTCGACGCGCCGGAAGTACGCGAGGCCGGCCGCGATCAGCGCGATGCTGACGAGGCATGACAGCCCGATCGATCCCCACGGCATCGCCCCCATGCCGAGGAACGCCGAGCGGAAGCCGGTGACGACGCCCACCATCGGGTTGAGGGCATACAGGGGCCGGAGCGAGGCCGGGACGAGGGTCGCCGCGTAGATCACGGGCGTGACGAACATGAGCGTCTGGATCAGGAACGGGGCGACGTAGCGCACGTCCCGGTACTGCACCGCGAGCGGGGCGAGCCAGATCGCGAACGCGAGCGCCGCGAGAACGGCCGCGACGATGAGGCACGGCAGGTAGAGAAACGCGGTCGCCGGCGGGAAACGTCCGTACCCGACGAGCACCGCGACGAGCAGGCCGATGCCGATCACGAAGTCCAGCAGGCAGGCGAGGACCGGCGTAAGCGGCATCAGCGCGCGCGGCACGTAGATCTTGCTGAGGAGCGACCCGCCTCCGACAAGGGTCGTCGTGCTCATCGTCGCCGCGACCGAGAAGTACGTCCAGGGGATGACCCCGGCGACCGAAAAAACGGGGTAGGGGACGCCGTCGGCGCTGACTCCCGCGAGGTGGCCGAAGAAGACCGAGAAGACGACGACCTGCGTCAGGGGCTGGAGAACAGCCCAGCCGAAGCCGAGGACCGTCTGCGTGTAGCGAACCTTGACGTCGCGCCGCACCATGAACTGGAGGGCGTCCCGGAAGCGAAACATGTCCTGGAGGTAGCCGGCGATGCTCCCGCCGCCCCGCTGGACGACGGTGAGCGGAAGATTCGCAGACATGCCGAAAGAATCGGCATCCCGACTCCGGCACTTGAAAAGACTGGCGACCAGGCCACGGTGGGCGAAGCGGAGCGGCGTTCGCCGAGCAGCGCGCGTCCTCGGGGCGTCGCACCGCCGGGGCGACGACGGTCGTCGCCGGAACGGCGCCCGCTGGCCTGAACGAGCTGCTCAGGTAGGTACACCTTCGGCAAGCCGCTCCGCGTCAGGGGCGCCCGTTCGCGGCGAGCCGCGCTACGTGCACCGCGACGGGGAACGAGACGAGCTGCGAGCGCGGGCGACGCCATCGATAGTCCCGAGCTGCTCCTCAGCGTGGGCCCTCGACACGGCGCCCCGGGAAGGCGAGCCGCTCAGCGGCAGCGCGCCCCCGGCTGGGCTCTGATGAATTCCGCCCCGCGCGGGCGTCGTACTGTCAACAGCTGCGAAAGGGGAACTGAGATGCCAAAGATCACGAGACTCGGCAGGGTGATCGTGCCGGTGTCGGACCAGGATGCCGCGATCGGGTTCTATCGAAACACGCTCGGCTTCTCACTCGTCGCGGACGTCCCGTTCGGGGAGGGCGAGCGCTGGATCGAGGTAGCGCCTCCGGACGGCGGGGCCGCGATCTCGCTGGCGCCGCCGCGGGGCGAGTTCCAGACCGGGCGGATGACGGGAATCGCGCTCGAGTCGACCGACCCGCGCGCCGACTACGCCGAGCTGAAAGAGGGGGGCGTCGACGTCGACGCCGAGCTGATGGGCGGCGATGGAACCGTGCCGCTCCTCTTCTTCTTCCGTGACCAGGACGGCAACCAGCTGATGGTCGTCGAGACCCAGTAGAGCCGGGCCGCCGCACCCACGGCTAGGACGAGCCCGCGGCGCGCCGGGCTTCGAACGCAGCGATCGCCTCGTCGGGGCTCGGCGGGGCGAGCAGGTCGCCTGGCCCGAGCGGACCGGGCCAGGCGACCTCCGCGAGAGCTGCGGCGGCCGCCTCGTAGTCGTACTCGGTGCGCCGGTGACGGATGGATGGGCCGAGCTCGAGCCAGTAGGCCCCCGGCCTGCCCTCGTAGCCCCAGCCGACGCTGCCGGCGTTCACGAGCCGCGTGCCGCCGACGTCGAGGTCGAACTGGACGTGGGTATGCCCGCAGACGACGACCTCGGCGTCCGTGCCGGCAAGCGCCGCGGTCAGGGCAGGCCGCGGACTGCGGGGCGTGACGATCTCGGTGTCGCTGCCGATCGTGGCGTGGCAAAAGCAGGTGCGCCCGACGCCGTCGACCGCCAGCTCCACCGTCGCGGGCCACCCGCCGACAAACGCCTCGTCCGCGCCGCTGAGGCGTCCCGCGACCCACGCGTTGACGGCAGCGAACCGATCGGACGGGTCGCGCGCGAACGTCTCGCGGTCGCAGTTCCCGCGGACGAAGAGCACCTCGGCGCCGAGCGAGCGCACGCGGGCGAGACTCTCGGCCGGCCACGGGCCCCAGAAGACATCGCCGCCGATGACGGCGTGGGTGAACTCCTCGCGCGCGACCTCGACGAGGACCGCGTCGAGCGCCGGCAGGTTGCCGTGGATGTCGTAGAGGCAGGCGACCCGCACTGAATCGAACCTAGCAGCGAGACGCGGCGCTCCCCCCGGGCGGAACCCCAGTCGACCGGCGCCGCGCCTGGGCCGACGTGGCAGTGATGGTGCCGCCGCCCGGCGGCGAGACGTCGTCCTGGTCGAGCCGGCTCAGGGAGCGGGCGTGCGCTGCTTGCGGTTCGGCAGGTGGATCGCCCGGCCGAGCGCGACGAGGCCCGCTTCCTTGATCGCCTCCGAGAGCGTCGGGTGCGGCGCCATCCCGTCGGCGACGGTCTCGACCGTCGACTCGGCGTCGAGCGCGACGACCCCGGCCTCGATCAGGTCGGTCGCGTGCGGCCCGACGATGACGACGCCGAGGAGCTCGCCGTAGCGGGTCTCGTGGATCGACTTGACGAACCCGACGGTCTCGTTCTGCATGACCGCGCGGGCGTTCGCGACCCAGGGAAACCGCCCGACCGCGACGTCGTCGCCGTAGACCTCGCGCGCCTGCAGCCTCGGTGAGACCGACGCCGGCGATCTCGGGATCGGTGTAGATCGGGCGCGGCACCGCCGGCTCGCCGATCAGGGCGTCATGGCCGCAGGCGTTCTCGGCCGCGACCTCGCCCTCGCGGAACGCGGTGTGCGCGAGCTGCCAGTAGCCCGCGCAGTCGCCGACCGCGTAGATGTGGGGCGCCGAGGTGCGGCGGTGGTCGTCGGTCCCGATCCCGGTCGCGCGTGTCGAAGACGACGCCGGCCGACTCGAGCCCGAGCCCCGAGACGAGCGGCGCGCGGCCGACCGAGACGAGCATCAGATCGGCCTCGACCGACTCGCCCTCGCCGAAGCGGACCGTCAGCGTGCCGCCGGACTGCTCGACGGCGGTGCACTGCTTGCCGAGCTCGAGCGCGATCCCCTGCTTGCCAAATGCCTTCGCGAGCTCCTTCGAGGCGTCCTCGTCCTCCTGCGGGATCAGGCGGTCGAGCATCTCGATCACCGTCACCTCGCTCCCGAACGTGCGGAAGATCGAGGCGAACTCGCAGCCGATGATCCCGCCGCCGAGAATGACGAGGCGCTTCGGGACCTCGGTGCGGGCGAGCAGGCCCGTCGAGTCGACGCAGAGGTCGGAGTCGAGCCCCGGGATCGGCGGTCGGATCGGGAACGAGCCGGTG
Organism: uncultured Actinomycetota bacterium; assembly: GCA_963765345.1. Taxonomy (GTDB): domain Bacteria; phylum Actinomycetota; class Thermoleophilia; order Gaiellales; family Gaiellaceae; genus PALSA-600. The sequence continues at coordinate 141,524 of CAVXWI010000034.1, forward strand.
GCGACGATCGCGGCGGTGAACTCGACGTCCTCGCCGCCCTCGACCGCGATGGTCGAGGAGTCGCGGAACGCTCCCTTCCCGTGCACCCAGTCGACGCCGTTCGCCTTGAAGAGCGAGGCGACCCCGCCCGTCATCTGCCCGACGACCTGCTGCTTCCAGTCGTTCGCGGCTGGGAAGTCGAGCGACGGCTCGCCAACCGAGACGCCGAGCTTGGCGAACGAGTCGCGCGCCTGGTGCAGGAAGTGCGCCGTCTGCACCCACGCCTTCGTCGGGATGCACCCGACCCGGAGGCAGGTGCCGCCGAGCGCCGCCTCCTGCTCGATGCAGACGACGCTCGCCCCGAGCTGTGCCGCCCGGATCGCCGCCGTGTAGCCGCCGGGCCCACCACCGAGAACTGCGACGTCGCACCTCATCCCACGCGATGCTACCCCCGGGCAGAATGGCGCCAGCATGAAGCTCGAAGGCATCCACCACGTCACGTGCATCACCGGCGACGCGCCCGCGAACGTCGAGTTCTACGCCGGCACGCTCGGGCTGCGCCTCGTCAAGAAGACGGTGAACCAGGACGATCCGACCGTCTACCACCTCTTCTACGCCGACGAGGACGGCAGCGCCGGCGCCGACATCACGTTCTTCGAGTATCCGGGCTCGCCCCGCGGGCGCGCCGGCGACGGGATGGTGCACCGGATCGTCTTCCGGGTCGCCTCGGAGGAGGCGCTCGACTTCTGGGCGGAGCGCGCCGGCGGCGAACGCGCGCTACGGGTCGGTGCTGATCCACGACCCGGAGGGCCTCGCGCTCGAGCTCGTCGTCGACGAATCCGGCGACGAGCCCCTGATCGCCGACCATGCCGAGATCCCGCGTGCGTGCGCGCTGCGCGGCTTCGCCGGCGTCCGCGCCTACTCCTCCGACTACGGGCGCAGCGCGATGTTCCTCTGGGGCCTCGGCTTCACCCCGGGCTGGGAGGCGCGCGGCGAGAAGCGCGGCGGCTTCTACGTCTACGACGACGCGCCTGCGGCACCGGGGCTTTCGGGCGCCGGCACGGTCCACCACGTCGCCTGGGCGGCGCGCAGCGAGGAGCACGAGGCCTGGCGGGAGAAGGTCGAGTCGATCGGCGGCCGGCCGACGCCGGTGATCGACCGCTTCTACTTCCGCTCGATCTACTTCCGGGAGCCGAGCGGCGTCCTCTTCGAGATCGCGACACTCGGGCCCGGCTTCACCGCCGACGAGCCGCTCGCCACGCTCGGCGAGCACCTCTCGCTGCCGCCGGACTTCGAGCGGTTGCGCCCCGAGCTCGAGCGGCGGCTGACGCCGCTGCCCGACCCGCGCCCGCCCCGGCCGTGATCGTCGCCGAGCGCCCGGCGGCGGGCGAGCCGGAGGGCGGATTCGTGCTCGTGCACGGGCGCGGCGCGAACGAGCGCGACCTGCTCGGCCTCTTCGACGCGCTCGACCCGGAGCGGCGCCTGCACGGCTACTCGCCACGCGGGCCGCTGTCACTGCCGCCCGGTGGAGCGCACTGGTACGCGGTGCAGACGGTCGGCTATCCCGACCCGGTGACATTCGCCGAGGGCTTCGCGGCGCTGGCGGGGTTCGTCGACTCGCTGCCCCACGAGCGCATCGTCATCGGCGGCTTCTCGCAGGGTGCCGTGATGAGCCTCGCCGTCGGGCTCGGCGAGTCGCGCCCACGCCCCGCGGCGGTGATCGGGTTCTCGGGCTTCCTGCCGACCGTGGCCGGCTGGCGGCTCGGCACCGAGGAGCCGTTCCCGCCGATCGCGGTCGCCCACGGCACCTACGACCCGATCATTCCCGTCGAGTTCGCCCACCGCTCGCTCGAGCAGCTCCGGGCCGCCGGCGCCGAGGTCCTCTACCGCGAGTCGCCGACTCGAGCACGCGATCGACCCGGCCGTGATCGAGGAGCTGCGCCCGTGGCTCAGAGCGGCAGTCGCAGCGTGAGCGTGTTGCCCTGCTCGCGCACCTGCTCGAACCCGCTCGCCAGGTAGTTCTCGGCGTCGGCGTCGCCCCGCTTCGCCGAGACCGACAGCATCGAGTACCCGTCGTCCTTCGCCCGCTCGACGAGCGCGGCGAGGAGCTGCTCGCCGATCCCCTGGCCCTGTTGGTCGGCACGACCACGAGCGTGATCTCAGGGGTCTGCTCGTCGAGGAACCCGTAGCCGGGACTGTTGGCGCTGAAGAGCCGGAACCAGGCGGCGCCGACCGAGTGGCCTTCGGCGTCCATCGCGATCAACGAGGCGTCGCCGGCGCGCCCCCAGCCGTCGACGTAGCGCGAGATCGAGATGTCGGTGTCGAAGACGGCCACGTGCCAGTTGTAGGCAAACCCGAGCAGGGAGCGCAGGAACGGGACGTCGAGCCTGTCTCCGCGCCTGACGACGACGTTCATAGCGCGAGCGCGGGATCCTCGAGGAACGTCTTGACGGTACGGAGGAAGTCGGCGGCAGGAGCGCCGTCGACCGCCCGGTGGTCGACCGTCAGGGTCACGGTCATCAGGGGCCGCACGAGCACCTCGCCCGCGACCGCGACCGGCCGCTCCGTCGTCGCCCCGACGGCGAGGATCGCCGCCTGCGGCGGGTTGAGGACGGCCGTGAACTGCTCGATGCCGAACATGCCGAGGTTCGAGATCGTGAAGGTGCCCCCGGTCAGGTCGGCGACGGCGAGGGCGCCCTGGCGCGCGCGCTCGACGAGCTCGGCCCGGCGCAGCGCCACCTCGACGAGCGACAGCCGCTCGACCGAGCGGATCACCGGGACGACGAGGCCCTGCGGGGCCGCGACGGCGATGCCGATGTGGGCGGAGGGGAACCGGAGGAGCGCCTCGCCGGCGAACTGGACGTTGACCTCGGGATGTCGCACAAGCGCTCGGGCGCAGACCCTCGCGAGCAGGTCGGTGACGGTGACCCGCACGTCGGGGTTGAGCTCGCGGGAGCGCTCGATCAGCGTGTTCGCGTGGGTCATGTCGACGGAGACCGTCAGCTGGAAGACGGGCACCTGCCACGCCTCGCCGAGCCGGCGCGCGATCGTCCTGCGGATGTTCGTCAGCGGCACCGACTCGACCTCGCCCGGTTCCTGCGGCTCGCGCGGCGGCGACGGTTCCGGCGCCGCGGCCGGCGGGGCCGCGCTCCCGGCCCGCTCGACGTCCTCGGCGACGATCCGGCCGTCGGGCCCGGTACCCGTGAGCCCCCCGAGCTCGACGCCTCGGTCGCGCGCCATCCGGCGGGCAAGCGGCGAGGCCTTGACGCGGCCGGTCGTCTTGTCCCGGGCGCCGTTGAACGCAGCGCGAAAGCTCGTCTCGGAGCCGCCGGCCTGTGCGGCGGGACCGGGCGGCGCCGGACTTCCAGGCTCCTCCGGCGAGGCAGGCACGAGGTTGACGCTCTCGCCCGGCTCGCCGATCAGCGCGATCGTGCTCCCGACGGGCACCTCGCCCGCGGCGACCGCGATCGAGAGCAGCACGCCGCTCGCCTCCGCCTCGACCTCCTGCGTCGCCTTGTCGGTGTCGACCTCGAACAGCGGCTCGCCCTTCTCGACCCGCTCGCCCTCGGCCTTCAGCCACTTGACGATCGTCCCGCTCTCCATGCCCTGGCCGAGGCGCGGCAGCTTGACCTCGTTCGCCATCAGGATCTCGCCACGGTCTTCCGGACGCCGCGAGCACGTCGGCGGGCTGCGGGACGACGAACTGCTCCATCGCGGGCGCGAACGCGAGCGGCGCGAACTTCGCGCCGACGCGCTCGATCGGCGCGTCGAGCCAGTCGAACGCCTGCTCCTGGAGCACGGCGGCCACCTCGGCGCCGAAGCCCATCCGCCTGACGGCCTCGTGCGCGACGACGGCGCGGTTCGTCTTCTTCACCGACTCGACGAGCGTCTCCTCGTCGAGCGGCTGGAGCGTGCGCGGGTCGACGACCTCGACCGAGATGCCCTCGGCCTCGGCCTCCTCGGCGGCGGCGAGCGAGCGGTGAACGAGCGGGCCGGTCGCGATCACGGTCACGTCGGTACCCTCGCGGACGACGCGCGCCTTGCCGAGCGGGATCGGCTCCAACTGCTCGGGCACCTCCCCCTTGACCGGGTAGAGCAGCCGGTGCTCGAAGAAGATCACCGGGTTGTCGTCGTAGATCGACGACCAGAGCAGCCCGCGCGCGTCGGCGGGGCTCGAGGCGAAGACGACCTTCAGGCCCGGGACATGGACGAGCCACGCCTCGAGCTGCTGGGCGTGCTGCGCGCCGGGCGACCAGCCGGCGCCGCCCTGGGTGCGGATCGTCAGCGGCACCTTCAGCTGCCCGCCCGACATGTAGCGGTGCTTCGCCGCCTGGTTGACGATCTGCTCGAGCGAGAGCGTCAGGAAGTCCTCGTACATGATCTCGACGACGGGTCGCATGCCCTGCATCGCAGCGCCGATGCCGGCGCCGACGATCGCCATCTCCGAGATCGGCGTGTTCCGGACGCGCTCGGCCCCGAACTCGTCGAGCAGGCCCTGGGTGACCCCCATCGAGCCGCCCATCTCGGCGATGTCCTCGCCCATCAGGAAGACGTCGTCGTCGCTGCGCATCGCGGTCGCCAGCGCATCCCGCACCGCCTCCCTGTACATCATCTGCGGCATCGGCGCGGCTCAGGCGTAGACGTTCTTCATGGCGTCTTCGGGCTGCGGGTCGGTGCCGTTCTTGGCGAACTCGACCGCGGCTTCGACGATCTCCTGCACCTCGTCCTCGAGCTCCTGCCACTCGCCCGAGGAGACCTCGAGCTTCTCGCGCAGGCGGACGATCGGATCGCGCTCCGCCGCACCGTCGCGATCCTCCTTGGAGCGGTAGACCTGCGGGTCGCCGATGTAGTGCCCGTGCATGCGGTAGGTCTCGATGTCGAGGAACACCGGCCCGGCGCCGGAGCGCACGTGGTCGAGCGCCTCGGTCGCACGCGTCGAAGACCTTCTCGACGTCCTGGCCGTCGACCTTGATCGCGTGCATGTCGTAGGCGAGGGCGCGCTTCGACATGTCGTTCCAGACGGGCGAGTGCTGCCAGCCGGGTGTCGACTCGGCCCACTCGTTGTTCTCGCAGACAAAGAGCGTCTTCGTCCGCCAGAGCTGCGCCAGGTTGAGCGACTCGTGGAAGGTGCCGGTGTTCGTCGCGCCGTCGCCGAAGAACGCGACCGCGACCCGCGGCTCCTCGCGCAGCTTGAAGGCCAGCCCGGCGCCGACGAGCGCCGGCAGGCCGCCGCCGACGACCGCGTTCGCGCCCAGGTTGCCGCGCTCGACGTCGTAGAGGTGCATCGAGCCGCCGTAGCCGTGCGAGCAGCCTTCGATCTTCCCGTAGAGCTCGGCCATGACGGCGTTCGGGTGGGTGCCCCGCGCCAGGGTGTGGCCGTGTGCGCGATGGGTGGAGCCGAAGACGTCGCCGTCCTCCATCGCGGCGCAGACGCCCACCTCGGCCGCCTCCTGCCCGATCGCGACGTGCAGGAAACCGGGAAGATCGCCGGCGCGGAAACGCTCCTCGACCTTCTCCTCGAAGCGCCTGATCAAGAGCATCTCGCGCAGGAACTCGCGGAGCTTGTCCTCCGAGAGGGCGCGCTTCTTCTCGACCTTCGCCATGCCTCTGAGTGTACGTTCTGGCGCGATGACACTCGTCAAGGACTGGCAGCTCGCCGAGGCCGCTCTTCCGGCGGGCTGGGCCGACGCGCGGGTGCAGCTGACACTCGAGGCGGAAGGGGAGGCCGAGCGGGCACTCGCCCTGCTCGCGCCGCTCCAGCCGCAGCGAACAGGTCCGGACACCGTCTCGCTGCGGCTTGCCCGCGGCGGCGCCGGCCCGAGCGCCGCCGGACTCGAGCGGGCGCTCGCACGCCTCGATGCCGAGCGGCTCCACGGCACCCTCGCGGTGGACGTCGTCGCCGAGCGCCAGCCGGAGGCCGCGCAGCGCGCCGCCACGTCGACGGCGTCCCTGCCCGAGTCGTGGGACGCGGCCCTGGCGGCCTTGCCGGCCGACTGGAGCGACCTGCTCGGCGAGATCGAGCTCGGCTCGTCGGATTACCTCGAACCGGGCGCGGTCCAGCTTGCCCCGATCAACCCGCGCCGGCTCGCCGACAGCCTCCGACTACAGTTCCGCAGCGCCAGCCACTTCGGCTACGGCGCCTCACCGGGCATGGTCCGGCGCTGCCTGGAGCGCTGCGACGCGGCCGGGATGCGCGGGAGCGTCACCGTCCTGCGCGTTCTCTCCGACTCCCGGCCGGTCGGAACGCAGGGGCCCGTCTGGCAGATCGACGGCGAGATGGTCTAGCGCCGCCTCGGGGGTCGACCCGCTGAGCCTGCCCGCTACCCGCGCAGCTCGGCGCCGAAGCGCTCGGAGAGCGCCGCAACGATGGCGCTCCGCAGGCGCGCCGCGTCGTCCTCGGTCAGTGTCCGGTCGGCCGACTGGTAGGCGACCGAGAACGCGACCGACTTGCGCCCGGGCCCGACCTGGTCGCCGCGGTAGACGTCGAAGACCCGGAGCTCGCGCAGCTCGGCGCCGGCGACCTCACGCGCGGCGGCGGCGAGGTCGCCGACGGCGACCTCCTCCGGCACCGCGACGGCGATGTCCTGGTGGATGGCCGGGTAGGTGATGACATCGGTGTAGGTGACCGGCCCGCCGGCGGCCGCGAAGAGCCGGCCGAGATCGAGCTCGAAGACGGCCCACTCGCCCGTGAGCTCGCGCGGGTGGAGCTCACCGAGGACGCCGGCGGCCGTGCGTGCGGCCTTCCCCGGGTGGAGCAGGGGATGGCTGGCGCGGCGGAAGGCCGGCTCCGCCTTCAGGGCCCGGTAAAGCGCCTCGACGACGCCTTTGATGTGGAGGTAGCCACCCTCGGCGATCGCCGCCACGGTCGGGGCCTCGGCGGGGAGGTCGCCCTCGGGCAGGTAGACCCGGGCGATCTCGAACATCGCGATCCGCCGCGAGCCGGCGTCGAGGTTGCGCCGTGCCGCCTCGACGAGGCTCGGCAGCAGCGAGGTGCGGAGCGCCGTCAGCTCGACCGAGATCGGCTCGGGCAGCTTCCAGGTCGTCTCGTCGTCCGGGCGCAGGCTCGGCGTGTAAACCTCGGCGAAGCCGAGCCCGACCAGGGCGTCCTCGACCCGCCGGCGGAGCTGCTGGTCGCGGGTGAGGAGACCGTTGATCTCACGCCGAGCCGGCAGGGTGAACGGAACGTCCTCGAGCCGAAAGCGCGCGACCTCCTCGATCACGTCGACCTCCCGCGTGACGTCCCGGGCCCGCCAGGTCGGGGCGACGACCTCCTCGCCGCGGTGCTCGAAGCCGAGCCGCTCGAGGATGGCGTATTGACGGCCTGGCGCCGTCTCGACCCCGATCAGGGCATCGGCGCGCTCGGGGCGAAAGCGGATCACGGGCCGCGCCGGCAGCTCGTCGCGCACGTCGCTCGCGGCCACCCAGCTGCCGCCGGCGGTCTCGAGCAGGAGCGCGGTCGCGAGGTCGGCCGCCGGCCCGGCAAGGTACGGGTCGACTCCCTTCTCCCAGCGGTTCGAGCCCTCCGTACGCAGTTTCTGCCGTTCCGAGGTGCGGTAGATGCCGTAGGGCTCGAAGTTCGCCGCCTCGAGCAGGACGGACGTGGTCGCCTGGCCGATCTCGGTCTCCTCGCCACCCATGATCCCGGCAAGCGCGACGGCCCGCTCGGCGTCGGCGATGACGAGGTCCTCGGTCTCGAGCGTGCGCGCGACGCCGTCGAGCGTCGTCAGCCGCTCGTCCCGCCTGGCCGGCCGGACGATGATCTCCCCGCCGTGGAGGGCGGCGAAGTCGAAGGCGTGCAGCGGGTTGCCGAGGGCGAGCATGACGTAGTTCGTCACGTCGACGACGTTCGAGATCGGCCGCTGGCCGGCGAAATGGAGCCGGCTGCGCAGCCACTGCGGTGCGGGAGCGATCGTGGCGCCCTCGAACAGTCGGCCGACGTAGCGCGGGCACCTCGCCGGGTCGTCGATCCGGATCGCGACCGGCTCGCTCGGCGGCTCGGCCGGCGAAGGCCCCGTTGATAGGGCGGCGAGCGGCAGGTCATAGAGGGTGGCGATCTCGCGGGCGAGGCCGTAGATCGACTGCAGGTCGGGCCGGTTGCCGGTCGCCTCGACGAGGAGGACCTCCTCGACCAGCGGGAGCACGTCTGCGAGCGGCGTCCCCGGCTCCGCCGCCGGCAGCAGCATGATGCCCGCGTGCTCGGGGCCGAGGCCGACCTCGTCCTCGGCGAGGATCATCCCGTCCGAGACCTCGCCGCGAACCTTGCGCCGCTCGAGCGCGAGACCGCTCGGCAGCACCGCGCCCGGAAGGGCGACGCCGACCGTGGCACCGACGCCGAAGTTCCAGGCGCCGCAGACGATCGAGCGCGGCTCCGGCTCGCCGACGTCGACGCTCGTGATCTGCAGCCGGTCGGCGTTCGGGTGCTTCTCGGCGGCGAGGACCCGACCGACCCGGAACAGCGACAGATTGCCGGCCTCGTCGGCGACGCCGCGCGGTTCGATCCCCTCGACCTCCGCCGTCGCGACCGAAAGGCGAGCGGCGAGCTCGGCCAGGGGCATCTCGACCGGGACGTAGTCACGCAGCCAGGAGACGGGCACCCGCATCAGAACTGCCTCAGCACGCGCAGGTCGCCCTCCCAGAGGGCCCGGATGTCCGGGATGTCGTGGCGAAGCTGTGCCGTCCGCTCGAGCCCGCAGCCGAACGCGAAGCCGCCCCAGGCCTCGGGGTCGAGCCCGACGTTCTCGAACACCTGCGGGTCGACCATGCCGGCGCCCCCCATCTCCAGCCAGCCAGATCCCTTGCAGGTACGGCAGCCGGCGCCGCCGCAGAGCCCGCAGGAGACGTCGGGCTCGATCGACGGCTCGGTGAACGGAAAGTAGTGGGTGCGGAAGCGCACCCGCCGCTTGGGCCCGTAGAGCGCGCGCATCACGTGCAGGAGCGTTCCCTGCAGGTCGGCGAGCGTCAGGTTCCGGTCGACGGCCAGCCCCTCGAACTGGTGGAAGATCGGGTAGCGGGTCGCGGTGATCGCGTCTCGGCGGTAGACCCGCCCGATCGAGACCATGTAGATCGGCGGCGGCTTCTCCTCGAGGATGTGGATCTGCGACGGGCTCGTCTCGGTGCGCAGGACGTGGGTCTCGTCGAAGAAGAACGTGTCGCGCGGCGAGCGGGCCGAGTGGGTCGGCAGAAACGCGAGCTTGTCGAAGTTGTACTCGACGGTCTCGACCTCGCGGTCGTCGCGCACCTCGTAGCCGAGCCCGAGGAAGGCGTCCTCGACGGCGCGACGGACCTGCGTGATCGGGTGGAGGTGCCCGAGCGGCAGCTCCTCGCCCGGAAGCGTGACGTCGATCACCTCCTCGCGAAGGCGGCGGTCGAGCTCCTCGTCGGCGAGGGCCGTCCCGCGGGCCTCGACGACGGCCTCGAGCCGCTGCCGAACACCGTTCAGGAGCATCCCGGCCTCGCGGTCGCGGACCTCGCGCAGCGCCAGCGCAAGCGCGCTCTTGCGCCCGAGGAAGGCGACGCGCACCGCCTCGAGCTCCTCGCCGGAGCGCGCAGACTCGCTCGAGTCGACGGCCTGCTGCTCGTACTGCTGCCAGTTGCTCACTTCGTTCTCCATCGTCGCGGGGGGCTCGGCCGGCTGACGTCGCCCCGGACCGAGAACGCGGAGGCTACGCGGCCGTGGCCGCTGCCCCGGTCTCTGCCCGGGGCGCGATAAACGGGAACTGCCTGGCTGGCGTCGTCACGAAGGCAGCATACCCGCATGTCCGCCTACGACAGGATCGCCCGGCTCTACGACCCGTGGTCGGCGAGCGTGGTCGAGGACGTCGCCTTCTACCTCGAACGCGCGCGGGCGACGGGAGGGCCCGTCGTCGAGTTCGGCGTCGGCACGGGACGGATCGCGGTCCCGCTCGCCTGCGACGGCATCGAGGTGATCGGCGTCGATCTGTCGGCCGGCATGCTCGAGGTCGCACGCGAGCGGGCGGAGCTCGCGGGCGTCGAGCTCGACCTCCGCCTCGGCGACTTCCGCTCGCCGCCGGTCGAGGGGCCGGTGCCGCTCGTGATCGCACCGTTCCGCTCGCTGCTCCACATGGAGACCGACGCCGACCGGCGAGCGGCGATCCAGGCCGTGCATCGGCTGCTCCGGCCCGGCGGGCTGTTCGTCTTCGACGTCTTCTGGCCCGGTACCGCCGATATCGCCCAGACGCACGGGCGCTGGTTCGAGCGCGAGCCGGGCATCTTCGAGCGGGCCGATTGGGACGAGCATCGGCGCACGCTGATCCTGCGCGTTCGCGGCGAGGGGATGGAGTCGGAGCTCTCGCTGGCGTGGATCTCGATCTCCGAGTGGCGTGAGCTGCTCGGCGGCGAGGGGTTTGTCGTCGACGGCCTCTACGGCTGGTTCGACGGCACGCCCTGGAGCGACCACGAGGACTCGATCTGGGTCTGCCGCCGCCGCGACTGAGCGGCCGGGGTCAGCGACGCGGGCCCGGGACGGCGGCGGCAAGCCCGGGGTTCTGGCGCCGCCACTCGTAGAGGGCGATCGAGCCCGCGACGGCGACGTTCAACGAGTCGGAGGCGATCGGGATCCACGCCTCCTGGTCGCGCTCGACCTCGTCCGGCAACCCATCGCGCTCGGCGCCGAGGAGGAAGCTGACGCGGCCGTGCAGGTCAGCTTCCCCGATCGGCCTGCCGCCGCCTGCGACGAGGGCGACCCGGGTATGTCCACCCGCGGCCGCCGCCGGCGGGCCGGCGCCCGACGGCGCCCGCTGCTCGAACGGGACGAGTGGCACCCGCCAGATCGCGCCCGCCGAGGCGCGGAGGGCCTTCGGGCCGGTCGGGTCGGCGCAGCCGTCTGCGAGCGCGACCGAGGCGCCGAAGGCGTCGGCGGCGCGGATCAGCGTGCCGAGGTTGCCGGGATCGGCTACCCGCCAGAGGGCGAGGACGACCGGCCGCTGCTCGGGTGCCGGCAGGTCGGAGCGACGGTAAACGCCGATCACACGCGGCGGGTGGGCGGCCGAGGAGACGCCGGCGAGCAGCCCCGCCTCGACCGTGACGCCCGCGACGAGCAGCTCGACCGGCGGCGCGGTGGCGGCCGCGACGAGGTCCTCGCCCTCGCAGACGAAGAGGCCGAGCCGCTCGCGCCAGCGCCGGTCGGCCAGCTTGCGGACGAGCTTCAGCTTCTCGTTGTCGCGCGAGGTGATCACCGCGCGACGCCGGCGCTACCGGGCGAGGGCCGCCTTCGCCTGCTCGGCCAGCTTGCCGAACTGCTCGGGGTCGCTGACGGCCAGGTCGGCGAGCACCTTGCGGTCGAGCTCGACCTCGGCCGCCTTCAGCCCGCAGATGAACTGGTTGTAGGAGAGCCCGTGCGTCCGCGCGCCGGCGTTGATCCGCGTGATCCAGAGCCGCCGAAAGGCGCGCTTGCGGTTCTTGCGGTCGCGGTAGGCGTAGGTGAGCGAGTGCTCGACCTGCTCCTTCGCGTAGGTGTAGTTGGTGCTCTTCAGGCCCCAGTAGCCCTTGGCCTGCTCGAGCACCTTGCGCCGCTTCTTGCGGGCGTGGAGAGAACGCTTGACCCGCGGCATCAGCGACCCCGCTTCTTGCCGAGCATCGCCCGGACGGCCTTTTCGTTCGCGGCCGCGACGGGTCTGAGCTTACTGAACCCCCGCTTCTGCTTCGGCGACTTGTGCTCCAGGTTGTGGCTCTGGCCCGCCGGCAGGCGTAGGAGCTTGCCCGTTGCGGTCACCTTGAACTTCTTCTTGGCTCCCGAGTTGGTCTTCTGTTTCGGCATCTTTTCTCACCACTCCTGCGTTCTTCGTCGGCGCCAGCACCATCGTCATGTTCCGGCCCTCGAGCAGCGGCTGGGTCTCGATCGCCCCGATCTCCTTCACGTCATCGGCGAGACGCATCAGCAGGTCACGGCCGCGGTCCGGATGCTCGCGCTCGCGGCCCCTGAACATGATCGTGACCTTGACCTTCGCCCGCTGGTTGAGAAAGCGGACGACGTGGCCCTTCTTGGTCTCGTAGTCGTGAATCCCGATCTTCGGACGTAACTTGATCTCCTTGACGTGAATCTGCGTCTGGTTCTTGCGGGCCTGCTTTGCCTTCTGTTCCTGCTCGTAGCGGTACTTCCCGTAATCCATCACCTTCGCGACAGGGGGATCGGCCTGCGCGGCCACCTCGACCAGGTCGAGTCCCTTGCCGTAGGCGTAGGTGCGCGCCTCCTCGGTCTGCTTGATCCCGAGCTGCTGCCCCTCCTCGCCGATCAGCCGGACCCGCGCAGCGCGGATCGCGTCATTCACCCGCGCTTGCGGCTCCGGCCGGCGCGGCGGCTCCCACGAACCTCGCCGCGGCCTCAAATGTCCCGTACCAAGCTCGTTTGCTCCTCCTGTCGACCGAACTGCCGTTGTACTGCCGAACACTGCTGACAGGCAGGCGCAAGCACCGTTCTCAACCACTTCGGTTGAACCCCCAAGGCCGCGCTCGCGAGCGCTTCCGGGAGGTGAGAGACGGCTTCGCCCCTACTTGTCAGGCCGACAGCGTAGCAAGCAGATCGAGCAGCTCCGGCAGCGATCGCGTCGACTGCCCTCCGCCGTGCTCGCGGACGGCGAGCGCCGCGTCGCTTTCGGCGTCGCCGTAGACGACCACGAACGGGATCTTGGCGAGCTCGGCGTTGCGGATGCGCTTGCCGACGGTCTCGTCGGAGCCGTCCACCTCGACCCGGTAACCGGCCAGGCGGTCGGCGAGCGACTCGGCCGCGGCTCGGTGCCCGAGCCCGACGGGGACGATGCGCACCTGCACCGGGGCGAGCCAGAACGGGAAGGCGCCGGCGAAGTGCTCGATCAGGATGCCGATGAACCGCTCGAACGAGCCGATCAGGGCCCGGTGGATCATCGCCGGCACGTGCTCGGCGTTGTCTGCGCCCTGGTAGCGAAGCCCGAAGCGCTGCGGCATCTGGAAGTCGAGCTGCACCGTCCCGATCTGCCAGGCGCGGTCGAGTGAGTCACGCATGTGCAGGTCGATCTTCGGTCCGTAGAAGGCGCCGTCGCCCTCGTTGACCCGGTAGTCGAGGCCGAGCCGCGCGAGGGCGGCCGCAAGCGCCGCCTCGGCGACATCCCACTCCTCGTCGGTCCCGATCCTGTTCTCCGGTCTCGTCGAGAGCTCGACCGTGATCTCGAGACCGAGCCGGTCGTAGATCGAATAGCCGAACTCGAGGCAGCCGATCACCTCGTCCTCGATCTGCTCGAGCGTGCAGAAGAGGTGCGCGTCGTCCTGGGAGAACATCCGCACCCGCAGCAGGCCGTGCAGCGCCCCGGTCAGCTCGTCGCGGTGGAGGACGCCGGCCTCGGCGATGCGCAGAGGCAGCTCGCGGTAGCTGTACGAGCCGTCGGCGTAGAGCGCGCAGTGGCCGGGGCAGTTCATCGGCTTCAGCCCGAACTCGCGGTTCTCGGACTCGAAGGTGAACATGTGCTCGCGGTACTTCTCCCAGTGGCCGGAGGTGATCCAGAGGCTCGAGTCGTAGATCTGGGGCGTCCGCACCTCGACGTAGCCGCGGGCGTGGTTCTCGCGCCGGCGGAGGTCCTCGAGCACGTTCCAGATCACCATCCCCTTCGGGTGCCAGAACGGCGAGCCGGGCGAGACGTCCGAGAAATGGAAGAGGTCGAGCTGCGTCCCGAGCCGGCGGTGGTCACGCTGGCGTGCCTGCTCGAGCCGCTCGAGGTGAGCCTCGAGGTCGTCCTGGCGGTAGAATGCGGTGCCGTAGATCCGGGTCAGCTGGGTGTTTTGCTCGTCGCCGCGCCAGTAGGCACCGGCGAGCCCGGTCAGCTTGAAGGCCTTGATCGGTGAGGAGTCCTGCAGGTGCGGGCCACGGCAGAGGTCGGTGAACTCCGGCGTGCCGTCGTGCGACTGCGTGTAGAGCGAGATGGCGCCTTCGGCCGTGTCGACGAGCTCGACCTTGTACGGCTCGCCCTCGGCCTGGAACCGCGCGCGCGCCTCGTCGCGCGAGACCTCCTCGCGCTCGAAGTTCCGCCCCTCCCCGAGCTCGCGCCCGACCTCGGCCTCGATCCGTTCGAGGTCGTCCTCGGAGATCGGCTCGGGAAACTCGAAGTCGTAGTAGAAGCCGTGCTCGATCGGCGGGCCGATCGCGACCTTGACTCCCGGGTAGAGGCGCCGAACCGCCTCGGCGAGCAGGTGCGCGCTCGAGTGGCGCAGCACGTAGAGCGCGTCGGGGTCGTCGACGTCTCGCGTGGTCAGGAACTGCACCGGCTGGCCGTCGGAAAGCGGCGCCCGCAGGTCGTGGACCGAGCCGTTCGAGCGCACGAGCACGGCCTGCTCGGCGAGCTTCGGCCCGATCGCCCGCGCGGCGTCGAGACCCGTCGCGCCGTCGGGCAGCTCGAGCTCGGCCCCGTCGGGGAGGATCACCTTCATCCTGCAAGGATACGTCCCTGCTCCGTCCCGTCCGCATCAGCTGTCTTGACAGATTCCGATATATCGGCTATATATCTTGACATGCACAGAGAGAGAGACTTCATGTACGGCCCCGGCGGCTTCGGCCCCGGTGGCTTCGGGCCCGGCGGCTTCGGCCCCGGCGGCCCGTTTTTCAAGATGCGGATGGGCGGCCCTGGCGGGCCGGGCTTCCGTGGGCGGCGGATGCGCCGCGGCAACGTCCGCGCCGCGATCCTGCTCCTGCTCGCCGAGGAGCCGCGCAACGGCTACCAGGTGATGCAGGAGATCGAGCAGCGCAGCGAGGGCGCCTGGCGTCCGAGCCCCGGCTCGGTCTACCCCGCCTTCCAGCTCCTCGCCGACGAGGGGCTCGTCCGCGGCGAGGCACGCGACGGCGGCAACGTCTTCGAGCTGACCGACGCGGGCCGCGCCTACGTCGAGGAGAACCGCGAACAGCTCGGCAACCCCTGGCAGCAGGCAGGCGAGGGGGTACCCGAAGGGGTCCGCGAGCTCATGCACCTCGCAATGCAGGTCGGTGTCGCAGCCCGCCAGGTCGTCCATCACGGCACCGACGGACAGCGCACCGAGGCGGCGAAGGTCCTCGGGGAGGCGCGGCGCTCCCTCTACCGGATCCTCGCCGAGGACGAGCCGGCGACGACGTAAGCGAACGCCGCCAGCGCACGACGCGCCGACGGGCGCCGCGAGCAAGCTCGTGGCGCCCGTCGGCCATACTGGGCTCGTGAGTGCGGAGGGGGTCTTCGGCGCGGCGCGACGCCGGCTGCCTGTGGTGCTCCAGCAGCGCGACTACGGGCTGCTCTGGATCGCCTTACTCGCCGAGGGCCTCGGGATCCAGATGGTCGCGGTCGCGGTCGGCTGGCAGGTCTTCGCGATCCGCCACTCCGCCCTCGATCTCGGGCTGATCGGGCTCTGCGAGTTCCTGCCGCTGCTCCTGCTCGCGCTGCCGGCCGGCCACCTGGCCGACCGCTTTCCCCGCCGCCTGATCTTCGCCGCGGCGCTCGCGCTCGGCGTGCTCGTCACGGGAGCGCTGCTCCTCGTCACGCTCGCGGGCGCAAAGCAGCTCTGGCCGTTCCTCGTGCTGGCGGCGGCGAGCGGCGTCGCTGCGGCGATCGCGAACCCGGCCGCACGTGCGCTCGGGCCGGCGCTCGTGCCCTTCGAGCTGCTCGCGAGCGCGATGGCCTACCGCTCGATCGCCTTTCAGACGGGGATGGTGGCGGGGCCGGCGCTCGGCGGGCTCCTCTTCAGCATTCGTCCCGAGCTCGTCTACGCCGTCGCGGCGATCCTGCTCGCGGCAGGCGCTGTCGCCATGCTCGCCTCGCACGAGCGGGGCGAGGCGGCGGCGCGGTCGAGGAGCCCCGGTCTCGGCAGCGTGCTCGCGGGGATCCGCTTCATCCGGCGGACCCCGGTCATGCTCGGGGCGATCTCGCTCGACCTCTTCGCCGTCCTCTTCGGGGGCGCGATCGCGCTCCTGCCCCTCTTCGCCCGCGACATCCTGCACACCGGCCCGCTCGGCCTCGGCATCCTGCGGAGCGCGCCGGCGGTCGGCGCGCTCCTCGCCGGGTTCATGCTCGCCCGGCGGCCGCTGCGCGGGACGACGGGCGGACGCTGCTCGCCGTCGTCGCCGCCTTCGGCGTAGCGATGATCGTCTTCGGCCTCTCGCGCTCGTTCCCGCTCTCGCTCGCGGCGCTCGCCGTCAGCGGCTTCGTCGACATGATCAGCGTGAACATCCGCAGCACGATCCCGGCGGTCGCGGCGCCCGACGAGCTTCGCGGCCGGGTGGTCGCGGTCGAGATGGTCTTCATCAGCGCCTCGAACGAGCTCGGCGCATTCGAGTCGGGCGTCGCCGCCGCCCTGCTCGGCGCCGTCCCGGCGGTCGTCGTCGGCGGGGCGATCACGATCGCCCTCGCCGCCTCCTGGCGCTGGCTCTTCCCGGAGCTGGCGCGGATCGACCGGATCGACGAGCTCCGGCCCGAACCGGCGAGAGCAACCGAGGCGGCTGTGTAGGGTTCGCAGCCCGATGGCGACGATCCGCATCCCCCCGATCCTGCGACCCGAGGCCGGCGGCAACCGCGAGGTCGAGCTGAGCGGGGCGACGGTCCGGGCCCTGCTCGAGAGCCTCGTCGCGGCCTATCCGGCGCTGCATGAGCGGATCTTCGCGGGCGACGAGCTGCCCCAGTTCCTGAACGTCTTCGTCGACGGCTCGGACGTCCGGCTGCTCGACGGCCTCGACACGGCCGTCGACGAGGCGACGACGGTGATCCTGCTACCCGCGGTCGCGGGTGGCGCGGGGCCGCCCGACGCGGAGGCCGAGCCGTTCGCACTGGGCGACGACGGCGTCGCCGTGCTCCGAGGCCCCGTGCCGACAGAATGGTGCGGCCCGCTCGCCGCAGTACCGGTAGGTGGCGCCGCCCGTGAAGTTCGGGTGGCTGTAGACGACGCAGCCCGCATTTGACTGCGAGCCGTTGCCGAAGATCAGGGCGGCCGCGACCCCGGCGACCATCGCACGCTGCCACGAGGCCGAGAAAGAGCCGGTCGCGGGCGCCGAGCCGGCGCAGCAAGCGCGCGCTCTCGGCCGGCACGTCTCACCGGCCGGCCGGCCGCGAACGTACCACCGGCCTAGCCGAACGCAACGGCGACTCCCCGAGGCAGAACGAGCACCGGGCAGCGCGTCAGCTCGATCAGGTACTCGGCCGCGGCGCTGATCGTCACCCGACCGTTGACGGTTCCCGGTTTCGAGCCGACGACGACGAAGTCCGGCTTGCCGCCGGCGCTCGTCGCTACCGCCACGCCGAACGCGCGCGGCGAGGCTCTCTGCCGTCTCGAGCGCGCACGGGTCGCCATCCTCGCCGACGGCGGCGATCGTCTTCGGCTCGTAGTCGGTCAGCTCGGCGAAGCCCGCCGGGGCGATCGCGATCGCGACGGGTCCACCATCGAGGAGCCGGCGGGCGGAGGCCTGAGGGTCGACGTGCCCGCGGGCGGTGCGGTACTCGGAGCCGAACACGATCACGTCAGCCTCCTGTGTCACAGCCAGGCTGCGCAGCCCTTCGGGCGTCGAGGCGCTGAGGACGACGTGGCGCGGGATGTCGGGGAGACCGAGCACCTCGGCGCCTCCGGCGAGGAGGGCCTCCGCGTCCTTCTCGGCCAACCGCTCGCGCCCGCTCTCGACCTCGTGGGCGTGGCGGACGTAGGCGAGCTCGAGCTCGCCGTGCGCGCCGGCCAGCAGCTGTCCGAGCGCGAGCGCGTCGTGATCGTTCTCGGTGCCGTCGTACGAAACGATGATCTTCGTGGCCATCGGGTTCCTCTCGATCTTCCTGTCATGGTGTCGACGATACGTCTATCCCACAGCTCGTGCCGCGGCCGGGGGCCGCCGGTCTGCCCGGCGGCCCCCGACCGTGCAGGGACTAGCTCGGCGCCGGGCTCACGCCTCCGGCAGCCGCCGGAACGGCAGACCCGGACGGGAACGCGAGCGACGGGATGTCCGACGGGTAGACCTCGTGGCCATGGACGGCCAGGTCGCCCGTCTCCATGTCCTCCTCGCTCATCCGGAGCGGCACGACGAGCCCGACCAGCTTGAGCAGGATGAACGTGGCGATCCCCGAGAACACGATCACCCAGAGCCCGGCGAAGCGCCTGCCACTTCAGCAGATGCAGGCCACCGGTCACCGACGTGTAGGCCGAGTCGGCGAGCAGGCCGGTCAGCAGGCCGCCGGCGAGCCCGGCGAAACCGTGCGTGTAGATGACACCGAGCGTGTCGTCGACGTTCCGGAACGGCTTCAGGAGCGCGACGTAGTAGTAGGCGACGTAGACGATCACCGAGGCGATGACGCCGATCGCGATCGCGCCCCAGCCGTTGACGTAGCCGGCGGCCGGCGTGATCGCGACGAGGCCGACGATCATGCCGTTGACGCTGCCGAGCAGCGACGGCTTGCGCCGGGTCGCGTAGTCGCAGCCGACCCACGTCAGGAACGCGACCGCGGTGCAGAGGTTCGTGTTCAGCACGGCCGAGGAGGCGTCAGGGCCGACGTTGTAGGGATCGCCGCCGTTGAAGCCGTTCCAGCCGAGCCAGAGCAGGCCGGCGCCGACAGCGACCATGGCCAGGTTGTTCGGCGCGTCGATCTCGCGGTCGCGCGGAAGCCGCGGCCCGATCACCCAGGCGGCGACAAAGCCCGAGACGCCGGCGGCGAGGTGGATGACGTAGCCGCCGGAGAAGTCGACCGCGCCCTTCTGCGCGAACCAGCCGCCGCCCCAGAGCAGGAAGGCGTTGACGGTGTAGACGCAGCTCGCCCAGAGGATCGTGAACGGGATCCAGGCCTTGAAGTTGACGCGGCCGAGGACCGAGCCCGAGCATCAGGATCGGCGTGATCGCCGCGAAGACGAACTGGAAGTAGACGAGCGAGGACTGCGGGAAGTCGACCTTGCCGACGAGCGGGATGTCCCCGACCCCCTGCTCCTCGCGTGGTTCAGCACCGCGCCCGGCTGCCCGATGAAGTTGCCGAGGAAGCCCGAGTTCGACACGCCGTGCCACGGGTTCCCGAAGCCCATGTCGAAGCCGTAGAGGACCCAGACGACGAGGACGAGCGCGAAGGTGATGAAGGTCAGCATCATGCTGTTCACCGACCAGCGCTTCTGCATCACCCCCCCGTACAGGACGACGAGGCCTGGAACGCTCATCAGGCCGACCAGCGTGGCCGCGGTCAACTGCCATGAGTTGTCGGCGGTGTTCAGCGGAACCGTAAACAGCATCACCTCTCCTTTCCGAGCCGCTTCCGCTCGCCCGCGGCCGCCTTGTTTGCCCGACAAAGACGTGTTTGCCCAACAAAAAAAGGCCCCAGAACTCCGAAGAGTTCTGAGGCCTCGATGCCTCCGCGAGAGGCCTACCACGGCCACCGCGTGCACGAAAGCTAACGGGGGCGGCGCGGCGCGTCAAATTGGAACCGTTCACGCCGCCCTCAGCGGCGTCGATCAGTCGCCCATCCCGACGACGTAGACGTCGTCGGCGCCGAGCCCGAGGCGCGCGAGCACCTCGGGCGCCGCCGGCGTGTCGAGCGAGAGCACCATCAGCGCCTTGCCCGCCTCGCGGTTGCGCGAGACGGCCATGTTCGCGATGTTGACGCCCGGCCTCGCCGAGCAGCGTGCCGACCCGGCCGATCACGCCGGGCACGTCGTCGTAGCGGAGGACGACCATCCGCGGGGCGAGCTCGATCTCGATCTCGAAGCCGAGCGCGCGAGACGAGCCAGTGGCGGTTGTCGCGGCCGATCGTCGTCCCGGCGACGCGCGCCTCGCCGGCGCGAGACGGCGATCAGGTTCGTGAAGTCGCGCGAGGAGCGCTGCGCTGCTGCTCGACGACCTCGATCCCGCGCTCGGCCGCGATCAGCGGCGCGTTGACGTAGTTGACCGGCTGGTCGACGCGGCCCTGGAAGGCGCCGTTCAGCGCCGCGACCGTGAGCAGGCGCGTGTCGTAGCTCGGCGAGCTCGCCGTAGTACTCGAGCGTGATCGTCGCCGGCTCGCCGCGGGCGAGCTCGAGCGCGAAGCGGCCGAGGCTCGGCCGCGAGCGGGAGGAACGGGCCGAGCACCTCGAGGTCCTCGCGCGCCGACCGACGGGATGTTGACGGCGTTCGTGACGAGGCCGCCCTCGAGCGCGGCCGACGACCTGCTCGGCGACGATCACGCCGGCGCGGTCCTGCGCCTCGTCGGTCGAGGCGGCGAGGTGCGGCGTGACGACGATGTTCGGCGCCGCGAGCAGCGGGCCCGAGTAGGGCTCCTCGTCGAAGACGTCGATCGCCGCGCCGGCGAGCTTGCCCGACTCGAGCGCCGTCGAGCAGCGCCGCCTCGTCGACGAGCTCGCCGCGGGCGGCGTTGATCAGGCGCGCGCCGTCCTTCATCTGCGCGAGCGCGCCGGCGTCGATCACCCCGCGCGTCTCGTCGTTCAGCGGCAGGTGGAGGGTGACGAAGTCGGCGCGCGCGAGCACGCCCTCGAGCGTGTCGCTCTCGACGCCCGACCTCGCGGAAGCGCTCGGCCGAGACGAACGGGTCGTAGGCGACGACGTGCATCTGCAGCCCGAGCGCGCGGCGCGCGACCTGCTGGCCGATCCGGCCGAAGCCGAGGATGCCGAGCGTCTTCTCGGCGAGCTCGACCCCGCCCCAGCTGCGAGCGCTCCCAGCGGCCCTCGACGAGCGCGGCGTGCGCCTGCGGGATGTTGCGCGCGAGCGCGAACAGCAGGCCGATCGTGTGCTCGGCGGCCGAGACGATGTTCGACTCGGGCGCGTTCGCGACGACGATCCCGCGGCGGGTCGCCGCCTCGACGTCGACGTTGTCGACCCCGACGCCGGCGCGGCCGATCACCTTCAGGTTCGTCGCCGCCTCGATCAGCTCGGCGGTCAGCTTCGTCGCCGAGCGGATGACGATCGCGTCGTAGCCGCCGATGATCTCGCGCGAGGTCGCTCTCGGCGTCGACGTCGACGTCGAAGCGCTGGCGCGCAGGAGCTCGACGCCGGGCTCGGCGATCTCCTCGCGCACGAGACCTTCGGGCGTTCGCTCATCGCGCGAACGCTAGCCGCGCCACGGCTGGGCGGGCGAACGATGGCTGCTCGGCGCCGCGGGCGACATTACTGCAAAGAGTAAAGATTCATAACTGCAGGAACTGAAGTGGCAGAGAACCGCATAACCGCTCAAAACTTTACTTTTTGTACCACGCTGGCTACAGTGGCTCGCGATGGTGAGTGCGAACGAAGCCGCCGGCCGACTGGGAGCTCGTGCTCAAGCGCAACCCGGTCGAGCGGCTGAAGCGCGAGAAGGCGCCGCTCGGGATCCGCGACGAGCTGCCGGCGCTGATCGCCGCCGGCTACGAGAGCGTCGCCGAGGAGGACGTCGTCCGGCTGCAGTGGTGGGGCCTCTACCACGACAAGCCGAAGATCGGGACGTTCATGCTCCGGGTCAAGGTGCCGGCCGGGCAGCTCGTCGCCGGCCGAGCTGCGCGCGATCGGCGAGGTCTCGAACCTCTACGGCAAGCGGCGACGGCGAGCTCTCGACCCGCCAGAACATCCAGCTGCACTGGCTCGAGCTCGCGCAGCTGCCCGACGTCTTCGCCGCACCTCGAGCGCGTCGGGCGTCACGACCGCCGGCGGCTGCGGCGACACCGTGCGCAACATCACCGGCTGCCCGGTGCAGGGGATCGCCGCCGACGAGCTCTTCGACGCGACGCCGACGGTCGACGGCCGCGGCCGACCTCTTCTACGGCAACCCCGACTGGGCGAACCTGCCGCGCAAGCACAAGTACTCGATCTCGGCCTGCGCCGACCGCTGCAACGCGCCCGAGATCAACTGCATCTCGCTGATCGGGACCGTGCACGAGGGCCGCGAGGGCTTCGCCGTGCTCGTCGGCGGCGGGCTCTCGTCGGTGCCGCGGATCGCGCGCGACGATCGGCGTCTTCGTCCCGAAGGAGGAGGCGAACGAGATCCTCGGCGCGATCACGCTCGGTCTGGTCGGAGGATCTGCAGCTACCGCGTCTCGCGCGTCAAGGCGCGGCTGAAGTTCATGGTCGACGACATCGGCCCCGAGGGGATCCGCGAGCGGGTCGAGGCGCGGCTCGGCCGCAAGCTCGAGCGACTACGCGCTGCCGCCGATCACGGTCGAGCCCTCGCACCACCTCGGCGTCCACCCGCAGAAGCAGGCAGGGCTCTCCTACATCGGCGTTCCCGTCCACCTCGGCCTCGATCTCGGGCGACCAGATGATCGCGATCGCCGATCTCGCCGAGCGCTTCGGCGGCGACATCCGCCTGACGCGCCAGCAGAACTTCATCGTCACCGGCATCCCGACGGCGAGCGTCGAGGCAGCCGCAGGCGGAGCTCGAGCGGATCGGCTTCCCGCTCGACATCAACCCGGTGCGCGGCAACTCGATCGCCTGCACCGGCGAGCCGCACTGCAACTTCTCGGTCGCCGAGACGAAGACGCGCCTCGGCGCGCTGATCGACCGCGCTCGACGAGCGCTTCGGCGATGGAGATCGCCGACCTGCGGCTGCACCTCGACGGCTGCCCGCACGCCTGCGCCCAGCACTGGGTCGGCGACCTCGGCTTCCAGGGCACGACCGCGCGCGACGAGGCGACGGCGCAGGCCTACGACATCTTCGCGCGCGGCCAGGCCTACGACATCTTCGTCGCGCGGCTCGCGCGGCGGCCTCGGGCCCGAGCCCGCGATCGGCCGCTCGCTCTTCCGGCGCGTGCCGACCGACGAGCTCGACGCGCGCCGTCGGGGGGCTGATCGCCGGCTGGCTCGACCGGCGCGGCGCCGGGCGAGAGCTTCGCGTCGTTCACGCGCCGCACGAGCGACGAGGAGCTTGGCGAGCTCGCCGGCCTCGAGCCGGCGCAGAGACGCGAGGGCAACGGGAGGACGACGAGGAGGTGAGGCAGATGAGCTCGCTCGAGCTGATCGACGAACTCGAGGCGGGTGAGCTCTCGATCGAGTTCGAGGGTGAGGAGCCGCAGGCGCTGCTCGCCTGGGCGATCGAGCGCTTCGCGCCCGGCATCGCGATCTCGACGTCGTTCCAGATCGACAGCGTCGTCCTGATCGACATGGCCTACGAGATCGACCCGGAGATCCCGGTCTTCAGCGTCGACACCGGCCGCCTGCCGGCCGAGACGCTCGAGCTCGCCGACCGGCTGCGCGCGCGCTACCCGGGGCTTCGACCTCGACGCTGATCGAGCCCGACCGCCGGCGAGGTCGACGCGATGACCGGCAAGCACGGCGTCGACCTCTTCACGACGTCGCGTCGACCTGCGCCTGCTCTGCTGCAACGTCCGCAAGGTGCGCCCGCTGACCAAGCACCTGCACTCGCCTCGATGCCTGGGTCACCGGCCTGCGCCGCGACCAGTGGGCGAGCCGGACGAACATCCGCAAGGTCGAGATCGACCACGACCACGGCGCGATCGTCAAGCTGAACCCGCTCGCCGAGTGGACCGAGGACGAGGTCTGGGACTACGTCCGCGAGCGCGACGTCCCCTACCACTCGCTCTACGACCAGGGCTACACCTCGATCGGCTGCGCCCCGTGCACGCGCGCGATCGCGCCCGGACGAGCCGAGCCGCGCCGGCCGCTGGTGGTGGGAGTCGAACGCCCCGAAGGAGTGCGGGATCCACTGCTCGGTCGAGAGCGGCGGGCTCGAGCACGAGCTGCACGCGCTGCTCGAAGGAAGGCGAGTGAGCGAGGACGCGCGTCAGCGGCGAGGCGGCCGAGGTCGCCCGCGCCGAGGCGCAGGCGGTGCTCGCGATGGTCGCAGGACGAGCGGCGCCGCGGCCGGCTCGCCGACCTCGTCGCCGCGCGTCGAGGACGGCGAGGTCGACGGCGACGACGCCGACGCGCTCGCCGAGCTGCTCGAGCTCGGGCTGCAGACCGGGCGGCTACGCGCCCGTCTACGGGCCCGAGGGCGAGCAGGCGGCGCTGGCGCTCTTCCGGCGGCTGCCGCTCGGGCCGCGAGCTGGCCCAGTCGGCGCGCGACCTGAACGAGGCGCTCGGCGCGCTCGAGGGCACGCACGATCGACACGGTCTCGGTGAACGCGGTCGGACCTGGAGAATACGGCGTGACGATCTCGACCGACGAGTACGAGATCGTGCTCCGGCTCGGCAGGGCCGGAGCCCGGCTAGCGACGATAGGAGCCTGAAGCAGCGATGACGTACATCATCGGCGAAGCCTGCATCGACGTGAAGGACATCTCGTGCCAGAGCGTCTGCCCCGTCGACTGCATCCACGAGGTCGAGCGGATGCTCGTGATCGACGCCGAGGAGTGCATCGACTGCGGCGCCTGCGAGCCCGAATGCCCGGTCGAGGCGATCCTGCCCGAGGACGCGATCCCCGACGACTGGCAGCCGTTCGTCAAGATCAACTACGCCTTCAGCCTGGAGAAGGAGGACCACGGGGCACCCGAGGTCAACGCGCTCGTGCAGGCCTACGCGGACGAGAAGGGCATCAAGCCCGGAGAGCAGGTGAGCGCGAGCTTCTACATGGCGTGCCTCGACCTGGCGGGGCGACGCTGCGTCGTCGTCGGCGGCGGCGCGGTCGGGCTCGAGAAGGCGTCCGGGCTGCTGGCCTGCGGCGCGGCGGTCACCGTCGTCTCGCCGGAGCTCGACCACGGTTTCGCGACGCTCGAGGTCGAGTGGCTGGCGCGTCGCTACCGGCGCGGCGACCTGCGCGGCGCGTTCCTCGTGATCGCCGCGACCTCCGACCGGGCGGTCAACGAGCGCGTCTACCGGGACGCCGAGGCGCGCGGCATGCTCTGCAACGTCGCCGACGTGCCCGACCTCTGCAACTTCATCCTGCCCGCCGTTCACCGCGAGGGGCCGATCGCGGTCGCGGTCTCGACCGGCGGCGCCTCGCCGGCGCTCGCCAAGCGCCTGCGCTCACAGATCGCCGAGCTCGTCGGGCCCGAGCACGCCGAGCTCGCGGAGGAGCTGCGGTCGCTGCGGCCGGCGGTGCAGGCGCGCCTGCGCACCTACGAGGAGCGCCGCGACTACTTCGATGCCCTCGTCGCGGAGCGCCTGGCGTGACGGTGTACCTCGTCGGCGCGGGCCCGGGCGACCCCGGTCTGATCACCGTCCGCGGGCTCGAGCTCGTCCGCCGTGCGACGCGCTCGTCTACGACGTCCTCGTCGCGCCGGAGCTCGTCGACGAGGCGCCCGCGGAGGCGCTCGTGATCCCGCGCGAGCAGCTCGGCCAGTCCGAGCTGAACGAGCTGCTCGTCGAGCTCGGGCAGAGCCGGCCTCGAGGTGGTGCGGCTGAAGGGCGGCGACCCGTTCATCTTCGGCCGCGGCGGCGAGGAGGTCGAGGCGCTGCGCGGCGGCCGGCGTCGCCTTCGAGGTCGTGCCGGGCGTGTCGGCGCTCTCGGCGGTGCCGGCGTCCGCCGGCATCCCGGTCACCCACCGCGGCGTCTCGGCGCAGGTGACGCTCGTCTCGGGCCACTCGGCCTCCGGCGAGGACCTCGACTTCGCCCAGCTCGCGGCGACGCCGGGAACGCTCGTCGTCTTCATGGGCCTGGCGCAGGCCGGCGGGATCGCCGGCGGCCTGATCGAGGCCGGCAAGGATCCGCACACCCCGGCGGCGGTCGTCTCGCGGGGCACCTGCGCCGACGGACGCGCCGTGCGCGGCGAGCTCTGGGATATCGCGCGCCTCGCCGCCGAGCTCGCCTCGCCCGCGCTGCTCGTGATCGGCGAGGTCGTCGAGCTGGCCGGCCGGGCCCGGCGCCGCGCGCTGCTCGCAGCCACCTCCTGAGCGCTCAGGCGAGCGAGGTCGTGTCGATGCGCGCCGCATGCGCCTGCTCGAAGGCGGCGATGCGATTCTCGCGCTGGAGCGTCAGCCCGACCTCGTCGAGCCCGTTCAGCAGCATGTGGCGGGCGAAGGCATCGAAGGCAAAGGCGATCCTGAGGCCGTCCGGGTGCGAGATCTCGAGCGCCTCCAGGTCGACGGTCAGCTCGTTGCGCACCTCGAGCGCCTGCCTCAGCTGCGCCAGCTCGGGCTCGGAGAGCACGATCGGGGCGAGGCCGCTCTTCATCGCGTTCGTCCGGAAGATGTCGCCGAAGCTCGGCGCCAGAACCGCCCGGTAACCCGGCGTCCTCCAGCGCCCAGGCGGCGTGCTCGCGCGAGGAGCCGCAGCCGAAGTTCCGTCCGGCCACGAGGATCTGGGCGCCGCTGTAGGCCGGGCGCCGCAGCTCGAACCCCGGATCCTTCATCCAGTCGTAGAAGAGGAACTCGCCGTACCCGGAGCGCTCGATCCGCTTCAGGAACTGCTTCGGGATGATCTGGTCGGTGTCGACGTCGGCACGGTCGAGCACCGCGGCCCGACCCGTCACCTGTCGTAGCGCCCTCATCGCGCCCATCCCGGCGTCGGCGGCAGCCCCGGGGCCGCGCCGCGTCCGGCAGCTGCCGGACAGAGGACTGCCGCGACCGCCACGGTCAGCCGAGCTCCCGGACGTCGGTGAGGTGGCCGGTGATCGCAGCGGCCACGGCCATCGCCGGGCTGAGGAGGTGGGTGCGGCCGCCGGCGCCCTGGCGGCCCTCGAAGTTGCGGTTCGAGGTCGAGGCGCAGCGCTCGCCGGCGGCGAGGACGTCGGGGTTCATGCCGAGACACATCGAGCAGCCCGACTCGCGCCACTCGAAGCCTGCCTCGGTGAAGACCCGGTCGAGGCCCTCCTCCTCGGCCTGCCGCTTCACCTTCGCCGATCCCGGCACGACCATGGCGCGGACCGTGCCGGCGACGCGGCGCCCCGCGGCGACCGCGGCGGCGGCGCGAAGGTCCTCGATCCGCGAGTTGGTGCAGGAGCCGATGAAGACCCGGTCGACGGCGATCTCGGCGAGCGGCGTCCCCGGCTCGAGCCCCATGTAGCGCAGGGCGAGCTCGGTCGCCTTGCGCTCGCTCGGGTCGGCGAACGAGGCCGGGTCGGGGACGCAGCCGTCGATCGGGGCGACCATCGCCGGATTCGTGCCCCAGGTGACCTGGGGGCGGAGCGCGCCGGCGTCGATCTCGACCTCGCGGTCGAAGACGGCGTCGGGATCGCTGCGGAGGGCCCGCCAAGCATCGAGCGCCCGTTCCCAGCCCGCGCCGCGCGGAGCACCCGGCCGTCCCTCCAGGTACGCGAACGTCGTCTCGTCCGGTGCGATCATGCCCGCGCGCGCCCCCGCCTCGATCGTCATGTTGCAGACGGTCATCCGGCCCTCCATCGAGAGCGCCCCGACCGCCTGTCCCGCATACTCGATCGTGTGCCCGACGCCGCTTGCGACGCCGATCTGCCCGATCGCCCCGAGCACGAGGTCCTTGGCGGTGACGCCGTCTGCGAGCGCGCCGGTGAAGTGCACCCGCATCGTCTTCCCGCGGGCCTGGATCAGGGTCTGGGTCGCCAGCACGTGCTCGACCTCCGAGGTGCCGATCCCGAACGCGAGCGCCCCGAAGGCGCCGTGGGTCGAGGTGTGCGAGTCGCCGCAGACGATCGTCATCCCCGGCTGGGTCAGCCCCAGCTCGGGGCCCATCACGTGCACGATCCCCTCGCGGCCGCTGCCGGTCGCGTTCAGCGGCACCCCGAAGGCCGCGCAGTTCGCGGCGAGCGCCTCGAGCTGTGCGCGCGCCAGCGTGTCGCGGATCGGGCCGGGCTCGGTCGGAACGCTGTGGTCCATCGTCGCGATCGTCAGATCGGGCCGGCGGACGGACCGTCCGGCGAGCCGCAGCGACTCGAATGCCTGCGGGCTCGTCACCTCGTGCACGAGGTGGAGGTCGATGTAGAGCAGCGCCGGCTCGCCCGGCCGCTCGTCGACGACATGCGACTCCCAGATCCGGTCGAAGAGGGTCCGGCTCACTGCTCTCCCGTCGCGGCGTAGCTGCCGAAGATCCGGAGCTCGCGCGTCCAGGCGCGCATCTCGGCGAGCGCCGTCTGCACCTCGTCGTCCTGCGGGTGGCCGTCGAGGACGAGGTCGAAGCGGTAGCGGAAGGTCGAGCGCGGGATCGGGCGAGACACGAGCTGGACGAGGTTCAGGCCGTGCCGGTGGAACGGCCCGAGCGCATGGTAGAGGGACCCTGGCTGGTGGTCGGTGACGAAGGAGAGCGCCGTGCGCCAGCGCGGGGCGCGCTCGACGCGCGAATGGGCCGCGATCCCGACGAAGCGCGTGAACGCGCTCGGACGGTCGCCGACGTCGTCGGCGATCACGGTCAGGCCGAAGTGATCGGCGGCCTCCCTGCTTGCGAGGGCCGCCTCGGCCGGGTCGGCCGACTCGGCGACCTCGAGCGCAGCGTCCGAGGTCGACGAGGCGGGGATGCACTTCAGGCCGAGCGAGTTGATCAGCGTGCGGCACTGGTCGAAGGCGACCGGATGCGAGCGGAGCGTCCGCACCTCCTCGGGGCGCAGCGGCGTCTTCGCCGCCAGGCAGTGGACGATCGGCAGCGTCACCTCGGAGACGATCGAGAGCGGCGCCTCGTAGAGCAGGTCGTGGGTCTCGCCGACCGGGCCGTGCAGCGAGTTCTCGATCGGCAGGACCCCGAGCGCCACCTCGGCGGCGACGGTCGCCTCGATGACCGCGAGGAAGCTGGCCAACGGCTCGGCGCCGGCCCCGGGGGGCGCGAGCAGGGCGGTCGCGGCGGCGCTGTGGCTCCCCGCGGGCCCGGGGTAGCCGACACGGCTCATGCCGCGACCTCGCTCGCGAGCGCGGCCACGACGGCAGTGCCGAATGCGGAAGTGGTCGCCGAGCCGCCGAGATCGGGCGTCGGGCAGGCCGGCGAGCGCGAGCTCGACCGCCGCCTCGAGCGCGCGGGCGAGCGAGGGCTCGCCGAGCCCGTGCTCGAGCAGGAGCGCGAGCGAGCGCAGCATCGCGGTCGGGTTCGCAGCGCCGGTGCCGGCGATGTCCGGGGCCGAGCCGTGCACCGGCTCGAAGATCCCCGGCGGGGCGTCGCCGAGGCTCGCCGAGGCCGCCAGCCCGAGGCCACCCGTGACCGCCGCGGCGACGTCGGAGAGGATGTCGCCGAAGGTGTTCTCGGTCACGAGCACGTCGAACGACTGCGGTTCGGTGACGAGCTGCATGGCGACACTGTCGACGAGGCCGTGGCTCAGCTCGACCTCGGGGTACTCCGCGGCGAGCTCGGAGACGACGCGGCGCCAGAGGCGCGAGGTGTCGAGGACGTTCGCCTTGTCGACCGAGAGGAGCCGGCCGGACCGGCCGCCGGCGAGCTCGAAGGCGACCCGCGCGACCCGCTCGATCTGGCTCGGGTGGTACTCGCAGGTATCGAAGACGGTGCCGTCCTCGCGGGTGCCGCGGGCACCGTAGTAGAGCCCGCCGACGAGCTCCCGGACGATCAGGAGGTCGACGCCCTCGGCGAGCGCCGGGCGCAGGTTGGCGTATGTCTGCAACTCCTTGCGCAGCCCGATCAGCCCGGCCTCCGGGCGCGCCGCGCCGCCCTCCCACCGCGGCCCGCCGACGGCGCCGAGGAGGACGGCCTCCGCCGAGCGGCAGGCGGCCAGCGTCTCGGCAGGCAACGGATCGCCGCAGGCGTCGATCGCGGCCCCGCCGAACGGGTACTCGTCGAGCTCGAACTCGAGCGGGAGCACCGCGAGCACGCGGAGCGCCTCGGCCATCACCTCCGGTCCGATGCCGTCTCCGGGCAGGCAGGCAATCCGCCTAGGCACCGTGGATCTCCCGCCGGGTCAGATCGAGGAGGAAGCGGACGAGCTCGGCGACACCGTCGGTCGAGAGCGGCCCGAGGTTCGCCGCCTGGAGGCTCGCGACCATCGACTCCTCACGGCCGGCATCCCTGAGGGGCACGCCCGCCCGGAGCTTGTGCTCGTGCAGCTCGCGCACGAGCGTGATCCGGCGGTTGACGGTGACGAGCAGCTCGCGGTCGGCGGCGTCGATCGCCTGCGCGCGCCTCGGCGACGACCGCGTCGGTCACGCCGTCACCCCGAGCTCCGCGAGCAGGGCATCGAGATCCGGCTCGATCTCGATCAGCGAGCCGCTCATCTCCGACTCGACCGCCTGCGGCGTCTTCAGCCCGGTGCCCGTGACGAGGACGACGACACGATCGGACTCCCCGAGCTCTCCGGCGGCGACCGCCGCGCGGAGCGCGCCGACCGTCACGCCGGCGGCGGTCTCGCCGAAGATGCCGGACGTCTCGGCGAGCAGCGCCATGTTCGGGCCGACGTCCTCCTCCGGCACGGCGTAGATCGCGCCACCCGAGGCGCTCGCCGTTGCGATCGCGAGGTCGCCGTCGGCCGGGTTGCCGATCGCGAGCGAGCGGGCGATCGAGTTCGGCCGCACCGGCGAGACGCGACGCTCCTCGGCGAACGCGGCGGCGACGGGCGCGCAACCCTCGGCCTGGGCGCCGTAGAGGCGCGGTCGCTCCTCGCCGATCAGGCCGAGCCGGCCGAACTGCTCGAAGCCCTGCCAGAGCTTGGAGAAGAGCGCGCCGGAGGCGATCGGGCAGACGACCGCGGTCGGCACCTCCCAGCCGAGCTGCTCGACGATCTCGAACGCGAGCGTCTTCGAACCCTCGGCGTAGTAGGAGCGAAGGTTGACGTTGACGAACCCCCAGTCGACCTCGCCCGCGAGCTCGCTGATCAGGCGGGAGCAGTCGTCGTAGCTGCCGCGAACGCCGTAGACACGCGCGCCGTAGATCGTCGTCGCGAGCATCTTCTCCGGCTCCAGCCCGGCCGGGCAGAAGATCACGGCGGGGATTCCCTCTGCCGCCGCCCGGGCGGCGACCGCATTCGCGAGGTTGCCCGTCGAGGTGCAGGAGAGCGTCTCGAGCCCGAACTCGCGCGCCTTCGCCGCCGCGACGGCGACGACCCGGTCCTTGAACGAGTGGGTCGGGTTCGCGAGGTCGAGCTTCAGCAGCACCTCGCCGACGCCGATCGCGCTCGCGAGCCGCGGCGCCGGCACGAGCGGCGTGAACCCGGGCCCGCTCGCCGCGCCCGGCGGCGGCGTCGCCGGGAGCAGGTCGGCGTAGCGCCAGAGCGAGTACGGGCCCGCCTCGATGCGCTCACGGCTGACGACGGCCTTGATCTCCTCCCAGTGGTAGACGGGTTCGAGCGGCCCGAAGCAACGCACGCAGATACCGTTCGCGAGCGCGGGGTAGTCGCTCTCGCAGACACGGCAACGGAGCACGTCAACCGGCATGGTCGTAGCCTCCCAGGTGGTGTTCTCTTTGCAGTTCCGACGAATTCACGATCTCCCCCCTTACGTCTTTGCGACGGTCGACCAGCTGAAACGCGAGCTCCGGCGCGAGGGCCGCGACGTGATCGACCTCGGCTTCGGCAACCCGGACATCCCCTCTCCTGCCGATCGCGGTCGAGAAGCTCGCCGAGGCCGCGGCCAAGCCGGTCAACCACCGCTACTCGGCGAGCCGCGGCCTGCCGAACCTGCGGGAAGCCGTCTGCGAGCGGTACGCCGCCCAGTTCGGCGTCACCCTCGATCCGGACGTCCACATCGTCAGCACGATCGGGGCGAAGGAGGGGCTCGCCCACCTGATGTGGGTGCTGCTCGAGCAGGGCGACAGCGCGGTCGTGCCGAGCCCGAGCTACCCGATCCACCTGGTCGCGCCGCGGCTCGCGGGCGCCGCTCGTCATCCACGCTCCGATCGGCGACGCCGACGTTCTCGGCGGGATCGAGGAGGCCGTCCGATCCGCCCAGCCGGCGCCCCGCGTCCTGATCGTCTCGTTCCCGCACAACCCGACCACGCAGGTCGCGACGCCCGAGCTGATGCAGAAGCTCGTCGACCTCGCCCGCGAGCGCGAGTTCATCCTCGTGCACGACTTCGCCTACGCCGACATCGCCTTCGACGGCCATGTGCCGCCGTCCGTCCTCGCCGCCGAGGGGGCGCTCGAATGCGCCGTCGAGCTGTACAGCCTGACCAAGTCGTTCTCGATGGCGGGGTGGCGGATGGGTTTCACCCTCGGCCGGCCGGACGTCGTCGCCGCGCTCGCGCGGCTGAAGTCCTACCTCGACTACGGCACCTTCCAGCCGATCCAGATCGCCTCGATCGTGGCGCTGCGCGAGGCCCCCGACTACCCGGCCGAGGTCTGCGCCGTCTACCTGGGCCGACGAGACGCCCTGATCACAGGGCTCGCCCGGGCGGGCTGGCAGGTCGAGCCGCCGCTCGGGACGATGTTCGTCTGGGCGCCCATCCCCGAGCCGATGCGGGAGCTCGGCTCGCTCGAGTTCGCGGTCACGCTCGCGCGGGGCGCCGACGTCGCGGTCAGCCCCGGGATCGGCTTCGGCCCGGGCGGCGACGGGCACGTGCGCTTCGCCCTCGTCGAGAACGAGCAGCGGATCCTCCAGGCGACGCGCTCGATCAAGAAGCTGCTGGCCGCCTAGCGTCACGTCGTCGCCCCCTCCGAGGCGGAGCCGACCGCGGCCGCGTACTTCGCGAACACGCCCCGGCGTGTAGCGCGGCGCAGGCCGCGTCCAGGCGGCGAGCCGCTCGGCGAGCTCCGCCGCCGGGATGTCGAGATCGAGGCGCCGCTGCTCGACGTCGAGGACGATCGGGTCGCCGTCGGCGACGACCGCGAGCGGGCCGCCGCGGAAGGCCTCGGGCGCGATGTGGCCGACCATCAACCCGTGGGTGGCGCCGGAGAAGCGCCCGTCGGTGATCAGCGCCACCTCGTCGCCGAGACCCTCGCCGACGAGCGCCGCGGTCACGTGCAGCATCTCGCGCATGCCCGGGCCGCCGGCGGGCCCCTCGTAGCGGATCACGATCACCTCGCCGGGCTCGATCGTGCGGGCCTTGACGGCGGCGAAGCACTCCTCCTCGGAGTCGAACACGCGCGCCGGGCCGCGATGGTAGAGCCGCTCGTGGCCGGCGAGCTTGACGACGGACCCCTCGGGCGCGAGCGAGCCGCGCAGGATCGCGAGCCCGCCGGTCGGCTTCAGCGGCTCGCGCCACGAGCGGACGACGTCCTGCCCGGGGCGCTCGGGCGTCTCCGCCCCGACCTCGCCGAGCGTCCGGCCGTCGACGCCGCGCGCCCCCGGCGTGGGCGACCCCGGCCGCGACGAGCTCGCGGGCGACGAGGCCGACCCCGCCGGCCTCGTACATGTCGGTCGCGACGTAGCGGCCGCCCGGCTTCAGGTCGGCGACGATCGGCGTCCGTTCGGCGACCCGGTCGAAGTCCTCGAGCTCGAGCGGAACGCCGGCCTCGCGGGCGATTGCGAGCAGGTGCAGGACGCCGTTGGTCGAGCCGCCCGAGCCGGCGACGGCGGCGATCGCGTTCTCGAAGGCCTCGCGCGTCAGGATCTGCGACGGCCGCGTGTCGTCGGCGACGAGCTTCATCGCGAGCTCGCCTGCCTCCCGGGCGGCCGCGGCCTTCGAGGGATGGGTGGCGGGGATGCCGGAGAGCCCGCGCGGGCTGATGCCGAGAAAGTCGATCACGAGCGCCATCGTGTTGGCGGTGAACTGGCCGCCGCAGGCGCCGGCGCCGGGGCAGGCGACCGACTCGAGCGCGTGCACCTCCTCGTCGGTCATCTTGCCGGCGGCGCGCGCACCGACCGCCTCGAACACGTCCTGGATCGTCACGTCGCGGCCCTCGTAGCGGCCGGGCGCGATCGAGCCGTTGTAGAAGACGAGCCCGGGGACGTCGAGCCGGGCGAGCGCCATCACCGCGGCCGGGATCGTCTTGTCGCAGCCGACGAGGCAGACGAGGCCGTCGAGGAGGTGGCCGGCGACGACGAGCTCGATCGAGTCGGCGATCACCTCGCGCGAGATCAGCGAGGCGCGCATGCCGCTCGTCCCCATCGAGACCCCGTCGGAGATCGAGATCGTGTTGAACTCGATCGGCGTGCCGCCCGCGGCCCGGATGCCGTCCTTGACGTGCCGCGCGAGCACGCGCTGGTTCAGGTTGCAGGGCATCGTCTCGATCCACGTCGTCGCGACGCCGACGAGCGGCCGCGCGAGATCCTCGTCGGTGAAGCCGACTCCCTTCAGCATCGCCCGGGCGGGCGCGCGGTCGACGCCGTCGGTCAGCGGCGCGCTGCGGCGCTTGCCCGGGTCCGAGGGCTGCGAGTAGACGCTCATCGTGAGGCTCCGAGTCCGGCGGGAGAGGGGATCTCGGCGGCCACCGCTGCCGAGTGGGTCCCGCGGGCGGCGATCGCGAGCGGCCAGATCGAGACGTCGTCGAGCCGGGCCGCGAGCTCCGCGGCGACGGCGCCCTCCGCGCCCTTCTCCGCCCAGACGACGACCGAGGGGCCGGAGCCAGACAGGGTGACGCCGACGCTGCCGGCGGCCGGCCGGGCGCTGGAGCTCGGCGAGCAGCGGCGCGTCGGCAGCCCGGAACGGCTCGTGCAGCCGGTCGTGGAAGGCGCTCGCGAGGAGCTCGGCGTCCTGGGCGGCGATTCCCGCTCCGAGCAGCGCCGCCTGGGCGGCCGCCGCGGCGGCCTCCTCGTGGCGGAGGTACTCGGGCAGCCGCGTCGCGCGAGGCGCGCGTGCTCACCCGCGAGCCCGGGCACGACGAGGACCGGCGCCAGCGGCAGGTCGTCGGCGAGCCGGCGCAGGAGGTGACGCCCGTCGCGCTGCCAGATCAGGCAGACGCCGCCGGCGAGCGCCGCCCCGAGGTTGTCGGCGTGGCCCTCGAGCGGCAGCGCGAGCGCGAGCGCCTCCTCGGGCGAGGGGTCGCGGCCGGCGGCCGAGCAGGCCCGCGACGATCCCGGCGGCAACCGTCGCCGCCGACGAGCCGAGCCCGCGCTCGAGCGGGATGCGGTTGACGAAGTGGAAGCGGTGGCCCTCGAGGGGCGCGGCGAGCGAGAAGGCGCGCAGGGCCAGATGGCTCTCGTCGCGCGGCAGCTCCGCGGCCCCCTCACCCTCGAGCGTCACGAGCGGCTCGCCGGCGGCCGCGGGCAGGACGTGCAGCTCGTTCCAGAGCTCGAGCGCCGCCGCCGCGCAGTCGAAGCCGGGGCCGAGGTTGGCCGTCGAGGCAGGCGCCGAGACGACGAACCCCTCGCCGCCGCTCATGCTGCTCCCTGCCCGGGCCGGGCCTGTCCGCCGCGGACCTGTGCGGCAGCCGGGCGGCGTCTGCCGAGCTGGCGGACGGCGGCCTCACCGTGCGAGCTCCGCGAGGATCGACTCGACCGTCGGGTCGACGAGAGCCGGCTCGGCCGCCACTCGGTCGACCGCGGCCGTGTCCTTCGAGGCCGTGGCCGGTCAGGACGCAGACGACGGTGCTGCCCGGCTCGAGCTCGACCTGCGCGAGCGCCGCGAGGCCGGCCGCGGAGGACGGCTCGCAGAAGATGCCTTCGAGGTGGGCGAGCTCGAGCCACATTCGCGTGATGTCCTCGTCGGAGACGGGGACGGGCTCGACGTCGCCGGCGGCGACGAGCGCGGTCGATCTCGCCGAGATGGGCCGGCTCGGCGATCCGGATCGCCGAGGCGATCGTGGTCGCCCGCTCGGGCGGCGTAGGCGGAGATGATCCGGGGGCGCACGCCGTCCTCGGCGAAGCCCTTCGCGTAGGCGACCGTGTTGCCGCCGCCGCCGTAGGGGAGCGCGAGCACGTCGGGCGCCCGTCCGAGCGCCTCGTCGATCTCGAAGGCGGCGGTCTTCTGGCCCTCGATCCGGTCCGGGTTGAGCGAGTTGACGAGGACGTGGCTGCCGTCCGCCACGATCGCGAGGCAGCTCCGCAACGCCTCGTCGAAGCTGCCGCGTACCTCGAGCACCCTCGCGTTCGACGGCGCGCGACTGCGCGAGCTTCGCCGCCGCGATCGCTCCGGCCGGGCAGAGAACGACGGCGGTCAGCCCGGCGCGGGCCGCATAGGCAGCCGCCGAGGAGGCCGTGTTGCCGGTCGAGGCGCAGATGACCCCGCCGGCACCCGCGCTCGAGCGCCCGCGCCACCGCGACCGCCATCCCGCGGTCCTTGAAGCTGCCGGTCGGGTTCAGCCCCTCGAACTTGAAGTACAGGTCGACGCCGAGCCGCTCGCCGAGCCGCCTCGAGGCGAGCAGGGGCGTCGAGCCCTCGCCCGAGGGTCAACGCCGGTGTCTCGGGGCCGACCGGGAGCCGGTCGCGGTAGCGCTCGATCACGCCCATCCGAGCTCCGCGACGCCACGCTCGGAGACGACCGGGAACGCGAGCGGCGAGCGCCGGACCTCCGGCATCGCCGTGATCGCCGCCAGCGCCTCGTCGAGCGCTCCCTGCCTCGTCTCGTGGGTGACGAGGTGGATCGCTGCGCCGTCGCCGTTCTGATGCTGGAGGAGCCGCGCGACCGACACCTCGCGCTCGGCGAGCGCGTCGGCGACGCGCGCGAGCACGCCGGGCCGGTCGTCGACGGAAAGGTGGAAGTAGAACGGCGAGCGGTTCTCGCCCGGCTCGAGGCGCGGCAGCTTCCGCCACACCGGGTCGTTCTGCAGGAAGCCGGTGCCCATCGTCCCGATCACCGACGCCATGTCGGCGATCACCGCCGAGGCGGTCTCGACGCCGCCCGCGCCCGGGCCCTCGAGCGTGATCTCGCGGATCGCGTCGCCCTGCAGCATGACGGCGTTGAATGCGCCCTCGACCGCCGCGAGCGGATGGTGGCGGTCGACGAGAGCCGGGCCGACGCGGACGTCGACCTTGCCGTCGAGGAGGCGCGCCGCGCCGACGAGGCGGATGACCATGTCGAGCTCCCGTGCCGCCGCGACGTCGAGCGGGTCGATCGTGTCGATCCCGACCGTCGCGACGTCCGCGAGCGCGTAGCGGGTGTTGAACGCGACCGTCGCCAGGATCGCCATCTTCGCGGCGGCGTCCGCACCCGAGACGTCGTCGGTCGGGTCGGCCTCGGCGAACCCGCGCTCCTGCGCCTCGGCCAGGGCCTCGTCGTAGGTCTTGCCGGCCTCCATCTCGGTGAGCATGAAGTTCGTCGTGCCGTTGACGATCCCGAGCACGCGGTGGACGTTCGTGACGACGAGCGACTCGCGCAGCACCTTGATCACCGGGATCGCCGCGCAGACGCTCGCCTCGAAGCGGAGCTGGACACCGGCACCCGA
The DNA here is from genome assembly GCA_963765345.1 of uncultured Actinomycetota bacterium. Classification (GTDB taxonomy): domain Bacteria; phylum Actinomycetota; class Thermoleophilia; order Gaiellales; family Gaiellaceae; genus PALSA-600. Next base: position 178,415 of record CAVXWI010000034.1, read on the forward strand.
GGCGGCGTCGAAGAGCTCCGCCCCGCGCTGGGCGACGAGCTGCTTGTTCGCCGTGACGACGTGCTTGCCGCGCGCGGAGGAGCTCGAGCACGTGCTCGCCGGCCGGCTCGACGCCGCCCATCACCTCGGCGACGATCGCGATCGTCGGGTCGTCGAGGATCTCGCCGACGTCGGTCGTGAGCACGCCGTCGTCGGGCGGGAAACCGCGCTCGGCGGTCGAGATCGCGGACGAGCGCGCGGACGACCCGCAGCCGGTGGCCGGTCGCGCGCTCGATGTCGTCCGCCTGCTCGTTCAGCAGCCGGTTGACCGCCGAGCCGACGGTGCCGTACCCGAGCAGGGCGACCGGGACGTCAACCGACGCCATGCGCCTCCTGTACCTCGCGGTGCCCGAGCGCGCGGAGGCGCTTGCCGACCTGCTCGATCTGGGTCTCGGAGAGCCGCCGGCGCGCCTCGACGCAGGCTGGGCGCGCCGCGGTCCATCTCGGCGATCCACTCGCGCGCGAACGAGCCGTCCCTGGATCGCCGTCGAGCACCTTCTCCATGTTCTCCTTGACGTGCGCGTCGACGACACGCGGGCCGACCGCGACCGAGCCGTACTCGGCGGTATCGGAGATCGAGTAGTGCATCCGCTCGATCCCGCCCTCGAAGATCAGGTCGACGATCAGCTTCACCTCGTGGACGCACTCGTAGTAGGCGATCTCGGGCTGGTAGCCCGCCTCGACGAGCGTCTCGAACCCGGCCTGGATCAGCTGGGTCAGCCCGCCGCAGAGCACCGACTGCTCGCCGAAGAGGTCGGTCTCGGTCTCCTCGGCGAAGGTCGTGTCGATGATTCCCGCGCGGCCGGCACCGATGCCCGCCGCGTAGGCGAGCGCGACGTCGCGGGCGCGGCCGGTCGCGTCCTGGGCGACCGCGACGAGCGCGGGCGTCCCGTAGCCCTCCTCGTAGAGCCGGCGGACGATGTGGCCCGGGCCCTTGGGCGCGACCATGATCACGTCGACCTCGTCGGGCAGCGGGATCCGGCCGTAGTGGACGGAGAAGCCGTGGGCGAAGAGCAGCGCCGCTCCCGGTCGAGAGGTTCGGCGCGACCTCGGTCGCGGAAGAGCTCCGCCTGCGGGCCGTCCGGAACGAGCATCGCGACGACCTGGGCGCCGCGCACCGCCTCGGCGACCTCGCGCACGACGAGCCCGGCCTCCTCGGCGGCCGCGCGCGAGGTGCTGCCCGGCTGCAGGCCGACCTCGACCTCGACACCGGAGTCGGCCAGGTTGAGCGCGTGCGCGTGGCCCTGGCTGCCGTAGCCGAGCACCGCGACCTTGCCGGTCAGGAGACCGAGGTCTCCTGTCTTGATCACCTCTGCCATTCGAATCCCTTTCTCACGAGACGGCCGCGGCACTTGGACCGCGATGGACGTGGGCCGGCGCGGCGAAGGCCGATCCGCCCGGTGCGGGCGAGCTCCGGACGCCGTGCGGGCGGACGAGCTCCTCGAACGCGTCGAGCTCCTCGGGCCGGCCGACGATCTCGAACGTGAGCGCCTCCCGGCCGATGTCGGCGACACGAGCGCCGAAGACCTCGCCGAGCGCGATCAGCTCGCCGCGCTTGTCGGGCGGCGCGCCGACGGTGATCAGCGCGAGCTCCCGCTCGACCGACTCGCCGGGTCGGAGCTCGACGACGCGGAGCACGTTGACGAGCTTGTGCATCTGCTTCTCGATCTGCTCGAGCGAATGCTCGCGAGCAGTCGACCCGGAGCGTGAGCCGCGAGATGTCGGGCCGCTCGGTCGGCCCGACCGCGAGGCTCTGGATGTTGTAGCCGCGGCGCGCGAACATCTGCGAGACACGCGCGAGCGCCCCCGGCTTGTTCTCGAGCTCGACCGAGACCGTGTGCTGGCTCATCCGAGGATCCTCTCCTCGGCGGCGTCCTCGTCGGGCAGCTCGATGATGTCGACCGACGCCGCGCCGGCCGGAACCATCGGGTAGCAGTTCTCGTCGGGATCGACGCGGGCGTCGACGACGGCCGTGCGACCGCAGTCGAGCGCGGCCTCGAGCGTCGAGTCGAGCTCGTCCTCGCTGTCGACCATGAAGCCGGCCGCCCCGAGCGCCTCGGCGAGCTGGGCGTAGTCGGGGACCTGCTTGGTCAGGTGCGTCTCGGCGTAGCGCTCGGCGTAGAACATCTCCTGCCACTGGCGCACCATCCCGAGCCAGCCGTTGTTGATGATCACGACCACGATCGGCAGCCGCTCGAGCGCCGCGGTCGCGAGCTCCTGGCAGGTCATCTGGAAGCAGCCGTCGCCGTCGACGCAGATCACGGTCGCGTCCGGCCGGGCCGCCTTGGCGCCGACCGCGGCCGGCAGGCCGTAGCCCATCGTCCCGAGCCCGCCCGAGGTGATGAACGTCCGCGGCTTCTCGCAGAGGAGGTACTGCATCGCCCACATCTGGTGCTGGCCGACACCGGTCGTCCAGACGAAATCGCCGTCGCGGCGGCCGGTCAGGTCGCGCAGCCGCTCGATCACCGTCTGCGGCTTCAGCACGCCGTCGGCCTTGCGGTACTTGTACGGGTAGAGCGCCCGCCACTCCTCGAGCTGCGCATGCCAGGCGGTGCGGTCGGTCTGCTTCTCGGCCTCGAGCGCCTTGACGTCGCGCGTCAGCTGCGAGAGCGCGAGCTTCAGCGGGCCGACGACGGGGATGTCGGCGTCGCGGATCTTCCCGACCTCGGCGGCGTCGATGTCGAAGTGGATCACCTTCGCGCCCGGCGCGAACGCCGAGACCTTGCCGGTGACGCGGTCGTCGAAGCGGACGCCGACGGCGACGATCAGGTCGGACTTGTTCAGCGCCCAGTTCGCGTACTTGGAGCCGTGCATGCCGGGCGCGCCGTAGTTCAGCGGGTGGGAGTCGGGCAGGCAGCCCTTCCCCATCAGCGTCACGACCGCCGGGAGGCGGGCCGCCTCGACCAGCGCGAGCAGCTCGGCGGAGGCGTTCGGCGTTGATCACGCCGCCGCCGGCGTAGATGATCGGCTGCTTCGCCTCGACGATCGCCTTCGCGGCCTCGTGCACCTGCCGCTCGTGCACCTTCGTCGGCGGGCGCCAGCCCGGCAGGTCGACGTCGGTCGGGGTAGGAGAAGTCGAGCTCGCCCTCCTGGGCGTCCTTGGCGACGTCGACGAGCACCGGGCCGGGGCGGCCGGTGCGCGCGACGTGGAAGGCGTTCTTGATCGCCTGCGGCAGCTCGCGGGCGTCGAGGACGAGCCACGAATGCTTGACGATCGGCATCGTGATGCCGGTGGCGTCGGTCTCCTGGAACGCGTCGGTGCCGATCAGGTTCGACCGCACCTGGCCGGTGATGCAGACGATCGGCGTCGAGTCCATCCAGGCGTCGGCGATCGCGGTGACGAGGTTCGTCGCGCCCGGGGCCGGAGGTGGCCATCGCGACCCCGACCCGGCCCGAGGCCCGGGCGTAGCCCTCGGCCATGTGGCCGGCGCCCTGCTCGTGGCGGGCGAGCACGTGGCGGACCGTCGTCCCGCGCGCGATCGCGTCGTAGGTCGGCAGGATCGCCCCGCCGGGGATCCCGAACATGAACTCGACACCCTCCGCCTCGAGCGAGCGCAGGATGGCGTCCGAGCCGAGCATTCTCGTCATCTCGTGCCCTCCCTGTGGTTTCTCACG
>CAVXWI010000035.1:0-48770 GCA_963765345.1 uncultured Actinomycetota bacterium
CTACAGCCTTTCGTCGTCCTGTCCGGAGCGGAACCGCCGCTCCCGTGTCGCCGCGAACGCACGTCTCCCGTCTCGGAGTCGGCGTCTGCGGCGTCTACTGGCCGCGTGAGCAACATCTCCCCCTTAGCGGGGGAGCATCGAAATGGTCACCACGAACATCCCCGTCAGCGGGGACCCGAACAGTTTCGCGGTGGCGACCATGGTGCAACCAGTCTGCCCAACGGCGTTTGCGCTGTCAAACGCCTTCGGCGCGGCTGCGCTAGCGGACGACGACGCGCCGCTCGCGGATCACGTGCTCGTGGTCGTGATCGGCGATCAGCCAGTTGTGCCCGAAGCCGCGCATCGCCTCGATGATCGGCAGGAGCGCGACGCCCTTGTCGGTGAGTGCGTACTCGACCCGCGGCGGTGACTCCGGGTAGCTGCGGCGCACGACGATCCCCTGCTGTTCGAGCATGTGGAGCCGCTCGGAGAGGGTGCGCGGGCTGATCCCGGGGCAGGCGTGTCGAGCTCGGTGAAGCGGCGCGGGCCTTCCGAGAGGTCGTGGACGATCAGCGCCGTCCACTTCGAGCCGATCAGGTCGGAGGTCGCGGCGACGGCGCACGTGACACCGTCGTGGACATCGTTCATCTTGCGGACGGCCACCGCCTCAGTGTACAGCCGGCTCCCGCCGGATTCCAACGACTTAGGCGTGATTTTCCGCAGAGCTGCGTATTTCTTTCCGATCGGAAAGTAATGCCTACCTCGGGTGCGCGCTCGTGTAGATGAACGCCGCCAGATCCTGGATCTGGGCGGTCGTCAGCACCTTGTCGTAGGGCGTCATCCCGGGGCCGCCGTTCGTGATCTGCTTGATCATCTGCACGTAGGTCTTGGTCGCGGTGTCGAGATCGGGGCCGACGTCAGAGCCGTCGAAGACGCCGGCGGCGGCCAGGTTGTGGCAGGAGCCGCAGGCCTGGGCCTTGAAAAGCGACCTGCCCACCTTGACGTTGCCGACCGGTTTCGTCGGTGTCGCGGACGAGGCGCCCGCGGCAACGCCGGCGAGGGCTACCGCGAGCAGGGTGCTCAGACGGCCTCGATTCACGACGGCATCAGGGGTTTCCTACCACGAACCGCACCTGCCTGCGTGCCAAGCGCGCAGCCAACAGGTTTCAGCAAGTTCTAACGCCGGTCTTACTGATCTCTAAGGGTCCACAGCCAGGATCTGATTCATTGTGATGCAGGCCGTAACGCACCCTCCGACGCGCGGCCTGCCTCACCTGCGGCGCCCGACAGTACGGGCGCCGCGCTCTCTCCTCACCCGCCCGCGGGCGAGCTGCCGTCCCGCAGCTCGCCCGCACCTTTTCCGGTGCCATGGCTTGCAGGGCAGTGGTTGCACGGGACCGTCGTCCCGCACGGTGCCGCGGCGGCGGCGGACCGGCAGCCACTGCCCTGCAAGTCGCCCGGTCGTCGTTGAGCGCGGCCGCGTGGGCCGACCACGTCACCTCGGATTTCCGTTTTCCCGGTAGAACGTCCACCATTACGGGAATGGCGATCCTTGTTGTCGACGATGACGTGCCGGTTCGCGACGCGCTGCGCCGCGCGCTCACCATGCAGGGCTACGACGTCGAGCTCGCCGGCGACGGCGAGGAGGCGCTGCTCCGGCTGCGCTCGAACCCGAACAGTTACGACCTAGCGATCGTCGACATCCTGATGCCGAGGCTCGATGGGCTCGAGCTCACCCGCCGGCTACGGACTGACGGGAGCCAGCTCCCGATCCTGATGCTGACCGCGCGCGACCAGGTCGCAGACCGCGTCGCCGGCCTCGAGGCCGGTGCCGATGACTACCTCGTCAAGCCGTTTGCCCTCGAGGAGCTCGTCGCGCGCGTCCGGGCGCTCCTGCGCCGACTCGGCTCCGACGACGAGCCGACCACGCTCGGCTTCGGCGACCTCGAGCTGAACACCGGCACTCGCGAGGTGACCCGTGGCGGCGAGCAGATCGTCCTGACGCGGACCGAGTTCGCGCTGCTCGAACTGTTCCTGCGCAATCCGCGGCAGGTCCTGACCCGGTCGGTGATCTTCGACCGCGTCTGGGGCTACGACTTCGGCTACGGCTCGAACTCGCTCGACGTCTACATCAGCTACCTGCGCAAGAAGACGGAGGCCGGCGGCAAGCCACGCCTGATCCACACGGTGCGTGGCGTCGGCTACGCCTTGCGCGACGCGTAGCGATGAGCATCAGGGCGCGCCTGGCGATGGGTGCGGCCGCCGCCGTCGCGATCGCGATCGTGCTCGCCTCGGTCCTCGTCTATTTCCTCGTACGCAGCGAACTCCGCAACCAGGTCGATCGCAACCTGCAAAGCGAGGCGACCCAGATTGCGGGTGTGCCGCGATTCTTCGACTACCTCGTCTACAAGCCGAATATCTACGCGATCGACATCTCGCCCTCGGTCTTCAGCGGCTTCTTCCAGCTTGTCGGGGCCAACGGCGCCGTCTACGTCCCAAGCGAGTACGTCACGCCGACCCCGCGGATCCCGGTTACGAGCAGGTCACGGGCGGTCGCGGCCGGCAAGGGCAGGGGTTACTACTACGACACGGTCCTGCAGGGGGAAGACACCCGCGTCTACACGATGCCGAGCAGCATCTACCCGCCGGTCGCGATCCAGGTCGTCGGGCAGCTCTCCGGCGTCGACAACGAGCTCGCGCGGATCCGGCTCTGGCTCTTCCTCGTCTCGATCGGCGGGATCGCGCTCGCCTCGGGCGCCGGGCTGCTCGTCGCGCAGGCGACGCTGCGGCCGCTGCGCAACCTGAGCGAGACGGCCGAGCGCGTCCGCGCCACGCGCGACCTCAGCCAGCGGATCGAGGTCGAGGGCACCGACGAGCTCGGAACGCTCGCGGCAACCTTCAACGCGATGCTCGAGTCGCTCGACCAAGCGGCCGAGCGGCAGCGGCAGCTCGTTCAGGACGCCTCGCACGAGCTGCGAACGCCGCTGACGAGCCTGCGCACGAACATCGAAGTGCTCGCGGCGGACGAGCACATGCCGCCCGCCGAGCGGGAGCAGCTCCTCCGAGACGTCGTCGCCCAGCTCGGTGAGATGACGGAGCTGATCGGCGAGCTGACCGAGCTCGCCCGCGGCGCCGAGCAGGACGCCCAGCCCGAGGAGGTCCGGCTCGACCTGCTGACCGAGGACGCGATCCGGCGAACGGAGCGCAACCACCCGGAGATCCCGATCGAAGCGTCGCTCGCGCCGACCAGCATCGTCGGCCAGCCGGCCAGCCTCGAACGCGCGATCGCGAATCTGCTCGACAACGCAGCGAAGTGGAGCCCCGCGGGCTCGCCGGTCGAGGTCCGGCTCGCGGGAGGCGAGCTGACCGTGCGCGACCACGGCCCCGGGATCGCCGAGCAGGATGTCCCCCACGTCTTCGAGCGCTTCTACCGGGCAACCTCTGCGCGCGGGATGCCGGGGTCGGGCCTCGGTCTCGCGATCGTCCGCCAGGTCGCGGAGGCTCACGCCGGCACGATCGAGGCCGAGCCCGCCGAAGGCGGCGGCACGCTCATGCGGCTCCGCCTCGGGGCGGGCAACGGCAACACACCGTCGCAGCCCTAGCAGACGGAGCGGGTTCCGGCTTTCTTACCCCGAACTAAGACGGACCTGCTCTGATTTGCGGGATGGTGGAGGCAGGGTGGACTTGGCGGCGGTCAGGTCTGGCGGCGAGCGCCGCCTTGGCCGCGCTCGTGGCGGCAATCAGCATCGGTGGACCGGCCAGCGCCGACGGAACGCACACCTTCGCGCAGCTGCTGTCGACGGCGCCGGCGGGCGACGTGAGCGCGAACTGGGCGGGCTATGCGGTCACCGCCAGTCAGACGACGTACTCGAGCGCGACCGCGACCTGGGTCGAACCGACCGTCACCTGCGGAGCAGACGACGCCGGCGCGGCCGCCGCGTTCTGGGTCGGACTCGGGGGCTACAACTTGAACTCCCAGGCACTCGAACAAGCCGGCACCGCGTCCGACTGCAGCTCGGCAACGGGAGAGCCGAGCTACTACGCCTGGTATGAGCTCGTCCCGAATCCCTCGGTGACGGTCAAGCTCAAGGTCGATCCGGGCGACCTGATGACGACCTCGGTGAATGTTCTCGCCGGCGACACGGTCGAGCTCCAGATCAAGGACCGTACCCGCCACACCACCTTCACGACCAAGCTGCCGTTCTCGAATCCGGATCTGAGCTCGGCCGAGTGGATCGCCGAGGCTCCGTCGGGCTGCGACCAGTACCGCTGCCAGCCGATCCCGCTCTCCGACTTCGGTTCGGTCGACTTCACGAGGATCGCCGCGCTCGGAAACGGCGTCGGGGGGACCCTGACGACGAATCCCGGCTGGACGACGACCGGCGTCACGCTCGATCCAAGCGGCGGCCACGGCTTCTTCCCCGGTCCAGACACCTTCGCGAGCAACGCCGGCTCGGCGGCAGGGGCTACGCCCTCGCCGGCCTCCGCCGACGGACGGAGCTTCACCGTCCAGTGGTCGGCGGACGCAGGCTCCGGCTGACGGCGGGGCCGTGCCGCGAACCCGCCCGGGCCGGTCGAGAAGCGGGGGACGGGCGCTCGGGGGGCTCCTCGTCCTCCGGCTCCTGCTGATCGCGAACGGTCTGGTGCTGCTCGCGGTCGGCGCACTCTATGCCGTGTACGGATCGCGGCCGGCCGGCCTTGGCGTCGGCATCGGGCTCGCCGCGGCGGGACTCGGACTGTTCGCCTGCGTGCCGCTGACCGACCCATACCGGCGCGCCGGCGCTAGACGCGGGGCATGCGTTCGCAGCCGAGTATCCGGTGCCTGCCCGGTGCCGTCGGCCGCCACCGATGACCGACGCGGGAGCCTGGTCGCGTTGGCAGTCGGTCACAGGCGGCGACCGGGATTAGTTCCGACAGGCAGTTTCTCGGCCTGGCCGGGCGGGTGCTGCCGGGCTGGTTCCCGCATCTGCCCTGCCCGATCAGTCGCCGTACAACCGCAGGTTGCGTGGGGTTGTTTAACCGCTCAGCGTGGTCGAGCGGCGGCTAGCCGGTTGGCTTGATCTCGGCGGGGCCGCGACTCGCCGACTGTACCCAGCTTGCTGCGGCCAACACCGGCCGCGAACCTGCGCTCGCCTCGACCGGGCCGACGATCGAATCAGTTTTCGCGAACCTCGAAGGCCAGATGCGGCTCGAACACCACCTCGCCAAAACACCCGCCGGACTCGCCACTCGAATCGCGCAACGAATCCTCGCACTCCCGATCGGGCAACTCCTCAACACCCTCAGCGGCCGACCCGCACCGCCCTCGCCGCCTACGACGGCCGCTAGAACACCAGGGCCCGCCTAGCCAGCGGCCAGGTTAGCCGGTCGTTGTCGTCGTCGTCGACGACCCGGCGGGGTTGCCGTTGCCGCCGTTCGGGAGCTGACTGCGGCACGCGGCGAGCGCGGCAGCGGTCTTGGCCGGAGTCGACCCGGCAGCTCCCGGCTGGACGCCATGGGCGCGCAGGCAGGTCTCGAGCTTCTGGAAGGAGCTACTCGGGGCGCCGGTAGGGCTGCTGCCTCCACCGCCGCCACCGAAGGAGCCGCCGCCGAAGCCACCCGCGGGCAGGAGGCTGCGACAGGCTGCGAAGGCCGAGGAGGAGGTCGTCGACGTCGGACCGGGAGCCGAGCCGGCCTGGACGCCGTGGCTCTGCAGGCAGGCGCGGAACTTGGCGAAGGCCGGGCTGCTGGCAAACCCGCCGCGGCCGCCGCCGCCGAAAGCGCCGCCGCCTGTCGGGCGCAGGCTCGCGCAGGCCGTGAGCGCCTTCTGCTCGGCCGGAGTGCGCGGGCGGCCCCCGAAGCGGCCCGGTGTCCGTGACCCTGTCGTCGTCGTGCCGGTCGTATCCGTCCCGCCGGCCGCTGCGGCGCCACCTGCGGCCCCTGCTCCGCCGGCACCGGCGCCGAAGCCGCCACCAAAGCCGCCACCGGTCGGGAAGGTGACGCCGTGGGCCTGGAGGCAGCTCCGGTAGGCGGTGAAACCCGCCGCTCCGGAGGCCCCGGTCGTCGTCGTCGCCCCGCCGGTCGGGGTCGTTGCCGCCACCGTCGAGGTGGTGTTCGGTGAGGCAGAGCTCGAACCGCACGCGGAGACAAGGAGCGCGCACGCGGCGACAAGCAGGCTCCCGGCTATCCCGAGACCCACCCGTCGAAGCTTGACTGGAGCGGCGCTCACGAGTTCACCGTCGCATACGAATCTAAGTCGGTGCTTAGAACTCAGCAGTCGTCGCCCGAGGGGTCGGCGGCGAGCCTCAGCCACTGGTCGTCGCCCCCGAGCCGGCGCCGCCGAGGCGGCCGCCGCCGCCGAACGCGCCGGCCGAGCTGACACCGGGCGCGATTGCCGAGACCGAGGAGGCGCTGACGTTGCCGTTCGTCGCCGTCGCTCCCTGGACGACGACGGTGTCGCCCGGCCGGAGGTCGATCGGGGTCGACTTGGCGTTTCGCGTGATCGAAGTCGAGGGACCGAGCGTCACCTTGACGAGCGCGCCGGTCGTCGTGAGCACGTACAGCACCTTGCCGTCGACGACGGAGATCGTGCCGGTCGCGGCGGCCGTCGAGCCGAAGCCGAAGCCGCCGGCGCCGCTGGCACCGGTCGTCCCGGTCGTTCCGGTTCCCGCCGCGCCGCTCGCCCCCGCTGCGGCGCGAAAACGCGAGAGGAAGCTTGCGGCCGATCCACCCGATGAGCTCGACGAGCCGTGGCTCTTCTGGAGGGCCGCGCCGGCCCAGAAGCCGCCGCCAACCAGCAGGAGTGCGACAAGGGCCGCGGTCGGGACGGCAAGCCGGATTCCGCTGGCGGGACCACGGTCGGCCCACTCGTCGTCGCCGTCCTCGTCGGGGGGTCGATCGAGCTCCGCACCGACGATCGGGCCGGCGATGAGCGTCGGGTACTCCTCCGTCCTGCCGGCTGCGATCGGGCCGATCTCACCGGTCTGCTCGTTGTCTTCCATCGGACCTCTCACTCGTAGCGAAGAGCGTCGATCGGGCGGAGCGACGCCGCGCGGTTGGCCGGGTAGAGACCGAAGAACACGCCGACCGCGATGGCGATGCCGAAGGCGAGCGGAATCGAGTACGTGGCGATCACCGGTGTGACGCCCTCGATCTTGAAGTGCGTGCCGATGACGCCGACGAGGACCCCGGCGGCGCCGCCGATCAGCGACAGGAGCACGGCCTCGAACAGGAACTGGGCAAGGATCGCCGCTTTCGGCGCGCCGACGGCCTTCCGGATCCCGATTTCGCGTGTTCGCTCCGTCACCGTCACGAGCATGATGTTCATGACGCCGATCCCTCCGACGAGCAGCGAGATCGCCGCCACGGCCCCGAGCAGCGTCGTGAACGTGCTCGAGGTCGACTGCGCGGTCGAGATCAGGGTGCCCTGGTTGAAGACGGAGAACGGGAGGTTGGCAACGGTGGTGCCGTTCTGGTTCGCGAGGATCGTCTCGACCTCGGCGGCGGCATTGTTGAGGGCGCCGGTCGACTTCGCCTGGACGAGGAGCTCGCTGAAGCTCGACGACTCGCCCGTGAGCTCGTCCTGCACCGAGGTGTAGGGCGCGATCACGACGCTGTCTTGGTTCGTCGATCCCGGACGTCCCCTTCTCGGCGAGGACGCCGATGATCTCGAAGCTGGCCGAGCCCAGCTGGATCGTCTGGCCGAGCGGGTTCTCACCGGGCGAGAAGAGGTTGCTGAGCACCGTCTGGCCGACGAGCGCGACCCGCCGGCGGGCGGCGACGTCGCCGGCGGTGATCGGGCTGCCGGCGGCGATCGGTATAGCCCTCGGCGGGCAGGTACGCAGGAGTCGTGCCGATGACCGAGGTCGAGTAGCTGGCAGCGCCATACGTGGCGGTGGCCGTCGTCGAGACGACCGGCGAGACGGACGTGACGTCCGGTGCCTGGCTCGGGTCCTGGATCGCCGCGACGGACTTCAGCGTCAGGTTCGCGCTCTGACTCTGCGTCCCCGTCGTCGCGGGGCCACGGCCAAAACGTCCACGGCTCAGCACCGTGATCGTGTTCGTTCCGAGTGCCTTGATCCGGTTCTGCACCGCTTGCGAGGAACCGGTTCCCACCGCGAGCAGGATGATCACGGCGGCAACGCCGATCAGCACTCCGAGCACGGTCAGCGCGGAGCGAAGCTTGTTGGCCGTCGCTCCGCGCCAGGCGATCACGAACGTGTCGAGGACGCTCATCCGGCCGTCCCGAGCAGCGTGGCGGCCTCGCCCGCGAGCGCCGGTGGCAGGCCGGAGGCCGGGGCGCGTCTGCGGTCGTCGACGACGAGGCCGTCGCGGAGCCGGACCGTGCGCTTGGCGAAGGCGGCGACCTCCTCCTCATGGGTAATCACGACGACCGTGCGGCCGCCGGCATTCAGCCTGCTGAACAACCCCATGATCTCGTTGCTCGTGACCGTGTCGAGGTTGCCGGTCGGCTCGTCCGCGAGTACGAGCGCCGGGCTCATGACGATTGCCCGTGCGAGGGCAACTCGCTGCTGCTGCCCACCCGACATCTCGTTGGGGAAGTGCGAGCTGCGATCGGAGAGCCCGACCGCGGCGAGCGCCGCGGCCGCCCGGGCCCGCCGGTCGCGAGCCCGCAGGCCCGAGTAGAGGAGCGGCAGCTCGACGTTCGCGAGCGCGGTCGTGCGCGGGATCAGGTTGAACGACTGGAAGACGAAGCCGATCTTGCGGTTGCGGATCCTCGAGAGCGCGCTCTCGTCGAGCGTTCGCACGTCGATCCCGTCGAGGTAGAACTGCCCGCGCGAGGGAACGTCGAGGCAGCCGATGATGTTCATCAGGGTCGACTTCCCCGATCCCGACGCGCCCATGATCGCGACGAAGTCCCCTCGCTCGACCACGAGGCTCACGCCGCGCAGGGCGTGCACCTCAACGTCACCCATCACGTAGGTCTTGACGACTCGACGCAGGGCGATCACCGGGTGCCCGTCGCGGGGCTCGGCCACGGTCATCCCCCGCGCCCGCCGCCGAACCCGCCGCCACCCGTGAAGCCGCCGCCACTCGTGAAGCCGCCGCCTCCGCCGCCGAGGATCGAGGCGCCGGTGCCGCTCGTCGTCGTCGCGGCGGCGATGCTCACGGTCGGGATCACGACGACCGACCCGAGCTGGAGCCCGCTGACGATCTCGGTCGAGGAGTCCCCGACGAGACCGGTCTGGATCCGCGTCACGCTCGTCGAGCCGTTGTTGAGGAGCTGGACGGTCGAGAGCGTGCCATTCGTGGTGATCGCGGAGCTCGGAAGCTGCATGACGTGGCTGCGGGTGTCGACAACAACGGCGACGTTGGCCGTCATCCCATCGAGCACCTCGGCCGGCGGGTTGATCAGCGCGATCGTCGCGTTGTAGGTGACGACGTTGGCGACGACCGTCGAGGTCGTCGCGACCGCCGTCACCTTGCCGGCGACCTCGACGTCGGGCAGCGCCGGAAACGTGATCGTCGCGGGCTGGCCGACCGCGAGCTTGGTCGCGTCCGCCTCGGCGAAGCCGGAGACGACCGCGAGGGCGTTCAGCGTCTCGATCGTCGCGAACGACGAGGAGGAGCTTGACGAGGTGTTCGCGGTCGAGCCCGCCGCAGCCGCACCGGTGGCGCTCGAGCCGCTCGCGGCGGCGTTGGCGGCACCGCGGCTGACCGACGAGCCGCTGCCGCCGACGGTGTCGCCCACCGAGCCGTTGACGGCCGTGACGGTCCCGGCAACCGGCGCCAGCAGCGTCGTCTCCGCCACCGCCTTCTCGTCAGCCGTGACCGTTGCCTGCGCCTGGGTGACGGCGGCCTGGTCCTGCGCGATCGTCGTCGTCGAGGGCGTGGCGCCCTCGGCGATCGTCGCCTCGGTCTGGGTCAGGTTCGCCTCGGCCGTTTTGACCGCCTGCTCCTGCTGGGACACCGTCTGCTCCGCCGCGGTGATCGCCGCCTGGTCCGAGACGCACGAGCTCACCGACGTCTTGACGACCTGGCCGATCCCCGTCGAGGTCCCGCTCGCGTTCGTGGCGACCAAGCGGAAGAGGTAAGCGGTGTCCGCCGTGAGCCCGGAGACCTCGGCAGAGACGTCGACCGCCCCGCTCGCGCCGCGGTGCTCTGGGAGCCCGTCCTCGACCCGTAGGCGCTCGTTGTCCCGTACTCGAAGTAGTAGGTGGTGTCGCTGCCGTTGGGGTTGACGGAGCCGTTCAGAGTCGCCGTCTGGGTCAGGACGTTCGCGGCCGTGCCGGTGGTCACGGTCGGCTTCGCGACCGCGAGTGTCGTGAACGACTGCACGGCGCCGGTGCCTGTCCCGGCCGAGCTCGTCGCGACGAGCCGGAAGAAGTAGCCCACTCCAGCCTTCAGGCCGTTCACGTTGGCCGTCACCGACACCGGGCTCGTGCCGGAGCCGGCGCCGATCGAGCCGGTCCTGCCGGCAAGCGACGAGGCCGAGGTGCCGTATTCGAAACGGTAGGTCGTGTTCGTTCCGGACGGGTCGACGGTGCCGCTGAGCGTCGCCGTCGTCCCGCCGATCCCGGAGGCCGCCCCGGTGGTCGCCACCGGTACCGCGCGGGTCGACGCCGCGCTCGCCTGACCGGTCGAACCGGCCGAGCCGGTCGAGCCGGTCGAGCCGGTCGTAGTCGTCGTCGTTCCCGTCGTCGCCGTCGCCCCGGTAGCGCCGGTCTGCGCCGTCGGCGCCGTCGGGGCCGTCGGGGCCGTCGTGGTCGCCGTCGTCGTTGCTGTCGTGGCCGTGGCGCCCGTCGCCCCGGTAGCGGCCGTCTGCGCCGTCGAGGCCGTCTGGCCGCCGCGACCCTCGCGCCAGCCGTCGCCGCCGGTCTGGCCGACGGTGCCGGTGTGCGCCGTCCCGGCGGGTGGGGCTTCGAGCCCCATGTGGGTGTCGTCGCGTCGTCGCGTCGGTCGAGCTCGCGTGCGAAGCGCCCGTCGCGCCGCTCGCCGCCGCTCACGCCCGTCGAACCCGTCGAACCCGGTCGAAGAAGTGGAGCCCGCCGCAGCCGACGCGGATGCGGCGGCCGAGTTGCCGGCCGACCCGCCTGAGCCGGACGTCTGCGAGGAGGTCGACCCCGCCGGCGGGCAGTCGAGAGCCTGGTCGACGGCGAGCTGCTTCTCGGCGGCCGTCACCGCCGCCTGGTCGGTCGCGAGCTGCTGCTGGGCGCTCGACACCTGGGACTGCGCCTGTTGCAGGCTCGAGGCATTCGCTGCCTTCTGGGCGTCTGTCGGGCCGGCCTGGGCGGCGGCCAGGGTGCTCTCAGCCTGCGCGAGGCTTGCCTGCGAGGCCTCGAGGGTTGCCTCGGCCGAGGTCGGGTCGAGCTTCGCGATCACCTGGCCGGCACGAACCTTGTCGCCGACTGCGACGTCGACCGACGCGAGTGTCCCGCTCGTCGTGAAGTTCGCCGAGGCCGAGACGGCAACGCTGACGTTGCCCGAGGCGCTGACGCTCGACTGGACGGTCCCGAGCGCGACGGTCGCAGTCCGCTGGGTCGCGCTGTTCGACGACGAGGTCCCAAAGAAGTCGTAGACGGAGTCGAGCCCGAGCAGCACGACGACGAGGGCGGCGAGTGCGAGCAGCCCGTAGAGAATGCCCTTCCTGCGCGAGGCGCGGGACAGACGGTCGGAGGAGCTAGCCACGGTCGCCCGTACGCACGCGTCCCCGATCGCAGGTTGGCACAAGGATCCTCGGGAACATCACCGGCAAGGAAATCAGGCGACACTAAACGCAAGGTAAGAGCCGCGTCCGCGGGCGAACCTTAAGACAGTCTTAAGCGCCGTTCAGCCGCGCTTTAGCGCCGCGGAGGGATGATGTTTCAGACGATGGCGCCTACCACCCATACAAGCGTGCCGACGGTCGTCGGCGCCGCCGTACTCGCCGTCGGGGCTGGGATCGCCACGGAGCTGCCCACCTCGCTGCTACCGGCGCACGACGACCCGTCACTCGACCCGACCGAGCAGATGACGTCCCATACGAAGTTGATCGCAGGCACGATCGCCGTCGCGGCACTCGCCGCCGGCGGCGCCGCATTCGCCGCCGTGGAGCTCACCTCATCCTCGAACGGCCCGTACGCGCCGCTCGTGACGACGCCCTTCGGGCGGGGAATCGCGGGGTCGGGGCTCGGCGGCGGCGCGCTCGGAGGCCGCGGCTTCGGCGGCGGGCTCGGGCCAGGAAACGGCGGAGCCGCTTCGGCGTCAACCCCGGCGGTCCCGCAGGCGGAGGCTTCTTCGGCGGCCAGACCAGCTCGGCGGCGACCTACCTCGGTCTCTCGCCGGTGGCGCTCCGCGCCGACCTGCAGAAGGGCGAGACGCTCGCCGACGTCGCGAAGGCCCAGGGCAAGTCCGTCGACGGACTCGTGACCGCGATGGTCGCCGCGGAGAAGACGCGACTCGAGACGGCCGTCACGAACGGGTTCCTGACCGCGGCGCAGGCGGCGCAGATCGAGTCGACCATGCAGCTTCGCGTGACCGCGATCGTGAACGGGACGAGGCCGCAGGGCTTCCGGGCCAGCGGCGGCGCTTACGGCCGCACGGGTGCGTCGACGCCCGGCCAGACCGCCTGACTACGCGGCGGCGACGGCGGCTTTGCCCTGGCTGCGGCCGCCGGCGGTGACCGCGACGATCTCAGCGGCGATCGCGAGGGCGATCTGTGCCGGCGAGCGGCCGCCGAGGTCGAGGCCGGCCGGGCCGTGGATCCGGTCCAGCTCCGACTCCGAAAAGCCCTGCGCGGCGAGCGCCGCACGGCGCCGTTCCTGTGTCCGCTTCGCGCCGATCGCGCCGATGTAGCGGGCGCCGCGCTCGAGCGCGGCGGCGACGGCCGGAATGTCGAGCCGTTCCTCGTGCGAGAGCGTCACGACGACCGTCCGCTCGTCGATCCGGTCGCGGACCTCGTCGGGCCAGGCCCTGATGATCTCATCGGCGCTCGGGACCCGCTCCGGGGTCGCAAGCGCCGGCCGGGCATCGACGACCGTCGTCCTCCAGCCGAGATTCCGGCCGTACGAGCAGAGGTGCTCCGCCGCCTCGGCCGCCCCGAAGACGATCACGCGAAGAGGGCCCTCGACGACCTCGGTGAAGACTCCGTCGTCGCGGAGGCCGGTCCCCTCGAGCACGCCGCGTTCGAGCCGCTTCTCCCCGGTGAGGGTGTTCGTCGAGAGCGTCCCGTAGCTGTCCTCGTCGAGGATCACCCGCACCTGCTGCCAGAAACCGGGGTCGGCCGGCTCGACCCAGACGTCGATCTCGCCACCGCACGAGAGTCCGACCTCCCAGGCCTCGCCGTCGGTGACGCCGTAGTGGACGCGGCGCGCGGCCTCGCCGGCGAAGATCTGTCTCGCGTGCTCGACGACGTCGGCCTCGACACAGCCTCCCGAGACGGAGCCGACGAACCGGCCGCTCTCGCGCACCGCCATCTTGGCGCCGGGCTGGCGCGGCGCCGACCGGATCGTGTCGATCACCGTCGCGACGACGACCTGCTCGCCCGAGGCGGTCGCCTCGCCGATCGCCTCGAGGATCTCCCGCACGCCTCCTACGATAGCGCCGAGGCCTGGAGCGGCGGGCCGATCGTCCCGCCGCGGCGCGACCGTCCGGCGGCGCGAAGCGCTCGCGCGTAGGCCTCTGCCGGCGTTGCCCCGCCGGCCATCACCTCGCCGGTCGACCGCATCTCGGGCCCGCGGGTGGCCGCGCCCGGGAAGCGCTCGGCGGGAAAGACGGCCTCCTTCGCCCAGGCCCGCGACGGTGTTGCGCGCTCCGGCAGCCCGAGGGCGGCGAGCGGCTCGCCGAGCAGCAGCCGGACAGCATGCTCGACGAGCGGCACGCCTGTCGCCTTGGCCACGAAGGGCACCGTGCGTGAAGCGCGCGGATTCGCCTCGAGCACGTACAGCCGCCCTCCCGTGAGCGCGAGCTGGAGGTTGAGGAGCCCGCGGGCACCGAGGCCGGCGGCGATCCTCGCCGCGACGCCTCGGATCTCGACCTCGAGCGCCGCCGAGACCGAGGGGCCGGGGAGAACGCACGCCGAGTCGCCCGAGTGGACGCCCGTCGGTTCGATGTGCTCCAGCACCGCAGCCACCCAGGCCGTCTCGCCGTCGCAGAGCGCGTCGACGTCGAGCTCGAGCGCGCCTTCGAGGAAGCGGTCGACGAGGCACGGCCCGGCGAACCGGAGCTCGGCGTCCGAGTGGGCGATGTGCATGCCGCGGCCGCCGATCACGTAATGCGGCCTGACGAGCACGGGGTAGCCGATCTCCTGGGCGAGCTCGCGCAGTTCCTCGGCGGTTCCCGCAACCCCCCACGCGGGCGCGAGATCACCCGCCAGCTCGGCGAACCGGCCGCGGTCCTCGGCCGCGTCGATCGCCTCGAGCGGGTCGCCGAGCAGCGGTATCCCCGCCGCCGCGAGGGCCGGAGCGAGGCGCAAGGGCGTCTGCCCGCCGAACGAGACGGCGACGCCGACAGGCTGTTCGAGCTCGCAGACCTCGAGCACGTTTCGCTCGACGAGCGGCTCCAGGTAGAGCCGGTCGGAGGTGTCGTAGTCGGTCGAGACCGTCTCGGGATTCGAGTTCACGAGCACCGCCTCGTACCCGAGGCGGCGCAGCGCCTGGGCGGCGTGGACACAGCAGTAGTCGAACTCGATCGCCTGCCCGATCCGGTTCGGTCCGCCACCGAGGACGATCACTGCACGCCCTGAGGGCTCCGGTCCCTCGTCCTGCCCCTCGTGGGTGACGTAGTAGTAGGGCGTCCGCGCCTCGAACTCGCCGGCGCACGAATCGACGGCAAGCCGCGTCGGTCGCCCGCCCGCCGGTGCGCCTGCTGCCGCGAGCTCCCGCACGCGGTCGGCGAAGTAGGGGTGGATTCCCGGCAGCTCGAGGCCGCGCCGGGCCGCTTCGAGGAGCAGATCCCAGCGCTCGGGCACGGCCTCGGCGGCGCGGGCGAGCAGCTCGTCGTCGCTGGCGGGAAAGGCGACCGCCGGCGCCTCGCGCCCGACGAGCGCCTTCGTGAAGGCCTCGGCGAAGGTCCGGCCGAGGCCGAGAGCCTCGCCGACCGCCCGCATCTCGGCGCCGAGTCGTGCCGGCGCGAGCGGGAACTTCTCGAAGTCGAAGCGTGGCGCCTTGACGGCGACGTAGTCGAGCGCCGGCTCGAACGCAGCCGTCGTCTTGCCGGTGATGTCATTCGGGAGCTCGTCGAGCGTGAAGCCGACCGCGAGCAGCGCTGCCAGCTTTGCGATCGGGAAGCCGGTCGCCTTGGAGGCGAGCGCCGAGGAGCGCGAGACGCGCGGGTTCATCTCGATCACGCGGTACTCCCCGGACTCGGGGTGCACGGCGAACTGGACGTTCGCCCCGCCGGTGGCAACCCCGACGGCGCGCGCGGTCGCGAAGGAGGCGTCGCGCAGCCGCTGGAAGAGCGGGTCGGGAAGCGTCTGCTGCGGTGCGACCGTCCAGGAGTCCCCCGTGTGGACGCCCATCGGATCGAGGTTCTCGATCGAGCAGACGACGACGGCGTTGCCGCGGGCGTCGCACATCACCTCGAGCTCGTGCTCCTGCCAGCCGCTCAGGTACTCCTCGACGAGAACCTGGCCGACCGGGCTCGCAGCGAGACCGCGCGCCACCACGTGGGGCAGCTCCTCGGCGCTCCAGGCGATCCCGCCGCCCCTGCCGCCGAGCGTGAACGCCGGCCGGACGATCGCAGGCACCGGGAAGTCGACCTCGGGCGAGTGGGCGACGACGCTGCGGGGGGTCGGGATCCCGACCCCGTGGACGGTCGCCCGGAAGAGCTCGCGGTCCTCCGCCCGTCTGATCGCCTCCAGGTCGGCGCCGATCAGCTCGATCCCGAGCGGCGCCAGCTCGACGGCGAGGTTCAGCGCCGTCTGACCACCGAGCGTCGGCAGGATCGCGTCGGGCCGCTCGCGCTCGATCACCTCGGCGACCGTCTCGGCGTCGAGCGGCTCCAGGTAGGTGGCGTCGGCCCATTCGGGGTCGGTCATGATCGTGGCGGGATTTGAGTTGATGAGGACGACGCGATACCCCTCGCGCCGCAGGACGCGGCAGGCCTGGGCGCCGGAGTAGTCGAACTCGCAGGCCTGGCCGATCCGGATCGGCCCGGAGCCGAGGATCAGGATCGAGCGAAGGTCGGCGCGCTTCGGCACGTCTCGGCCAGGCGGTCGAAGAAGGGGAGCGCATCGAGCGGCCCCGGCGATGCTTCCGGGTGGAACTGCACGCTCTCGAAGCCGTCGCCGGCAAGACCTTCGCACGTGCCGTCGTTCAGCGACACATGCGAGACGTCGCCGTCGGCGATCACGGCAAACCCATGGTTCTGGACGGTGACGAGGACGCGGCCGGTGGCGGTGTCTCGGACCGGGTGGTTGGCGCCTCGATGACCGAACGGCAGCTTGAAGGTGACGTGGCCGAGCGCAAGACCGAGCAGCTGGTGCCCGAGGCAGACGCCGAACAGCGGCACCCGCCCGAGCAGCGCGCGCACGGTCTCGACCTGGTCGGTCAGGACGCCCGGATCGCCGGGGCCGTTCGCGATCAGGACGACCCGCGGTTCGGCCTCCATGATCTCCTCGGCGGCCCAGGAGCCCGGAACGACGTAGGCCTCGAGCCCGACGTCTGCCAGGCCGGCGTGGGATCGAGCGCTTCGAACCGAGGTCGACGACGACCACGCGCGGGCCGGCGCCGAGCGAGTACGGCTCGGTCGCACCGACCCGGCGGTCGAGCGGCCGGCCGTCGATCGGCGGTTCGGCGAGCGCGCGGGCGTGAAGCTCCTCGACCGGCGCGTCCCCGAGCGCACACCGAAGCACGCCTCCGTCCCGGATCCGGCGTACGAGCGTCCGCGTGTCGAGCCCGCTCAGCGCGACGACGCCCCGTGCGCGCAGCCAGCCGGCGAAGACCGGTCTGGCGTCGCGCATCACGACGCCTTCGCACTGCACCCGCTCCGACTCCATCCGCCGCTCGTCGACGCCGTAGGTGCCGATCAACGGGTAGGCGAAGCAGAGCACCTGCGCGACGTAGCTCGGGTCGGTGACGGCCTCCTCGTAGCCTGTCATCGCCGTCGTGAAGCACGCCTCACCTGCGGCGACACCGGCCGCACCGACCGAGATCCCCGGAAAGACGGTGCCGTCTTCGAGCACGAGCTTGTGCATAGATTCCATTGATGTGCATAATACGCAAATCGTGGTGACCGTGGCCATCCTCGGTTCTGCCGGCTATACCGGCCAGGAGACGATCGACCGGGTGCTCAACCACCCGGGGCTCGAGCTGGTCGCCCTCGGCTCCGATTCGCTCGCCGGCCGGCCGGCGCAGGCGCTCGACCCGCGGCTGAACGGATCGGCGCCGATGTTCACGGCGAACGCCGAGGCCGCGGCGGCGGGGGCCGAGGTGATCTTCCTCTGCCTCGGGAACGAGCAGGCGGCGGCGTTCGAGCCGCCACTCGGAGGCGGTCGTGATCGACCTCGGCGGGGTGCACCGGCTGAGCGACGACTCGCTCGCCCGCCGCTGGTACGGCGTCAGCCCCGGCGCCTGGAGCTACGGGCTGCCCGAGGTTCACCCGGCGACCGGCCGGCTGATCGCGAACCCCGGCTGCTACGCGACGGCGGCCCTGCTGGCGCTCTGGCCCCTGCACGAGGTGAGCGACGGCGACGTCGTCATCGACGCGAAGTCGGGCATGACCGGGGCGGGCAAGACCCTGCGGGAACGCTCGCACGCCGGCTCGGTCCTCGAGAACTTCGCCCCGTACGCCCTCGACGGGCACCGCCATGGACCCGGAGATCTCCCAGGTGCTCGGCCTGACCGTTACGTTCGTCCCTCATCTCCTGCCCGTCCGCCGCGGGCTGCTCGCGACCTGCTACCTGCGAAGCAGCGCCGACGTGCGCTCGCTGATCGAGGCGGCCTACGCCGGCAGCGAGGTCGTACGGGTCCTGCCGGAGGGGATCGAGCCCGAGATCGGGCGCGTGCAGGGCACCGATGGCGCCGAGCTCGGCGTCTTCACCGATACGAGCTCCGGCATGTCGATCGTCGTCTGCGCGCTCGACAACCTCGGCAAGGGTGCGGCGGGTCAGGCCGTCCAGAACGCGAATCTGGCGCTCGGGCTGCCGGAGACGACCGGCCTCCGGCTCGGGAGCGTGCTCGTATGAGGATGGACCGGTGAGCGTCACGGCAGCGAAAGGCTTCGTCGCCTCGGGCGTCTCGGCGGGGATCCGCAGGCATGATCGCAAGGACCTCGCGATCGTCCGCTCGCTGGCGCACTCGACCGGCGCGGCGATGTTCACGCGCAACAGGGTGCAGGCTGCCTGCCTGCAGGTGACCCGCGACCACCTCGCGCTCGCCGATCCGCAGGCGGTCGTGATCAACTCCGGCGTCGCGAACGCGGCCACCGGCGAACGCGGGAAGCTCGACGCGCTCGCAACCGCAGCGGAGGCCGCGCGGTTGCTCGACCTCGACGCCGAGGAGGTGCTCGTCCTCTCGACCGGCGTGATCGGGGCGCGGCTGCCGTTACACCGGCTGCTGCCCGGCCTCGATCCGGCGACGGCGGCCCTCGACGAGAGCGGCGGCGGCGATGCGGCCGAGGCGATCATGACCACCGACACGCGCGCCAAGGAGGCGGCGGTCCTGGTGGACGGCTTCGCCGTCGGCGGCATGGCCAAGGGGTCGGGGATGATCCACCCGGAGCTGGCAACGATGCTCGCGATCGTCACGACCGACTACCCGCTCCGCCCCCGCGAGGGGATCGAGTTCCTCCGTCCCGCGGTCGAGCAGAGCTTCAACGCGATCTCGGTCGACGGCGAGCCCTCCACGAACGACTGCGTCATCCTGCTCGCGAACGGCACGAGCGGCGTGAGCCGCGACGATGCGGCGTTCGCCGCCGCGCTCGGCGAGGTGTGCTCCGAGCTCGCCCGCCAGGTCGTCGCCGACGGCGAGGGGATCACGGTTCTCGCCGAGATCAACGTCTCGGGCGCAGTCGACGACGTCCAGGCGAAGGCGATCGCTCGCCGGATCGCCACCTCGCCGCTCGTCAAGACGGCGCTCTTCGGCCACGACGCCAACTGGGGCCGGGTGCTGATGGCGGCAGGGAGCGCACCGTGGAACGGCGGCTACGCGACGATCGAGGCCGAGCGCGTCACCCTCCGCTACAACGGCACCGTCGTGCTCGACGCTGGGGCCCCGACCGACGTCGAGCCAGACGTCTCCGGGCCCGCCTGCACGATCGACCTCGACCTCGGGCTCGGGCCCGGTCGCGCCGGCTACCTGACGACCGACCTCTCTTACGACTACGTGCGGATCAACGCCGACTACCGGACATGAGGCGTCTCGTCGTCAAGCTCGGTGGACGGGTCGCGGCGGCCTCGGCACCCCGTGTCCTGGAGCTCGCCGGCGGCGGCGACGAGGTGTGCGTCGTCCACGGCGCCGGGCCGCAGATCTCGGACGAGATGGCGCGGGCCGGCGTCCCGGTCGAGTTCGTCGACGGGCGCCGCGTCACGAGCGAGGCGGCGCTCGCGATCGTGCTGGCGTCGTTCAAGGCAGTGAACGAGGAGCTCTGCGCGGCGATCGGCGCGGACGCCGTCGGGCTGTCGGGCGATGAGATCGGGCTCCAGGTCGAGCCGGTGCCCGCGCTCGGGCTCGTCGGCGAGGCGCGACCGCGGACCGCTGCCGGTGCTCGTCGACGCGCTGGCCGCCGGGAAGATCCCGGTCGTCGCGCCCGTGACGCGGCGCCTCAACGTCAACGCCGACAGCGCCGCCGCCGCGATCGCGACCGGGATCGCCGCCGACCAGCTCGTCTTCCTGACCGACGTCGACGGGCTGATCCTCGACGGCGAGGTCGTCGATTCGATCGGGCTCGAGGCGGCCGAGGAGCTGATTCAAAGCGGCACGCTCGCCGGCGGGATCATCCCGAAACTCACAGCGGCGATCGCCGCGGCGCAAAGTGGGGTGCCGGCCTGGATCGGCCGGACGGAGGTGCCGGCCGCATGAACGTGCTCACCGGCACCCCACTCCTTCCGACCTACGCCCGCTTCCCGATCACCTTCGTCGACGGCGAGGGCTCCTGGCTGATCGCCGACGACGGCCAGCGCTATCTCGACCTGGTCGCGGGCATCGCGGTCGTCAGCCTCGGCCACTGCCATCCCGCCCCGCTCGCCGCCGCGGCCGCGCAGCTCGAGCGGCTCTGGCACGTCTCCAACCTCTACTCGACCGAGCCGATGGAGAATCTGGCGCGAGCGCTCTCCGACCGCTTCGGTGGCGCGCAGGCGTTCTTCTGCAACTCGGGCACCGAGGCGGTCGAAGCGGCGATCAAGTGGGCGCGCAAGTCGACCGGGCGCAGCGGGCTCGTCGCGCTCGAGGGCTCGTTCCACGGCCGGACGATGGGGGCGCTGTCGTTGACCGGGCAGCCGGCGAAGCGCGCGCCGTTCGAGCCGCTCGTCCCCGGTGTGCGCTTCGCCACACCCGAGACGCTGGCCGACGCCGTCGGGCCCGAGACGGCGGCGATCGTGCTCGAGCCGGTGCTCGGCGAGGGCGGCGTCCGCCCGCTCGCCGCCGAGACGCTCGAGACCGCGCGCGAGCTCGCGGACAAGTTCGAGGCGCTGCTCGTCTTCGACGAGGTGCAGACGGGGATCGGCCGCACCGGCGAGTTCTTCTCCTGGCAACGCTTCGGCGTGCGACCCGACGCGGTCACGCTCGCCAAGGGTCTCGCGAACGGGCTCCCGATCGGCGCGCTGCTCGTCGCCGACGGCGCCCCGACCGGGTTCGTCCCAGGGGACCACGCCTCGACCTTCGGCGGCAACCCGGTCTCCTGCGCCGCAGCCTGCGCTGTCGTCGAGGCGATCGACGACGAGCTGCTCGCCCACGTCCGCGCGATCGGCGAGCGGTTCGGAGCCGCGCTTCCCGGTGTGCGCGGGGCGGGACTCCTCCTCGCGGTCGAGCTCGGCCGGCCGGCGGGACCCGTCGCGCACGCCGCGCTGGAGCGCAACCTGCTCGTCGGCACGGCCGGCGAGACCGCGCTCCGGATCACGCCGCCGCTGACGATCTCCGAGGAGGAGGCCGACCTGGCCGTCGACCTGCTCCGGGAGACGCTCGCGTGACGACCAGGCTCGAGCGGCAGGACACGATCCTCAGGCTGGTCGGGGAGCGCCACCTCTCGACCCAGGCCGAGCTCGCCGAGGCGCTGCGTGGCGAGGGGATCGACGCCGTCCAGACGACCGTGTCCCGCGACGTCGCCCGGCTCGGTCTCGTCAAGGTGCGAAACGGCGACGGCCGCCTCGTCTACGCCCTGCCGGGAGCGGCCGACCTGCGCCGGCTCGAGCAGCTCCAGTCCGCGCTCCGCAACTGGGCCGGGGCGATGATCCCGACCGGGAACCTGCTCGTCCTCCACACCCCGCGCGGGTTTGCCGCCGCCCTCGCCGACGCGATCGACGAGGCCGGGCTCCCCGAGGTGGCCGGCACCGTCGCCGGCGACAACACCATCTTCGTCGCGATCCGCGAGGGCGCCGGCGCCGCCGAGCTCGCCTTCGAGCTCGCCCACCACCTGGAGGGCGAGGGTGACTGAGAACGGCGCCGGCAAGATTCTCGCCTCGCTTCCGCTCGGCGAGCGCGTCGGCATCGCCTTCTCGGGTGGCCTCGACACCTGTTGCGCGCTCGCCTGGATGCGCGAGCGCGGGGCGATCCCCTACGCCTTCACGGCCGATCTCGGCCAGTACGACGAGCCCGAGATCGACGCAGTCCCGGAGCGGGCGCGGCTCTACGGCGCCGAGGACGCCGTCCTCGTCGACTGCCGCGACGCGCTCGCGCGCGAGGGCCTCGCCGCGCTCCAGTGCGGCGCCTTCCACGTCCAGACCGCCGGGAGGCGGTACTTCAACACCACCCCGCTCGGCCGAGCGGTCACCGGCACGCTCCTGGTCAAGGAGATGCACCGCCACGGGGTCGAGATCTGGGGCGACGGCTCGACCTACAAGGGGAACGACATCGAGCGCTTCTATCGCTACGGGCTCCTCGCGAATCCGGATCTGCGCATCTACAAGCCGTGGCTCGACTCGGCCTTCGTCGGCGAGCTCGGCGGCCGGCGCGAGATGAGCGAGTGGCTCGAGGCGCGCGGCCTCCCGCACGGTCATTCGGTCGAGCAGGCCTACTCGACCGACGCGAACCTGCTCGGAGCGACCCACGAGGCGAAGGATCTCGAGCTGCTCTCGACGAGCATGACGATCGTCGCCCCGATCATGGGCGTCGCGTTCTGGGATCCGGCCGTCCCGATCGAGGCGGAGACGGTCACCGTCGCCTTCGAACACGGCCTCCCGGCCGCCGTCGGCGGCGTCCGCTCGCACGACCCGGTCGAACTGATCGCAGCCGCGAACGCGATCGGCGGCCGTCACGGGCTCGGCATGTCGGACCAGATCGAGAACCGGATCATCGAGGCGAAGAGCCGCGGCATCTACGAGGCGCCCGGGCTGGCGCTCCTCCACGTCGCCTACGAGCGGCTCCTGACGGCCATCCACAACGAGGCGACGCTCGAGCTCTACGCCGAGCAGGGCCGCCGCCTCGGACGGCTCCTCTACGAGGGCCGCTGGTTCGACCCGCAGGCGCTCGCGCTCCGTGCCGCGCTGCAGCCCTTCGTCGCCGGGGTCGTCACCGGCGAGGTGACGCTCGAGCTCCGGCGAGGCGACGACTACACGATCCTCGACACGCGTGGCGAGGCTGTCAGCTACGACCCGGAGCGGCTCTCGATGGAGCGGAGCGCCACCGCCTTCACCGCGGCCGACCGGATCGGCCAGCTCGCGGTGCAGGTCAACGACATCGCTGACACGCAGCGCATGCTCGCCGCTCAGCGCCGGTTGCGGCTCACCGCGACGAGCCAGGCCTCCGACCCGCTCGAGCTCGGCTCGTGACGCTCTGGGCGGGTCGCGTCGGTGGCACCGCGCTCTCAGCGGAGGTCTGGGCGTTCCTGCGGGCGCAGGACGACGAGCTTCTACCCTACGACCTCCAGGGGACGCTGATCCACGCTCGCCGGCTCGCTGCCGCGGGGCTGCTCACGAACGCCGAGCTCGCCGAGGTCGAGCAGCGTCTCGCCGCGATCACCGTCGAGGATCTCGAGGACTCCGACGAGGACGTCCATTCGGCGATCGAACGCCTGCTCGGTGAGGTCGGCCGGAAGATCCACGCCGGCCGGTCGCGCAATGACCAGGTCGCCGCCGCCTTCCGGCTCTACGTCTCACACGCGAGCGCCGAGGGCGAGGAGGCACTGCGCGTCTTCGCCCGCGCGGTGCTCGACCGGGCCGCCGAGGAGGCCGCGACGCCGCTCCCCGGCTACACCCATCTCCAGCGCGCGATTCCGGTGACGCTCGGCCACCACCTGCTGGCCTGGGTCGAGATGCTCGAGCGTGACCGCGCCCGGCTCCGCTTCGCGGGCCTGCAGGCGACCCCCTCACCGCTCGGCTCTGGGGCGCTCGCTGGCTCGACACTCGCGATCCCGCCTCCCCCCGACCCGATGCGAAACTCGATCGACGGCGTCTCCGACCGCGACTTCGCGCTCGACTACCTCTACGCCTGCGCCGTCCTCTTCTCTCACCTCTCCCGGATCGGCGAGGAGATCGTGCTCTGGACGACGAGCGAGTTCGGCTTCGCCCGGCTGCCCGAGGACGCGGCGACCGGATCCTCGATGATGCCGCAGAAGCTGAATGCGGACGTCGCCGAGCTTGCGCGTGGCAAGGCGGGCACAGCGATCGGCCGTCTCGCCGGCCTCCTGGCCACGATCAAGGGCCTGCCGCTCGCCTACAACCGCGACCTGCAGGAGGACAAGCCGCCCGTGTTCGCAGCCCGCGCCGACGCCTTCGGTGCGCTCGCGGCATTGACCGTCCTCGTGCGCGGCCTCGTCTTCGACCGCGAGCGGCTCGAGGCGGCGTGCGCCGATCCGCTCCTGCGCGCGACCGATGCCGCCGAGGCACTCGTGCGTGACGGCGTCCCCTTCCGCGACGCCCACCAGCAGGTCGCCGCGACCATCCGCGCCGGCACCTTCGAGCCAGCGCCGACCGCGACGGCGAGGCTCGGCGACGTAGGGGCCGCGGTCGCCGCGGCGAAGGACCGCTGGCTGTGAGAGCACCCCTCCCCGTCTCCCTCTCAGGCCGCGATCTTCTCCGGATCTCCGACCTCGTGCCTGCGGAGGCCGAGGCGATCCTCGACCTCGCCGAGCGGCTGAAGGCCGAGCGCTCCGCCCGCCTGCCGGGCCGAACGCTCGGATTGATTTTCGGCCAGCCCTCGACACGAACACGGATCTCGTTCGGGGTTGCGATCGTGCAGCTCGGCGGCGGCTTCGTCACCCTCACCCCGCAGGAGATGCAGCTCTCCCGCGGCGAGTCATTGAGCGACACCGCCCGCGTCCTCTCGCGCTACCTCGACGCGCTCGCGATCCGGATCCTCTCCCACGACGACCTCGAGGAGTGGGCGGCGGCGGCGGAGATCCCCGTGATCAACGCGCTCACCTCGGTCGAGCACCCCTGCCAGGCGCTCGCCGACGCGCTCACGATCAGGCAGCGATTCGGTGCCCTCGACGGGATCAAGGTCGCCTGGGTCGGGGACGGCACGAACGTGCTTGTCTCCCTCGCGCACATGGCCAAGCTGACCGGAATGGCGGTCGTCGCCGCCTGTCCCGAGGGGTACGAGCCGCCGGCTGGCACGCCGCTGACGCTGCTCCGCGACCCCCGGGAGGCCGCAGCCGGCGCCGACGTGCTCGTCACCGACATCTGGGTCTCGCTTGGCCAGGAGGAGACACGTGTGGAGCGCGTGCGTGCCCTCGAGCCCTACCGCCTCGACGAGTCGCTGCTGGCGCTCGCCGCCCCCGGCGCGATCGTCCTCCACTGCCTGCCGGCCCATCCCGGCGAGGAGATCGCCCCGGACGTCCTCTACGGCGAGCGCTCGGCGATCTGGGACGAGGCCGAGAACCGGCTGCACGTCCAGAAGGCGTTGCTAGCGCTGCTGCTCGACTGAATCACGGTCGGGGCTCGCAGATCGGGCCGCCAGCACGAGCATCACCCGCGCGATCCGAGCGCGGTCAGGTTTTTCGCACCCGCCGAGCGGGTAGCCAATGCTGCAAGCGAACGCAACGACGGAGGTGAAACGGATGCTGCTCTGGCTGCTGTTATTGCTGCTCCTTGTCATCGCCATCGGCGGCGGGATCGTCATCTCGAAGTTCCTGTTCTTGGTGCTGATCGTCGTCCTGGTCGTCGCACTGGTGAGTGCTCTCGGCCGGCGAACGGTCTAGGCGAAGCAGGCGAGGCGCCGCCCGATACGGGCCGGCGCTGCCGGCGGTCGCGAGGCGATGGGGCAAGGGCGAGCGTCGCGGTGGGGCCACCCGTCGCCGGCGGCGTCGCTGGCATCTCGACCACCGCCCCGCACACGCACCTCGACGTGCGCGACGAGGCTGCTCGGGACGAGGCCGAAGGCAAGCCCGACTCCGGCCATCCGATCCTCCCCCCGCGGGTCGGCTGCGCCCAACGAGGTAGCCTGGGGCCCGACTGGGCGCGTGCGCGCGGGAGGTCGAGACGAGATGGATGAGCCATACGCCGATTCGCCGCCGGGCGACGCCCTTCCGATGCTGATCCGCGTCGAGACGCTCCAGCACGCGTTGGCGGCCGAAGACGCCGATCCGCGCGAGCGAGCGGTCTAGAAGCCGGAAACGGGGCAACGATCGTGGCCCTTCGCCCGGCATCGCTCCGGCGCGACCCGGAGCGCGAGTCCGCCGACCTGCGCACGGCGCGTCAGGCGCGCCGCCGGCTGACGCTCGTCTTGCTCGGGCTCGCCGCGCTGATTGTCGCGCTGGTCGTCGCCTCGCTCGTGATCGCCCGACGCATACACAACTCCGCGCGCTCGACCTACGTCGAGCAGGTGATCCCGCTCCAGAGCGCAACCCGCGACCTGGCGCTGCAGCTCGTCAACGAGGAGACCGGGCGTCCGCGGGTATCTGATCACCGCCAACCCGACGAGCCTCGAGCCCTACCGGACGGGTCTCAGGCACTCGGCGGCCGATGTGACGACCCTGACGGCCTTCGCGGCGCACGACGCGCAGCTGGCGAGGCTGCTCGTACCCGTGCTCGGCGTGATCGGGCAGCTCCGCGTGTTCTTCGGCTCCGAGATCGCCCTCGTCGCCTCGGGTGCTCCCGGCCGGAGGGCGGCCGCCGCCCAGGTCGAGCGCGGCACGACGGTGTTCGACCATTTCGTACCGCGATCAAGGCGCTCGAAGGAGGCGGCGGCGGTCAAGACCGAGGTGGCCAACGCTCACCAGGACAGTCTGTTCGACCGGCTGGCGGCGTTCGTCGGGATCGCCGGGCTCGCCTCGGTCCTGCTCGTCGTGGGCCTCGCCTGGCAGGTACCGCGACGATCCTTCCGACTGCTGCGCGACCAGCAGCTCGCCCGGGCTGAGACGGACCGCCTCCGTCAGGAGGCGGAGGCGGTGCAGACGCTGACGGCGGAGCTCTCCTCGGCGGTCACGGTCGACGACGTGCACGCGGCGGTCGGAGCGACCGGTCGCGCGTTGCTCGGCGCCGACGCCGTCTCGATCGCCCTGCTCGAACCGGGGTCAGACAGGATCGAGGTCTGGAGCTCCGGGCCCGCCGGCGAGTCCGATCCGGCTGCCCAATCGCTGGCGGCCGCGGCCGAGCCGACCGGCAGAGCCGTCGTCACCGACGGACAGGCGCGCTTCCTCGATCGGCTCGAAGACGACGCCGACGGAGCAGGCGCGCTCGCGCTACTGCCGCTCGCCGCGCCACGCCGGCGGCCGCGCGGCTACCTCGCGCTGCACTACCGCGACGGCCGCGCCTTCCCGGCAAGCGAGCAGGCACGGCTGCGCGTCGTCTGCGGCCAGATCGAGAGCGCACTCAGCCGCGCCAGCATCCAGGATCAAGACCGGCGCACCGCCGAGGAGCTCCAGCGGGCCCTGCTGCCGGCCAGCCTGCCGGCTCCCGCGGCGGCGCGTCTGGTCGCCTACTACCGGCCGGGCAGCGAGGGCACGATCGTCGGGGGAGACTGGTACGACGCCGTCGAGCGCGACGACGGGACGATTGCCGGCTCGGTCGGCGACGTCGCGGGGCACGGGATCCCGGCGGCCGCGCAGATGGGGCGTCTACGCCATTCCTATCGCGCCTACGCGCTCGAGCACCGCAGCCCGGCCGAGATCCTCGCCCGCCTGACCCATCACATCGCGCCCGACGCGATGGCGACCGCGCTCTGTTTCGACATCGACCCGGCGGCGGGGCTCCTGCGGTACTGCAGCGCCGGGCACCCGCCGGCGATCCTCTACTCCATCGCTCGCCGTGAAACGACCCTGCTCGACGAGCTGCACGCCCCGCCGCTCGGTGCCGCGACGCCGGCGGACTTCGTCGACGCGCGCGTCCAGATCGAGCCCGGGACGGTCATCTTCGCCTATACGGACGGGCTCGTCGAGCACCGCCGCGTGAACCTGAGCGAGCGGATCCAGACGCTCGCAGAACGCGTCGCCGGCGGTTCGGTGGACGACCTCCAGGCCTATGTCGCCGGGGTCGTCGACGCGATGGAGATCGAGCGCGGCAACCCTGACGACATCGCCGTGCTGGCGATCGCGCTCTGAAGAACGCGGTCGGGCCGCGTCCGAGCTCCGATCCGCTGATCCGCTCATGAGCCGCTCCTGGTGCGGGTGCGTGACCGGGCGCCGCCGTGCTCGGCGCCGCTCGGTGACTCCGAACGCAGCTCTTCGGCGAGGTCGCCGAGCGCGGTGCGCAACGCCGCCGGCGAGTCGACGACGTACTCGTGCTCGAGCGGCGTTCGCGTCGCGCGCCGGCGCATCCCGCCGACGTGAATCGCGATCGAGCCCTTCGGGAGCACGGCAAAGAGATCGTTGTCGGTGACGTCGTCTCCGGCTGCGAGGTAGACGGTCTGCTCGCCCCCCTCCGCCGTGAGGAGTCGCCGCAGGTACGTCCCCTTGTTGACGCCGCGAGCGCGTACCTCGATCACCCGGCGTCCCGGCAGCACCTCGGCGGCAATGCCCGCAAGGACGTTTTCGAGCGCCACCAGCAGCTCGCGCGCTCGCCAGAGGCCGTACTCGGGCTCGGCCTGGCGGTAGTGCCACGAGACGCTCGCGGCCTTCCGCTCGACCATCGTCCCGGGAACGTCGGCGGCAACACGCCGGAAGAGGCGCTCGACGCGCGGCAGCCACGAGAGGTCGACCTCGAGGGGTGACCCCCACTCGCCGCCTGCCGGCCGGACGAGGTAGCCGTGCTCGGCGCAGAGATGTACGGGCAGGTCGCCCAGCCAGGACTCGAGCGACTCGCGCGTCCGGCCGCTGACGACGTGGACGCTCGTCCGCGGCAGGGCGGCGAGCTCGAGCAGCAGTTCACGGATCTCGGAGGTCGGCGCAGCCAGGTCCGGGTGCCCGACGAGCTCGCGCAGCGTGCCGTCGTAGTCGAGCAGCAGCGCCCGGTCGCGCGCGGCGCCGAGAGCTGCCACCGTCCGGCCGAGCGCCGCTGCGTCGAGGGGCCGCGCCGATCGGGTCGATGGTGCGGCGTATCGCCCGAGCCGCGCGAGGAAGCCCTCGACCCAACGGGCGCTGTCGAGCTGCTCGACGCGTCGGACCATCAGCTCGAGGCGCCGGCCGCGTTCGCCCGGGTGCAAGGCGAGCGCCTCGGCGAGCCGCGCGGCCAGGTCGTCGACGTCCCAGGGGTTGACGAGCACCGCACCCGGGAGCACCTGCGCCGCGCCGGCGAACTCGCTCAGCAGGAGCGCTCCGCGCCGGCTCGCGCCCTGGCCGGAGTCGTCGGTCTGGCAGAGGACGAACTCCTGGGCGACGAGATTCATGCCGTCGCGGAGCGGCGTCACCATCATCACGTCGGCCCGCCGGTAGAGGGCGACGAGCTCGGGCCGCGAGACGGCCCGGTGGACGTAGGCCACCGGCGCGTGCCCGAGTCCCGAGAAGCGACCGTTGATGTGGGAGATCCGCATCTCGATCTCGTCCCGCATGGCTCGGTACTCGGCGCTCTCGAGCCGCGAGGGGACGAGCACCTGGAGCATCGTCACCCGCTCGGCCCTCGTCGGGTCCTGTTCGAGGAAGCGCTCGAAGGCGTCGAGCTTCTGCGGGATCCCCTTCGTGTAGTCGAGCCGCTCGATCCCGAGGACGAGCTGGCGGTCGCCGTAGCGCTCGTCGAGCTCGGCCTCGACCGACGGCGTCGCCGGGTCTCGCAGGCTCGCGCGGAAGCTCTCGACGTCGATCCCGATCGGGTGCACGCCGATGCCGATCGTGCGGTCGTCATGTTCGACCGTGTCCGGGCCGGGCTCGATGCCGAGCACGCGCAGACAGGCAGAGCGGAAGTGACGGGCATAGTCACCGGTGTGGAAGCCGATGTAGTCGGAGCCGAGCATCCCGCGCAGCAGCTCCACCCTCGTCGGCAGCAGCCGGTAGATCTCCGACGAGGGGAACGGGATGTGGAGGAAGAAGCCGATCGCAAGATCCGGCCGCAGCCGGCGAAGTGCGCGCGGGCACGAGCGCCAGGTGGAAATCGTGGATCCAGACCCGGGCCCCCGGCGCGCTCACGCGGTCGATCGCCTCGGCGAAGCGCTCGTTCACCTCCGCGTAGACGGCCCAGGCCTCGGACGCGAAGCGCATGCGATCGACGAAGTAGTGGAACAGCGGCCAGAGCGTCTCGTTGCAGATGCGGCCATAGAAGGCTTCCTGCTCTGCCTCGCTCAGGAACACCGGGACGCAGCCTTCGCCGGCGGCCGCCTGCCCGGCCGCCGCCTCGAGATCGGCCGGGACGGCGAGCCCGGGCCACCCGACCCAGGCCGCCTTGGCGCGCACCGGGTCGAGCGCGGTGACGAGCCCCCTGCGCTCGGCTCGAGCTCGAAGCGCTCCGTCGGCGAGCACGAGCGTGAACGGGAGCCGGTTGCTCGCGATCACGAGATCGGCGCGCGACGCCGCTGGCCCTCCCGGATCCACGTAACCGTCCTACCCCGGCTCGTGCGCGCGTAAGCTCACGAGCCGGTGACGACGTCCCTCGGCATCATCGGGAACTGCTCAACGATCGCTCTCGTCTCGAGCGGCTCGATCGAATGGCTCTGCTGGCCGCGACCGGATTCGAGCTTCGTCTTCGGCCCGCTCCTCGACCGCGAGCAGGGCGGTGCGTTCACCGTCGACGGGATCGAGGTCGCGAGCGTCACCCACGACTACGTCGAGAACACCAATGTCCTGCGCACGGTCTTCTCGGGCTCGGCGGGATCGTTCGAACTGATCGATTTCGCCCCTCGCTTTCTCCTCTACGACCGGACGTACAAGCCGTCGATGGTGATGCGAATCCTGCGGCCGCTCGCAGGCGATCCCCGCGCCGTCGTCCGCTGCCGCCCGGTGTACGACTACGGGCGCCTCACGGCGTCGGCGTGGCGCTCGTCCAACCACATCGAGTATACGGGGCTGCCGACGCCGCTCCGGCTGACCACGAACGTCCCGCTGACCTACGTCGAGGATGAGCGGCCGTTCCTGCTCGACCGCGACTACCACCTCGCGCTCACCTTCGGCGAGCCGCTCGAAGCCGGTCTCGAGGAGACGGCCGAGCGGTTCCTCGAGCGCACGGTCGAGCATTGGCGCGAATGGGTGAAACGCACCCGTGTGCCCCGCGACTACCAGCGCGAGGTGATTCGCTCGGCACTCGTGCTGAAGCTCCATCAGTACGAGGACACGGGCGCCCTCCTCGCGGCGACGACGACGAGTCTGCCCGAGCACCCGGGCTCGGGACGAACGTGGGACTACCGCTACTGCTGGCTGCGCGACTCGTACTTCAGCCTGAACGCGTTCGAGCGCCTTGGGCACGCAGGCGAGATGGAACGCTTCCTCGTCTTCCTGCGCAACCTGGCCGAGCAGCGCGAGGGAGAGCTCCTGCCCCTCTACACGATCGCAGGCGCCGACGATGCCGAGGAGAGGATCCTCCCTCACCTCGCCGGCTACCGCGGCGAGCAGCCTGTCCGGATCGGCAACCAGGCCTTCCACCACCCCCAGAACGACGTGTACGGCGAGATGATCCTGGCGATCAGCCGGCTCGTCCTCGACGCCCGCTTCACGGGTTCGATCGCGACCCCGCGCGCGGTCGAGCTCGTCGGCGAGCTGCTCGGACAGATCGAGGCGCGCATCGACGAGCCCGATGCGGGGCCCTGGGAGCTCCGCGGCGTCCGCCGGCTGCACAGCTTCACGGTGCTGATGCACTGGGCGGGCGGACGGCGGGCGGCGGAGATCGGCGATCTCCTCGGCGAGCAGGATCTGGTCGAGCGCGGCACCGCTGTCGCGCAGCGCGCCGCTGCGCTGCTCGAAGGCCCCTGCTGGAGCGACGCGCTCGGCGCGATCACGCAGTCGGCGGGCGAGCCGGCCCTCGACGCCGCGCTGCTGCAGAGCATCCACCTGGGCTTCCTCGGCCCGGACGATCCGCGGGCCGAGTCGCACGTCCTCGCAACCCAGCGCGAGCTCGCTCTCGACGGAGGCCTGATTCAGCGCTACTCCGTCTCGGACGACTTCGGCCTGCCGAAGGCCGCGTTCACGGTCTGCTCCTTCTGGCTCGTCGAGGCGCTGGCCGTGATCGGACGCCGGCAGGAGGCGGTCGCGCTGTTCGAGACGTTGCTTCGCCTCGCCAATGGCCTCGGCCTCTACAGCGAAGACATCCTGCCGGGCTCGCTCGAGCAGAGCGGCAACTTCCCCCAGACCTACAGCCACGTCGGGCTGATCAACGCCGCCTTCAGGCTCTCCCGCGGCTGGGACTGAGCATTCGCCGGCCCTTGCCGTCAGGCCGTGGCGCCTGAGGGCGCGGGGGGCCGCCGGTACCCGTCACCTCCCGGTGTTTCGCGTAGGCGCCTGGCGGGTAGTCTCGGCGCACACGATGGAGTTCGAGATCTCGACCGTCGACCTCGGCGGGGGTGTGGCGTGTGTTGCCGTCGGCGGGGAGGTCGATCTCCACACGGCACCGGCGCTGAAGACCGCGCTCGCCGAGACGATCGATCGTGGCAGCCGGAACGTGCTGGTCGACCTGTCGCGGGCGACATTCATCGACTCGACCACGCTCGGCGTGCTGATGGGCGCCGTCAAGCGGCTCCGGCCGGCCGGTGGCGAGCTCGCGATCGCCTGTCGCGATCCGAACGTCCGCAAGGTGTTCGCGATCACGTTGCTCGATCGAATCTTCGAGATCTTCGCCTCACCCGACGAGGCGATCGACCACCTGCGCACCCGGGCCGCGGCGGCGGCACCGGCGAGCGGCTAGCCGTCGCCGCTCAGCCGTCGCCGGAAGCGCCGACGGCCTTGCTGAAGGTGACGCGGCTGCCCGTGCCGTCGCTGCGGATCTCGACCGAGTCCGTCAGCGCCCGGATGATCATCAGGCCCATCCCTTGGCCGCCGGCGTTCGATTCGCGCGCCCCGGGGTCGTCGGGATCGAATCCGATACCGTCGTCCTCCACCTCGATCTCGAGCGCCCCCGGCCCGACGCGGTAGCGCACGACGAGCTGACCGCCGTTGCCGTCGGCGTAGGCGTGCAGGATCGCGTTCGTACAGGCCTCGGTGACCGCCAGCTTCAGGTCGGCGACCTCGCCGTCGGAGGCCCCGGCGACAGGGCCGACGCCGGCGAGCGCAAGCCGGGCGAGCGAGAGGTTCTCGGCACGCGGGGCCATGCGGAGCTCGACGGTGGCCGGACCGCGGCTGCTCACATCTGCCTTCATCACGTCTCGATCACCTCGCCGAGCCGATCGAGGGCGCGACGGAGCAGCCGCGAAACGTGCATCTGGGAGACGCCGACGGCTGCCGCGATCTCCGACTGGGTCAGACCGTCGACGAACCGCAGCCGCACGATCTCCCGTTCGCGCTCGTCGAGCGCGTGCAACCCCGAGGCGATCAGGTCGCGGTTCTCCGCGACGGCGTAGCCATCCTCCTCGTCCTCGAGCAGGTCGATCAGCTCGACCTCGGAGCCGTCGTCGCCGTCGTGGGCCTGCGTCAGCGAGCGCGCGGTGTAGGCGCGCCCGGCTTCGAGCGCCTCGACCACCTCCTCCTCGCTCACCCCGGCAGCCGCGGCCAGCTCGGGGATCGTCGGCGAGCGCCCGTCACGGGCCGTCAGATCGTCGAGCAGCCGCGAGAGCAGCTGGTAGAGCTCCTTCAGCCGACGGGGGACGGAGACCGACCAGACCCGGTCGCGAAAGTGACGCTTGAGCTCTCCGACCACCGTCGGGAAGATGTAGGTGACGAGGTCGACCTCCCGCTCGAGGTCGAACCGGTCGATCGCCTTGACGAGCCCGAGGGAGGCCACCTGCTGCAGGTCTTCGAGCTGCTCCCCCCGACCCGCGTACCGTCTCGCGAGCGACGAGACGAGCGGCATGAACGATTCGACCAGCCGGTCGCGCGCTGCGAGATCCCCGTTCTCGCGGTAGGCCCGCAGGAGCGAGCGGCGATCGACCTCCGAGATGGGCGCGGCGACCTTCACGACACGCGCGCCGGCAGGGCCTTCGTCAGGACGACGGCGGCACCTTCGCCCGTCGCCGTCAGCTCGACCGAGTCGACCAGTCGCTCGAGGGACTGACCGAGGCCGACGCCGACGCCGTCGAGCGGCCGGAGGCGGTCCGAGAGCGAGAGACCGCCGACCGGCGCGATCGCGACCCGGAGTGCGCGTCCGTCGTCGCGCAAGGAAAGCTCGACGGCGCCACTCCGGTCCGGAAGGGAGCGGAGGACGAGCTCGACCGCCAGCTGCAGGTCGTCGACCGTCTCGAAACCGAAGCCGAGCCGAGAGGCGAGGCCGCCCGTGACGAGCCTGGCGACCGGCATGAATCCGTCGATCGGCAAGACGACGACGACGTCGTCGCTCATCGCGGCGGTGCCTCCGCCTGCCAGCTGCCCGAGAGCGCGCACCGACGACACACCGCTGCTGCTACCCCTCCCCGCCAACCGGCAAACGCTCGGGCTCGAAGTCCGGGACGGGGCTCGGGTGGCCGGGACGGTGGGCAGGCGCGAAGCACGTCGGGAGCGACCGCGGCGGTCGCCGAGCAGAGACGTTCACGGCGCCGAGTCTATGCGCCCCGCCGCCTCGTCCCTTGCGGCTTCGTCGCAGGCGAGCCAAGGCGACAGCGGGTGACACGGCGGCAGGTTTGAAGACGACGCGGCACGGGAACAACGACCAGCGTCGACACTCGTCGATTCCCTGTTCCGAACCTCGGAGGAGGACCATGGTGCGCACCCCTCTCATTCTCCTTGCCGCGCTCGTTCTCGTTCCCTCGGCGTTCGCCCGAACGACGCGACCGACGCTCACGATCTCCGCCTCGTCGTCCAGAGTCCTCTACGGGCACACCGTCACCCTCAGGGGCACCCTCCGGCAGGGGCTTGCCGCCGGACGCGCGGTGAAGATCGAGGCGTGGCGCTACGGGCGCTCCGCACCTCGCCGGATCGCGGTCGTCAAGACGTCGAGCGACGGCAGCTGGACCCTTCACGTCCGCCCGTCCCTGCGGACCTCCTACCAGGCGGCCTCGGCCACCTTGACGAGCCGGCCTGTCGTCGTCGGTGTCGCCCCGGCCGTCACCGTTCGCCTCCTCAGCAACGGCCGGCTGCGCGTCAAGGTCGCATCCGCGCGTTCATTCGACGGTCGCCTGATCGAGCTCCAGCGGCGCGGCGCCGACGGTAGCTGGCTGACGGTTGGGCGCAAGCGGCTGAGCAGCGCTTCGATCGCCGTGCTCACCCCGACCGGTGCCACCTCGACGATCCGGATCGCGATGAGCGTCAACCAGGCCGGAGCCGGCTATCTCGGTGCGGCGAGCCACGCCTTCGTGTATCGACCCGAGATGCTGACACTGAAGCCCTCGGCCTTCAAGGTGCTCTTCGGCCACCGCGTCACGCTCGACGGACGCCTCGTCAACGGGACGAGCGGTGAGCACGTGACGATCCTTGCCAGGCGGTATGGCCGCTCGGCGCCGGTCAGGCTGGCGGCCGTCACAACCGGTCCGGCCGGACGCTTCAGCGTCCGCGTCCGGCCCGCGATCCTGACCACCTACGAGGCTCGCCTCGGAGCCGCCCTGACGAGCGCCCCCGTCGCGATCGGGGTCCGTCCCACCATGTCCGTCCACGAGCATAAGGGCGGCACACTCACCGCCCACGTCTCGGCCGCGGCGGCGTTCCGAGGCCGGCTGGTCGAGCTGCAGCGGCTGCGGCACGGCGCCACCTGGCAGACGGTGGCGCGCCAGGTGCTGAAGCCGAACTCGACGGCAACCTTCAATCTCGCTCTGCCGCAGACGACGGTCCGCGTCGCGATGAGCGTCAACCAGGCAGGGGCTGGGTATCTGGGAACCGCATCCCACCCGCTCCTGTACCGCGCGGCCTGAACCCGCGCACCCCGGTGGGCCCGGAGAGCTCCTGCGCTCTCCGGGCCCACACCCCACGCCGATGCTGAGGCCGCGGACGCACAGCTGCTTCAGGCGATCGGAACGTCCGTCGGCGACCGCGACGGGGACGGCATTCGCCGGCTCGACGACCACGTACGGGTCCTCGGGTCGTCGCGAGGCTCACTGACAGGCCTCGCAGTCCTCACCTCGCGTGGCTGCCTCGAACGAGCACGCCGCCGCGTGCCTCGCCGCGACCGACTCCGGCAGCTGAGCGGCCTCCTCCACCCTCGCCTGGACGGTCGCCTTCTCGATCGTCGAGGCACCGAGTGTCCGCAGGTAGTAGGTGGTCTTCAAGCCTGCATGCCAGGCATGCCGGTACATATGACTCAGCGCCTTCAGGTCGGGTTCCGCGAGGAACAGGTTCAACGACTGTGACTGGTCAAGCCACTTCTGGCGGCGCGCGGCAGCGTCGATCAGCGCCCGTGGATCGAGCTGGAACGCCGTCCGGTACCGCTCCTTCAGCTCAGGAGGGATCTGCTCGATCTCGCTGAGGTCGCCGTCGAAGTACTTGATCTGCTCGGCGAGTTCCCGTCTCCAGAGGCCACGGTGTTTGAGGTCGCGGACGAGGTAGGGGTTGAGGACGACGAACTCGCCGGAGAGGTTCGCCTTGACAAACAGGTTCTTGTAGAGCGGCTCGATGCAGGGCGAGCTGCCCATGATGTTCGAGATCGTCGCCGTCGGCGCGATCGCGAGCACGTTCGAGTTCCGCATCCCCTGTGCGGCGATCTTTTCCCGCAGCGGGCGCCAGTCGAGTTTCCCGCCACGCTCGACGTCGACGGGAACGCCACGCTCGGCTTCGAGCAGGTCGACCGTGTCCGCCGGGAGCAGCCCGCGGTCCCACTTCGAGCCGGCGTAGCTCTGATAGCGCCCCCGCTCCGCCGCGAGGTCGCTCGAGGCCTCGAAGGCGTAGTAGGCGATCGCCTCCAACAGCTCGTCGCCGAATGCGATCGCCTCGTCCGTCCCGAACGCGATCCCCTTGCGGTAGAGCGCGTACTGCAGCCCCATGAGGCCGAGCCCGACCGGACGGTGTCGCAGGTTGGCGGTCCGGGCGGCGTCGGTCGGATAGAAGTTGACGTCGATCACGTTGTCGAGCGCCCGCACCGCCACGCGGACGGTCTCACGCAGCTTCTCGTGATCGATCCCGCCCACCGCGGTGAGATGCTCGTCGACGACGACCGAGCCGAGGTTGCAGACCGCGGTCTCCTCCGCCGAGGTGTTCAGTGTGATCTCGGTGCAGAGATTTGACGAATGCACGACACCGGCGTGGTCCTGCGGGCTCCTGACGTTGCAGGGATCCTTGAACGTGATCCAGGGGTGGCCCGTCTCGAAGAGCGAGCGCAGCATCACCTTCCAGAGAGCGAGTGCCTCGATCCTCTCGCCGAAGATCTCGCCCGCCTCGGCGCGGCGCTCGTAGTCGGCGTAGCGCTGTTCGAACGCGGCGCCGTAGGTCTCGTGGAGATCCGGCACCTCGGAGCTACGGAAGAGCGTCCAGTGCTCGCGCGCTTCGACGCGCTTCATGAACAGGTCCGGCACCCAGCACGCGGTATTCAGATCGTGGGCGCGGCGGCGCTCGTCACCCGTGTTCCGGCGAAGCTCGAGGAACTCCCGGATGTCGTTGTGCCAAACCTCGAGGTACGCACAGCCAGCGCCGGCGCGTTTGCCGCCCTGGTTGACCGCGACAAGCTGGTCGTTGTGGAGCTTCAGGAACGGGACCACGCCCTGGCTCTCGCCGTTTGTCCCCTCGATGTGGGAGCCGGTGCCACGGACGGCCGTCCAGGAACCCCCCAGCCCACCGGCCCACTTCGAGCACATCGCGTTCTCCGCGATCCCCCGCTGCACGATCGACTCGAGCGAGTCGCCGACCACGTAGAGATAGCAGCTCGAGAGTTGCGAATGCGGTGTCCCAGCATTGAACAGCGTCGGGGTGGCGGAACAGAACCGGCGGCTCGCGTACATCCGGTAGAGCTCGACTGCGCGCTCCTCACGATCGGACCGCTCGCCGAGGGAGACACCCATCGCGACCCGCAGCCAGAAAAGCTGTGGCGCCTCGAGGCGTTTCGGGTCGGCTGCCGTCTTGTCGACGAGCAGGTAACGGTCATAGAGGGTCTGGAGTCCGAGATAGTCGAAGCCAAGATCCGCGGCCGGGTCGAGCGCGGCTGCGACTCGATCCAGGTCGTAGCCGAGCAGGGCCCGGTCGACACGGCGAATCTCGACGCCCCGCTCGAGTACCGGCTGCAGCGCGCGGCGATGGGCCTCCGCGAGACCGCCGACGCCGTCGTGGAGAACGTCCCAGTCGAGTGTCTCCTCGTAGATGAACGTCAGCAGGATGCGGCCCGCGAAGAACGAGAAGTCCGAGTCGCGCTCCATCAGCGACTTCGCGTTCAGGACGACCAGCCGGTCGAGGTCGGCGCGATCGATGCCGCCGTGGATGGAGCGACGTAGCTCCTGCTCGAGCTCTGTCTCGTCGAGACCGAGGTCGAGGCCCGCTGCCGCGAAACGGATCCGGGCGCGGAGATCCTCGCCGCCCCAGGCCAGCTCGTTCCCCTGGCGGTCGCGCACGACGACACTCCCGGCGGCGGGGACGTCGGCGGCCAGGCGCCCTTCGGCGCGAAGCATCGCGCGTTCGGCCCGGTAGAGGATGTAGCGCTCGGCGACGCGCATCTGCCCGGAGAGGACGAGCTCCTCCTGGACAAGGTCCTGCACCGTCTCGATCGGCACCGAGTCGAGCCCAAGCGACCGCGCGCGCACGCTCACCCGCTCGGCGAAACGGGTCGCCGGCTCCGGATCGAGTCCAAGCGAGAGGAACGCGTTGCGGATCGCAACCTCGATCTTGCGGGCATTCCACGCGACGACGTGACCCGAGCGGCGTCGAAGCCGCGGCGCGTCGATCGGCGCCGGCGCAACCGCGGTACGCGAACGACGCATCACGAGCGCCTTCGCGACACCGAGCGCGCCTTGCTCGATCAAGGCAGCCTCGACGAGCGCCGAGAGGTCAGCCTCCGTCACTTGCGCCACCTCGCCGAGCAGCCTCAGACGCCCGAGGAGCGCCCGGCCGATCGCCGCGACGAACTCCGTGCCCGCCGGCGCGAGTGCGGCGTCGCCGCGCGCGGCCGCAACCGTTCCGAGCGCGTCAGCGACCCACTGGCAGGCCTCCGTGAGGGCGAACGGACGTATCCGCCCGAGCTCGTCGACCACCCTGATCGT
Organism: uncultured Actinomycetota bacterium; assembly: GCA_963765345.1. Lineage (GTDB taxonomy): Bacteria > Actinomycetota > Thermoleophilia > Gaiellales > Gaiellaceae > PALSA-600. Next base: position 38,538 of record CAVXWI010000035.1, read on the forward strand.
CAGCCCGCCGCTGTCAAGGACTGCGGTCGCCGCGGCAACATCGAGGTGCGGCAGCTCGTCGGGTGGAAGCAGCGAGGCGCGCTTGACCTCAAGGTCGTCGAGGATCTCCTCGAAATCGATGATCACGTTGCGTTCCTTTCTCTCGTTCGGGTGGGGTCTTAGAGTTCGTCGTCGGCGACGAGGGCGAGGGCAGAGGACTTCTGGTACTCGGTCACGCGGCCTTCGAAGAAGTTCTGCTCCTTGCGGATGTCCATCAGCTCAGCCAGCCAGGGCAGTGGGTTGTCGATCCCGCCGACAAGTGGTTCGAGCCCGACGCCCTCGAGGCGGCGATCGGCGATGTAGTCGATGTAGCGCTCGAACTCCGGCGCCGACAGGCCGACGGCGCTCACTGGCAGGCAGTCACGGATGAACCGCTTCTCGAGCTCGACCGCTTCGGCCATCAGGCCGCGCAACTCCTCACGGAAGGCCGGGGTCCAGATCTCCGGGTTCTCCGCCCCGAGCTCGAGCAGCAGCCGGCGGAAGAGCTCGATGTGGTTCGACTCGTCCCGCAGCGTGTAGCGGAACATCATCCCGAGGCCGGGGAGCTTTCCCTGCCGATACAGGGAGAGGATCATCCCGAAGAGCCCGTAGAACTGGGTGCCCTCCATGCACTGGCCGAACACGAAGGCGTTCCGCGCGAGCAGCCGCTTGCTCTCCGGCAGCGACATGTCGAGGTCGCGGCGAAGATCGCGCGAGGCGCGCGTGACGAACTCGTTCTTGGCGACGATCGTCGGGACGTCGTCGAACATCGCCCCGCACTCGTGTGGATCGATCCCGAGCGACGAGATCATGTACAGGAGGGAGTCCGCGTGGATGTTCTCCTCGTGCGCATGCCGCCCGAGGACGAGCTTCAACTCCGACGCCGTCACGAGCTCGCGGACGACGTGGAGGATGTTGTCGCCGACGATCCCCTCGGCCGCCGAGAAGTAGCCGACGCCCATCCTGACGATCCAGCGATCGAGCTCCGAGAGCGCCGACTCGCCGCGCCATTGCTGCACGTCGCGCTGCATCGGGACGTCCTCCGGCTCCCAGTGATTCGCCTTCATCGTCCTGTACAGCTCGTACGCCCAGACATAGCGCAACGGCAGCAGGTTGAACGTCATCGTTTCCCGTCCCCCGACAACCCGCTTTGCGGCAAGCGCCGCCTCCGCCTTCGTGCGGTCGAGAACGAACGTCCGGGGGCCGATCGTGTAGGTCTCCTGCACCGCTCCAACTCCTTTGGCTTGACGGCAGAAGAAGGACCCGTCAGCCGAGCGAGCGGCATCCGGCCCATCCTTCTGGCGAGGACGGTCCCGACGACGAGGCAGCAGGCGACCGGGCTCGTCCCCCGCCTGCGCGAGGGCATCACCGTTGCGGGACAGCGCCGGAATCACACCGGACTTCGCTGGCGACCACGACACCTCGCTATCGCGAGGCGCCGGAACAGTACGACGGCGATCGGACAGAGCGGGCGCCACCTTGTCCAGGCGGCCAGGCACGGTGTGTGATCGGGGGTCGAGCTGCGTGTCGGCCTCCCGCAACGACCGCCCGGCGCTGGCCAGGCAGCGGCGCGGCGTCAGCCCGCTGGCGCTGCGTTCGGGATCGTCATTTTGGTCGGCTCGGTGACCGCTCCACCCACGTGGCTGACCACGCGAGATCGTACGGAGCTAGCCGATGTCTTCGATGATCTTGACGAGTTCGTCGGGCCGGTAGCCGTGGAGGCGGGCGAAGCCAACGAGTTCTCTGGCGCGAGTGATGACGGCGCCCCGCTCGGGCGTGCCGGCGACCGAGATGCCGTGGCCTCGTCGGAACTCGAGTAGCCCTTCGTCGCGGAGCAGTCGGAGGGCCCGGAGGACGGTGTTGGTGTTGACGCTTGAGCACGCCCCGAACCCGATCGGCGGCGTAGACGACCTGCGAAGTCCGTGGGTCGAGTGCGAGAGCATACGACCACGGGCACTCCGGCTCGAGGCCCGCGTTCGCCGGTGCCCAGTGGTGGCCGCCGTCGGTGCTCTTGAAGACGCCCGCGCAGTCGGTGCTCGCATACACGTTCCGTGAGTCGCGATTGTCGACGAGGAGCGCGGATACCTGCATGTACCCGCGGTCGCGGCCGTGCGCGCCCACGCTCGCGTTGACCAGGCGCCAGTAAGAGCCCGCCGTCGAGGCTATTGATCACGCCGGCGTCGGTTCCTGCGTAGACCGTCTGCGGGTGGCGCGGGTCGACGGCGACCGCAGTGATTTCCCGGTGGGCCACAGACGTGTCCACCGCCCGCCACGTCGCGCCGCCATCGCTGCTCGCGAAGAGCCCGTGCTGGCCCATCGCCGCGTAGACGGTCGCCGGCGTGGTCGGGTCGAAGGCGATCGCCCAGAGATACGTCCGCGGAAGACCGCGGTCCGCCGGCTGCCAACTCCGGCCGCCGTCAGCGCTTCTGAAGAGCCTGCTCGTTCCGCCGAGCCCACCGGCTGCTGCGTACACGGTCGGAGGCTCCGTCGGACTGATCGCGACGGGCTCGCCGATCAGGTCGAGAGCGTGCCAACGAGAACGGCAGCGAGGTCTTTGGCGGGTGGGAGGCGCTCTCCTGGCCGTTCAGACCGGCGTATACCGTTGTCGGCGAGCGCGGGTCGACCGCGAGTGCGGTCACGCCGGAGGGTGAGGCGCCGCCAGCTGCTGCCGCCATCCGTGCTCCTGTAGAGACCACCGGCTTGCGAGCCGTAGACGCCGGCGTAGACAACCGCGGGATCGGCCGGCGAGATTGCCAGCGCATGCAGGTGGACCGCGCCGGCAGGGCCGAGTTGGGGCCAGCTGCGGCCGCCGTCCGTGCTTCCGAAGAGACCGTCTCCGTTCGCGCCGGCATACGCCGTTGTTCCGCTGATCGCAACCACGGTCACCCCTCGTGAGTCGGCGTCGAGGTGTGCCTCGGTCCAGGTGCGGCCGCCGTCTATGCTCCTGACGACACCGTAGCCTGCGGCGACAACGGCGAGGTTCCGAGGATTGCTTGGGTCGAGCGCGATCCCATCGGCAAGGTGGGGGGCGGATGTGAGCGGCCGCCAGTGGCCGCCCATGTCGCGGCTCTTGAAGAGGCCGAGCGAGCCCGTGCTCGAGTAAACCGTCCGCGGGTGCTGGGGGTCGACGGCAAGCGCGGAGACCGACGTCAAGCTGAGACCTCTGTTCGCCGTGCGCCACCGAGCGCCGCCGTCGAGGCTCTTGGTCTTCCCGCCGTCCGTGGTCTTGAACACGGCGCGGCGATACGTCGTCCCGCCGTCCCACCAGGGTTTGCTCAGCAGAGCTCGCCGGGCTCGCCGTTCTCTGTTGGGTGTTGCTTCGCCGTCTGCGATCGCGCGTCGGATCTCGCCGGCGACCTGCTCGTAGAGGTCGGTGGGGTCGGCTCTGGAAATCACCGTCGCCGACATCGTGCGCGCCGTCAGCGGTCCCCTCGCCACCATCCGTGGAACACGACCTCCAGCGGTCGACTACAACGCCACTGCCGAACCGCTCAAGGACGTCTGGATCGCCCTCTGGGCGAACGTTCGAGCCGTGCTCGAGCACGTCACGCTCGCAGACCTCGCCGCCGGCACGCTCCCTGCCGACGTCAAGAAGGCCGCGAGCAACCCAGCGAACCGGGAATAGCGCTCAGGCCCGCATACGTTCCCGGCCACCCGAGGCGGACGCCTCGTCTGGAGCCAGGCTAGGGCGCACGTCGGGCCGGCGCTCGGCGGCGTGCTCTCGGCGCGCCATCCCCCCAACAACACGCCGGAACGCTTGGTGCGTCCATCTCGGCGCGGGCCCTTCCGAATCTGGGGTCCCAGGCCCAGGGGAAACACGCCCGAGGAATGACTATCCGGGCCGAGGCTCACGACCGACGAACGGGGTTTGACCACGTGTGGTCTAAGGCGGGCGAGCACCGCCGGCGCGGGCCTCTACATACCCAGCGCGTGGCTCATAGCTGCCCCTGAGCAGAGATTTTGTCCGCATCGAAGCGCCACGATCACACCGAGACAGCACTCAGACGGAGCTCTAGAACAGCTTTCGAGAATCCCGTAGCCGCCGGAACTGTCGTCCACGGAGGTATGCCGGCGTCCAGGGGTAAGCATCGTTCGCGCAGGCGGTGGTTCTTCTTCCGGGTCGACGGTTCGCACCAGTTTGTCGGTCTCTTCGGGGCAAGCGACGTTGAGCCTCTCAGGAAGGAGGCGGCTCGGACAACGGGCGACTGACGATCGCGTGGTCTGCAGGGAGGCCGCCGTCAGGAGGGACCGGTGCGATGTCCCATTCGACCTCGACCCCGTCGCGGATGCCGCGCATGAACGCGGCGAAGCCGCCGTCGCCGGCGTGGATGACGAGCCAGCGTGCCGGGCGGATGCCGGCAGTGCCGTACGAGTGTGCAACGCCGGGCGGCGCAGCGACGAAGCCGCCGGCCCCGAGAGTGATCGTCTCGCGCTCTGCCCCGATCTCGAAGCTGAGCTCGCCTTCGAGAACGTAGAACGCCTCGCTGTGCCGATGCCTGTGTAGGTCGGTCACGCGTTCGCCCGCTACGCGGCTGGCATAGGTGAGGCTGAGATTTTCGTCTGCGACGAGGAGGCTGATCTCGCTGCTGTCGCTGCGAAGGATCGGTTCCCGTTTGCCGATCGGGACGTATGCCTCGTCGCGTGTGAGAAGGCTTCTAGTCGCCATAGAGGTCGGTCCAGCTGATCGGATGCCAGGTCGCGTCCGTGGGGCAACTATTTTGGGCGAAGGCGATTGCGGCATCGAGTGTGTCGCCACCGCCGATCGCCTTCGAGGTGCGTCCGTCGGGTGAGGTGAACTCGACCATAAGGATGTGCTGCGCGTGGGCGACCTGTGTCGAGGGGAGCGGAATCATCGTCCCTGCGGGCAGCGTCAGCCGGGCCCCCGGCCTGCGGTGGGTGAAGTCGGCGGGGCGAAAGCCGCGTGACGCCTTGGGATGAGTCGGCGCTGGCAGGGTCATAGGTTCTTTCCCTCTCGCAAGGGCCATCAGGAGACGGGGGTGAGTCCGTGGCTGCGCATGACCGCCGCGATCGCAGCCAGGTCAGGAGGGCCGCCGGCTGCCTCATCGAGGACCGCGGCGACCCCGCGGAAGTACTCGGGGCCGAGGATGCCCGGAGTCACGATCGCCAACGCCTTCGCGCCGAGCTCGGAGACATTGGCGAACTGGTGGACTGCGCCGCGCGGGATGCAGAGCACCTCGCCGGAGCCGACTTCGTGCGCCTGACCCTCGACCGTCCAGACGAGCGTGCCCTCGAGGCCGTAGATCGTCTCCTCGAAGCTGTCATGGCTGTGCGCCGCCGCGACCTTGGAGCCGGCAGGGACGTTGAACTCGAACACCGCCACCGAGCCGTCCGACTGCTCGCCCTCGAGCAGGAAGCGAATTGCCATCTCCCCGACTCTGATCTCTTCGCGTGTGCTTGCTGCCATCGTTGCTCCTCCTTCCTACAGCAGGTGATAAAGTGGCTTGACTTTAGACCGATCGAAGTGAGTTGTCAAGTCACTTTATGAAATCTTCGGAGATCGACACAGGGCCGTTCGGGCCGCCGCTGATCGGCGCCCTCCTGCGCATCCCCTGGGAGGCGGTCCAGCAGCACATGCTCGAGCAGCTGCACGAGCACGGCTTCGACGACTTCGACCGCGCCTATTTCGCCGTGTTCCGGTACCCGGGACCGGAGGGCGCGCGGCCAACCGACGTCGCGGCCCAGGTGGGGATCAGCAAGCAGGCGCTCAACTACCTGCTCCGCGAGCTCGAGCGCCTCGGGTACCTCGAACGCGAACCCGACCCGGACGACCTCCGCGCCAAACGCATCGTCCTCACCGAGCGGGGCGTCGCTGCGGTCGGCGTGATCCGCGACGCGGTCGCCGAGATGGAAGCCGCCTGGGAGCAGCGGCTCGGCCTGAAACGCTTCGCCCTACTCCGCAACCTGCTGCTCGAACTCCAGCGGCCGGCTTGATTGATCGGATCGCTGCACGAGTCGCTCCCCGCTACTCACGCGCATCGTCTCCTCGCGCGCCGCACGACCCCCACCGCCTCGAGCACGGCTTCGACCGGGGCCCGCTACTCACGCGCATCGTCTCCTCGCGCGCCGCACGATGCCCACCGCCTCGACACGGCTTCGACCGGGGCTCGAACGAGTGCTCGACGACCTCGCCACGATGCTCCGCGAAGCTCGCGAGTGCTTCCCTTCCCGGGCCGCCGCCCACGCCATCACCGTGACAACACCGCCACGGCCCTAGCGACCGTCGGCGCCGAACTCGGAGCGCCGGCCTGGATTAGGTCGCAGTTAACCACGCCTCGGGAATGAGTAACCGAGCCGTTTCTCAGCGGTTCAAAGCCGCATCGATCACAGGGCTTGGAGCGGCGAGGAGCCATGGTTTGCCAGATCTACATACCCATCGCGTGGTTACAACTTACCTCTGAGCAGGTATTTCTTCATTTCTGGGGCGACGCGACAGCACCGTGGCATCACCGGTACGGCGCTATACGGCCACGCACGAGAGGTCATTCGACGGCACTGCCATCAACCGATGCCGCGAGATTCGCTTGCTGTAACTCGCCGCTGGCCACTTGCAGACCCTTGGGCCCTGGGTGGCGCGCACGGTGCGCGCCACCCAGGTGTGGCTGCTCAGCGAAGCGACTTGAAGGCTGCGCGGATCTCGGTCGAGAAGAGCTCGGGCTCCTCCCAGGCGGCGAAATGGCCGCCTTGTGGACCTCGTGGAAGTAGCTGACGTTCGGGTAGCTCGCCTCCACTGCGCGGCGTCCGCCAGATCTCGCCGGGGAACGTCGTGAAGCCGAATGGGATCGTCGGCAGCGGAAGAACCTCCTGCGTCGCGGCCGCTATTAGCGATCGTCAGCGATCCGGTGGCGATAGAAGTCGACCGGCGCAGGGGTAAGCGGGGTGTTTCCCACGACGAGGTCGGCGGCTTTCTCCGCCACCATCATGACGGGTGCGTAGATGTTCCCGTTCGTCACGAACGGGAAAACGGATGCGTCGACGACCCGGAGCCTCTCGAGCCCTCGGACGCCCATGGTCTCTGGATCGACTACCGAGAGCTGGTCTTTTCCCATACGGCATGTGCACGATGGATGGAGCGCGGTCTCGGCGTCGCGAGCGACCCAGTCTAGGATTCCCTCGTCGCTTTCGACCGTTGAGCCTGGCGAGAGCTCGCCGGCGTCAAGCGATTCGAATGCGGGCTGGCCGAGGATCTTTCGAGCGCAGCGGATCGCTTCGACCCATTCGCGGCGGTCCTGCTCGGTCGAGAGATAGTTGAACCGGAGGGCCGGGTGGATATGCGGGTCGGGCGAGATGATCTTGACCGAGCCGCGGGCGTCGGAGTACATGGGGCCAATGTGGACCTGGTAGCCGTGTCCTTCTGCAGGCGAGGAGCCGTCATAACGGATCGCGAGGGGCAAAAAATGGAGCATCAGGTTCGGGTAGGGAACGTCGTCGTTGCTGCGAACGAAGCCGCCGGACTCGAAGTGATTCGTTGCGGCAGGTCCGACGCGAAACAGCAGCCATTCGAGGCCGATCAGCGGGCGTCTCCATTTCTTCAGAGCGGGTTGCATCGACACGGGTTGGGCGGCGGCGTGCTGGACGTAGACCTCCAGGTGGTCCTGTAGGTTCTCGCCGACGCCTGCCAGGTCGTGGACGACGCGGACTCCGAGCGCTTCGAGATGTTCGGTGTCGCCTACGCCAGAAACCTGGAGCAGTTGAGGGGTGTTGAACGCTCCGCCACAGAGGATCACTTCGTCGGCGCGAACGACGCGGCTTTTCCCGCGTTCCGTTACCTCGACCCCTACGGCGCGGTTGTGCTCGATGACCAGCCGGGTTACGAAGGCATTGCAGCGGACACCAGGTCGGCCGCATGCGAACCGGTCGAGATACGCGCGGGTCGCGCTCATCCGGCGCCCGCGATGGATTGTCCGATCGAAGCGACCGAAGCCCTCTTGGCGGTAGCCGTTGACGTCGTCGGTCAGCTCGTAGCCGGCCTGCTTGACCGCCTCGAAGAACGCCGCCGAAAGTGGTCCGGTCGCTGGGCCGCGCTCGAGGACGATCGGTCCTCGCCGACCGCGGTATTCGTCGGCTCCCTCAAGGCAGGTCTCCATGCGCTTGAAGTAGGGCAGGCAGTGGGCGTAGTCCCAATGGTCGAGCCCAGGTTCTGTCGCCCACCGTTCGTAGTCGAGGGGATTGCCGCGCTGGAAGATCATTCCGTTGATGCTGCTCGATCCGCCGAGCAACTTCCCGCGAGCGTGGTAGATCCGGCGTCCGTTCAACGAGGCCTCGGGCTCCGAGCGATACCGCCAGTCGTAGCGCGGGTTGCCGATCGGCAACGTCAGGGCTGCCGGCATCTGGATGTACGGATCCCAGCGCCGGTCTCGCCGGCCGGCTTCGAGCACCAGCACGCGGGTGTCAGGCGTCGGCGGTCAAACGGTTCGCCAGGACGCAACCGGCTGAGCCCCCTCCGACGATGATGAAGTCGTAGGTCACGTCGACGAGGAGCGGAGGGCTTGTCGAGACCGATGAGTCTTCGACCTTTTCTCTCTCAGCGGGCCCAACCGAGCCGCGCAGAGCGAGCGTCGTCCGGCGTCGGAGGACGTCCTCGACGGTCTGTGCCCACTCGTGGCTGGCCGCAAAGACGACCTGGGCGGCGATGTCGGGTGCGTCGGGCGTAATCGGCTCGAGAGCCCGGGGTCGTCAACCGCAGGGGACAGGACCGCTGGCGACAGCGAGCCATAGAGCCCTCGGAGGTGTGAGCGGAGTTCGGGGGGAACCTCGATGGGTAGGCGAATCCGATCGAGATCCCGGGCTCCAGGCAACGGCGATGGGCTGGGGTCGATTTGGTGTACTCCCAGATCCGAGCGTAGTTCGGCAAGGGCGTCCAGGGCTATTCGCCGGTAGGTCGTCAGCTTGCCGCCTGCGACGCTGAGCATGCCGCATTTTCCGCGCATCAAGACGGTCTCACGACGGGCTCGCGTCGTGGCCTCGCTTCCGCCTGGGAGGGCGCGGAGCCCCGCAAACGCCGACCGGACTCGGGCGGTGCCAATGAGCGGGATCGACCGCGACCGCAGCCTCGGCGAGACCTGGTCGACGTCTTCCTTTTCGACCGCGACGCCTGTCCGGATCTCCCTCGTGAAGGGCGTCTGTCGTGCCGAGGAGGAGCATTCCCTCCCACGGGACGGCGAAGCTCACACGCACCTTGTCGTGGGGGACAGTGAGCGCCGCCGACCAGTCGTGGCCGCGTCGAGCGAGCACGTGAACGCCTTTGCTGAGCCTGATCGATTCGCCGGCCAGGGGTCGTCCATCCGCCGCAGGCTGTCCAACCATGGCCCGGCGGCGTTTACGACCGCCCTCGCCCGCACCGAGACGGCCCGGCCGTCGACCAGGACCTCCGCGCCTTTCACCCGGCCTCGCTCGATCCGCAGTGCCGCGACCTCGGCGTAGTTGACCACGGTGGTTCCGGCGTCGGCGGCGTCGCGGACATTCGCCAGCGTGAGACGGCTGTCGTTGGTGTGACAGTCAACGTAGAGACCGCATTTCCGCAGCCCCTCGACCCGGAGATCAGGAACCATGCGCCGCGCCCGTGCGGGTTCGACGAGGCCGTTCAGCCTCGCTCTGGCGAGTGTCGAGTAGATCGCGATTCCCGCCTGGACGACGTAGGGCCGGTACGGACCGTTTCTCGTAGAGCGGAAGCAGAAATGGGATCTGGTGGACGAGATGCGGCGCGACGACGTTCATGAGATGCCGCCGCTCCTCGTGCGCCTCCCGGACAAGGCGCACGTCGCCGAGGCCCAGGTAGCGGAGGCCGCCGTGGATCAGCTTCGACGAGTTGCTCGAGGTCGCGCCGCCGAAGTCGTCGCGGTCGACGAGAGCGACCGCGAGCCCGTGGCGTGCTGCCACAGAGGCGATGCCCGCTCCGATGATTCCGGCGCCGATCACCAGTAGGTCGAACTCCCGCTCTCCGAGGGCGGTCAATGCGTCGGAGCGGTCGCTCACGTGCGGCGAGAAAGTCTCATCGGAGGAATTTGCGTGCGGCCCCACGCGCAGCGAGGCTACCCGGCGGCTTCGCGACGGAGATGTTGACGACCCGTTTCAGATGCGTGACACGGTGTGAACCCGGAGCGGAGATCCGTTGCGACCTTCGATGACGCCTCCAGGCTCGCAGATGTAGTTCCATCCGTAGAAGGAGACATGGAGGATCTCACGCTTCCCAACGAG